>SIHQ01000005.1 GCA_004762125.1 Oceanospirillales bacterium | reverse complement strand
TTAAATTGGAGCGGGAAACGAGACTCGCCCTTGCTATAAGGAGACGACCCCAACCTTTCTCAAGGTTACATTCACACTCTTTAAATTGGAGCGGGAAACGAGACTCGCCCTTGCTATAAGGAGACGATCCCGACCTTTCTCAAGGTTACATTCACACTCTTTAAATTGGAGCGGGAAACGAGACTCGAACTCGCGACCCCGACCTTGGCAAGGTCGTGCTCTACCAACTGAGCTATTCCCGCAGCGAATATGTTTAAGACTTATTCTTGTCTTGCTCATTGCTGAGCAGAATATGGCATCCCGTAGGGGACTTGAACCCCTGTTACTGCCGTGAAAGGGCAGTGTCCTAGGCCACTAGACGAACGGGACACAATACTTTGTGTCTATCTGATTACTCAGACAACCTATATTTGGAGCGGGAAACGAGACTCGCCCTTGCTATAAGGAGACGATCCCGACCTTTCTCAAGGTTACATTCACACTCTTTAAATTGGAGCGGGAAACGAGACTCGCCCTTGCTATAAGGAGACGACCCCAACCTTTCTCAAGGTTACATTCACACTCTTTAAATTGGAGCGGGAAACGAGACTCGCCCTTGCTATAAGGAGACGATCCCGACCTTTCTCAAGGTTACATTCACACTCTTTAAATTGGAGCGGGAAACGAGACTCGAACTCGCGACCCCGACCTTGGCAAGGTCGTGCTCTACCAACTGAGCTATTCCCGCAGCGAATATGTTTAAGACTTATTCTTGTCTTGCTCATTGCTGAGCAGAATATGGCATCCCGTAGGGGACTTGAACCCCTGTTACTGCCGTGAAAGGGCAGTGTCCTAGGCCACTAGACGAACGGGACACAATACTTTGTGTCTATCTGATTACTCAGACAGCCTATATTTGGAGCGGGAAACGAGACTCGAACTCGCGACCCCGACCTTGGCAAGGTCGTGCTCTACCAACTGAGCTATTCCCGCAAAAAGATATTTTATGACTTCTTTAAAGTCGGAATGAGAAACAAAACTCACCCTTTAACTCTTAGGCATCTACAACCCTTGGTGAGGTTATATTCTGCCAACTGAGCTATTCCCGCAGGAAGATAATGAATGACCTCTTCAAAGTCAAACGTAGTGAGTTAACTAATCGGTTATCTCACTGCGAAAGCGGAAGTCATTTAACGACATCTTCAAGTCGGTGCGTAATCCGTAGTTTTAACTAAAAGATTTCGCAGAAAAGTGGCATCCCGTAGGGGACTTGAACCCCTGTTACTGCCGTGAAAGGGCAGTGTCCTAACCACTAGACGAACGGGACACAATCTCTTAAAAGAGTTGGTGGAGCCTAGCGGGATCGAACCGCTGACCTCAACACTGCCAGTGTTGCGCTCTCCCAGCTGAGCTAAGGCCCCAAAAGCGTTTTACTTTCGAAGACATGAACCTCTATTAAAGAAGTTGTTTTGTTGCCCCCGAAACGCAGGGCGAATGATATGGATGCCCCTCTAACCTGTCAAGCACCACTTATGAAAAAAACATCAAACAGAGCAAATGGTTATGTCTATTAGTTTGTCTTCAGAGACTCATAAACCATCCCGTCCTTAGTAAGCTGCACTCCATGGTTCACAACAGGCGTTTCCACTAGTGGGTACCAAAAGTTAGAATCTCTTCATCTAACATTTTTTTTACCCAATTCAGTGAGACAGAAAAATGGGCAGAGCCTACCAAAACCGTAAAGAATCCATGGCTAAAACCTCTGATGCAAAAGCCAGGGTTTACAGCAAATACGGTCGTGAAATCTATGTGGTCGCCAAATCTGGCGGAGTTGAGCCTGATGGTAATCTGGCACTGCGCAGCCTGATCGACCGAGCCAAGAAAGACCAGGTTCCGTCTCACGTTATCGAGAAGGCGCTGGACAAAGCTAAAGGCGGCGGTGGTGAAGACTTTTCTACCGCTCGCTATGAAGGCTTTGGTCCCGGTGGCACCATGGTGATTGTCGAGTGTCTGACCGACAACCCGAACCGAACCTTTGGTGACGTGCGCCAGTGCTTCACCAAAACTAAAAACAAAATCGGCAACCAGGGCTGTGCCAGCCATATGTTCGATCACAGCGCTATTTTTGGTTTTAGCGGTGATGATGAAGAGGCTGCCCTGGAAGCACTGATGGAAGCAGACGTTGATGTCAGCGATATCGAATGTGAAAGCGGTAAGGTCACCGTGTTTGCGCCACACACCGAGTTTGCCAAAGCTAGAACCGCTCTGGTTAACACCTTTGAAGGCATAGACTTTGACGTTGAAGAGATTCAGTTTGTTCCACAGACTCCCACTACCATCAGCGGTGACGATATTGAGGTTATGGATAGACTGCTATCTCTGCTCAATGACTCCGACGATGTACAGAACATCTACCACAATGCTGAATACTGACTGATCACGAAAACCCGGTAAGTGTTTAGACACACGTAATCGAATATTAAATTGCTCTTTACTCACCGAAGGTGGGCAAAGAGCATATGAATTCAAGTGTCCAGATACTTATATGCAGTAAGCTTTGGGCTCTGTGTTACCGGGGATTTCTTTCTTGTATGCAGAAGAATAAGCGAGACAGATAAGCCAACTGACACACTGTGCCAGTCAGCTTGATCTTTAAAGGAAGGGATTCAGATTTTACTCTGCACCCAGAACTCTGAACTCTTTGTCAAAACGTTTAGTTTCTTTCTTAGACAGGCCGCCCAACACATTTATTGCATGACGCAGACGAGCTCGAGTCATATCAGCACCCAGAATCTCCATAGAGTCCATCACAGACCACGAGTTCGGGGTACCGGCAATAGCAACAAAGATAGGATGATTGAAGTCACCTAACTTTAATCCCATTTCCTTTGACAGAGTTTTAATCTCATTAAAGATATCGCTCTTGTTCCACTGTCGCAGTTGCTCTAGACGCCATAAGGTGAACTGCAGCACTTTCTTCACATCAGCCTGTTCCAGCTTTTTATGAACAAAATCCTCTTCCGAGAGATCCAGCATTCCAGAGAACATGAAGCTTGCCATTGGAGCAAAGTCTGCCAGCGTTTCTACACGGCCTTGTGCCTGAGGCAAGAACTTCATAACGTAGTCACTGTTTAGCAGCCACTTATGCAGTCGGTCAGCAAACTGCTCTGTAGACAGATCTTCCCGAATCCAGCTGGCATTCAACCAGGACAATTTTTCCTGATCAAAAATGGGACCACCCAGAGAAACACGAGTGATATCGAAGTTCTCAATCATGGCATCCAGATTAAACTTCTCGCTTTCGTCCGGCATAGACCAGCCCATACGACCGAGATAATTCACTAGAGCTTCTGGCAGATAACCGGCATCACGATAGTAGGTAATACTGGTTGGATTCTTGCGTTTAGACAGCTTGGATTTATCCGGGTTACGCAGCAATGGCATATGACACAGAACCGGCATATCCCAACCAAAGTATTCGTACAACAACTGGTGCTTAGGTGCCGAGTTGATCCACTCTTCACCCCGAATAACGTGAGTGATTTCCATCAGATGGTCATCAACTACATTCGCCAGATGGTAAGTTGGCATGCCATCGGCCTTAACCAGCACCTGCATATCAACCTGAGTCCAGTCGATTTCAATATTGCCACGCAGCATGTCATTAAAAACACACTTACCTTCAGCGGGTATCTTCATACGGATAACGTGTGATTCGCCCGCAGCCACTTTGGCCTGTACATCGTCTTCACTGAGATGCAGGCAACGACCGTCATAGCCGGAACCGGATTTACTGATTTCCTGCTCTTTACGCAACTCATCCAAACGTTCTGAAGAGCAGAAGCAAGGAAAAGCATGTCCTTTATCTATCAGGATTTTTGCATGCTGATCATAAATATCACGACGTTCACTCTGACGGTAAGGGCCATGTGAACCCCCATTATCAGGACCTTCATCCCAATCCAGACCGAGCCAGCGTAAGGAATCCAGAATCTGCTGTTCAGATTCAGGCGTACTGCGCGCCTGATCTGTATCTTCTATACGCAGCAGGAACTGGCCACCCTGACTCTTGGCAAACGCCATATTAAAGAGGGCAATATAAGCCGTGCCCACATGGGGATCACCGGTTGGAGAAGGAGCAACACGGGTACGAACAGTCATGGTTTCGCGCTTCCTGACAAGAAATGCTGAAAACCGGGCATTATAACGGCATCCTCTGCATTCCCCAAAACACTACCGACCTTGGTCGTAATTATTGTGGTTTTTGCCGGTAGTCGGGCATGAGCGACCGGCCGGCAGGTCGCTTTTTCTTTGGTCCAATACAAGACACCCCAATCCCAAGGGATACTTCCTGCATCTCTTAGGGACCGAGGGTATTCATATGCAAGGAACCGCCACTCATCAATCCGCAAATCATAGCTGGCTAAGCTCTCTCTGGAGTGCTGCGACCTCGGCAGGAAGCTATACATCCTCAACTCTGGCTAACTACTTTGCAGAAAAGCCTGTTTCTGTGGCAGAGCATGTCACTCGCTACATCAACAACAGAAACAATGCCCCCAGTGTTAAAGCCGTAATCACTTTTTCTACCCGCGAAAACGGAAAAAGAGAAGTTACAAAATATATGCCCAAAGAAATAGGCGCCCGTGAAGTGAAAGCACTCAGTCTATGTAAAGGGCTTCCTCATGTTACACAGGGCAAAGGTCTTTGCTTACAGGATGCAGCTATTGTGATCATGGATGACGCGGGAATGGACTTATTTGAATTAATGAAAGCTTTCGGAAAAGCTTTACCTGAGCCTTTATTTAAATCTGCAAGCATTCAATTCATGGAAGGGCTGGCAGCTATGCATACCGAAGGTTTGATACATAATGATATTAAACCGGACAACATAGCTATTGATGAGAGTGAACATGTAACTCTGATCGACCTGGGTGAAACCACAACAACAGAGGAAGCCAAAAATCATCCACAACTTCAAACAACAGCCGGATACCTTGCACCAGAGTGCTTTGCAGAAAAAGTAACCCCTTCAAAAGCAACTGATATTTTCGCAGCGGGCGCCTCCTTTTACGAGCTCCTTACTGGCAGTAATTTTATACCCTACCCTTCAGCTGAAGAGGGCTTGGAATCCAACAAAATCGCCTGCAGCAGTAGAAAAACATTGGAAGATCACGTTGATCACGCCCTGACCTCAAGAGCCGTGCCTCAGAAGTATCATCACTTACTAAAAAGCATGCTGGCTTACAGCCCTGAAGACCGCCCTACGTCACAAGATGTTTTAAACCAATTACAGAAAATCCATAATTAAATGACTCCGTTGGGTCATAAGGCTTCATAACTTTTTAACCCAGTTCTAGGAAGCACTCTCTTTCATCTTCAACTTATTCATCAACCAACTTATACTGGTTCCCTGCATCAGCAGGGAAAACAGTATGACAGCCAGCGTCATATCAACAATCAGCATTCGCTGAGGCAAATCGGCTGGCAGTGACAGCATAAGTGCCACAGGCACCACACCTCGTAACCCGCCCCAGAACATCAACAGTTTGGTATTTTTATCCACAGGGTCTTTACGCTGGATTTGATTTGAAACCCCTAGCATGGAATAAACGACTATAACTCTGGAAATAAGAACAACAACAATCGCAATCAACAACCAGGGTAGATGCTCCATCAGCCTGTCGGGATTCTTGAACAGCAAATCCTCTTTGATGCCCAGTAAAATAAAGATCAGACTATTGGCCAGAAATGCCATGAATTCCCAATAAGGCAGCAGGAACTCTTTTACCTTCCCGGCCAACGCTCCAGACAATGAATTCCGTGTAATTAAACCCGCAGCAATGGTGGACATAACACCCGACACTTCCAGCAGATGATCAGCAATAACAAAACTGCCATAGGCAAGCAAAGTGGTGTGGGCCAACTGAACAAAAGGTTCATCCGTTTCTATTCTTAGCAGACCTGACATGATCCAGCCAAGCCCTCCTCCTACCAGAATTCCACCAAAAAACACTAGAATGAAGGACCAAATTCCCTGCAGTACAGTCGCTCCTGTTACACCACTACCAACCTGAATCATGGAAAGAACGATGCCAAACATAACAATGCCCGTCGCATCATTAAAAAGGCTCTCCCCATCCATCAGTAATGACAGCCTTTTGGGTGCTCCCACTTCTTTAAACAGGGCAATAACGGCCACTGGATCCGTCGCTGAAATCAGCGCCCCAAAGAGCAATGCGGCCGTTAAGGTTAAAGGAGAAATCATCCCAATCAGAAAGCCAATAAACAGCATTGATAGAAGGACTCCTGGTACAGCCAGCATCATCACTGGAAGCAAATCCTGAAAGAGCCTGCTGGCTTTCATATTGAGAGCGGCATCAAAGATCAGTACCGGCAGCAATACATACATAATCAGGTCATGGGTCAGCGGTACTTTTCTCAGAAAATCAAATGTATCAGAATAACGAGCCAGTTCAGACAGCAGCATACCGATGATCACTAGCCCTACCGTGTACGGAAGCCTTATTTTTTTCAGCCAGATCAGTGAACCGGTGGCAAGCAGCAATAGTCCACAGAGCGCAAGAATCGGAAGAGCCAGACTGGAAGCGGGTTGCATAAGCCAACCTCAGGGCGTTAAACAAAAATAAATGAGGGGAATTAATCACACAAGATAGCAGCAATCACGGGGGGGCAATTTACCAGTATCAAAGGCTCTTCCCTTTATCTTAAAGTCGTAAGCCGGTTACGCATCTTTAGCAAAATCAAATTTTTGTCGACATAATCGAATCGTATCTTTAAGTGCTTTGAAAGCTTGATCATGGTTCGCTTGCTGCAAACCAGTAGACACGATCTGTATATTTTCCTGAAGGGAAGACAGAAGCGCATAGTATTCCCTGTAGGCACGCCCCCCACCCTCTTTGTCCTCAACATCTTTTAATAGTCGAATAGTTTTTCCAAAACATTCAAACTCCACCCGAGCACGATCAAGATCCCAAATACCGGTTTTTAAACGATATTCCTTCTCAGCTCTTTCTAGTGCATCTAAGGCAAAAGTTCGGAATCTATCGACCGACACATCAACTTCGCCGGAGATCGACTCTACACCGCCTAGATCGAGCACTTGATACATATCAATAGGAATACTGACTCTACTGCGAATCTTCAGTTCAATCTTCCCCTGCAAAGCCTGAAAGGGCTGCTTGATAATATGGCTCAACCGTTGCCAGTCTTCCATATCAGCACCAGGAACAAGGCTGGCAAGATAATATTTTATAGCCATCTGTAACGCTGATATTTCAGTCAGTGCCTCCATCTCTTCCAAAAATTGAAGTTTTGTAGAATTATTTTCTTCCAGAGTTCCAATTCTTGACTTGATCAGGTTAAGTAAATCAAGCAGCTTTTCAGCAACTGGCAGATATTGCGCCTGAAAATCTAAAAGTAGTTTTATCTTCCCCTGAACTTCAGCGCTAACATCATCTGTGTTAGCCGATTTTTTCAACACACTCTGAGAAAGAGACCATATTTTACGAACGGTTTCTGAACGGTGATCAATTTCTGTGCGATTAAACCTCTGCTGCTGAGATTCTAAGGCTTCGCTGGCAAACTCACCCACTTTCCCCGCTTCCTGAGCCATGTGGTACTCATTCAGATATTCAAGCGCATCCATTAATTCTAGCGATTCGATGGTCGCAAACATACCTTGTTGTCTATTTAAGGCAGCCAAAATAACATCTACCAACAGAGCCGTATTCAGCTCATAGCAGTTGTCACCTTCTTCTGTAACAACAAGCTCTAGTCCTGCAATATCAACCTTGATATCAGTTAGCTGCTGCTCAGATATTAAAAAACGCTCCTCTTTAACCGACGGCTCTCTTTCTCCAGAGTCCTCTATGGCCGGACTCGGCATTTTATGAATACCGGTCTTCGGATCAATTTTCAGATCAGAAATATCAAGCCTTGGCTGTGTATAACATTCCAGACCAGGAATATAGGCCGTGTGTAGCAGCCCATTACTCCACTTTTCGGTCATATCATCCATGTCAAAATCAGCAGCTCGTTGAATGACATCTTCTAACTTTGGCTGCTTAACCTCAACATCACCAAGTGGCTCCAAGGTTTTTCGTTTTCTGCCCCTGCCACGTACCTTCTCCGAGGGAGAAGGCAAATCCTTCCATGGAATCGTTGTATAGAAATCTGCTTTCTTCTTATTGAATGGAAGTTCATCTACTTTTGACGGTTTCAGGTTCTGCCATGACCAACAGCCCTTATTACTAACCGCGCCATTGGCACAATTATCACTATTGTCCAACCAGCTACCGAAAGCAGCTACTTCCTGCTGAGTAAAGCCATACTCATCAAAACGGGATTCATTGGCAAAATCACTCAGCATTTTTGCTAAGTTCGGGTATTGGTGAATGAAATCTTCTTGGGTGTATGGTGACTTTTTAAACGTTTTTGCTGCTGTCTGCCTTAACTCCCAGTAAATATGGTACGCCCTACCCAAGGTATGACCCTTGTACTCCTTCTCCATCCAGGTCGGTAGAAATCCGACCTTCTTTTGAATGTTCTTTTCAAAATCATCATTTTTAAGCGCAGACAAGGCTCTCGTCTTCGCAGCGCTGTCATAGTTAAATGCCAAGGGAAAACACCGCCAATCAAAACCTGTCTTTCCCAGCTTCTGATCCAGAAAATTAGCTCGCTCCGCTGACTTAATCTTGTTAGCCTCAACCTGACTGCCATTCAGCTTCTCGAGATTATAAAGTGTTGAAACCAACCAGTTATAGAGTTCATGCTCACCCCTAAAAAAGGCCAAGCAATCGCTAGAGAGCGGTTCCGCCATTAATGCAGCAAGATCATCCACACTTTTCTCAAACTCATTGCTGCCAAGCGCCTTCTCCCCTTCAAACACACCTTTTTTGGGTGGAAGCTCTGCAACCCTATATCGATAGATACTTTTACCGTTATTCGAGCGATCAAAAAAAGAATCAGGGTTTCCGGGGAGATAGTTAATTTTAGATGCGTATACTTTTTGGTCATCAGCCTGATCACTGACTAAATCAGGTTTCACATTAATAGACCCTGCTCCATGCATTCCGTCCAAGCTGACTCTCCTGCTTCTATTCACTCTAATATCAGTGTATGCAACCCAATCACTGGCATTCCCGAATCAACAAGCTATGTTTTAGAAGTCGTCCAAATTCGAAGTAGACTGAGCCAGCATCTTGATAGTTAATATCCCCAGAGAGCGGAGTTTCTCAATAGCCATTTTCAGAATTGTTCTGATTGCGCTATCAGCAAGCTTGCTGGCAGCCTGCACAAACAAACCGTACATTGGTTCCAGTCAAGCCATTGAAAAACTGGATGTTAATGAGCTGAAAATGGCCATGCTCGCCGATATCAGCGGAACCGTGGTCAGTGACGGTGAATTGGACAACGAAGTAAAAACAGATATAGCCCGACTAACCATCACCCCCCTGAGACGATCTTCTGAAGTACAAATTGCAGGAGATGACAGAATCACTCGACCAGTGGCTGTCACTTTCCAAAAGGCCTTTGAACAGAGCCTGCTGAACATGATTGCCGAGGCTCAGGTCAGCGAAGCGACTGCAATCATTCACACTCGAAAACCGACCACCCCCTTATGCAACCCCGCCAGACAAGCACTGAAAGAAACCATGGCGAAAGCTATGCAAGCAGACCCGAGACGCATTAAAACCATTGAAGACAGAGCCGTCACTCTTAGGAAAATCGCTTCAAACGGTGATCCTCTCAATCTCCACATCGCTTACATCAAAGGCGGGCTGGATCAGCGATCAGCTGCTGAACAGATCATTTACCGGCAGGAAGTGGATAATCCAACCAATTCCAGCCTCCATGATGATGAAATGAGCTGTGTCGAGATGCCTGACGGTATAGTTGGCGCCTCCTATATCCTCAAAACAAAAATGGGCAATACGCTCTACTTTGCCAATAACGGTACTCAGGCCAAAGATGCTGGTAACCAAACCCTTTGGCGTTACTGGTTTGGCAGCTTGAAAGATGCCCCTGTGGACAAGCGATACAATGAGGTTATGGATTACCTTGAAGAATGTGGCCTGAACCTTACCCGCTGAGTACCTACTAATCTTCTCGATGCGCTGTTTTTTCTTCCGGCATGCCTGTGGATAACTTTTCCCCAGACCGCTATTTTTGACCAACCATCAGAGCCTCACCCCATTCTGACCCTGAGAGATAACCATACCAACTTGAAAGAACTCAGAAACGATCTCAATACGTTCAGTGGAGAAACTTTGATCTTCAAACCAGCCATCAAAGACGATGTTATCAACAACACCTTCCGCTGAAACTTATATCAAACTGTCAGGATCGGCCTGCAACACCTCTTTGCAACCAGAGCGGTGAAGGTTATGACGGACTCACTGCCCGATGAAATCAAGGCAGATCCAAGTCGCCTGAAGACCATTAAAGATCGCACACAGTCAGTCCGACTTCTTGCCAAAGAAAAAAAGATAGACCTCTATGTCACATACTCAAGCCAGAGATTGAAGAAACGCACAGACAAAGAACGCTCTATCTATGACAAGGAAGTTAGAAATCGCAATAACATTGCTCTCCATGACGTACAACTTTCTTGTCCAACCACTCCCGAAACGGTTACCGGCGCAACTTCTATTCTGAAACTCGCCAGTGGCAAGAGTCTCGTGTTCTCCTTGAATGGAAGTCAGGTTCAGGACGCAGAAAATGCTATGGATTGGGAGTACTGATTGGACTCACTCGATAATCCGGTGATACGGAAGAGATTTGATCAGGTATTGAATCATTTGAAAAACTGTGGATTAAGTCTTAGCGTTTAAGTCAGGTATTCCCAACTCAGATCAATAAATATTCAGAAACTGGCAGCATTCCGTGTTATACACAATGACATATCGAAAACTCACTGATTAGAATGCCCAATTCTTTCGATCCCCCTCGACAAGTGATTACTGATTATGCATAAAGTCATTGAAACGCCTGATGCCCCTCCCGCTATTGGCCCTTATTCACAAGGTATCCAGTTCGGCGAACTGATCTTCACTTCAGGACAGTTACCCATCGAGCCTGAAACCGGCGAGATTGTGGAAAACACTAAACTGCAGGCACATCAGTGCCTTAAAAACCTCAGGTCTGTACTGGAAGCAGCCGGCAGCAGCCTGGATAATGTAAAGAAGGCAACAGTATTCGTTAAGAATATGGAAGATTTCACGGACATAAATGAAGTCTACAAACAGTATTTTTCGTTTCCTTTTCCTGCTCGCAGCTTGGTAGAGGTAGCTCGCCTGCCTAAAGACGTGAAAGTAGAAATTGAAGTGATTGCTACAACCAGATAGCACCCTATTCTACAAAGGAGGCATACGCCTCCTTCCCATCTCTTTATCTCACTTTGCTGCGCTTACCACATCAGATCATCAGGAATTTCAAAGTCTGAATACCAGTCCTTCTCTTCCTCTGTAAGCTCTTCACCCACTTCTGCTTCATGAATAATGACCGCTTCAGGAATACGTTCCTGAATTTTGGTTGCTACCGTCGTCGGGATAACTCTGAACTCGTCTTCATCACCATTCACCAGAATACCGATGGCATAGAGACTGCGACTCAGACGTTCCAACTGCTCTTGAGTAACGTAGATTTTTTTAACCTTACTATCTACGACAAAGTTATAACCCACCTCACCTCGATCTCGGGAGATAGTGTTCATTTCGATCAACTGACGAACCTGAGCCTGAACAGCTTTCTGCTGACGCTCCTCTTCAAGCTTGCGGTTTAATTCACGATCACGCTCAGCCTGTTCGGCCTTTTGTTTTTCCAGCTCGATACGACGTTTTTCCTGCTCCGTCATTTCGCCAGATTTAACCGCCTGCTTTTTCTTTTTATTGGTACTGGTTTTAGCTTTCAGGGCTTGCTGCTTGGTCGCCAAACCAGCTCCCATCAACTGATCTCTTAAAGATTTACTCATTATTCACTCTTAATTGTCGGATTTTGGCCAGAACAGTCAAAACCGTAATAGATTCCATAACCGGATTTTAGCAATCCCGGAAATTTTCAACCAGACCTGTATTGAATGGTTGCAGCATACTCCATGAATCGCTGACAATATCCCCTTCGATCAGCCAGCAGTTAACGACCAATAATGAAAACCAACATCACTCTAATTGGTATGCCCGGAGCAGGAAAGAGCACCATTGGCATCATTCTCGCCAAAGATATGGCCTACGGCTTTATTGACACCGACATTCTGATCCAGATCAGTCAGCAGAAGAGTTTGCAAGACATTCTGAATCAGTCCGGTTATATGGAACTCAGGGAGATTGAGGAAAAAGAGCTACTGAAGGTCAACCTACAGCATCACATTATTGCTACAGGCGGCTCTGCAGTTTATAGCGAGGCCGCCATGAAACATCTGGCCAAAAGCTCTGTCATCGTCTTTCTGGATCTGGACCTGGATCAGATTCGCGATCGCATTCATAATTTTGATACCCGCGGCATTGCCCGCTCTGATGATCAAACCATTGAAGACTTGTTTGAAGAGAGAGTCAGGCTTTATAAAAAGCATGCGGATATCACCATCAACTGCCGCGAGCTGCATCAGGATGAACTGGCTCTGGATATTATGAAGCAGGTTAAGTTGTTATTGGATTGACAGTTTTCAATTTCTTGTCATAAAAAACCCGGCACATAAGGCCGGGTTTTTTATATCTCACTAAAAATCAGTGAACATCTTTCCAGTACTCACGCTTAAGCAGCAGAGTAACAATGAACAGCAGAACGATAAACAGCAGAACGTAGATACCCAGGCTCTGACGCTCCAGCTTCATTGGTTCAGCAGAGTAAGACAGGAAGTTAGTCATGTCGTACATAGCCCGATCAAAATGCGTAGGATCCATAGACCCTTTGCGTTTCGGATCAACACTCAGACCACACACTTTTTCACCGGTCAGTGGATCAACCGTGGTTGGATCCATGTCGCCACAGCTATCAATCTGAACACCCTGCAGCTCCATAAGCACATGAGGCATACCAACGTCAGGGAAGACCTTGTTATTCACACCCCAAGGACGCTTCTTGTCTTCATAGAACGTACGCAGGTAAGTGTACAGCCAGGCTTCACCACGAACACGGGTGACCATGGTCAAATCTGGAGGCGTTGCACCAAACCATACTTTGGCTTCCTTACCGTCCATATTATGGAACATCAGATCACCAATTTTGGAATCTGTGCTCATCAGGTTTTCTTTCATCAGATCATGAGGAACACCAATGTCGTCTGCTACCCGTTCAAAACGCTGAAACTGGGTGGCATGGCAACCGGCGCAATAAGCCATGAACTGTTTGGCGCCACGCTGAAGTGATGCCTTGTCAGAATGATCTGTCTCAATAGCATCCAGTGGATACCCACCACCGGCTGCTAACGCCAGCATTGGCATCAGAGACAATACAAAGGTAATAATTGCTTTTTTCATTATCCTGTCACTCTCTCTGGTACTGGCTTGGTCTTTTCCCATCTGGTGTAGAACGGCATCAGCAGGAAGAAAGCGAAGTAGTAAAGAGTGCACACTTGTGCGATCAACGTGTATAGCTGAGTTGCAGGCTGAGTACCCAACCAGGTCAACAGGGCAAACACGAAACCAAACACGAAGATACCAACCTTGCTGATCATTCCCTTATATCTCCAGGAACGAACAGGGCTGCGATCCAGCCATGGCAGTACAAACAGAATGGCAATCGCTGCTCCCATTACAATGACACCACCCAGCTTGGAATCGATCGGACCGATATCAAAGGTGATGGCACGCAACATGGAGTAGAACGCGCCGAAGTACCAAACCGGAGCGATGTGTTCCGGAGTCTTCAGACCATTAGCCTGTTCAAAGTTAGCGTGCTCCAGGAAGTACCCACCCATTTCAGGGAAGAAGAACATCACGGAACAGAAGATAAACAGGAACACCGCTACACCTACCAGGTCTTTCACTGTGTAGTAAGGGTGGAAAGGAATACCATCCAGTGGCACACCATGCTCATCCTTGTACTTCTTGATATCAATACCATCAGGGTTGTTGGAACCCACTTCATGAAGAGCAATGATATGCAACAGAACCAGACCCAGAATAACAATGGGCAATGCCACAACATGCAGGGCAAAGAAACGGTTCAGAGTGATACCGGAAATCAGGAAGTCACCACGAATCCATTGTTGCAAGTCAGGACCAATCACTGGAATAGCACCAAACAGGGATATAATAACCTGAGCACCCCAGTAAGACATCTGCCCCCATGGCAGCAAGTAACCCATAAAGGCTTCTGCCATCAACGCCAGATAGATCGCCATACCGAAGATCCACACCAATTCACGCGGCGCACGATAAGAACCGTAGATAAGACCGCGGAACATGTGCATATAAACGACGATGAAAAAGAAGGATGCTCCGGTTGAATGCATGTATCGAATCAACCAGCCGTATTCTACATCACGCATGATGTATTCTACGGAAGCAAACGCTGCTTCAGCGCTTGGGGTATAACTCATGGTCAACCAGACACCGGTCAATAACTGGTTCACCAGAACCAACATCGCCAGGGAGCCAAAGAAGTACCAGAAGTTAAAGTTCTTTGGTGCGTAGTATTTGCTTAGGTGATCCTCCCAGACGCGGGTAACCGACATCCGTTCGTTCACCCAACCCATAAATTTTTCCATCAGGCTTTCTCCCCATCTTGACCGACAATCACTACTATGTCGTTCTCATAGGTGTAAGGAGGCACAACCAGATTGGTTGGTGCAGGAACGCCTTTATACACACGGCCCGCCAAATCAAATTTAGAACCGTGACATGGGCAGTGATAACCACCTTTCCACTTGGCTTCAAATTCCATTGGTTTGACTTCAGGCAGATACTTTGGAGAACAACCCAGATGTGTACAAAGACCGACCAGAATCAGGTACTCATCTTTAACAGAACGGTATTCATTAGTCGCATAAGACGGCTGTTCGGATTTCTCGGACTTTGGATCACGCAACAAATCGCCTTGAGCTTTCAGGTCAACCAGCATTTCTTTGGTTCGTCGAACCACAAATACTGGTTTGCCACGCCACTCCACAACTACCTGCTGTCCCGGCTCCAATTTGCTGAGGTTCACCTTCACGGGAGCACCAGCGGCTTTCGCCTTGGCACTTGGATTCCACGATTTCACGAAAGGTGTTGCGACCCCAACGGCTCCGGCAGCCCCCACCACCGAAGTCGCAGCCACGAGAAAGCGGCGCCGGCTGGTATTTACGCCGTTGTCACTCATTAACCTACTCTCCCCATCAGGGCATTTATGCCCAATGACTTCTTTTAATTCATGGGTGGGACTTGTTTCGTTTTCAACAAGACAGTGCCCTTATAAAAACACGGCCCTGGCAAAAACAGAGTCCTCAGCAAAACCTATGCCCAAAAAAAAGCCTTTAGCTTTAATCAAAGCCGGTAGCTTCGGACATAAGAGCCTATTAGCAAGGAGAAAAAAGCAACTCTTTCATTAAGAATTCTTTTTTATGGGATAATCATTGCGAGTTATCCTTTCCCCGAATAGAGCTGTATTCTGATTGTACCTGCCCACCCTATCAGCAATGCGTAATGATACTGGTTTTGCAATCCATACAAAAGCCTTACATGCGCTTTTGCTTAAATAGCCTACGGCAATCCTTACGTACTTCTGAAAATTATTTTTTCAATGCCTACTTGAATCAATTTTTACTGATTTTCATCAATGGAATCTTGTCGAAAACACAACAAACACTTTCATCACTCCATAGACATTTACTAAAACATCTTTCTTTAAATCAAAAAAAAACGCCCGCTAAAGCGGACGTTTTCGATCTGAACGGTACCTGAAACAGGTGCCAGCAGATTAACGCTTGGAGAACTGTGGACGCTTACGTGCTTTACGCAGACCGACCTTCTTACGTTCAACTTCACGAGCATCACGAGTAACATAACCCGCTTTACGCAGAGCTGGACGCAGAGTTTCGTCATACTGCATCAGTGCACGGGTGATACCGTGACGGATAGCACCAGCCTGACCAGAACCACCACCGCCAGTAACGGTGATATTCAGGTCAAACTTTTCCAACAACTCGGTCAATTCCAGAGGCTGACGAACAACCATACGAGCAGTCTCACGACCGAAGTATGTGTCCAGAGTACGACCGTTAACAACGATTGTGCCTGCACCAGCTTTCATGAAGACACGAGCGGTAGAGGACTTACGTCGTCCAGTACCGTAGTATTGAGTCACTGACATAGCTACCCCCGATTAAACGTCAAGTTTCTGTGGCTGTTGAGCCGCATGCGGATGCTCAGTACCAGCGTAGACTTTCATCTTGCGGTACATTTCGCGACCCAGAGGGCCTTTTGGCAGCATGCCTTTAACAGCCTTTTCGATGATCATTTCTGGCTTGTAAGCAACCAATTTTTCGAAGCTTACTTCACGCAGACCACCAGGGAAGCCAGTGTGACGGTAGTACATCTTGCTAGATGCCTTACGGCCAGTTACGTGCACTTTCGCAGCGTTGACAACAACGATGTAGTCGCCAGTATCAACGTGAGGTGTGTACTCAGGCTTGTGCTTACCGCGCAGGCGGGAAGCAATTTCAGTAGCCAGACGACCGAGGGTTTTGCCTTCAGCGTCTACCACGTACCAGTCACGTTTTACGGTTTCTGGTTTCGCACTAAAAGTTTTCATTAATTTCGCCTCAATGATACTGCTTACGCAATACCTGTTCTAACTTGGCCGTTCCCTTTTGGGTGAGGCTAGGCTAATAGCTCTTTCCCATTTTGAATCCGGCCTGTTGAAAACATTTGGGCGCTCATTTGGGAAACGGGTGCGGTATTATATCGCCTATGCACAGGAATGAAAGCCCTTTATAGCTCTTAAACTTGAGTTTTTAGGGATTCAGTGGAAACTACTGTACCAATAACGAATTACCGCCAACAAACCAAGCCGACAATATCGTGTAATCGAATAAATCGTATTATATAAAAGCGATAGATTACCTTGCCCTTGAAAAAACTGAATACGGAGCAATCCTTACTGTGGAAAGAAGAACATTGGGAAATACTGACATTAAAGTCAGTTCCATCTGTCTAGGCACTATGACCTGGGGGGAACAGAACACTCAGGACGAGGCTTTTACCCAGCTGGACATGGCTATGGACTATGGTGTCAACTTTATCGACACCGCTGAAATGTACCCTGTTCCGCCAAAAGCCGAGACTTACACCGCTACCGAAACCATTATCGGCAACTGGTTAAAACAACGTGGACATCATAAGGATCTGATTCTCGCCAGCAAAATATGCGGTCCGGGTTTCGACTATATGGACGGTGGCCGCTTGATGACACCAGAGCATATTGAAAAAGCAGTTGAGGGCTCTCTAAAACGGCTAGGGGTTGAGTCCATTGATCTTTACCAACTGCACTGGCCAGACAGAAACACTAATTTCTTTGGCAAGCTTGGCTACGAACACCTTAACGATTTCGACGGCACTCCCATAGAAGAAACCATTGACGCTCTGGAGGCGTTGATCAAGGCTGGTAAAATTCGTCAATACGGCCTATCCAACGAAACGCCCTGGGGTGCAATGGAGCATTTGCGCATCAGTCGCAACAAAGGAATGAACCCGCCAGTCAGCATTCAAAACCCCTACAACCTGCTGAATAGAACCTTTGAGGTTGGGCTGGCAGAAATAGCTCACCGTGAAAACCTTGGTTTGCTGGCTTATTCGCCGCTGGCTTTCGGTACACTGTCCGGCAAATACCTTAATAACGCCAAACCTAAAGGTGCCCGAATCACCCTTTATGAACGCTTCCAGCGTTACAATTCAACAGAATCCCGAAAGGCTATAGAGGCCTACGTCAATTTAGCTAAAGAACACCATTTAGATCCTGCCCAAATGGCTCTGGCCTATGTCACTGGTAGAAGCTTCGTGACCACCAACATTATTGGGGCCACCAACCTAACTCAGCTGGAATCAAATCTTCGCTCTTCTTCGCTCGACCTTTCTACTGGTGTACTGGAAAGCATCGAAGCCATTCACAAACGATTCCCCAACCCAGCTCCATAGCCTTTATTCGGCAGATGGGCGGCAGATGGGCGGCACGGTTGCCGCCTTGCTCATCAACTATGCACAAAAAGAAACACACTCGATCACAAAAGCTCCGTTTATAGCCTATTTTTATATCTGCCTCACCTGAACACTACAGGCACTAGTAATACAACAATAAAACACAGAGACACCGGATCTTATGAGTAAGCTGTTAAGCCCCGCAGAGCATCAGGAACCCGTCGCCAGCGATGATCTTGACAGTACTTACAAGCAATTAAGACGACAGGTCTTTCTCGGCATTTTTATTGGTTACGCCGGCTACTATCTGGTACGAAAGAACTTCTCTTTAGCCATTCCCCACCTTGTCGAAGAAGGCTTCACAAAATCCGAACTGGGTTTTGCTCTATCCGGCGTGTCCATTGCTTATGGCATCAGTAAATTCTTGATGGGTAATCTTTCTGATCGCAGCGATGCCCGAAAATTTATCACTATTGGACTGGTTCTGAGCGCACTGACCATGATCCTGATGGGCATCGCTCCCTTTGCAACATCCAGCATCTCTGTGATGTTTATCATTCTGTTTTTTAATGGCTGGTTTCAAGGCATGGGCTGGCCATCCAGCGGTCGGGTTATTGTTCACTGGTTTTCCGTCAGCGAACGAGGCACTCGTGCTGCTATATGGAACCTTGCTCACAATGTCGGCGGCGGATTGATAGGGCCTTTAGCCGTCATAGGTATGGCCATATTTGCGGACTGGCACAGTATTTTCTATTTCGCTGGATTTGCTGCCATGGGAACAGCAGTCATCAGCTGGTTTCTGGTTCGAGATACACCACAATCTTGTGGATTGCCTTCTATTGAACAATACACTGGTGATTATCCCCACGCATTTTCCTATGACGAAGCTCACGAGAAAGAGTTTTCGGCTCGGCAAATTTTCTTTGAGTATGTACTGAACAACCGACTTCTCTGGTACATCGCCATAGCTAACGCTTTTGTTTATTTGGTTCGTTACGGCGTTCTCGACTGGGCTCCCACTTACCTAAGTGAAGTTAAAGGCTTCTCCATGGCCGACAGCAGCTGGGCCTATTTTCTCTATGAATTTGCAGGTATTCCCGGCACCTTGCTCTGCGGCTACCTAAGCGACCGACTGTTCAGAGGGCGCCGCGCCCCGGCCAGCCTTGTTTACTTATCACTCGTGCTTGTAGCAGTTGTCGTCTATTGGCAAAACCCTCCCGGCAACCCTTTGATTGATAACATCGCCCTGATCGCCATCGGCTTCCTTATCTACGGACCTGTCATGCTGATCGGTGTACATGCTCTGGATTTGGTTCCGAAAAAAGCAGCAGGCACAGCGGCCGGCCTGACAGGACTGTTTGGTTATCTGGGAGGCGCCCTTTTTGCCAATATAGCCATGGGCATTATTGTTGATAACTTCGGCTGGGACGGAGGCTTCCATGTGTTAATAGCATCCTGTTTGGCTGCTATGGTCATGCTACTGATCTCTTGGGTTGAAGAGAACCGTCTGCACAGGGATACTTCTGATCAGAAGCAGTAATAAACGTCAGATAAGAAATGCAGCAGAATTTTAACTGACAGCCTGTACTGGAAAGTCTAAAATTCTTGCCCAAACCTGAACGGAAGACACCGGAACCTATCATGCGCGACTTTATTATCGCCCCCAGCATCCTTTCCGCTAACTTTGCCCGCTTGGGTGAAGAAGTAGATAACGTCCTTGCAGCAGGCGCAGACTGGGTCCATTTTGATGTTATGGACAACCACTACGTGCCTAACATGACTATTGGCCCAATGGTCTGTAAAGCACTGAGAAATCACGGCGTAACAGCTCCTATTGATGTTCACTTGATGGTCAGCCCGGTAGATAAAATGATCGGTGACTTTATCGATGCGGGCGCCAGTATGATTACCTTCCACCCGGAAGCTACTGACCATATCGACCGTAGCCTGCAAATGATCCGCGAAGGCGGCTGCAAGGCTGGCCTGGTTCTGAACCCAGCCACTTCACCAGACATCATTGAATACGTCATCGACAAACTGGACATGATTTTGTTGATGTCTGTTAACCCAGGATTTGGCGGACAGAAGTTCATCCCTTCTACCCTGCGAAAATTGCGTAACGTTCGTAAGTTGATTGATGACAGCGGTCTGGATATTCGTCTGGAAGTAGACGGCGGTGTCGGTGTTAAAAACATACGACAAATTGCCGAAGCGGGTGCTGATACTTTTGTTGCAGGCTCTGCCATTTTCAATGCAGACGACTATCAGCAAGTTATTAACGAAATGCGCAAAGAGTTATCTCAAACCGGATCACTATAACTCTGTTTTTATCGGGGTTGGAACCCATCCAACTCCGTCTTATAATACTTGCCTTTTGTGACTCAGATCACACAAATATGTTCAATAATTAAACTTCTCGTAAAAACTAGTACTTTTACATTACTTTTATTGTTTATTTGTTCATCTTTATGATGTAATCGATTGCAATAAACAATTCAGTATTTGGTCAGTTGTATATGGATATACACACTATTCTGGCGAGAAACAGCAAAGGTTTTACTCTAATAGAGTTGATGGTGACTCTTGCTGTTTTAGGGATTCTTGCAGCCATTGCATACCCTTCTCTTACCACCACTATCGCCAATAATCGCGTTTCCAGCCAGAGTGAAAACATTCGTGCAATACTTGATTTCGCACGCTCTGAAGCTATTACACGAGGCGAAATAGTTACAGTATCCCCGTCTTCTAACTGGCAAGGTAATACAACCGTTGTCGTAGACGGAAACACTATAAAAAATCTCCCCGCCTTTGACAGCAAAACAGTAATTACGCCTTCCCCTGCAACCACACTTTCCTTCAACAGCATGGGTTTATTTACAGGCAGCAATATTTCAATAAAACACAAGAATGCTTCATTCAAATCTGATCTTGGCATTGGCTCAGGCGGCACAATTTCTCTAACAAAAACCCCCTGCACAATCTCTTGTGTAACAACAGAGTAAAGCAGACAGAATGAAACGTCTGGCATGATGCCTGACGACGATAAACAAGGAACGAGAAAAGGATCTTTCTCATGAAGCACAAGGGATTCACCATGATCGAGGTGCTCGTTGCACTGGTGATCGTATCAGTCGGACTGCTGGGAATGGCAGGCCTGATTGCAGAAGCACAAAAGTCAGTATTAGAGACCCAACAAAGAGCGTCGGCTCTTCACCTGGCTAATGACATTATTGCCAGAATGACTGCCAATTCTTCTGGTTTGGCCAGTTATGACGGTGACGTTGCCAGCGTACCAACCACACCCGCTCTACTCTGCAATGCCAGTGGAGCTAATTGTACGCCAGCACAAGTGGCAGCATTCGACTTATGGCAATGGAGTGGAAACCTGGTTGGAGCAACCAGTCAGAATAGCTCAGATGCTGCAATAGGTGGGCTTTTAGCTCCAGTCGCCTGCATTGGTATCAATGATAATCAGGTCAGTTTAGCCATTGCCTGGCGAGGGAAGTTTGCGAGGCCGGATGGCCATTCGGCAAATATTTGTGGCGACGACGACAGTGATTTTAAATCGGACACAGTCAAAAACGATTTGCGCCGAATGTTAATAATAAGCACAAGAATAAACAGTTAAGAGCGTAATACTATGGATAGTTTAGCTGTATCGCCAAGTCACACAAAACAAGCAGGGGTATCGCTCATCGAATTGATGATAGCCAGCACCCTGTCTTTATTACTTTTAAGTGGCGTCGCATCCCTATATATCAACAGTATTTCCATACAGCAAAGCAGTAGTCGCTATACAATATTGAACGACAACGCAAGAACGACTTTGTCTTTACTCTCGCGCAATCTCGGATCTGCCGGTTACGCCAATGGCGCCCAGCTTGAAGAAATCTCTATTGGTGCCTTTTCAGTCAGTAATGATTGTGGAGGTATTGCTTCTGCTCTGGACAGAAACATCAGCTTTATTGCAGGACGTGCAAACAATAATATTTTCAGTTGTGTAACCGATGCCAGAACCGGTGTGTACACCGGAAATAACGCATTACCCTCTGACTGGTTACTGATTAAGGGCGCTTACGGGCCTGCTATTGCAACTAACGAACTGCTGGCTACTGGGAATTATATCATTGCCAACACGATCGAAGGTCGTTTATTCAGAGGAGACACTGCGCCTACCGGTTATCCAGATGCCATTATTCGAGAGTATCAATTCAGTCTTTTTTATCTTAATAGTAATGACGAACTCGTACTGCTGCGATTAGCCAATACGGCTCTTAGTAAAACAGTCATTGCCAACAATATTCAAAGCTTCAGAGTCCGCCTTGGAATTGCCAAAGAGGCAACGGGTCAAATAACACGTACTGTCGAAGCACCAACCAATCCCGCAGGTTGGTCACGGGAAATGTGGCGCAGGGTACGAAGTGTCGAATTAAATCTCCTTGTGCAAAGTAACCCCGATACCAGTTACACAAACAACAACAGCTACCTCTTGGGCGACATTACCGTCAATGGACAGGGTGACAGCCGGCATCGTTTATTAGCCAGCAATACCGTCTACCTCTACAACCAGGCGATCAGGCAACAACAATGAAAAGAAAGTATTGTCAAACACATTCTCAAGCAGGCGTAGCTCTGATTGCCGCTCTACTCTTTCTGTTATTGCTGACCAGCGCAGCGGTAGTCAGTGTCAACCAGATGACTTTGTCTCCCCGAATGTTGGCCAACGCTGAACTAAAAACACTAACGTTTAATGCTGCTCAGAAAGAGCTAGCGATCACTTCAGATTTAGACGATGGCCAGTTTCATATTAATGAATGCGCCAATGAGAAAGACCCATACAATCCAGCCCTGCCTCCACCAACATTAAACAATACCCAAAAAGCTGCTTTCCCCTGCATTATCGGAGCAACCACCACCACAGCGAGATTCCTTGCTGAGGGAAAACCGGTCCACAGAAAAGAAACCGCCAGCGGCTATAACCGTGAAATCGCTGACTATTACCGTTTGCGGGCTCATCAGGTTGAAGCAGGCATTGGCAGCACGCTAATAGAAGACAGATACAAACTACTTATTCAGGCAGATAGCACAGGCGATCACTATCGCCGAAGTAGCGACAGCATTCGAGTCACCGTTGGTTCAAACAGTAATTAAAAAAATCAGGCCGTTTATGAAAACATTTAATCGACATATTGTAATAAGCACCCTGACTGTTTGCCTATCATGTTTGACCCATGCTGCCAGAGCTGATGACAGTGATATTTTCACGACAGGTCAATTTAATAGTTCTCAGCGACCTCAAGTAATGATCATTCTTGATACGTCAGATAGTATGTCAGCTAAGGCTACTGGGGTAATTCGACAGCCTTATGAGCCTGATTTTTTTTATACTGGTTGGCACAGAAATAAAGATCACGATTGGATTTTTAGAAATTATTACGAAGAGAACGAATGGTATTCATACCCCCCAGTCTTAGGCGATCGTGAACCTTCAATCCCAGACATTAGCAGTTCTAACGATACACACGGTGAATGTCAAACAATTGATGATGAATGGAAATGCACAGGAAACTTCATTAATTGGCAGTATGCTTCCCGACTTGATACAGCCAAAAAGACTATCAGAAAAGTAATTCGAGACAATCCCAGTATTGATTTTGGTCTTGCTGAATTCACTACAAGCTCAAAAGTTATACATAAGCACCTAAAAACAACCGACGACGCATATCGTCAAGAAATAACTTCAACTCTTCTTGGTGCAAGAAACAGCGCTAATACTCCTATGTGTAATACTTATTATGAGGTTTATCGATATTTTTCAGGCGACAGCCCTCGCTTCTCTGCTGACCCTAATTCGATAGAAAATATCTCAGGAACAGGAAACACATATAAAACACCTGTCACAACCTGCCAGAACCTCTACATCATCTATATGTCCGATGGTGCAGCATCCCCCCACTGGAATGATGATTCAACCACAAAAATAAAACAACTTACCAGTGTTACGAATTGCAAGGTTTACGGTAGTGAGCAACACTGCCTTCCTGAACTTGCTGCATATATGGCAAACCCACCAAGCGGTGGCCTAGATAGAGATACTACAACTGGTACACAGAAAGCCTACACCTACACCATTGGTTTTGACACCGACCAAACCTTACTGTTCGATACAGCAAACGCAGGGAAAGGCCAATGCTACACAACAGTTGGAAATAATATGGACCCTGCCGCAGGCTGCATCGCGGTTGATAGCATCACAGACGCTTTTGAAGGTGCTCTTCAAGAGATCCTCAAAGGTAGCAGCAATTTCGTTTCACCCGCCGTTGCGGTAAACAGTTTCAATAGAACAGAGACTTTGGATCACGCCTATTTCGCTATGTTTGAACCTGATTCCAGCCCAAACTGGAAGGGTAACCTGAAGAAACTAAAAATCTACACGGGTAACGAAACCAGCGGTACTTGCGTAGATAAGACGAATCTAACTATTGGTAAGGTCGTCGATCGTAGCTGTAACCCAGCTATTGCCGCCGGAACCTTACAACTGGATGAAGGCATTTCCACTTTCTGGGGAACCACTAGTGACGGTAAACAAGTGGACGAAGGTGGCTATGGTGAAGTACTGAAAAACACCAACACCTCACGCTCATTTTACACCAACAAATCAATAGGTAACGCCCCTGAAGCGCTGGTTCGATTGAATCAACTAGATGAGAATGACCTACACGTTCCTTCTGGCAACACTGATCTTCTTGCTCATTACCGCAAATGGATAAGAGGCAGGGATACTAATGGCGTTACTCGTGACTGGGTATTAGGTGATATACAACATTCCAAACCATTAACACTGAACTACGGAGCTCGAACCAGCAGTTTTTCAAAAACCAACCCTGATATCAGACTAGCCTTTGGTACTAATCACGGCATTCTCCATTTCTTACAAGACTCTGGTAGCACTGTTGCCGAAAACTGGAGCTTCTTCGCTAAGGAAACCGCAAAAAACATACCGTTGTTATTTAACAACCAGCCTAATACCAGCCACCCTTATGGTTTAGACGGCGAGATAAGCATGATCCGTCTGGATGTAAACGGTGACGGTAATATCATTGGTACCGATGGCGATCGCATGACGCTCTTTTTTGGTATGCGACGAGGGGGTGATAGTTATTACGCCATCGATGTCACCAACCCCGATGATCCACCCAAACTGCTATGGCGCATCAATAGCGACACTCCTGGATTCTCGGAACTTGGCCAGAGCTGGGCGAAAGCAGTTCCATTATTAATTCCAGGGCACAGGCAAACCATAACGGATGACAATAATGCGGTTTCTTACAAATATAAATTTGCTCTGGCTATCAGCGCCGGATACGACGGCCAGGATGATGCTACCAGCACACAGGGGAAAGATGACTACAAAACAGGTAATACAAGTAACCCTATAGACACTAGTAATAACGAAATACGCCCTTATTCAACTCGTGGCCGTGGCCTGTTTTTTGTCGATGCTGGCACCGGAACTTTAATTAAATCATTCGTTGCCCCTGACACCATCGACAACGATGCCCCTAACCGAGTCGAAGACAGTCGCTTCAAGTGGAGCATTGCTGCACCGCCAGCCGTTATCGACAGTAATGGCAACGGCTTTCACGATCGTATTTATGCCGCTGATACCGGTGGTAACATCTTCCGTTTCGATATTGGTTTAGGTACTGACAGTAACGACAATGAAATTGCGGTATGGTCTGTCATTACGCTGGCAAAACTGGGTATTGATGAGAACGGTTCAAGGTCGGCTCCAGACAGCAGTTCTGATCGTCGATTTTTTTACCAACCAGAGGTAGCTAAAACCCAGTATGCGGGAAGTGATTTCGATGGCGTAATGCTGGGTAGCGGAAACAGAGCTAATCCTACAGCAACCTCTGCAACTGACCGCTACTTTATGATTCGTGATTCAGCTACAAGTTATCGCCGTTATGGTAGCTGTGGCAATGACTGTGCAACACCACCTGCTGCAATTACTTCTTCCAACCTGTACGACACTACTGAAAACCTGATCCAACAAGGGGATGCAGCAGAACAGGTTACGGCGAGCAATGATCTGTCCTCCGCCAAAGGCTGGTATATGAATCTCGGCTTAGCAAGCAGTTCAGTTAACACCTATGAACAAGTCATGACCAAAGCTCGACTGTTATCAGGTGTACTGTCATTCACCACTTTCTCTCCATCAGCCATTATTAACTCAGAAAGCTGCGCACCAGGTAGGGGCTCTAGCCGTGTTTACTCCATTGATATGCATACGTCCAGAGCACGTAATGATTTCAATAGCGACAACACCACTAACAAAAACGATCGCGTTTTGGGTGTTTATTCTGGAGTATCGGGTGGCGGTACTACAGCCGCTATCGGCAATAAATACATTGATATTCTGACGGGTGACGAAGTGAATTCGAAGCTGGGCATGAACGCCTATGGCTGGTTTCAGGAGAGGTAAGCATGATGACCGGAATGAAAGGGTTTACCCTGATTGAACTGATGATTGTCGTGGCCATTATTGGCATTCTTGCATCAATTGCGTTTCCTTCCTACGAACGGCATTTAAAGAAAGGAAGACGAGCCGAGGGGCATACAGCCTTACTGAACATTGCCGCCAGACAGGAACAGCTTTTTCTAGACAACAAATCTTATACCGATGACTTAACAAGCCTGGGGTTAAGTGCAAACCCTTTCATTACTGAACATCAGTTTTACTCGATCGCGGCTGGCTGCCCTACCAATAACTGTCGCAATGGTTTTACGCTGACAGCTACAGCGCAAAATGCACAAGCCGGTGACGGAGCGCTTACACTGGATTCAACAGGAAATAAAACAGGGAAGTGGTAAAGCATCGAAAGTATCTGAGCAAGTGAGCACCTGAACAAATAAGCTACAAAATAGTCAATCACAGGCATCTGCACTGCCCCCGTCGTAAACCGGGGGCATAAACATTCAGTGAACCTTTTTTACTGCTTCTTTCTTTGGCTTACCATCATCGGTTATATAACCACTGGCACGCCACAGGTTGTCTTTTTCCTTATACGTTATCACTGCTTCAACAACTTTCTGATTCTCAAACTCACTGTCAAACTCAACCACCAGATACTCACCCGGTAATGTGCCTTCCTTCAGGTATTTATAAGTCACATTTTTAACCTTACGATTCTTCAAAGCACCGAACGGCTTTCGGTGCTGATACATAAGATTACCCATATGACTGGCCGGCATTTCTTTGCGATAGAAATCACTGGAAGCGGCCCAGGCTCTTTCCCAGGAACGGCTATCTGCGTATTCGAGCCACTTTTCTGCTGATGCAACGGCTACCTTTCTATCGCTTTCTGTGGCCGGTTCAGGTGCTGGCCCTGTCAGTACTTTTTTCTCAATTTCAGGCGCTGTTGTTAGCGCTGGCATTGCCATCAGGCTCATCGACATCAGGCACAGCAGAATCAGACTGGAAACTCTTGCAAACATTAGGGACTCCTTTCAATTTCCTGTAATTAATAACATGTTAAAAGCATGGAAAATTAGATTTGACTCAATAAACAGACGATAAAGAGTATTTGTAGGGCATCAATAGTCTGTGACAGACAGCATCAGCCATTAACCATCTCTACAAACCGTAGTAAAGTGCGTCTTTTTATCAAGCAGTCAGACCATGAAAATTATCGAAGAGTTGCTGGGTAACGCACCACAATTGATTATGTACGATCTGGATGGAACGCTAGTCGACAGTGCTCCTGACCTCGCCATTGCTATTGATAAAATGTTGACCGATCTCAACCTGCCTATTGCTGGTGACGAGAAAACCCGTCTATGGGTCGGCAATGGTATTCCTTCACTGGTCAAACGTGCACTGGCTGATGACTTCATGGGCGACCAGGCTGATGTCGTTGATCAGGAAACATTCAATAAAGCCTATGAACGCTTCGAGCACCACTACGCTATTGAAGTAGGCCAGCACAGTCACGTCTATCTGGGTATTCAGGCGTTTCTGGAAGCGGCCCACAGTCGTGGAATCAAACAGGCTATTGTTACCAACAAATCTGAACTGTTTACTGAAAAATTGTTGAAGTTGATGAACATCGACCATTACTTTGAATTATATCTGGGTGGTGACACCCTGTCTGAAAAAAAGCCGCACCCTATGCCATTGCTCCACGCCATGCAGCACTTTGGCACAGATACCAGCAACTCTCTGATGATTGGTGATTCCAGCAATGACGTCAAAGCTGCCAAGGCAGCGTCCGTTAAAGTCATTGGATTGCCTTACGGTTATAACCATGGCCAACCTATCGCAACAGCGAATCCGGATCTTGTCGTTGAATCTCTGGATAAACTGCTCTGATTAGCTCATCGGAGCTATCGTTTCTATTTTAATGAGAACGATAGCTCTACTTAGCAATAACCCTTCTAGCCAGTTAGGGCCCAGTTCCTTCATGAGGATTGATACCCTTCTTTGGTGTTTGCAATAGTGGCTTTCGTCATATAGTCTTTCGTTTTCATAGTTATAACTGCGTCCTGACAAGCTACGGAGTCAGCAGTGACAAACCCTGTTTCAAAGCAACTCAGCCGAACCCTGTTTGGTCATAAAGATCAGCGTCACACTGCGCTGATAGTTGCCCCTGTCTCAATTTCCTCTTCCTGGCGTTGGTCAGGCTGGCCTTGCGCCTAATAAATAGCTTCATCCAGTCAACACTGTGCGAATAGCGCGCAAAACCTCACTTACAGCTTTGAGCTGTATATTGAATTTAAGCCAGAATAATCGAGGCCATTATGACGCCTGAAACATTTGCTGACCTGGCCCGTGAAGGATACAACCGTATTCCCATTATCAGGGAAATCCTTGCGGACCTGGACACACCGCTGACCACTTATCTGAAGCTGGCCAATGGTCGCTATTCCTATCTTCTTGAATCCGTAGAAGGGGGTGAGAAGTGGGGCCGTTACTCCATGATTGGTTTACCTTGTCGTACCATTCTCAGAGTATCCGGCTATCAACCTGACTGTATTGTCACTATAGAAACTGATAACCAAATTGTTGAAGAGCACAATGTCAGTGATCCTCTGCAATTCATCAACGACTTCCAGAAGCGCTATAGCGTGCCAGAACTGCCAGAGCTACCAAGATTTACTGGCGGTCTGGTTGGCTATTTTGCGTACGACACTGTTCGTTATATTGAAAAACGCCTGCAGCAGTCTGCTCCAAAAGATGAGCTGAACAATCCGGACATTCTATTAATGGTGTCTGATGAACTGGTAGTGTTCGATAACCTCAGTGGCAAACTGATATTGGTCACTCACGCCGATCCGGCCGATGACGCTTTACCAGGCACTGAAGGCACTGCCCTCAAAAAAGCAGAGTTCAGATTGGATGACCTGGTTCGTCGCTTGCAAACAACCAATGTTCTACCACCGGTTCAGGCATCACTGAATCCAGCCACTGAAGATGACTTTAAATCCGGTTTCGGCCAGGAAGCTTTTGAATCGGCTGTAGATAAGATCAAGGGTTACATTCTTGCCGGCGATGCTATGCAGGTAGTGCCTTCCCAACGCATGACTATCCCCTTTGACAGTTCTCCTCTGAATCTCTATCGCGCACTGCGAAGTACTAACCCATCGCCTTATATGTATTACATGGACCTGGGTGATTTCCATGTTGTTGGTTCCTCGCCAGAAATCCTGGCACGACTGGAAGACGGTACCGTCACCGTTCGACCTATCGCTGGTACCCGTAAACGTGGAGCAACCGAAGAAAAGGACAAAGCTTTGGAGCAGGAACTGCTAAACGATCCGAAAGAGTTGGCCGAACATCTAATGCTGATTGATTTGGGTCGAAACGACGTTGGTCGTGTAGCAAAAACAGGTTCTGTGAATCTCACCGATAAAATGGTCATCGAACGTTACTCCCACGTAATGCACATCGTTTCCAATGTGACCGGCGAACTGAAAGACGGTATGGACGCTATGGATGTACTGAAGGCAACTCTGCCAGCCGGTACCTTGAGTGGTGCGCCCAAAGTAAGGGCTATGGAAATCATCGATGAGCTGGAACCGGTAAAACGAGGAGTCTATGGCGGAGCTGTCGGCTATCTGGCCTGGAACGGTAATATGGACACCGCCATCGCCATTCGAACCGCAGTGATTAAAGATCGTAAACTTCATGTTCAGGCTGGTGCAGGGATCGTAGCTGACTCTATTGCCGAGATGGAGTGGAAAGAAACCATGAACAAGGGACGGGCTCTGTTCCGTGCTGTAGCCATGGCCCAAACCGGCCTCAGTGGCACAGTTAATAAATAAAGGTATCAGGAGGACTATAACATGCTGTTAATGCATCATAATTGCAAGAGTAGAAGCCAGTAGTTATAAGCTCTACAGAGGAATCTAATTTTCTTATTTTTCTCTGGGGTACACACTGGGGTACACAAAAGCAGTAAGTACCCCTTTCTCTACCTCTTCTTCATTTTCTGTATACGCACCAAAACTTTCAACGCTCCGACCATCCAGGTTGCTTCTCTTATTTCTTCCAGTCGCTTCAGGTTCAGAAGTTTCTCTATATAGGGCAAGCCCCTTTTCCACTTAGGCTTAGTTAAGCTGAGGATGATTAGAGGTATTAGCCATTTCTGTACGACCTAAAACAACTGAGCATTTGATTTTCAAAGTCCATTGCGAGCCATGTAATTCTCAAAGGTAATATCCCAGGGTAAGCCGATCTTTAAGCACTTCATTTGAAACTTATAGTCGTTCTTGTCTTTCACTGATTGCAGGCAAGCTTCAACTTCCCTGTATTTTTCCATGTCTTGCTGGAAGGTTCTGTACCATCGGGTTTTAGGCTTGGGATAAAACTCTTCATCGAAGTTGTACTGCTCTTTGTCACCCGGCCAAAATCGTTCAAGAAGCTCTTGCTCTTTTCTCACTAGATAACCTTCTTTTCTACCGTTCTGGCACTCATACCGAAGGCCTAAGCACTTACGGCAATACAAACCATGCTGGTATGTGCTGTTACTGTAATACAGCAGAGCACAGCGTCTTTCACACTCAGGACAAGCAACCCACCAGCGCCAGCCATAAGTAAGCTGTGTTGCCAGCAGTGGTACTTCCAGATTCTTTCTCTTTCGCCTATCCCTGAAATCAAGGCTGCTCTCCTTGCGAGTAATCAGCATGGACACTTCCAGCTCTCCAGTCGCTAACTCGTAGTGCTTGAAAGACGACTGCTCACCTATTCCCATACGGGCAAACTGCATCAAGTCTTTATGCTTCAATCGGAAATAATCACGGGGCTGTGGTCGTCGGTATTTCATCAGATTACTCAGTTTTACCCTAAATCATTTGAACACTGGACAGAATGAAACCATACGGGAAGCTAGGTATAACGAGCAAACCTGCTTTTCTGGTCAATAATGAGTGTTTTAAGGTTAATAAACGGTCGTTTTTGTCTGAGTTTGCAGCCACTTTTCCACCCTTGGGAGACAAAACCTCTGAAGTACCACCAGCACTACTGCACACAAATCATAGACTTCTTTAGTGGTGATCCTTACCACTCTGGAGAAATTGCAGGACTACCACCAAGGCTGCCAACTCTTCAGCGTTTTGCCGACTCACTAGGGATCGAACCTTGCTGCCTGTATGAATGGTCACAGGAGCATAAAGAGTTTGCTCATGCCTTATGCCTTGCTAAACAAAAGCAATCTATCTTCTTAATGGATGCAGGTCTTGCAGGGATCTATCCAGACTGGCTTGTCATCTTCACAGTTAAAAACATTAATTCAATATGATGATAAATGGCTATGCCCAGCACAGAAGAGTTACGCCAGTCTTACAGCATTGAGCGTACTGCAGCAGAAATGGTTCATGAGAACTTCAAGAACACCTACGACATACTGAAGGCTTCTGGCAGTAAGAACCGTAAACGACTAAAGCAGCTAAAAATAGCCATCAGTGAGCTTGAGAGTTTTGTCGTCTTCTTGAATGAATCTATTGCAGAGCTCGACTCAGGAATCAGTAACAGCAATGGCCTGTCAGTCTGGGGAGCTCACTGATGGCAACTAAGATAATGTCAGAGCTGGAACTCAAAGCACCTGAGATAATGCGGCTCGTCGTTCAGCAGGCCTTAGACGGCTGTATACAGTCTCAAAAGCTCATCATAGAGAGAATAGAACCTCTTTCTCGTCCAGTTTATGCACCTGTCGTTATTCGAGCCTTTCCTCACGATGGCACTCCGCTTGATAAGGCCAATGCGATTCTGTCAGCTATGGCAAAAGGTAAGCTCTCACCTTCGATTGGTGCTCTCATGATTCAGAGCTTACAGGCTTCCTGTAATATTGAAGAGTTCACAAAGTTGGTGGTGGAGTTTCGGGAATTTAAAGCGGCTATAGAAGAAAGGAAAAAGTAGCCTGTTAATAGTATTAAGACTTGCTAACACAACCATTATCAGGAGCTAAGAGCTAGAGATGTTGTGTGTCTCTAATACGTTTACGATGGCCTTTTTAGTCAGGTCTGGTACGTACTCCTTCTCAAGGATGGCGTAAATTTTTGCTGCAGCCTTGGAGTGTTTAGGATGAGAATCACTGCTCATTTTTATAAATTCTTGAATACCTTCGCCAATAGTCACACTCCTTACGCCGTTGTATTCATCACTTAGCTTCATACATCTTTCTTGAAGCACATTTTCCACAGCATCATCGAGAATTTGGCAGGGAAGTGTATTTTTAAATTGACCGTGAAGTTTCATAAACCACATATATTCTGCCCCATAGTGTTAGCTAACTAGAGAAGGTTTAATCGGTAATAATTTTAAATTCTTTACACCAGCCATCACGTTTGCCGCCATCATAGATACGAGCATGATTATTCAAGATCAGTAGCTCTGCCAGGCTTCGATCATCAACATAGACGTCAGCCAGCAATCGAAAGTATTTTCCCCTGCGGATATTTCTAAGCTATATGACTTCAGCCTGATTAAGTTGTGACAAAGTGAATTGCTTTGCAGCTTGAGCCCTGGCTTTTTCTTCAGGGCACTTACCCCTGATTTCAGCAGCATCCACACCGTTCAATCTAACCGGCATGTTGTTACCGACTACGGCAGGCCAGCCCTTGATGCTCACCCGGAAAGTATCAGCGTAACCGAACAAATTAAGGGGGGACTTCCCTTACTTGTCCAAATCTGATTTTAACGGATTATTCCCGAAGCGTTCCTTCCAAATTCTTGGAATCAGCTCCTCTACTTTACGGGCAGGATGCAGGCTGACACGCTGTAGAACGTCAACCAGGTAGGTGTAGGGATCAACGTTTTGTAGTCGGCAGCTGACCAGCAGACTCTGGATAATGGCAACATGCTCGGCGCCAGTTTCGGTCCAGCAGAACATCCAGTTTTTCCTACCCATTGGAATACAGCGCAGCAGCCGCTCTACGTGATTGGTGTCCATGGAAACGTCAGGATGCTCCAGATAGACTTCCATCTGTTGCCGATGGTTTTCGGCATAACCCAGTGCCACACTGAGTGGGTTAGTTTTCACCAGGTCCGGTCGTTGCCGCTCGCTATGGCACCAGTCAAAGAAGGCTGCGACTATAGGGCTCGATCGCTCACGACGAATGTCTTGTTTTTGCTCGTTCGAACATTCCGATGCCCGAGTCGATTTTTCAATGCTGTACAGCTGCCCTATGTATTCAAGTGCTATGGCTGTTGATTCCGGTTCCATGTCTTCGGCTTTTACAAAATACCGCCGACAATGACTCCAGCATTGAGCCAGTGTCACTTCGGGGCGTTTTTTGCAGTAACTGTCGTAAACACCGTAGCCATCGGTCAGGAGAATGCCGCTGAAGTCCTTTAGCAGTGGTTCAATGTGCCGGGTAGAACGAGTGACAGAGAAGGTGAAAGCCGCTTCGTTTCGTTCGCCGAACACCGGCCAAAACCAGGCTTTTTGCATTTTACCTTTTTCTTTACGGCCTGCTTTGACAGGTGTCTCATCCATCGCCAATACATCACTTTCAAGAATGCTTTTCAATAACGCGCCATGAATCGGTTTGAGTAACTCAATGCCTCTTTGCACCAGCTGGGTGAGCGTGGTTCGACTCAGGGTAACGCCTGCCATAGCCATACGCTGGTGTTGCCGATGCAGCGGCAAATGATACAGGAATTTGTCGATAAGCATGCCAGCAATAAGGCTGACATCGGCAAAGCTGCGATCAAACAGGCCGGAGGGTGCAGCTACAGTGCTCAGCGTCTGACTGGGCTTATGTTTGGTCACCGGACGACGGTATTCCAGCACCACATAACTGCCAGGGCGCTGAGCCAATCGACGGGTTATTTTGTGATCGATAACGTCGTATTGGTCAGCATCAGTTCCTTGTAATTCAGGGGCTGGCATATCAATGACTTCGACGGGCACGTTGTCGTCAAACCGTAATCCCTGGTCAGTAACGCAGTTGTCGTTGCGTTGTTTTTTGCGGCGTTTGTAGGTAATGGTTTCTGTCTGTGGAGCAGGTTCAACAGAAGGTTTACTGAACAGTTCTCCCAGATCGATTTGATCGGGGTTTTCAGGAATCAGTCTTTTTTCGGATTTTTCACCAAACAGTTGCCGTTTAAACCAGCTCAACTGCTGTTTTAACGAAGCCACTTCCTGTAACAGCTGCTGATTTTTCAGCTGCAGGTCAACGGTCGGAGTGGCTTCAGGTGTATTCATGGTGATTGAATATAGTCCGGATTTTGAATTTTTCCGGTCGAGAGTTTCTGCCGTTTGTATTGATGAACCGTTCGGTGATCAATACCTTCCAGGATTAGCTTCAGGTCGGTCCATTGCAGGCGTTGTTTGGTCTGGTTTTGAGCATGAGTGTGGAAATACCCCTGTTCCAGCCGTTTACTCCAGATGCAGTAGCCAGTGCGATCAAAATAGAGAATTTTGCACTGAGTTTTCTTGCGATTAACGAAGACAAACATCTGGCCGCTTAATGGGTCTTCAGTCATTTTGTTCTTAACCAGAGCAGACAGGCCGTTGTATGACTTACGCATATCTGCCGGTTGGTTATAGAGCCAGACCGTCACCTGAGATTCAGGAAAAAACATGATCAGTGCCGCATACGTAATACGACACCACCAGGGAGTTCCAGTTCCATGTCCCATTGTGAGAGCGGACTGCTTGGAAGTTCGGTGGGTAGTTCGAGCCAACCAGTGTCTTTTTGGGCTTCGCTCTTTTTCAGTTTGTTTTTCCAGCTGTAAAAGGATGGAAGACTGATATTGTGGGAAGAGCAGTACTGGGTCTGGTTTAAGCCGCTGGTTTGTTGATCCTGGATGATCTGTTGCCATTCATTGGCAGAACGACGTTTGGAGGAATCGGTCATGGTTATTTCCTGAGTAATGTCAGGAAACAGATTGGTTTATGATTTCAAGGATTGGAATACGTCTTTAAATGGCCGGTTACGTATCAGCGTCGTAAACACTGACCACCTTGTCCACAGTGATTTGCCCATAGTTAAACTTAGCTCCCATTGCTAGTGAGGGAAGTAACAGCAAGTGCCATTGGTAGGTATATTTCATGTGAGTACTTATCGTCTTTTTATTTACGTACTGGACATACCATTAAGCTACTTCTTTATGGCGCTGGCAATAATCAAAGCGCCAATAATAATAGTTACGCCAACGGGTAGAGCTGCGAATAGAAAGTATATGCCTACAAATATTCCTATAACTACTGTGAGTTTCAGAATGGTTGTTAAACAAAACAAACCTACGAAAATTGCTGCTGTGATCAATAAGGCCTCTATTCGACCTCCTCCCAACTTATCTGCTACAAAGTCAGTCACCACACTAAATAGAGCAATCCCTCCAAAGAAAAGTGCAAAGGTAAAAGTGACAACGAACACTTTTTCTCCAGCAATTGACACATTCTGTTTGAGTGAGCGGCTCATAACTCTCTCAAGCTTCGCTCTGCGTTTTTCTTTTTTAACTCTTGCCGCCTTTTGTGCTTCTTCTGCAAGAGCCCGGTTTTTACTGCTTAGATCTGTCACATAACTAGCGAACACTGGAAGAGATAGGAATACAGCAAATCCTATATGAAATATGCTAAAAGACAAAAAGAGCTGAGTGTCTGATCCTTGGAGTAGAAAAATAAGAGTTTCTGTAAATATATAAATTGATACAACAATGTAAGATATTTCTTTTATATTATTCGAAGCAATTTCTTTTCGCTCCTCCCAGGATAACTCTGAAAGTTTCACAGTTGATTCTTCTGACACAGAAAACGTCCATTAAATTTGTTATAAATTAATGAAAGAATACATGTAAATAACCTATTGGAAAATAGTTATATTCCCCATATAGGAGATAGTGAAAAGCAAAAAATTCATTATGGATATCAATAGCATAGTCATGCTTTTAGGGTAGTCCAATATCATTTTCTTTATATTGCCCCTAATACTGTTATCACATTGTCGTGTGACTATATTTTCAGCCATGAGTAAATACTTTCAGAAAACACTGTTAGCGATAATTATTTGAGGCTATATTACGGCACCTCTACCAACAGATAATTACTAGTACAGAACGAATGACTAAAGAAATGGAATTGCAAAGAGATAGTAATTTGAACAACTTACATGACCCTGTTTCAAGCGAAGAAAAATATTCTGAACAGGGTGTAGGTGAAGCTAGTCATGATACGGTTGAGATAAATAAACGTTACTCAGATGAAAAAACTACTGCCGGTGAATCTAATTCTCCTAAAACTAAGTTTAGCTTGCCTGAGACTTATAAGAGTATCTTAGGTGCTTTAATAGTAGCTATAGCTACTATAGCAAGTAATATTTATATTAGTGCAGATCAGAAAGATAGAGAACATGCTATTTGGTCGAAACAGTTAATTGTTGCGCAAAAAATAAAAGATCGAGACAGAGGACGGAGAATAGTTAAAGAATTACGTGATTTAAATGCAGACATGACTGAATTAAAAAGAAATATAGGATTTAATTACTTTAAAAGTCAAGTCTATATAAGAAACACTCAGTACGCTTCTGAAGAAAATTACGATAGAATTAAAGATGCAAGTGACAAGTACAAAGCACTGTTAATTAAATGGCGTGAAAAAAAGGAAGAGTTTAACTCATCGCTGTATGAGTTTTCTCTATTCTCAAATAAAGAACTGCAGGATCACATAAGTGCTTTCATTAAAAAAACCCCTAATTTTAAAATAAAATCAGAAAGTGTGTTAAATGAATTCAAAAGTGAGATTGATAATAAATATATTACTGAAAATAATTTCACCGAGGAATTTAATAGGTATGCCGTACTTGCATATAATGCTGAAATAGACAAAAATTTTGAACGTGATTTCAAGAATTTAAGAGAGTTTATCATCAAGAAAACAGACGTAGATATTAGAAAAGAAGTTGAATTATAAAAAATGAGATACCACAGTCTTTTGTATCAAGTTTATTGATAAGAGAGCCCCGTTTAGGGGGCTTTCTTTAAGTGGTGTTGGTTAGTCTGCCTGACTTCTCAGAAAAGCAGGAATATCTAGATAATTCTCGCTTTCTCCCTCGTCTTTGCTTCTGACACCTGACTTACTGGCGTCCAGTATTGCCAGAAATAAATCAAGTGTATCGGCTTGTTCGGCGGCTTTTATCTCCACACCTTCCGCTGTCACCGTTTCACCTTTTACCAGTGCTGTTATCTGGTCGGCTGTTAGTTCAATCATTGCTTTTCTTCCTGTACTCCATTGAACACTTCATCAAATAGCTTTTTAAATTCCCTGTTGTGTTGTGCTATTTGTTCTGGCGTTTTGTCCTTTTCAAAATCTTCATTTACCTGATGGCAAAGCATTTCATATTCTATTTTACTGACCTTTTTCTTATACCTTTTGTGCTGCTCTGCTCTCTTCTTCAGTACTTCCAGGCGGCCAGAGATGCCAAGGGCTTCACTTTTAAGTTCTTCCACTTCGGTATACATCACTGTCAGCGTATTACCTGCAATGATATAGCGAGTGAACTGGTCTGGATTGGCAACTGTTGCCCCGTGTTCATGTGTCCATTTCATACTTTTATTTCCTCTATTAACTTTTTTTTCCTTCAAAGCAGGTAGCCCCTACCGCTTTCTTGCCGCTGGATATGCCCGGCATCAGCCAGCCAATGCAGAATGGTTTGTGCCGTGTGTTGTGGCAGTTCCAGCGACTCTGCCAAACTCCGCACACTTGGTTTTACCTGCTTTGACTGGATCAACTCCAGCGACCTTTTCAGTAGGTCATCAACGCCCAAGCTGACAGACAGATTCATATCACCGTGTATATGCGTATGCAGTCCACCAGCAGGCTTTTCAGGTTCGGGTAACGCCTCTGCATCAGTGCTAGGCATTGGCTGTATAACGGGCTCCTGCATTACTGTTTGTTTATACAGGAAGTACAACCCTGAGGCATCCAGCATGATAGAAACCAGAGCGACCACCAGTGTTGCGGACTCATCAAAAGCCAGCCCGGATAACTTGCCGACCTCCATTACCAGTGCGGTTGCTTCATCCGGTGCAGGAATAACCAGGTTGTTTAGTTGGTGGGTCAGCTCAGACAGTTCTGTCTGCAATGGACGGGCACAGAGTGTAATTCTGTTTGCTGCCGTGCATACGTCTATGGCTTCCTGCTTCTGCCTGATCTGATCCAGCAGCAGAGCCTTCTGTTCAGTTGCCACTGTGTAGCCACTGGCACTTATCGCAAGGTTGCTGCGGGTGGTAGCAATGGAGGCCATCACGGACAGTATCACCGCCAGCGCACACAATGCCGCCAGTATGTTTCTCTTGTCCGGCTGGTGGCTGTAATGGCTCTGCCAGGCATCCTGCCAGCTTGACCACTTCAACAATTCAAAGCCCAAGCCAGCAGCAGCCAGTAACAGGACTGACAGCCAGCCCTGCCCGATAGAGGCCAGAAGTAATACCGTCATGATGGTACTTGTGGACGTTGAAAGCAGGGAGCCTGCCCAGATCGATCTTGAATGGTTTGGTTCTTTTATCTGCAATGCCGTTTGCATTAGTACTGCTCCGAAACACTTATCCCTATACGAATTTTACGAATTTACGAAAAAATGCTTAAAGCCTTGAAGCTCTAAGCACTGACCATTCGTATTAGGGTTACGAACTTTTTAGAAGTTACGAATTATTCAAAATTTTATCTTGAGCGATTCGTTTCATGTGAACTTTTCGTAATCAGGCTACGAATGCTGAAACCCTTGATTACCAAGGGATCAAAGAAGAATTCGTTGATTCGTTAATTTCGTATAGGATGATAAGTTTTCACCCTGTTTCTTTTCCCCGGCAACTTTACCCTTTTCAAGTTAACCTTGGGTGGCACAGACGCCATTAGTTTTTCAAGAGCTGCGGTATATTCAGCAGCAGATGTATTACGACAAAAGTGATGGCTAATTTCTGTTCTGGTGCACCCTTTACCGTTATTAATCTTACAGACCGCTTGATAGACTTCGTCAGCGAAAGATGATTCGACTTCAGCTTCAACCTGCTTTCGTTCGCCATCGAAGATATAGACTAATGAGTGTCGCCAGTATTCCACCCAATGAAGTGCGGCTTTCAAGTCAGCAACATTAATAAACTTTCGTTTATCTAATAATGCAAAAATAGCTGCATGCATAAGAGCATAAGGTTCTGATCGAGCAAACAAGCTACTTATAGCTCTACCACCTTCACAGCAAGTAAGCCGGTTGTATTCAGGCTCCCAGTATTCCTTAGCACTTTGTTCAAGAGTAAGCCCACCAGCAGCCTGTCCAAATTCAACTGCATCAGCCAGCACTGTAGCCAAGTCGTTTATTACGTAATCTGCTGTTCTCTGTGGTAGAGCAACCAGTTTTTCACGCTTGGAGTACAAAACAACAAATCTGTTTAGAAGGCCGTTAGCAATGTCATTACCAGTAGACTTCTCTATGAACTCATACGCTGTTATATGCCCCACAATAGATACATGCGGGTTGCTAGCTATCGTCCTATCTGACTTAGTTAATGGTGAAAGTGTTTCCCCATCCCATAGTTTTCTGAGAGTGCCCGATATTGTGTTGTGTTCACGTTTGCAAACCGCCAGAGCATTTGCAAACTCCTCTTCAACAACAAACAGCCTTTTATCAGGTTGCCCAGGTATTATCTCTCCACCCTTGCCCTCCTGATCATCCCTAAGGAAATAAGCAAGACCCTCACCTGTCGACAATCCTCCTCCATGAGTATTCAGCGGCCAGTACTGCTCTAACTCTGATTTATTCTCAGCACTATTTATCAAACTATGCCGTTCAAAAAGTAGCTGATCGACCCGCTGAAATATGATGCGAGCGGGCTTGTCAGATGTTCCTTTTCGGCCTTTTCCTGTTTCACCAGTGATCAGATAAAACGGCCTGCAATGCATTTCACTATCACCAATACTAAAACTTGGTGCATCAGGCAGTTGTTTTGATGGCCTGCCAATCATTGCGGAAAATCGGGCAATAATATTGGCTCCAACTGCAACCGGCACTGCTTCAGTTTCAGAACAAACAGCTTCCACTATCTCCCCAAGAATTCCTGGAAACATTGCTGAGTGCGCCTTTGGTGGTGTTCGGGTGTAGTCAGGTTCTGAATAGTCCTCTAAATCAACCTCAGTGCTAGCTGGTTTGTTAGCTATTAGGGTTTTGAAACCTCTCTTTATATCATCCATGATATATTCCAATCTCAAGATTAAAACCGTAGTACGGTTTGTAATCCGGTTCTATTTGTTCAGCGTAAATAGACTGAAAGCAAATGCTTCGAGCACCATCAGAAAATAATGCATCTACTAACTCCATTAATATGTCGAGACCGATTTCGTCAGGGTATTTCGTAAGCCAGACCAGAACATCAAGGTTTTGCACCGGGTACTGATAATTGGCTGCTCTCGTAATCTCAGGAAGACAAAGTATATTTCCAGGCCAGCTTAACCACTCTTTGTAATAAGCTAGCGAATTACTTTCTGCCTCCTCCCAAGCCTCTTGCCCACCAGCAAACAAAATAACTACGGCGGATCCTTTCACGCCTTCACAATATTTGTATATTCTTCTATTCAGCCTGTTCCCGAAAGGGATCATCTTTCGCTTGCGGGAGTGGTTCATTCTGAATCTTCCCGTAAGCTCATTTCACGTACCTGAATATCTACCAGGCCACGATAAACAGCATCACATTCAGCCAGTTGCTCTGCCCAGAATGTTTTTAATTCGTCGTTTTTTAATTCAATGGCTGTATTAAGGCTCAGCTTCAAGAGCCCACGCTTTTCAACAACGATGCAAGCTGCAATATTAAGAATCCGAATGCGATCCATTAGAGAGCTCTCCATGAAATGACAAGAGCATTCAGGGAGAGAGCCATAGCAACTGCATTCCGGTAGCTGGTGGCTTGGATAGTTTTGTGGTCGATGACTGTGCAGTTAGATAAGCGAGTAGTGTTGCCGGTAAGAACGGCGAGGCGATAAATTGCCATGAAGGGCGGACTCCTTGTATTTCTGGAGTCTGCCACCCAAGGTGCAAAACTTGACTGGTGACAGACTGGAAAGGTTTGCACTACCGGTATACAAGGAAACCGGCCTATCCGAAGATAGCCCTTCCAGCCCGTCATAAACTGGACGTGCTGTGAATCCGCAACAAAAAAAAAGCCGCTTAATGGGCGACTGTTGCGCCTTGTATATTGCCGGGTGCAAATCCGGGCTCTGGATTTTGCCAGAGCACGGTAAACAATACAGATAGGTTTTGTGTGGGTCAATACGGGATTGCATGAAACAGTGTGGACAGTATGCAGATGTGTATTCATGCTCCACCGTCCCTGTTATCAACCCACTCCATAAGGTCTGCCATTGACCATGAAACATGGTTAGATGATTGTGTTCTGCGTTTAGGGAACTTCCCGTCTCTTTCCATTCTCCAGGCTGTTGTTCTACCAATAGCAGTCAACAGCAACCGCTCTGGCTCCTTAACCATAACGTCAGGCACACCATAAAGAGCTTTGATTTTTTCGTGGTATTTCATGTCCGCCATTGTCAGCACTCCGGTTGAAAACAATGGACTTAATATTGTTTAGAGACCCAGTGCGGGCAACCAGAGGTAACATAGGCGACTCCTTTCTTTTACCTCTGGTAACTACTACAACCCTTGTGGTATCTATTGTTTTTACCTCTACTAAACCGTTCTGTCAGGATTAGCTGTAACAATCACATGCTCCTTAGTTTGGCCTTCAATCGTTGGATAGTTTGTTTCCACAAACTCCTCCAGTGCAGCCCGGTTAGTTCGTTGGGGCGTACTGCCTCCAGGAGGATTTAACTCAATATCTGTTCGTGCTTCTATGGCCGCCCTGAATAAATCAGCCCGTTCTAAATGCAAAACATTTTTGATAACAATCATTCGAGGATCGTCTGCTTCAGGATGACCAAAATAATCATCTAGTACCGCAGGATCAGTAACGCCAAACGGAAATGAATCAAGGAATGGTGCAACCCATTCACGAGCAAGACTGGCAGGTATCATTCCCCTTGCTATTTTCCCATCCGATAAACGATCAAGGAATACATCAGTGCACGAATATATTTTATCTGTCTGATTCAGCCAATCTATAAGACAAGTTTTCAATGTAAGGACAGTGCTCTTTAGAGGATGATCCTTTGGAATAGCACTTATGCTAAAACCCTGTTGATACCAATAGTTTCCGGGATCGGTAATACCACCTTGAAGCATGGCGACCAAATCAAAGCTATATTCGTGAAGGTTGCACAAAATGCGCCTTTCTGACAATTCGTTCATTCGTCGATCTCGGGTTATTGGAAACAAAAAAAGGGCTGGTATGACCACCAGCCCTTTTTAATATAGTTCGTGTTTTAAGCTGTTTATCTCTGTCTCCTTCCTGATAGCTGTATTACGTTGGTTGATTCCAGCCCCTTCAGGTAATTACCCCAGATATTCAGAGCCTTTAACTGCTCCTTGAAGTACTCCGCACGGTTATACACCTGCATCACTCCCCCCAACTCATGTCCCATGATTTTCTCCGGGATATGGGGAGCTATCTCCAGATCAGCCATACGGGTTGCCATTGTCCGGCGTAAGTCGTGTGGTGTGAAATGATCCAGACCAGCAAACTTGTTATTGATTAATAGCAGGTTGAATGACTGGTAATTAAAAGGCTTATTCAGGTCAGTGCTACGTAGTGGAGGCCAAACATAGGTACTCACTGCACTGTACCGGCGCTGTTTCTTTAATGTTTCCAGCAGGTAATCTGACAAAGGCAACCGTCGCACATTATTACTATTCGATTTTGTCGCCCTTGTCTTGCTCGATGGTGGGATATGCCATATCCCTTCTTCAAGGTCGAACTCTTCCCAGGTTGCTCCAGAACAAGTGCCGACTCTTTGACCACTACCCAGCAGGAAACGAAGGAATAAAAGGTTCTGCTCTGCCGTTTTCCATGACTGGCATTCAGTAAGTAAGATTCTCAGCTCTGACTCATTCAGAGCTCTATCTCTGGACTCTTCCCGACCACCCACAACATCTTTAGTAATATCTGCCAATGGATTGAATGGAACCAATTCCCGTTGGCAGGCATAACGGAATAGCTGTTTCAATAATGACAACAGTCGGTTTGCCGATGTAGGAGCTCCTTCTCTATAAGTTCTGGAGTGTTTCCGGTTGGCTACATTGTCCAAAAGCTTCAACAGCTCCTTACGAGTCACATCTTCTGCTGGTTTATGCCCTATATAAGGCAATACGTCTTTTGCCAGCATCCGGCGTGGTGATTCAGGCCTTACCCTCTGGCTCAGTATTTTCTCGTCAAACTCTTTAACCAGTTTGGCAAAGGTTTTTTGCTCTTTCTCCTTCTCCCTAACCTTGGCTGTTTCCTCTTCGGCCAATACTTGCTTGGGATCGCTTCCACGCTCCAGCATACCCAGCAATCTCCGAGCTTCGTCTCTGGCTTGCACGAGTGAATAACCTTTTTCTGGATTGTTACGGTCATAATTACCGATGGTGATACGTACCGGCTTCTTCAGATATCTGTACCTAAAGATCCAAGCCATAGCCCCAGTCTGTCTGATCCTGATATACAGACCGTCTCTATCAGCTATGGTATATTCCGAAGCCTTGGGACGTAGGCCATCGAGCTTCTTTTGAGTCAGCATTAACCGTACCTTTAAATCTCGGTTCGCTTCATACTGCTTTCACATCGTCTACAGACCTCTGATAGCAAGGCTTTCAGGGAAAATGTGTACCCCAGAAAATGTCTCGTGTGTACCCCGAGGTATTTTTAAGTGAAAAAACGTCAACTATTTCACTCCGGGGTACACACTGGGGTACACACTGGGGTACACAAAAAGTGCTACATAATCTGAAACAATGTTAAACAGATAGAAACAATAAATCCTTGAAAATCCTGCCAAATCAGCATGTTAGAACCTTTCAAGGAACACTTAAGAATAGTAAGAAACGGGATTAAGTATGCTGTTAATGATCGATAACTATGACTCCTTTACCTGGAATCTGGTGCAATACTTTGGCGAGCTGAATGAGCACGTTGAAGTTCATCGTAACGATGAAATAACCATTGAAGACATTGAAACACTGAATCCTGACCAGATTGTTATTTCACCAGGCCCCTGTACTCCTAATGAAGCCGGGATCTCAATGGCAACCATTGAGCACTTCAAGGGGAAAAAACCCATTTTGGGTGTTTGCCTGGGCCACCAGAGCATGGGACAGGTGTTTGGCGGTAAAGTCGTGCGAGCCCGTCAGGTTATGCATGGCAAGATGTCTCCGGTCTATCACAACAACAAAGGTGTTTTTACCGGACTGCCCAATCCAGTGACAACAACTCGCTACCACTCTCTGGTGGTTGAGAAAGAAAGCCTGCCGGACTGTTTTGAAATTACGGCCTGGACTCAAAAAGAAGATGACACCATGGATGAAATCATGGGGATACGTCATAAAACGCTGCCTATGGAAGGCGTGCAATTCCACCCTGAATCCATCATGACCGATAGAGGCCATGACATGCTTGCCAACTTTCTTAAAGAGACAGCTCTTAAAGACACTGCCAACCATACGGCATCAGAGTAGACCGAAGGAGTACGAACGATGAATATAAAAGAAGCAATCAGTCGTGTGACTTGTAATCTGGATCTCAGCCGTGACGACATGATTAATGTCATGTCGGACATCATGACAGGCCAGTGTACAGAAGCTCAGATAGCCGCCTTTCTGATCGGTCTTCGTATGAAGAGTGAATCCATTGACGAGATCACGGGTGCCGCAACCGTAATGCGAAAGATGGCCACTCACGTTGACATTAAGGCAGAGCACCTGATCGATATCGTCGGTACCGGCGGTGACGGCGCACATCTGTTCAATGTTTCCTCTGCTTCCTCTTTTGTCGCTGCAGCAGCCGGAGCAAGGGTTGCCAAACATGGTAACCGTGGTGTCTCCAGCTCCAGTGGCAGTGCAGATCTGCTGGAAAAAGCCGGTATTAACCTGACCATTTCACCGGAGCAGGTAGCACGTTGTGCAGAAGAGATCGGTGTAGGTTTTATGTTTGCACCTGCTCACCATTCCGCCATGAAAAATGTAGTCGCTGTCCGTCGTGAGTTAGGTGTCAGAACCATCTTCAACATTCTTGGCCCTCTATCCAATCCTGCCGGTGTTGAGAACCTGGTTATTGGTGTCTTCTCACAGGAGCTCTGCCGAGCTATGGCCGAGGTTCTGCGAGAGCTGGGCAACAAACATGTACTGGTGGTTCATTCTGTTGATGGGCTGGATGAAATCAGCATTGCCAGTGAAACACTGGTGGTAGAACTCAAAAACGGTGTGATCAACGAGTACAAGATCAAACCTGAAGATTTTGACATCGACTCCCGGAGCCTCATTGGCCTCAGTGTCGACGATGCAAACGACTCTCTCATGCTGATCAAAGACGCTCTGGGTAAGCAGAAAGGAACTTACGCCAGTAAAGCGGCCGACATGATTGCGCTAAACGCCGGGGCTGCCATTTATGTATCCGGTGTCGCAGATAATTTCGAACAGGGCGTCGAAATGGCTCAAGATGCTATTGCCAGTGGTATGGCTCTACAGAAGATTAATGAGCTAGCCAGTTTCACTCAAGTCTTTGCAAGCGGAGAATGATACAGCCATGAGCATGCCTACTATTCTTAACACCATTGTTCAGCGTAAACAGGAAGAAGTGGCTGAACGACTGGCCTCACTCTCTCTTGCAGAGGTGAAAGCCAGAGCTGCCGAAGCTGATGCCGTTCGTGGCTTTGCCAACAGCCTTAATCAACGCAGCTGTCTGAACAAAGCAGCCATTATTGCTGAAATCAAGAAAGCTTCACCCAGTAAGGGCGTTATCAGAGAAAACTTCCAACCCGCCAGCATTGCCAAAAGCTATGAACAAGCAGGTGCCAGCTGTCTGTCGGTATTGACTGACAAGGACTTCTTCCAAGGGGCGGAAAGTTATCTACTGGAAGCTCGTGGTGCCTGTGCCCTACCCGTTCTTCGCAAAGATTTCATGGTTGATCCCTATCAGGTTTATGAATCCAGAATGATCGGTGCTGACTGTATTCTTCTAATCGTTTCCTGCCTGTCAGATTCACAGTTGCAGGAATATAACGGCATTGCTCAGGAACTGGGTATGGATGTACTGGTAGAAGTTCACGGTGCCGACGAACTAGAAAGAGCCTTGCCACTTGAAGGAACACTTCTCGGTGTTAATAACCGGAATCTGCATACCTTTGAAGTAACCCTAGATAACACCTTTGATCTCCTGCCAAAGATTCCAAAGGGCAGACAGATCATCACCGAAAGTGGCATTCATACGACGGATGATGTTGATGCGATGTTTGCCAAGAACATCAACAGTTTTCTGGTGGGTGAAGCCTTCATGCGAAAGACTGATCCAGGATTGGGTTTGAAACAGCTTTTTGATCGCTATCTCTAACACTCTGTCAGTGCTGATACAGGTTACTTTGCTTACTCTTCGATGCTTAGCAAAGTAACCCGCACCTATTCGACATCTATGATATACGTCCAAAGCAATCTTACTGCGGAATAACTCCACAGGCGATTCTGGATCCCCCTCCCCCCATGGAAGGATTATCTGAGTAGTTATCACCACCAGAGTGAATCATCAGGGTTCTGCCTTTCAACTCGGCAATTCTCAGTCGTTTCGCCACGACAGGTGTGACTGCAAACCCTCGCTCATCCACATCCAGAACCGGTAAGTCTCCCAAATGCCCTTCACCATCAGGGCCTGTATGCTTACCTGTCTTATGGGGATCGTAGTGACTGCCCGCAGCAAGAGCCGCTATTTTTTTGCCACCCTTCTCACCAGCTTCGCAACTGGGTTTTTCATGAACATGGAAGCCATGCTCTCCCGGATCGAGATCATGAAGGTCAGGCACCAAACGAACGCCTCCATCCGCCGCAGGAAACAATTTTACAGTGCCTATACCTGCTCCAATACCCGCAGGCGAAACCTGATAAACCCTGACCACAATACCTTCATCATCAACACAGCCTGACAGTCCGACGACGAGGGCAAGACAACAGGAAACTCTGGCCAGATAGTGCCGCATATAAATTCACCTCATGTATGCCACAACAACAACTTTAATATAGACAGGGTTTTCACGTATTACTGAAAATGAAAGTATCCAAAAAAGGATCTTTTTCAAAAAACTGAAGGCTGATGTTTTATATGACTAAAAAATCATCAGCCTGAAATTATCATGAAGTTCAACATCTCAATTGCGACGTGCAAGAAGTGAGGGGATTGATTGTTTTACCGGCAGGAATACAGCACTAAACGTTTTCGCAGTAAGCTCACGAGTATCAATAATTCACAGGCCTACGGGAACAACAACTCCTTACAGTGACCAGACAGTCATCGATGCATGCAATGCACAATGGCAGTATTACGCTCGATGCACTGCCTAAACACTCTTAACTATTTTTCCGAGCTTAGCTCTTACCTACTCAGGTTACGACAGAAAGCGACTAACGCTTCTTTAGCGGGTGCCATAAACGACCATTGTCTTACCTTTAACAGAGACCAGTCCCTGGCTTTCCAGATTCTTCAGTACTCGACCAACCATCTCTCGAGAGCAGCCAACAATACGGCCTATTTCCTGCCGTGTTACCTTGATCTGCATACCATCAGGATGAGTCATTGCATCAGGCTGTTTGGCCAAGTCCAGTAATGTTCTGGCAACACGACCTGTCACATCCAGAAATGCCAGATCACCCACCTTGCGGGTGGTCTCTCTGAGTCGACGAGCCAGTTGCTTGGATACCGAATACAGAAGGTCGGGTTCTTCTCGAATCAGGGCTCGAAATCTTTCATAATCTATTTCCGCTACTTCACAGACAGTTTTGGCTTTTATCCATGCCGACCGTTTGATCAAATCTTTTTCGAACAGGCCCATTTCACCAAAATACTGGCCACTGTTCAGATAGGTCACAATCATCTCACGGCCTTCGTCGTCTTCAATGACAACGGCCACAGAGCCCTTCACAATATAATAGAGAGACTCTGAACTGTCTCCGGCACAGAGAATAGTGCTTTTGGCTCGATAATTCTTTCGACTCGAAACCGATAGAAGCTTTTCCAGACTTGGATTGGCTTCCGGTGTAGTTATCGTCAGCATTGTCACTACTTAACTCCGCCTGAATTTTTGCTGTCCAGACAAATACTTACAAATAAAAAATGTATTTTCGGACAGTGGCCACGCAGCTGATTCTCTCATAGTCTCTGGCCAAAATCGTCGGCTTAAAGATAACAGATCAAAAAAGGCTTAACACTAGCAACCCTCTCGCTCAAGTAATAAACCCACAACGTTTTAGCGGTTTTGAGATCTATGGCACATCAATCACTGCTTAATAGAACCATTCATTAGTCCGGAGTATAGGTATTATGTCAACTTCTAACAGGTTAATATTGCGGCCTTTAGCCAGTTGAACAGCAACTGAATCCTCTCAAAAAAGGCTGTTTTTATGAAAGCACAGGTAAAATGGATTGATCAGGAAAGATTTTTGGGTCTGACGGACAGTAACAACTCTGTCGTCATGGATGCAGATAAAAATGCCAAATCAGCTCCAAGTCCAATGGAAATGATTCTGATGGGAATAGGCGGTTGTTCTTCTGTAGACGTCGTTAGCATTCTCCAAAAAGCCCGCCAGAATGTGGTTGACTGCCATGTTGATATTCAATCTGAACGTGCTGATGCAGTTCCTGCTGTTTTCACAAAGATTCATCTGAATTTTGTCGTAAAAGGCTCAAATATTAAAGAGAATCAGGTGAAACGTGCTGTTGAATTGTCTGCAGACAAATACTGCTCTGTAGCTCTCATGCTGGGTAAAGGTGGTGTCGAAATCACTCACAGTTACGAGATTGTCGAAGCCTGATTCCATGACACTTCTGTCAGGTTTCGCTGTGCTAACCCAATCTACTATTTGTTGAGCAATAGGCAGATTGGGTTAGCACGCAATTCGTAACTCAACGATCAAAAACTCAGCCCGGAGGCCACTGCATCTGGCGACCACCAATCAGATGGCAATGCAGATGGTAAACTGCCTGCCCACCCTGACTGTTCGTATTCATCACCAGTCGATAACCGCCTTCAGCGATACCTTCATCAGCCGCTAGCTTTTTAGCCATCAAAAGCATTTTACCCAGTAGAGCCTGATCTTCTTCACTGGCATCATTAAGTGACGCTAAATGCTTCTTCGGAATCACCTGAATATGCACTGGCCCAAGTGGATTAATATCCCTGAATGCCAGCACCTGATCATCTTCATATACCTTGTCGACAGGAATATCCCCATCAACCATCTTGCAGAAAAGACAACTCATCTACTTACCTATTCTTCATCAATCAATACCCGCCGCCTTTGAAGATGTGAGGTTGTTGGCTACTCACATCTTCAAAGGTAACGGGTATATATAATTTTACGCCGTATTTTTTTCAATCCGCTCTTCCCATAGCAGAGTAGAACCAATCACTGCAGCGGGCATAATCAACAGGTTAATAAAGGGTACTAATAACACAAGAGTCACTGTTGCCCCGAATCCCCACACTCTTCCCTTGTCAGATTTCAGTCGAAACAGCATGCTTTTAAACGACACCCCTCGGTTATCCGCTGCATAATCACAATACTGAATCGACATCATCCAGCTGTTGAAGGCAAACCAGAGAAACGGACTGGTCAGATTCACCACGGGAATAAAAGAAATAATCAACAAAAGCACAGCTCTTGGTAAGTAGTAGACTATTTTAGTCAACTCCCTGCCGACGGTTCTTGGCACCAGAATCAACCAATCTTTCAGCTCATATTCAGGCAGTTCACTGGCTCCATGCATTTTCTGAATCTTTTCAGACAACAAACCGTTAAACGGAGCCGCGATAAGATTGCCAACAATCGTGAACGTGAAAAATACAGCGCCCAATATGGCCGAAAACAAGAACGGCCAGATCATATATTCAAGAAATGACAGCCAACCCGGTAGCCAGCTCATCATTTGATCCATCCAACTGCCCATTTGCTGCCAGGCATAGGTAATCAGGCTGCCGAACACCACTACATTAATCAGCAATGGCAGTAATACAAACCACCGGATTTCTGGATTAGTAAGATACGTTAGTCCTTTCAAAAAATAGCCGGGACCAGTGCCCGGTGTTGTCGATTGCATGGTTAATTCCTACTGTTGCTATTTTTCATCAATGGCTTGAGCCCTTCGGGTGAAACTGAAACCTCAACAGCCCCTAGAACGATAGTTTAAACTAATCGTCGCAGTAAACGATTTCAATGGAGTCTTGCTGGTTCTCATCAAGGCAAGCCGTTATTATTCTGAAAGTTTACCTTTTTCCACTATGGTGTTTATACACCTTAATCTAATAATTAAAATGCCTTTTGTTTTTCATTGAAGGTATTACTAAGACAGATTTCCCCAAGGAGTTAGCAGTGAGTGAGACCAAACACGTCAGGTTATTGATTCTGGGTTCCGGGCCAGCGGGATACACAGCCGCCGTTTATGCTGCCCGTGCGAACCTGAACCCTGTAATGATCACCGGTATGCAAATGGGTGGCCAGCTGACCACCACCACCGATGTTGATAACTGGCCAGGTGGTCCGGAAGGATTGCAGGGCCCAGCTCTGATGGAAGAGATGCGTCAGCATGCTGAGCGCTTTGGTACCGAGATCATTTTTGACCATATTCACACCACTGATCTCAGCAAGAAGCCTTACACCCTGATCGGCGATAGCGGCACTTATACCTGTGATGCCCTGATCATTTCTACCGGTGCCAGCGCTCGCTACCTGGGTCTGGAAAGTGAAGAAGCGTTCAAAGGAAAAGGCGTTTCTGCCTGTGCAACCTGTGACGGTTTCTTCTATCGCAAGAAGCACGTTGCTGTCATTGGTGGCGGTAACACCGCTGTCGAAGAAGCTCTGTATCTGTCCAACCTTGCCGAGACTGTTACTCTGGTACATCGTCGTCAGGAGTTTCGTGCCGAAAAAATCCTTCAGGACAAACTGATGGACAAGGTCAACAACGGTAATATGAAGCTGGTACTGGACAGCACTCTGGATGAAGTTCTGGGTGATAAGATGGGCGTTACCGGTATCCGTGTTAAGAACATGCATTCCGGCGACACCTCTGATATCGATGTTGCCGGTGTATTCATTGCCATTGGTCACACGCCGAATACCGGTATTTTTGAAGGTCAGCTTGAGATGAAAGATGGCTATATCAAAGTAGGTAGTGGCCTTGAAGGCAATGCCACTCTTACTTCAAAAGAAGGTGTGTACGCTGCAGGTGATGTTATGGACCACGTTTACCGTCAGGCCATCACATCAGCAGGCACTGGTTGCATGGCTGCACTGGATGCCGAGAAGTATCTGGATTCTACTGACTGATATTTATATCACCAGATATAAAAAAACCGGCAAAAGCCGGTTTTTTTATACGCTCTGTTTCTGAGTATGTATCAGTCAGGAAACAGGCTCTTTCGGAGTTTCGGTTTCTTTATCATTCTCAACACCGAAATCTTCAGCCAACATGCCTTTTTCATCCGGCGCTGTTTTCGGTGCGTAATCCCGTGGCTGTTCCAAAGGTTTAGTACGCTCGGTTCTACGCTTGGGGATTTCTCCGGTCAGCAGTGCGCCACTGCTGATCAAAGTATCACTCAGGCGATTTTTAACGCTTTCGTCTTCGCACAGGGAATCGGCACCTGTGGCCATGTGCTCGTAAACGTCTTTATAACTATCAGTCAGCTTGTTAATCAGGTGTGCCGTGGTGTTGAAATGATCAGAAACACCGTCCTGATAATCTTTGAATTCACCTTCCAGGTCTTTCAACTGATCTTCCAGCTTGCCTCGGTCAGAGCGGGGACCCGCCAACAGGTGATACAAAAGGGCACCACCAATCAAGCCAGCCAAAAATGCCAGACTACCTACAAACCAAAGTACATTCACATCTTCCACAGCATCGCCTCACTCGGTGGAGCATTCCACGTCCAATATGTAAGTTAATACGCGTGCAGATAACCCTGCCTGATCGACGTATTAACAGCCTCTAAAATTTATAGTTTTTTCCACTTAAAGTATAGAGCTGTTCTGTAACCGCTCGTCGCCTTTTCTACAGCCTTTTCAACGCCCCCCCTTGCCCTGCGGAAGTGGTGACGTTACATTGTGCCATTCTTTCCGACCTTATCAAAAATAGCAGACTCACTGTCGTTATTTGCCATTAATAACATGTAAAACAACTAAAATTTTTGTCAGGAAGAGCTATCCGCCAGCAGTAGAGAGTCATCAACTATTTGTAGAGAACTCTCAGTCAGCGATAGAGAAAAATCAGGATACCAATAATAGTATGACACCGGAACAGCATTATCAGCAGGACCTGAAAAAACCTGACTTCAGTCATGATCCAGCTCAGGAAGAAGCCGTCATGCACCTGCAGGCTTTATACGACAAGCTGGTTAAACCTGTTGCAAAACCGTCGTTATTTTCGCAGCTAAACCCATTCTCGAAACCTCAGCAAGAAAGCATTCGCGGTCTTTATTTCTGGGGCGGAGTCGGTCGTGGTAAAACCTACCTGATGGATACCTTCTTTGACTGCCTGCCCTTCGATGAAAAAAAACGTATGCATTTTCATCACTTCATGCGCTGGGTTCATAAAGAGCTTACCAAGCTCGAAGGCATTAAGAACCCTCTGAATAAAGTAGCTGAAACTCTGGCAGCAGAAACCCGTGTCATCTGTTTTGATGAATTTTTTGTTTCTGACATTACCGACGCCATGTTACTGGGAGGGCTTTTTGAGCAACTGTTTGATCGAGGCATCACATTGGTGGCGACATCCAATGTGGTTCCCGACAACCTGTATAAGGACGGTCTGCAGCGTACCCGCTTTCTCCCTGCTATTGATCAGCTGAAAAAACATACTCTGGTCGTTAATGTTGACGGTGGTACTGACTATCGCCTGCGTTTGCTGGAAAAAGCTGAAACCTATCATTACCCATTAGGTTATGAAGCCGCAGCCCATTTACAGAATACCTTTCAGGATCTGGCCCCTGATCTGGCTCATGCCCGGGAAAAAGAAGCTGTCGAAATTGCTGGCCGTGAAATACAGAGCCAACGCACCTGCGAAGATATCGGCTGGTTCAGCTTTACAGCTCTCTGTGATGGGCCTCGCAGCCAGAATGATTACATTGAACTGGCCATGCTTTATCAGACAGTCATGATTGAAAACATCCCTCAGATGGGAGAAAAAACGGATGATCAGGCTCGCCGTTTTATCAATCTGGTGGATGAATTTTACGACCGCAACGTCAAGATGATTATCTCTGCCGAGGTCCCCCTTCTTGAGCTGTATACTACTGGCAAGCTGAATTTTGAGTTCCAGCGTACTGTCAGTCGTTTACAGGAAATGCAGTCGAAAGAATACTTGTCTCAGCCCCATAAATCTGTGGAATATACCCATCACTCTTGAAGATATGAGGTGGTTGGTTGCTCACATATTCAATGGTAACGGATATAGTTTTTAAGACAATATTTGCACCGGCCTGCAAGAAAGCAGGCTGTACATACACCCGTGGAGTTAAACGATGGATCTGAAAATAAAAGAAAAAGTCTTCATGGTTGCTGGCGCCAGTTCAGGCCTGGGCTATGCCATTGCATCCCGATTGGCTGCAGAAGGAGCTTCTGTTTCCATTGCCAGCCGCACACCCAAAGACATCGCCAAAGCAGCATCAACCATCAGCAATGAAACCAGTGCCGAAGTACGTGGTTACGCTTTTGATGCCAGGGACAGTGACTCCATTGATCGTTGGGTTGCCGATACAATAAACGACTTTGGACGTATAGATGGCATTCTGGTCAACGCTGGCGGCCCAACACCGGGAATGTTTGAAGAATTGGATGACAGTGCCTGGCAGAACGCTTTCGAACTGACTTTGATGAGTTCAGTACGATTGATTCGTGCAGCACTTCCAGCTTTGAAAATGAATGGTGGCAGCATTCTGACCCTGACTTCGTCTGCGGTTAAAGAGCCTATTGATATCCTGCTTCTCAGTAACGTTATGCGTTCCGGTGTAACCAGTCTGGTGAAAAGTCTTTCTGTAGATCTCGCCAAAGATAATATTCGTATCAATAACCTGATTCCGGGCTCAATCCACACCGACCGAATCAATGCCTTGAACAGCTTCATTGCCAAGCGTCAGGATATTTCTCCAGAAAAAGTTCAAGATAATGCCGAAACCAGCATTCCGATGGGTCGCTACGGAAAACCGGAAGAGTTTGCTAATGCCGCAGTGTTCCTACTGTCGGATGCATCCAGCTATATCACTGGTACCAGCCTGATTGTTGATGGCGGAAAGATGAAGAGTTTGTAAACTGAAAGCATCTGTCGGTTATCAGATTTAATTGAACCTGATAATCGACAAATATCCCCGCCACCTTTGAAATAGATACCTGACCTTTCAGCTTTGCAACGTATTCCTGTGTCCCTCCGGTCGCCAGGATGGAGAAATTACATTAGGCATTTCCGAGCGATCAGCCAGAACCGCCTTGCATAAAGCAAACTCACCATAACGATGATTAACGGCATCCACTGTCGCCAGCAATTTTTCACGTTTTAGATCATCACCGGAAAACAGCTCCCCCTGTCCATACTTTGGCAGCAGTTCCAGAGCACCAATATGCACCTGATTAATACCAGGCCCACTAGAATTGGCATCCCAATACACATTCAGAAAAAAGTCAGCCAAGGCCATAATCTGATCGCCATCGGAGGTAGGTTGTTCTGTCTGAAGTTTTTTACTGATCCAGCCTCTTCGGGTATGAACACCAATACCAAACTGCCGTGACTGGTAATCATAACGTCTCAGCCTTGCGGCTACTTTCTCGCTCATATGCAGCAAGTAGGTTCTCAGTACTCTCTTATCTTGAGTGTTCGGTGGAATAACTTTTCCATGACCAATAGTCTGCGGTGCTTTGATCTCTTGGTGAATCGGATCAGAATCCAGACCCTGAGCCATCAGCCAGATTCTTCGCCCAAGGTTACCAAAACGACTGGCCAGCACACTGATAGGAATATTCTTCATATCGCCACACTGATGGATACCGTACTGAGCCAGATAGCGACCAATGCCAGAACCGATTCCACAAAGATCGGTCACAGCCACGGAGCTCAATCGTGAACCTGCCTCTTCTGGCAGAACAACAGTAAGACCATCCGGCTTCTGCAGCTTGGCGGCCCATTTGGCGGTAGTTTTGTCGCCACTGATGCCTACTGAGCACTTCAAGCCAGAGGCTTCATAGACACACTGTTTAATCTTTCTGCCTATTTCTTCCGGAGAGCAGTTATAAACTTCCTGACAGCTCGTCAGATCGAGAAAGGCTTCGTCTACAGAAAAAATTTCAATATCCGGAGTGATGAGTTCCAGTGCAGCCATTATGCTGGCCGATACCTGGCCGTAGCGATAAGGTCTTGAGGGAGCTTGAATAAGGTCTGGAACCAGGCCACGAGCTTCACGCAGTCGCATTCCGGTTTTAATGCCTTTCGCTCGAGCCTCGTAGGAGGCTGTAATAATGCAGGTGCCTGTGCGGCCGTTGGTGACACAGACCGACCTGCCTCGCCACTCCGGTCGATCCAGCTGTTCAATGGATGCAAAAAAAGCATTCATATCCATCAGTGCAATCATTCTCTGCCAGGAACTCATTCCTCCTCCCTCCATTAACATACTGTTTATATATACAGTATTGGCGAAATTCTTACGACAGACAAGGTTCTGCTGATTGAATCTTTCAATCGTGTCAGAGCGACTAACAGCCCTGTTATGCAATCAGGGAACTTTCTTCCTTAAGATACTCACACATTGGTTCACAACGGGGAAGTAGCCATGTTAAGTCGCACAAGGATTATATTTCAGATTATTTTGACACTGTGCAGCTTCATAGGCTTCAACGAAGCTGTGTTAGCCGCTCGATACAGGAATGCGGTGTATATCAGCAACTTCGACTCCCATATGTCTATGGCACAGTCCAATTCCGACCAGGCATCCTGGGTTGGTCACGCCGGGGCTGGCTCGGATGCCGACTTGGCTGGTGATCCTGGCAACCTGAAGTTCAATGAATCACCTTTAAAATTGCTGGATCATGCATTACAGAACCTTGTGGATAACTCTGCCATTGATGATCCGGACAAGTCAGTGGATTTGGTGATAGGTATTGCCGGTTATGATTTTTACCGTGAAAAACCAGCCCCCGAGCTGGCTCGACTAGACCAATACCGTTCCACCATGTATCAACATTGCCAAAACACCGGCAATAAGGAAGCTCACTTCAAATGCATGGCAAAAGCCCTTTTTACTGAAAAAGGCTTTCGTGTAGACAGCGTCAGACTGATGGGAGATCAAACTCTAATGGCTGCGGGTGCGGCTCACTGGCTTGAGAGGAACAGGCAGGATAGCCACAACTTCGACCTGATTCAGGCAACAACTACGGCTGTGCCCTATCAGATCAGAGAAAGCAAAATTACGCCCATGTCGGCAAAACTGCCTGAATGGTTGCAGTTAAGCGGTGGTTACTGGGAAATGGGTAAAAGTGTTCAAAAAGACTGGTTCAGCTCTGTTCCGTCCTCAGATAAAGACTGGGCCGACTATATGACCAGACAGCCGGTTCGAGAGACCCTGAATGCAAGTAATTATGTACAGGACTACGATCACCTGAAAGGTAAGGAACACGCTATGCTCAAGCGCTGGAGCCACACAGGGGTCAACTCTCTGGGTTATCAGGTCAGTCGTATTCTGGATTCGGATCAAAAGCAGGATTATCTCAGTGGTGATGGAGCCGTTCATCAAAAGATCTATGAAATGGCTCAACAGCGGCTAGCTCCGGTTATCAACAAAACCATTGAAAACATCGCCACCATTATCAACATGAAGCAAATAGAATACTACTTTGGGCCCAGCCTGGATAAAGGGTACCCCATTGTTATTATGGGAGAATTCTCCTCTAACGTACTAAAAACCCAGGATTCACAAGCTATTCTGCTGAAGAGCCTGTCAGAAAGTAGTCGTAACAGGGTCAGGTTTGTTCCGGGAGACTCCTTCTTTGACAACCTTGCTGGAGGCTCAAAAAAACTACTACCAGCAGACAGTTAGTAATACTGACCACGCTGTTATGCAAACAACAAGGAAGTTCCCATAAAGTAAAGAAATAACAAAGGAATGTATTCAGCAAGGAGGCTGGTATGGACGTATTACAAAGCCTGAGACAATCAATACCATCGCTAGAAAAGTTACCCAATGCTCTTAAACCAGCGTTAGAGACATTCCATCAATCAGGAAAAGTTTTTATTGGTGGTTTAAAACGCAGCGTGACAGCTACATACAACGCAGCAACTTCAGGTTTATCCCATGCCAAAGATGCTCTTGTAAACGGATTTCATCAAACCAAAGATATAGCGATAAACGGTGTGCTGGATAATATTAAGCTGGATATTAATGAGGACGATCTGCCCTTTATTAGCGGCTCAGACTTATCAGAAAGAAGCATTCAGAAGACTGCTATTCAGACACAGCTCAACCAGACGGAAGAAATGTATTTTGATGCTGAAGAAGGCTATGACCGGATTCCAGCCAAGACCAGTAAAAAAGAGAGCATGTTACCTCTGCCTGGCACATTGAAGCTGAAAAAAAGAAGTCAGCTACCTGAACTGAAAGGGAGCAGAATACCTCTAACAGCAGGTTTGAAAGAGAAATTTGCTCAAATAAAAATTGCAGGATCTTCCATAGAAACTGCTCCAGTAAAGACAAATACAACCTTGGAGAAAGCAAAGTCAAAAACGGCTTTTCTCTCATCCTCTGAGCCAGAAACTCATTATCTGACAGGGGATATGACAGGTGCTGAAGTGGCTATGAAATATGAGCGATACGGAAGAACGGCTGTCATCAAAAAGGATTCACAGGAAGCTGGAGAAAAAACAGCTTCAAAAAAAGCAAGTACAAAAGACTTTATCAAACAAAACAGGAAGTCTCAGGGGACTCCCTCTAGGAAGACAGAAGCGAAGCCTGATGAACAGGTGATGGCAAAGAAGTCATCCAACTATTCAGACAAAGACTTTGTTTCTGAAAACACATTGACTCTAGGAAAAATTGAGCCAAAAGAGAGTAAAGCTCAAACTACACCTGTCCAGAAAAACAGAAAAGACTACACCGACGGGGAATGGATCAGTCAGGTTTATAACAAGGGCGGTTACCTGAGAACTCAGGACAAGCCAAAACAGCTATAGAAAGAATACACTCCTACTTGGCCGGGATTCATTCCCGGCATCTTTTTTATTACTCTTCACCACTTTTCTTACCCAATAAAACCAGTACCATAACCCGCCTGATAATAAGGCAATTATCGATTTCATCATGATAAAAAACTTTTGTAGTGACAACGGCTCCGGTGTGAGCCCGGCCGTTATGCAGGCTCTGATTGACGCTAATCATGGTCATATGCCTTCCTACGGCAATGACACCCTTACCAAAGAAGCAGATGATTTAATCAAGCCTGCTCTTGGCAGAGACTGTGAGATTTTTTACGTATACAACGGTACCGCTGCCAATACGCTGGCCTGCAAGTCAGTGCTACGCAGCATCGACAGTATTATATGTCCGGACAGTGCTCATATTTTCACCCACGAAGTAGGCGCACCCGCCAATGCCACTGGCAGTAAGATTATTACGCTGCCTGCCACTGATGGCAAAATCACACCCGAACAGATTCGAATAGCACACCAGAAAGAAACCTACTGGGGAGTTCATGCAACCAGACCAAAACTGGTCAGTATCACCCAGTCTACAGAATGGGGAACGGTTTATACCCTTGATGAACTAAAGGGCATAAAGGAAGTTTGTACTGAACTGGACATGCTTCTGCACGTTGATGGTTGCAGGATTTATAATGCGGTGGTCAGCTTGAAATGCTCTTTGGCCGAGATGTGTCAGCACATTGATATCCTGTCACTGGGCGGCACCAAGAATGGTCTGATGTTTGGTGAAGCTGTCGTCTTTTTTAACAGTGAAGCCTCTGATGGCTTTCTGCATCTGAGAAAGCAGGGATTACAGCTCCACTCCAAAATGCGCTTTATTTCTGCACAGATGAAAGCCCTGTTTACTGATCAACTTTGGTACCACAACGCAAAGCAGGCCAATTTAATGGCAAGCCAACTGGCTGAAGGTTTGATTCTTCATCCCGAGATCGAACTGTATTGCCCTGTACAAACCAATCAGGTGTTTGTGACTATGCCTGATAAGCTAGCGAAACAGTCGATGGATAAGGTTGGATTTTTCCCGAATGGGCCAGAGTGTTATAGGCTGGTAACGTCGTTTGATACGACGGAAGCTGAGGTGAGTCAGTTTTTATTTCTTATTAACAAATAAATAAGAACGATGTAAATATCAGCAGGAACAGAGTTTATTCTGCTCCTGCATTTAATCCCTTAATAAAAAATTTTTACCAGAAAACGAGTGCTCCCCTCATCGTTCTTATTGGTATGGGATAAACCAAAAGCCCATGCCTCATCAACTTTATATTCGGCACCTACTGAAAAATATGTCTCACTATCAATATCATCATCCTTAAAAGATTCATGAGCGATTACAGCGTTTAGCCATAATCCTTTTTCCAGATGGTAACGAGTGTTAAGTGAAGCCGTATAAACCGTATTCTCGATTTTATTCAGTGCATCACCAACGACAATTTTATTCGTAACTTTTGATGCCATTATTCCTGGTAGAAAATCTACTTTTTCAGACGCTGAAAATACATAATCCATACCTAAAGAAAAAGTGCTGTAGTCCCAGTCCGTTCCTTTAACGAGTTCTTGTTCAAAACTGCCCTTATTGAAATCTGCTTTCAACACCACAGGCAGAGCTTCTAGTTCATACTGAGCCCCTAGTGAATAGCTTTGCCCATCGATCTCTGCACCAGGCACCTCGCGATAATCAAATCCACCAGATACCTGAAAATAGGAGTAGTTATAGTTCTGAGCAGCTTGAGCTTGAGCCACGGTAGCTAGAAAAGCTCCCGCTATAAATAGTTTTTTCATCATTACTTCTTCAATCTGAGCTATAAACAAACAGCTAAGATTCCTTCTTTCCATAGAGAGAAGTATCTGCCATTTACTTCGTTATTGTTGTGGCTTCCTGCAACATATATATGCACTAGCAAGTCGTAAGCGATTTTATACCAAACTCACCAGTAAATACCAAGTTAAGCGCCTATCTGAAAAGAAATAAGACCGATCTTGTCATTCATTGAATACAAAACAACCAAATCGATCATAAATAGAACATATTCCCTGGAGCGCTACAGGCCCACTCTGCATTAAACCAAGGACTCAGCTACTCTTAAATTTAAGTCAACTGTAATTAATTCAATAACATGAAACGCAATCACCTGATTACCAACAAAGGAATTATGCCAGTCATGGCCGCCATCTTCGTTGATGCGCTGTCCTATGGATTGATCACGCCCTTACTAGTAGCTGCATTCGCTGAAAACATCTTTCTTGCCAACAATCCAGATCTGCAGCCTTTAATGCTGGCGCTGTCTTTTGCCTTGTTTCCACTGGGAATGTTCTTTGGAGCCGTAATTCTTGGGGATATCAGTGACCGCTGGGGCCGCCGAAAGACCCTAATGTTTTGTATGGCCGGGCTCACTCTGGCTTTCAGTGCTATGGCGCTGGCTGTTGCTTTGCACAGTATTGCACTACTGCTTACTGGCAGGTTGGTTAGCGGCCTTCTGGGTAGCAGTATGGCTATTGGTCAAGCCGCTATCATTGATCGCTCCACCCCAGAAACACATTCTGTAAAGCTACGTCGTATCTCTATTGCTAATACATCCGCTCTCTTTCTAGGCCCTGGTATAGGTGTTATTTTGGCGGATTCAGGTCTCTACCTGCCTTTTACCTGCATCAGTCTGATGGCTATAGCTACCCTTGTCTGGATCGCTTACTCCATGGAGGAGAGCCGGAGAACCGTTATAAGTAATACCAAAATAATTCACTGGCAAAGACCGCTGGACATCTTTTTTGATGCGTTTAAACACAAAAAAATCAGACAGCTCAGTCTGATTTATATTCTCTTTCATGCTGGTAGCAGTATGAGTTACCAGTTTTTTTATGTATTCCTGAGCGAAAAATTTGATTATTCCCCCAGCGAACTGAGTCTGTTCAGCACTCTGGCTATGGGCGGTGGCGGCCTGTTAACCACCTTTCTGATACTGCCCTGGCTGCAAAAGAAATTCACACCCGTCAATTTGTCTATCTATGCTCTGCTGGCCTCAGGGTTACTCAGTATGCTGTTTCAGACTGAAATCCCCATGGTACTGCGCTGGCTGGCTGGTTTATTCTGGGCTGTGACTCTGGTCTCGGCCTATGTAAGCACTCTGGCACTGTTCAGCAGCTGCGTAGAGGAAGATAGACAAGGTTGGGCAATGGGCGTCGCCAACTCAGTATTTGCCTTTTCATTTGTCATTGGAGGACTCTCGGCGGCCCTACTGGCAATCACCAGCGTTGAAATACTGATCTGTTTTGCGGGCCTACTGATGATTCTGTCCGGCGCCCTGCTCTACCTTCACAGAAAGCCATACGCTTGAATTTTCAAACCCTACGGTCTGATTTAATTAAACGCCCTCTGTCTACCAGATAAGAAAACAGCCAGTATCCCCAAACAACCACTCACTGTTAAATACCAGGCGGGTGCCGCTAAGTTATCGTTCAACTTAATCAACGCCATGGCGATTATCGGGGCAAGCCCACCAAAGACTGCAAAACTAAGGTTGTAACTGAGAGCTATACCCGAGTAACGAACAGAGGCAGGAAACAGTCGAGACAGTAACAGAGGCGCTACCCCGACAACCCCTCCCATAACCACTGCACTGAACAACATCATTAAGAATAAATTGGCATGACCTGAAACATAGCCAGGAAAAATCAACCACCCGGAAAGAGCAACCAGCAAGCTTGCGCCCAACATCACTCTTCCCGCTGGCAGCTTATCTGCCATTATGCCCACCACGATAAATATCAAAGAGGAAAAGAACACGCCCATTCCACCCGAAACGGCCACATCAAAAGCCGGATAGTCGAGAAGTTTGGTGAGATAACCTGGCGTAAAAAGAAACAGCAAAGGCATGGAAACAGCTACGGGTGTGATCAATAGAACACCTACCAACAGCTGCTTACGATACTGTTTCAGAAGTGTTAAAGCCGGAACTCTGGATTGTTCTTTTCTGAAAGCCATTGCTAGAAAAATCTCTGATTCCTGAAAACGTCGTCGAATGATATAGCTGCAGATTCCAAGACTGCCTCCTAACAGAAAGGGGGTTCTCCAACCCCAGACCAGCATATCTTCGGCAGGTATCAACCAAGTCAGCCCCGCTTTGACTAACGAACCAAATACCAGCCCGTTAACAAAGGCTAGAAACAACAGCGACATGACCAGACCTTCCCTTCGGTCAACGGTCTCGCTGAGATAAGTCATCGCTCCGGGAATCTCTCCCCCTATGGAGAACCCCTGAATCACTCGACACACTGTCAGCAACACAGGCGCCCAAAGTCCAATCTGGTGATATGAGGGCAATAAACCGATCATGGCGGTGGAGAGAGCCATCAACAGAACCGTCAGTATAAAGGTGGGTTTTCTTCCGTAGCGGTCACCAAAATGACCAAAAACAAGGCCGCCCAGAGGTCGAGCCAGATAGCCTGCTGAAAAGGTGGCAAAAGTAGCCAGCAATGAGGAATAGTGATCGTAACTGGGGAAAAAATTGGCAGAGATATACTCTGCCATCAAGGCATAAATTATAAAATCATAGAATTCAAGAAAACCGCCCAGTGAAGTAACCCAGACCAGCTCTCTGTGCTCTTTGGCAATTATTGTGTCCATCGATGTTTATCCCGAGCTTAGGTATGGACCCTGATATACCAAGGCCTGTGCAGGATAAAAAAGGATAGGACAAAATGAATTTATAACCAGTCAGTCAGCATGACCCCAACACTCAAGCGGTTTACGCTGGCATTGTAATCAATCAGGCTTTCTCCATAACCATTGAAAAACTGGACATAACCACGGAAACGGCGAGTTATAGGGAACGACCAGTCAACCTGAATAGCCCCCTTGTTGTCAGAACTCCTGAGGTTATTACGAATCATGGCTCCAATCATATGGCGATTTATTCTATAACCCATATAAAGTTCGCCATAACCCATAAAGTCATCAATATCCGGGTTGTCATCACCTTTGGATGAAAACTCTTTGCCCTCTTCCTTTTTAGGCTCTGGAATTCGATACCATGGTTTGAATACCGTATAGAAATTACCATTCTCCAGAACAAACTCGGCATAAATTCGATTCCAGCTTCTGGACAGAGTGCCTGACCGACCATTGGACTGATGGCTGAGACCGACATCAACCGCCCTTAGTTTGAAACCAAAAGGCAAAGGTTCATTCATCAGGAAGGTCGCAAACACTTCTGGTTCATGATTGGTTTCGCGAAACGGTGCTGAGAAATCATTGTAGGCCTGCCACCATGACGTATTGGTGTAAGCAACATAGAGATCACCATAACCATTAACCAGACCTCTGAATAAGGCTGCTTTCAGACTGAGCTGAAATTTGAGTTCAATATTATCCAGATGCTTACCCCCTTCACCATAGGGCGCTTTATTCATCTCTTTATTCCAGGACACTGGCAGCAAATAATTGGGTTTGTGTGGGGTAACCAGAAAGCGATTACCTGCCGCCTGCCGTTCACCTTGAATTCTCCGGTCAATCGCACTGAGCTGCGGTTCTTCAACCGTCAATGTCGAGGCGGCAGAACTCTCACCTGTCGGTCGTGGCGATTGATAAACACTGATATTGCACTGTCCGCGAATAGCCTCCAATGTCAACGATCGATCGCTGTTCATGACTTTATCCAACAAGCACTGTTCATAATCAGTAGCCGCCTGAGCTAAATTCCCTACAGCGAGTAAAGCTACTGACAGAAAACCGTTTTTAAGCGTCTTTAGCCTTATTTTTTGATTGTTCATGAAAGGTATCGGTAACAGAAGTGATCAGAATATAAGCAAAGTTAAGTCACTGATCACTTAAGCGCAACTCTAATTGATATGAAGTGCTTTTTCTCTAGGGCTTGAGCACTATAGTCTGGCCACTTGAACAGCAGACTGAAAAGACTGACACAAGCAACTGATGCAACAAAAAATACCGGATAAGAAGCTACAGCTAAAAGAACGGATAACATTACCATCAGACGTTTACGGTTAAACAAGTCAGTAGCCAATCGCAAAAGTGGCGAAGGTTCTCAGAAGAAACGTAATGTTGCTGGATGAGGGGAAAAAATTTCAGCAATATAACTGGCCATTAAGGCGTAGATTATAAAATCATACAGTTCCAGCATACCTCCCACTGATACAGCCAGAGCCAATTTATACTGCTGTTTTGGTGCCGTAATACATCTGGATATGACATTCCCCGACTTACTTTTTGGTCGTTTACACATCGAGCGGAAGAGTAGAAACTGAATTCTTTTGCTATTACAGTGAAACCGCTCTATCACTGGTAACGTAATTAATAGCCAATAAGAGCTGATTCTGCCTGTTGCAAAGAATTTCACTGCCGACAGCATTTTCTGTAATCCACACTTTGTCTGTAAGGAGTCCTAACATGGACCTGAGCATGGGAATGGAGCTGCTGAACCACGATTTCGTAGCTTTTCTCACCGCAGTTCTGCAAATAATGGCGTCGCTGTTTGTTTTCTTTCTCGGTATCGGTGTCGTTGTTGTGTTGGTGATGTACTGGACCGACAAGCATCAGACCAGCCACACCATTCGTAGAAACTATCCGGTTATTGGCCGTTTTCGTTATTTCTTTGAGCATGTTGGTGAGTTTTTCCGTCAATACTTCTTCTCTGGCGACCGTGAAGAAATGCCCTTTAACCGAGCTCAGCGTTCCTGGGTTTACAGGGCTGCAAAAAATGTGGATAGCACTGTAGCCTTTGGTTCCACCAAGCCAATTAAGGAACGGGGTTCAATACTGTTTTTGAACTGCCCCTACCCTACCCTCACAGAAGATGCCCGAGAGACAGCCAGTGTTTTAATCGGCCCGCACTGCGAGAAACCCTACCGACCCAATTCAGTATTTAATATCTCCGGTATGAGTTTTGGAGCTCTTTCAGTCCCGGCGGTCAAAGCACTTTCCAACGGTGCCAGAAAAGCAGGCTGCTGGTACAACACCGGTGAAGGTGGACTTTCCCCTTATCATCTCGAAGGCGGCTGCGATATCGTCTTCCAGATTGGTACCGCCAAATACGGTGTTCGTAACGAAGCCGGTCAGATGGATGATGATCGTCTCAGGGAAGTAGCAGCCCATGAACAGGTGAGAATGTTTGAGATAAAACTCTCACAAGGAGCAAAACCCGGTAAGGGTGGCATCCTGCCTGCTAACAAAGTCACTGAAGAGATTTCAAAGATTCGTTTGATTCCCGCTGGTGAAGATTCCATCAGCCCGAACCGTCATCCGGAGATCAACTCCACCAGTGATCTGCTGGATATGATTGAGCGGGTCAGAACCGTTACTGGCAAGCCTGTGGGCATAAAGTTTGTGCTTGGTGCAGACAATTGGCTCTACGATCTTTGCGCAGAAATCAAAAAACGAGGCAGTCAGTCCGCTCCCGACTTTATGACCATCGACAGTTGTGATGGAGGCACCGGTGCTGCTCCCATGGCTTTGATGGATGATGTTGGTCTGCCTTTGAAAGAGAGCCTTCCTTTTATCCATGACCTGTTACTGGAACATGGCCTGAGAGATAGAGTTCGAATTATCTGCTCCGGCAAGCTGATCAACCCATCGGATGCAGCCTGGGCTTTGTGCATGGGTGCTGACTTTATGGTATCCGCCCGTGGCTTTATGTTGGCTCTCGGTTGTATTCAGGCCTTGCAGTGCAACAAGAATACCTGCCCCACCGGTATCACGACTCACAACGAAAAATTGCAGAGAGGCCTGGTGCCTGAAGAGAAGGCCGAAAGGGTTAAATTCTTCCACGACAATCTGGTTCATGATATTGAGTTGATTGCGCACTCTTGTGGCGTTGATGAGCCAAGGAAACTGCGTCGTTACCATGCACGCCAAGTGATGGAGAATGGTCAATCCATTCCTCTGGACAAGTTGTTTCCTTATCCTGAAAAAAGCCAGTAATTAAGCACTTCGCTATGCAGTTCCGGATTCAACGGGCTGCATAGCTTATCCGCACTTCTTACCCGCCTTCCTGTAAAAAATCATTTCCTGGCAATCCCAGAAAGTTTTCCCAAAAAATGCAGATAACAGACAGATAGCTCTTCTGTGCACTGTTCCATGCCTGAGGGCCTGGCCTGAGCAGCACACAAACTAATACGATCAATCTGAGGAATCTTCTCATGCGCTTATGGAAAAGCTCTCTGGCTGTAGCTATCGCACTCTCAATATCGGGATGTAATGACGGTTCATCAAATAGTGGTAGTTCATCAAGCAGCTTAAAATTACCTGGTTCTATCGGGTTGATTCAACCTGGCGGTGCGAATGTTCAGGCTTCAGCACAAAGTGGTCAGGCTTCAGTTCAGGGTGGTCAAGCTCAGGTCAGTGCATTTTCCGAAGCTGGTACTGAGTACAGCAATTTTTCTCCAGAAAGTATTCAGGTAGATATTGAAGGCAATCAGCCCATAGAATTTATTAACAGTGTTCTCTGCTTCGTCGGCCAGGTTGTACCACAGGATAATGTCGATACCGGTAAATACGTCTCTATGGTTGAAGAAGGCCAGTGCTTCGGTGGTCCTACCACTTACCAAAGAGTGACCACTGAAATAACAACGTCCGGCTCCAGCTTTGAGCTTAATTTATTCTGGGATGACGACAGTCAGAATGCCGACAGCAGAGTCCGAATTGTTGTTGAAGAAGGAGTAAGATCAACCGCCCCTTTCGGTATTTTTGATATGTATATGAGGACTATTCCAACAGGAGGAGGTACTGAAACCAAAATTCATTTGTCCGCAGACCGTAGTTCGACTGATCAGGCAGAACTGGTTATTACTATGGATGTAGCTGCTGGTGTTGATATGCAGTCATACGCTTCTGTAAACAGTGGCCGAACAGCGGGTTTCTCTTTTACTAAATTGAGTACAGGTAACGATACAAGTAACTTTAGAATGGCTTTTGAAGGTCAGTTTATCGAATCCATTGACTCAGCCACAAATACTCCTCAGTGCCTAGACAAGAATATAATTACTGAAGATGTCTATGGCTATGCCCTCTTCTACAAGGCCAGTGGTACAAAATCCAACGGCGATGTTTATGCCGCTGGTGATGAAGTTGAAGTCAACCCAGGCATTGGCTTTACCTATGATAATGATTCGAAGCGTGGATTCATCTCAGACTGGGGCCACTGGACTGAAGAGCCTCTGACCGATGGAACTATCTCCATAACCAGTGATAACAGTGACAGCACACCCTATAAGCTGGTTGTTACTACAACTGATAGCATTCAGACTGCTGTATTAAAAAATGACGCAGGTACTCAGGACATCACTTTCGGTGGAGAAGTTGACTTTGGTACAGCGTCCCTCGTTGCTTCTGATAGTAGAAGTGGAACTGGTGATTACAGCGGCCCTCTAAGTTACTACGGTCAAGGCACCATGGGGATTTTTGGTAGCAGTATTATCCCTCCAAACACTACCCTTCCAATCGCATTCAGCATGGCTGACGGTACTGAGCTCACCAGTGACGGTATCACCTATGTCGTCAAAGCGGTTGATATAGTCCAACAGTTGGGCAGTGTGGTCGATGGCAACTGTGATGACCTGGATCCTCAGGATCAATCTGAAAACCTTGTGGATATAGATGATCTGGATTCAGATCTGTTCCCAAGTACAGAGTTCACTGCTGCAACCACCGACCCAAAATACATAAACGGTGAACTACAGGATAACTAATAAGTCTGCTCAGGTTCTGACACCCTAAAGGTGAGAGAGCGTTAAGCTATTGCTCTCTTACCTGATTTCACCACCTCCAGCCCCACCTCCTTCCAATCACCACCAGCTGCTATCCTTGTTGAAAAACAAATAGATGAAGCTATGTCCAATGCCTACTTGGCTGAAAGCATTTCTAATCATTTTTATATTACTGACTGCAAACATTCAAGCTGATGAGTGTTCAGCAATGCTTAATTGCCCAACGATTTAAAACCAACCATAAAAAACCATTACCTTTCTATCTGGAAGTTATTCAGCAGGAAGGAACCCTAAGGCTCAATGGACTTAGCTACTTTTCCGCTCGATAACATTCGAGTAAAACAGTATTGCAGAGTAGTGATGAATAAAGACCAAATGAGATTGATATTTCATGCTAATTCTATCTCTGGAACGGGATTAATAAAGCTAGTAGGTATTTCAAACTCATCCGTTATACTTAGGCCGCAGCTCTTCTCATGGAACCCTTTAAATGACCGCTTTGAGCATCACATCAATCTCGGAAATTGACTGGCCCCAGTGGCAAGCCAAAGACCCAGCCACTTTGACGTTTATTATCAAAGATGGAAAAGTGCTTTTGATTCGAAAAAAGCGCGGTTTGGGTGCGGGCAAAATTAACGGCCCCGGTGGCAAGGTTGAGCCAGGAGAAACCCATGCAGAGTGTGCCGTGCGAGAGGTACAGGAAGAGCTCCTGATAACACCCATTAATATGCACTATCACGGCGAATGTTTGTTTCAGTTTATTGATGGCTACTCCATTCATGTTCACGCTTATTCCGCCACTGATTTTGAAGGAACACCTCAGGAGACCGATGAAGCTATTCCTCTTTGGTATCCCGTAGATAAAATGCCTTACGACGAAATGTGGGAAGACGACCATCTCTGGTTACCAGAATTACTGGCTGGAAAGCGATTTCATGGGAAGTTCCTTTTTGATGGCGATAACATGCTCGACCATCAACTGGATATTTCGAACTGAGTGGCACTCCCATTAACAGAGAAGTTCGCCGTTGACAGGAAGCTTGATTCTTTTAGCGTCTGTACTCTGTCAGCTATAAGCGTGAAATGATTTTCATCATAAAAAAACTGGATATTGAATCTAAGTGACTTCCACCGATGTTGTAAAATTTGATAAACGACTGCCTGATATGCTGGCTGCTGCAGAGCAATCTATTCGTCGGTTCGGGATTCGTAAAACCTCCATGGGGGATGTGGCTGCCATTGCAAAAGTATCCAGAGCTACCCTCTATAACTACTTCAAAGATAAAGACGAATTAGTTGCGGCGGTTCTTAACAATGCAGGAGAGCAGTTCTGTAAAGCCGCAGAACAGGAAGTCGCACAGCATGAAACGTTGTTGGATAAAATCACTCAGGCCATTATCTGGTGTCGCCAGCAAAGTAATAGTGATCTTTTCCTCAATATCAGTGAAACAGAACCGGAAACGGCGGCCATGATGGCGCTCAATGGCCAACATATTCAAAGCTGTATGGATTTTTGGCCTGCACATGTTCAGCAGGCTATAGATGCAGGTGAAATCAGCTCCAGCCTTGATTGCAATAAAACCGCTGACTGGATTCAGAGAGTTATTTTATCCATCGTACTGTTTCCGGGCAGCCAGCTGGAGCTGGACAACCCGAAGCAACTCAAGGTTCACTTGGAACAGTTCTTATTCAGCGGATTCTCAGACTGATAAAGCCTGAGCAGCATCCTCCAGAATCATGGCTGCTGCTTTTTCAGCAATCATAGTGACAGGCGCATTGGTATTACCAGACACCAGTGTTGGCATAACAGAAGCATCCACAACTCTCAGCCCTTTCAATCCATGAACTCTTAATCGATTGTCAACGACAGCATCTTCTCCTTGCCCCATACGACAACTGCCTACTGGATGATAACAACCCTGAGCATGCTCTCGAATGAATTCAAGAATGGCTTCATCCGTTTGTCGTTCTACACCAGGGAAGATTTCTTTTTGAACGGAAGATTCCAACGCGGGCTGTAAAAATATTTTCCTGACACGACGCACTGCATCAATCAATTCCTTTCGGTCTCTTTCTGTTTCCAAAAAACCATGACGAATCACCGGATTAGCATCAACTGATGCCGATGCCAGACTAATACTTCCCCGTGCATCCGGTCTCAACGGGTAGGCCATGGCCGTTACGCCGGGCAGTACCTTAACCCGATTTTCCGGATCTGAATCGTCAGCAGCAGCGGGAGAAAAAACCACCTGACAATTCGGTCGTTCATGATCATTACCGTTGGTGTTGAAGAAGCCTGAAACCAACGCGCCATTAAAGCAGAGCAACCCCTTCTTCCGAGTCAGGTATTTCACCATATGTCCGACCAAGCGATGAGGTTTGAATTCCTCCAGCATGCTCTGTCCTTCTCGGCATTCATAAATGACACTGATACCTAAGTGTTCTTGCAGGTTTTTACCCACCGCAGGCAAGTGTTCAACAACGTCAATATTATGGTCTGCCAACTCCCTGCGATCGCCAACTCCGGACAACATCAGTAGTTGAGGCGTGTGAAGAGATCCGGCACTGAGAATGACTTCTCGCTTGGCCTGATAGCTCTGTTTTTTATTTTTGCATAGCAGCTCAACAGCTACAGCCCGATCATTATCAAAAATGATTTTCTGAACCTGTGCGTCTGTAACTACTGTTAGGTTTGGCCGCTTTAGCGCGTCATGAAGAAATACTCGAGAACTGGAATATCGTTGGCCATTGGCCTGGGAAAGCTGGGTATAATCAATACCTGCCTGTTTAGCACCATTGATATCAGGGTTTCGATTCAGCCCTGATTCAACCGCCGCATCAACAAAATGATCCGCCAGTTCAGACCTAAAACGCACATCGGATACCGGCCATTCGCCTGTGTCATTGTGGTAGCGATCAGAGCCGCGAGTTTGTTTTTCACTTTTCAGAAAATACGGCAGCACTTCTTCATAAGACCAGCCTTCATTGCCCAATTCAGACCAGTGATCATAATCTTCAGGCTGACCACGGACGTACATCATGCCGTTAATAGCACTGGAGCCACCCAGCACCTTACCTCGAGGTTGACTGATACGACGATTATTAAGGTTGGGTTCAGGCTCTGACTGCAGACGCCAGTTAAGCTTTTTATGGCTGTACAACAAAGCAAAACCAATAGGCACATTAATCAAAAGGGATTTGTCTTTCGCTCCAGCTTCTATGAGCAAAACCTGACTATTCCCATCAGTAGATAATCGGTTGGCCAAAAGACAACCGGCAGTGCCTGCGCCAACAATAATGTAATCGAAAGAATCCTGAAATGGCTGACTCGACATTCGTAACAACCCATTTATTTTTGTTTTAATTCGGGATCGTCTATACCCGTCACCTTTGAAGACAGGAGATCGTTGGCTTTGCTCTTTTGCCACCGACCCACATATTCAAGTACTTTAGGTACATAACTGTAAAATTAGACAGCTGACATTTTTTGTCAAATTATACACAGGTTACATTATCAGACAATTAGCTTAAACTGATTTTCTGTCTTGGATCTGCCATAAACGAGATCGACATTTTGTTCGTCTGCGGCGATCAAAACGATTCACTAAAAAAAACAATAACAATATTCAGGAGACACCTGCATGACTGTTGCCCTCACTGTCGTATTTCTGATCTTGCTCTTCAGTCTATACCGAATAGGCCAGACACCTGGTGGCAGGATTGGCCTTAAACCTGCATTGCTGTCATTTTTGACCCGTGCCGAGCGTAAACCTTTTACGCCGGATCAGCGCGAAGGGGCTGACAAGTTCACGGGCGCTATCATGAAGTACCGATCCATTGATGAATCTATAGATGTACAGCGTCGTTTTATCCCCACTATTAACGGCGATGTACCTGTAACTCTGTACAAGCCTGAAGGTGAAGGTTCTTTCCCGGTAATGGTCTGGATGCACGGAGGCTGCTGGCAGATAGGAAAGCCGGAACACGGTGAGTCTGAGTTAAGAGCTATTGCAAAAGAAGCGGGTGTTCTGGTTGTTTCCGTTGATTATCGTTTAGCTCCTGAGCATCCATTTCCAGCAGGATTGGACGATTGCTATGAGGTTCTTCGCTGGCTGAGTGAGCATGCAGAGATCTTTGGCGGCGATCCTTTAAAAATCTGCACCGGCGGTAACAGTGCCGGTGGGAACCTTGCTGCAGCACTCGCTCTCAAAGCACGCAATGAAAGTAATATTTCCCTGTTCTGTCAGTATCTTCAGGTTCCGGTTCTTGATGCTCTGAATACTCAGGATTGGGATTCATATCGTCTGTTTCACAAGAATTATCTGCTAACAGAAGACGGTATGAAGGAAGCTATTGAACTCTACGTGCCTGATGCTGAAATGCGTAATCATGAATATGTCAGTCCGGTACGAGCAAATAACCTCAGCGAACTGCCTCCTGCCCTGATTACTACAGCAGAGATTGATGTACTGAGAGATGAAGCGGAAACCTACGCCAAGAAATTAAGTGAAGCAGGGTCAGTGGTCAAACATGAACGCATTCCTGGAACGATTCACAGTTTCTTAGGCAGCAAAAAAGCAATGCAGCACAGTACTGATTTGGCTATTAACTGGATCAAGAAATATGCAGATCATCCGGTCACAACGAAAAAACCTCAAATAAGCCAGGCAGAAGAAACAGTAAACGCCTGATTATTTCTTTCCGGAAGAAGGCTGAAAATCTTCAGCCTTCTTAATAAGCTTCGCAATTCTTGATCTATCTACAATGGCGTGCAGTCGATCAGCAAGCTCCAGCGCTTTTTCTGCTTCAATAACGGCAGCACTATACCTACCCATTGCTAGCAACACTTTGCCAAGCTGATAATGGTAGAGCATTCTTGATCTTGGCCCATTGATATGATTTTCAACCGTCTCTATTTCGATCAGAGCGTTGATATAATTTTTTCGAAGGTATTCCACTCTGGCCAGCCTGAGACCAACACGAACCATTTCGTAGTGATTATTCTGACTGGAAAAAATTTGAAAGGCTTTTCTGAAACTCTGTTCCGCCTTCTTCAGATCTCTTGAAGAAGTCTTACTCTCGCTATAGGCTGCGCCCAGGTTATAGTGGATTTTTGCTCGCAGGAAGTTATCATCTATCCTGTGCTGCTCAAGTATCTCCAGCGCCTTCTTACCGAAGTTTATAGCGTCATCATTATCCAGCCCTCGATAGATACCAGACAGAAGATAAAGACTTTCAATATACTCTCGCCATATTGAATGTTGTTTGGCAAACGTCCGAGCAGACTCTGCAAGTTCCAGACTTTCGGTGTAATTGCCCAGAAAAAACTCACTGGAAGAGAGCTGCAGCTCTATCTGGGCCTTGGCTAAGTATCGTTTTTCCTTAATGGCCTGAAGTATGGCCTGTCTTCCGTAGTGAAGCTGAACCTTCCAACAACCCTGTTTTTTCAGTTCAATATTGTTTTCCAGCTGCCAGTCCACAAGACTGTCATTTTGCCTTTCTGCCTCACTGACCAACATTTTACAGATTGACGGTTCAAACGCTGACACACCGAAAGATTGAAACAGAACCAATAGCAGGATCAGTTGGCAATAACGGTATTTCACAGCAACCTCTCCAGCCGTAGACCCATTACCGATAAGAGGTGCAGGTAGGCAGCAAACGAACGAAATCCCATAAGCCCACAAACAGTAATAAACTTGGGCTGACGTACCAGTGATCGAGAGCAGCCAATATCCCAAATTTTCAAGGATGATGGAAGCTTACACTGTGGTGTAGGAGTATAGGAGAGTTGGCAGTGTTCACAATCAACGAAGGAGAGCTTTCTTTACGGGTAAAAAACTCTGGAGAACCGGACAGAAATGGGTAAAGAGATGGTTACAGATGATTAAAAAAAGTATCAACGCTTCATGATTTCAATGATCAAAGAGTCACCTTCCCACTTCAGATAAATCCAGCCGCCATTACCAAAACGGGCACTCCAGTAGTCTTCATAACCTCGCTCTTTGGCTTTCTCGACAACAGTATCAATGTCATCGACAAAAAAATCCAGGTAATGCATACCATTGCCACCTTGCTCAATAAACTCATGACGGGGGGCTCTACCACTGATAGGTTGAATTAATTCAATTTCCGTATCACCACTTTTACCTATGGCTACATTAATCGCTGAAACCTGCTCTTCACCATGAAGTATCAACGGTGGTAACTTGACCTCATGCTTCTGAAACTCTCCGAACAAAGGTAGGTACTGTTCCAGTGCTTTTTCCAGGTCAGATACAACAAAACCGATATGAGCTACGGGAGGGAGTCCCAATTTTTCTGCAATATCCGTCATTTCTGCATTCTCATTATTATTAGGAAACCATATATATCTGAGTTCAAATTATATTAATGGCTTTGCACAAACCAGAGCCGATAATGCATAGGAGTTATGCATTACAATAGGTTTCAGCCGGAGAATTTAAATGAGTCAGTTACAGTGGACTGAATGGGCCGAACAGATAAGAGCCATTGCCCAGAATGGACTGACCTATTGTCATGAAGATTTCGATATTGAACGATACCATCAGTTGCAGAGACTGGCTCATGAGATGACCGCGAGCCTTGCCAATGCTCCAATAACAAAGGTTGATCATTTTTTTCTACCGGAACAGGGTTATGTAACACCTAAGCTCGATGTTCGCTCTGGAGTTTTCAGGGATGACAAAATTCTATTAGTGCGAGAAAGGGATGATCACTGTTGGTCTCTACCAGGAGGCTGGGCTGATGTCTGCGAACCACCGGCAAGAGGAGCTGAACGAGAGACTTTTGAAGAATCCGGCTATGTAGTAAAAACTGAAAAACTGGTGGCGTTAAGGGATAGTCATCGACATCCTTACCATCCCCGCAACCCTCACCATATTATCAAAATGATATTTCTATGCTCCCTGCAAGGTGGCGAACCTGCGGTCAACACAGAAATATCAGAGATCGATTTTTTCCACCTTGATAAACTACCGGAATTGTCTCAGGGCAGAACGATTCAAACCGACATCGAACTGCTTTACCAACATAATACTAATGAGGCACTACCGACAGATTTTGATTAATCAAGCGGTACCACCCACAGTAATTCCATCAATCTTGAGTGTTGGCTGACCTACACCGACAGGAACTGACTGGCCGTCCTTACCACAAACACCAACGCCTGGATCAAGTTCAAGATCATTACCTACCATGGAAACCTGATTCATAACCTCAGGACCATTACCAATCAGGGTAGCGCCCTTGACCGGAGTCGTGATCTTACCTTTCTCAATCAAGTAAGCTTCACTGGTAGAGAAAACAAACTTTCCGGAGGTAATGTCTACCTGACCGCCACCCATGTTTCTGACATAAATACCTTTCTCAACACTGGCTACAATCTCTTCCGGATCATCTTTACCCGCCAGCATGTAGGTATTGGTCATTCGAGGCATTGGCAAGTGGGCGTATGATTCACGACGGCCATTACCTGTTGGTTTAACCCCCATAATGCGGGCATTCATCTTGTCCTGCATATACCCTTTAAGAATACCATTCTCAATCAACACGGTTGATTCAGTTGGTACTCCTTCGTCGTCCATATTCAATGAACCACGACGACCGGGAAGCGTTCCATCATCAACAATGGTGCACAGTGGCGAAGCTACTCGTTCACCGATTCTTCCAGAATAAGAAGAGCTGCCTTTACGGTTGAAGTCACCTTCCAATCCATGACCCACTGCTTCGTGCAGCAGAACACCAGACCAGCCTGGAGCCAGCACCACCGACATAGCACCGGCCGGAGCATCAACGGCTTCCAGATTCACCAAAGCCTGACGTACAGCCTCTCGAGCAAAACCTAATCCAGTGTCGTTCAATAGGAACTGTTCATAACTCCCTCTGCCACCACCACCGGCACTACCACGTTCAATACGACCGTCTTTTTCAACGATAACGCTAACACTTAAACGTACAAGCGGACGAATATCTGCGGCTAATGTGCCATCAGAGGCCGCAACCATAACCACTTCATGAACCCCGGAAAGGCTCGCATTAACTTGCTTGACTCGACTGTCGGTTTTTCTCGCTTCCTGATCAACGGCTTTTAAAAGATCAACCTTGTCTTCCCTGCTCAAGGAATCCAGTGGATTATCCATACTATAAAGATTCAGCGGCTGACTTCTACCCCAAGCCTGAAGCTGATGTTGTTGACCTGCTCTGGCGATACTTCTAGCCGCACCAGCAGCCTGTTGGAGAGCGGGTAAAATGATTTCGTTGGAATAGGCAAAGCCGGTTTTTTCACCGCTCATGGCTCGAACACCAACACCTCGATCCACGTTAAAGCTGCCTTCCTTGATAATGCTGTCTTCCAGCATCCATGCTTCATGTCTTACTGACTGGAAGTAGAGGTCTGCAGCATCCACCGAATGTCCCAATACACTGTCCAGTACCCGGGACAGATCACTGTTACTGATATTGGCTGGTGCCAGAAGAAGATTCTGTGCCTGTGTAAGAATGTCAGTCATGAATGCTTTAGGCCTTTTGTCAATCTGATAGCCTGCTACTGCAGGTAATAAAACCATGTTATTGCAGCGGGAATCCGACGTCCATTCCGAAACGCCGAATTCCTGCCAAGAAATAATTTTCGAACGGTTAGAGTATGTTGAGAAGATTCCCTGATACTATTTCTTTTTGTCGGATTTCTTCGTATCTCCGGCAAACAGTTTGTCCAGTGACACTTCCGGATTATCCAGGCTGCCCTCTATTCGATAACGAATACTGGCTAGTTTATCTACCTGGTCACCCACCAACTTATCAGCAATATAGATGATGCCAGCGATTTGAGGAGCCGTTCCCAGAAGTACACTAAGGATCGGTAAGTTAGACGTCACAGGAAGAGTTACAACCAGTCTGACATCCAGATCATTCCGCTCTGTATCCACTTCACCAAATAGCTTGAAATCTGATGAGGGTCCATTAATCACTAGCGGTTCATCAAAACTCACCAACCCTTTATCAAATTTCAAAACACCCTTGATTTGATCAAAGGATATGCCTTGACGATAGAGATCTGAAAAATCCAGCCTTAACCTTCGAGTCAGAGCTTCCATATTGAGAATACCAAACAGTTTCAGCGCTCCAGCACCACCTTCCAGCTTATGAACCTTGCCATTTTTCAACTTCAGCCTCAAAAAACCTTCCAGACTGCTCATATTGATATTGGCTGGACTACCTTGCCACTTCAGTTCAGTATCAATACTGCTGCGCTCAGCCGAGACAAAGGGTGACAACCCCACGGCCTGTTGAAACTCTTTAATACCAGCGCCTGACAGGCTGCCATTAAATCTCGTACTGGGCTGCCCTGCGATATAAAGCCAGTCCAGATCTCCCTGTACATCCAGGCCATTGATTTCTGCTGTCAGTGACTCTGCTTTTTTACCACCGGGAGCATCTCTGAGTGCTACAGAAAAAGCACCAGACTTTTTATCCCCCAGCCTCAGCTCTTTGATAGTGACGTCAAGATCCGGTATCTGGCGAGGATCGAAATTCTCCAGAAAACGCTCTTCTTCATCTTCTATCTCTGTACCAGAATCTATTTCAGGTAGGTGTAACTTTTCCAAAGCCAACTGATAGGGCTGACTGGTATCTCTCGGGATAAGTAGACTTCCTACCAGGTTATTGCTGTTGACCTGAATCTGTAATTCACGATTTTGTTTTCCTGTCTGCTCAAGATCAAGCTGCAGCCCTTCCAGTTCATAGTCCTGATAAAACAAATGATCCAGCTTCAGGCCCTTGATCTCCAGCCAGCGTAATACCGATTTTTCACTGTCACCGACCGGTTGTCCCTTGAATTTTTCATACCAAGGGGCAAGGTTCAATTCATCCATTTGCCCGGTGATAACGACTCTGCCTTTTTTTTGTGTCATCTGGGCAGGCTTGTCACCAAAATTCACTAAAGCTGAATCCAATTGATAACGCTGATCAAAAAACAATTCAGTGTTACCAATTTCAGATAACTGAAGAGCCAACCTCTGTCGTCCATCAGCCAGAAGAGAGTAATTCAACCTGGCAGGAAGTGTTTTGTCTGCTGTGATATTCAAAGGTTCAGGCAGTTCCAGTTCCAGCCCTCTCATATCACTGCGAACATCAAGATCTAACAGGTTCTGACCACCAACAGTAAGCACACCTTTATAGCTGGCATAACCTTCCAGCATGCTTAATGCATCTAGCTTCAACCATTGCTGCAAAGCGTCAACAGAGACCCTTCCCTTCCAATCGAAGGTGGTTTGCAATTTCCCTGATCGAACTTCTGACTCTATATCCGCAATAACAGGGAAATCGAAGAGCCTCGCCTTGAGGTTATCAGCTGATAAACCCTGATCAGAGCTGTAGTCCATCTTCCCTTTAATTTGGTCAACCGTTAGGCCTATCCCTTTGTGCCTGAAACTACCGTTTTCAGTATCAAGAGAAGCACTGACCTTACTGGCAGAAGGATTATCAAGAGGAATATTCAACGACAAAGCACCGTCAAAACCTCCTTGAATAGCCCAGTTTTCAGCCTCTTTCCCCAACACATCTCTGACCGGAGACTGAGTAAATAACTGTGTCAGATCTTCACCCGCAGCCTTGATTCTACTGCTGGCCTGCAAGCTGATACCTTTATCAAATTCGACCAATGCAGACACTTCATTGAGTGTGGCTTCGTAAACTCTGGCCGACGCCAGTTCAACTTTCACCTTGTTCGTATCTGCCCAAACCTGCCCATCAGCTTGATATACTTCCGGCCATCGAGCATCGTAATCGAAACGGGCATCTTCTAAATCAAAAAACAGATTCCACTCGGAACCATCCGTTTCAGCGGAATCAAGACTTCCATGCCATGAGAATTGCCCTTCCTTAACCTTTGCATCCTTAATACTACTATCCAGCCATTCAACAAGCTGTGAGGAGAGGATGGCTGCAGGAAGATATTTAGCGGTGAGATTTGCATCCCCTTCGGCTAATGCGACATCCAGATCTAAATTGATCGAACCTTGATTAGACAGAGGAATAGCCAATTCAAGCACACCACTGAGATTCCCTTCAGGTGCGGTCAGATGGATATTGTCACTTTTCAGGACATAGAATTCTTTGCCTGCCGGTACATCCCAGTTGAGGCTGGCTTTGGCACTATCATAGCGCCATACATCCCTAAAAATCCTAGTCAATCCTAACTTGAAATCAGTGGTATCCAGTTCTAAAGAACCACTTAACAAACCCATATTGAGCTTGCCGTTAATATTTTCACCCGATGGAGCTCCGTACCAGCCATCAACTGAAACTTGCTGTAGATTCGACGACAGAATCATACGTTCTCGCAGAATTCTCTCTGGAAAGTACTGAACTGATAGTCGGTTCAGGCTGCCCTGAGGGTTCAGAATATTCATCAGTTCGTTGATCTTTTCGGGCATCAGGTCTGTCTGTTTCAAAAACCGAATGGATTCCTCCAGAGCCAACTGATCGATATCAAGAGTGTATTCTGTTTCTTCCTTTGGCAGTTTTTCCAAAGAAAGGTTAAAGCGGGTCAGTAAATCATCATTTTGCTGCAGTTCCAGATCATTCAGTTGTAACTGCCAATTCATGAACTTGGACAGGACATCGCCACGCACTTGAAATTTGGAAACCAGGGAAAACTCCGGAGTCTCTTCTTTTTCCGTTGTATAGTTGATATCCGAGATATGTCCCAGACCTTTCAGATACCACTTTCCTTTTCTAAAATACCAGTCAACACCTAGATTGGCCCTTGCTGTTTGGAACTGGTTACAGTTGCTTGAAAATCGACAGATCAATCCCAAATTAAGATTGTTTGCGCTGATCGAACCAGACCAATCCATTTTTTTCCGGTCAACACCATCTCCTTCAGCCCTGATAACGACTTCACCGTCATCCATAAGAAAGTATGCTGAGAGTTTCTTCTGACCTGCGTTTTCTTCTAGAGATAAATTTCTTTGTTCAAGATAGATAGGAGGTTGATTGAAAGGAAATAAAGCCAATTTAAAGTTGGTTACATCAATATACTTCTGTCTCTGAAGAAACTGCAGCAATTTATCCGGATTAAATTCTTTGTTGTCGTCCCTAATAAATTGTATGCCTTTCAGGGACCAAATATCCTCACTGTCGCTTTCAACTCTCAAGGCAATATCATTCGCTTCCAGATAAGAAAACACAGGCTGAAGTGCTAACAGACTAGCCTTTAAATCAAAAACAGCATCCAGGCGATCCACTTCAAAGGCGGCCTGTTCATGATCCTTCCCCTTTAAAGCAAGGTCACGAATCATTAGTGAGGGTTTCCCTCCTCCCCAACGGGCATCCAGTTCACCTATAACAAAACTGGTGTTCAGTTTATCGTTCAGGTAAGTGACCATACTTTCTTTAAAGTAAGGTACAAGTCCTAGAAAAAGCCGAAAACCAAGCACACCAATAACCAACAGCAACAGAACTGACATCAGCAACCTGCCACTCCAGATGAAAGTTGCCTTGAGTATTCGTTTGAACTTAAGCTCAAACCTCATAAATGAATAAGCCATTAAAAACAGTTGAATACATTATTTGTACCATATAAATGCGATAAATCAGTCATGAGCTGAAACAACATTCATTTATCGCCTGGGATGGATGAATAGAAAGTGTCTCAATCCTTGAAAACAAAGATGCCGTCAGCTCAGGTCTGACGGCATCCAGTAAGATAGACATTCAAATTAACAGTCAGATTAAATATCAGACAAGGATTACATCAAACTGTTCCTGGGTATACATAGGCTCAACCTGGAACCTGATTGGCTTACTAATGAATTCTTCCAGATCAGCAACATTACTGGACTCTTCATCCAGCAGGCGATCCACTACCTGCTCTGAACCAAGCACCGTATAACTCTTACTGTCGTAAGCTCTCACCGCTCGGAGAATCTCTCGGAAAATCTCATAACAAACAGTTTCTGCTGTTTTCAGAGTTCCTCTGCCATCGCATGTTGGGCATGCCTCACAGAGAACATTTTCCAATGATTCCCGTGTTCGTTTGCGGGTCATTTCTACCAGCCCAAGATCGCTGACACCGGTGATATTGGTTTTGGCATGATCTTTTTCAAGCGCTTTTTCATAGGTTCTAAGCACTTGACGCTGATGCTCGGTATCTTCCATATCGATAAAATCAATGATGATGATACCGCCAAGATTTCGTAACCGAAGCTGACGGGCAATAGCAACCGACGCTTCCAGGTTGGTTTTGAAAATGGTTTCTTCAAGATTTCGATGACCAACAAAAGCACCGGTATTCACATCAATAGTGGTCATGGCTTCTGTCTGATCAATAATCAAATATCCGCCTGATTTAAGCTGAACCTTACGACTCAGAGCTTTGTTAATTTCATCTTCAACACCAAAAAGATCAAAGATAGGGCGCTCACCAGGGTAATACTCAACACGGCCATAAACCTGAGGTACCAGTTTCTTCACAAACTTGGATACTTTGGCAAAGGTCTCCCGGGAATCAATTCGGATTTTTTCAATATCCGGATCCACCAGATCTCTCATTGTCCGAAGATGGAGAGGAAGATCTTCGTAAATAGTGGCGGGAGCTTTGCTCTCCTTAACGGACTCTTCAATGGTTTGCCAGAGTCTGCGAAGGAAGAGCACATCAGCACCGACTTCCGCTTCAGTAATCCCTTCTGCTGCAGTCCGTAATATAAAACCGCCCTTACCCTGATCCTTGTGCTCTTCCATACTCCCTTCAACCAGCTTTCGCAATCGCTCACGCTCTTCCACACCTTCAATGCGCAACGAAATACCAACGTGGTTATTGTGGGGCATCAGGACAAGATAGCGAGCTGGTATAGAGATATGAGTAGTCAGTCTGGCACCTTTGGTACCGAGGGGATCTTTGGTCACCTGAACAACCAGTGACTGGCCTTCATGAACCAGTTCAACAATAGGTCGTTCCGAATTATTTTTTTCACTGTCTTTTTCGGCACGGGGAGCAATTTCACTGGCATGGATAAACGCAGCGCGCTCAAGACCAATATCGACAAAAGCAGCCTGCATACCCGGTAAAACGCGTACTATCTTGCCTTTATAAATATTTCCGACGATCCCCCGGCTACAGGCTCTTTCAATATAGATCTCCTGCAGAACTCCGTTCTCAACCAATGCCACGCGCGATTCCATCGGCGTGATATTCATCAAAATTTCTTCGCTCATTCCCTTTCACCTTTGGACTGGCTGGATGATCAACAACCAGTCTGAAATTGTTAAAGCTATTGAAAAATCGTCAGGGAGCCAAAAGTTTTACGAGAGTCGACGTTGGTCAGAAAGTCGGTTTCATACGTCTCTACCTCAGTCTCCAGAGGCATGCCAGGGAGATATCCCAAAGGTATTCAGCAATTCCGCAGTTTCTTTCAGGGGCAGGCCAACAACACCTGAATAGCTACCCTCGATGGAGTCCACTAATACTGCTCCGAAGCCCTGTATTCCGTAGGCACCGGCTTTATCATTGGGCTCTCCGGTAGCAATATACTTTTTTGCTACATCCTTCGAAAAAGTCGTCATTCTGACTTTAGTTCTGGAAATAGTTACTTCTACATTTCGATCACTATAGACAGCGACAGCTGTAATAACCTCATGGCATGTACCACTTAATGCCAACAGCATATCACAGGCATGTTGGCTGTTTTCGGGTTTACCAAGAATTTTCTTTCCCAAAATAACTGATGTATCAGCCGCTAGCACAGGATAGTCGGGCAACCCTGTCTGTTTAACATATTGCCACCCTGCTTCTGCTTTCTTCCGTGCCATACGTTCTACATAAGCCTGAGGCTCTTCATTGGCAACCGGTGTTTCATCAATCTCACAGGGTAGAAGAGTATGGGGCACACCTATTTGATCGAGCAGCTCCCTACGCCGTGGAGATTGTGAGGCCAGATGAATCATTGGTAGATACTCCTTCCTGTTCTGCAGCATTCAGCAACCCTGCCTGTTGCCGAATCTATTTTCATTGAATCCAGTCAAAGCATTCAGGCAGGTGTATTTGTTCCAGCCATTTTAACTGGAAAGCCGAGCTATATCCTGAGCAATTGATAAACCTCAGTGCTCATAACAGAGACAGGGACCGTCCATGAAAACATCGTTTAAAGCTTTACTGTTTCTGGCAGTTTTATCAGCAGCTAGCGGTTATGGCCAGGAAACACTCCGCGGAAATTTTTCAGTAATGACCTATAACGTGGCGGGTCTGCCTTACTGGATCAATGACCTGGATCCTTATCGTTTTCCGACACTGGGGCAAAAACTCAACAATTATGATCTAGTCATGCTGCAAGAAGATTTCTGGTATCACGACGACATCAAGAAAACGGCGAATTTTCCTTATGAAAGTATACCCAAGGAAAACAGCTGGAGCGAATGGGCCAATGGCCATATTGTTAACGATGGATTGAATCGATTTTCACGTTTCCCCATGCGTGATTTCACCAGAATTCCTTGGGGAATCTGCTATCTCTACGGCAGCGACGGCAATGGAGCCGGTAGTGATTGTCTTGCTACTAAGGGCTTTTCAGTTGCCCGACACAAGGTTCGTGGAAAAAACGATAACGAATTCGAAATCGACATATACAGCGTGCACATGGAGTCTGGCGGCACCTCGGAAGCTAAAGACTTTCGCATTCAGCAAGCCACCATGTTATTCAAATACATGAAAACTTTTTCTGCTGTTAATCCAGTCATTGTCGTTGGTGATTTCAATTTCAGCATGGGAAACATGCCTGACCTCTACAGTGCGTTCAGTACTGAGGCAGGATTGACCGATTCTTATGACACACTAGGAGTGCTTCAGAAACTGAAAGGTAAAATTGATCGGATTTTTTACCGGAACTCAAATAAAATAAAGATGGTACCTGTCAGGTATGAATCTGCTGATTTTAGAGATAAAGATAACAAAATGTTATCGGATCACCGCCCGGAGATTGTTTGGTTTGATTGGTTTGAGATCACCCCTGACCCGGAACCAAACCCTGAGCCTGCGTCTCAACCGGAACAGATTCCTGAATTAAACCCTGAACCTGCGTCTCAACCGGAACAGATTCCCGAACTAAACTCTGAGCCTGTGCCTCAACCGGAACGGATTCCCGAACTAAACTCTGAGCCTGAACCTGAACCTTCGTCTCAACCGGAACAGATTCCCGAACTAAACTCTGAGCCTGTGCCTCAACCGGAACAGATTCCCGAACTAAACTCTGAGCCTGAACCTGAACCTGAACCTGAACCTGTGCCTCAACCGGAACAGATTCCCGAACTAAATAGAGTCACAACCGACAGCAGCAATGAGCCTATTCCAGAAACAAACAGTGAGTAAAAATAATCGACGAACTCGATAGAGATATCTTTAATAGAGAAAAGGCAGCTGTAACTTATGAGTAGAAATGACATGAAAAAACATGTCCTATTAATTGAAATTTTACTAGTAAGTTCCAGCAGAATTAATATGTCCTTAAAACTTATTGCGGTGTCACCAAAAAATTATACCTTATGACATTCGATAGCTTTTCTGCATATTTATTATTGTTTCTATGAAAACAAATATTTAAAAATTTAACGGATCACTGTTTCGGTAAACTAGGATATATACGTCTAGCTCGTAACCATTTATATACATTAACTTTTATATAAGCTCGCCGTGTAGGTACAGAATAAGCTAAGGCACTTTTGAAGTGCCAAGAAAACATGAACAAGCCGTATATGTGTTCAACAAGGCTTACTCATTTCTTTATTAGTCACTTCTGCCAAGTTTATTCAACACTACAGGCAATGCTTTTCAGGTGATTTCATGATTAGCCTCTCTTTTTCAAATCGACGAAGGTCGTTCAACCCAATCGCATTGCTTATCGGTTATTTATTCTCTGCTGGAAGCACTTTTGCGCAAGAATTCACAACTCAAGCACCTACAACGCCACCATTACCCCCCACCTGTGAAGCCCATTTCCCAGATTCCAACTCAGCTGACCGAATAGCCTGTGATGTCTACCTGAGAAGTTATCATGACAATATTGTCAAAATACCCTACACAGATAGCTCGCCTTCTGTGATATTCAACTCAGTCCAACATACTCTGTTTATCTTCGATGCTCTCGACGATCAACAGCGTCCAGCTAGGTATACATTACCAATCGCAGGAATAGCCCATTCTGGCTCTACTTCTATTGTCAGTAACTTGTCGGGGATCTCCTCGACCAGCCCTGATGATCAACGGCCTAGTCTGCTAGCCAACCATGCTACATCCAGCAACAGAATTTTCAGCTTCAACGGTGACGGTCAATATGAACTAGCAGATATTATTCTTGACTCTGACGATCAGGAAAACATTTATACTCTGATACACGCTCAAGATGTTGGACGTCTCTCTCTATCCAACGTCAAAGTTATCAAACCTTTTTCTGCAGTGTCCGATAGTAGACTGCAGAGTGCTCTCTTCCTTACCTGCGATGCGCAACGAGAATCGCAATCTTTAATGTTAAACAATGTCGAAATCGACATGCTTAACAGCTCCAGCCCCCCCCGACAGCATCTGACCAAATCCGCGGTATCAATTTATCCTGTTCTGCGTTTGACAGTGGAACACTAAGTTATGAACAGATTGTGCTGTCAATGAGCAACACCACCATTCGAACACCGACTCACAATAACGCCAAGCCACTGCATCTTTCTGGACGTGTGGCCATTGCTTCAGGCAGTACCTGCAACAAAATACTGGATGGCAACAATCATGATAGAACGGAGTCTCTGAGTTACACGTCCACATCCGCTCCTTTGACAGATTTCAGTGGCGGTGTACTCGGCATAAGACAAAGCACAAGAGATATCGGCTGGGGTTATAGCCGTAATACGGCTGGAGAACTACAGACTTCTTTCACAGAACAACCAGCGACCGTATGGCAGAGCGCACCTTATAACTACCCTTCAACGGACGTTGTATGTGACATCCCTTTACCACCCACAACCCCTCCGCCTCTTACGACAATACCAAGTGATAATCTATCCTCTACTACCGTCTCAAGTATGGGTGAAACTACCAGCTCGCAGGGCATAGTCACAAACAATCCAGCAACACCAACTGCTACAACGGTTGATCCTGTGGCTGGTTGTGGTCAGATAAGTTGCCCAACACCAGCCGTTCAAGACAATATAAGCGCTCCTTGTGATCAGCTTTGCTCTGCTGAAGACCAAAATCGTTGCCAGGCATTTATCAATGATGACAATGCCACGGGTGGAACGACCTTTGCTCGAGCGCTGGCCGTAACGTCCGAGGAAGCTCTAGATTGCCTACTGCATATTCCTGTTGATGGTGGTCGTATTATTATGTTGAGCAACGATATCATATTGGACCAGCAAGTAGCGCCAAGATTTGAAAGTCGTCTACTTCCCATTGGTAAAGTAGCTTTGATAGGAGACGGTCGCCCATTTCAAAACCGTTTGGAGCTAAAACCGTCAGGTTCACTGCTGACCAGCAGCGTCATCCGCCTCTGCACTCAGACCGATGATCCAGTAACATCTGATTGTCAACCCGAAGGAATGGAGGGCGGCTTTTATTTATGGGGTGTTGAGCTTTCGACCCAAATAGAAAACAGAAGCAGTAACCAACTTAACGAAATTATTCGCAAAGACGAGAACTACAAAGCACCTCTGAGAATCACAAAAAACAATTTTAACCCGACATCCCAGCAATCCGTTTTCAGCCCAACCCGCTATATTGATATTCGTTCGGTTCAACATGATACTTTTATTATGAACAACTTTTTCAATAATGATCGTATTGATAAAGAAGTCATCTGGGTCAGCTGCATCCCCGCTATTCAGGCGGGTATAGATGTACACAACTGTGTAGATCAGGCTCGTATCACTATCAGCAACAACACCTGGCGTGCAGACAAGAATCGCGAACCCGAACCCGACGAGGGTTCTGCAGAAGTGCACATTAGAGACGCACGAGCCATTAGGTTAACAAATATCCCCAAAGCCACAGTAACGGAGAACGTAGCTTCTCCTCTACAGGGAGACACTGATGCTTACCCTTCTGCGGCTATCGAAGTGGTTTTCAATCAACCACCTAAAAATGCAGGATACCCAGATTACACACTGGATATGGAACTTGATTCCAACATTGGTGATCCCGATGCAATCTGTGCTGGCAAGCATATTACTCTGGAGGCAAGAACAGAAAATAAGGATCCTATTCCACTGGCAGGCATGATCAGTATTACCAACAACGATTGTTACCAACTGATTAAACGAATCGGATTTGAGCGACCAGGGCAATGTCTGATCATTGATACTACTCCTGCAAGTTGCACCGACAACGCTTTCCAGTGTCATGGTTCACTGACTATCAATTCGACTACCACTGAAGAACCAACAGAAGCACCCTACCCGTTCATTTGTGACGGTTTCCCAACAAATCTCCCTGTCCAGTCAGCTACCATCGGAGCAATTGGCGGAGCAGTAGCTGTAAGCGCTGTAGTGACTTATGTTGCAGGCTTGGGCATAACTTTCACTCTGGCAAACAGAGGTTATAAAAGGGCAGCAACGGCTGCTATGGTACTTACCTGCGGAGTATCAGGATTGTGCGATATAGGTGGCAAAAAATACGATGTCCATAATCCTCTGGGTGATCAGGTAGGTTTTGACGTTGGAGGAAGCTCTGCAACTTTGGATACAGATATAGAAAATGGAGGCCCTGTAAAATTAGAACTATATAAACAATAATAATGGATCAAAACTGGCCACAGAAATTCTATACTAGAATTTCTGTGGCCGTTTCATTTACATCAACAAGGTATCCTTAAAAACTCAGGTTACCCTGAACTCTCTTCTAAGATACCGAAGCATTGCTGACAGCCAAGGCCAAAAAGCAGCGCTGGTCAGCGCCGGCATCAAGTACCAGAGTGATGGCGGCGTCCGGCCAAGCGCACTTTTAATCCAGAGATTAACTAACTGATAAAAGCCAATAATCACAAAAGCCATAAACGCTTGTTGCCACCAGGGGAACATGCGCAATCGCCGATGAAGGCTTAACGTCACCACCGCCACAATCAGCAACCCAAGAGAACTATGGCCAAACCCTGTTCCCAGGAATATATCCATAATCAATCCAGCGACAAAAGCAAACAGCAGACCAAAGCGCTCCGGCAAAGCCATGATCCAGTACATGACCACCATGGCCACCCAGGCCGGCCTTGAAATAGAGACCCAATCCGGCAAAGGAATAATGCTGAGCAGCATGGCAACAATCAGGCTTGACCAGACTATCCAGTGACTATTACTCCTTTGGCCACTCATTGACTGTTGGCCTTATCTGCTTCTGAAGACGCTTCACCAAACCTTCTCTGATTTTCCCTGAAAACCAGTAAGACAAAACGAGTGGTGTTCACTTTGGCTGACAGCTCTACTTCGACCCTGGCAAAAGGCTCTCCAGGATCTCTTTCAATCTTCCTGACTTCACCCAATGGATAACCCACCGGAAAAGTCTTGCCCAGGCCTGAGCTTGTTAACAGATCACCTTCCTGGATATCAGCCGTATCAGGAATGTGCAACAGATCCATAGAGTCTTTTCGGCCAGTCCCAGCGGCTATGCCACGATAGCCACTGCGGTTCACCTGAATCGGCACTCGACTGCCGACATCGGTTACCAGCATCACCCGGCTTCTCAAAGGAGTCACTTCTATAACCTGCCCCATAACACCATGGGCATCGACCAGAGCCTGACCTCTGAAAACACCTTCAGTACTGCCCTTGTTGATAATGACAATATGGGAAAAAGGATCCGGATCTATTCCAACGATTTCAGCGACCAGAACCTGTTCGTCCACCAGCTCAGATGAATTAAGCAATTCTTTCAGACGAAGGTTCTGGGCCGTTAAAGAGGCCAGTTTCTGCACCTGTTGTTCAAGAATAAGGCTTCGGGCTTTCAGCCTGGCATTCTCCTGTACCAGCTCACTTCGGGACGTCACCAGCTCATCAGCAGAGCTGAACAGCCTTGAAGGAAGGTCTGCCACCCATTGAACAGGTACGGCCATGACCGACAGCCATGAGCGGGCAACATTCAGGTAGTTAAAACGATGATCGATAAACAGCAGTGCTATACACAGAATGAAAAGCAAAATAAAACGCGTAGCAAGTGACTGCTGGCGGCTGAATATGGATTTAATGACTGGCTCCGGATTTTTACAATCTTAACTATAAATTTACGGTGAAAACCCTGTTATCACCATAAATGACGATATATTTTTCTTTGCTCAATGCTGATTTAGCATGGCTCATCTAGTTCACAGGTACCAGATCGAACACACTAATATCGCACGAGTCCCATAAAATTTACAGGTTGATGAGCAAACGGCTTTCTATCACAAACAACAAAGCCGCCCATAATCGGCGGCTTTGTCTGGCTTGATCTTGTGTTGATCAGTCCGTAGACAGCAGATCCATACGATGCTTATCCATCATCTCCAACGCTCTACCGCCACCACGGGCAACACAGGTCAAAGGATCTTCAGCAACGACAACCGGCAAACCCGTTTCTTCACTGATCAGCTTATCCAGGTCTCGCAACAGAGCACCACCACCGGTCAAAACCAAACCTCGTTCGGCAATATCGGATGCTAACTCAGGTGGAGACTGCTCAAGAGCACTCTTCACTGACTGCACAATGGCACTCAATGATTCCTGCAGAGCATCCAGAACTTCACCACTGTTCAATGTAAAGCTCCGTGGAATACCTTCTGCCAGATTACGGCCACGAACATCAATTTCCATCAGTTCGTCACTGGGATAGGCAATAGCAATCTCTTGCTTGATACGCTCCGCAGTAGAGTCACCAATCAGGCTACCGTAGTTACGACGAACAAAAGTAACGATGGCATCATCGAAACGGTCACCTCCGATACGGACAGATTCGGAATAAACCACACCACTCAAGGAGATAATGGCAATCTCGGTAGTACCACCACCGATATCCACTACCATGGAACCAGTGGCTTCCTCAACGGGCAAACCTGCACCAATAGCTGCCGCCATAGGTTCTTCAATCAGATAAACTTCACGAGCACCCGCGCCCAGTACCGACTCACGAATGGCTCGACGCTCTACCTTGGTTGATTTACAAGGCACGCAGACCAAAACCCTTGGGCTTGGCTGAATAAAGCTGTTCTCATGAACTTTGTTAATAAAGTGCTGCAGCATACGTTCGCAGACATCAAAGTCGGCAATTACGCCATCTTTCATTGGTCGTATAGCTGTGATGTTGCCCGGCGTACGACCCAACATTCTCTTGGCGTCTGCACCCACTGCAACAACACTTTTCTGGGCACCCAGATTTCGAATAGCCACAACTGATGGCTCATTCAGGACTATTCCCTTTTCACGGACATAGACCAATGTATTGGCTGTTCCCAAATCGATCGACAAATCGCTGGAAAACAACCCCCGTAACCTTTTCAACATGTTATGTATTACCTTGATTCAAGGCTTTCTGTAATTGCTGCAAACTCTATCAACGCAGGGTACTCAGGGCAAGCAGCTTTTCCTGATGATGACTTGCTTCGGGAGCCAGCTGGCAGAAGTCAGTGTTCACACACCCTGCATCAATGCTTACTGTAGCGATAGTACACTCTACGTTAAATCAGTTGACGAATGATCTCAATTATTGTTGGAGGTTTATTTACATAACAGTGAAAATCCGAAGTTATATCGATAGCTTCTCAACGACACAAATATTCAATAGCTCTAAAATTGTCTCAATTCTACGCCTCCACGTGCTGTCCCGTACTCTCTAATTCCGGCATTACCACAAGTATGGCACCCAAAATAAATGCCTCCATCAGGAGTAGGAGTCGTAGGGCTAAAGCCCACAAGTCCAGGACCCGTATCCCCCGTAGCGACAAAAGGGGATGGCGATATAGCTGGAGTGACAAGCCTGGTACTCAGTGCTGTAGTTATACTCGGATTTATACTTCGAGCCACTGAGCTTTGACCTGCTGTCACCCCTATAAGCGAAGTAGCTACTGAAGAAGATATTTTCAAGGGCGTTGGTGACAGTACTGAAACAAATATTGAGGGAGCCGGTGTTTCTGAAAGTGCTGGCAAAACACTATTCGTAGATGTTATCCCAGAAGTCGTCACAACGGGAGGCATGGTTGAAGACGTAGCGACAGACGCTCTATCTGTTGCCTCAGTGAAAGACGATATTTCTGAAGTTATTGCCAGCGACTGAGTGATCTCAAATTCTGACGCAGAAATGGAACTGCCAACAACGTCACGACTAAACGGCTGGCTCATGGTCATTTCTGGCTGTATAAATAAACGACTCATCAATGACTGACTTTCTGACGAAACCAGCTCACTGCTCATATCAAAGGGCATGAAATCGGATGATTCATATGCCAGCCCTACCGTTGAGAACATTACCACCGGAGAGGGCGTTATATTCGTATTATTTTTACCGTCTGTAACTGACTCAGTGACAGGTTTACCCGTTGAAACAACCCCTTCTTCAGTAGTAGTTGATTCCGATGTTTTTTCTTCTGTTGTTTCAGACGTCGTAGCTTCTTCAGTTGATGCAGTTGTTTCCATTACTGTAGTGGATTCTGCTGTTATTGGCTCTGTTATGTGGGTTCTACTGTAGTGGTTCCGTTGTAGTAAATTCAGCTGTAGTTTCAGGCTTCCCTGTTGTTGCTATCGGAGTAGTAATAATTTGGGCACATAGTAAGGAACCCGTGCTCAGTGTTGGTTGTTCGACAAAACAGCTGCCCGATGTTCCCTGAGTGTATGGCCTAATATTTGCATTATCACTCCCCTCCAACATGACCAGAGAAGTATCTGATATACATTGCTCTGATGTATTCCCCCTGAGACTACCCTCTAAAAACCGAGCCGAGAAAACTCCGGCTGGATAAGGTTCTCCGTTTATAAACTGAGACTGATAGATATTAAAATGATAGAGATTGTGCAAACTAAAACCAAACAAATCCCTACTAGCCGGATAGGGTGTTCAGTCTCATGGTTACATTATCAGCTTCAAGGTAGCTGTTATCGCAAACAGTATCAGAGACAGTACAAGTAAGAACTATGCAGCTAACACTTGAAGGACTGTCCGAGCAGTCAAAGTTAACATCACTGAAATAAGATCGCCCTGAAACATTGAGCCTACTCACAGGCCGGTTAACTGTAATGAGTGCAGGGTTTCTGACAAAACTGCTATTTTTAATCGTCAGATTATTAAGTAATCCATCAGTATCCGAAACGAGCAGGGAGGTAATATGACTGGCAATGGCTCCGCCACTTTGATTCTGGTTGGAAAATCTAATCCCTTCAAAATTAATATTTGTAATAGCATTTTCTATTCGCGCAAGAGCTTCCGGCCTTGGAGTAATAAAAACACCTGACGTAGGATTTATAATCAACCTATATACGCTCGTTGTCGTATTTTTATAAAACACTATATTGGAATTTCTAAGACTAATTTCACGACCTATAGCGATTTTTGAAATAGCGGCAGGAAAAATCACAAAGGTTCCCGGCACAACCAATGCCTCAGTAATTCCGGACTGTGGAGCGGTAGACGTTGAGAGAACGGTGCCAATATTATCCAAAATAGTGCGATTTTGCGGCGATACAATATAAACGCGAGTTAAATAAGACAACAACTCAATCGAGCAAAATATACTCAATAACTGTCATAGTAACAACCAGATCAATCGCATTCAGCACTATTAATAAAAACTTTTGTGAGTTCACTGCCATTATTACAGGGCGTGAAATCAGTCTGTAGTACTTTAATACAGTGCTTCATACAAATACGACATTGGTTGCTTATCATTAATGACAAGCTCTTTGCACTTAGTTTTTTCTTATAATAAAAATCTTGCTAGAACATTAACCTTTATTGCAAATATTAATTTTTATATTATTGGGATGTTCTCTTTATCGTCATCTATGCATTAGTGGAAGTAACGGAAGCGGATAAAATATAAAGATTATTTCTAATCAGTTGTCAGCTTGATAAATGTGTTAACGCTGCTATTCATTAACGGTTAATTCAACGTCAAAGGAAGTGTTAATGAAAGTTTGCCTCACTTGTTTCAGCGCCTTTCTCCCGTTACTTGCCTCAGCGCAATCACTAGAATCACTTGAGCTCCACTCTTCTGGAGATATTCTCTTTCCCTCTATCCAGCCATTAACTCAATTTAAATTCTACGACGATCTAAATTCACACAATGAAAATCAGGGATCCATTCAACCTAGCATGACGATAGCTGAAACAGCTGAAGGCGACCTTATTACGCTTCAGCCTAATACGGCTGAATTAGTGAATGTATCCAAGAATCTGAAAAGACTGCTCGACTTATTTCCAGGCGAAACGGTTAAACTATTTCGTGACCCACAATCTCTCACAATGTCCTTATCCACCGAGATACCGCTGTTCGTTTACCATGATATTTCTGGATCCATGTTTACCACGGGCACTTCCGGTCACCCAGGTGGAATTCCAGAGAACCTGATAGAGCAAATAGTTAAAGCAACTCAATGTTTTCTTGAGGTAGGGCCTGGAAAAAATAAATGCAATTCTGGCATACTCGTGGAACAAGAAAGCGTATTTCATTTTTATCCTTTTTACCCTGATGTATATCTTGATTTAAATAACAAAAATGGAACATTTGTAAGTGACGGTTATGCTGAAGAGACTGGGGATCCAGAAACTGGTGATCGAAGCTATGCAGAAGCTGCTAAACGCGGGCAAAATAGCGATAAAGATTCTTCAGATCCATCTAAAAATGACAAAAAAACAAAAGATGAGCCGTTTCGTAAACAAGATGATCCCGCAGGGGATGGTAACCTTCCGCCTAACGATCCGCCTACACCAATCGATAGCCTTGATACTGTTAACACAGATGAAACAGATGAACAGACAAGCGAATATAGCTTTATTTTGAATACTGCTGTAGACCCCGATGGTGATGGACACGATCCATCTTCCAGCACTACCGTCACAAGTCGATCACCTGACGATGACGATGATTTCAATTTTCTAGTTAAAAAACCGGGATCTGACCGCAGACAAAACCCTAAAAAAGTTTGGACTAAAGAACCATCACATAAAACTACCGAATCTAAACCCAAACCTGATTCAACCCAAAAAAACAAATCAGATCAACCGGGTAAAAAATTGAAAGATGGTTTAACACCAGGGGAGAGAGATCACATACTCAAGATTAGAGCCAAAAACTAAGCAACACTTAAACCGGGTATTGCATAACGTGGGGGACTTCGTACGCAATATCCGTGCTAAGGCCAGTTAACTCAAGGGAGGTCCAGAGAACAACTACGACAATAACCGTGGTTAGTCCTGAAACCTTAACCGCACTGCAATCGGCAGAAAGGGAACCCTCTGAGGCTTAATCCAGTAACATACTATCCCTGCAGTAGGCATCAGTGCAGAGATAAACACCTCAAATTCTCTCCTAAGGAATTAAGTTGGTATAAAATGGAGACGGAACCTATTTCTTATCTATTTTTCTGATTGGGTTTTTTTTTACCGTTATTCGTCATCACATCTTGAGATTCCCTCCTCCAGCCCATACATTTAGCCTTTATTTCCCTAATACCTTTACAGACGATAGATAAGTCGAAGCAGTCTGTTTCTGATTGTGAAAGGTATTGCCGCTTATTTAAAGCTCGAACTCGGAGAGAGTCATGGCCATAGATGCCTCTGAAATTCAGAAGGTTGCCCATCTGGCACGTCTGTCTATTGATGACAATCAGGTGGATGCTACAGCCAGCACCATCAACAACATTCTCGAACTGGTGGACCAAATGCAGTCCATCAATACCGACAATGTAGAACCCATGGCTCACCCGCTGGACGCTGTTCAGCGTCTGCGTGAAGACAAAGTGACAGAAGAAAATAATCGTGAGCAGCTGCAAAGCTGTGCTCCGGCTGTTGAAGACGGCCTGTTTCTGGTTCCAAAAGTCATTGAGTGATCACCCTCTTTTGTTGAACCCACTTTTATTATCAGGCGATTAACCAGACCATGTACGATAAATCCATTTCTGAACAAAGTCAGGCGTTAGCTTCTGGCGAACTGTCCAGTGTCGAGCTGACACAATCATACCTTGATCGTATCAAGCAGCTGGATGGCAACTACAACAGCTTTATTACCGTTACTGATGAGCTGGCCCTGGAACAGGCTAAAGCCGCTGACGAACGTCGTGCAGCAGGCAATGCTGAAGCATTGACCGGTATTCCATTGGCTCATAAAGATTTGTTCTGCACTGAAGGTGTGAAGACCACCTGTGCATCAAAAATGCTCAACAACTTTATTGCACCGTACGAATCCACCGTTACCCGTAAATTCAAGGAAGCGGGTACCGTCATGCTGGGTAAAACCAACATGGACGAGTTTGCCATGGGCTCCTCTAACGAGAACAGCTACTACGGCCCTGTGAAAAACCCATGGGATCTGGCCGCTATTCCTGGCGGTTCTTCCGGTGGTTCTGCAGCAGCCGTAGCTGCACAGTTGGCCGCTGGCGCAACCGGTACTGATACCGGCGGTTCCATTCGTCAGCCTGCGTCTCATTGTGGCATCACTGGCCTAAAGCCAACTTATGGTCGTGTATCTCGCTACGGCATGGTTGCCTATGCATCCAGCCTTGATCAAGCAGGCCCGATGACCCGCACGGCTGAAGATGCCGCGATGATGCTGAACACCATGGCCGGTTTTGATCATCGCGACTCCACTTGTATGGATCGTGAAGTTCCGGACTACACCGCTCACCTGAATGATTCTCTGGAAGGCAAAACCATTGGTCTGCCAAAAGAGTATTTCTCTGCCGGTCTGGATGCCAATGTAGAGCAACGCATTCGTGATGCTGTCGCCGTTTACGAAAAGCTGGGCGCCAAGGTTCAGGAAGTCAGCTTGCCCAACCTGCAGCTGTCCATTCCTTCCTACTATGTAATTGCTCCTGCAGAAGCCTCCACCAACCTGTCTCGTTTTGACGGTGCCCGTTTTGGCCATCGCTGCGACAATCCTAAAGATTTGATGGATATGTACAAACGCAGCCGCAGCGAAGGCTTTGGCGATGAAGTTAAGCGTCGTATTCTGGTGGGCACCTACGCTTTGTCCGCCGGTTATTATGATGCTTACTACAACAAGGCTCAGCAAATTCGTCGTATGATTCGTGACGACTTTATGAACGCCTTTGATCAGTGCGACATCATTATGGGTCCTAATGCACCCACACCAGCCTTTAATATTGGTGAAAAGAGCGACGACCCTATCGCTATGTACCTGTCAGACATCTACACTCTGTCCGTTAATCTGGCAGGACTGCCAGGTATGTCTGTACCGGCAGGTATTGTTGATGGTCGTCCGGTAGGTTTGCAAATGATCGGTCGTCACTTCGACGAAAGTACTCTGCTGAATGCGGCTCATCGCTTCCAGCAAGAAACCGACTTCCATAAAGCGACTCCATTCACAGCCTGAGCAAGGACACAGATATGATGTGGGAAACTGTAATCGGGCTGGAAATTCACGTTCAGCTTGCAACCAAAACCAAGATTTTTTCTGGTGCGTCCACCGCTTTTGGCGCTGAGCCAAATACTCAGGCCTGCGCCGTAGACTTGGGTCTGCCAGGCGTACTGCCAGTAGTGAACGAAGAAGCTATTAATATGGCGATCAGGTTTGGTCTGGGCATTGATGCCGAGATCAATAAAGTCAACGTTTTCGATCGTAAAAACTACTTTTACCCTGACCTGCCAAAAGGCTACCAGACCACACAGTTGGACAAGCCTATTGTGGGTGCCGGTCATGTGGATATCACTCTGGCGAATGGTTCCACCAAAAGCGTTAGAATTCATCACGCTCACCTGGAAGAAGATGCCGGTAAAAGTCTCCATGAAGATTATCACGGCATGACTGGTATCGACCTGAACCGCGCCGGAACGCCGTTGATTGAGATTGTTACCGAGCCGGATCTCAGTAGTTCTGAAGAAGCCGTCGCTTTTGCCAAAAAGCTGCACTCTATCGTCACAACTCTGGGTATCTGCGACGGTGAAATGTCTCAGGGTTCCATGCGTTTCGACGTCAACATATCCGTGCGTCCAAAAGGCCAGGAAGACTTAGGTACTCGTACCGAAACCAAAAACCTGAACTCCTTCAAGTTTATGGAAGCGGCTATTCATAAAGAAGTGGCTCGCCAGATTGACGTTCTTGAGGACGGTGGTCGTATTGTCCAGGAAACTCGCCTGTACAACGGTGACACTGGCGAGGCTCGTTCCATGCGCAGCAAAGAAGAAGCCAACGATTACCGTTACTTCCCCTGCCCTGATTTACTGCCAGTAGTCATCGAAGAGAGTCGTCTGGAGAAACTTCGTGCTAACCTTCCGGAAATGCCGGATGCCAAGAAAATTCGCTTTATCAGTGACTACAGTCTGAGTGACATTGATGCTGATATTTTGTCAGGTAATCAAGCGACAGCTGCATTCTTTGAAACCGCCGCGAAACTTAGTGGTAATGCCAAGCTGACTTCTAACTGGGTATTGGGTGAAGTGACTCGAAGCCTGAATGCCAACGACACAACCATTGCTAACAGTCCGGTCACTGCCGAGATGCTGGCTAGCCTGATTGCACGCATCAAGGACAACACCATTTCCGGTAATATCGCTAAGAAAGTATTTGAAGCGATGTGGAACGGTGAAGGCAAAGATGCTGATGAAGTCATCGAAAAGAAAGGTCTCAAACAGGTTACTGATACCGGTGCCATCGAAACCATGATCGATGACGTTCTTGCGGCGAATGCCCAGCAGGTTGAAAACTACCGTGCAGCGCCTCCAGAGAAACGTGGCAAGATGATTGGCTTCTTTGTCGGTCAAGCCATGAAAGCATCCAAAGGTAAGGCTAACCCAGGAATGGTTAACCAGATTCTGAAGAAGAAGCTGGATGACTGATTAAGCAACAACTCGGGTTCTCATGCATACAGCATGAAAACCCGATTTTCAGATCCAAAAAATTTAAAAAACAGTTCCTGCTAAAACCACAAGCATTACGAGAGGGACACTAGCAGCTAAACTCACCGCTCCACTATTGGATCCTTGTAAACATCCCCTATCACCTACTATTATGTCACCGCTATAAATCGAAGTACCATGAATTGAACAGCTGCTATAGGTTGCTAATTCAACATTGTTGTTTATACCAGAAAGTGATAAAAGAAAAGTACTATTAAAATACTCTTCTGCAGATGTTGAAGCGGACAAAGAAGAAGGCAAATGAGCCCCTAGCAAATAATCCCAATGCCCTTTAACCGTATTATTGCTAAAATTAATTTTACTCACCAAAGCTTCCGTACATTTCTTAAGATATTCTGTACAACTATCAAATCCATTCGGTGAAAATACACCCATCGGATTATCTTCTTTCTTGCAAGAGTCAATACCACTTCGGAAGCATTGATCGCTGTCATTATTTTTCACATAGTTTGAATAAAAGAGTATCGGTTTATATTCTCTCGATCTTTCAGCAGTGGAAATAAAACTTGAACGCAGGACATTTAAATCAACGCTACTACCTACAATGGCATCAACACTCTTTTCTACTGTTACAGTCGCACTAGTTATATCAACTCGACTATTTGGAACTTCAAATAAACGACCACTTTCAGCATTGAATTTATACTCACCACCGGAAATAGACAGACTAGATGACCAGCTGGTAATTAATCCTTTAGTTCCGGTTGAGCTACGCTGAAAATCAATATTATTAAGAAGCAACTTGCCAAAGTTACTTACTCGCATCCCAGAAACCAAAGGATCGATTCCTTCGCTATTGATCGCTATATGATTCATTTCAAATTGAGCAAATTGAATTCTTAATGGAGGAGCTTTATAACCTAAGCCTTGTTCAAATAGAGTAGCATCGTCACCAAGATCACTATAAGTACTACCGATCAAATTAATTTGGGCGTTATTCATACCGTGCTCTGAAAGACCACACAATCCAACCCGAGGAGCTTGGTTGTCATCTCTTCCAGAATCAAAATATTCTAATGCTTTCGTTGTGTCATAACTTGCTCCGGAAGGTAATAAAAATAACACTCCCTTTGAGTTCATATCAGAATCCACCCAGAAAGCGTATGGATGATCTCTCTGAAACTGAACTATATGATTACTGTTAAAGTTAGAGCCACCGCTTTGTATATAGCTATCAACAATATTCCAAAGATTAGCCTCTGAATCAACTAACACTTTGGTAAAATAACTATCGCCGCTGCAATTCTGATTAGCATAAGTTAGTTGTTCCTGGCTAGGTTGGGTATCAGGCTCTGCTGTTACAACCTCTGAACTTCTCTGACTAAGCGTTCGTTCATTATCAGTGAATTTTATAGAACTTTTATAATCTGTATTTTTATCAATATCAGAAATGGCATATACTCCATCAGCGACACTGACACAAGAGCCTAAAGCTATCAGACACAAATTTCGTCTGACGAAACTATTGATAGACATAGCATTACTCTCCATACCACTAAAATATTATATATTGTAATCACCAACTTCATATTAGTTATCATTCACTAAACTGTTATATTTTTTAAAAAAAAAGTCTAAGCATGCGATCAAATGATGAAAATCTATTCCTGGTATCAGATGTATGTATCAAACAAGCTTTAACGAAAAACACCACCAGAGTACATCAAGATATTCAGCATTGTGATTCAGCAGCCACTTCTTCCTCTTTAGATTTTTATTTCCTGGCAAGCATTCACTATTCATAAGTAAGATATTATATCTATTCAGAGCTTCATTCGATTAAAAATAGACAAACTCGATAAAAACAAGAATATAAATTTACATTATTATTTAAACGCTCTAGCAGATACAACTCTCATTCAAATAAAAAAACTATAATTTCATGATTATTAACAACAGTATTTTTCTATATGGCGAGAGAGATCAAAAGATTCAAACAAAGATGAATTACTTCAACTTTTTTTTATATTCAATCCACCGGTGCAATGACTAAACCATTTTTACGCAATCTGTACATCCAAATTTATACTCCAACCTATGCTTTTATCTGGCCAATTCAAATCTATGTGTCTATTAGTTAATTACAGAGATTATGCATTTATGATACGAACCCGGGTAACTTAAATTTCGCTTTGATTCAAATTTCTCAAGAACTAGCAGTATCGTAATGGGGAGTAATGAACCTCCCCCATTACGGTTTACATTTCATCACCAGGCAGTGAAGCTGCAGCCTGATCGAGATTGTCGCGAATGACGGTAAATCGTGAGATACCGGTCAGATCTAACAGTGCTCTTATGGAGCCTGAAACATTACACAGCGTCAACGTGTAGAACACTGAATAACTCTTCAAAGCTCGAAGCAGCACTCTCAAACCCTGACTGTTGATACAAATCAGTTTTTTACAGTCCAGTATCAGATCTCGATGCCCCTCTGTAATGGCAGATTCAAGCGCTCTATCCAGTAGATCCGCTGTGCCAGAATCCACCTTGCCAGCCAGCTCAATCAGCGTGTAGCTGTAGTGATCTTCCATATTTATTGCTAGTGCCATGTGACGACTCCTTGTTGACGGCTAAGTGGCTGAAAGGATAATAGCGATCAGTATCCGATGCTATAACCTGTTGGTCAGCAGAACTGACATTCTTGAAGAAGGTTTTATCCTTCTTCATCTATTCCTTTACAGCTACATGCCGGTAGCAACGATAGAAAGAGCAACGGAGACAGTCAGTACATTGACAAAACTAACCCGTGAACCATTGCCTTAATTATTGATGTCATTGGGTGATCTGCAACCAGTCAACTGCCGATATCAAAATAAAGAGGCCATAAAATCTACTCGCTTTCATCGCACATCTCTTCCTGTGCTTATCAATTTATACGACATAGACCTTGTATTCAGCTGATCAGAATAGATGACTAACAAAAAAAAGATAAACAGATTTTAACTAATGGGATAAATAGTAGTTAGAAAGAGATAATAACAATTGTAAATTGTGAATTCATTTTCAAAAAATGAAAATACCGGACTAATGAGCTAGCCCGGTATTACTGGATATTAACTATCCGGCTTTTCTTCAGTATCAACCTGAAACAATTAAGCGACTTTTGTAGAAGACTGATCTTTATCGTCTTTGTCGGTATGAGGCAAAATCAGGTTCAGCAGTACCGCTGTAATAGCGCACAGACTGATCCCTTTCAAAGTAAAGTCTCCAGCCGTAATGGCCAGATTACCAATACCGAATACCATGACAATGGAAACGATCACGAGATTACGAGGCTTACTCAGATCTACCTGCGCCTTGATCATCGTACTCAGACCTACCACCGCAATAGAACCAAACAGCAACATCATGATGCCACCCATAACCGGTGTTGGAATCGTTGCAAGGAAGCCACCGACTTTACCAATGAAGGCAATCGCGATAGCAATCACTGCTGCCCAGGTCATGATTTTAGGGTTGAATGCTTTGGTCAGCATTACCGCACCGGTTACTTCTGAATAAGTAGTGTTAGGTGGACCACCGAACATAGCCGCCGCCGTTGTTGCCAAACCATCACCCAGCAAAGTGTTCTTCAGTCCCGGTTTCTCTAGATACTTTTTACCGGTAACAGAGCTAATCGCTAACATATCACCAATGTGTTCAATGGCAGGAGCTATGGCAACGGGCAACATAAACAGAATGGCGTTCCAGTTGAATTCAGGAGCTGTGAAGTTAGGTATCGCGAACCAAGCGCGTTCAGCCATTGGAGAGAAATCTACTACGCCCATAAATACTGAAGCTACATAACCCACGGTAATACCGCAGATAATCGGGATCAGCTTCAATATCCCTCCTGCCATGGTGGCAACCATCAGCGTGGTCAGCAAGGAAATACCGGCCAGAATCATTGACGTATCAGCATCAATGGCAGGATTAGCACCACCACTGGCCATATTGACAGCTACTGGCGCCAGACCCAGACCAATCACCATAATCACTGGACCAACCACCACTGGCGGGAACAGTCGATACATAAAACCACTGCCTTTCAGTCGTATAAAGCAGCTGAGTAAAACATAGAAGAAACCCGCAGCCATCATACCGCCCATAGTGGCTGGCAAACCCCACTGCTGAATACTGAAAGTAATCGGAGCAATAAAGGCAAAGGACGATGCCAGGAAAATAGGCACTTGTCGTTTGGTACAAATCTGAAAGATCAGGGTACCAATACCCGCCGTAAAGAAAGCTACATTGGGATCAAGCCCTGTCAATATAGGGACCAATACCAGTGCACCAAATGCTACGAAAAGCATCTGGCCTCCCATCAACACCTGGCGGTGCAAAGGCATATCGTCAGCGGACGTTGTCATGTCTGTCATATGTTCAGTTTGTTCTTTTAGATTCTGAATTATTGAATGTGCGTTCAAAATAATATTATTATTTCAAAAAAAAAGGCCCGGAGGCCTTTTCTTTTGAAACGATTACTTGGTACCGAATATTTTGTCACCAGCATCGCCAAGCCCAGGCATGATGTAACCTTGTTCATTCAAGCAGTCATCAATGGAGGCCGTAAAGAGCTTCACATCTGGGTGAGCTTCCATCAGCTTTTCAATGCCTTCAGGTGCCGCTACCAGAACCAAACAGCGAATTTCCTTACAACCGGCTTTCTTCAGCATATCGATAGTAGCGATCATGGAACCGCCAGTCGCCAGCATTGGATCCAGAACCAGCGCAATACGCTCGTCGATATCTTTAACCAGTTTTTCAAAGTAGGGGACTGGCTGCAGAGTTTCCTCATCACGGTACAGACCTACGACACTGACACGGGCACTTGGGATCAGATCCAGCACACCATCCATCATACCGAGACCAGCACGTAGAATAGGTACTATGGTAATTTTCTTACCCTTGATCTGCGGGACAGTAACTTCTCCCGCCCAACCATCAATCACATGATCTTCAAGTTCAAAATCTTTAGTGGCTTCATAAGTAAGAAGAGAACCTACTTCATTGGCCAGTGTCCGAAACCCTTTGGTACTAATATCCTTTCCGCGCATAATACCCAGTTTGTGCTGTACCAGCGGATGTTTGATTTCCTGAACACTCATGCCTGTTCTCAACCTATATTGCCTGTTGAATTATTAATGCCGTTTGTTGGGCATAAACCTACTTATTTTCACACAACATATAGAACCCAACCATAGGTTTTTTCCACAATCCGCAACTCGACCTTATTCCTTGCCCGGTGGGATAAATCAGGGTATTTTGCACGTTTTTTTCTATATACTGATTATTCACAACATAATCAGTTAGTGCCGTTGCAATGAGGTTTATAACCTATGTCCGTTGATCTCGACCATATCCAACAGGTTCTGGACGAAGCAGACTGTCTATATCACGAACAACAGATCGAGTCCGCTATCGGTAGCATGGGTAAAGCTATTACCGAAAAGCTATCCAGCAGTAATCCACTGGTATATTGCGTCATGAATGGCGGCATGGTTATTACTGGTAAGCTGCTTACTCATCTTCAGTTTCCACTGGAAGCGTCTTATGTTCACGCTACCCGTTACCGTGATCAACTGAGCGGCGGTCATTTGGACTGGCGTGTACGTCCAATCCAGGACATGCGCGACAGAACTATTCTGATCGTTGATGATATTCTCGACGAAGGCCACACTCTCGATGCTATTGCGGATTACTGTAAAGAGCAGGGTGCTGCAGAGGTTTTTACTGCGGTTCTGATCGATAAGTTACACGACAGAAAATCTCGTCCGGGTCTGAAAGCTGACTTCTACGGTCTGGAAATTGAAGATCGTTATATCTTCGGTTATGGACTGGATTATCAAGGATACTGGCGTAACGCTAATGGTATCTATGCTCTGAAAGGTCACTGATTTGACACTGAGTGGGCAAACGGGTTTTTGCTCTTTTGTTCACTCTTAGTTTGTCATTGCTATCACCCCACCTTGTTATTTCTTCCTCGAAGCTGTTTGTGCATTTCCTCTGTTATTTTACTGGCCTCCTTAGGTGCCGCTTTATAATCCTTCGATGCCTGTTTAGCTACATTCTTGTCTTCTTTTTTCAGAGCTTTTACGTCCTCCTGAACACCTTTACCTTTCTTTAACGCCTTTAAATCTTCTTTTTCAGTTTTAAGCTGGTTACGCAACTGATCACGCTCTTCAGGGTAGCTTTTAACACTGAGTTTTAGCTTATCCATTTCAGCCAGAACTTTAGTTCTTCTCTCTCGCATACCTGCAATAGCCTGATTCTTCAGAGCAGTCAGTTGGCTAGGTTCCAGCTTGCCTGCTTTTTTCTCAATCTGTTTAAGTGCTCTCTGCGTGCTTTTTCCGATAGAGGCAAACTTAGCTTTCAGCATTGGCAGTGTCTGATCTCTAATCTGATTCTTTCTTTCCTTGAGGATTTTCAATTTAGCTTCCACCTCAAGAATTTCTTTCTCTTTCCCCGTTATTTGCTCTAAATGATTTTCCTGCAATTCACGAATTCCCGATGCTGTTTTACTTCCTGAATCAGCCACTCTTCTATCAATTTCACTATGAGTTCTATCCGTTATTTTATCAGCGGCCATATCCACTTTAAGCTTCAATTCATCATTCACTGCATGGAGCTGATCTTTAAGAACCTGTCTCTTTTCAGGTATCTGCACCAACTCCTGATAGTCAGATTTGTATTGCTTATAATCAGGGCTATTTTCAAACGACGCCTTAAGTCCCTCAAACGCTTTTGCTCTGCCAACCAGTGACGTGAAATCAAACTCTTCACCACCTCCTCCTATTAGAACACCGCTTTGTGGAGGTCTGACATCACGTAACGCTTTCAATGAATCTTTATGGCTGGATTCATACTGATCAACACTTTTCTCCAGCGTTTTTGCTTTTGATTTAAGATCTGACAATTCCTGAACCCTTTCATTTCTGGCTTCCAGATCCTGCTTCAATTCACCATCGGGTAACTGGTTTAATTTTTCCTGTGGCAACTGACTCCACTGCTCGTGCTTCAGGAAACGTTTGATTTCACCAAACAAATGCTTAATCTTTTCTTTCAGGGTTTTCTTCTGAGGTTCAGCCGTCGCTTCTGATTTTTCAGTTTCTTTTGACTCACTGGTGTCAGCCTGTCCAACAATGGGCTTGCTTTCAGCCAGTTCTGTTTTTCGAGCGCTAAGAGAAGGCGGTGGAGGAGCAGTAGGAATGGAACTTTTAGGAACCTGATTTTTAACGCTTTCCATACTTTGAACAGTACGACTACCAAGCTTTCCCTCCCTTTGTTCAACAGGCGTTGATCCAGGCGTTTGCGGTATTCCACCGACACCTCCAACACCACTTGGTAATTGATCCAGATTCATCCCTGACCCCAAAAATTCCAGTTAAATCCGATATATACAGATTCTGACTATAGTCAGAGGCAGACGGGCACGATGTGGCACAACCACCCGTGCTGAACTTACAACAGCTTGTCCACCAGAAAAGCAATGATCGCCACTATTCCAACAGTCAAAGTGAAAAAGTCGATCAAATAGTTACGATAATGACGAAGACTGCTCACCCGATAAATGGCATAGATCGGCATCAGGTACAAAATCGTGGCCAATATGGGGACGACCAACATCTGCACCATCCCTATCACACTCCAGTTCACATACCCGGCGAGCCAGCAAGTGATCAGACAGAACAGAACAGAACCTCTCTTGAGAGCCTTCATATTCAACGATTTGTGTTGGTTATGAGTCAACCATTGCTGGGTAATTAAACCCTGCAATCCTTCCAGACTGCCTAGATAAACCCCGAAGAAGGAACTCGAAATCGCCAGAAAAGCAATAATCGGTGCTATCAGTCCAAACACCGAATTACCTGAACGATTGGCAAGTACTGATAGCACTGGAACATTCAAATCCTTTGCCTGCTGAAGCTCTTCCGGCGTCAACGACAATACACATGAAAATACAAAGCTAAGAATAACCACCAGTAACAAAAGCGTGTTTCTTTTAAGAATAACAGCTGTTTTTTTCTCGCACTGTTGTCTGTCAGGAATACTTAATCGGTAGGCCCTGGCAAATGCCGAACAAGCGGGCGAATGATTAAAAGAAAAAATCAGCAAGGGTGTTGTCAGAAATAGAGTAACCAGAAGATCATGTAAATTGAATGGTTGATCAAACGCTGCCATATTCCACTGGGGGATCAGATAAATGGATATACCCAACAAAATAACCACCAGGGGATAACACATAATTTTTACCGCTCTCAACATCCAGTCTTCACCGATGTGCATAATGGCAATCAGAATGGATACCAGAATAAAACTAAGCAGCAATCTTGATGGTGGTTGCCACTGCAACTGGTATTCAATGTAGTTTGTCGCCACATTCGTAATCCCGATACCGTAAAGCAACATGATCGGATAAATAGACATAAAATAGGCAAAGGTCAAAACCTTTCCAGCCCTGGTACCAAAGTACTCAGTGACCGTTCCCGTGATGTTGGCATTTGGATTAGAGGCAGCGAGACAAAAACGCACCAAATTCCGGTGAGCCAGCCAGACTATAGGTCCTGCTAGCAGTGACAGAATAATCAATGGCCAGATACCACCAGCGCCTGCATTTATAGGTAAGTAGAGAATCCCGGCACCAACGGCAGTACCAAATAGATTCATCATCCAGCCAGAATCCCGAGCAGTCCACCGCTCGGACTCAGAACTAACGCTGATCGAATGAGCGGATGTCTCAGGCTTAACAGAGCTATCTGACATAAGTGAACCCAATAATGAGGCTTCCAGCCACTGAATCCATCACCTCAATTGCTTTTTATAACTATTTCAGGTGAGCGTATGAACCAGAAAAGTATAGACATATAAAAAGGTGTCATTAGAGCAACCTATAACTTTCCCAAACATCAGGTAAAATGCCAGACAGTTCAGCAACCCCCTAAGTGCTCAGACATACAAATCCAAAAGTCATCTTCCCGCCGTAGACAGGAAGATGGCTGATTAAGTATTCGGTTATGTGTATCTGCACACTTGCTAGAGCTTTGCTCCGGAGGTTGCATCTGAAAAAAACCAGGATTAACCATGAAAAAAGATAAACAGAAAGTCATTGGCGAAGTACTGGATGACGCGAGAATCAAAGAATATTTGAGCCTTCAGGCTCCAGCAGGAGAAAGCCAGGCCCTGCATATTCTGACACGAGCTTATCGTTCACTGAGAGCGGAAGATTTCGAACGTTTTCTACGATTTTATGTTGAGAGCGGGCTTGAACTTAATCCGGCTACCGTCGAAGGAAGTACTTTTCTTTCCACTCTGGAATCGCAACGTCACGCTACTCCCTATATTCGGGCTCTTAGGGACGTTGGTGCAGAATAAATCGGAAAGCAAACAGCCATAAGTGAAAAATGCAGCTCACCGCCGAAACATGAAAATGACTACAACGCCTTATAGAGCTGCATTTTCATAGTAAAACAACAGAATTCAGGCTGACAGCTATACTGCCATTCACATAAAATCGTGAGTACAGTCATGTTCAGCCTGCCATTCAAAACACCACAACTACTGGCTCTTTCCTTAAGTCTGAGCTTACTGCCACCTCTCGTTAAGGCCAATGAAAGTCATGATCGCCTGGCCGCATACGACAAAATTTACACAGAGATCAATTACCAAGATCTCAAAAAGGCCATGAAAGCTAGTGAAGTCTTTGTAGTTGATGCTAACCGCCAGGAAAACTATGAAAAAGGACACATACCCGGAGCCCATAGCCTTGCCAGCAGAGATCAATTGACAAACACACTGCCTTTTCTAAAAAACTACCCTGTTGTCGTTTATTGCTGGAGTCCCGAGTGTACTTCCTGGTTGAAAGGTGTCGACTTTTTTACAGCCAGCGGCTACACCAATGTGATGCATTATAAGGGGGGTGTGAAGGAATGGATGGAGAAAAAAGACACCTTAACAACAGGCGCTCTTCCCTGAGTGCAATTACCTAAAACAGCTTGCTTTCCAAACCTATACCACGTATGTAAAGCCCTTGAAGCACGCTACCTGCTGAGGGAGGATCTCGATCTTCATCCTCTCTCCATTTATACTCATTATTCTCGTTAAACAAGCTTTTCGTTTGATCCCAAGTTCTGAGCAGAGGGATTTTCCAAAAAAAGGATTTACTCCCAAGCTTCAATAGAACCTTATGGCGCCCTTTGCCTTTGCCTGCTTGTTCTTGAGGTATTGATGCAGTATCGAAATGTCTTGAATAATGATTAGTACCCTCTTTAGAAAGCCCCCCTCTATCAAGCCTCATCTGCTGAATAGTGCGCCCCATTACACCATTGACCGTATCTACAAAAGATCGTCCTGATCGCGGCACTGTCTCCGCTGATACAAACTGTGGAGGTAGGACCGCAGCGGAAAGAGGGAGTGTTTCCAGAGGATGGTTCACCTCAGAATTATGACTCTTTTGAGGTATCTCACCTTCACCAGAGGATGTTATCTCAGGCAAAGGGGCTGCCAAGCTGTATCCATCAGCTGTCGGAGCGGAAGCACTATAGCTTTGCTGAAGCAATTGCGGTGATATAAGAACAACAATAAGTTGTTCCAGCGTCGACTGTAGAAATGAATCTGTTAATTGAGGAAGAGGCTCAGCCGGAATACCATGAGTCTGAAAATCTGGCTGAATCAGGCAACTATCCATCTGAAAATGAAAGTTCGCAGAGGAAGGCTCTAAAGAATTCATGGTTACTATAACACCGCTCCAATTCTGTTGATCTTGCCCTGCAATCAACTGTCCTATCTGAGCAATTTCTGGTAATTCCAGCGACCAGAGCGTTGTCTCACCCATATACAGCCAAGCCTCCGGTAACCCCATCACTGACTGAATTGTCGCTGCCAACGGCGTACTAGTGATACTTGTGGCCCCTGATACAACCGGAGGTATATTAACTGAACCAAACTGAATGATGGCAGTCTTTTCACCTCCTGACATATCAATACCAATTGTCAAAGAACCACCTTCTCCACCTATCTGGATTTGGGCCTTCAAAATATGATGCTCGTCATCCACAGCCAGCGTACCCAGATAAGCATGACCATCAGAATGGAGAATGAGATACGATCGCTGAGCAAACGCCAGATTCGACAATAACAAAAGGCCAAGGATCATCAACTTCCATACAATCGATACAGCAATCACTGATTTCATCAGATCAAAACGCCCCCATTTACCAGAAAAAGAAATCAACAGCAAAAGCCTGTCGCAAGCGTAGTACAGGATTTATTGACACACTACCAAGCCAATGCCAGCATCCAGTACCTGTTTACCATAGAGCTCGGAATTACTATGGCTATCGAACCTGTTATTCAGGGTGTTATTGCCCGCAACTGTGACCCGGAAGGTTGCAGTGAAGCCGTACTCCAGCAAATCGAGTTCGTAAAAAAACAACCAGCCCCAGCTTATACACCCAAGCGGGTTTTAATCATCGGTGCCTCATCCGGTTTTGGTTTAGCTACTCGAATCGTTTCAGCTTTTGGTGCTGGCGCTGACACTATCGGTGTCTCCTTTGAGCGCAGCCCATCAGAAAAAGGATGTGGTACAGCTGGCTGGCACAACAATTTAGCATTTTGTGAAGCCGCAAAGCAGGAAGGTTTAATCGCTGAGAATATCGTCGGCGATGCTTTTTCACCGGCCATTCGCCAGCACGTAGTGAACACAATAAAGGAACGTTTTGAAGGTAAAGTAGACTTGGTCGTTTACAGCTTGGCAGCGGGCATTCGTCTGGATCATAAAACCGGTGAACTAGTACGATCAGCCATCAAACCGACAGGCCGAAAATACCAGGGATTCACTCTGGATCTCGAGCATGAAGCACTTCACTCTGTCACTTTAGAACCGGCCAGTCAGAAAGAAATAAACGACACAGTTAAAGTCATGGGTGGAGAAGATTGGCACGAGTGGATCGACCTTCTGGCCTCTAAAAAACTACTGACAAAAGATGTGAAGACTCTCGCTTACTCCTATATTGGTCCGGAAATAACCCATGAACTCTATCATCAGGGAACACTGGGGTTTGCCAAACAGGATCTACAACGACACGCATCAAAGATTCACGATTCCCTAAAACCATTTAATGGCGAAGCCAGAGTAGCAGTCTGCAAAGCATTGGTTACCAAAGCCAGCGTATTTATTCCCGGCTTTGGCCCTTACATTATGGCCCTGTATAAAGCGATGAAAGAACAGGGTTTGCACGAAGGCTGTATTGAGCAAATACAGCGGATGTTCATTGAGAAACTAACAATCAGCAACGCCTCTGTCATCGACAGTGATCGTTTGATTCGCATGGATGACTGGGAACTGAAGCCTGAAATACAAAGTAAGGTCAGCCAGCTACTGGATCAAACGACAGAAGATAACTTTAAGACCATGCTGGATTTTGATGGATTGAAATCAGAGTTTCTAACGCTCAATGGATTTTTGCGGTAGCACCCAGTAATACATCCTGCCAATAATTTACATTCTGCCGTCTTCTTATAAGGCGGCAATATCTTTATCATGCTGCACCAAACAAAACATCAAGAATGTATATCCAAGCATGATAAAACGTTTCCTTTCGATACTTTTACCCCTTTTAATGATACTGGCTGGTACCTCTAGCGCAGCCTTTGGCCATGACTACCATAGTCGCCAATTACGTGCGGAAATGAAGCAGATGAATTGGAATCTGCGCCGTACTGCCAAAGCCGAAAACATTGAACAGCTTCAGGAATATCTGGATCAGATTCGCAAACATGCCAACAACGCTAGAGCGGACGCTAATGAACATGCGCCTGAAGCATTCAGGAACGGCATGAAAGAACTGCAGAAACAGATCAACGCTATTCAGGCAGCAGTGGATACCGGTGATATGGAGCTGGCCAGAAAAAGGCTAAAAGCCATGAACAAGCTTAAGAAAAAATACCATGTCAAACTCGATGTCTGAGCCCTTTCGCTGGCCTCGCTTTGTTCAGTTTGTTCACTGGAGCATTGCCGTTCTGTTTCTGGCCAATCAGTTTGTCACTGAAGGTGGCGACGAACTCCATGAGTATTTTGGCTGGAGCATTCTGATACTTGTTGGTCTCAGAATTGGCTATGGACTGCTGCTAGCACCTGAGCCTGCAAGAATCAGCAATATGTCGACCTCGCCTGCCGAAATCAAGGAACACCTGCAAGAATTGAAAGCGGGAGAAGTTACGGAACATTCAGGTCATAACCCTTTGGGAATTCTAGCCGTCTGGCTTATGTGGGTCTGTCTCGCAGGAACAGCCTTTACTGGATGGTTACAGGATACCGATTTTGGTTTTGATTATGCCGTGTATGAATGGCACAGCTGGCTGGTTGACGGACTGCTTGTTTTTGCTGGCATTCACCTGCTCGCTGTTGCTCTCACTTCATGGCGCAGTCGAAAAAATCTTATAAAGACCATGATTTAGGTCTGTTTATACTAACCCGACCTAACCACTATCGTATTTTTATACGGCTGCTGAACACTTTTCTTCTCAGCAATATTCACACTTCGGTAATTTCATACTGTTATAACATTGCAAAAATCTATAAAAGTACAGAAGATAGCATCCAGAAAAACAGTAACAGGTTAAATACCGAAGCCAGATGGCATACACGTCGATCAGCCATTTAAAACGACAGAGCAACATTAAGTTTGCCTGGCTGCTGATGGCTGTCTATCTACTTGCTCTGATTTTTACTACCAGTCATAACCACCAGAGCCAGAGCGATTTCAGGGCTGAATTACGCCTATCCTTTAAAAGTTTGAATTTTAAAGATCATATTGGGCACTGGCACTCAGATCAGTATCACTCCGCCAGCTGTCAACTGATCTCCCAAACACCTGCCGACCTGACTCCTTTTGTTCTTCCAGTTGTTCCCAAGACCAGAGCCGAAGTTGAATCAGCTATTTCTCTGCCCAGAGCTTTTCCTACCACCAAGCGACTGACCCGAGCCCCACCTGTTCTGTCCTGAGATCACATAAAAATGAATGCGCCTCTAAAAATTTCGATAACGATGGGCGCATCAAACTGACTACAGGATAAGAAACATGTCTACACCTCTGAATACTCTCAGTGCCGTATTACTGTGCACAGCTATTTCTACAATGACTGCGGCATCCGAACAAAGGCATGCTGACTCTCATATACACGGCAAAGGAGCATTAAACTTTGCCATTGAAGGCAAAGATATCCATCTGGAACTTGAGATGCCTGCGGCTGATATTCTAGGCTTCGAAAGCATTCACACTGACAAGCAGAAACAACAGCTTGAGCAGTCTCTCAATGCATTGGAATCGGCTTCTCTCTGGCAGTTTACCAAGTCAGCTCAATGTCAGCTGATTACAGCTAAGGCCACCTCTGGTGAAGAACACGAGAGCGATGATGACCATCATGAAGAGCATGAAAGTGATAACGACCATCACGAAGATCATGAAAGTGATAACGACCATCACGAAGATCATGACAATGATCGCCGTGAGGAAAAATCTGGCCATCTGGATATTTCTGTCAGTTACCACTACCGCTGCAACAACCCTAAGACTCTCTCAACCCTGAAAACATCAATTTTCGGTCGCTTTGAACACAGTGAAGAAATTGCTGTGCAAGGGTTTACGGATCGAGGACAGGTTTCCCTGAAAATGACTCGCCATAAGAATGAGGTCAGTTTCTAATGAGCAAAAGAAACAACCTTGTTGTTGAGCTTGAAAATGTTCGGTTCAGCTGGACAACCAACAACCTGATACTGGATATCGGTAACCTGAACATTGAACAGGGTGAAAAGGTATTTATCAGGGGCCCTTCCGGATCCGGTAAAACAACTCTGCTCGGGCTACTAGGCGGAGTGCTGATACCTGATTCCGGAAGTGTAAAAGTACTGGGAGCCAAGCTGGAACAAATCCCTCCAGCTCAGCGAGATCTTCATAGAGCTGAACACACCGGATTTATCTTTCAGATGTTCAATCTGATTCCCTATCTGACTGTCATCGAGAATATTACTTTGCCCCTTTCGTTTGCCAAAGGTAGGCAGAATAAAGTTGTACAAACCGGTCTGAGTCCTACCCAGGAAGCCTCCAGGTTACTGCAAGCATTGGGACTTAGAGACCCTAAACTGCTTTCACGACCAGTGACAGAGCTGAGCATAGGACAGCAACAGCGCGTCGCTGCAGCAAGAGCCTTGATAGGAAGCCCTGAACTTCTGATTGCTGACGAACCGACCTCTGCCCTCGATACGGATACCCGTGAGGCTTTTATCAAGCTTCTATTCAGTGAGTGCGAATCATCTGGTAGTACCCTTATGTTTGTCAGTCACGATCAGTCTCTGGAAGCACTGTTTGATCGAACCATTATCCTGCCTGAAATCAACAGAGCCAGTAGCCAAAGCAGGGAGTTCTAATGATATCTATATGGAGCCTGTCTCTAAAAAGCCTGAAAAACCGCCGTGTTTCAGCACTGCTGACCATTCTTTCCATTGCTGTCAGCGTTGCCCTGCTACTGGGGGTTGAGCGTATCAGGGTCGAGGCTAAAAACAGCTTTACCGGCTCACTCTCTGGCACGGATCTTATTGTAGGAGCTAGAAGCAGTCCGTTAAATTTACTGCTCTACTCCTCTTTCCATATTGGTAATGCTACCAACAATATCACTTGGGAAACCTATGAAGAACTTGCTTCTGATCCTTCTGTAGCCTGGACCATCCCCATCGCTCTGGGTGATTCTCACAGAGAATTCAGAGTGATGGGAACCAACCAGACCCTATTCGAAAAATTTCGCTATGGTGATAAACAAGCGCTGTCATTCAGCCATGGAAAGGCTTTCTCGAAACTGTACGAAGCCGTAATAGGCTCGACGGTTGCACAGCAATTGGGTTATACGCCCGGCCAAAAAGTTATTCTAAGTCATGGCGTTGAGAGCAACGGTCTACAGAACCATGATGATAAACCCTTTCAAATCACAGGCATTCTCGAACCTACAGGCACACCTCTGGACAAGGTGATCCTTGTCTCTCTGGAAGGTATTGAGGCTTTGCATATTGACTGGCGAAACGGTGGGCCTCCCATTGCTGCCTTTTCAGTATCCGCTGATAAAGCAGAAAACATGGAGCTGAAACCTGAAAGTATCACGGCTTATTTCGTCGGCTTAAAAAGCAGAATTTCCGCCTTCCGTTACCAGCGCAAAGTCAACGAATACAAACAGGAAGCCCTTACAGCCATTCTGCCCGGAGTTGCTCTTCAGGAACTGTGGCAACTGGTTGGTAGTGCAGAAAAAGCTCTTCTGGTGATTTCTATTATGGTGGTTTTGGCAGGCCTGACAGGCATGCTAACGACTATTTTGTCTTCCCTTAATGAAAGACGACGTGAAATGGCTATTTTACGATCAGTCGGTGCTCGCCCCGTGCACATTTTTTCTTTAATGATCATCGAATCACTGGCTTACGCCATTGCCGGAACACTGCTTGGCATTGCGATGCTCTACGGCCTGCTTTTTCTTATACAACCCATTATGCAAAGCACCCTTGGCCTTTATCTGCCAATTTCAACACCTGGAATTTTTGAACTTTATCTCGCGGCGAGTGTTATCGGATGTTCCCTGCTGCTCGGCACTATTCCAGCTTGGCGAGCTTATAAAAATTCTCTGGCCGATGGCCTGACCATAAGGATTTAATATCATGATAAAACGACTTTTGACGTTAGCTGTCTTGCTCTCTATCGGAATATCAACAACAAGCCACAGCGCAGCGATAAAAATAGAAGAAACGACAAAGAAAACAAATCAGAAAGTTTCCGAGATCACTTGGGAAGCCTTGATGCCACAACCGGAACAGAGTGTTATTGATCGTTTTAACGCGGGTAAAATGACTCAGGAAGAGGTGGCTGATTACATAGAAGAGCTGGGGCAAATTCCGGTTCAAAAAATGAACAGCTTATATGTCAGAATACCTGGCTACCTAGTGCCTCTGAATCTGGATAAAAACCAGAAGGCTACAGAGCTGTTACTGGTTCCGTCAGCAGGGTCTTGCGTTCATGTACCACCACCGCCGCCAAACCAGACCATTTTTGTTCACGTAAAGAAGGGGATTGAGGTAGCGGATGCCGGTTATACCGCCTATTGGCTGACGGGGACGCTTAAGGTGGAAGTCAGCAAATCCAAGTACACAGAAACGCTGTATACAATGAATGTCGATAAGATAGAAGAGTATAAATAGAGGAACAGAGCTCCGATGCAAAGGCCTGCATCGGAGCTCTAAGGTCTGTTGATAAAGGTCATGGGCGTCTGGAGCTTAAAATACCACCTATACTAAGTAGCCAATAAAAAGGCTGAGTAAGTACTGTTGAACAAAAAAACTGCCATAGGAGGCCTAGGTTTCATTCTTCTGATATTTCTGCCATTAACTTGTGCGGGAGCTTATCAAGAGGCCTACAGAGAAGAACTCAGTAGCGTGAATGGGCATAAACCTCGTAGTTTTTCTATCTCCGTAGAAATTCCTCTGGATACTCATATATTAGATAGGATGGCTCTTAGTCAACTGGCCATTTCTATTATTTCTACTCTGCCTATCCTGCACCTACACTCCGGAAACCCTTCGACCGCCACTATTTTGTTTCAGCTGATTCGCACCTATCACGCATTGTCCCATGGAGTAACACAAGCTTCACTGTATTACTTTTTGGCACAATGGTTACTGAACACACTCACCCCCAGATTACCTCCAGACACACTGCCTTTTGATAGACATTTAATAACATCCTTGATGCCTCCCGCCAGCAGATCTGGCCTTTCTGAGATAGCACCTATGAGTGTTATCTCTTATCCACTGATTGAACTAAAGAACAGTGCGATATTGGGGAATCTGATCACCTATATGGAGGAAATGGAACAACAGCTTGAACCAGAGCTGGAGTTGGTTGTGAGTGACGATAATAAAGCTACATTGTTACCACTCAAGCAAGACAGTAATGCATTAGCCTATGAGATATCGCTGCCGGACGATCATGGCAAAAATATAACCTATGAGGTCGGTATTCATGATGACTGTCGCTGGATACACCGATTTAACGGTACTGACGTTACAGATCATTTTCGTATAGCCTGGATGGCACCTAAAGAGCACGATACTCAGCTAGTATTATCCATTCAATCGTTTCCCCTTCCAACAGAGGATGAAGCCCCTGAGTCTTTGGTATTAACCGTTCCTCCTTGGTTAACCTACCAACTCATTGGAAGAGGCATGATATTTGTCGCAGGCGAACTCACTAAAGCGTTCATGGAGTTGTATCTCACTGCTTGGCCTATACAGCAAATGGTTTTTACTGAATCACCGGTTGATCCATCATTGCCTGGAGAGTTAGCCATTGATAATGCAATAAGCACTACAGAAGGTAGAGCTCTCTTTTCGAGCCATAATGGAAAAGAGAGATTGCCTCTCACCTATGACCACCAAACCGTCAATATACCTGTTTCAAATATGATGATGAGTTCAGGGAAAAATTCTCTCTCGCAGCGACCTGCCATAAAAGAAAAAGGAAAAGGAAAAGGATCCTCCTCAGAGTCTGGCGATGATCACCACAGAGGCGATAGAGAGCAAGGACGAAAGCAGAAAGACCCTCCTGGAGGAAAACGGTCTATTCCCCCCACGGAGGAGACATCACTCTCAGTAGACAATATCCAAAAGCGCCTTTTGGGACGAGCTACAGAGCGGCTACGTGACAGTATTTCAACCGAATTTGATCTACCTACTACCTATAGATACATAGCGAGACTTAGCCAGGTAGGAATGCTTCAGGTTTTGCCTCAAGAGGGTATAGAAAAAGAACATTGGCCCATGGTTATTAGCAAGACCTTGGCGGAATTTTTACGTGAGCAATTAAATCATGGAACTGTGGGTAAGCAGCAGCACCCTGATGCTTCAGAATTATTGGATAGAATCACAAAAAATCCATATACGGTGGAGGTCGATTCACGTTTATTCTCTCAACTGTTAGATAATAAAATAGCTATTGAAGCCCTTATAAATGCACGAATGGTTATTTTCCATGCGTTTTCTCAAGGAATAAGCAATTTCTGCGAATTACCTGAAATAAATTGCCGATCTCAGTATTTTGGAGGCGAATCTATTCGGTTATTTTTACACTCTAACGATTATGGTAATCAGGACGAATATAGGGATAACTTACCAATAACAGCTGATTGGGATGTATTAATTGCTTCATCCAAACTATCTCTCCTTAGAGAGCAACTGGAAAAAAATACTTTAAACGTTCATGTAATAGATTGTTTTTACTGTTTGTCCTTTAGCTTCCCTGTTAATGGCCCAAAACCCGTATTCTTTGAATCTCATAAATTAGAGCTCAGCTACCAAGGTCAGGACAGCCATTTAAAGATCTCTAATAGATTCCTGCCGGGGCTGGATTGTGGAATGCCCTCTCAGGAAAACTTACCGGTTCGTTTCCAGTCTGAAAAAGACGCAGTGCTGGCAAGCATCTCGCGGGGATTTGGTTCTGGCATGAGCGATAGAGCCAAGCATCGAGACAGACTGCTTCTGCTAAAAACAGTGTTTCCTACGGATTTCAGCTTTAAACAGTTATGGTCGAAACTCAATATGCAACACCAAGATGTTCAGACTGACATGGCTGATCTTCAGCCATTGCAGCAAGAGATCTTCGGGGGTATGGGTAGAGAAGTTCAACCATTAAAGGAGGTGAGTGATTTACAATCTTCACAAAGAGAGAGCAATAAAAGGAAAAAAGAGATTGAAACATTGCAGTCTGATTTGGCTGCACAAGTTGAGGTACTGACAAAATCCGACAAACAAATACAGATTCTTCGTAAACAACAAGATGCCTTAACCGCAGAGCTCTCTAACGGAAAAGAGCAGTTAAGCTCAGCAAAGAGAGAACTTGATCAACAGCAATCAAAATTTGACGAGGCAACGAAAGATGTAGCTAATAAAAAGGATAAAAAAATAGCTGAGCTAGAAAAATATATATATTCGCTCAAAAAAGATAAAGGAACGAAACTTCGTGAACAACAAGAACTACAGCAAGAACTACAGCAAGAACTACAAACAGCAAATATTAAGGTAAAAGAGAGTGACAGTAGCGTTACAAAGTTGGCAAAGAAGGTTGAGAAGCTATCAAAAAAACTGAGCAATATGCAACGTGAGAGCGAAAAACAGCATGAAAAGCTTCACGATACAGATGAAATAAAAAAGTCAAAATCTGATAAAGACGCTGATCTGTTAACAAGCACTCATGCCAGAAAAACCAAATCTATAAAAGTTGAAAAACACAGTCAGGATCATACATTTAAAAAGACAGAAATACAGACTTCTATTATAAATTCACTCAGAAAAGAACAAGAAATAGAGAAGCTTCGTGTAGAAAAACAGCAAGCTGATTTTGAAGCACAATTGCTAGAGGCTCAAAATAAATACGAAGAGGTAAAGGGTATTCTGGCTGTATCTGTATCTAAAAAAAATTATGACTTACAATATCAATATAATTTTTATTCATATAGCAAAATGCTTGGATATCATAATAAAAATAAACATGACCAAATAAACTACCTGAGAGAGTTGAAAGAACTCACTAATAAACACAATCGTTACATCTCAAATTTGAAAATGGGTGTAGGTGTTTTGGCGGTACCTGTTGTTGCATTAACCGTCATAGGTATTGGTTACTTGATGAGTTCAAATGGAACCATGTCAAACGGCTTTACTTCAAATTGACCAAGTTTGATTCATTTTCGACAAAAAATCCTTCAGGAAAATCGAACGTTTGCCTGAACATTACCGAGTGTTAGCTACCGGTTTTTCTCCGATAACGGTGACTGATGCCGAAGGCATTAAAAGCGAGCACCACCGAATAAATCAGATACGTCCTTTATAGCTTATTTGATAACTACCTCTGCCATTATTCTTACCAATAAATGACAGCGCCTGTTTGATATTTCGATTCGCGTCTTCGCCAGGCGTCACTGAACCACGGATTCGATAACGATTTCCGTTCAACAGGTTCAGAATCAGGCTGGATTTCAAGTCTTCTGATTTCTGCTCAATTCTTGCCAGAAGGTTGCCCTTGTCACAATCAAAATCGAGACTGCTTTTCCCCAAATCGAGACTACCAAAACGTCCTTGCGCTAGAACATCACGCAATTGCCCCTCCCCTTCCAACAGCTGACACTGGCCATCAACCCATTTAAGCGTTTCAATCTGCAACTTCAGTTGGCCATCAATATCGACTAATTGCTGTCTGGAAAGCTTCTGCAAAGCATCGCCTGTTATACGTCCTCTGCCATCTTCCAAAACAATCTCGCCAGCACTCAAAGTGACAAAACCTGACGCTGATAGCTGACTGCGAGCGTGACCCAGTTCCAGTTGATAGGAAGCTGACTGATCAAGAGGAGAAAGCGCTTCCAGATTCCAGCTTAAAGCGGGAAGTTGACGACCATTAATGTAAGCGGCCTGTGCAGAACCGTCCCAAAGAGTACCTTCTATCCCCTGCAGTTTCACAGTTCGAACCCGGTCCGGAAAATTCTTTTTCACCTGTTCCCAGGCCACAACTGCAGGTGTTTGAAGAACCACAAACACACTCAGGGAAAACAACGCCAGAAAAGACAGCCCCAGAACTCGTTTCATTTTATACTTCCTGCCTGCTGACCCTGAGGGACTGCACATTGACAAGCCCTTCAGCTTCTCCACGTTTCATCTCAATATTTTCAATAGTAATTCCCTGCTGCTCCAACCGCTGAAGCCAGCCAATTAACTTCTGAAAATCAACGTCTTCCAGTTTTACCTGTAAACTACTTTGCTGCTGATTCAGGCCAGTCACCTTAATACCCGCTTCACGCGCTGAACGGTTAACCAGTACATCCAGAGGTTGTGAAAAATCAGCCTGTACTACTCCGGCTCCAGCGGCTCTCAATGCTTGTATTTCAGCCGTTATTTCCTGCATTTGCACCAAAGTTGCACGACTGGAGTTCAATCGATTCGTCGCTTGTCGCTCTGACACTTGTAGAGGCTTTACCACACCATAAACCACCAACCATGCCACTATTGCTATACCGGCTATTAACAGAAGCCTTTTTTCACGGACTGCCAATCCATCCCAGTACTCATTCCAGTGCTGCCTGATCTCTGCTACCTGATTTTTCATGAACGATCCCCACTGATAATCAGGGCGCCTGTTACAGACGCTTGCTTACCTTTTTCTGCTTTTTGTTCCAGTGATTCCAGGCGCACAGCCTGAGACTGGGAGATACGGTCACGAAGGTCAGTAAACTGCCCTATGTTATCCGCTTCCGCTGTAATTCTGATCTGCTGCAGGTTTTTCTGGTAACTGATGGATACCGGCAACACTGAAGGCTGTCGTTTAAATACTGGAGCCAGCTCGTTTAGCTGTTCCAGAAAACCCGTATCGCTCTTTCTAGAGTCTTGCATGGACTTCAATGCCGCTTTCATCTGAGACAAAGGACGAACAGCCCGCTTACCCGGAAACGTATCAGCAAAGAGTTCATTGGCAGCCTGCTGGTAGCTTTTTGCTTGCTGCTCTTGCTGCCAACTGTCGTAAAGCGTGTTACCCGACCAGGTAACCGCAATCAACGCCATAAGGACAGCACTGGATCGAAACTGTCGCCAGCCTTTATTCAGCTTGCTCTGTTCCTTAACGGGTCGCCAATCTCCCTGCAGAAGATTTCCTTTGAGTTCTGCCAACTGAGCAGATACTTCAGTAAAAAAGTCATGAACTGAGAGCTGAGTCTGGATCAGAATGTGTTCAGGGTTGATAGTTTCAAGGTAAAGCGGCAACCAGTCATTATCACAGACAGCGCCCTGCCATTGTCCATAGCGAACCACCTGACTGTGACTGTCTCTTGCCATTGTGCTGACCTGACTGGCTTGCCATGGTAAAACCAGAGTTTCTGGAAGCCATTGCTGGCTTTTAATGCCTGCGTCCTTTAACCATGAACTCCACAACGCCATCCAGCTGTTTTCTATTACCGCCAGATGTAACTGCTCTCCATCCCTACCTAGTATGGCAAGGTGGATTGACTCAACGTCGCTGCCCAGATCCTCTTCCAATCTATAAGGCAGAGAACGTATAACGGCCGGTGTCAGGGAACCCGCCACTTCTATTGAAGTCAGGCTCACCAGCTCACCCGGTACAATCACCAGCACACGATTGAATTCAGATTTCCCAGCCAGTTGAACCAACTCTGAAACAGCCAGTTCTCCCTGCTCTGTTTCTGATTGATACCAAAACACCGGATTCTTACTGCTCTCAGGCAATCGAATCAGTAACGGGGTTTCTGTTTGTAGACTCATAATAATTCTCCTGTTCGGCGGCGAACAACCCTCAAGGAGCTCCCCTTGCCTCTTACCAGGAGGCTTTGTAGATGAACCCGCGTTTCATTAATTTGCGCTTGGGCATCCACTTCAAAATAATCACTCTTCACAGCAAAAAATGGCTGAAGATCTTTCTTCTGGACGTTACTCAGCAAACCTTCAGCAAAAAATTCATCGAGTGTTCGCCAGCCATCTCGCGGACGCTCTTTTAGTAAATTTTCTGCCTGACTCACTGAAATTCGATTCAACAGCATTGCTGCCATCAGCTCCGGAGATTCAGCATCAATAGTATTTACATTCAACTTCAGACTACTGGCTGGCAAAGCACACAAATCAGGCAATACCTTTTTAACAATCGCTGGAGTCACTCCCATGACAGCCCGCCATTCACTTTCATCTCTCATAAAGGTGTTACCTGCCAGATAAGGCACTGGTAGCGATAAATAATCATCATCGTCAGCACCACCAGAACTGAGCGGCTCTGTTTTAGCATTGACCCAATCTACCGTCGCCAACGCAATATTCAGCTCTTGAATCTCATGGTTTTCCAGCAACGCTTTCAACATTTTTACCGGCACCAAACTGTTTGGCTTCTTACCTTCACCGACTATCAGGCCATTCAGGTTAAAACAGGCTTGTCGATCAAATACACGACCACGAATAGAACCCTTTTCCATGGGAAAGGTTTGTCGTGACGTTGCCCAATACTGACTCAGATGAATCACATCTTTGTCGTCTTTAAAGTCCTGTTTTAATGCTTTAATCGCCAGTTGTTCAGCCGAACGGACGTACCACCAACCCTGTTCACGATTCTGCAGGCCGCTACTTAATTGAGTCTGACGTTTCATGGCTTCAACGACACCGGACGCCAGCAAAATCGCCAGCGTCAGGGTTAACATAACGGTTAACAGCGCAACACCCTGCTGTCTGCGACAGCGCCTATAACGAAAGTAAGCACTAGCTGCCATGCCCCACCTCAAATGCTCCGGGAATCATAAAGCGCCGCTCAATTTCACCTTCCTTTTCCAACACCATATTAACGGCAATAGCTGAAGGCCAGCCTTGATCTTTCATGGAGTCCTGCCATGAGCCTGACTTGCCCACGCCTTCTCGATAATAAAAACGAAACTTGAGTTCGCTGACACCTGTCAGCAGATTGCGATAGACCGGATCAGCTTCCAGAGATTGATCCAGAACCCGGTCGTAACCTCTTTGCAGCTTACCTTCATTCAGTCGGTAATAGACTCGCTGAAGATTTGATCTCGGTAGTCGTGATTGAGCGTTCTGCCAACCAGCCCTGACAAAAGTCAGTCCCTGATCCTGAGAATCAAGAATCTCTCCGGAGAAAATAGCTCTCGACGAAACCTTGCCATCAATACGAACACCACGTTCAACAATCTGTCGAATATCCTGCTTTAACATCAGAAAGGTGTAGTCCAGTGCCTCCAGCCGCTTCAAGTGGTCCGCCTGAACATCCCGAGCTGTGGTCACGGTATTAAGAATTTGCCAGGAAGAAAAACTAACGAAAGTAAAAATCACCAGTGCCAGCAGCATTTCCAGCAGCGTAAAGCCCTGATTCAACCGATTTGGTCGTTCAGCCTTCATTATGAATCCAGCACATAGGTTTGCAGTGAGGCCAGAGCAGCCTTACTGTCTTTCTTCTGTCGTACTTCTACTTCCAGCATGATCAGATCATCGCTTGCTGTTTTCACTTTGCGACTTCGAACAAACCACTCTCGATCAGCCAGAACTTCTGAAGATGACTGCCACTCTTTACCAGGCCAACGTTCACTCAACACCAGATCAGTCATGGTATTTTCGGCCACCCAGTAGGCGGGCCGTTTCTCTGCTAAATATTGTGTATTACTGATGGATTCACGGACCAAGCCAACGACCGATATACCGGCAATAGCCAGAACAGCCATGGCGACCATCACTTCCAGTAGCGTAAAGCCTCTGTGCTTTCCCCTGTTATTCAAACCTTTAACCATTGAGGTTCTCCTTCACCAGTACCTCTCCGGTTTCTTCCAGCAAGACCCACTGACAACTTTTCTGGTTATCATCCAGACAGAAGCTGACATTGGCTGGTGATATTTCACCACTGCTCCAGAAAACAATATCCGGCTGCTTTGCGGCTTCTTCATCGTCCGCAAAAAAGGATGAGCTACTGCTGTCGTCCTGCTCGTACTCAAGCGCTTCACGCCAGAAAGAATCACCCGCCGAATAATTCAGCTGAATATCTTCCGGTAAACTGACCGGACGAAACAATCGGTTTTTCTCCAATGATTTCCAGCCTTTTTCAGCCAACAACATAAACTCATAGTTGCTGGTTGAATCGCCATTGGTTGATGTCAGCTTTATACCAAGCGTCTTACCTTCCAGCAATGCTTGCTGATTGGCTGCTCTGGCAAGTGCAGCAAAACGTTCCGATTGTCGATAGAGGTCACTGCCGTTGCTTCCCGAGGGCAGCCTAGGAACAATCATGCTGGCCGTCAGCGACAAAAGCACCAACACCAGCATAATTTCCAGTAGCGTAAAGCCCTTGTTCAAGCCTCTCACTGTAATCAGATATCCCAGTTACCGACATCTTGATCAGTACCTGCCTGACCATCAGGTCCAGCAGAAAAAATATCGACCGGGCCATATTCACCAGGAGCCTGCATCAAGTACTGATTGCCCCATGGGTCGGTAGGAAGACGACGAATGTAACCATTATCGCGCCAGCCTTTCGGTTCCGGGAAACCGGAAGGACGTTTAACCAGCGCGTTAAGCCCCTGCTCATTGGTCGGATAAAAATTATTATCCAACTTGTACATATCCAAAGCACTTTCCAGAGCAACGATATCGCTGACCGCTTTCTGCTTGTCTGCTTTATCCTTGTTACCCAGAACATTAGGCGCAACAATGCTGGCCAGAACCCCTAGAATGACGATAACCACCATAATTTCCAACAAGGTAAAGCCCTTGGATTTTGACGGTGCAGTAGAAAATTTATTTTGTTTCATAGTTTTATTCACACTTAAAATTCTATTCAGCCGAGTTAGCCCACGAGGCTGTTAAGATCCATCATTGGTGTCAAAATGGCCATAACGATAAATAACACCATGCCCGCCATTAATACGATCATCAGCGGTCCAAAAATACCCAGAGCTATATTAACCTGATCTTCGAATAGACGATCCTGAGCATTAGCTGCACGCTCCAGCATTGATGGCAATTCACCTGATCGTTCACCACTGGCAATAATATGCAGCATCATGGGTGGAAACAGTCCGCTGTTCTCCAGAGCGGTCCAAAGCGCACCGCCTTCCCTTACCCGATCTGACGCAGATAGCATTTTTTGTCGTATATAACGGTTGCCCAGCACGTCTGACGAGATAGACATAGCTTCTACTAAAGGCACAGTACTGCTGGTCAAAATACTTAACGTACGGGCAAAACGAGCGGTTTCAACACCAGAAAATACCGGACCAAACACGGGCAATTTCAAGTTAAATTTATCGTTCAACAGACGGCGACTTTCCTTTTTCAGCAATCGCTGTCGTAGAACCAGCATCAGCATTATGCCAGCCACCAGCCAGAGTCCATAGCCACTGACAAAATCGCTGGCAGCAATAAGCGCCTGAGTCATACCCGGTAATTTCTGCCCGGCAAACTTGAACTGATCAATAACGGTAGGCACTACCGTTGTCAGAAGAGCAGTCACCACACCCACAGCCACCAGAGTCAGAATGATCGGATAGATCATTGCCTGAGTCATTTTGCTGCGAATCTGTTGTCGCTGCTCACTGTAGTCCGCCAATCGCTCCAGAATCACTTCCAGATGTCCTGATTTTTCACCGGCAGCAACCATAGAGCAATATAACTGATCAAACGACGAGGGATAACTGGCCAGTGCATCAGAAAGAGTATGACCTTCTAATACTCTGGCTCTTATGCCCTTAATCATTGACTGCAAGTGCGGTTTGCTGACTTGCTGACTCAGCGCCTGCAGGCACTCTTCAATAGGAATAGACGCCGCTACCAAAGTGGCTAGCTGACGAGTGATCATCGCTATTTCTGAAACACTGGCCTTTCCGGTAAACAGTGAGGTTCTGGTAGCAGACGAGTCCTGCTTTACCGAAGCAGGTTCCACATCGACCGGAGCAAGACCGTCAGATCGCAATGACTGCCGCAGTAAACGAGGTGAGTCTGCTTCCTGAGTGCCCTTTTTTGTTTTGCCTTTTTTATCCAGTGCTGTGTAGGTATAGAGTGTCATAATTTACTCTCTGGTTACCCTTAGCACTTCAGACAGAGTGGTATGACCAGACAGCACCTTGTCAAAACCATCCTGTTGAATGGATGGCCATGCTTGTCTTGCTACCTGCTCCATCGTCGCTTCACCGGCACCATCATGAATCAGTTCCCTCATCACATCAGTCACGAGGAACAGTTCGTAAATTCCTGTACGACCACGGTATCCGGTATTCCGGCACTCGCTGCAACCTTTGGCTTGCCAGACAGGGCTGTGATCACTATCAGCTAACCCAAGCAGCTTTTTCTCTGCGTCAGTGGGCTGAACCGGTGTCCGGCACTCTGCGCAGAGCGTTCGAACCAAACGTTGAGCCAATACACCCAGTAAACTGGACGACAATAAGAAAGGCTCGATGCCCATATCCCTGAGTCGTGTAATGGAACCAGCAGCCGTATTAGTATGCAATGTGCTCAGTACCAGGTGACCAGTCAGTGACGACTGGACAGCAATCTCTGCGGTTTCCAGATCACGGATTTCACCGATCATCACCACATCCGGATCCTGACGCAAAATGGCACGCAGGCCACGGGAGAACGTCATATCAACCTTAGGATTCACCTGAGTCTGACCAATACCTTCCAGATCATATTCCACCGGATCTTCCACGGTCATAATATTGCGACCGGGCGTATTGATTTCACTGATACCTGAGTAAAGGGTCGTACTCTTACCGGAGCCCGTAGGCCCAGTGACCAGCAGAATACCATGAGGCTTGTGAAGCTGTTGACGAACCCCATCACAGATTCGAGAAGACATACCCAGACGACTCAGATCAAATTTCACACTGCTCCGATCCAGCAAACGCATTACGATACGTTCTCCGTGTCGGGTAGGCAGAGTAGACACACGAACATCGACCGCTTTGCCGCCGAGGCGCAATGAAATTCGACCATCCTGTGGCACACGTTTCTCGGCAATATCCAGCTTCGCCATGACCTTGATACGGGATATCAGCAGTGCGGCCAGTTTGCGCTGTGGTCGCAGAATTTCACGCAAAACACCGTCTACTCGAAAACGAATAACCAGCTGGCTTTCAAAGGTTTCAATATGAATATCGGAAGCGCCATCACGAATGGATTCGCTGAGCATGGCATTGATCATGCGGATGATCGGCGCTCCGTCATCGGCTTCGAGCAGATCTTCATTGTCCGGCAGTTCATCCGCCAAAGCTTTTAGCTGCTCATCACTGCCAATGTCATTCATCACTTGTCGTGCTTCAGAAGAGTCTTGCTGGTAGATAGCGGCTAATCGGCCAGAAAATGCTTCTTCAGAAAGTTTTCGAGCAGCAAAAGGCTGAGCAAGAATACGACGAATCTCAACCAGACAAGCTGGGGATAAGGTGTTTTCATAGCAGACCACCGGCCTGTCACCCTCATACTCAACGAAGACTCGAAAACGGTTTGCGTAGCTGAAAGGCAGCTGAATACGACTAACTGTTAGCGCCTCCATCAGCTATCCCCTACTTCTTCTTTACCACTATCCGATTTCTGAATGCTGCTCTGTACCTCTTTCAGAAAACGTTCAGCATCACTCAGCTCTGGCAGTACCGGTACATTCCGGTCAGGCATCAGGCTGATACCACGTTCATCCTGCAGTAATTGTTCCGCTCGAATCAGGCCATATTTACTGGCACTGACCGCTTTCAGACGGTCATCGTTACGAATGATGGTCGGACGAATAAAGACCATCAGGTTACGCTTAACTTTCTTACTGTTGGTCGAACGAAACAAATGCCCAATGATTGGAATATCACCCAGTAAGGGCACTTTAGAAACACTTTCCTGAACATCGTCGTCCATCAAACCACCGATCACGACAGTGTCACCACTACGAACCATGACAGAGGTTTTTACCTGACGAGTTGAGAAGGTGACATCCACGGGCGTACGACCATTTACTTTGGACACTTCCTGTTCAATATCCAACCGAACTGCATCGCCTTCGTTAATTTGTGGTGTAACCACCAGCTTAACGCCCACCTGCCTGCGCTCAATGGTTTGGTAGGGGTTATCATTGTTGCTGCTTGAAGTAGAGCCGGTAAGGGTCGGTACTTCATCACCGACAATAAAAGATGCGGCCTGGTTATCCAGTGTCATCAGACTGGGAGTGGACAGTACATTCGACTTGGACGAAGTGCTTACGGCCTGCAGCAAAGCCCCCCAGTTGCCTGAAGTGATGGCAAAGGCAGAGCCTGAGATTCTACCAAGCGCGTTGGCCAGCGTACTGTAGTCACCATCTTTGTCTGGGTTTACTGTGGTTCCATTCTCTGTAGTTACGGTGCTTCCCTTTATTGTTCTTGCATCTGCAACACCGGCAATTATTTCTCCGATAGGAACATTGGAACCGTCCTGAAACTGAATGATTGAACCTGCCTTACTGGCTAATTGCAGTGACAAATTAATACCGTCACCTTCGCTTACTTCAGCAATAATGGCTTCCACCATCACCTGAGCACGACGGATATCCAGATTACCAATCAACGCTTGCAGCTCATTCATTAATTCAGGCTGAGCGGAAATAACCAGAGCATTATTTTGCTCATGAACTTCAATACTGACTTTACTGCCCGGTGTTTTCTTACCTGCTGCAGCGCCAGTGAAAGAAGCAGCAATACCATCAAGAACCGGTTTGATTTCCTTGGCTCTGGCGTATTTCAAATAAAACACACGGCTATTACCGGCACCGGTTGCTCGCTCTGAATCCAATTGCAGCGCCAGCTTTTTCATCCGTTTAATTTTGGACTTATTACCGGAGATAATGATCTGGGAACTCTGATCATTAGCCACAACAGAAGTCAGCGTATCGGTTTTACCCAGATAAACGCTGGTCAGAATTCGAGCCATTTCCTGAGCAGAAGTATGCTCCAAAGAAACAACCTCAACCGATTTAACTCCGGCCTTGTCAATTTCTTCGACAATGCCAACCAACCGTTCAACGTTCGCAGCTCGGCCTGTCACGATCAACGTATTAGCAGGATTAAAGTTAACAACATTGCCATAGGAAGCGTTCAGTTGGCGCAGAATAGGAGAAAGATCGCGAACCGGGACATTTTCAATGGGCATCACCCAGGTGACAATTCGATCGTCAGCACTGCCTGAACCATTACTGAGGGGCGACGCCGCCGTTTTACTGTCCTTGTTACGGACAACTTTCAGAATATTATTGTCTTGTTCAAGGACAGAGTAACCATTAACTTCCAGCACACCCAGAAACAACTGGTAATACTGTTTTTCATTCAGCTGTTCATAGGAGCGTACCGTCACCTTACCTTTCACAGCTGGATCAATAATGATGGTTTTACCCAACCCGGAGCTGACGGTATTAATGAACTCGCGAATATCCGCATTATTAAAACTGGCGGCAAAATCTTCAGCGAATACCGGCTGCACCACTAACAATGAAGCTGACAAGCAAGCGGCTTTGAAACAATGAGTGATTCTGGTTAGATTTTTCATAGGGACAGTTCAACCTGATAAAGCATGCCCTCACGCTCAACCGTCAGGTCGACCCGTTGAAGTGTTGCAAGATTATTTAATAATTCGAGAGATTCCAGCGGATCGGTCAGGTCTTTACCGTTGGCAGAAACGGCAACGTCACCTCGTTGTAATCCAGCTTGTTTAAAGAGTTCAGGGTACCGACTTGGATTCAGTCGATAGCCAACCAGCTCTCCTTCTTTTCGAACCGGAGAAATACTGATTAAGTCTGCAATATTACCTGACTGCCTGGCCTTCTCGACCAGAGATTTAAGCTCGCTACTGGTCTCGGATTTAACAGCAACGGTCTGAGGCTGAAAAACAGTAGAGGTTTTTTGATCCGGATAAAGCATCAATGCCTGTTCTTTACCATTCACGGTAACAATCACACGGTCTGGCTTGATGGCAATAATTTCAGCTCGATGGGATTCAATGGTATCACCCAAGCGATAGCTACTCTGCTTGCCACGACTTTCAATAATGGCAAGAGCCCTTTCAGGATTGGGGTGCGCTAACAAACCGGCCAGTTTTAACGGCAGAGTTGAACGAGGTATTTCACGTATATCTTTCTCTACAACAGCTGGTTCAATTCTTTTAACCGCTGTTTTTCCAAAAAAATAGAAGTCAGCCAACTCACGGTGTTGATTTAGGTTCTGGCTGGACGTTAAAGAAGCCGCAGATAGATTTGTTGAAGGTTGAGCCGTTAAGTCAGCGCCATTCCCCAGAAAGGTCCAAATAACACCAGACAGCAGGTACATCAAAACAACAACCAGAACAGCTTCAAGTAAAAATGTCAGCTTACGTTGTTGCTTCTGTAGCATTGTTATTGTTTTGCCTGAAAACTCAGAGCGCGATACCGCCATATTAATATTCGCTTCCCTGCAACTCATCACATTTTCTACCCATTCATTTCCCCACCTTCAAATGTCACCTTGCGCATTCGCTTCTCTAGGATATTAAAATTACGTTACTAAAAGAAGCCACCCTGTCATAAACGGAGTAAGAAGTAGAGCATTAAAGATGAACAGGAAATATACAGAATTACCGAATTTTACCATAAGCGCTCATCGTTTATTGACTCAGATACGCATACGGAACAATAAATAAGCTCACAGGATATTTGAATATCAGAATTCAATTTATCTTTTTTATTTCTTTCCCCCACTCGGGGGATGAGTTTTATCCGCTAATAGCCAGAATCATCCAGCCAAAATTTTAAAAACTACGAGCGCACAAGGAACAGATCATGCACGTACGGAACGCTTTAGCCAGCGCCGTCATGCTGGTTACGCTGACAGGTTGTGGTGGCGGTGGAGGAGGCAGCGATAGCAGTAGCAAAACTGTCGACCCTCAGCAAAACACAACATTGTCTGTAACAGCTATTGACGGTTATCTGCGCAACGCCAAAGTTTGGTTGGATACTGACAATAACTACCGCCATGACAAAGGCGAACCATCTGGCGAAACCGGTGAAGGGGGTAAAGTCGATCTAGACGTTACCGGCATTAACAACCCAGAACAGTTTTCTGTGGTTGTTCAGGCTATCCCTGACAAGACCATCGACGAATCAACCATCACAACCGAAAGCCCTGAAGGCAAGAAAGTTTCTACTGGTTATGTAATGTCTGCACCGGCAGGGGAAACGGACGTAACTCCTCTTTCGACACTGGTTGATATCAAACTGAGAGTGCTAAAAAAGCAGCCTGAAAATGCTGATGAAAGCCTTGAAGATATCACACAGAAAGCCAAAGAGGCCGTATCTGAAGAAATCGGTATCCCTGAAGACAAGCTACTCGGTGACTTCATTGAATCCGGCGATACTCAGGTTGCAGAAAAGGCCGAATGGCTAGTAGAACTCTATGTTATCCCTGAGAATTACAGCGAATTCAGCGATCCAGCCCCTGTTGATTCCGATGTCATCGACAAGATCAAGGATGTCTACGATAACCTTCCAGACGATGGCGTCGGTGTTTTTCAACAATGCTGACACCGACGATGACAATGATGGTCTGAGCGACAGTGACAATGATGGTCTGAGCGACAGTGATGAGCAGAGCCTCGGTATTGATCCACTGAAAGCAGACACCGATGGCGATGGCTTCAACGACAAGGTTGATATCTTCCCGAAAGATAGCAACGAGCATGAAGACTATGACCAGGATGGTACTGGTAATAATGCCGATCTGGATGACGACAATGACGGCGTCAGCGATGAAGACGAAACATCTGACGGCACCAACCCGCTGGATCCTGATTCAGATGGCGACGGTACTAATGATGGTCAGGATGCCTCCCCTAAAGACAGCACTGAAGATAGTGACACCGACGGCGATGGCATAGGCATAGGCATAGGCGACAATGCTGACACATTCCCGGAAGACGGTAATGAAAATACAGACACTGACGGCGATAAAGTCGGCGACAATTCCGACAACTGCCCAGCTGTATTTAACCCCGACCAAGCAGACCCCGAACCTCTTCTAATGAATACGACTCTAATCTTCTAAAACTGATGATCTGTAATTGATAGCATTCACCGATAGGGACCTGAACACTGTAACGCTTGAATGAACCAAGAAAAGACATTACAGATTCGTAAACACTGGAAGACGTTGAGTTTGCACAATCATTGACCAACAGCATAATACGCTGATGAAGCAATCCACTTGCAGAATTTCGATGACTGTTTAGTGTCGAGACAGAGTAGTATGACTTGAATTTTTTGCTTTTTTTGACTGTCAGAAAATAGAGGCAACTTTCCGAATCAGTCAAAGCTAAAAAAGAATACAGACTTTGTCGTCTTGTTTCTACGCTTTCTGCTCGAACCAGATGATTGATTTTATTGTTCAGTTTTGCCCAATCCATGTTTGCTCCTTAAACCAAGACTGGCGGCAGGTTACATTAAAAAACAATAATTTCAATGACTTAAACGATTGAAGGCTACTTGATAAAATCAAGCAGCCTTCATCTTTTTATCTAATGCAAGCACTCACTGTCATTAAGCGCTTACAGAAACCAGCAATAATTAGCCAACAAAAGCGTTAGCTTTAATCTTACTCAACCATTAGTAATATCCCAACGCTCATGCTGAACAGCTGGCTGCATCTCAGACTTGATTTCACTGACCTGCTCACGCAACTCACGGCGATCAAAGTCCATGCCCAGAATGTTAATCAGTACTTTCTGGTGAGACGCACTTGGGTTATCCAGAATAGCGGCTGCCAACCACTGGTCATCCAGATTCAGCTCTTCTGCCAACTCCAGCGCAATGGCTGTGCGCGTTACATCATTACGGGAAACATTCAGCTTGGCACGACGAAGTTCTTCACTGCTCATTTCAAGCAGGTCAGTCTTTGCAAAACTGCGCTCCAGAACCAGTGCCCAAGCGGTAGAAACGGAGTTCAACTCAACAGAAACTGATGACTCAAGCGTTTCGTAGGCCGCAAGATAACGCTGACCTTCTACTGCACTCAAGAAGCCGGCCTGACCGATATCTGCTTTAGCTAATTCCGGTTTGGCGATACCAAAACGGGCAAAGCTGTCACTGCGATAATCGGCCATCTCCAGAACAACCTTGGCATCTTTCAGATCATCCAGCTCAACACGCTGAGCCTTGGCCAGACTGTAATCCAGGGTCAGAATGACCGGGTCATGATCAGAAGAGCTGAAACTGTTATCAGACTTTTCCAGACTGCCAGAGTACTTGCCACTGTATTCAAACAGGTTATTTTCCAAAGAGTTGATGTGCCAGTCAGTGACTTCTGTCAGCTTGGCTGTGATAGAACCGGAGCCTATGGCGTGGTCCAGACTGCCCAGCTCACCTGAGTAAGTGTATGAGAAAGCATCGGTTCCGTGCATCAACTCAGCGAGGTTAACGTAGTCATAACCATCGGTTAGAATTTCGCCTTCAGCTCCTGTCAGAGACTCATCACCAATGAGGGTATAAGGTGCTGTTTTTAACCGTCGACCACTGCCATCGTAGTCCGTCAGCAGACGAACAGGGTCTTCTTTCCCGTAAGCATTCAGGTCACCCAGTAACAGTACGTCACCAGCTTTATTTTCACGCATATAGTCGCCAAGCACTTTGGCAGCAGACAGTCTGAATTCATTACAGCTGCCCTGTAAATCGTCTTCAAAGCCTTCAACACGCTCGGCGTTGCGTTCATCAATACGACTACCCCTCAGAGGCACAGGCCATTGATACTCGGCGTAATCATTAAAACACTGAGAACCTTTGGATTTAAAGTGGTTAACAGCAACGGTCAAAGGTCGTGTTTGGCCATCATCCAGCTTAACTGCGAACTCCTGAACCAGAGCATTTCTCTGCCCCTTGAACAGACTCCTGGTGACTTCATTACCGCCTTCCAGAGCCTGATATTCAGCTCTTTGGATCGGCATTTCAATCAGCTCAGCATCTTTCGCGAGAGACACTTTTGCCGGACGATAGAGAATACCCACAGCGATAGCATCAGTGCCAATTACACTGTTGTCTGTCGTACGAACAAAGCGATATTTATCTTCATCTGAAAATTCTGCATTCAGGTGAGTCAGCAAATCCTGGATAGCTGATTTTTCACCGAAACCGTTATTTTCGATCTCCATCAAGCCAATGATATCGGCATCAATACTGATCATTGCGTTGACAATCTTGGTACGCTGTCTTTCAAAGTCGGCCTGATTGTCACCCGCACCACGATTTTGACCCAAGGGGTTAGAATCACCACCCACACCGGAATTGAAGTAGTTCAGTACGTTAAAGCTGGCGACTTTCAAATCGTGATCAGCAGGAAGGTCTGGCTGATCTTCACGATCCGAGAAGTCATGAACAAAATCCGCTGCATCGAGCTGCTCTGCTGTTTCCGGAATCAGGCGGTATTCGCCATAGCTGTAAGCAAGGACACCTTCCAGATTTTCAACACGGTCACCTACACGGATGTAACCGGTCTCAGCATTGAATTCGTCAAAGTATGGAATTTCACCATTACCCGGCTTGTTGTCTGTTTCTATAAACAATTGGCTTCTATTATTTTCTGCGGCCAGCTGTTTGGCTTTCGAGCTCAGCGCAGCAAATTTTTGGGTAGGCTTATAAAGAGGAGTAGACAGAGACAGCACCATATTGTTACGGAAACTGTCGAAGTCAAAGCCAAAATTACGGGTTACTACAAGATCAGAACCCGTCGTGCTGACCAGCATGCCTTCGTATGCTTCCAGCTGGTCTTCTAATGGAGAGTTCGCATTGAATTCCATACGCACCGCTTCCAGCTCAGCAGCATTTTCTTCCAGAACCTGGAAGTTAGCTTCTGTCAGAGACAGCTGTGTCTGATCAAAGTATTCACGAACCTGCCCCTGCATACATATACGGCTGCCTTCTTTTATAGAAGATGCCGGAGCATCACCGGTAAAGACAAAGATACCGTCGGAAGTTGCTTCATCACTGTCGCTCTGCTCTGCTTGCAGGAAGAAGCCTTTATAAAGAGACTCTACTCGCTTGGTAACGATACCTTGAACAGTTACCTGACCACCGGCAAATGAACCTTCCGGAACCAGAGGACTGCTGTCGCCGGAGCCCTGAATATCAAAGACTTCGGTCAACTCGCCCTGACACTCCCAAACAGGCACAGGTGGTACAACGGCTCCGCCCGGAGCCTTACCCAGTCCTTCAATAGCATTTTTAGCCAGTTGATCCCATTGACTGGCATCGTATTCTACGGAAGGTGTGCTGCCAGCCTTACGGGCTAAAGTCTTGTCTTTACCAAATTTAACTTTGCCAAACTGCCCTATTAAATCCAGGGTATCACCCGCTTTATTTTGCAAGGCAACCGGATCATCACCATTAAAGTTGGTAATCGAACCATTAATAAGCTGGGCTTTCGCTTTTAGAGCATCGCTTGCCCTGCTGTGAGCAATAACATAGGTGCTTCCGGCAGCCAGAGAACCTGCCAATGGTAGACTGCTCTTTTTGGTTTCACTGCCATTAGAGAATTTAACCAACTGATAATTCGCCAGATTAATAGCTGAATCACCAGAATTATAAAGCTCTATCGCTTTTTCATAACCGCTTCCTTCAACGTATTCGCTGATAATTAAGTCAGCTGATGCCATTGAAGACGCAGCCAGTACAGCTGAAGCCAGTAAGCTGAGTTTCAGGTTTTGAACTGTCATTAGAACCCCCAGTTAAAAATTAACGTATCAAAAGATTATTTTTTAAAACAGACCACACTGTAAAATGAATATATGAACAGCCAGTGACGTTTTTTTGAAGATTAATGCGGTAAAAGACCGATGAACAATAAAAATTCACCAGCCAAAAATCCTATCAGACGATAATACGTGTACTTATTTGATAAAAACTTGCTACTGGTCACAAAAAGAACAATTTATTGAACATAAAATTTCAACAATATTCTTAATTACAATTAAGACACTCGCAGAGTTTGACTGTCTTTTTTCAAATCAATTTTAGAGAGCCGTTCTTTTTAAAGCTGCAATTAACGATTTTTCTAAAAGAAATGAATACGAAACAAGAGGGGATCGCGTATTTAAGGCAGGCAACTAAAAATCTTAAAAACAGAATAATTATTAAAAAATATCGACAACTATATTCAGAGTAAAGGGCTGAATATCTGAAACAGATTTTCACGCAACTTTTTAGAAAACGGTCGTTTATTCCAGCGCTCGGCTACCACCAGTTCAGACTGTTGTATGTATTCATCAAACAGGGCGTTCATCGTCAGTCCGAATGCATGACTGTAAATAATCATGGTCACTTCATAGTTCAACCAGACACTGCGCATATCCAGGTTCACCGTTCCGAACAACACTGTCGAGCGATCGACCAGAACGCACTTGGTGTGCAACAACCCACCTTTAAACTGATGAATTTTCACTCCGGCACTTAGCAACTCTTCGTAATAGGAACGACTGGCGTAGTGCACCATTTTCGAGTCATTACGGAAAGGTACCAGCAACTGCACATCAACACCTCGCATGGACGCTGTTTTTAGTGCCTGCAATAACGACTCATCAGGAACAAAATAAGGCGTTGAAATCAACAACTCTTCCTTACTTTCATAGATAGCCGTCAACAGAACCTGATGCAATCTCTCCCGGTCAATCCCGGGACCAGAAGGCAAAATATGAACATCAGCTCCCTGATAACAACGCAAAGAAGATTCAGGCATCTGGTAATTGGTATGAAACAGCGGGTGATTTTTTCCGGTCTCCATGGCTTTATCCCAAAGTGCTATGGTCGAGAGCACATGAGCAGGAACACCCTCAAGACGAATCATGGCGTCCACCCACTGACCAACACTGACACCTTGTTTAAAAATAACCGGATCAATCAGGTTGAAGCTGCCACTCCAGGCAATCTGATCATCAATCACCAGTAACTTGCGATGGTTACGGATATCCACTCTCTCAAACAGCATTCGCAGTAAACCAACAGGCATAGACTCTGTAACGCTGATCCCTTCCTTACGAAAACGCTGCAACCACTCGCCCTTCAAAAAAGACCAGCTTCCCACAGCATCCAGCACCACCGCACATTCAACGCCTCGTCTCGCTGCGGCGATAATAGCTTCCACCAACTGCTCAATACGCCCTTCCGGCTCACAGATATAGAATTCAAGAACAATGCTTTTTCTGGCTCCATTAATATCATTCAGAAGCCCTTCAATAATACTGTCTGTCTCATGAAACAATTGAAGTCGATCGGAAGGGAGCACCGGGATTCCCAGTGTCTGCTCTGCGAGTTTGTAAACACCGGTATGAACTGCTCTGGAGGGACAAGACTCCTGATGAATCTCAAGTACTCTGGAGAGGCTTTCGGACCATTGTGCGAAGTCAGGATAAAGGCTTTCGATTCGCTTCAAACGTCGACTGCCCAGCCGTCTGGAACCAAATAGCAAATAGAAGAAGAAGCCCGCCACAGGCAGGATAAAGAGCAGCAACAGCCAGGTAAGCGTTACACCGACCGGACGTCTCTGCATTATGACGTTGATGCCAAAGGCCATGATCAGGCCAATATAAGCTGCACCAAACAAAGCACTGAGCCAGCTGATATCCATTCGCTATTCAGATATTAATGATGGACTGAGAATAATAACCGAGAATCAGGAAAACAAAAGGTGAGAATATTGCTCCCAGAGCAGTTTTCCCGACATGACCAGAGCAATAAAGACAATCATTGGTCGAATAATCTGCTGTCCACGGCTGACCACCATCCTGGAACCCAGCCTGGCGCCAATGAACTGACCAGCCATCATCACCAAACCAACTACCCAGATCACATGACCACCGAGAACAAAAAACAGCAGAGAGGCTAGATTACTGGTGCAGTTCAGCACCTTGGTATGAGCCGTTGCCTTGGTGAGAGAAAACCCCATCAATCCAACAAAGGCTATGGCAAAGAATGAACCCGTACCCGGCCCGAAAAAACCATCGTAAAAGCCAATAGCGATTGCGACCGTACAGGCAAAAACTGTCAGCGAGATTTTTTGTTTTTTATCATTATCAGTCGATACACCGCCGGAAAAGATAAAATAGAGCGCAATACCCATAATCAAAAAGGGAATTACTTTTTCCATGATACTGGCGTCAATGGATTGAACCAGAAGAGTACCAAACGCACTGCCAATGAACGTCATAACAATGGCAAAACGCATCTCTTTCAGAGAAATCAACCCTCGACGGACAAAGTAAACACTGGCGGTAAAAGACCCCCCACTGCTCTGAAGCTTGTTGGTCGCAAGTGCCTGAGCCGGAGACAGACCTACCGCAAGAAGAGCAGGAACGGTGATCAGACCACCTCCACCCGCTATAGAATCAACAAAACCAGCCAGCATAGCGACAAAAAATAGCAGCAACGCCCAATCTAATGAGAGAACATCGTTCACAAAAGCAGCGTCCAAACCTGACTCCATGGAAAGGAAAAAAGAGGGAAAGAGAAATGAGAAATGAATTATGCTTTTTTAGCAGGCATAAAAAAAACCTATTGGCTCATGCACTAAGACATAAGCTTCAACAGGCTTTTTAAATATGGCTGGGGTGGAGGGATTCGAACCCCCGCATGTCAGGATCAAAACCTGATGCCTTACCGCTTGGCGACACCCCAAACTCTTTTTCCCGAGAACTCTTTTTCCCGAAAACTCTTTTTCCCGAGATCTCTCTTTTAAGAGAATAATGGTAGCTAGAGGCAGATTCGAACTGCCGACCCCATCATTATGAGTGATGTGCTCTAACCAACTGAGCTATCTAGCCATCAAATCGGGTCGCTATTTTGTGTTTTTTTGACAATTTTGTCAAGACACTGAATAACTAAAATGGCTGGGGTGGAGGGATTCGAACCCCCGCATGTCAGGATCAAAACCTGATGCCTTACCGCTTGGCGACACCCCAGCAATGTCTTTCAAATCGCTTTTCAAGACGCTCACGAACTTACCACTCTTTAAACTTCTGTCAATCAGTGATTAACATTAAAGATGGTAGCTAGAGGCAGATTTGAACTGCCGACCCCATCATTATGAGTGATGTGCTCTAACCAACTGAGCTATCTAGCCATTGCCCGAAAGATGGAGCGCATTTTCAGGATTTAGCCCTTCTCTGTCAACCAATTAAGAGGCTTTTTTCGGCATTTTCAGTAAATACCTACAGAGATTACGCATTACCCATAGATATCCAGAGCTCCTTTCTGCCAAGCTCCCGAAAAGTCACCGGGCAGAAAATAGATGCACCTAATTAACTATTATCAGACGTTAAAACGGAAGTGCATTACATCGCCGTCTTTAACAATGTACTCCTTACCTTCAACACGCAGCTTGCCGACTTCTTTCGCACCTTGCTCACCGTTGTATTGAATAAAGTCGTCGTACGCTGTGACTTCTGCACGAATAAAACCACGTTCGAAGTCAGTATGAATAACGCCAGCAGCTTGTGGCCCGGTAGCACCAACCTTAACAGTCCAGGCACGAACCTCCTTCACACCAGCCGTAAAGTAAGTCTGCAGGTTCAGCAAGTCATAACCCGCACGGATCACACGATCCAAACCCGGCTCTTCCATACCAAGATCGGCCAGAAATTCGTTACGCTCTTCATCTTCCAGTTCAGCAATTTCAGATTCGAGCTTGTTGCAGACAACGACAACCACTGCAGCTTCCTCAGCCGCAATACCTTTAACTACATCCAGATATTTATTATCTTCAAAACCATCTTCGTCAACGTTGGCAATGTACATGGTTGGCTTGGTGGTCAGCAGATGCAGAGTTTTGGTTAATGCCTGCTCATCGTCGCTTAATTTCAAAGAGCGAGCCGGATTGCCCTCTTCCAGATGCGGAATGATTTTTTCCAGCAATTCTTTTTGAGCCTGAGCTTCCTTATCACCACCTTTGGCAACGCGCACAACGCGTTGAAGCTGCTTTTCACAACTTTCCAGATCCGCCATGGCTAGCTCAATATTAATGATGTCGATATCTGCAGCTGGGTCAATCTTGTTGGCAACGTGAATAACATTTTCATTTTCAAAGCAACGAACCACATGGGCGATGGCATCGGTTTCACGGATATTGGCCAGGAACTTGTTACCCAGACCCTCACCTTTAGATGCGCCTTCTACCAAACCAGCGATATCTACAAACTCCATCGTGGTCGGCAAAACACGCTCCGGATTTACAATGGCGGCCAGCTTACTCAGTCTCGGATCCGGCATCGCCACTACACCAGAGTTTGGCTCGATAGTGCAAAAAGGGAAGTTTTCGGCATCAATGCCTGCTTTGGTCAGCGCATTGAACAGAGTTGACTTACCAACGTTGGGCAGACCAACGATGCCGCATTTAAAACCCATAAATATATTCCTACCCCGTCATCAGGGATTTTCAATCAGAGAGGCCACTAGGCCATTTGGTGGCGAATTATAAAGCCCGATAAAGATTGAAACCAGTATAAGAAGCTGTTCGTAACCTTCACGCAAAGGCGAAAGCGCTAAGAAAAGAGCAGCAATTTTTGATTTTTCGAGGCGCATAGCTAGCTATGTAACGAGGAAAACCGGGAATTGATGCCCTTTTATTAGTGTTTGCAGCTTGTGGAAAGGTTGCGAACAGCTTCTCAGGGAACCTCCGTCAACAAAAGAGGTCAATGAACTCAACGGATAAATAACAGTATAAAAAATAAGAGAGGACTCAAGGCATGAGAAAATGCATATTCTTTACAATAATCCATGCATTATTCTTCTACTCGCCTACCTCTTTCGGCTCAGACGAATTTCTCTCCGCCCCCCATATGGAAACAAGCCCTCAGAACAGCCTCTCTTTGAACCAGAGACTGTCATCCCAACTTGAAGAGGCATTCCTCCCTACCAGCCCTGCTACAACCACTCACCAAGAACCTACTGAAGGCAATACCGTTGAGTTTCCATTTTCCAATGAAAATGATTTTCAATTTTGGCTAAGCCCTTTTTCAAGTGCCATTCACAAGGCTCGAGAGCAGCTTCCGCTGATCAGTGACAGTAGTACTCCTCAAGTAGCTATATTGGTTGGACAATCTTCTTTGACCGCCTTACTGCCAACACTGTCAGAAAGAGTTAATCACGTTATCTTTCTTGATATCTCCAGCGGACTGCTCAATTACAATATGGCCTATATAAATACTTTGAAGTATTGGGCCAGCCATGATTATCCAGAGGGGAAACTGACAGTAAATACACTCCCTTCATACCAGAAAGCACTATCCAGCATTCTTACTGCTATTTTTCATCTAAAGGATCAGAGCTGGACAGGTTTTTTTATGGGACAAATTTGGGATAACTGTCTAGATGCAGAAGCCTATAGCCAGCTTCATCATTATTATGATGATGAACAAATGCCTGACCTGAGCATGTTTAACAACTTTGGCAATATGCAGCAGGTAATGGAAACCATTCAGTCGATTTCATTCAGCCCAATCAGAATTGATCTCTCAAATGCTGCTCATATGAAAAGCTTGGGTGCTCTTCTCAAGAAACATACCGCAAATGTTCTTCTGATCAATGCCAGCAACGCCTATGAGTGGGCGCATGCCTCTCACCACGATCAATTTCACTCAATCGACTTTTTAAATGACCTCCCTTTGGAGCAGAATCACGGACTCTTTATTCATAGCTGCCTCAAACTTTGCGACTTCGGAAAGCATGTGTCCGTAGAACCCTTTACCGAATTGACTGAAGTCCAAAAGCAATATCAGGGATACGCAGAATTTGTCAGGTACCGCCGTAACTAATGATTAAAAAATTCACATCCTCTCTGAAATCACTCATTATCTGGAGCTCTCATAATGCCTGATAAAAATATTACCATTGCCATTATCTGCGGAGGGCTATCGCCAGAAGCCGACGTTTCACGACTTTCAGCAAGCCGCATAACATTACCTCTTGAAAAACATTACGGTAAGGTCGTTCATCTTGAACTGGATCAAACACTCCCTGCAGAATTACTGCGCCATAAGATAGATATTGCGTTCTCAGTCGCCCACGGCCCTTACGGTGAAGACGGCAGGGTTCAGGGATTACTGGATATTATGGGCATCCCTTATGTAGGTTCCGGCGTTACTGCCAGCGCATGTGCTCTCGATAAAATTGTGACCAAACGTATCCTGTCCAAATCCGGCATACCTATGGCCAAAGACAGAGTGGTACGAAGACAGGAACACATTGAAGAAGCCACCCTTGAATGCATTGAACAATTAGGCTCAAAAGTCGTCATCAAACCTCCCTGCCAAGGGTCAGGCATAGGCGTACAGTTTGCTCTTGGTTATGACGACCTGAAAAAGAAGCTGGAAGCTGGCCTGAAACTGGATGAACGACTTCTGATTGAAGAGTTTATCGAAGGCAGGGAAATAACCGCAGGCGTCTTACATCTGAAGGATTACACCAGCCTACCCGTCATTGAAGTCAAAACACCGGACAATGCCTGGTACGACTATATTCATCGTTATACTCCAGGACTCAGTGACCATATTATTCCAGCGGATATCCCAAAATATCAGTATCAACAGATTCAAGACTACGCCCTGAAGGCACACAAGGCACTCAACTGTCTGGACCTTAGCCGTTCGGACTTTATCGTCCCGAAAAACGGCACACCTATTTTTTCCGAACTGAACAACCTACCTGGTATGACACCTACAAGCCTTTACCCAGATGGCGCTAAACATATGGGTATTTCATTTGAAGACCTGCTCTGCAACCTGATCGATCACGCTCTTGAACGCGCAAGTAATCAGAATAAAACAGGCGACTACTGGCCTATTCCAAAACTGAATCTTGATAGAGAAAATCCTGAAAGCAATTAAACGCAAGACAGAATCAACTCTGCTCAGCCGGAAACTTCACTCGCCACAATGTCTCTCTTCCCTGCTCTGGCACATCTGGAATCAGTCGAGCCAGTAGCAGGGAGCAGATTGCAAAACTGCTACCAATCAGGAATACCGCTTCCTGAGACTCCAGCCAGATAATACCGAGAATAACTGGAATAAATACGGCAGCAATATGGTTAATGGTAAAGCTGACACCGGAACTGGAGGCGATGTCTTTGGGATCGGCAATTTTCTGAAAATAGGTTTTGGTGGCAATAGCCATAGCAAAGAAAAGATGATCAAGGACGTATAAAACTGCTGCGACACCCGCTTGTTCAACAAAAGCATAACCACTAAATATCAGTATCAAACCTACGTATTCCAGCGTCAGAGCTTTACGCTCTCCAATTCGACCAATCCATTTGCCGATAGTAGGTCCTAGCAGCATATTAAAAATATAGTTGACCAAGAACAGTAGACTAATATCGCCAACCGAATAGTCAAATTTTTCAACCATCATAAAACCAGCGAAAACCACGAAAATCTGACGACGAGCTCCGCTGAAAAAAGTCAGGGCATAGAAAAGCCAGTAGCGTTTACGAAGGATCAATTTTTTATGCTGAACAGACTTCTGCTCAAATTTTGGAAAGGCCGTCCATACAAACAGCGCAACCAATAACCCCGAAGCGCCAGCCAACAGATACGTTGTCTGAAAGTCGACACCAAACCGCTCCATCATCAACCAGACACCACCGTACGCCAACAGTGCTGCCATAGCCTTCACTGACATCACCTTGCCAAGGAAGTGGGCACTCTTGCGCTTATCGAGCCACTGCAGGGTCAGAGATTGATTAATGGTCTCCAGATAGTGAAAGCCTGTAGACATCACCAGCGTTGTCACATAAAGAGGCATTTCGTAGGGAAACAAACCGGTAACCGCTACCCCGACACACATCAACACCAAGGCCAGACATGCCACCGTCTGCTCCATAAACACCAGAAGCAGCAAAACAACAGAGAAGGCTAAAAAACCCGGAATTTCACGCACACTCTGCAGAATGCCGATTTCACGACCGGTGAACGACGCCATCTCAATGGCAAAGTTATTCAGTAATACCTGCCAGACCGAGAAGGTCAACGGCATAACAAAAGCAAGTAACAGCAGGAAATTTTCGGGCGTTTTCCAGACCCTGAAATCAGACAACATTCATCCTTTTAGCGCGAGTGTTCAAAAAAACATTCTGCCTGATTATGGGTATTTAGTGCCAGTAAAAAACTACCGAACTAACCCACTTAAACCGCTTATCTAAAGCAAGAACCAAATACGGATTCTTTTCTATATTTCAGTAACTAAAAATAAGGACTGGTTTATTTCAATGAACAAAAAACTCTGCTGCCTGACACTCACTCTCCTTTCAACATCAGCCTTACAAGGTTTTCAAGTTGAAGTAATCAATCTGTCCGACTTACAAATGCTACAACAGGTTGCTCCTACTAAAACAAAAAAACTATTTGAAATACTTCCTGTGATAGCTGGTTATAATCAAACGATACCGATTTTTCCGCTTAGAGGATCCAAAGACCTGCCACAGGCAACCCCCATACCTTCACCACCAGCGTCGGGCAATTATGAGGACACTGTATTTATTCAAAACACTGGTTTAATTTCCATCATTGACCCAGACGCTACTCCAATGAGCCTTAGCCTTCAATCAGGTACGAGTCACCATACTTCCCTGCAAGCACCTTCAACGATTATAGAAGGAAGCGCTATTTCAATTTCAGACCTACAGCAAAAGTACAGCTTTATTCATCTGATTATTCAGCAGATAGAAGCACAATATCAGTTACTGACCAACGCCTATAATACAGACTCAGGCGTATACACCGTATCACACAGCGTTCTCACAGCACTGAATAATTTTTTGCAAGGACACTACTCTCCTAACGACAGGCCTTACAGTAGCAACGTCTTGCTGGCTTTCAGAAGACTGTTCAGTACGTTAAACATCAACCTGCTATGGCGTATTACTGATACAAATCTGCTTACATCTATTTTTACTCAGTACTTTGATAACCCTCAACATGTCGAAAGCTTATTATCCCCTTTAGAAGCGTTCCTGGATTCACTGGAGTCAAGAAGGGTGATCAACAACAACACTTCAATTGCACTCCATGCACACTGCCTCAATATCATCAGTCAGCAATTCAACACCCCCGGGGTACAAGCCCTTCTACAACAGCAAATGTATAATGCTGCTTTACTAAGCATTTTACTAACAGACAAACAAGTCCAAAGAAGCATCGACTTTAGCCGCGACACTCTTCGTAACTTTCCAATCCGACGACAGCAGTATCCGGAATTATTCTCAGCCCTGACCTCTCACCTTATGACCATAGGGCTAAGCTCAGGCAACGCAGATGCATTCTATGACAACCTACTGCAGTTAATCCGAAGAGGCTGTCAACACCTTCTTGCTCTGGATAACGCAGTAGATGACATACAGCTAGATCCAACCGAGCATTTTCTAAGAACACTCAACCACTCGATTAACACAGGAACAGTTCCTTTTGAAGTAGTCCTGCGAGTTTTAACAACCCCAATGCTATTACAGACAGCTGTCATTTTCGTTAACTACACCAATAGCTTTAATGCCTCGGCAACCAATCCTCTACTTACCGCCTTCTTTTCACAACCTGCTACCAGCCAAGCCTCCCCTTTTAGTACAGAACTGGATACCGCGATCACAGCCCTCAACGCTCTGGCAATTGCAGCCCCAACACCTGATGGCCACCAAATGACTACAGGTTCAGATATACTTGCGATACTTACAGCATTAGGCATTAGTCAAGAAGCACTAGTTCCTGCTGCACAACATCTCACTATTATGATCAATCGCCACGATACAGAATTGCTCAGAGATTGCTCAGACAGAGCAAGTAAAAAACTAAAAATTCAACAGTTTCTTACTGACCTTGTTAAAAGAAAACTGCAATTATAATGCTCAGGTAATTCATGAAAGCTCCCTTGAAGAATTGGCATCCATAAGAGAACTCTTTCAGAAAGCTTGTATCAGGGGAGTTACATCACTAAAAGCCGAATTCGCCTTTCATATAAACAAATTCAGGCAGCGACCTACAGAGATTTACTTATTATATATTTTGAAGAGATTTCACTCACAACTGAGAGATTCAGCAATACCAGCTGCTACCTGTGAGCAAACCAGCCAACTTTTACCAAGCAACAGAGCACCAAAATCAGCTCTTAAAGGTATGAAGTTCCTGCACAGCTTTGGCACGAGCACCAGTAAATGCCTCAGAAGAAATACGAACAGCCTCGTCGATGACAGAATCAATATTCTGGCGATCGGAGATGGAAGGCTTTTGTAGCACATAATCCACGACATCTTTGCTGTTACCGGGATGACCGATACCCAGACGAAGACGTAGAAAGTCACGGCTATTGCCAAGAGAAGAGATAATATCACGCAGGCCGTTGTGACCACCGTGACCACCGCCTTGCTTTAAACGACCCACACCAACAGGCAAGTCCAGCTCATCATGAGCCACAAGAATGGATTCAGGGGGGATTTTGAAGAAGGTACTGATAGCACCCACTGCCTGACCACTTCTATTCATAAAAGTCGTCGGATTGAGCAAACGAACGTCTTGTCCATTAACGGTAATGCGGGCAGTCAGACCAAAGAATTTCTTCTCAGGCTGCAGGGTCGCGCCATAGGCCCGGGCCAACTGCTCCACATACCAGAAGCCGGCATTATGACGAGTATCATCGTATTGAGCACCTGGGTTGCCGAGTCCGACTACCAGCTTAATCGATGAATCCTTTGCCATAACACCCTCCCTGATTTATTCAGATAGTTGCTTCTTAGCTAAAAGTAAGTAGAACTTACTCTTCGCCAGCTTCTTCAGAAGCTTCTTCAGCTTCGTCTTTACCGCCACGAGTAGCTTGTACAGAAGCTACGTCCAGATCATGGCCTTCGCCCTGCAGCAAAGCAAGCAGCTCAACACCGGCAGGTACAGTCAGATCAGTCAAGTGGACGTGACCACCCAGCTCAACGTCAGCCATATCTACTTCGATGAACTCAGGCAGATCAGCAGGCAGACACTTAACTTCTACTTCTACACGAGCGTGAGTGATAGAACCACCGGCTTTAACACCAACGCAGCTTTCTTCATTAAGAAAGTGCAGCGGGATGTGAGTAGTCAGAGCGTGAGTTGCATCAACGCGCAGGAAATCGATGTGCATAGCGAATTCTTTTGCCGGGTGACGCTGCAAATCCTTCAGGATAACCTGCTGTGCAACACCGTCTACTTCCAGATTTACGATCTGGGAGTAGAAAGTTTCAGCTTCCAGCGCTTTACGGATAGCACGAGATTCCAGAGTGATCTGGGTTGGCTCTTGCTCACCACCGTAAATGATGGCTGGTATCAGTTCAGCACGACGCAGGCGGCGGCTCGCACCTTTCCCTACGTCTTTACGTGCGACTGCATTCAGTACGATTGCTTCAGACATGTGTCTTTTCTCCAGAGTCCCACCAATCTTGCGACCAGATTAGTAGATTAATAAAGGCGACATATCATACCGACATGGAACCCATTTGCAAAATAAAAGACCGTAATTTACGGCAATTACTTTATCTGGATTCTGTTTTTTTGAGATAAAAAAAGGGACAGTGAACGACCACTCCCCCTCTTTCACTCAATAAACTATTTTTAGAACTTTAGTGCTTACTGAAACATCGCACTGATGGATTCAGCGTTACTGATACGACGTACAGATTCAGCCAGCAGTGGTGACATATCCAACTGACGGATACGACCTAGAGCCTGAGCAGCAGGACTCAGAGGCACTGTATTGGTAACGACCAGTTCATCCAGCTCGGAGTTTGCGATATTTTCCAGCGCACGACCGGACAGAATCGGATGTGTGCAGTAGGCAACAACTCGGGTTGCACCTTTGGTTTTCAGAGCTTTGGCTGCAGCACAAAGAGTACCGGCTGTATCAACCATATCATCCACCAGCACACAGGTACGACCTGCCACATCACCAATGATATTCATCACTTCGGATTTGTTTGCTTCAGGACGACGCTTATCAATAATCGCGAGGTCTGTATTCATTCGCTTGGCAACAGCACGAGCACGAACCACACCACCATGATCCGGAGAGACGACCATCATGTTCTCGTAGTTCTGACGCTCCATATCATCCAGCAGGATAGGAGAGCCATAAATGTTATCCACAGGAATATCAAAGAAACCCTGAATCTGGTCAGCGTGCAGATCAACCGTCAATACACGGTCAACACCGGTAGTGGCAATCATATCAGCCACCACCTTGGCACTGATAGCTACACGACTGGAACGCGGACGACGATCCTGTCGAGCATAACCGAAGTAAGGTAATACCGCTGTGACACGTACTGCAGAAGAGCGACGCATGGCATCCGCCATCACCAGCAATTCCATCAGGTTGTCATTGGTAGGAGCACAAGTCGACTGAATGATAAATACATCCCGGCCTCGTACGTTTTCCTGAATTTCAACAGCAATTTCACCATCGCTGAAACGGCCAACGTAAGCCTTGCCCAGCGGGATATGCAGGTGATTGACAACCTTTTGCACCAGTTCCGGATTTGAGTTGCCGGCAAACACCATCATTTTCGACACGGATTTATACCTTGCTGTGGTCGTAGTCTTGGGTGGATGTAGCAATGCACCAGAGGCCCACAGCCGTTTTTGGCTGGAGGGGACGCTGTGAGTTCGGGAGACTGCTGTTTTTATAACTGAAAAAACTATTGCAGCGGAAGTCGCTGACTGAAAGATCAACTTTGGATGCATGGCTGGGGTGGAGGGATTCGAACCCCCGCATGTCAGGATCAAAACCTGATGCCTTACCGCTTGGCGACACCCCAGTGACATTCGATGTCATTGTCGCTTGTGGGACCGTGAATTCTGTTTCGTGCATGTCTTCAGCTGGCGAATCTGGTTATGTAGCGGAGATTGGTTTACACCGCGGGCAACAAAACCATTAATGTCAGAGCCAAGTTCCGTCAAAGCCGCTTCCGCCTGTTCACGACTGACAAAGGATGTAAAAACACACGCACCTGAACCGCTCATCATGGCCTGCCCCATGCTCGAATCTTCGGCATTATCCAATAGCATTAGAGATTTATCAACTTCAGGATAAAGCTTGCAAACCAGAGGCTGAAAGTCATTCCTGCACTTATTTTGGTACAGTCTATCCAACACGGCGCAGACTTTAATAGCAGGGGTATCTCTTGTCAAATCAGGATGTTTGAACATGGAAAGCGTATTAACATGGCAGTCCGGCTTTAATACAAGAAACCATTCTTCTTTTGGTTCTATTGGCGTCAATATGTCACCAACACCTTCACCAAAAGCTGCGTAGCCACGAACAAAAACCGGCACATCAGCACCCAACTTCAACCCTATCTCTGCCAACTCATCGATACTCAAGTCTAAACCCCAGAGCACGTTCAACCCTAATAGTGCCGTTGCAGCATCAGAGCTGCCACCCCCAACACCACCACCCATAGGTAATCTTTTAATAAGAGTGATCTTTGCTCCAGCCTGACAGTCTGTTTTGTTCTGAAGCATTCTGGCTGCTTTCAAAATCAGATTGTCGTCATTAACCAACTCAGAAATATCACAAACCAGCTCCAGTTTTTCCTGCTCTTCAAAAGAAAGTGCATCACCATAATCAAGAAACTGAAACAGGGTTTGTAACAGGTGATAGCCATCTCCCCTCCGACCAATAATATGCAAAAAGAGATTGAGTTTGGCAGGAGCTGGCAAAACCAATGGTGATAAAGTCATGATTATCCGAAGAACTGCAAAAATGGCTGAAAACTTTTAAGTTAAATAGATTATTGCACTGACCCGTCTCTGGCAAGCCAGAGAGTGTTGATAATCAGAGTGGGCTGACAAGCCACTTTCTGATCGACAAAGTAACCTTGATATCACCTCGACTCACTCGAAGACGGGATGGCAAGGTCACACCCTTGAAGTTCTTATAGGCCGTGTATTCAACTTGCCATCCATTCTGATTTATTTTTTCTGCCAGACCCTGGTTATTCAATTGCAGACTTTGTTCAGACCCTTGTGCAGATTTGGGCGCAGGAATGCCGACAATCCAGTAACGCAACAAACTAACAGGCAAATCCCAACCCGTCAGTTTCAAAAGCAGAGTTTCGGGACTGTTCCCCTGATATTTCTTACCATCAGCCCACAGGGTAATACCAGCCTGACTTCCTTCGATTCTAGCTACAGATGTACCCAGTGGTCCATCAAGATAAAGCTTGTAACCTGCTTTTTCCTGCAACCACTCTAAAGACAGTGTTCCCGACTCTCCTGGTACTCGAAGGCCCATGCGGCCTGTCAGTTGCCAGTTGATCATTTGCTCTCGCTTCTGTCTGTTTTCCTGCCAGAGCTGCTGCCTTGCCTGTTCTGAAACTACAATCTGCGGCTTTGGCGTCGTTGCACAGCCGGATACCAGAACAAAACAAAGAACGGCCAGCATCTCTTTGCCGACCGTTCTATAAATGAAACCCGGGTTCATAGTTATTTCAAACTCTCAGTGACTTCTTTGGAAAAAGGCCTGATCACTAACATCTCAGGCCTGAATGTATGATTATTTAGCAATGGACAGATCAGACTTCTTTCTCTTTTCTCGTTTTTCAAGACGCTTTTGAGTTTCAAGAAGAATTTTACTGCCCGGTTTTTTCTTCAACTCTTCTTCAAACAATACTCTGGCATCGTCCTTCCTGCCCAGCCCCCAGAGAACCTCTCCAAGGTGTGCAGCTACCTCTGGGTCAGGAAACTTTTCATAAGCCATTTCCAAATGCTTCAACGCTTCTTTAAGAGCACCCATTCGATAATGAACCCAGCCCATACTATCCATTACGGCAGGGTCGTCTTTATCCAGCGCATAGGCTTGCTCGATCAATGCCTTAGCTTCCTTATAGCGATCCGTCTGGTCAGCCAGCGTATAACCCAGGGCATTCAGAGCGGCTGAATTTTCTGGCTGAACCTTGATGATGGCTCTCAGATCTTTTTCCAGACCTTCCAGCTGCCCTAGTTTCTCGTAAATCATGGCTCGTGCATAAAGAAGGTTGGAGCTTTTAGGATTTCTTTCAACACCTTCTGTCAAAATTTTTATCGCATCATCCAGCTCTTCAATGCCAACCAGAATTTCACTTTCCAACAAAAACAACTGCACTGCATGCACTGGAAAACGATTACGATCTTTCGCCAACTGTTTTCGAGCATCCGTTGTATGGCCCTGCTTCAGCAACATCTGAATCAGCGCAACCCTGGAGCCTATAAATTCCTTACCCGGCATCACGTCCTGGTAATGCTTCTTTGCGCTAGCAAAGTCGCCTTTCTTCTCAGCAATACGACCCAGATAATAATATGCGGTACTTTTTCTTTGCCCCAGCATTAAAAGACTATTGAAATGACGGGTAGCGTCATCCGTCATATCGTTTTCCAACGCAATTAACGCCAGCGACAAAAGGATTTCAACATCATGAGGGGCTTGATTTAGCAATATTTCAAACTGCCCCTTGGCTTCTTTCAGCTTCTCCAGATGTACTAGAACACGAGCATAAAGCAGGCGAAGTCTTGGGCGCTCGGGGTGCTTCTTAACGGCAGTAGCGAGCATATTCTCTGCTTCATCGCCACGTCCCATCTTATTCAACAATCGACCTTTGAGAATAATTCCTTTCACATAACCGGAATCTTTAGCCAATAGATTGTTACAGAGGGTCATTGATTCTTCATACCGCTCACTTTGAAACAGCAAAATAGCCTTGGCAAGCATCAACGATTGATAGCGCGGGTAGCTTTTAAGAATGACATCAAATGTTAACAGTAACTTGTCACGTTCTTCTTGAGGAAGCTCAATAGCACTGGATGCCAGAAAATCAAAATGAGCTTCACCTTCATTCTCAAGTACCTGCTTCATCTGCTCAACCGCTTCTTCCAGCTGACCATCACGAATCAGCTCAACGGCACTGGCCTGCATGGCAGAAGGATTATCCGGTTCCAATCTAGCCCATAACAACGCGGCATCTAGGGTAGCCTGCTTGGCTCCAATAGAGTGACTGATCTGGTAAGCCCGCTTTGCGACACCTTTGTCCTGTGTCTTATGGGCCTGCTTGAGATAGTTCCCTAAAGCCAGATCGTAGCGCTTTCTTTGACCACCCAGTTCGGCAACCATTAAGTCATAAAGCGTGTCCGGTTCAAAAGCACGTACTGGCTCAGTCGATTCTGCAGAAGTTCCTCTGGTTTCAAGATTGGTTTCAACATTGTTACCCGCATCAGCAGGATTTTTTGTATTAAGAATGGAGCAACCCGACAGCAGAGTGGCCGCCAGCAATAAAGAGAAACCAGTAAGGTTCTTCATAAATGGTATGCCTTTACCCGTTAGAAAAATCGCATCTGCCCGCCAGCAGCGCCATGGAATGAAGCAAGTTACGAGGTCAGTTTATATGATGACATACTGGTTCACCTGATACATCTATACCAACCGTAAGAGATTGATCGGCCAGATACCTTGAGGATAGAGCCATAGAGCAATTTTACCCTTACTCCTTATATGGATATTGAAAGTATGCGAAAATCCCTATTCGACAATTGGCAGTTAACTATTAGAAGTCTCTCAACTGCAGTATTCAGAATTTTTTCATTCAGACAATCCGCAGAATCAGCCATTCAGCAATGGCTTGACCGGCTGTTATAATTGAGCCCGGAGTGTAGATAATGAACTATTCATCAATTCATTGTCGTACATCAGGGTTACTGATGTGTTCACAATTGTTTAAACAATGAATAATTCTGAGCAGTAGTGAATAATAGTGCGCTATAACAATCCACTGATTTTCAACGAGCAAGCAGCGAATCCGACGTTTATGGGGTATCTGACCGCCGGCATCAACCACAAAACAGCGCCTGTCTCATTACGCGAACAGGTAGCTTTTTCACCTGACCAGCTGCCGGAAGCTCTTCAGGATGCCAGCCGGTTTATCGGCACTGAAGAAGTGGCTATTTTGTCCACTTGTAACCGGACAGAGCTCTACTGCGCCAGTAACTCTGATTACAAAAAGGCTTTGGAATGGCTGACGGGCTATCACAACCTGGATCACCAGTTATTGGCCGAACATAGCTATATTCATCACAATCGTGATGCTGTCCAGCATATGATGCGGGTCGCGTGTGGCCTGGATTCTATGGTGCTTGGCGAACCACAAATTCTTGGGCAGCTGAAAGTAGCTTACTCTCAGGCTCAGGAAGCAGGCACTGTCGGTTCACTGCTGTCACGGCTGTTCCAATATTGCTTTACCACAGCAAAACATGTCAGAACCCAAACAGCGATTGGTCGCCAACCTGTATCTATTGCTTTTGCAGCCACTACGCTGGCCAAACAGATTTTCCCGGATCTTTCCGAGAGTACCGCTCTGTTGATCGGCGCTGGCGAAACCATCGAACTGGTTGCCAAACACCTGCATCAGCACGGGTTGAAAGACATTATTGTCGCTAACCGGACTCTCAGCAGGGCCAAACGGCTTGCTGATGAATTCGACGGCCAATCTGCCTTACTGTCTGATATTCCACACTTACTGCATAAAGCAGATATTGTGGTGGCTTCTACCGCTAGCCCGGTTCCTGTTTTGGGCAAAGGCAGCGCCGAGCGCGCTCTGAAACAGCGAAAGCATCGACCAATGTTTATGGTCGATATTGCCGTTCCCAGAGATATAGAACCAGAAGTGGCTGAGCTTTCTGATATTTTTCTTTACACCGTTGATGACCTTCACGGCGTTATCGAAGACAATATGCAGCAGCGACAGGAAGCGGCCAAGGAAGCAGAGGTTCTGATCGAATCAGGCTCTCAAGACTTTATGAGCCAACTGCGCTCACTGGATGCCGTCAGTCTGCTTCGGGGATATCGTAAGAATACCGAAGCTCTGCGCGACCGTGAGCTGGAAAAAGCACTGCTGGCGCTGGCTAATGGTCAGGCACCAGAGCAGGTTTTAACTCAGTTTGCCCGCGTCCTGACCAACAAGATGATGCACACTCCCAGCGTTCAGATGAAAAAAGCTGCAGCCGACAGTCAGTCAGAACGACTGAAATGGGCTGAAGAACTGCTTGGCATCAGGGCCCGAGAAGGCCGAATCATCAAAGATATCATCTCCGGTTAGACCGTTTTGGCTAAGGGCTTTTCTTGACTTATGCTGAGGTCTGGCTGGGCAACCGACAGACAGGCAATGAAAGACTCGACACTGGCTACCCTCAGCACCAAACTGGACACACTGCTCGAACGTTTCGAAGAGCTGAGCGCACTGCTCAGCGATCCGGGCGTGATCAGTGATCAGAACAAATTCCGCCAGTATTCCAAGGAATACTCTGAGCTTGAGCCTGTTGTCACCGCCTATAAAGAATACGACCACGTCCAGAAAGAGCTAGAAGAGGCTCAGGCCATGCTCGATGACCCGGACATGAAAGAGCTGGCTGAGGAAGAGATTCAAGTTTGTGAAGAGCAGCTACCGGAACTCGCTCAAGCCCTTCAGGTTCTGCTACTCCCAAAAGATCCAAGAGACAGCAACAACACCTTTCTGGAAATTCGTGCAGGAACCGGTGGCGATGAGGCCGCTATTTTTGCTGGCGACCTATTCCGCATGTATTCCCGTTACGCCGAGAAAAAAGGCTGGAAGATTGAAGTCATCAGCGCTAATGATGGCGAACACGGCGGCTACAGAGAAATCATCACTCGAGTTGTGGGCAACAGCGCTTTCGGCCGAATGAAATTTGAATCCGGCGCTCATCGTGTTCAGCGTGTTCCGGAAACTGAATCCCAAGGTCGCATTCATACTTCTGCCTGTACTGTTGCCATCATGGCCGAACCTGATGAACAGGACGCCATTGAAATCAAGAAGGAAGACCTTCGAGTTGATACCTTTAGATCATCAGGCGCCGGCGGTCAGCACGTAAACACCACCGACTCTGCCATTCGCCTGACTCACCTGCCAACGGGTGTGGTTGTGGAATGCCAGGATGAGCGTTCACAGCACAAAAACCGCGCCAGAGCCATGTCATTGCTAGGCGCCAAGTTGCAGGATGCTCAAGACTCTGCGGCGGCCAAAGAGCTGAGTGATACCCGGAAAAGCCTTGTAGGCTCTGGTGACCGCTCCGAACGCATCCGCACCTACAATTATCCACAAGGACGGGTGACCGATCACCGCATCAATCTAACGCTCTACAAGCTGGCAGAAATCATCGAAGGTGACATGGATCCAATAGTAGAACCTCTGTTACAACAGCATCAGGCTGACCTTCTGGCCGGACTATCCGATGAGCAGAATTGATTCCGCTCTCAGTGAGGCGTCTCAACGCCTCACTGCAAGTTATCCACAACGTAATGAGCAAAGTGATACGGCTCGACTGGATGCCCAGATTCTGCTCTGTCACGTATTAGAGAAAGATAACAGCTACCTTTTCACCTGGCCGGACAAAGAACTCTCCCACACTCAGCTGGAAGCGTTTAATCAACTGATTGACCAGCGTGCAAAGGGAACTCCTGTCGCCTATTTGACAGGAGAAAGAGGCTTCTGGAGCTTAACGCTGAAGGTAAATCCTTCAGTACTGATTCCAAGACCAGACACTGAATTACTGGTTGAGCTGGCATTGAATCACCCGCTTCCCGAACAAGCACTGGTTGCGGATTTGGGGACAGGCAGCGGTGCCATTGCCTTATCTCTGGCCAAGGAAAACCCTAACTGGAAAATACTAACGGTCGATCGCTTTCCAGAACCTCTGGAAACTGCAAAGGAAAATGCTCAGCTTAACAATGTCAATAATGTCGAGTTTCTTCTGGGAAGCTGGTGCGAACCACTACCTGACAATATGGATATGATTGTCAGCAACCCTCCCTACATAAGAGAAGATGACAAACATCTGGATGAAGGAGATGTTCAGTTTGAACCCCGTACGGCCCTTACGGCTGGTAAAGATGGTCTAGATGACATCCGTCTGATTTCAATTCAGGCTTTCCAAAAGCTGAAAGCAGGGGGTTGGCTGCTGCTCGAGCATGGTTACGATCAGGGAGAAACTATTAGAGATATCCTCATTGGTGATGGCTATATTGAAGCCAGAACCAAACAAGATCTTGCTCTTAACGATCGAGTGACTCTGGCCAGAAAGCCCTGAAAGTTCTGAAAATCCGCAGCTATCAGCCATTCCGTTGAGCCGACGGGCAAAAAAGTAAAGAAACGGTCAATAAATTCGAAAACTCAGTGTTGTCGTTTTTTTCCACCTCCATCCCCTGTAATCTTGTAATCTGAGAACAGGGGATGTTTCTGAATCTGTAACCAAATATTCATTTTTATCGGAAATTCTATGCTTTTTGGGAAAATCAGACATTTTTTGCATCAAGAGTATGCTGTCGGAGTTCTGTTAATCATTGCTGCCACCTTGGCAATGTTGGCCGCTAATTCTCCACTATCCAGCATCTACGATCTGTTTCTACAACTACCTATCCAGATAGGCATTGGCCCTCTGGAAATTAGTAAACCACTGTTACTCTGGGTTAACGACGGCCTGATGGCACTGTTCTTTTTGCTGATTGGTTTGGAAGTTAAACATGAATTGGTTGAAGGCGAGCTGAGTTCGCCTTCTCAAATCGCTCTGCCTGCGATTGCCGCAGTGGGCGGCATGTTGGTTCCCGCGCTGGTCTATGCCGCTTTCAACTATACCGACCCGGTAGCCAGTCAGGGGTGGGCTATTCCTGCTGCTACTGATATTGCTTTTGCGGTAGGCGTACTTGCTCTGCTCGGCAAACGAGTTCCAGCATCACTTAAGATCTTTCTGCTGGCACTGGCCATCATTGATGATCTGGGTGCCATCATAATCATCGCGTTATTCTTCACCAGCGACCTGTCTATTCTTTCGATTACTTTGGCATCGGTGTTCATCGGTATACTGATTCTTTTGAATCGGTTCAAGGTCACCAGCCTGACGCCTTATCTATTCTTTGGCACACTGCTCTGGATCTGCGTACTGAAATCCGGCGTTCACGCAACACTGGCAGGTGTCATTATTGCCCTGACCATCCCTATAAAGCTAAAAGACAAGAAGGGACGCTCACCTCTAAAGCGACTGGAACACAAGCTTCACGAAAATGTGAATTACTTTATTTTACCGATGTTTGCCTTTGCAAATGCGGGTCTGGCATTGAGCATTAACCAGCTGGCCACCCTGGCAGACCCGGTACCTTTTGGTATTATTGCAGGGCTCGCGATCGGTAAACCTCTTGGCGTCTTTGGCTTTACCTGGTTAGCAATTGTTCTGGGACTTGCCAATAAACCGGCTAGATCCAGCTGGATGCAACTGTTCGGCCTATCTATTCTCTGCGGAATAGGTTTCACCATGAGTTTGTTTGTCGGCTCTTTGGCTTTTGAAACCGTGGGTGCAGAATTACTTCTTCCCAGCCGCATAGGCGTTCTCGTCGGCTCATTAATTTCTGCCATTCTTGGCTATCTGGTTTTGAGGTACGCTGGCGAAAAGGCAACTTCCGTCTCATAATTCGACAGCCCACATCGGAAACGTTACTGAACTCTATGACAGTAGCGTTTCCTGCTCACTTCTGTTTGGTTATACTCCATCGTTTGAGCACGCAGATGAGTAGGAATCAGGATGGAAACGACTGGAGCTTTGCTGGTTAACCTAGGGTCACCCGACAGCCCGAGCGAAGACGACGTAAGACGTTACCTCAATGAATTTCTTATGGACGGAAATGTCATTGACCTGCCCTGGTTACTGCGTCGCATGCTCGTCAGTTTTTTTGTATTACCAAAAAGGCCTGCTCAATCAGCCAAAGCCTATCAGTCCGTCTGGACCGACCAAGGCTCTCCTCTGCTTAATATCAGCAAAGATCTTTATGAACAGGTAAAGAAGCAAACCGACATGCCTGTCGAACTGGCCATGCGCTATGGCAAACCGGATATGGCAAGCGCGCTGGTAAAGCTGGCTAGCAAACCCGAAATCAAGGAAGTTGTGCTGTTTCCACTTTATCCACACTATGCCATGTCGACGGTGAAAACAGTGGTGGAGAACGCGGAAGACATTGTTCGTAAGCACAAGCTTCCCATTACATTGAAAGTTCATCCTACCTTCTATGATGCTGACGACTACATCAACGCACTGATTGAAAGCGCCGGGGAATACCTCAAGCAGGAATACGACCACTTGATATTCAGTTACCACGGTGTTCCCGAAAGACATATCCAGAAAGATGACCCTACCGGCAATCATTGCCTGAAATCAGGTAACTGTTGCCAGAAAGCCTCTGTCGCACATCAGACCTGCTACCGTCACCAGGTTTACAGAACCACCGCGGCCTTTGTCGAAAAAGCAGGTATACCTGTGGATAAGTACACCGTCGCCTTCCAATCCAAGCTGGGCCGCGCCAAATGGCTGGAACCTTCTACCAGCAGCACCGTTGAAGCACTGGCACAGCAAGGCGTTAAAAAGCTGCTGGTGATTTGCCCTGCTTTTGTTGCTGACTGTCTGGAAACTATCGAAGAAATCGGCATGGAAGCGAAAGCGGATTTTATCAAAGCGGGTGGCGAGTCTCTTGAGCTGATCCCATGTCTTAACAGTCATCCAGTCTGGGTCAAACTGGTCACAAGCTGGCTAGAAAATTATCAACAGCCATAGTCACACCACTGAAAGAAACGGCTGTCAGAATACTCAAAACACTGGAGAATTCTGACAGCCATTTTCGTCAGGCTGCAGTTTCTTTCAAAACTATCACTCAAATACCCGCCAGAAAATCTTCCAGCTCCGGATCAGCAAGCGCTCTATTCAAAACATCACTTAATACTTTATTGACCAGCTCTTCATTTTTCTTTTCAGAGGGAGCTGATGGAACCCGCTCACGAATAGTACTGCTGTAACTACCAGTGAAGCGTTCATTCCCACTGATTGCGGTCACACGAACTCTTGTCTTCAAATCCACTTGAGTGACGTAGTTGCCCTCAGGCACTTCGTACTCCAACTCATCCAGATAGAGTTGAAACTGAGCGACCTCTTCTGACTGAGTAACGGTCATACCCAGCTCACGCAAACCCAGTTCAACCGCCGAGCGTAATGCCAGTGGCAGTTTATCAGTAGTGTTTATAGCATTGGTTTTTCCATAAACACCCCCTCTATTGCCCAGGCTTTTAGATATTCGATCATCATAGACAGCAACGCTGACAACCCCGTCAATCGTCTGTTCAGGCTTCTCCACCACTATCTTCGGATTCACGTCAACATCTTGGGGACTGAGAGCGCAGCCAGCCATTAGTACGCTTCCGAGAATGATTGCCAGGTACTTTCTCATAGTTATCCCTGATTTTGAGTCACTTAGTTGTACTCGAATCCTATCCAGTGCATTTAGTTAGAGCAAGCCGCTTGGCAAACATCGCGTTTGAATATATAGTGCAAACACCTACTCCATACGCAATAACATCAAGAATTGACGATGAATGCAGTAGAACCACACCAAAGCATCAACCCGAAGACAATATCAGCTGTCACACCCCCCTACGCTCCAAAAACCTTCTTTCGCCCTACTCGCTTACTCCTACTACTGCCTTGAGCAGTATATTTGATTTCACCTTCGACCCCGGCTTTTAAGCCCTCTGACCACAAAAGTCAGTAAATTCAAATAACCCCAATAAACACAGACTGAACAGACTCAGTCAAAAGAATTGCGTCCAGCAACGAGGCAGCGATGAACAACGATCAGGTCATTATTTTTGATACCACTTTACGCGATGGCGAACAGAGCCCTGGCGCAGCCATGACCAAAGATGAAAAGGTGCGTATTGCACGATCTCTTGAGATGCTTAAGGTTGATATTATCGAGGCAGGTTTTGCCATCGCCAGCCCCGGAGATTTTGATGCCGTTAATACAATTGCTAAAACAATTAAGGACAGTACGATTTGCAGCCTGTCCAGAGCACTCCCAGGCGATATAGATAGAGCAGCCGAAGCACTGAAGCCAGCGGTCAGAGGCCGTATTCATACTTTTATTGCTACCTCGCCGATTCATATGCAGCATAAGCTCTGCATGACACCGGATCAGGTTTTAGAGCAGGCAGTCACTGCTGTTAAGCGTGCGCGAAACCTTATTGATGATGTCGAATTCTCCTGCGAAGATGCCGGACGATCTGAAATAGACTTTCTCTGTCGTATTATTGAAGCAGCTATTGATGCTGGTGCACGCACCATCAATATTCCGGACACTGTGGGCTACGCCCTGCCACACCAGTATGGTGAAACCATTCGCCAACTGATCGAGCGCGTTCCAAATTCTGACAAAGCTGTTTTCTCTGTTCACTGCCATAACGATCTCGGCCTCGCAGTCGCCAACTCATTGTCAGCCGTCGTGAACGGTGCACGACAGATTGAATGCACCATCAACGGTCTCGGTGAACGCGCGGGTAACGCTTCACTGGAAGAAATAGTGATGGCAATGAAAACCCGTAAGGATGAGTTAAAAGTAGAAACCAATATCAATACTCAGCATATTGTTCCTACTTCCAAACTGGTTTCCAGCATCACCGGCTTTCCGATACAACCCAACAAAGCCATTGTTGGCGCCAATGCCTTCGCTCATGAGTCAGGCATCCACCAGGACGGCATTTTAAAGAATCGTGAAACCTACGAGATCATGCGGGCGGAAGATGTTGGCTGGAACGCCAACCGTCTGACTCTCGGCAAGCTCTCCGGTCGAAATGCGTTTAATTCAAAAATGGAAGCTCTTGGCATTCATTTTGAGGGCAAAGAAGAACTGAACGAAGCCTTCGGTCGTTTTAAAGTGCTTGCTGACAAGAAATCTGAAATTTTTGACGACGACCTTCAAGCCCTCGTTAGCGATGTTCGCTCAACCGGCGAGGAAGAAAAATATCGACTGATTGAGCTGCAGGCTTGCTCTGCAACCCAATCTACACCCGAAGCCACGTTAACGATTGAAGTTGACGGTGAGTCTATAGAAGCTCACAGTCAGGGTGACGGGCCAGTCGATGCCATCTTTAAAGCAATAGAGAGCATTGCCAATTCACAGGCGCGTCTGGCATTGTATAATGTCAGCGCAATTACCAGTGGTACTGACTCTCAAGGCGACGCTAGTGTCCGCCTTGAACAGGATGGCCGTATTGTTAATGGTTCCGGCACCGATACCGACGTGGTTATCGCGTCCGCCAAAGCCTATATCAATGCGCTCAACCTTTTGCACAGTCACCGTACCAAGACCAATCCACAAACAGGGCTCGTCTGACATTCATGCAGGGCAGAATCAACGAAAGAAGTCGTCAGGGTTACCTTGACGCTATGGGAATCCAGACATGGTTTCCGAAAAGAATTCTGCCCAACTCCCTTCCTCCCAGGGTTTTTGATTTTCCTGAGGAGGAAGAGATTTCCGCCAGACTCCCGGAATCCACCGCATACTTCAGCGAAGACAATCAAACGGCTTCTGCAACCAGTGTCCTACAAGCAAAAAGCTTGTTAGGAATATCTGAGAAAAAGCCTCAAGACGAACCTCTGACAAAAGAAACAGCCGTTGCATCATCACCAGTCGAAAAGCCGAAAACAGGAACTGCCGGCCAACAGACGGTCAGTAAATTCCGATTGGTCAGTCTATCCGTCAATGAAGACTGCCTGGTGGTTGCCGAAATGCCTCACACTGGTCTGAATCAGTTTTCCCGCTTTCACCAGAACTTGTTGAACGATATTTTGCGGGCTCTGAGCATTCCTCTTCCACAACAGAATTATGAATTCAGCGAATTTGTCTGGCCTATGGAAAACCTCGGCCTTATGGCACACCTAAGCATGGATGACACCAGTGCCGCTGATGCAGTTTGCGCTTATCTTAGTAATCAGTTTGGTCTTGCACGCAGGAAGGTTGTTTTACTGTTTGGTCAGGCCGCCGCTCGATTTGTAATCGACCCTCAGCGAACCTTTGATGAACTCAGAGGCATTCAGCAGGGTATGCACGCTGAGCAACATTTTGTGGCCAGTCACGGCTTGAATGAATTAATGAAGCTTCCAGCATTGAAATCTGAAGCCTGGAAAGATCTGTCACCTCTCAAAACTCACTTAACCTCAAAGCCCACCTAACATAGTTGTATTTCTTTTGAAGACAAAGCTCCATTTTCGCTCGATGACTCAACAGGATATTCATGCTGTCAGTCAAATAGAATCTGCTGCCAGCCAACACCCATGGAATGAAAAGCATTATATTGACAGCCTGAACTCTGGTCATATTTGCCAAGTAGCAGAACTGGATGGAAGTATTGTTGGTCAGGGTGTCGTAATGACCGTGGCAGGAGAAGCCAGCCTGCTGATCTTAACGGTAGACAAAGAACATCAAGGCAAGGGTCATGGCTACGCTATAGTCGAACACCTAAGTGAACTAGCTAGTCAGACCTGCGATACTTTTTTTCTGGAAGTCAGGGAATCGAACAATGCCGCATTCAATTTGTATCTAAATGCCGGCTTCAGTGAAGTAGGTCGCCGCGCTAACTACTATCCAGCAACCCGTCACAGTGCATCAGAAGACGCCATCATTATGATCATGGACCTTTCTTTTAATTAACGCAGTCACCAGTCCATTTTCCTTCTACAGGTTCAAAGCCACACAGCTCACCAAAAGGCTCATACCTGACACTTCTCTCACCATTGATTCCCGAAGTACTTCCATAGGACAAAGGAAGGTCCAGTACTTGCTGGTAATCAAATGGATAAAGAGCACCTTGCGCCGAACTCTTTAAACGCCCACGCTCTAATGAAGCACTGGTATTACCAAGGCCGAAGTACCATTTTTGGACGGGACTGATTCCTGCAAAACACGGCATTAGCAGGAGCTGGTTCTGCAGCCAGGTTAGGCAGTATCGATAGCCTGCAGACTTGTTAAAAATTCGTTTAGTTTTCAGGTCATGCTTCCACAGGGACTCATCCTGACCAAAACAGGTTGCAGTGGTAACACGCTGCCCCGAATAACACTCTCTGCTGTAATCATTATTCTTGAGGCAAGCCAGAGGCTCCTCCACTTGCAAACAGATCGTATTGATGGCGTAGGTAAACTCTATATCCTGTGTCAATTTATCAGAGACCCAAAACAGTCCTTGAGGATCATCCCATCTGACAGCTGGACGAACAGGTGGTGATGGAGCAGGCTCCTCTTGAGGAGGCTTCTGTTTCCCACCTTCATTCTGGTCTGGCTTATTATCTGACGTGCCCTCTTCACCAGAGTCTGGTTCTGGTTCTGGTTCTGGTTCTGGAAAGCTTGGCTGCTCAGGTAGGGAACATTCTATTGAGCCACTTAATGGGCTTTTGAAGCACTTTCTTTCGCTCATGTCTGCTGTTGAGAATTTGAAGGTCAGCGACTTCGGGTCAAACTCATCCTGCCCAAGCAGCCTCAGATATCCTTGAGGAAATTCCGCATCAGCGGCCGTCAACAACTCTTCATTGTCATTAAAAAACCATATCTGACCTTGACTGGCATCTGAACAAGGCAACATCTCAACGGTTTCCACCATCCTTGATAGACACATCGCTATTGAGTAACCCTGATAGTAAATTCGCTTCTTTTGGTAATCAAAGCTCCATCTCTGAGTTTCGAGTTGCTCATCGCAAGATTTCAGAACGGTCCTATTGCGCGGGTAACAAAGACCACTTTGTTCCGGATCCTGATAGACGCAGGAAGAAAACTCATTATCTCTGACATCGAGCGTCAAACAATACTGACCTTCTTTCTGCTGCAACATAAACGTTGTTGCAAACGTGTCAGATTCACCCTCAGCCAAAGCCTGACTGACAGGTAATATCAGTAACGCAGCCTGAATTAACCAATAACGGTACGTTTTGAAAAAAACGGTGATTTTTCGTGTCATTATTTTCTTGCCTTTCCATGCCTCTATTTTTGACACTAGCCGACCACACTCTATTGTCAAAATAGTCGCTAACATCTTGCAACAATCAGACATCATCGATGAAAAAACGGGAAATAGTCATTTTTAGGTATATAAACGACGGTTATTACACAAGCAGACCGTTAGCTCCAGACAACATTAAAAACGCTATTGGCAGGACTTCTATTATCGATAGTGCACAATACCCACTACACAGAAAAAAATCGGCAGGTATAATTGCGCGCCTGTCATCGTCAGTAGCAAGGTCACCCAGCGTTGATTATCTTTACCGTCACCAATAAAGCGACCAAAAAGGTTTACGTAGGTAGTACTCGTAACGACCTCATAAGTCAGTGGGAAAGAATGGTTGCTGCCGCATACCAGGATATGGACTACCCCCTGTACAGGGAAATCCGGGTACAGGGTGAGGAGGAGTTCACTGTAGAAGAATGGGACAGGGCAGAATCCCGGGAAGAGCTGAATGAGCTCGAACAGGATGCTGTTGTTTTTTTTGGAGGAGAAATCTTGCGTGGTTATAAAACCAGCACAGTCAAGATTCTACCCAAAAAGAAAAAGCGCCCGCGTAAGTCCAGTATCGAAAAGGAACTGGCTTCTATTTTTTCCGATATGGATGATAGCGATTCAGAAACTCCGCCCAGTCTCGCTATAAAGAGCGAAGGCGAAAAATCCAAATCCCGCTCTCCAGCAACTAAACCAGCCGCTGTAGCCAGAAAAACGTCTGCATCAGCCTCTACACCAGAGAAACAGCCAAACACCAAGGAAAACATTGTCCAAACTCTTGCCACTCTCAAGCAAGAAATGGAGAAAGAAAAAGCCGCTGAAAAGGCGGCCGCGAAAGTAGAAAAAGCCAGAGCTGCAGAAGCTAAAGCCAGTGGCTCACGGGCCAACGCTATGATTCGAATGAACAGTATTGAGCTCAGTGATGATATCACTGCTCAACTAGCTGCGATTACTGCAGCGGCTGATGCCTGCCTTGCAGGTGATACCAGTGCTGCTTCTCAGCTCAACGTTAAACCGGTAACAGCTGAACTCGAACTCAAGCCAAAACCTGAGCCTGAACTCAAATCCGTTGTTAAGGTTAAATCAGAAGTGATTGCGGCTGAAAGCAAACCCGTAGAAAAGGAAATCACGGTTGCCAAGCCTATCTGCCCGAAAGAGTTGCGCATTCGCGAGGCCGTTGAGCGTCATCGCAAACTGCGCTCTCAAAAAAGCAGAGAAGCCAGGGAACAGGAAAAGAATCACATCGCTTCCTTACTGGCAGATCTTGATTCACGAGCCAGAGATCTACACACAGGAAGCTTTGCAGCGGTAGCCTGATACTTCCCTCTCGTTCATCCAAAGGGCTAAGCCTTAACTTAGCTCTTTTTTTATACCTCATTTTACTGCCTTCACCTGCATCAATCTCCACTCTTATATTCGATGGCTCTCCCGCTCAACTCTGAAAGCGGCCTACGTCGCAGAGAAAGTTATCCACATCCTTAACACTTTTCTCTTTACTAGTTAGCATGAATACGTCGTATACAAAAAAGAACGCACAATCTCTTTTATCGGAAAATACCTAAAAAACCGATAATTCATGAACTCTTACGAATCAGAGTCGTTCAAAAAAACAAATAAGTACGTTAATCCAAAGACAATCATTTTAACCACAGCCTTTGTGGATAAACCTGTGAGCGACTCGACCGTTTTCATTTCCAGAACACTGATAACAAGGGTAACAGCGAAGTGCTCATTTTTTATACAGGTTATAGCCCTACCACTACATCTGGTAGTCACCGTTATTCATATCACAAGAAGAGCAAGTTGTTTTCAGAACAAAAGCAGTGAAACAGCACCGTAATAGTAACAAGCATACGTAAATGCACAGATATTCCACAAAGCAATTAAAAAGTATATATTGAAGGTTTTATTCCCTAACGATTAAAACAATATGTTAGAACGACTATTCAAACTTAAAGAACATCAAACGAATGTAAAGACTGAAGTGTTGGCAGGTATTACTACCTTTCTGACCATGGCCTACATTATCTTCGTCAACCCAAGCATGCTGGCTTCTACCGGTATGGACCAGGGTGCAGTGTTTGTTGCAACCTGTGTTGCTGCTGCCATCGGCTGTCTGATAATGGGTCTCTATGCTAACTATCCTGTTGCTCTGGCTCCAGGAATGGGTCTGAACGCGTTTTTTGCATTCACCGTTGTCGGTCAGATGGGTTATAGCTGGCAGGTGGCTCTGGGAGCAGTATTCCTGTCCGGTGTTTGTTTCTTCCTACTGAGCATTTTCAAAATTCGTGGCTGGATCATTAATAGCATTCCACTATCACTGCGAGGAGGTATCGCTGCGGGTATTGGTCTGTTTCTGGGCTTCATCGCGCTGAAAAACGGTGGCATCATTATTGACAATCCAGCTACTCTGGTAACTCTGGGCGACATGAGTTCCTGGAGTGCCATGATGACCTCTTTGGGCTTTGTGTTAATCGTTGCTCTTTACCATCGTAATGTCACTGGTTCCGTAATGATTGGCATTCTGGCTGTGACCATTATCAGTTTGATCGCCGGTGAGGTTGAATTTAACGGTATTGTTTCCATGCCACCAGATATTGCCCCAACCTTTATGCAACTGGATATTATGGGCGCACTGGAAATCGGCATGATCAGCATTATTTTTTCCTTCCTGTTTGTTGATCTATTTGATACATCCGGCACTCTGGTTGCCGTTGCACAACGCGGTAATCTGCTCGATAAGGATGGTAAATTCCCAAGACTGGGGCGCGCACTGATGGCTGACTCTGTTGCCAGCATGGCAGGTGCTGGTTTGGGGACATCTACAACCACCAGCTACATTGAAAGTGCTGCAGGCATCTCTGTAGGTGGTCGTACCGGCCTGACTGCAGTGGTTGTTGCTATATTGTTTCTGGGTTCACTATTTCTGTCACCTCTGGCAGGTATGATTCCAGCTTACGCTACAGCCCCTGCTTTGATTTTTGTTGCAGTCCTGATGACCCACAGCATGGTGAAGATTGATTGGGATGACCTGACAGAATCTGCTCCAGTAGTTATTGCTGCCATTTCCATGCCTTTAAGCTTTTCTATCACAACCGGTATCGCTTTCGGCTTTATCTCCTACACTGCAATTAAGTTACTGAGTGGCAAGGCGAAGGATTTGAATTCTGCCATGGTTATTCTTTCTGTCCTGTTTGCTGTCAAGCTAGCTGTATTCAGCTAAGAACCGGCTTTTTCAACTGGAAATAATCATAGCGGATTGATAAAAAGCGGCCCATATTACGAGCCGCTTTTTTATTTTTCAGCACTATAGAGCAATGGCACTGACTTAAGTTCCTAAATCAGTCATAGCAGAGGCTTACTCAAGAGAAAAAACGACTATAAAAGTCGTAGAGATTTAAAACCCCAAGAGCCCAGGCTCGTAGACTCGGTGAGTATCAACGGGAGAAGACTTAAGTCAGTGCCATTGATCTACTGAATAATATTAAGATAATCACTAGAAAAGCCTGTCAATCATTTAATGTCCGCCATGGATAATTGGTATGAAATATCAATGTCCGAACCGGTAAGTTAATTGAGTTGTGTATTTTCTTCAAACCTTGAAAACAAAGCTTTTCATATCTGGACAGATAACCTTCGGCTTCCCATAATAAGGATCTTTTTTTCTTTCGGGATAGCTGATCTGCCAGAGCCACTGTAAAGTTCAGCCCCCCTGTTTTACTGAAGAGCATCATGTCACTAGCCGTTGTCCAGCCAGAAAAGTACGAAAAACAGTTATCTGAAAAGATAAATCAGACTCAGATAGAGTTTGAGGCATTTGATATTCCTGAACTGGAGGTCTTCACTTCCAAACCAGAACACTATCGAATGCGAGCAGAGTTTCGTATTTGGCATGAAGGCGAACACAGTTTTTACCGGATGTTCGACCCTGAAACTAAAACGCCTTTCAATGTTGATTCATTTCCTGCCGGTTCAGAAAAAATCAATGCGCTAATGACTCCGTTGATAAAAGATATTGAGCAGAAGGAAGTTCTCAAAAAGCGCCTGTTTCAGCTTGAATTTCTGACGACCCAATCCGGTGAAGCGCTGGTTAGCATGCTCTATCACAAACAACTCAGCGATGCGTGGCAAACTGAAGCAACAGAGCTTCAGGACAAGCACAACATTGGCATTATCGGCCGCGCTAGAAAGCAAAAGCTGGTACTGAGTAAGGATCATGTTGTTGAAAAATTAACGATCCTAGGTAAAACCTTTGCTTATACACAAGTTGAGAACAGCTTCACTCAGCCTAACGCCGGCGTGAATGAAAAAATGCTGAGCTGGGCCAGTGATGTATGCAAAAACAGCTCTGGCGATATGCTGGAACTGTACTGTGGTAATGGTAACTTTACCTGTGTACTGGCTGAACACTTTGATAAGGTTTTGGCGACAGAGATTGCAAAAACCTCCGTACATTCAGCCAATGAAAACTTTGATCTTAATAATATTAAAAATGTGGAAATCGCTCGTCTTTCCAGTGAAGAATTCACGCAGGCTATGAACAAAGAGCGAGAGTTCAAAAGACTGAAAGATATTGATCTCGATAGCTATCAGGTTTCTACTATTTTTGTGGACCCACCAAGAGCAGGCTTGGATAAAGGCACCGAAGCTCTGGTGCAACGCTTCGATAACATCGTCTATATCTCTTGCAACCCAGAAACTCTTCACGACAACCTGGGTAGTATCTGTGAAACCCATAAAATTGAGCGCATTGCTCTGTTCGACCAGTTCCCTTACACCCATCACCGGGAAATGGGGGTCTATCTGAGCCACCGCTGATCTGCAGCAATCGGGATCATTTCTGGCCACTCTACTCATCCTTCAATGAGTAGAGTGGCCTCTCTTTTAAGCTCAGAATTAAGCCGTCTACTCTGAAAGCATAAAATAACTTTTCATAGGGTAACCGGTTTTGTTTGGCTATCATTTCAAATCAATTGGCATACTCTGGTTACTGACCTTATCTTTTAACCTGCCTGCAGCAAACAAGGCTGACCTTTTGCTCGTTGCTTATGATCAAGGGGAAAGTAACGCTTTTATTCAGCTTGAACACTCCCTGAAAGGCCGTGGAATAAGCTATCGTATTCTTGCGCTGGGTCGTGCCAGTTCCCCTCTCTTCCCTAACCATATGGCATCCGATTTTATAGCCAACCTTATCAGCCAAAAGCTGATTCTGCTCAAACAGCGATAAGCCCTACTTTTACGAAGTAATCAGGATATGGTTTACTGTGGGTTAGAAAATCAATTGAGGACTTCCTGATGGGAAGCTGGTCAACCCTAAAGAAGTGGGTTACTGGGTTGTTCACAACCGCTCTATCAGTTCTAGTTTTTACCGGATACTGTAACTGGCTAGTCGACAATGAGACGACAGACAGATTGTACGCGGATATTAACCAGTTGCCCTATAGTCGGGTCGGTTTATTGCTGGGTACCAGCCGCTACTCCCGTGAAGGTGGCGTTAATGATCATTACATACTGAGAATTGAGTCTGCCCGGAAACTCTTTTTGGCAGGAAAAATTGATTACATCCTGATCAGCGGTGATAACAGCACCCCTTATTACGATGAACCAACCACCATTAGACGTGATCTGTTGAAAATGGGCATTCCTGAAGACCGTATCTACAGGGACTATGCAGGCTTTCGCACTCTGGATTCAATCGTAAGGGCAGATTCGGTTTTTGGCGAGCATCGCTTCACCGTTATATCTCAGGCTTACCATAACAAGCGAGCTGTCTATATTGCGGTCAGCAAAGGTATTGATGCTATCGCCTTTAATGCTGGAGACGGTGCAAGGTCTGACTGGCAGAACAAAACCAGAGAGATTCTGGCCAGAGTACTCGCTGTGATTGAAGTTCACCTACTGAGCACCGATCCGAAATTTCTTGGTCCTAAAATAGATATTGGAGAAACACCTCCAACTTGAGAGTGCTCCGTAATAGCTATCCGCTTAGTGTCGAGTCAAGTAATCCTCATAATTAATGAACTGTGGAATGGCCTTATCAATTCTCAACATTTTGACCAGTTCATCTGGTTTCCCATGGAGTCCCATGACTCCCATCCCTCTCTTTTCAAGCTTTAGTCGTCGATAAAAGTAAACCAGTACGCTAATCCCCGATGAATCCAGTTCCTCTACGTCACTCATATCGATCAATATATCTTCCTGGCAATCCTGCAAGAGATAATCTAGCTCAGACCTTACTTCAATAATTGTTTCAACATTCAATGAAACTCCCAGACTGACAACATCACACTTCTGACCATGCCAAGTGTTCAACTCCATTTTCACAACTCCATAAATCATTCCATTACTATTTAGGTTAGCTTTCCAAAGTAATAAATAACGGCATCATCTCGACGTAGATACAGCAGGTTTGACTCCGCAGCATAAGTTAATCTTGCAACCAGTCAAAAAAACATCAGCTCACTACCGACTACATAAAAAAGTGTTTCCTGCCAGTGCATTGGCTCAACTATTTAAGAATTAAAATCAATTTAGTAGATCGCAATTTTGTATTACGTCAGTAGCCGTCGCATTCCTATAGTTAATCTCACAGTACAGAATTTATAGGGTTAATAGCCTGTCTCTCTTGTCACTGACTTATAACTGAAGCAACGGCCTTAAGCAATCAGGTCTGATTTTCTCAATCAAAAACAGGCTGATATGGAATTCACCCGCTTTCAGGAATTGCATCGTACTATCTCAGGAAAGCTGCTCAAGGCTGCCTCAGGAAAGCTGCTCAAGGCTGCCTCAGGAAAGCTGCTCAAGGCTGCCTCAGGAAAGCTGCTCAAGGCTGCCTCAGGAAAGCTGCTCAAAGCTGCTCTACTGGCTTGTATTACTCTCACTCTCGTCACGCTTTTGACTGGATTATCCTTATTCACTCTGCTTTCAACCTTTCTGTCTCTAGTATCTCTTTGGCTAATAAGCCGACTACTACTGAAAAACAAGCGGAGCAGAACCGCTGAGCACGACTATCAAACCTGCCTACCAACCCATAATGGTATTCAGAAAAAATTAAGCGACTTAATTCAAGACGCACTAACTGATCAGAAATTTGCAATCCTGTGTCTTGGATTCGACGACTTTAGGGCTCTGAGAACTGACTTAAGTCTCAACGACTTGGAACAAATTCGTATCAAAACTGCTGAGCGTCTCAGAGATATTCTTGATAAGAAACACTATCTCGGACAGCTGAGCGAAGACCGCTTTATAATCATCACAGATCAGTTGGATGGGCCCTTAAATGCGGCGGAATTAGCCAAAAACTTAATTACCGGGGCAATTCAACCCATTGAAGTCAACCATCAACGGGTGTCTATGAATGTTACTGGAGGCATCACATTCTTTCCTCAAGACAGCAGAAGAGTAAATGAGCTGCTGAGGCAGGCTGACTTTGCCATGATGCAGGCGCAATCCAGAGGTGAGAGCCCTTACCAATTTTATATAGCCAGCATCGATAAAGAAATACGCCAGAATAAACAACTTGAACTGGATCTGCGTGATGCACTGGAACATCGTGAGTTAAGCCTTCTTTTTCAGCCACAAATAAATTATCAAAATAATTCTGTTACTGGAGTAGAAGTCTTGCTTCGGTGGCAACATCCAGAAAAAGGTTTAATCCCACCAACTCAATTCATCCCCATGGCTGAACACAGCATGGATATAATCCCCATCGGTGACTGGGTTCTTGAGTCTGCATGCAAACAGCTCCGTGACTGGCGCATGTCAGGACATGACAATTTACAAATATCAGTTAACCTGTCAGCCATACAATTGAAAGACAACAATATTGCTAATCGTACTCAACATTTGTTGCAAAAATACAATATCCCCCCTCAGTTTTTAGAGTTGGAAATAACAGAATCGAGTTTGATAGAAAGCTCTCTGCTAGCAGCCGAACAGCTACAGCAAATCAAAAGCATAGGAGTCAAGTTGTCTCTTGATGACTTTGGTACTGGATACTCGACCCTGAACTATCTGAAGCAGTTTCGCTTTGACAAAATAAAAATTGATAAGTCATTTATTGAAGGACTACCCGTCAATAAAGAAAACGCTGTTATTGTTGATGCCATCATTCAGCTGGGCAGGAGTTTTGGTCTATCCACTGTGGCGGAGGGTGTTGAATCTCGAGAGCAAGAGCAGCACCTGATCAAATCCGGCTGCGAGGAAGCTCAGGGATTCCTCTATGGAAAACCCATGAGTGCAACTGAGTTGAGCACCTACCTGAAGACTAGAATTCAGTCGATCTAGCAAACTGTATAGCCTACCAATCTAAAGCTTCCATTTAATCAGACGATTTGACTAGCGATACTTTTCTAAGACATCGGGCGGCATATTATGTCGAGAAAAATTGAATCAGTCATAATTAATAAGGCCAGAAATCATGGCTGATCTGATATTTATTGGTCAAAATTGGGAGAAAAACTCAAAAAGCCAACAAAATTTGGTTACACAGTTACTGTCTCAACACAGGGTTATCTGGATCAGTTGTACCTGTTTAACATCTAGGCATTCTTTCAAAGAGGTCATAAAAAAGATCAACCACTATTTTTCCGTTTCAGACCAAACCGTCGAACCCGTCCAATACGAACAACTATTTCTTCATTCAGTCATACAGCTATCAGAGATTAATTTACCTATTATTCAGTCGGTTAACGAGAAGATTCTAACGGATAAAATAAAGCAGCTGAGCTTGCGATATGGTTTTGAAAAGATCGTTATTTTTTACACCCAATCAAACCTTCCTTACCTGTCATGGCTGGCTGACACTTCAACAGATATTTACTTCCATAGCTGGCATAGGAGCATAAAATCTTCAACAATGCGTGCTGCCAAAGCTCTGGCAGCCAAGTGCCTCCTAACCTTTACAGAGAGCACGGATTCACCGATCGATTTCGATGATCTATCAACCATAGAGCTTTCTCCTGGTATTGATTACCCATCGCTATCAGTACCAGCAAAGCATCCGGATGGTTTTGACAACACACGTCCGGTAGCAGGTTACTTTGGTAAATTGACCAATAAACTGAATATTGAATTATTGATTCAAGCCGCTACGGCTTTGCCAAACTGGCAGTTCATCTTTGCCGGGGAGGTAAAATGTAAAAAAGGAGTTTTGGACGAACTACCAAACGTTCAATTTCTTGAAGTAAAGCCTGGCTGCCTGGCATCTGCTTATACACAGAACTGGGATGTTTCTCTTCTTCCCTTCATTCCTGAGGACCTTGACCACAATGACCTGATATTGCTTCAGGAGTACCTGGCTACAGGAACACCCATCGCTGCCACACAACATCCATACACGTGTAACTATGAACAATGTATCTCCATTCAGGGGAGTAAGGAGCTTTATTCACAAACCATCCAACGCGCTCTCTCTGACACATCCAGACAGAAGCTCAGGCAACAAATGGCGAAACCGGAATCTTGGCAAAGCAAAGCGGTTCAACTTAATGATCTGATCATTCATTTAACCGCTAATCAGTCACTCACAAACAGACAGGAATCCTTGTTTTAACGTGCCTACACTGACTGAAGGGAATGAGTATTTCGAGAGTTCATCAATAATACTGTCAGAAATCAGACTCTAGCTGTAAACCAAATACTATCTTTCAACAATCGTCGAAATATTGCCGAGTGGTTCCAAGTAATGGCAGCAATTTATTATTCTCATTTCCCCCAATATTCTGGAGTACAGATCTAATGCAGTGGTTATGGCTAACAGTGTTTTATATTGCTGTGGTTTTGGTTGTTTACCACTTGATCATCTACCCAATTTATATGTTATTGAAATCCAAAGGTTATGAAATAGCAGAACTGCCTGATTTTTACCATCGTGAGTTTAATCAAACACCTCTTGACTACATGCTGCCAAGAATTAACTTGATCATTCCTGTTCAGGCTTCAGAAAATCTGATCTATGAAAAAATATGCAATACAGCATCGATTGATTATCCAGAGCATAAACTAAGGGTGTCTTTTTTAGTCAAAGACTGTAAAAAAAACCTGGCCAGAAAAATAAAGCAGGCTACTAGTGAACTACAAAACAACCATTTGAATATTGAAATAATTGATATATCCAACAACCAGACAGATGACTCTCTAATCAGTAGTATTCTTAACTTCGATGACAGTGATGTCATCGTTGTTTCAAGTCTGTCAGCATTACTCTCTACAGACAGTCTACTGATTACAGCTGCACAATTGAATTATATTGAGACAGGTATTGTCTGTGGCCAGTATCACTTCGCTCACACGTTAGGACTTGATCAAAAGACATACAATCTTATCGAAAATCATATGAATCTATGTAATGAATACCATTTCCCTGAGTTGGGGGTTGATGGTGCTTTTTACGCCTTCAGAACTGAGCTTTTTCGACAGCTATGCCCAACCAAAATAAAGAGTGACCTTGGTATTGCTGCCTCCATCATAAATCATGGTTATCACGCTATCTACGATCCGAGAATTATCTCTCTGGAGATCAGCCCTGAGATCAAGGGAAATAAAGCGTTGTTAATGTTGCGGCAGGAAATCAAGGCCTGTCAGTTGATTTATAAGCGACTATTATTTCTGAACCCAATGTTTGGCCGAGTATTCTTCCACTATTTTTCCTACTCTTTTTTAAGACTCATGACTCCATACCTTATTCTGATTCTGGCCATTTCATCTGCAGCTCTTTCTTCTCTACACTCTGCATTTATCTCTATCAATTATTTTTGCTACTCAGTAGCTGCTCTTTCCTTCCTATGTTTACTATCAGAAAAAAACAGCACCTCAGGCTCTCTGAGAAAGATTGCTTTCAGACTGGGTTCCTACGGTAGGGTATTTATTGCTCAACTGTATCTACTGTTTAATAAGCAAAGCGATAAAATAAACGACTCACAGCCCGAGAATAGCTCACATCATAACCCAGCCAAAAAGCAGGAAAAAACATCTGATAACCAGACCTATTGATTTTTCAGAGATGCTCTGCTGCAATCTTATCCAGAGCTTTTCGCAACCCCTTCTTACTGTGCGTACCACTTTGAATAGAATCGGCTAATGGTTCCTGCCGGACAGGACACTTAACACCTGACGGCAGGCTTCGTTCAGACGGCCAAAGCAGAATATCCGGATATATTCCTGTCATTGAATAAAGCCAGTCCAGCTTCTCTCGAATAGCTAGTTTCCTAACCGAAGATAACTCAGGGTTAATGTTTCCCACAAATACAGTCTGAGCCGTACTTTTTAAAATAGCTTCAGAGACGTCTTTCATAAGTAATGCAGGCAAGATACTGGTCATGAAGCTACCAGGCCCGAGAATAATGAGATCAGCTTCTTCAATCGCGTCAATGGCTTCTTTGGTTGGACTGATTTCAGGGATAAGCATCAACTTTTCTGGCGTAGCTTCAAGGCTATCAATGGTTGTTTCCCCTACAACCTGCTCACCATTGATGATGCCCGCAAGGCTCGCTGGCTGCTCTGACATCGGAATCAACTGAGTTTCAACTTGTAAGATTTGCCTCACGAGATTCACTGCATCTAGAGGTCTGACACACATTTGATCCATTGCCATAAAAATCAGGTTGCCCAAATTGTGATGGGAAAGGTCACCACTGTCTTCCTTAAATCGGTACTCAAACAGGATACGAGACAGGTTCGGATTGTCTGCACATAACTGATTCAGACAATTACGAAGATCTCCCCAAGCAATGCAGTCGTTCATTTCCCTAAGGCGGCCGGTAGAACCACCATCATCTGTTGTTGCAACAATACCTGTCAGGCGGTCTTTCAGAAAACCAAGGCTAGCCATGACTTTTCCGAGACCATGACCTCCTCCGATAGCAACGATGCGGCGATATTTGTAGAGAGCTTCAACAGAGTGCATGAAAATCCAAAGCAGAAATAAAACAATAAAATTACAGGAATATAGTAACCAGAAATAGCGTTTACAGGAATTATTCTAAACCCTAAACATCAAATAGAACCAAAAACCTCCTCTGTTCCTTTCAAACTCCAGAGTTAAGAATTCTGGGAGTGATCAGGAATAATCGAACCTGGCTGGAGATCTGTTTATGATCAGCTCTGAACAGTTTTCCAAATACAGGAATATCCCCTAATACAGGAACTTTGGTTGATTTCTGGCTTTCACTTTCTTTATAAAAACCACCAATAAGCAGGCTTTCATTTTCATTGACTATTGCCTGAGTACTGATGGAACTGTTGTTAACCCTTGGAATAGTCAGATTCGCATCTTTAGTATCACCGCCATCCTGAATATTAACATTCATATGAATACGCCTTCCTTTATCTTCCAATACAATACGAGGAGTAACTTGTACTACAGTGCCCGAAGTAACCGGAAACAATTCAGCATCTTCCTGACTGGCTACTGGAACATAGAAAGTACTGCTGTTATCGAAAATAGCTTCAAGATTATCAAGAGTCAGAATGGATGGTTTAGACACTACTTTTGCTCGGCCTTCATCTTCAAGCAGATTTACTCTTGCATTGAAGCTACCAATATTCAGACCAAGAACCGTTGTAAAGCTTGAGAAGCTGTCGTTGTGCTTCGATTTAGTCAAATCAAATTGAACTTCCGAATCACCTGAACTATCCGTCGTTGCTCCACGAGTATTATTCCAATCTACGCCCAGAGCTTCTACGTCATCAGTATTAACATCAATGATGGAGACACTCACCTCAACCTGTGAAGACGGTTTATCAAGGGACGCAATTAGTTCCTCATACATTGGCATTTTGGCTTCGAGATCATGAACTATGACCGCATTCAAGCGTGGATCGGCATTGATGTAGTTACCTTCAAACTCTACGCCTTTGTTCAGAGGCTCTGCTTCCGCAGGGTATTGTCTCTGCTTAATCCCTTTTTTTACAACACCCGCTGACGGCTGTATTGTTAATGGCTCAACCGTTTTCTTCTGTACAGAAGCAACACCGCCACCAGCAACAATACTCTTAAGCAACGTCGCTACGCCGGGTACAATGGTCTGCTGACCACGAAAATTAAATTGCTTATCCGTCGCCCATGCATATTTCAAGCGAAACATTCGAATAGTTAACTTACTCTTCTGCCTTACCCCTTCCTTTTTATCCAGGAGGTCTGCGGTCTGGGTTACCATCTCGATATATCGGGGTGGCCCTGAGACATATACCAGTCCATTCTTAGGCTGTTCTTTCCAAAAAAATCGACCGTCCCAGATGCCTACTTTCTTCAAGGTTTTCTTAAAGCTTTTCGTAGACATATTATCCAGACTGATGATTTTCTGCTGCGCAGCATTACCACTATAAACGTAGAGCGTGTGCCCATCGAAGTACCAGATAAAGCCATAGATGTTGGCCATATGATCCAGAAAATCGACAGGTGTCAGAGGACCAATCTTGCCATTAACCTCACCAAGCACATCTTCCGCAATGACTGCTGGAAGGTAATAACTGGCTGCAAAATTCTGTAATGTTTCCGCCAGTTCCTCACCACTACCGTAGTAGGCGTAAGGTCGATCACCAAAAATATCCAGCGCTGGTGAGTCAGCGTCATCAATAAACTCCGCCAGTTCCGGGTCATCTGTAGTGGAATTATCAGACTTTTCGCCTTCCGTCGAGATTTCCTTTTCTCCGTTTACCTTCTTTACGCTTTTTTCTGTAACTTCAAGAGGAATATCAAAACCTGCTTTTGACTCCGGAGCCGGTGCTTTAATGGAATAATTGTAATCCACTGAATCAACACCAGAGCTTTCCTTCTGACTACCCATCCATTGCTGTAACTGGTAGTACTCTTTTGCATCGGGCTTAACTTCTTCTGGAGGAAACACACTAGTGTCAAGAATCTGTTCGGGAATAGGTAACAGTGTTGCTTGATTCGAAGGCCTAGGGGCTTGCTGAGGATCTGGCAGATAAATAGTTTGACCTGCCATCAAGTTGTTTGGACTGTTTATTTGATTAAAGTCAGCCAGTTCATTTAATTCAAAACCGTAATTTTGAGCAATAATGCCCAGAGTTTCTCCCGGTCGAACAATATGACGGCGAACGCTTTCCTGACCTGGTGTAACAACAGCATCAAGAGTCTCGGAAAACAGGATGACAGAAGAAACAAACAGAATACTTGCTGTAAGAATGACCTTCCTGATACCGAGTAATTCAGATTGCCTTGAGTTCATTCGACGAGAGCCTCCCTGCCCACTTCAAAAACTTCTCAAACAACTGCTTTTTTTATAAATAGAACTTCAAATATCTATATTTAACGGCAAGCAAAACTTTTTCTGATTATAAATACATTTTTAATTTCGAATTTAGATAACAAAAGCTTGAACCAGTTTAACTAGGATGCCCCGTAACTCTAATGCTTTGCAAATAAAAAACCACGCTTCGGATTATTTCTTCTACGCCGATCTTATAAAGGGTTCACAAAGTAGCGAGAAAGATCATGGATGTTTCCTTTAATAACGGATTATCAGGTATTTCCAGAGTCAGAGGTGACTCCGGGCAAAGGGATTTTCCAAAGGATAAATCTTCTTTCAAACCATCCGGTGAAAGTATTCGCGCTCACTTCTGGAAAGCTCTTGATATGGGGCGCACTTTTCAGAACAGGGAAAGAAAATATGCTCTCAGCCTGAGTGAAAAAACACAGGCCTTAAGCCCCGATGAACATCATATGATGGTCAACATGGCTTTAAAAGTTTTGGAAAAACACCTTGATCAGGGGCCAGAGATTCAAGAAGCACTCAGCGTTCTAAAAGAGTCCAAAGAGCTTCTTGAATACTTGATGATCACCAGAAATGTACTGGTTGCAGGTTAACACCAAAGGATAGGTTCATGAATAAGCCCCTTAGACAATGGTTATTATCTCAGGCTTCCTATTATATGGAATACCTGCAGCCCAGAAAATCCATCGCCTTGCTGGAAGCTGTTCGTCGGCTGGAACCTGCAAACAGCGACGTTCATCGCATGCTCAGCTATGCCTATCTACAGGCTGGGCGCCCTGAAGATTCTATACGCTCCGCCGATACTTTTCTGAAGTATGCAAAGCCTGGAATGGATACCCGGGCCATCAAATGGATTAAGGGACGAGCACTGCTCACAAAGAGAAAAATGCAGGCTGTAAAGTAGCTTCTATCTCTGCCTGACAGCACTCAATTCCCTCCTCATCAGGCAAATGTAAACCATGAACATGGTGCTCTCCGGACTTCAAAAAATAAGTCAGAGAAATGACCTCATGCTGGCTGGCCTTCTGGTTGCCATTATTGGTCTGATCATCCTGCCCATGCCCACGTTCCTTGTGGATTTTCTGATTGCTCTAAATATGGGGCTTTCTTTCATTCTGATGATGACGTCTATTTATCTGTTATCACCACTGGAGTTTTCTTCATTTCCTGCAGTACTACTGATTACCACTCTTTTTCGTCTGTCATTATCCATTACCACTACTCGCTTGATTCTGCTTCAGGCTGATGCTGGAGAGATTGTTTATACCTTCGGTAACTTCGTGGTAGGTGGCAACCTAATTGTAGGTATCGTGCTATTCCTGATCATCACTATTGTTCAGTTCCTGGTAATCACCAAAGGTTCCGAACGAGTCGCTGAAGTGAGTGCTCGCTTCTCTCTCGATGCTATGCCCGGAAAGCAGATGAGTATTGATGCAGACCTTCGCGCCGGATCGATTGAAATGGAGGAAGCTCAGCGCCGAAGAGAACTTGTACAGAAAGAATCCCAAATGTATGGCTCCATGGACGGTGCCATGAAGTTTGTTAAGGGTGATGCCATTGCTGGTTTGATTATTATCTTCGTGAATATCACAGCCGGGGTCGCAATTGGTACAACTATGCGTGGTATGAGCGCCGGTGAAGCCCTCCAGCTTTATGCCATTTTAACAGTAGGCGACGGCCTGATTGCCCAGATTCCGGCACTGCTGATCTCCATTACTTCTGGTATTATAGTTACACGAGTATCCAATGAAGACTCCAAGGATCTGGGTAACGAGATTGGTGACCAATTACTGGATAAGCCAAAGGCACTGCTTGTTGGTGGTGTTCTTCTGCTCTGCTTTGCAGTCATTCCAGGCTTTCCCACACTTATATTTCTGGGACTTGCAGGATTTATCGGTGGCGGTGGTTACTACCTGCTAAGAAAAGAAACCAAACAACGTGAAGCCGAAACTCAGGGCGGTATCCCAGCTATGGCTGCAGCCAATGAAACGGCTGGAGATGCTCAAACAAGGCTTGATCAGCAAGAAGAATTCACCCAAACACTGCCTCTCATCATTGATGTTCCAACCTCTATTCAGGAAACCCTGGATACCCAAATGCTTAACGATGAGCTGCTGAAAGTCAGAAAAGCTCTTTACATGGATCTGGGAGTTCCATTTCCCGGCATTCATCTTCGCTTTAATGATTCCATGCAGGACAACACCTATTCAATCATGCTTCAGGAAGTCCCTGTAGCAACCGGTTACTTCCGTCCTGGACTTGTTTTTGTCAGGGAGACGATTGACCATCTGGAAATGCTGAAAATACCCTTTGAGCACGAAGAGGATTTTCTTCCGAGTCTTGATACTCTTTGGGCAGAAGAGCAGTACAAAGAAAAACTGGAAAAGAACAACGTTAACTTTATGGATGCTCCTAAAATCCTGACCTACCACCTCGCTCATGTACTCAAAAAATACGCGGAAGAATTCATTGGTATTCAGGAATCCCGTTACCTTCTTGAGAAGATGGAAAGCTCTTTTGGCGAGCTGATCAAGGAAGTTCAACGGTTGTTGCCAGTCAATAAGATTACTGAGATTTTCCAACGACTGGTATCAGAAGACATATCCATACGAAACCTGCGATCAATACTCCAGGCACTAGTCGTCTGGGGACATAAAGAAAAGGAGGTTGTTCAGCTTACCGAGTATGTCCGCTCTTCCTTGAGACGCTATATCAGTTACAAGTACTCTAACGGCAAAAACATGTTACCCGTTTACCTATTGGACCAGGATGTTGAAGATGCTATTCGTGGGGGTATCCGTCAGACATCGGCGGGTAGCTATCTCGCACTCGATCCTTCACAGTCAGCCCGCTTTGTAGAAACGGTAAAGAATACTGTTGGCAAGATCGGCCACCTGGAACACAAACCCGTTTTAATCACCTCTATGGATATACGTCGCTACGTTCGTAAACTGCTAGAGCTGGAAGTTTATGACCTTGCCGTACTGTCTCACCAGGAGCTGACAGAAGAAATCACTGTTCAGCCGCTTGGACGCATCAGTATTTGAGTAAGCCTTCTTTCGTCACTGCTACACTGCTCAAGCATTCTTTGGTTTGGAGAAGACATGAGCAACTACGACCAACCTATTGCATCAATCTATAAAGATATCGGTGAACTACTGCCATATAGAATGTGGGCCGAACCCTACAGTTTGAAAAAAGTTATTGGAAAAATTGATGGCCTGGATGTTCTGGATGCAGCCTGTGGTACCGGTATTATAACTCGCCTGATGGCAAAATCAGGAGCCGTAAAAGTAACAGGTATTGATATATCGGAAGCCATGATTGCTCAGGCTAAAACTGTTCGATCATCAGAGTTGATTCACTACCTTACAGTTAGCATGGAATCATACACTGCTGAAACACTTCATGACTTGGTCGTTAGCAGTTTTTTATTTAATGAAGCTCGGGATATCAACCACCTTGAATCCTTTTGCAGATCCATTCATAGAAACCTCAAACCGAATCGAAAGGTAGTTGTGCTTATGGATATGCTCGACAAAGCACAAGAATACGATTACTCCCATTATGGATTTCAGCACATCATTCCAAACGATCGCTCGCTACAAGAAGGTGAAAGGTTTCTGCTTAATATTGATATTAACGGATCCATGGTTACTTTGAATCTACGCCATTACTCATCTGAACGAGTACAAGAAGCTCTTTTAAATTCTGGTTTTGAGAATATAGAATTTCACTCATTTGACGTACCGGAAGAAGCTCGCTCGGTTATGCCTACTGGTTACTGGAATACGATGCTCAATCACCCCTGCATGATCATCGTCAGTGCTATAAAAATATAGCTTTTGACATACGATCAAGAAAGTATTTTTAAATCCGAACGTAACAACCCAAAGACGAATTGATCAAAATACTCTTCACCCTTGTAAATATGCTTACGAAAAACGGCTTCTTTCTGAAAACCTACCTTTTCAAGAAGCCGAGCTGAACCTAGGTTATGGTCAACAACATCTGCATAGAGTCTAACGACTCCTTGATCATCCATTGCGTATTGGCATACACGGCTGAGTGCTTTCGTCATGATGCCTTTGCCCCAGTGAGCTTGAGAGATCCAGTATCCAATTTCAGCCACATAACGATGGACATCAAGCTGTTTCACAAAACCGATCTCACCGATTGCTTCACCTTCAAAATCAATCACAAAACGGCTATCCGCTTCATGCTCTTTGATGTGCTGAATCCAGACACGGGCATGCTCAATGGTATACGGAGTAGGAAAACTATCCCTAAGATTTTTCGCTATTTCCCAGTTATTACCGTGTCGAGCGAGAGAAGCCGCGTCACCATATAAAAAACTTCTGATACAATAACCATTACCCAAATCAAAGCGCATATCCCTTGCCCAATAAAGTCCTTTTATCAGCTAGTTAATCGGCAATATTTATGCAGCCTCCAGCTTTCGATAAAGAGCTCCAAGCACATCCCACTTATTCATTACCCAATCGGGAGCCAACAAATACTGACGCTCACCAGAACCAGTAAGTCTATGGAAGATGAGATCATCAGGAGCTCTTCGAATGATTTCAGCCAAAGTGTCTGTGTACTGTTCCAGAGTTAGCTCAGGAACCTGTCCCTGTTTCCACTGACGAGCGAGCTGAGTGCCTTTCACAATATGGAGCGGGTGGACTTTGATGGCGTCAACTCCTAGCTCAATGACGCGATCAAAGGTCTTTAATGTATCTTCAGGTTTTTCTCCTGGCAGCCCCATAATCAAATGAGTACAGAGATTAAGATTAAATTTCCTGACTCGTTCAACGGCATCTACATACTCAGCGAATCCATGACCACGATTTATGGCGATCAGAGATTCATCAAAGCTCGACTGCAGGCCCAGTTCCAACCACACTTCATAGCCTTCATCCCGATAGCTTGCCAATAACTCCAGAACCGGATGGGGTACACAGTCAGGCCTCGTTCCAACAGCTAGACCAATAACATCCTGATCAAAAAGAGCTTCATCGTAGTACCTTTTCAAATCTTCAAGGTCACCATAGGTATTACTGTACGACTGAAAGTAAGCAATAAATTTCTTGGCTTTTGTTCGTTCGCTCACTCGTTGTTTAGCTGCAACGATTTGATCGGTGATATCACCTGATTCGGTATTTTTAGGACTGAAAGAGTCATTATTACAGAAGGTGCAACCGCCAATGCCTTTGGAACCATCACGATTGGGACATGTAAATGAAGCATTGACTGAAATTTTGTGAACTTTTTCGCCATGTTTGGCACGCAAATAGCGGCCAAAGGTATTGACGTAACGGGTCATATCCATGGAAAGTTACCAGTATAAATCCCACCAACATACTGGTCGCACTGTTAACATCCTATAAGGAATTAACGTGAACTCTGAAGCAGAATCACTACAAATCAGTCTTCTCTCTTCATGCGGTCAATCATGGCATCAACAACAGCTCTGGCCTCATCCTGCACGTCAGGCAAAGCATCAGGGTTTATATCAGGTGCAACACGCCACTCAATAATTCTTTTAGCCAGTTTCCGAGCAAGAACACCTACAACATCATCCAGATATTTTTCATCCAACATAGGCAGAGCCATAAACCGCAAGTGCACCAACAACTGCTCGTTTTTTCCCTCTTCATTCATATGAATAGCAAAATCACCAGAATCGGTGGTGCTTTGACTGATGGTTAAGGTGAAATGCTGACCACTCATAGTTATCTCCCTATATGACTAAACCAGATGTCGGCGAAGCCGTGGCAGCCTTTATGGGTTGACGATCAGTAGCTTACATATATTGGAAATAAGAAACTGGCTTGGCTAGAACCAATCCTTTGGCTATCCGAATTATGCTTCAATTTTAAGGCTAGATGACGATCATACTAAAGCGTCGAAATAACTCAGAAAGGCCAAATAATGATCACCAATAATAATTCAGAACCCGTACAACCAGACTCTCGGAATACACAGATTCAACCTAATGAGCCTGTTCAGCAGATCGACCCCGTTGATTCCGAACGTTTTTCCGATATACAAAAGCAGGATCAGAAAAATAAGGAAATGCTCGAATCCTCCGATGAAGGGGCTATTTCCCCAGAAGAGCTACACGCACAGATCCAGCAGAGCCTTTTTAAACAAGGTTTTGATAAGGCCATTGAAAAAGCTAGAGAGATAGCTAAAGAACTCAAGAATGGCTAAACAAATTTTCTGCCTTTTAAACTGAAATGACCCCGCTGGTACTGATTACTTGCAACTCCGTCTTCATTTATTCTTATATGTTCTGATCGAATAGAAAAATTAATTTTATACTGTAATAAAGCTAAGAATATTGCTGATGTACCGTTTTTGTCATTCTGGAGTATTTAATGACAGGGAAAGCTAGCAATGTCATCCCTATCGATAGGGAGACAAATTTTCCTTCTTTAGGAAAAATAAACACGCACTTGATTAACCTGTTTCAGGAACATTTTTTATCCTGCACGCCTGATATTTTTACCTCAATAATCGCTTACTGTGCTCGAATTTCAGAAGAAGGTCAGAATAACGTCCAAATCATGCGTTATCTAGAAATCAGAAATCAACTGCAAAAACTTAGAGGGCAAACTGAAGCTGAATTTAATAATCTCAGTGAGACTTCATTCAATATTCTCGATAATCCTGAAAAAAAGACTACTGATGATTTATTTACATCCTTGAGTCTCATTGAAAACTCCGAACTTGAACATGATTTAGCCTGGCAGGCTGCAGCAACAAAACTGGGTAAAGATGAAAATTATAAATACTTTCTGAATGCAGAAAAAAGGCTCAATTCAGTTGTTTCAATCAAAACAGAAAAAATTCCATTCGGTGCTTCCAAAATATGTGAGAATTTTTCCCGATCTCTAGAGATCATCGAGATTGATCTCGAAGTGTCACAAGAAATATTGCTTGAGTTTTCAAAAGTGATAAAAGATCACGTTTATCGCCTGTGGCAAGAGATTGACCAATACCTTGAATCCTGTGGCCTGCAAATACCAGTGCATGTGTCAACAATACAAATTCCTGACCCTAACTATCAGCTTTCTTCTTTAGAAGCACACCAAGAGCAAGGAACAGGTTCTGAAGCAGGATCATTTGATGGTTCTCAAGGTGCAACTGGTAACTCGGCAGCTACATCCGGTATTAGCAGTGGCAATCAACCAAGAGCTTCGGATTCATCTAATCAGCTTTCTACAGGCTCTCCTGACAATCAAATGTTGGAAACACTCGCCCAGAAAGTGATTTCAAAAGTAGAAGGTTTACTCGCTTCTCCTGTGTCAGCGGGTAACACAGCAGGCACAGCTGAGATTACATTTGTGGCATCCATCGATCTGGCGACCACACTCACCGCTATTCAAGGCGAGTTGTCTGGCCAGCAAGCCTGCTTATACAGCTTGACAGATTCCATCAAGTCAGCTCTCGAAGAAAAAGGTGTCAGCAAGAAACTGTCAGCTCGACATAATGATCTGATTAATTTTGTGGGTATGCTGTTCGAATTTATTCTTGATGATCACGAGCTGCCCGATGAGGTAAAAAAGTTAATTGCCCTTCTACAGATCCCTGTTTTAAAGCTCACATTACTGGATGAAAGCTTTCTGACAAATCGCAATCACCCCGCCAGAGAACTTTTAAATAAAATGGCGTCAGCGGGTATGCATACAACACTCGATACAGAACACACCGATTCAGTTATTCAGCTAATCGAAAAAACAGTACGTATGATTATCCGAGATTTTTCCAAGAATCCGAATATTTTCCCCGTTTGTATTGAATCCTTTCGTACATCACTTGAGACGATATACAACCCAGTTCAACAAGATGAAGAAAATCCGCTTTCAGATTTAGATCAGACCCTCACCAATCAAGTTATTTTGTCTGACCTAGTCAGCTGTTATCAGATTCCAGATTCAATCAGTTTCCTGATCAGAGATGTCTGGTTAGAAGTGCTGGATCAAGCTGAAAGTATCGAGACTGATGAAGCTTTGAGTTGGGAAGATGCCTTTAACACAATGGAGATGCTGCTTTGGAATCTACAACCAGATAATGTTCAAAATATCTCTCAGGAAGACTGGTTACACCTAAAAAATATGATTCTTGAGCATCTTGAACAGGTTGAATACAGCCCATTTCTAACTGTTGAATGGATGCAAAATCTCAATGAACTGATTCAAGATAGCCAGCCCAATGAGCTGTCAATGATTGATAATACGAATGAAAATATCTCGGAAGAACCTTTTGCAGAAATTGTTCTTGAAACCGTTCAGAATCAAGAAAATCCAGTAAAAGAGATAGAAGAGGTGGAAGAGGTAGAAGCTCTGGAATATTCATATGACGTAATTGATGAATCAGAAAACAGCTCACAGGAAACTGGAAGCAGATCAGCATTGGTCAGTCATTTAAATCTTTCCATGGGCCAGTGGGTCGAGTTTATTGGTCAAGAAGGCAAACAATTCAAATGCCAACTGTCTTCCGTCGATGAAAAACAGAATCGCTTTGTTTTTGTTAACAGTGCAGGGATGAAAGTCGCCGAAAAGTACGCCTATGAACTGGGATCTGACATTGAAAGTGGACGAATCAGAGTAATCGATAATAAAGCCTTCTTCGACAAGGCTCTTAACAAAGTTATGAGCCGATTCCTGAAGTTCTAATTAAAAACGACGAAACCATTATCAGGTACATCATGGAGGATGCAGTAATGATCAACCTAAATAGTCTGAATGAGCTGACGGATGGAGACTCCGAGCTGCTTGATTCACTGTTGAATGAGTTTCTCAATACCACAGAGGCAGATATTCGATCGCTTAAAGAAGGCATTGATCATGGCTACGCTGATAAAGTCGCCAGTCTATCTCACCGTATCAGAGGATCATCCATGATTGTCGGTGCAACAAAGCTGACTCAACTGACTCAGGATTTGGAAGTGGCCGGACAACAAGCAAATACTGACGTATTCATCCCGCTTTTCACTCAAATTGAAGAAGTTTACGGTCGTGTCGTTGAAGCTATTAATTCTACAAGATAGTACCAGGATTACCTTGAAGGCCTGATATGCCCTGAAGAACAATTTCGACAGCTAGGGCCCCAAGAATCATTCCCATAACCCTGATCAAAATTGCTGATCCACTGTCACCCAACCACTTATGAATAATATTGGCCGCCAAAAGTAGTAAATAAGTAATCAGGATAACACCGACAAGAATCAAACTGGTGAAGACTTGATCATCAAAACTGAAACGTCGGTTATCAGTCAGAATCACGACTGCCGTCAATGCTCCTGGGCTGGCCATCGAAGGTATAGCAAGTGGGAAAACAGCAATATCGTGACCAGGCTCTGCTCGATCATGGGAGTGCGACACATCCTCTCCAAAAATCATTTTTAAGCCGAAGAGAAAGAGAATAATACCGCCTGCAATCTGAAAAGAAACCAGCCTTATTCCCATAGCTGTAAGCAGTGCCTGACCAACGACAACAAACAGCAGCAAAATACCTCCACTGTACAGGCTGGCTCTCAATGCAATGCTTTTTCTGGCCCTGTTTGAGTAACCACCAGTAATAGAAAGAAAAAGAAGCAAAGTGCCAATGGGATCAATAACAGCAAAGAGAAGTATGAAGTCGTGGATCAGTTGTTGCATTCGTCTTAATCTCCGTGACCAGAGAATCACTTCTCATTCAACGCTATCGGCGTTTGTATCTCTAAATGGAGGTTTGAACCCTTCCGCTTATTAGGTAAAGTACAGCTTTTGCCCACTAACGAAGCTACCGGAATGCATTCAACCAAAAACTCCACATCACCACCAGAAATACTGGCTGCTGAGCTGGAAAAATGTTCCCGGGGTGAACAGAAAGCTCTGAAACACATTTATCAGCAAACTTCCGCGAAACTATTTGCTGTCATCCTTCGTATATTGAAGGACAGACAACTGGCTGAAGATTGTCTGCAGCAGGTCTATATCAAGATCTGGCAGGCTGCCTCCAGCTATAATCGCGGTAAGGCTGCACCTATGACATGGATGAATACGATTGCCAGGAATCAGGCCCTGGATTATCTTCGGAAAATCCAGAGAGAACCTCATATGGACACTGATACCGCATTGGATATCCAGGAAGACCAGGGGGCCAGTCAAGAACAGATGGTCGCCAGCAGCCAGGATAACCGAGAGATTCACCGCTGTCTGAAAACATTAAATGAAAATCAGAAGCTGTGTTTGGAACTGTGTTATTTCGATGGTCAGACCCATCAAAGCCTTTCTGACCAGCTCGAAGTTCCCATCGGTACTGTGAAAACATGGATCCGACGTGGATTGATGAGGTTGAAGGAATGCATGACCGTATAGACCTTGGCAACCCCGACGAGCGAAATCAAGCAGCAGCTGATTACGTACTGGGGGTGCTGAACTCAGCCGAAAAGGCACAATTTGAAGCGCTAATGGCAGTCAGCCATGATACGCAACAAGAAGTAGAGGAGTGGCGAGAACATCTCGACATTCTGAACACTTCACTGGAATCTGTGAAGCCATCAAAACAGGTATGGAGGGAGATTGAAAAAGCGGTAAAGCCTGAAAGCTCCTTTTGGCAGAATCTCAAATTCTGGCAGGGAGCAAGTTTTGCTTCTATCGCAGCGGCTTTCCTTCTGGTCTTTGTTACCGCTCAGGGACCTAATCTGGCCAATATGGAATACGTCTATGTGGTCAAGAACCAGGAGCATAACCCTGGCTGGATTGTGAATGCTTCTCTGGAGCAAAATAAACTGGTCATGGAAACGGTAGAGCCTGACAACGTACCAAAGGGCAAGGCCTGCGAACTTTGGTTGATGTTCGAAGGCATGAAACCTTTATCATTGGGCATATTGCCTAAGTCTGGTTCGAAAGAGTTTTCTATTCCAAAAGAGTGGCAGGATAAGCTTTCCAAAGCGAAAATCGTGACAACCTTGGAAAATATGCAGGGCGCGTCCGATGGCTGGAATATGGGGCCTGTTCTAGATAAAGGACAGTGGAGCTCCCGAACTTACTGATATTACGATCTAACCAAAACAGACCGGAGTATCACTCTGGTCTGTTTCATTTTTTACCAGGGAATAACTGCGCCATCGTAGTTAAAAAACTGACCTGAACGACTTAGGTCCAAGTTTTCAATCACTTCTCTCAATCCGGTAATTGATGTTTTCGTATCAATCGATGCATTAGAGCCACCCATGTCAGTCTGTACCCAACCCGGATGACAAACAACCACACTGATTCCATGCTCTGCTAGGTCAATAGCAAGACTCTTACCTACGGCATTCAAGCCAGCCTTGGATGAGCGATAAATGTAGCTTCCACCACTGCTGTTATCCTCAACGCTGCCCATTTTGCTGGACATTAATATCACCTTGGATTTATCAGCCAACAGCTCTGACAGCTCCTGAACGACCATAAGGGGAGCTACAGTGTTAACCTCCAGAACTTTCATCCACTCATCAGCTCTTACTTCTCCATAGGGCAGTCGCTCACCATAAATTCCGGCATTATTAATCAGCAGATCAATATCATGGCCCATCAAAGTATATTTGAGATTGGTAATATGGGCAGGATTGGTAACATCAAGGGGGATAGTTTCGAGCTGTTCTCCTGCTTCCTGCTTCAATTTCAGCAGTTCCTGAGCAGTCTCTGGAGACCGGCTGCAAGCAAATACCTTCCAGCCTGCTTCAAGGTACTGACAAACAAACTCCAGCCCAAGACCTCTATTAGCCCCCGTAATCACAACATTTCTGGACATACTGATGCAAATACTCCACTAATTGCTATAAAGATTCAGAATAACCTAACAAAGAGAGCTATTCTTTTTATAACGACTCAAAATCTGCTTTTTGCTGTTAAATAATGCAGCTTAATATAAGATTTTAATAATAATCAGCAAATCCATGGATGGGTACTATGTCTGGCGGAAAAATTGGTGGTCCTCGCAGTACTCCCTACACCTCAAGGCCTGATAACAATACAAGGCCACCTAATAATGATCAGAGTAATATTACTGCTGCTGGTAGCATAATTCCCCGTGACGAAGATTTTCAGAATCATCCAGAAACCCCCATACTCGACAGAAAAGCCAAAGTAGCAAGTGACCGACCTCTGACAGAGAGTCAGGTAGAAATGTTCGTCAGGCTACAGCACAAAGATAATAAAGCCGTCTTTGAAAGCTCTCTCCTTGACAATGTCCTAACCATGAAACAGCTGACACAGCTGAGAAATGCATTGCCAGCGAATATAAACAAGAACTTCGAGTTGTCACTTCTAAAACAAGCAGCTTCGCTTTCCTTGAATGATGCTGTAAGTACTCTGTTAGATCTGAACTTGCCTCCGAAGGAATACTACAACGTACTGGCTGTATATATGAGAGCCCCAAATCAGGTTCACTGTCCAGTTAGGACAGTCATGAGTGTTCGAGCAGAAGATTTCGCTGAGAAACTCAGCTTTGAAAATGCAGATCTTGTACCACTGATTAATGATATGACTCTGAGAGCACTCAGCTTCATCAATATAGAAATGAAAAATGTAGCTCAGGATTTGTTGCTAACCAGTCATCTAACGGCAAAAGATCAGACAGCCTTAAAACATCAGTTACAGCAGCAACACAATGATCTTGCTGAGGCAATAGAAGCTAGGAGCTGAAGGAGCTATATAGCCCCTTCAGCTCCTCCATATCAGAGCAGTACTTTAACGACTGTCCAGATACTCAACCCCAGTGTTCCACCGTAGCACAATACCTTGAACCAGGTACCCAGATGAATGCCCAGGTCATGGGAACCATGATAGATACGGTGAATACAGGCCCAATAAGAAGGCACTACTGCCACCAGCAAGATCAACTGACCAAACAGGTTCTCCAGAAAGAAACCGCTCATGCGCTCATAAGAAAGCGCTTCAGCAGGAATCGCTCCCATAGAAACACCCAGAATAATCAGAATTATTACCGGAAAGAAAAAAGCGATGGTTGTGCCACCCGCTCCGAACAAGCTCCAAAGCAGGGGCTCAATATGACGTTTATTACTCATCTTATATCCTCCCTTACACTGCCACGGCAGCAGCTAAAATAACCAAAGATACAACAGCCAAACCAGCATACATCAACTTGTTGACTACATTATCCGCCACTATCTTACGAACAAATTGTGGCAAAACACGTGGTGTCATATCGAAGTAAGTCACCGCGTGATAGAGAGTCATACCCAGGGTTACCACAGTGAACAAAATCATCAGCGGTTTAGCCTGAAATGCCAACCAGCCATTCCATGCTTCAGCACCGTTAGTTAACTGAACGATACCTGCAAACAGGTTGATGCAGTACAGGAAATCAAAAACACAGGTCGCTTCACGAACCATGTACATACGGTAATACGGATGATCCATAAACCAGGTGCGCTTCATAGGGCGTACATAAGGACGACGACTCATTTCTTGTCTCCTTTACGTGGCATCAGGAAGGACAGAGCCCAGTCCTGAGAACCCTGTAGCTTGTTCTGGTTAATCGCGGCAGCCGGGTCAACATTCTTTGGACAAACCTCAGAACAGTAACCGACGAATGTACACGACCAAACACCGTTCTTGCCCTGAATCACTTCGGTACGTTCTTCATAGCCATCATCACGGCTATCCAGATTGTAACGATGACCCAGTGCGATGACGGCAGGACCTGTAAACAGCGGATTCAACCCCATTTGTGGGCAAGCTGAATAACACAACATACAGTTGATACACATAGAGAACTGCTTATACAGACCCATTTGTTCCGGAGTCTGGATGTTGACCCCTTCTTCTAACGGTTTTTCCATAGCGTTGATGATGTGTGGCTTCACAGATTCCAGCTTCTTGATGAAATCTTCAGAATCAACCACCAAGTCTTTTTCTATCGGGAAGTTAGCCAGTGGTTCAACCTTGATGGAACCAGGGTAGTAATCACGCAGGAAGGTCTCACAACCTAACCTTGGTGTCCCATTAATTACCAGACCGCAGCTACCGCAGACAGCCATACGACAGGACCAACGATAAGACAGCGTTGAGTCCAGCTCATCCTTGATATGTTCAAGGGCGTCCAACATGGACCAGTCTTCTACATACGGTATATCAAACTTGCCGTAGGAAGGTTTATCATCGGTCTCCGGATTGTAACGGAGAATCTCGATGGTGATGGTTTTATTGCTCATTCGCGATACTCCCTTACTTATCCAGACCAGCGGCTTTGGCTGCTTCCGCCTTTTCGGCAGTGGCTTTATCAGCAGCAGCTCCATACACACGCTCTTCCGGCTGGAAGCGAGTGATGTTTACATCCTCATAATCGATACGTGGTTCGGAATCGCCATTGAGGTACGTCAGGGTATGCTTCAGGTAATTAACGTCATCGCGGGCTTCGAAGCCGTCGATACGCTGGTGTGCACCACGGGATTCTTTACGGTTTACACCGCCTACCGCCATACAGTGTGCCACAGACAGGGCACTCTGCAATTCAAAAGCCTGTAACAATTCTGTATTAAACACCTTGCTTTTGTCTTCAACCTTGACGTTCTTGAAACGCTCACGCAGTTCGGCAATTTTGTCGACACCTTCTTGCATCTCTTCTCCGATGCGGTAAATGCCAAAGCATTTTTCCATGCTCAATGCCATTTCCTTACGGATATGGGACAGCTTCTCAGTACCGTTGGCGTTACGCATGGATTCAATACGATCCAAATGACCACGAGCCTGATCCAGCAGTTTCTTTTCATCAGACATGGTCGCCTGTTTCGCAAAATCAGCTGCCTGAGCACCAGCAACAGCACCGAATACCACGGTTTCTGCCAAAGAGTTGGAACCCAAACGGTTGGCACCGTGCATACCTACAGACGCACACTCACCCGCTGCGTACAGACCAGGAATGTCGGAAGCACAGTTAATATCGGTACGGATACCACCCATGGTGTAGTGCACAGCGGGACGTACAGGCACTGGTTGATGAACAGGATCAACACCCAGATAATTTTTGGCCAGAGAGCAGATCAGCGGTAGTCGCTCCATCAGCTTCTTCTCTCCCAAATGTCGCAAGTCCAGATACACTGCATCACCTAGAGCCGTTTTGACAGTACGACCCTTGCGCTGTTCTTGCCAGAAGGCCTGAGATAACTTGTCACGAGGACCCAGTTCCATGTATTTGTTTTTTGCCTGACCAACCGGAGTTTCCGGTCCCAGACCGTAATCCTGCAAGTAACGGTATCCGTCCTTGTTCACCAGAATACCGCCCTCACCACGACAACCTTCGGTCATCAGTACACCGGAACCTGGCAAGCCGGTTGGATGGTACTGAACAAACTCCATGTCACGCAGAGGTGCACCGGCACGCATGGCCATGCCATGTCCGTCACCAGTTACGATAGCGCCGTTGGTGTTAAATCGGAATATACGACCAGAGCCGCCAGTTGCAAAAATGACAGACTTACCCAGGAATACTTTCGGTTCGCCGGTTTTCACTTCAATCGCTGTTACACCCTGAGCACGACCATCTTCCATAATCAGGTCAGTAGCAAAGTACTCATCGAACCGCTCAATAGACGGGTACTTGGTAGACGTCTGAAACAGCGTATGCAGCATGTGGAAACCGGACTTGTCGGCCGCAAACCAGGTGCGTTCAATCTTCATACCACCGAAAGCACGAACATTCACATTACCGTCAGGCTTACGATTCCAGGGACAGCCCCAATGCTCAAGACGGATCATCTCTTCTGTGGAGTGTTGAACAAAATAGTCCACAACATCCTGATCACAGAGCCAGTCACCGCCGCCGACAGTGTCCACAAAATGATTTTCAAAAGAATCATGATCCTGAATAACACCTGCAGATCCTCCTTCTGCAGCCACTGTATGGCTTCGCATCGGGTAGACCTTGGACAGCAAGGCAATCTTCAGATTTGGATCTTTTTCTGCCACGGCAATTGCGGCTCTAAGCCCGGCACCACCGGCACCAACAATCACAACATCGGCCTTAATGACCTGCATTATGCCAACCTCTATTGAACGTCCACTTTCGGGATCAGTAACTGACAGCCGAACAGCTGGACTAGGTTAAAAAGAAAAAGTGAGAAATGATCTTTATTGGAGGACGTCCGGGTGAGGCATTTTGTCGGGCCATGAATGGCCAGAGATGACGCTGCATATATTGAGTTATCTACAGATAAACCTGAGGCAGCGACGAGCCATCGTTCAGACTCAATCCATTAACAAGTTAATGTTGTTAATGTACTCACTACCTCCCTTACAGACAATCACGTCTTCTCACGAGGAGATGCGTATAATCACGCATTATCCATAGGGTTTTAGTGTCGCACATTTATTGATCAGTCAATATTGAGCTATGTCACCAAAAACAGAGTCAGTGATTGAGCCATGATGATAAGTCCTCCAAAGGCCAGAGAGACATAAACCGCCCAAATGCCAATGGGAGTTCGATACTGCCCGACAACCTGTTTTTTACGAAGCACCAAGACAATCCATGCTGGCAAAATCACAGCCAGTACTGCCAATGCAACAGAAGCATAGCCCAATGCCATAACAAATCCCTCTGGGTAGCAGAGGGCAAATACAATCGGTGGAACAAAAGTAACTGCTGCAGTCTGAAAACGCCCTGTACGGGTATTGTCTCTTTTCAATAAGTTCGCAAGATAATCAAATAACCCAAGAGCTACACCCAGAAAAGACGTCAGTAAAGCTAAGTCAGAAAATACATAAAGCGCGGTTTTCAAAAGCCCATCACTGTTAACCGTCATAGACAGCTCACTGACCAGCTCTCCGGTCGAGTTCAACATTCGCAATTGATCGCTCGTCAATGAACCCACTGACGTATAGATCCAAAGCAAATAAACAAAAAAAGGAATGATTGCACCAAATACAAAAACCACTGCAATGCCAGTCAGATTTTTTCGCATATATAAAATCAGGCTGGGAATGCTTCCGTGAAACCCGAATGAAGTAAAAATAATAGGAAGTGCTGCCAGTGATGGCCAAAAACTAAAATTATTTCTTACCAGGTTTTGATACTCAGCATGAGGGGCCAGAATGACCAACCCAACCAGTAAGGCCAGAATCATTGCACCGAACAGCAATCGATTTAGAAGGTCTACGGAGCGGGTACTGTAATACACAAATCCACCAGCAATCACCGCAAAGAGAATAACGCTTAGCTGGCGGCCGTAGATGATGTCAGTGCTTTCACCCAGAGACTGATAAACCAGAGAGCCGCCACCAGATAGATAAGCGGCCAACAAAGAGTAAAATAACCAAAGAGGAGAGATGGTTGCCAATACTCTGCCAGGAGTTCCCAGCGTTCGACTAGCCATGATATACAAGCTGCAACCTGGCTCTATGGCCAAATTCGCTTCCAGCATGAAAAGAGCGGCCAGAACGACAAACAGGAACACAACAAACATCAAGCCAGCCATTGCCCAGAAGCCTATATCTGCGGCTATGAGGGGCAAAGCCAACATACCAGCGCCAATAGCCGTTCCCGACAGAATAAGGATACTTCCCAGGAACCTTGTTCTGCCAGTAATCGCCATGCAAACCTCAATCGTTAACGTATGAAGGAATGATTATAGGCAATACAGTGACTACTCAAGCATGGTTGTATCGCGAGCTATGTTGCTAACAGCTTCTGAATTCAGTTTTTCAAAACGTTTCTGCAAAGCTTCCAGCTGAAGGTCAACACTGGCATCCACCACGCCAATATCACTCTCCATAATACAGTCACCGGTTGATAGCCGCTCATCAGAAACCAGATCAATAAAGCCTACGCCCTTATATTCAGCCAGTATTTCATTGACTCGGGACTTGACCATATTGAATTGGCTTGGTGGAATTCGAATAGTGACCTGTTTTTCATTTCGAACATGCTGCAGCGCATTTCTAACCAGATTGACAGCCATCTCGTCCGAATCAAATTCGCCAATAATCTTCTTAATTCCAGACATCAGAATTCCGGCCAGTGCTTTTTCCACATCCGATAAGTAACCAATGGTTCTGCTGACGACCTTGAGCATATGTTCAGACTGCTCTTGCTTACTTATTTCTCTACCTTCGTCATAGCCTTGCTGTTTTTTAGATTCGTACACTTTGGCCGCTTTTTGGAGGATCTCTTCTGCCTGACGATTGGCCTGAGAAATCACTTCCTGAGCCTGCAGGTACTCGGCATAGTCCCGAGCTTTCAGAACCCTTGCAGATGGATCCAACTGGATTTTTCCAGCGGTCAGGATAACAGGTGATGCCATTCTTTATTCACCTCCTTGTAAACCTTAATCAGCAGTTTTTGACACTGCTCCTTTGTCAGATTCTGCAGTTCACTGTTTTCCAGATACTGACTGAATTCTTTTGACATTTTCAAAGCAAGTCGCTTTTTAAAAGCGATCGGGCAATCATTGAATGCCATCCCCAACACCTGCAAACCGGTTACTAATAAATAAAGTTTAAACTGCTCGAGATGATCCCAATCAATTAGCAAACTGGGTCCAAGCTGTTGATCAAAACGGGCTATAAATTGTGCCTTTTGAGTTGAAAACCGATAAAGAGACTCCCCAAGACACTCTGCCAGAGCCTGTTTCTGTGACCGCAACAAAGCATTACGAATAATGCTTTCATTGAGTGCGGCACCGGTATAGAGCGCAAGCTGCGCTAACAAAGGTTCATCAGCCAGTACAATGCGTTTATGGTTTTCCACAAATTCATAATCAAACTCATTATTGAGTTGAAACTGTTTCAAAAGATAATGAGAAAGATGGTAGTCAGCATTACTCTGCTTCTTCAATTGCTGAACCAGAGGCGACAGTTTTACTGTTTTCAACCAGGAGGGATGAATATATCGAACCAAATAAAGATTGAACTCAGCCACTGATTGAAACAGTTCCAGTCCACTGTCCTGATCAATCAATGGATGATGGGCATTCATGCAGCTTTCCCTGATTTCTTCCTGCCTTTACGCATATACATCTTCCAGTACAGGAATCCCCCTCCACCCATAGCAACCAAGAAGAGAAATGTCAGAGTAAAAACCATCACTCTCAAAGGACCTGCTGAGCCAGGACTGACTTTAATAAACAACACAGAATCCATTTTGGGAGCAATACTGCCTCCTTGGTGAATACGGGTTGCCGGAAATAATGAAACAGTAATCTTATCCAGCGATAACCCTTCGATACTGTTAGATACCAGTGTTTTCACCTTAGGAATAAATCCGGCCAGTTCTAGCTCTGGTGTATATTTTATAAAGACCGAGGCGGAAGAAGGGTAATTTACATCACTCAGAGAGTCCTGTTCCTGAGGTAAGACCACGTGGACTCTGGCAGTGATAACACCATCAATTTCAGACAGTGTTGAAGAGAGTTCTTGAGACATGGAATAGGTATAACGGGCTCGTTCTTCTGTAGGTGAAGAAATCAAACCATCTTTCGGAAAGATGTCACCAATCGTAGAATATTGCTCCTTGGGATAGCCGTAACTTTTTAATAGTTTTATGGCTTGAGATACATCATCGGATGGCACCATCAAGGTAACCATCTTCTCCTTATTGATCAGTTTCTCAGCTGTAATGCCGTCATCCAGAAGAATAGCCAGCATGCTGTTACCTTCTTTCTCAGAAAGTCCGGAGTAAAGTTCAACCTGGCACCCTGTCAGCGCAATACTGAAAAACAGTAAAACAGCCAGTCTTCTTATTCGTTGAACAATTCCCTGAGGAATCGGTTCCTGTTTCATTCTCAGGTAGCCCCGGCTTCATCCATAAATCAATGTATGGCCTGTCAGTCAGAAAGCCGGACATTAATTCGTTGTCAGACTTACTGGTTACGCAACAGGGTGTCGAATGTTTGTGTACTCTTGCTGACGATCTTACCGATGTAGTCTTCGGTCACCATCAGGTTAGTCATGGCCATTTGAGTCTTGAACATATCTCTCATCGAGAGCGATTCATTCCCTTCAAAATTAGTGACTATGTCATCCCTACCCGCATCGACATGATCCTTAAGCCCCTGCATACCTCTGAGAATTTTGTCACCCAGAGTCAGAGTCTCGCCATCTACAGACTCTGGATAAAAAGTAGATTCTCCCAAAGGCTGTCTCCCGTCACCGGCCAGTAGGCTACCAAATTTTTCTGCCGCTTCTGCATCCGCTGCTTCCGGTGTCAGGCTTGTCTCTGCAGCTTCCAGAGCCTTTTCTGCGAGACCATCGGAGTTGATTATATTTTCGGCCATCCCTTGAACCTCTTGAGTTAGTGAAAACTTCGATAAAACAGCTTGTTATCGACTTGATTCAGCCATTTTAAGCCACTATCTGCTGCTCAAACTGACGGGTTAATAGTTCAATGACACCTTCTGCGTTGGGTATCGTGAAGGCTTCATTGATCAGATACACCATAAAAACCAGCTCATTATCCTGCTTTAAAGCAGCCTGTAGAGGAAAACTCAAAGACCTGGTGTAATGACAAGCCTTGAGTGCAGACATTAGAAGACCCGAAGTATCAAACTGAGGAATCTGCCTGATCATGTAGATCAGCACACCCTCTTCTTGCAACTCCATAAAAAGAGTCCCACGGCTTTCGAATTCAAAGCTGATAACGCCGGAAGCTCCAAAGCCCAATCCTTCAATACCCATTCCTCTGCCAATATCAGCTACGACAGTGTTTCGCCAATCCATAAGAGCGCCATCCTTATTCACTCAATTTCAGATGATGACCGAAGTTCTAAATCCGCAGTCGCTTCACCAACAAAGTTACTCGCAGACAGAAGGTCTGCTCCGGAAATATCAATCTCGGTCGCAACTTCTTCTTCAATCAAGGTATCCATATATTCCTGACCTGACAGCATGAGATTCTGTTTGGTTTCATCATTGGCAAAAGCTTCCTCAGGCACCGAACGAATGATGTCCAACATCGCTCTGGTGGCAAAAATTTTTGCCTCTAATCCTTTAACATTCATATCTTCAAGTATTCTTTCAAACTCAGATTCTGTTACCCATGGCTGATCTATCAAAGTCAGGACCTGCCCCATAAGTGCAGAAGATGGAACTTGCTCTGAAGGGTAAGTACGGGATAATTGGTCTTCGGTGTCACAGCAAATATCGTGTACCCCGGAGAGGGTTTTCAATAACTTCATATCCTGGACAATAGCCTGAAGTCTTTCTGGAGGAGCTGATTGCTCCAGACCCAGCATATCGGCCCCTAAAGCATCCAATTGTAATTGACTGGTCTTCTCAAATTCTGCAGTACCAAAACTATCCACAAGATAGTGATAAGCCTTTACCAGAGTACGGTGATCCTGAACATGATCACCTGTCGTTTTCCAGTTTTTATCGTCAACGAAATCCGCATAGTCTTCTCTGACTTTGCGGATACCCACGCTCAAACCTTGTTCTTCAAGAGTTTCAGCAACCTGCTCAGAGATATTAAGTCCAGCGGTAATCAGGGTAGGATTTTGATCTTTAATACGTTTCTTTGCGGTAGCTATTTGATTCGCTTTTTCTTCGTCTCCATTCTCGGCAAAATATTCCTGAGCAAAGTCGAGTAAAGCGTATTGTTCTAAAAGATCATCTGAAAAATCACGAGCTTGCCTTAAAATCTGGTTTTGATTGAGTGATGGCTGGTTACCGAATTTACTGATCGTATCTTTAAAAGCTTCAGTCTTCTGAATAGTCTGGATCTTCTTGATCTTTTCCAGCATTTTATCGCTCAGTTCTGAGCCAGATTTCATCTTTCGCTTATCTAATTTTTTGGATTTAAACTGATTGGCGACCATAGAGAGTTCTTCAGCTGCATCCATCAACTTAGACTGAGCGTCAGACTTAACGACAACATTTTCACCAGACAGCTTACCCTTGAGACCAAGAGTGCCTTTATCGGAAGGGATATCCTGAGATACCGGCTGTTGAACCACACCAGCACCTTGAATAGAAACGGCCATTCACTATCCTCTGCTATCAGGAGAAGGTTGACCGCTCAACACACCTTCCCCTGAATCGGTTTATCCTCTGGTCGTAGTTTTCAGTGTCTCGAACCAGGTGCGGATAATTTCATCCATTTTACTTTGTGCTGTCTTAACCATATCTTGCTGGAGCTGCATCCATTCAGATGAACTCTGGGCAGCATTGTCATGCGTCTTCTGAAATGCTTCGTGCTCCTTCTGCTTCGCAGAATGCTCGGCAGCTTGATAATTCAAACCAGAAGCAACGAGGTCTCCTACTCCAGACACCATTTGCGAAGCTTGTGCAGATTGCTGCATACGAACCGATGCTTGTTGAGCTGAGCCGCCACTCATTGAACCACCGATTGAAACAGCACCAGCGGCTATTTTCATCGTACCGCTAGCAACGCCAGCAGCCAGTGTATAAACAGCTGCTTTACGCATTTCACTCGCTTGATTGAGGACTTCCTTCTTAGCGGCATCGTATTCCATTGCTCGGGTTTCTCGTGCCGTTCTTCGACCCTGAACACCCATTTCATGGAGCAATTCCAACACGGCAAAGATGTCCACCAACTGTTGAATTACCCTATCGCCCACCGGACTCCCTGTAGAGAGCGTATTAGCTGCCTGCGCCATGGCCTGCAACTGTGCCACCTGACTGGTACTTGTTGACTGAATAAGATTGCTCTGAGCCTGCAATGATGAAGGGTTGGCACCCGCCAGAATCATATTGGCCTGAGAACCGCTAAAACCCATTTTGGCAAGCAGTGCTATCTGAGCACCTGTACCAAACTGCTGGCCATTGAGAGCCGCCGTATAACGATCCATTTGAGCCTGAGAAATACCGGCAACCGGGTCAGCCATAGACAGCATTGCTTCTATCTGGCTTTCACTAAAGCCCATTGAAGATAAAGCATCCTGTTTATTCTGAAGGGCTGCTTGACCGCCGTGCACACTAGCTAATGAACTACTGGCATCATCCGGGTTGGCCATCGACATCAGCAAATCCAACTGCCCCTGACTGAATCCCAGTCCAGCGAGCACACTCCGCTTACCTTCAGCACTGCCCACATTATGGCCGTGGATATTATTTAAATACCCTGCCGTTCCTCTGAGAGTGTCAGAATGCTTTTGTATTTGCGACTGTTGATCTGCCGTCATAGTGCCGCTTTTCATGGCTTGCGCCAACTCATCCGTAGTAGACAATGCTTTATCATTGGCCTCATTAATTTCTCCTAGGTCAGCATTAGCTGACTCAAGATGCGTGGGCCTTACTTCATCAGGAACATCAAGTACCGGAGCACGACTCTGTTGTCCCTGAAACGCTTCTGTTTTAGCTGACTCTTTGGAGTAGCTAATGTTGTCACCGCCCAGATTACCCCGACCCACTTCATCCAGAGCTTTCGAACCATGTGTCGCCGCCGAATTAACATTGTAATCCACTGGCGTCTGCTGAGTTGATCCTGTGTGTCCTACCTGAGACATATACTACCTCCCCTGTTCACAGATCAGGCACGCAAATTGCGCGCCAGTGTTGTTTTAGTATCGTGGTTAGCCCGAATAATATTGGCGATAGAAGAGTAACCAGTTTGAAGCTCGTCGATGGCTTTTTCTATAGCTTCAATTGCATCGTCTATTCCCTGATTAATCCTGGTCATATCAGCTTTTTCTTCCAACGCTTCTGCTCTTAAAATGTCTGCCTCGTAGTTGTAGGCAGCCGTTCCTATATCCGCACCACCCGAGGCTATCTGAGAAACACCACCAATGAGCTGGGCCAGCTTGGCCAGCTTGGTGATTACTGCAGTGATTTTAGCTGCAGAGGACGCTGCTGTAGCTGCTGTATTTGCACCAGTAGCGGCCACCTGAGCACCTGACGCACTTGTAGAAGTGACTGCACTCGCCGTACTGGCTGCAGCGCCACCCGCACCTGCAAAACCACCGGCGGCAGCAGCTCCCACGGAAAGAACGATCATTACAGTCGCCCAGAAAACCATGGCACCAATACGGGCTTTCTGCTTCTTGTCATCATCACCACCAGCCAAACCGTCAAAGATCTTCATCATGAAGTTATCTGTTTCAGAAGAAGCAATCATCGTCACCATCACGGCCATAGCAGCAACCATGAGGCTGACAGCAACAACAGTGAGTACACCGCCAGTGAAAACGATACCAACAACAGCGACTACTACGGTTGCAATGGCCATTAACGCTAATGCTATGTAACCGAAAATTTTACCGATCAGTGCTGATTTTTCGGCTTTGTCTAATTTTTCAATGGAATCACGAATTTTAGTGATGATACTGGTACTTCTCTGCTCTGCAGCGACCTGTCCGATTTTTATATTCTCTTGATCAAATCGCAGTCTTTCATTCTGTAATTTGGATTGAATCTGAATCAGCATGGTGGTGGCTGAATCAATATCCAGAGGCTGCTTGGTGTTCATCGCTGCTTTGGTAAAAGCTTCTACATCTGCAACCAACTCAGCTTGTAAATCATCAGGTATGTGGCTTAGCGAAGACATTCTTACCGTGATGTCATTAAAAGCCCTGAGCACCTGATTAAGCTGAGAATTGCCATCATTAGGATCCAAACCCAGCATTCTGGCACTGGCAGAGTGCATAGAAGATAACGAATTGTCCGGGTCGTCAGGGTTAGCCAATGCACCCAGTGCCTCTATCTGCGCTTTACTGAATCCCATTCCTTCCAATTCGGACTGCTGCGCTCTCAATTGGCTGATCTCTTTTCCCATAGGATTTTTCTGAAGGTTCTTGATGCCTTTAGAGAGATCATTCCTTACTGACGGCTCACCACCATCACCTTTAAGTTGTTTGAGAAATTCATTAACACCTGAACCTGACTCGGCATCGGATGCTGGAGCCTCTAGAGATGGAGCATGGATCTGAACTCTGGCAGCATCAACACCCTCAGTACGGGAATAACTGTTCTGATTACTGAAACCTCGCTGAACAGATGCTTCATCCTGATCCACAGCATTATTAACTATCGCTGGGTTCACTCCAGAAGTTTGCTCTGTTCTTGCTGGGTTATGACCAATTGAAGCCATCCCTGTACTCCCCGATTAGCTAGCTATGTTTTCCAGCATGTTTTCTGCACGCTTCAGTTCGTCAGCATAGGCTGCCTGGCCTGCTCCCCACTCAATAGCTGTCTCGTAGCACCCTTTGGCTTTATCCTTATCGCCCATGGCCAGATGACAATCGCCTATGTAGAGCATGCCTCGTGGGTCATCAGCATCAAGCACTGTTGCGAAAGTAAAGATCTCTATCGCTTGTTCGTATTGCTTCATCATTTGCTGACAAGCGCCAAGACCAAGAAAATATTTACGATTAAAGTGATCGTAGAAACAGAGAAACTGAAAAACTTTCTGGGCTTCATCGTACTTGCCACCCTGATACAAGTTATAAGCCACGCTGTAGATTGCTTCCATAGCGTCGTCACTCATGTCCTTGAGATCTTTGAAAGTTCCACCTTTGCCGAAAAACTCAAGCAGCGTGTCTTCCAGTTCCTCCCCATCGTTCTCTTGAACTTGTTCACTCACAGGATCATCCCCCCTGGATCAGCGTAGATTCTGAATCACTGTGCTCAGTGACTGGTAATATTTGTTTATGAAATTGGATAACATTTCAAAACTTTGGTTGTATTTATTTATAGTCTGCTGGAGTTTGGTGGTTTCCAGCTGCGATTGACTGGTCAGAGCTTCAATTTTGGCCTTTAGTCCCTCAACATTGACATCCCAGTCTGCTGAGTTGTGCTGAAGGCCTACAGTAGCGGGGTCATTAGCATCGTCAGTAACACGGTCAGTTGTTTGATATTCCGCATCAAGGCTGTCCCAGTAATCTCTGAAATCCTGATCAAAGGTTGAATTACCCGACGTACCCGCATCAGCCTTCCTACCTTTAGCTCTCGCTAACCAGTCATTAGCGGTTTCCAGTTGTGAGTTCTTATCCTGAATTGATTGAATCTGATCTCTGAGTTGTACTTCAATGATTTCGGCTCTTGCTGAGAGTACCGACATCACCAGTGCATCCAACGATGGCTTGGAAAAATCTACCTGTTCACCTTCTAAGTAAGAGTTTACGGCTGCTGCACCAGGTCCGATGTAAGTATCCCCTTGCCAGTTTTGAGGGTCACTAACCTGATTAAGCATGGAAACGGGAGTCTGCACATACACAATCTGCCTGGCGGCTTCAGTGAGCCCCCCTGAAAACTGCAGGTTGTTCAGCGTCGTCTTATCAACCATTGAGAAATGGGTTGGCGTCAATGAATCCCCCTGATCATCAGGGTTAGCAAGAGACAGCAAGGCGTCTATTTGAGTATCACTAAACCCGGCGGCTCTTAAAGACTCCCGCCTGGCATCGGTTAACTCTACTGTGCCACTACTGCTGGTCAGCGTAGGAGGTGTCTGAGGATCAACCGGAGTGCTCATTAGTCTGGCTCCCTGCCATTATTTATGTCCTATAATGGCTATCAACTTGTTAGCCATCTCTAGTTTTTTCCTTTCAACTACCTACGATTTGAACTGATTAAAACCTGATCTCTGCTGCTCAATAGCTGTCACTATTATCTGCAGTTCTTTATTACTCTTTGTTTTTTCTTGTAGCTGTTCCATAAACATTTTTTTAGAAAGCTTAAGATCCGCTGAAACTTCTCGTTTTGCATCGAATTCTGTTTCTATTTCTTTGGCAATTTCGATCAGCTGATTCTTGTGACCATCATTCAAACCATGCTTACCGGCAATGTTAGGAAACACCTTATCTAATTCAAAACTAAAGACCCTAAGCTGGACCTTAGAACTCTCTATTAGTTGGTCACTCGAGTCTCCACCGATGGCAGCGACCGGACTGGCTGCTGTTGATACAGTAGTTTGAGGCGCAACACTCTCTCCCGATGGCACTCGTGCAGCTGGCTTGATAACCGGTCCAGCAGGAGGTGCAGGAATCGTTGATGATGAAGGTACTGGTGATGCCGGTAGAGGCGGAGGAATCGGTATCTCGCCTCGCTTCAAAGCTCTTCTCTGTTTCTCTCTGCGGAGCAGGTCAGCAACAGTATTGATCAGTAACTTTGTACTGTTTGCAGCAGGTACCTGTGATGCTGACTGTGTTGACTGATAGAGTCTGTCGAGAAGTTCATCCCTCATGGTAGGTAGCTTTTTCTCAAACTCTGCTAGTGCTGCCCTAACCTTGACTTCTTTCTCCTCATCAGCCAAATCACTATTAAGAAGTTCTGCGTTCTCAGCCACATTGAGCACTGGGTTAAGAGCATCCATCAACTCTTCAGTGTCAATACTTTCATCGCCCTCACAGGCTGCAGCTACCGCTTGCTTTATAATCTGATTTGCAGGCGTTCCATCCTCAACAGCCCCTTCTATCTTCTTCAGTAGCTCTGCACCTTTTGGGTGCTGCAAGATCTTTTCTCTGTGCTCCTTCTGGATAGCTCTCTGCTTCTCCAGCTCCTCTCTGACTTTAGCCTGATCTATGTTGCCATTCTCATCAACGGGAGGTGCAATCCCTGCATCTTTAAGGGCATCCAAAACGTTTTTCTTAACGGCCGTAAATTTACCCTTATCAACATCTGATGTTTTAGGCGGTTCTTCCTTTTTTTCAGGTTCAGGCTTAGGATCACCCGGTTTAGGCTGTGGCACGTTTTCAGGTGTATCTTCAAGAGCAAACAGCATTTTCGACAGACCCATACTGAGCATCATGACACCACAGGAATAAACCAGAAGACCAGCAGGAGGGAAGAATACACTCAGTATCGCTCCTACACCGACGATTCCGGCTCCAGACAAGGTAACTGCAAGCTCTTTACCATGTTTCTGCAGAAAGCTCTTCTTCTCAGGAATTTCGGGCAACGGTTTCTCATCAGGACTCGGTTTTGGGTTGTCAGTTGGTTTAGGCGCTCCGGTCACACTTACAACAGGCTTATCAGCTGACTGCCCGGTTTGAGGATCTACCTCAACAGGGCTATTTGTAGGCGTTCGAGAATCTGGAGATAAAGGTGTTGGGACTTTTTTTTCTCCTGTTAAAGGAGAAGCACCCAAGGACGTAGGTTTTGTTTTAGATTCAACGGGCTTATCAACACTTCCTTCTTGTTTCTTACGAGCCTGAATTTGTTTAATGAACTTGTCTGCTTCCTCATCACTGAGTTCATGCTCTTCTGGCATTCTCAGTTCTTCTGATGACGGTAGCTTCTCCAATGCCGTTTTTCTGTCGTGAATACTCTTCCCAGGAGATTCATGCTCTTGAGGCCTTGGTGTAATTCGTTGACCTGTTGTAGGAGATACCTCACGACGCCCGTGTTCTCCTTTGGAAGGATTAACCGGGTCATCTGAAGTGACGGGGGATGAATGTACGGGAACTGGTCCATCTGAACCAATCCCTCCTGTAGAACCTCCAGACATGGTGTCCTTACCTGTAGAAGCACGATTATTTTTTAAGTCTAGATTAATCTTTTCATATACTGTTTATGTGAATTAACGATTTATACAATTGTCACAGATAACAAACTGAACCTTAACGTGACTTCAGGAGCCTCTCTTGCTAGAAACGCTCTATCTTATTGCAATAATCGTGGAAGCTATGTCTGGCGCGATTGCTGCCGGAAAAAAACAAATGGATCCTTTTGGGATTCTTATTATCGGAACGGCGACTGCTTTTGGAGGCGGTACACTCAGGGATGTGGTTCTGGACAATCATCCTCTTGTCTGGGTTGAGCATCCCGAATATTTGCTGATCACCACTTTTGCCATAGTTGTCACTATTTTCATCCGACCACTAGTGCGCTATCTAACCGAAGCATTTCTGGTTCTGGATGCCATTGGTTTGATCACATTCAGTATCATTGGTGCCCAGAAGACCCTTGAATTGGGTCACGGCTACCTAGTTGCCAGCATAATGGCTGTTTTCACAGGAGCTTTTGGTGGGGTACTCAGGGATATTCTCTGCAACCAGGTTCCTCTGGTATTCAGAAAAGAGCTCTATGGCAGTATTTCATTTCTTTCCGCTTGGTTATTCTTTGGCCTGTGCATGACCTCTCTGTCCATGCATGCCTGTATTCTCATTACACTGATTGCAGGTTTCGTGATCAGAATGTTAGCCATCACCATGAACCTGAACCTGCCAACATTTAACTTTGATAACAAGAACTAACCGCTTTTATGAACCTACGCAAACCTACTCATTTGCCAGTTCAACCCCACAGTAAAGGGTTCGAGGAGGACGACGTAGCGCCCTCCATCGGACTAGGAAGCTAAGCTTCGCCTTTGCGTTCCAGCTGCCAGAGCGACAGCCTCCCCAAAGCGCATACCAGTGCCGATCTCTCGCAAGAGTCGCCTTTTCCAACTAAAAAATTCACGGTAGTAAGGCATTGCCGATCCGGTTTTCCTTGCAGGTGCCGGATGGGATACCACTCCCTTTTTCTCAGTCTGGTAGTCATTTCTTAAAGGCCTATCCCAGAAGCCCAAGCCTCTTCGCGCAATCACCAATGCCGCAGCATGGTGCGTGGACAGACCGTATTTCTCTTTGTATTTCAACGCCCCGATCTGCGAGGAGTACGCCGGATTGACCGTGATGCACTCCAAACCTCGCTTGGCGCAGTTCACTTCAATCAGGGATTTGATTTTTTCATAAGCCAGCGATGAGAGCATTCGGGCGTACACCGGATTCTCTTTATGCAGCTGCCTCTTTTTCTGCTTAAAATCGAGCTTTTCAATAACCACCGGCTTTCTTGCCGCTTCGGCTATCGAAACAACCTTTTTCACAGCATCGCCAATAACAGCAAGGCGCTGATCGTTACACGGGTGCCATACTTTTCCCGCAGCAACTCAGGCACCGCAATGGATACAGCGAAGTCATCACCAGCAGTCTTCATCTGGCAATTGCTGTTCCCCAGTATCTCGTCATGGGAACCAACCAACTTAATTTCACTGTGCCTTTTGTCCAGCCATTCTGCTTTCCAGTCTGCCAGACCACCCTCAGTACTGGCATCATGCCTCGCCTTGAACAGCTTTCTGCCGCCAAAGCAGATATGAGAATCCTTATCGGATCTCATCCGCTCGATACGAGCTGACAGTCGTTTAAATCGACGTCTTTTCTGAAAAAGAGACTGGGAGGTTTTTGAGTGATCCTGACCGGAACGCTTTTGCCCGACCACTTTCTTGGCCAGCTTTGCAATATCGCCCTTCAGCGTATCCAGCTTGTTCTCGTCCTGAGCAATGCAGTTCTTTCGATTAGTCTCTTGCGACTTAATCTGACCTTTCAAATGTTGCTCGACGCCACGCATAACGCGATAAGGAAGGCGCTGGCCAGTGAAGACATGGTAGTCTTTTCGGGATTTACAACGGCCGCTTTTCAGGGCAGCGTAGTACTGGCGACACACCTCACCAAACAGCACAGCATAGTCGTCCAGAAAGCATTTCTGCTCCTGAGACAACGACAGCTTGGCCGGATACGTGAGATAGGTTTCGC
>SIHQ01000059.1 GCA_004762125.1 Oceanospirillales bacterium | reverse complement strand
GTGGTGACGTTTAGATTCGTTAAATTTATAGGGCATAACGGACGACAAGGTATGAGTAATTGACGTCATTGTAATAGATTATTTTCGTTGCAGTAAATGATTAAAAAATGAGCGATTCAACAAAGCCGATAGCAGGGGGAAGTCCTTTAAAGGCCGCAAGTGTGCTGAAAAGATCAATACCGATTACCGATACATGCAGGCGGATATGCATAACCTGTTTCCAGCGATCGGCGCAGTGAATGCCCTGCGCAGTAACTATAACTTCACCTTACTGCCTGATTCAGTAAAATCCGATTTTGGAAGCTGCGCCATGAAAATAAATGATCGCAAGGCTGAACCACCAACCGAAGCTCGCGGACGTATTGCCCGTAGTTATCTCTACATGGAAAGTACCTACAGACGTTACTCCATGAGTAAGCAACAACGGCAACTGATGAATGTCTGGGACAAACAATTCCCAGTTTCTGCATGGGAATGCCAGCGAGCCAAATCAATTGCAAAGATTCAAGGAAACTCCAACAACGTTGTCGAGGAAAGGTGTCGCCAATACTCTTTTTAGTTTGCAATGAAGGCAGGCATGTCCAGACATTTGGTTGATAACCAGTCTTTAATTCTGATCAAACTCCTGCTCATGGAGCCATGCAGCATGCTTCGGTGCTTTTTTTGTTTGAGACCATTCTTCTAGCATGTCAGGAGCCACACGCTTGAGTTCTTTCAGTTGCTCATTAGTTCCTGTCAGACAGGTGAGTTCCAGACGATGTCCATTTGGATCAAAGAAATAAATAGACTTGATAATACCGTGATTAGTGGGTCCGACCACATCCAACCCCTTTTCTTTTAGCTCAGATAATGCAGACAGCAACGCCTCTTCACTCTCTATCTGAAAAGCAATGTGCTGAGTCCATTCCGGTGTATTAGGGTCACGTCCCATCTGCGGTGAATTAGGCAGTTCAAAAAAGGCTAGGATATTGCCATTGCCAGCATCAAGAAAAAGATGCATGTAAGGATCTGGCTCTTTCGTTGATGGCACCTGATCTTCAGCGATGGCTACCAGAAACTCCATATTGAGCATTTTCTTATAGAACTCTACAGTTTCTTTCGCATCTCTGCAGCGATAGGCGACATGATGAATTTGTTGTAATTTGATCATTATTATTTCCTTGTCATGAATTCATCTACAGCCGGAAAGCACATTGCCCTGTAAGCAATGAATGAGCTACTGGCCAATAACATGATGATGGTTGCCATTGGTATGGAGGATAGCGATTGAAACTGTGAAACCAGGACGGCGCCCAAACTGCCCAGTCCGAATTGTAGAAGACCAAAAACAGATGATGCTGAACCGGCTTTCTCCGGAAAAAACTCCATCATTCCGGCAATGCAATTAGCAGCAAGTGCAGCCAAGCAGCCCATATAAATAAACAAAGGCACAACTAAACCGTATAGTTCCCCAAAGCCGGTGATACTCGCCAGTAAAAGCAAGGTGGAAGCTAAAAGTAGAATACGAGTCAAATACCGGATCATTAGTTCCCTGCCAACACTGGCAACGAACCTGATATTAATAAAGGAACCTAACGACATAGATAGAATGTTCAGGGCAAACAAAAGCGCGTAAGTAGCACCATCCACCCCATATAAAGTCATATATATGAACGGTGTACCTGAGATGTAAGCGAACATTCCGCCATAAGCAAGGGCACCACACAATGAATAGCCTATGGCTTTTTTATGTTGAAATATCTGCCCAAGAGCATGAAAGGGATTTGTTGCTTTTCCTAATTGTCGATTATGGCTATCCAGGGTTTCTGGTACGAAAAAATAAATCAGACCAAACCAGATAAGTGCAAACAACATCAGAGATTTGAATATTGCCTGCCAACCAAAAGCTGATTCAACAAGACTGCCAAGCATAGGTGCCAACATCGGAATCACGGTCATCACCAACAACAACCATGACATGGCTTTTGCCAGAGCATCACCTTGATAGATATCCCGTATAACTGCTCTAGCCAGCACTACTCCGGATGCAGCACAAAGACCCTGCACAAATCTGGCAAAATACATCTCAAATGTAGATACACTCAATGCACAGGCAAGGCTCGCCAAAGCATAAAGAATCAGGCCTATCAGAATGACCGGCTTCCGCCCATAGCGATCTGACAGGGTGCCGTGAATCAGTTGCCCGAGTGCAAGCCCAGCTAAAAAAAAGCCTAAGGTTAACTGGATGTCTCCTGCTGAAGCATTCAGATCGTCAGCAATAGCAGGAAAAGCTGGCAAATACATATCGATGGATAACGCCGCAATACCCGACAGCAATCCTACGATGGGAAACAGAAGTAACCGTTCAGTCCCCTTCCCTTTCCTCTGCTCATGGAGAACCGTCACTGAGCATCTTCCTGTGCTTCCGGTGCAGCAAGCTGGAATGCTTCAAGTTTCTGACAGTTTTCTTCTATGCGCTTCAGCGTGGGGAAATTAGCCATGTCAAGCAGGAAACGTCGAGCATTGTAGATCTGTGGAACCAGGCAGGCATCAGCAATACTCGGAATATCACCATGACAAAATAGCCCTGTAGCATTACTGTTCGCTAACTGTCGCTCAAGACTCGTGAAACTCAACGATATCCAGTGTTGATACCACTGCTTCTTTTCTTCATCGCTGACACCCAATTCTCCTGTCAGATATTTCAACACCCTCAGGTTATTTAATGGGTGAATATCACACGCAATCACTTGGGCAATACTCCGAACTCTTGCCCTCGCTAACGGATTTTCAGGTAACAATGCAGGTTTGGAAAAGGCTTCATCAAGGTATTCCATAATAGCCAGAGATTGAGTTATAACTTCTCCACTATCTACTTCCAGAGTTGGCACTAGGCCCTGATGGTTTATGGCCTGATAAGCCGATTGCAACTGTTCCCCTCCATTTTTGACCAGATGAACAGAGAACAGCTCACTGGTCAGTGATTTAAGATTCAGGGCAATACGAACCCGATAAGCTGCAGATGAACGCCAATAGGTATAGAGCTTCATAGTCTTATTCTTGTATTACTCTTCCAGTTCGACAGGCTGGGCTCTATTAATAGCTTGAGCATTCAACCTGACTTGTAGCATCAGATGCCTGAGTTTGTTTTGATCTTCAATATCAAGGTTATTCAGCAACTGCTTTTCCAATTCTTTTACTTTGCCAGCAAGATCCTGGAAAACGGCCTGACCTGTGACCGTCAGTTGTAAAATTCTTCGTCGACGATCCCGATGATCCGATTTGCCATCAATAAAATGTCGACTTTGTAATCGCTGAATAGCGCGACAGGCTTCAACTTTATCAATACTTGATAGCTGACAGACGTCACTGGCAGTCAATGCATCACTGCTTCCCATCACGGCCAACACGCGCCATTCCGAGACTGATAGCCCATATCTCTGGCCATATACTTTTCTCACACACTGACTGACTTCAGAGTAAAAAATCCGCACCTGATAAGGGAAAAAATCATCCAGTATAAAATCGTCTTCTACGCCAGCCGTTAATACTTGCTTGTTATTCATCGTCAGTTCACCAGCACCGAGGGCAACCAAAGCGACAGCGCCGGAATACAGATCAGCAAAACAAGTCTGACGACATCGGCTAATAGAAACGCGACAACTCCTCGGCTGATTGTTTGCAGGTCAAGATCCGGAGTGCTGGCCATAATGACAAATAAGTTCATGCCAACGGGAGGCGTGATTAGGCCAACCTCCACAACCGACACCATGATGACTCCGAACCAAATAGGATCGAAACCCAGTGCAGTGATCAGTGGAAAAACAAAAGGTAATGTCAGCAAAATCATGGAAAGAGCATCCATGAAACAGCCTAACACGATGTAAAAAACGATCAGTAATACCAGTATCAAATATGCATTCCAGCCCAGATCACCAACATACTGAACCAGCGCCTGAGGAAGTCCGGTACTCTCGACAAAGTAATTAAATACGGCCGTGCCAACCAGTATGAGGAAGATCATACCTGTGGTATTGGCTGTTTCCTCAAGGCAGGATACAAATGTCCTGACGCTCAACTCACGCCTAAATACTGCCAGTAGAAAAGCTCCAGCAGCGCCCACAGCGGCAGCTTCAGTAGGAGAAAACCATCCAGCGTATATTCCGCCAATGACGACACTAAATAACAAACCCACTGGCCATACATTGATCACAGCCTGAAAGCGTTCACCCCAGCTGGTTTTCCTGTCGGCTGGTCCCAGTAGTGGATTCCTTCGGGTTTGTACCCAAACAGCACCTATATAAAGAGCCGTTGCAAGAATTCCTGGAATCAGTGCCGCAGCGAATAACTTACCAATAGATTGACTGGTGAGCAGCGCGTAAATCACCATAATTACACTAGGAGGAATCAGAACGCCTAATGTGCCGCCTGCAGCAATAGTGGCACTGGCTAAACCATCGTCGTAGTTTCTACGTCGCATTTCCGGCATAGCTACGCGACACATGGTTGCCGCTGTTGCCAGGCTGGAGCCACAGATAGCACCAAAAGCAGCACAGGCTCCTATGGTTGCCATTGCCAGTCCACCTTTCAGATGCCCCATAAAAACGTTCACGGCATCATAAAGTGAACGTGAGAGTCCGGCTCGGGCTGCGAATACGCCCATCATGATGAACAGTGGCACTACTGACAGTGAATAAGGAAATACAGACTCAAAAGGAACGGTACCTATGATAAAACCGGTACTGTTCTCGCCATTTAGAATTAGGCTACCAATAGCACCAACAACACCCATGGCAACAGCAATAGGCACTCTGACTGCAATCAACACAAAAAGTACGACAAAAGCAACCAATCCGGTACTTTGCGGAGAGAAGTCCATTATTCATGCCCCCCAACGGGAGTGAGCATTCTGATAAATGCGACCATCGACTCAACTAGCATTTGCATAGTTACTGCTACAGACAAAAATGCACCGCCTAACAAAGGAAGCCAATACCATGTCATGGGCACACCAAAGATCATGGAAACATCACCGTATTCTGTCTGCATCTGATATTGCTCGAGCCCATACCAACCAATAGCAAACATGAAAGCGCCAGATAGCCCGGAAGCCAATGCATGCAATAACACTGCCACTGGTCCGGGTAATCGGTCAGCCAGAATGGTAACTACCACATGACTACGAGTTAAAAAGGCATAAGGAATAGATAGAAAAACCGCTGCCATAACCGTTAGCTGGATCAGATCTACTGACCCGTAAATCCCGCCCGTTCCCAGTTTTCTGAGGACAACATCTGCACAAGTTATAATGACCGCTGCCAACAGAGACAACATTCCAACCCACGACACAAACCGGGTAACAGCAGTAAGCAGCATATTTGAATAACCGAGCATAACGTCGCCTCAATCAAAAAGATCAAATCGGAATCATCCGAAAAAAACTCTGTCCAGAACAGAGCTATGGGAGGCCGTTACTCGTACTGACTGACAATCTGTTGGGCTTTGGCGTATATCTCCTGGCTGTTCTTTATGCCTTTTTTTTCAAGGGCTGCCAGGTAGCCTTCAATCATAGGTTCCAGTTCTTTACTCCATTCCTGACGCTGATCTTCAGTCAAAGTAACAACTGTATTTCCTCGCTTCTTGATACTTTCAATACCGGGTTTGTCCCATTGATTCCACCATGGGCCAAATTTGGCGACCAAACGATCACCGCTGATATCATCTATCACTGCACGAATATCTGCGGGTAGAGCATTGTATTTCTTCTCATTCATGACAAAGTAAAAACTGGTGGTATAAGCCTTAGCGTCCAGGTGGTAATCCAGCACTTCATCCAGTTTGAAGCCATATACTGCTTCATAAGGAAATACTGTTCCGTCCAGCACACCCTTTTGCAGGTTTTCATACACCTGTGTCGGAGGCATACCCACAGGAACACTACCCAATTCTTTCAGCATCATAGACACAGCTTTACTGGGCGCTCTGAGTCTTAACCCTGCAAGGTCGGCCATGCTTTTTACCTGCTTACCCTGGGTATGTATCAAGCCGCCGTTATGAGCATGAAGAGCCAGTACTTTCATCCCTCGATACTCGTCTTTCAGGTATTCCGGGTACAATTGCCATAAAGCTCTGGTGGCAGCGTCGGATGTTTTGGCCAGAAACGGCATATCCATAATCAAGGTTTTAGGTAAGCGGCCGCTGGGAATACCTGTCAGACCATGGGCAATATCAACTACACCAGCTCTCACTTGGTCGTATTGTTTAGCCACATGTCCTAAAGCCGACCCTGCAGAGTAAATGGTTACTTTCACTCTGCCATTGGTTCGCTTCTCTAACTCCTGTGCCCAGGGTTCAATGAAATCTTTTTGTGTAGGATGGGAAGAAGGCAAAAAATGACTTAGCTTTAATTCAAATACTTCTTTTGCAGAAGCAATACCAGCCGTGAGCGAAAGACTCATTGCAGCTGCAGAAACCAGAGTAATCAGGCGGTTCATTACAGTTATCCTTATGAACAGGTTTTATTATTTTTAGTTTCACCTGAAACTATTAAATTAAAGTCACCGCTATCAGACAAGAACTTAATTGTATATCTTCGAATTATTACGAAATACGTAATAACATTAAGCCAGGTGATTTAATTTTTTAGGAATCATCGCTTTGTATGAAACCAAGTTTTCTTGAAATTTTGTCTGCTGTTTTTGCCAAAAGTTTTGCATTGCGCCCTTTATAACTGTCATCGAATTTTGATGTAAAACCGAATAAAGCCAGAGTCAAAACAAGTTCATTACGATAATCAAATACCGGCGCAGCAAGAGCTGAAACACTAGAAACACTGTGCTCTCTTACTCTGGCCATACCGTGATTTCGGGTCTCATCAATGATTCTCAAGACATCATCCTGTGAACCAGGTGCTAGGTTATGAGGATTTTTCTCGAAAGTTTCTAATTCTTCCTCAACAAACGACCTAGTCATAGTTTCCGGGAGGTAACTCATAAATACACGTCCAGAAGCTGACATTGTCGTGGAGAAATGAGCGCCAGGGCGAATACTGACAGAAATAGGGCTACGGGATTGAAACCAGCGAATCACAGTTGTTCCACTGGAACCCCAAACAGAAAGAATGACGCCTTCATCGGTTTTGTTTCGTAACTCTTCCATGGCATCTGTAGCGATTTCAGCAGGATCAAGTCGTGATAAATAAAGTGTGGAGAATTCCAGAACATAAGGCCCCAAATCGTATCGACCATGAGCTGTTCGGGAAATAAATCCTGATGCAACAAGGCTGCTCAAATAGCGATGAACTTTTGCAGGATGCATTAGCATTTTTTCACTCAGTTCATTGAGTGATGCTTCACAGCGCATTTCAGCCAACGTTTTTAAAAGCGCGACACCAATATCAACGGACTGAACTCCACCCTTAGTTACATTCATAATCACACTGCCTTTTACTTTTTCCTGAATTCAGGTTTTATTTTTATTATTGTTTCTAATATTACATTATCCGTAATTATTCTTTAATTCTAGAATTGTTTATTGCACGCTGAAAACGCAGGTGATTGAATAATTTCAAATTCATAATAATAAATTACATAATCCATAATTATTAGCTATTCATACATTGGACAAAGGTATACGAGATGAGTCACCAGTTCGCTTCAGTTGCTGACCTCGAAGAAAAGACGATCACTTTCAAACAATTATCCAAGCATTGCTGGGCTTTTACCGCCGAGGGTGATCCAAATACCGGCGTTATCATTGGTGACGACTCGGTAATGATTATTGATGCCACAGCCACGCCTGTCATGGCTCAATCTCTGGTTACGGAAATCAGGAAGGTTACAGACAAACCCATTAAATACGTCACCCTATCTCATTATCATGCAGTGAGAGTATTAGGCGCATCTGGTTACAAAGAACATGGTCTAGAGCAAATCATTGCTAGCCAGAACACCTACGAACTGATCATTGAGCGTGGTCAGCAAGATATGGATTCCGAAATAGGCCGTTTTCCCCGGTTATTCAAATCCGTAGATAGCATTCCTGGTCTGACCTGGCCAACTATAACTTTTCCCGAAAAAATGACTTTGTGGATGGGTGATCTTGAAGTACATATCATGCACCCGGGTCGAGGTCATACAAAAGGTGACACCGTTGTCTGGGTACCATCGGAACGAGTGTTATTTTCCGGAGATTTGGTTGAGTGCGATGCCGCTTGCTATACCGGTGACGCTTACCTTTCAGACTGGCCAGCAACACTGGACAAACTGGTAGCATTAGAGCCTGAAAAAGTTATTCCTGGACGGGGTCCTGCACTGGATACGCCCGAGAAAGTCGCTTCCGGAATGCAATATACCCGTGATTTTGTCACCACTCTCTACGAAAGCGCTCAACAGGCCGTGGCCAATGATATGGGTTTGAAAGGAGCCATGAGTCTGACCAGAGATACTATGGATCCAAAGTTCGGTCATGTCTTTATCTACGAGCATTGCCTTCCATTTGATGTGACCCGTGCATTCGACGAAGCTTCCGGTATTCGTGATCCGAGAATCTGGACAGCAGAGCGGGATAACGAAATGTGGCACAGCCTGCAAATGGAAAAACCTGTCAGCTGATCGGTGCCATTTTACTTACGATTACACAATAATAATAACAGGGATCCATTATGTTCCTGACCTATCAAAATCCGGTTTACGATTACCTGAAATCCTCTGACCACAATGCAGACGTTATTGCTCATCATCCTTTGATCATCGTGGGTGCAGGTCCTGTTGGTATGGCGGCTGGCCTCGATGCCAGTGCTCAGGGAATAAAAGCCGTGATTCTGGATGACAATAATACTGTTAGTGTCGGTTCACGAGCGGTTTGCTATTCCAAAAGAGCTCTGGAAATACTAAACCGCCTGAAATGCGGTAAGCGGATGGTTGATAAGGGTGTTACCTGGCAGGTGGGCAAAGTCTTCTTTCAAGATAAGTTGGTTTCCAGCTTTAATTTGCTACCAGAAGAAGGCCATGAACAACCTGCCTTTATCAACTTGCAGCAATATTATCTTGAAGAGTTCATGGTAGATGAGCTGCAGAAAACAGAGCACGTTGATCTTCGTTGGAAGAACCGGGTTATATCGGTTGAGCAGAACGATTCTCTGGTGACAGTCACCGTCGATACTCCAGACGGCCCTTATCAAATGACTACAGATTGGCTGATTGTTGCGGATGGTGCCAACAGCCCGGTCAGGAATATGCTGGGCCTTGAGATGAAGGGTAAAGTGTTTAAAGACCGCTTCCTCATCGCTGATATTGTAATGAAAGCGGATTTCCCACCCGAGCGTTGGTTTTCCTTTGATCCGTCCTACCACCGTGGACAATCAACACTACTCCACAGACAACCTAACGACGTATGGCGTCTGGATTTCCAACTGGGTTGGGACAAAGATCCCGAGGAAGAAAAAAAACCGGAAAACATTATCCCCAGAGTCAAAGCCATGTTGGGAGATGATGTTGAGTTCGAACTTGAGTGGGCCAGTGTTTACACCTTTATGTGCCGACGCATGGATCGCTTTCGTGAGAAACGAGTTATCTTTGCTGGTGATGCAGCCCATCAGGTTTCACCATTTGGAGCCAGAGGCGCCAACTCCGGCTTTCAGGATACTGATAACCTGCTTTGGAAGTTGAATCTGGTTATGGATAAAAAAGCACCAGAATCCCTGATTGATAGTTACTGCCAAGAACGGGAATTCGCCGCAGATGAAAATTTATTGAACTCCACCCGAGCTACCGATTTTATTACGCCCAAGTCTAATGTTTCAAAAATGTTCAGAAATGAGACCCTCGAGCTGTCTCATGACTTTCCATTCGCTCAAAAATTAGTCAATTCCGGACGTTTATCAGATCCAGCCTACCTTACGAGTTCTCCTTTGAATTCCAGTGATGACAAGTCATTTACAGGCACCATGATTCCTGGCGCTGTTATGGATGATGCGCCTGTCATCCTGATTGAGGAATCTCATTGGCTACTGAATCTATTTGGAAATCAGTTCGGATTGTTTTTATACGTTGATGATCCGAATAGTCTGAGTCAAGACGCAGTGAAACATCTTCAAGAGCTATCGAACTTGCCTATACCCATTCAGCCCTTGCTGATCACTAATAACAAAAGTAACTCTTCTGTATTGCCGTTTGCCGTAGCCGAAGATAGACAAGGTTTAATTCGTAAAAGATACGACGCTAAAAATGGCACCTGTTACCTTATTCGGCCAGATCAACATATTGCCGCTCGCTGGAGAACTTTTGATAAGAATCTCGCAATCAGTGCATTGAATAAAGCGACAGGGAACGTTTGAATGATCACTTTAAATAACCAATATAATTTTCATAGCTCTTACGACGATTCTGATAAAAGCGTCAGTAACGACAGTCTTCGCCCCTACCAACCTGGTGATGATTTCTATGAAGCCCTTATTGAAGCTCACCGTGATTTAACCGATAAGCAAAGCCAGAGAGTAAATGCCCGTCTGGTTCTGATATTATCAAATCACATTGGTGATCTTGGTGTACTCAATGAAGCGTTGAACGCTGCACGTAGTGGCTTTGAGCCAAACTCATAAAATAAGAACCGTACCTATGATAACCATCAATCACACCCATAACCCGGACCTGAAAAGCTGGGTTGAAGCAGCCAACGAAAAAGGCTGCGACTTTCCCATTCAAAATATTCCTTTCGCCATTTTTCGTAGAAAAGGCAGTAATGAACCTTTCCGCGGTGGTGTTGCCATAGGTAACCAGATCCTTGATTTAATGGCTCTTAATGCCACAGGTCATTTCACTGGAAAAGCAGCTACAGCTTTAGTGTCCTGTTGTGAAGCAACACTCAATGACTTTATGGCTTTAGGCTTCGAATACTGGTCTGCATTACGTCATGAGTTGTCAGCTGGTTTGACGGTTAATTCCGGAGATCAAGCTGTTCTGCAACAATGCCTCGTGGATATGGCTGAAGCTGAGTATGACGTACCCGCCAGAATTGGTGACTACACCGACTTTTATACGTCGGTTCATCATGCGACAAGTGTCGGTAAACTGTTTCGCCCTGATAACCCACTTTTGCCCAACTATAAGTGGGTGCCTATTGGTTACCATGGTCGTAGTTCCTCTATTGGAATTTCAGGACAAAAACTGCACCGCCCGGCCGGACAAACCAAAGCACCTGATGCGCAATCACCGCAAGTAAGTCCATGTAAGCGTCTTGATTACGAACTGGAAGTCGGTATCTATATTGGCTCAGGTAATGAACTCGGCTCAACCATTGAGCTGGACAATACTGACCAACATGTTTTTGGTGTTTGTCTTTTTAACGACTGGTCTGCACGAGATATTCAGGCTTGGGAGTACCAGCCTCTTGGTCCTTTTCTGGCGAAGAGTTTTGCATCGACAGTATCACCTTGGATTGTAACCCAAGAAGCGCTGGCTCCTTATCAAGGCCAATGGAGCAGACCTAAAAGTGACCCGCAGCCTCTCCCCTACCTGGAATCTGCCAAAAACAGAGAAAGTGGCGCTCTGGATATGGAGTTGGAAGCTTATATAAAAACGGCGAAAATGCGGGATTCTGACGAACCCTATGAAAAATTGTCTCACTCCAATTTCCGCGACTCCTACTGGACAGTGTCCCAGATGGTGGCTCATCACACGATTAATGGCTGTAATTTAAAACCCGGTGATTTCTTCGGTAGTGGCACCCAGTCAGGTCCAACACTGGAAGAAGCGGGATCTCTTATGGAACTGAGTAATGGAGGCAAACAGCCTATTACTCTAGCCAACGGTGAAACCCGAACCTTTCTGGAAGATGGCGATGCCATTATGTTCAAAGGTTATTGTCAGAAACAGAATAGTGATGTACGAATCGGTTTTGGGCAGGTAGTGGGGTATATACTACCAAGTCGTTATTAACTGAGGGTCGAAGTATTACAGAATTTATCAGTAGTCATTTCAGGGGAGCCAGATTTGGTAATGACACAGGATGAAATCGCTAAGTGGTTGATCATTTGCTTTGGCGCCTGATAAATATTGACAGAACGAAAACCCAGATATAAGCAAAGGTATCAGCCTTGTTACATCGAAAGGGTTGGCACTCTGAGTCGGATAATTGGTAGTGGGTCAAATGTGTGGATAGATGGAGTTCCGAATATGAAAAAGCAGCTTCCGATTGGTGCTAGTAGGCATCTTCAGCAAAGAAGCATTCTATTCAGCACATCACCTCACAAACCGAAGGTTTGCAGAGTGATGCTTTCACTGGCTCATTCAATATATCTTCAGCCAATCAACCAGTGCTGAGTCAATCCAAACAAGGAAGACTTCAACTGATCAAGCTGACTGATCACCACACTTTGGGAAAACAGCTTTTCTACGGCTGTGACTGAAATTCCCAACCCAATGACTTCTATTCCTGATTTCTCACATCGCTTGACCAGTTCCAGTACCGGATTGTGATGATCCCTATCCGGGCCTCCATCCGTAATCATCAAAATCAATCGGCGTTCAGTTTTTACCTGAAGCACTTGATGCACTGAATGCCAGAGTCCCGTTGCCATAGGCGTAGAATCATGGCTGTTCAAAGCGGTCAGCACTGAAGCAGTCTTTTGCGCTGAGTCGCTTTGAGTCAGAATTTCAAAAACACCATTATCAAAATCACCAGGATAAGCCGATGCAGACACCGTCACTCCATTGATTTGCTTCAGTGCAATCACCGATGCCAGAACAGCCTCTCTCGCCAATTCCATTCGCGGTCCCATTGAAGCCGATATATCCAATGAGATATGAACAGCCGCATTAATCGCCAGAACTGCTGATCGTTGTTTGAACACACGACCATCGTTTAAAGCCGCTCGATGTAAGCGCCGCCCATCCAGTTTTGCTCCGTGTTTTCCTGTGCGGTTATGAGCCAAGGTTTTTGCCTGAACCAAGCCTGTTAACTGAGCTGCCAGTCTGGAGGATTCCAGTTTGACCTTGTTCAGTAATATCTGCCCTGCTTGTTTATCAGCCTCGGATGCAGCGACCTTCCCAACTTCCGGTGTTGTCGAAATCCCTGAACAACCATTGCCTTGCTGAAGGCTCCAGCTTTCCAGATCCTGGGCTACGGCTTGGAAAGTATCCTCTGGCCAGTCTGATTCCGTGGACTCCAGGATGGATTTCAAAACCAGACATTCGTTACCTGCTTCCGTTAATTCCGGGGTTTCAGTTTTCCCTGAGACACCTTCGGATTGACCCGATTGGTTTTGATTCTCCTGTGTTGGTTTTGAATCAACCGTTTCTCCTTGTGCATCACTGGAATCAGAGTTTTTACAGGGTGAATGTTCTGATTTCTCCTCCTGGCTTTCACCTTTATGAGCATTCTGTTGTGCATCCTCTGATTCAGGTGATGACTCTTTGGTACGGGTTGTGTCTCCACGTTTCTTAAACAGATCAATGATCTGATCTGCTAGAGACTGAACCTCCTTCGTACTCTGTAGGTTTTGAACTTCTGCCAACAACGTATTCAGGTCATTCAACAACGCTTTAGAAAAGCACTGTTTCATGACTTGGTTTGCTGCATGAGCATTCTGTTCCAAAGCGTTTTGCTTCAAAATTTCGTATCGAAGTTTCATCAGCAAACCATCATGAAGCACCTTCACAGGTGGATCGTTGACAGTAGGCGCACTTAAACGACCTTCAGCCACCAACTGTCTGACGACTTCCGATAATGAAAACGCGGTGCCGGGGTATTCCCGACTTATGGCTCCTTCTATACGAATATCTTCAAGCAAGTTGGTCAACCTGTGTCGTAAAGGTGAACCGCTCTGATCCAGACCAAAGTCTGTGTAACGAACGTGTGCGGCTTCATGACTGAGAAAACCCCAAACCTTCGCCTCCTGCTCTGAGCATTTAGGATCAAAGGCCGGTATCAGTATGCGTTGACCATCGGTGCACGCTCTCTGACCAGACACTTCGACCTGAACACCCAGCTTTCTACCTAATGCGCTGCCAACGATTGGAAGTGCACGTTGTAATACAGGAACCATGTGATTCCCTCCTTTATTCATCATCTATTGAGCATAAAAAAGGGACACAGCTCCTGCCCAAACGGGCACTGTGTCCCGCTGGGGTTTGAGCTTGTTAACGCTCTGGTTAAAAGCTCTGTTTAAAAGTAGAAAGTCGCTGCCGTCTGGTTCACTTCAACCGTTGGGTTCGTACTTTCTATGTTTTCCTCTTGCTCTGCTATTTCCTCCGTTTCTTTGGATACTTCTGTGAGTTGCTCCTGTATTTCAACAGGCTCTGTACTGACTGATTGTTCTGCACTTAACGCCTGAGCGCATTGCTGCATTTGTTCAACTGAACAAAGTAAAAGCACTCGTTCCATCAATTGCGTCAGCGCTTCACCTTCCAATGAACCCCGATTAGGCAACTGCGCTAAACCTTCATCCAGCCGTTGCACCAAAGGGGCAATGTCGGGATCAACAAACGCCAGCCCATTCAACTTATCTCTGAGGCGGATAATGGGTCTCAGAGCTTTTCGGGTGACTTTTTGTTTATCCTTGAAGGTCTGCTCAAACAGGGTTTGTGCTTCCCGGCTAATCTCTTCCCGCAAAGTGTTTCCCAGCCGG
>SIHQ01000058.1 GCA_004762125.1 Oceanospirillales bacterium | reverse complement strand
AGTTTATTGCCAGCTTCAATCGCACCAACCTGTTTTTACAGATCTCCGATAAAAAGAATCCGGTTAAGCAAACCTTTGAACTGATCGACAAATTTAAAAATCAATCGGGCATCATTTATTGCAACTCACGCAGGCAAGTAGACGAACTGTCCCACATTTTAAAGAAGGATGGTTGCCCGCTGTGTCAGGATAGTTGTCCCGTTTACTGATTAACCAATAAAAGTTAGACAGTGGGCGTTGGATGATTGCTATGCCTCGTTATTCAGAGGAGCGTAAATCAGCGGTATTACAAAAACTGTTACCTCCTTACAATCGCTCTGTTGTGAGTGTGGCTAAGGAAGAAGGTATCAGTGAACAAACCTTGTACAATTGGCGTAGGACTTTACGAGACAAAGGATTGCCTGTGCCAGGAAATGAAGAAAAAACAGAACAATGGTCTCCTGAAAGTAAGTTTGCTGTGGTGGTTGAAACAGCAGCATTATCAGCCGCAGAACTCAGCGAATACTGTCGTAAAAAAGGGCTTTATCCCCAACAAATTAAGGAATGGAAGCAGGCTTGTATTTCTGGAGCTGATCAGGCTTCTCAACGAATAGAGCGTGAAAATAAACAAATTAAACAAGAGCGCAAGCGCATTCAGGTTCTTGAAAAAGAGCTTCGCCGCAAAGACAAGGCGTTAGCAGAAACTGCTGCCCTATTGGTGCTATCAAAAAAGCTCGATGCCTTCTACGGAATAGACAGCGAGGACAACTGACACCTGTCGATAAGCGCCAACAATTGCTGACGTGGTTCGATGAAGCAGTAGCAAATGGCGCTTCCCGCTGGAAGGCTGCTGAACAACTGGAAATCGCCCTCAAGACACTGAACCGTTGGCGCGATGACAAGGGCACAGTGTTGATTGACAAGCGACCAGATGCCTTGCGCCCAGTGCCGTCTAATAAACTGACCGATGAAGAGGAACAGCGTATTCTGACGATCTGTAATGAGCAAGCAAACGCGAGTCTGCCACCATCACAGATCGTGCCCATGCTTGCTGATAAGGGCGAATACATCGCTTCCGAATCAAGCTTTTATCGAGTTCTGAAAAGGCATGGTCAGCTTCATCATCGTGGTCGGGCAAAAAAGCGATCGAAAAGCAAGAAGCCTACAACCCATGTTGCCACCGGACCCAATCAGGTCTGGTGTTGGGACATTAGCTACATACCTTCAAGGGTGCGTGGTCAATTCTGGTATCTGTACCTGATATTGGACATCTACAGTCGTAAGATTGTTGGCTGGGAGATTCACAGTCAGGAGTCTGGAGAACTGGCCAGCGAGCTGATTAACCGTACAGTAATGGCGGAGAAGTGTACTAAATCACCGATAGTACTTCACTCAGATAATGGAGCACCGATGACCTCCAGCACCTTTAAAGCCAAGTTGCATGAGCTGGGGATTATTCCCTCTCATAGTAGGCCAAGAGTGAGTAATGACAATGCATTTGCTGAGTCGATATTTAAAACAGTGAAGTATTGTCCACAATGGCCATCACAGGGCTTTCTGACGTTAGAAGAAAGCCGACAGTGGATGCTGAAATTCGAGCGTTTTTACAACCATCAGCATAAGCACAGCTCTATCCGTTTTGTTACTCCTGTACAGCGTCATGAACAAAAGGATCAAGAGATTCTGGAGCACCGAAAGCAGTTATATACCAAGGCGCAAGAGGCTAATCCATCACGCTGGTCAGGCCAAATCAGAAACTGGGAGCCTATAGGTGCAGTAACCTTGAATCCTGAGCAGGTGCTAGAAGAAAGTAAACAGGATAAAAAAGCTGCCTAAAATTCGGTGATCGGGACAACTATCTTGAAAAACTACGAACACCAAGCCAGCATTGATGGGAATCAGTACTACTGTCCTTGCTGCAAGAAAAACATAGATAATCCCAACGCTGATTCCACAAACGACGCACTTAAGTGCATGATTTGTCTAGAATCTCAAATCCCAGTACTGCTCACACCTTGTTGTGCAAAAGCCATCTGCCCGGAATGTAGCAAGAAAGTGCTTGATCAACACGAATATGAAGGTACTTTTTACTGCCCCCACTGTCGTCGAACTACGCTAGAAACAGAGCCTCCTAAAGTGGATTTTATTACGGAAGTCCAATGCCCTATGACGGACTGCACATTCAGCATCGAGCTGCTGCCAGGCTCAACCACAATGATTGTATTCCGTAAAATGCGTGATCACCTGAAAAGTCACAGTTCCAATCGCTTGGGAAGCGTCGAATTAAAAAGGCTGGAATTGAAAGGCTGCCAACTCGTGTGTCCTGATTGTGAGGCTATAGTTATCTCGGCCTATCATGAGGATAATCAGCCTATGGTGGAAAGTTTCCATAGGCTGCATAACCTCGAATGCAACGCCCTTAACAACAGCCAACGACAGTGGATCTGCAATTTTTGCAAAGACGTTTCCTATACCTATGCCAGTTTATGCTCCCATGTAGCCAGTCATAACGTTTTTCACTGCAGCTTTGCAGGCTGCGAGAGCACCTTTTCAGAAAATCATGCACAGAACCATGATGCTGTACTTGCTGATTTCAACAATTTCTGGCAAGGCATTCCTCAAGTTTATCCCTCTGCCTACAACAATGATCAAGAGCCCGGTTCGGAGCATTTAGATCCAGATTACGAGCAGAAACTTCAAGCAGCGATAGAAGCTAGTTTATTGATATCAACTCTCCCTTATCCTTCTTTGTGCACTGACGACGATCCATCTACGAATTCAGATGATCTTCAAGATTCTGACATACCGGATGACACACCTACCGATGAAGAACATACCCACAACGAGAACTCTCCATCAACTTCAACACAGGTTGCGCAAGAAGAAACATCTACGGATACCTCCCACTCTCAACCCGTTGGGGTTATATCTCTTTGCTATGAGCCAACTTATTTCCATGGGGCGACTCCTTTCCATGGAGTTCCCAGCGGAGGTTCATTCATTCAATCACCACCAACAAGATAATGATGAAGAAGAAGAAGAAGAAGATGCAGAAAGTGGCTGTACAGGTTATTTTCGTGGCCTGTAAAGAGATCCCTTGAATGCGGCGAACTACTCACAGAACTAACTTCATACCCCGTCCGCTTGCGGCGGGGTGATTGATTCATGACTGGGTGATGGAGCCTTCGGCAGTGACCATACTGGCGACCAGTGATTCATAGAACTTTGGTGCTGATCTTGAAGGCAGCGTGACAGCCAGAAAAGAGATGTAATAGCCCAGCTTGTCGAGGATGGTTTTCTGTTCTTGAGTAAGTATGGTGGTTCCAGCCTTGCATCTGTTTTGGGAAATATTGAGAGCTGCTCACTCTAAACCCAGGGCTTACGCATGAGTTGAATGGTTCTCAATAACAAGTATTTATTGTCGTTTAGTTTGCGTAAAATCGCCGACTTTTATACGGATATTTGATGCTACAGCCAGAACCACTTATTTCCTTTCTCGAAACCCTTGAAGATACACGTCGTGGAGCCTCTTGCGATCACAAATTTATTGATATTCTGATCATTGCAGTGTGCGCCATCATTTGTGATGCGGATAGTTGGGAGGATATGCAGGGATTTGGTGAAGATAAGGAGGAATGGTTCAGACAGTTCCTTGAATTACCTTCTGGAATACCGTCACACGACACCTTTTACAGAACTTTTTGTTCCTTAGATCCAAAGCATTTTCAAGCGTGTTTTACCCGATGGGTCAAATCTGCATTCCCAGATTCATTGGAAGATGATAATGGCAAAACTCACATCATTCCCATTGATGGGAAAGTAATTAAGGGCTCTCGTGGTAAGGGTAAAGGCAAGAAGGCCGTACACCTTGTTAGTGCTTGGAGTTCACGACTGAGCCTTGTACTTGGGCAGAAAAAAGTGGATAAAAAAAGTAACGAAATTACCGCTGTACCAGAGTTGCTTGAAGCTATTGACCTCAAGGGGTGCATGATTACAGCAGATGCAATGAGTTGTCAGAAAACAATTGCTGAAACGTGTGTTGCTAAAGAGGCAGACTACTTACTAGCTGTAAAGGGTATGATAAAGAAAATCAGGATGCTGGGTATCCGAAAACGAACAGATTTAAGTCTTGTTGAAATAGCCAGATGGATCAATCCGATTATCAATGGTTGGATAAACTACTATGGCTGTTTTTATCGTTCAGAGTTGTATAGGGTCTTTCGCGAGGTTAACAAAGCATTAATCTGGTGGGCGAGGCACAAATACAAGAAGCTTCAACGGCGGAAAACGAGGGCAGGCAAGTTTATGGAGAAGGTTGCTGAAACTCATCGTTACCTGTTTGCTCATTGGCGAGCAGGAATGAAAGGGTCGATGGTTTAATGGGAGCGGTATGAGTCGAGAGGCTCACGTACCGTTCTAGGAGGGGCTGGCGGGGAAGTTCCGCTGGTCTACTCAACTTGCTTTTAACGAAGATGCTTGTCAGAAAAAAGACGATAATGGGGTTGAAAATCTATCCACTTTGCGACGTATTGCACTGAATATTCTGAAGTTAGATACCAGTAATAAACGTAGCATCAAAGGTAAACGTAAAAGAGCTGGCTGGAGTAATTCATATCTCGCTAAATTACTGACTTCATTCATAGTGTCGACTGGTGCGTAAGCCCTGACTCTAAACCCAAGGTGAAAACTGATCATCAAGATTCAAGGTTTTCACAATTTGTCTATGGATTCATCAATAACTCTCACCGGGTTCAAACGGTATCTCAAGGCTGGTGATATATTCATTCAAAAAAAGATTGAAATCCCTTTTTTGAATCACCGCAGCAGATTCCGAGAACAGGCTTGATTTTAACAGATCAGGATTGACCTTCCATTTTTCTTCTTTCAAATGAGCCGCAATAAAAGCTTTCAGTGCTTCAGGGGTGCTTGGTTGAGCCCAGCCAGGCTTTTCGTAAGTGGTAGCCGCGTTGTAAATTTTCAGTTTTCCTTCATCCGCCTGGGTTGTTTTACACAGATACTCCAGAAATTTTGTGTAGATGACTTCTTCCAGGCGACAATAACCTTCAGGCATACAAGCCTCAGTTAAAAGCTTATCCCACGTATTTGGCCAGTAGACAATATCTGTAAACACTTTTATCTGCTCTTCTGTGCAGCCATCCTTTGTCATATCTTCCTGTAATTTTCTGGACATATAGTACTTTTTGTTAAGTCGCTCAACCAGAACCGAAATGTAGGTCTCTATTTTTTCATCACTACAATTGAACGGAGGCGCCTTTAAGACTGAACGGATCCGGTTCTGCAAGAGCACCCCTCGATCGATGTTGATTATCTCACCGGTTTCTTTATTCATCACGCAGTAATGAAGCCATGCAGGAAATCTTATTTTTTTGGGTGCCATCATCATGACGGGAGGTTGAAGATTTCGATCCACATGACTCCTGCCAAAGGGAGGTAAACGTTTGACCCATCGTTCAGGAGACAGTGCACCTTCGGTGTCCCAGCTATAGCGGGTTTTAATGTCACTGCCACTGAGTTTATTTTCCAGCATTCTTGACTGCCCTTTGTTAATAAAGCCTGTAACCGATGTTGCGCTCTTTTCAGGATGTGGCGGAATGGCCAGTGGCTGGCTCAGTGTTTGATAAACAGTTTGAAGCCGTTTCTTGGCCTGTTCACCATATTTATCGGAATCAGTAAGTATTTTCAGGGCATTTATACAGGCTTTATTTGAATGACGTGGCCAGTCTTGTTTCAGGCATATAAAGCTCAGCAGCTCTTCAAACATCTTACGCTGAACGGGGTCTGGGTTTTCTTTATGGCTTTGAACCAGAAGGTCTGCTAACCCTTCCATTTTACGTGTCCATACATCGACTTTCTGAGGTTCAACTTTGCTTTCTGCATCAAGAAGAAGCTGGCATAAAACTGCAGGGTTTAAAGTGCCTTCCAGTTCTAAATGTTGGTTTAAATAGTAATGTATGATGTTCGTATATCGGCTTACATCAAAGTTCTCTTCTTCGAGGTGCATGGCGACTCCGGCTAAAAATGCACCGGAGTCTTCACTGTTTTCCAGAAGATCTTTTATCATTTTGTGACTATCGAGCTGATCACCAAGCGCGAGAGGTGTCCCTTCCGGAGCTTGTATGGCCGTGATCAGTTGCTCCGCTGAAATCCCCATAGACTTGGCGAGAGAGTCCAGCTCCTCCTTGCTTTTATCTTTAAAGTGCCCCAGTAATTGCTGGTTGATTTTTACTCCTTTTGCTGTTGGGGAGAAGTCAGCTGGTAGTATTTTGTTGATTGTTTCGGGATGAAAGGTTCCCCCAAGATCACATGCATTCCACATACGGCCTGAGTCTGTAGACACCTCTACCCAAGCGTGGCGGGTGTTATTGATTATATGAGAGTGAATGCCAAAATACGTTGCCAGAGCATGAAAAGCCCAGGCTCGATGTCGGCAAGAGCCCTGTTGCTCCACGATGATTCGACAAAGTAAATTCAGATCCCCGTCACCTGTCAATGGCTTATTTCCATTAAAAGCACGGCAAAACTGTGTCAGGTTTTCCCTGGTCTCCTCCAGATCCTTTCCTTGTAACTGCTGAAGCAGACCGGGGTGGTTCAGAAACATCTGGTCAAAGGCTGTCCTCAGAACGGGAGGGCAACCCACCGGTTCTCCTGTTAATCCAGAAAGTTTGTCGACTTTTTGCTCTTCCAGGACAAATTCCAGCCTGAAAGGGTAGCCAGAACCATCTGGTACACGATAAATGAGCTGCCCGGTGTAGGTGTCACGTCGCCATTCTATAGCGACCTCCGGAGACGTTCGAGCCGACAGCAACCGGGCGTGAGGCCACAGGCCTGGAAGTAGTTGCCAGTTGTTAGAAGCCTTAGTGATAATACATCCATAATCCTGATTATTCGCAAGTACTACTGTTCTCCCCAAAAGTGCTGGACAGAGCTGCTCAAAACCGTTTCGTCCCCATTGGGCATCCTGAATATCCATCTGACCATCGGGTCTGTAATTCAGAGTTTGAACCGTTTTTCTATACAGGCGAGTGTCTGTGTTGAAAAAAACTTCCTTAAGAGTGCGGGTTTGTTTTGACGGTATTGTATTACCATCAATTTTCTTGAGCGGGCTGGTTTTTGGAAGTAGAGAGGGCTTTTCTGTTCTACTCCTGCTTGCCAGTGAGCTTTCTTCAACTTTACTCGTGATGGAGTCTTCTGGATCTTTTGATTCTGCTGGTAGTCCATACAGAGTATTTCTCAATGACAATAGATGTTGAGTATCCGGGCTGGATTTGAATAAATGATTCAGTTCTTCAATGAGTAGCTGGTTTTCCGGGATAGCGAGAGTCCCTTCTTCTTCCTCTTTCATGGGGAACAATTCAGCGAAGTTCGGGTATTGTTGGAAATTTTCAGCCGCAAAAGTATGTTGCCACCGTTTGTAGCAAGCCCGGAACAGAATGCTGTGGTCATCAGGAGATTGTATTGGGAGCCCCTTTTTTGACCAGGCGTTTTCAGCCAACAATCTGACAGCTTGAGTCATGAGCTCTTTATCTGTCTGATCCGCACTGACGTCGAGGACCATTGTCCCTTCTCGGGCATTGTAATCGTTAGAGATGCCTTTAAGAATGCTGACTGGCTCAGGGAGCTGGCAGGCGTACTGCTGGTTAAGGTCAGTGGTCAATTCAGTCATCAGGGGTGACTCATTGACAAGCCCATGAGGGCTGGTCAATGAAGCTGTCTCCAGCTCTGCCATTGAACACCGGGCACACTTCAGGTAAAGAACATAGTGCTTTTCAAACAGCTGTTGTAAGGCTTTGCCTGAGAGAGGCGGGCTAATCGAGTTTAATTTTTCTGCCAGTTTACTGATATCTCCGGCTGTCGGGCGTATAGGGAGTTTTCGACTCGTCAGTATTGCCTGCAACTGGCAGTGCCATTTGGCGATCAGTGTTGCTTGCTCTTTATTTTCTATCAGGGTACTGGCAATCTGCTCAAGATCTGCAGGGGTATATTCGGGAATATTCAGGGTGCGAAAGCGACTCTGAAGTGCTTTGGAAATCGGATGGCGACCAGTGTAACTGGTAGGGTTAATAGTGACAAACAGGTGAAATCCCGGTGCAGCCTCACCTGTGAGGAGGTCATTTAATGCGCCTTCAAGATACTCTGTCTTAATCATGTTCAACTCTGAAATGATCAGAATCTCACCTTTGGTTCTGGCGGATTCAATGGCTTTTTGTACTGCATCCCAATTCTGGGGACCTGCATTAATACGACTGACGTTTAACGGGGTTTCAGCGGATTGATTCCAATGTGAAACCAATCGGTCGATCAGAACATCTTTACCACGGCCGGCGGGTCCCCGAATTAATGTGGCGTGCCGACCAATATGCGGCTGCCCTGATTCTTTTTCGTCACTGACTTTTTCGAGGTCAAGCCAGAGATTCTGCAGTAAGGATTTTACTGACTGATTGCTAAGGTCGAACCTCATGGGGGCTTTTGTAGCTGTTGATGCTTGTGAGGCTAGATGATGTCGGGGTAATCGTTGTTCCGATATTAGCCAGCCGTTGTAAAACCCATCGAATTTTTCCAAATGGGTGTTTAAAAGACGGCTGTTGCATGGAAAGTGATTTTCATACCAGGCTTGCATAGCGGGTATCCGCCAGGAATAAACCGAGTTTAATTCACCAATCAGAGTGTTTTCCATAGCCAGCCAGACAAGCCGGTTTACTCCAGCCTGCGTCATCTGATCCGGTGAATGGCAGCTTAGGTAACGGGCCAGTCGAGCGTTGAAGTCTGTCAGATCCCGAGGGGTAAATTCATGCTCAGGAAGAAGTTTATGATATGCCTTATATAAGGCCATGGCTGCTTTCAGTGTATCGTCAATGAGTGTTTGTCTTTGTGCCGGATCACAGACATGGTGAAAGTGTTTTTCAAGTTCGGGGCGTACTACCTGATTCGCCTGAAAAGACGAACTGAATGACCTGTAATAGAGCTGCGGGATTCGTTTTTTCAGAAATAGGTTATTTTTTCTTCCGCCGAAATGATCGGGATTACCCGTCATAATAATACGATGATTGGGACTTAACGGAATTCGTTGCCCATGAAAATAGAGACAGGATTTGGGTTCAAACAGGCCCTTTAAACAATTCCAAAGCTCAGGTCGAGCCAGATTGGCTTCATCCAGAATCAGAACAGTTGGTGACTTTGCAGGTTGTTCGGCCCATTTTAATAGTGGTCCGGGCTGAAATACGGTATGTGAATCGCTGCTGCCGGGTATGGGGGTAAGCACATTGCGACCAAATAGATCATCAATAGTGGTGAGAGGACTAATGGTCAGGCTGGTTGCCGGTTGTTCTGGATTCAGTCGGCAAGCGATCTTTTTGGCAATATAACTTTTTCCGGCTCCGGTCTCTCCCTGAATGAAAACAACAGGGTGTTGCCGGACTTTTGCGGCCAGACGTTTGATTCGACGCTCTTCCCAGAATTGCCAGACCGCGGGGTTATCGGACTGTAATAGTGACTCTGCAATATCGGTCATATTGTCTGGTAAATAGTCAGGGTTCAGCTCTGAAGCGAACTGCTTCTTGAGGGCCTCTGTTGTTTCAGCTGTACTATCAGGCGTTTTATGCTTTGGTTGTAAACATAAACCTCTGGCAATATTTCTGGCTTTTTGAAACAGATTTTGCTCTTGAAGACATTTGGGATTCAGAGTATGCAGAAAATCAGACACTCTTTTTTCCAGCTGATACGAACGCAGGGTAAACCGGGAAAATTCAGATTCGTATTCTGAAAGGCTGTCGCTGCTGAAACCCAGACTGAACTTTAACTCGGCTTGCCTTTCTTCTGGCGCAAAATAAATCAGCATTGCCATGATTTTCTTCAGGTGGTCACTTTTTAATAACCCATCCTTATCGATGAAATCTAAAGGGGGATTGGAAATTTTGGGATTAATATGGCGAAGTAGTTGCCAATAATGGCAGGCTATTGTCTCTTTATTGATTGGAGCGGTATTGCCAAGCCATTCTATAAAAGCTTCCTGGTCAACCCATAGGTCATCATCAGGAAGCACTCGTGCTAACTGGATTTTAAGGTAACTATAGATTTCAGGCTTTGCACGATACTGTTTGAAAAGGACTGTGTTAAAGGTTTTTCGTATAAGCTGACCACTATCCACACCAGGGTATTCTTTGAGTTCCAGTAGAAATTGCTGGTGAATCTCAGTCAATAGCTCTTTGCTCATCATCAGGGGAGTGACAGTCTTTCTCTGAGCTTCCGGTAAGCTTTCAATACGATCAATGATGTTTTGCAGAACTGCATGAATTGTTTCTCCATTTCCGCCAAAGTTATCGGATGCCCATTGTTTAAAGTCTGGATTCGGTATCTGCTCTCCGGCATTAATGGCTGCTTGCCAGATAGGGGATTCGGACGTAGCCGTTTGATCCCAGAGCACCCTGACCTTGCATGACAAAAACACTTCTTTCTGTCCCTGAATACAAAGGCTGGGTGGGGTCATGAATAAGGACTCAAGCTGACCGGCCAGTTCAGAGTTGGTTTCCAGGCCCTGAATCCTGATTGGGCGACCTGCCCAGAGGGCGTGAATAAACGCTTTCTCTTCTTTACAGAACGTATTTTGCTCCAGAGAATCAATGCTGAGATGCCAAGCCAGTTTATTCAGATTAGTATCAGGCGTTACCACAAAATCATAGCTATTCTTGCACTCGCCCTCTGACAAAAGATGTGCAAAAACGGGAGGGGCTGGATGTTTTATGACCGTGATATTGTCACTCTGTTGCACACGCTTGCCTGATAATTTGAGGCATGGAAGCAGTGCAGGTTGCAATTCGGGCTCATCAACGTAGAGTTTGAAATCCTGTTTATTGAGTTGTTTCAGGCGGGTAAGCAGGTTGATCCACTGTTCGGAAGTCAGCGGGGAGGTGACACGCAGACCGTTCATGCCCGAAACCCATTGCTTCAGGGCATCAAAGCGATGCAGCTTTCCATTTTCTGCAATGATGGCTTCCTGCATACAGGCATGAAAAGAGTCGCTATTGATGGTTGCAATGGGGTCATTGCCTGAAATCTTTTTTTCCCAGAAAAAGCTCTCCGTGAGGAATTTTACATCGTCTTTTGTAAATTCCTCCCGGGAAAAAAGAAGCTGCCCGGGTATATTAACGGCTTGTCCATTGGCTTCAAATCGACAGGCTGTCAACGCTGACCAGAGGCTGTGAGTAAAGCGGCTATCTTCCCATGGAGCACCTTTGAAGACCACATGCTGCACGTGTTCGAGATTTGCCAGCTTACCCTGACGAAAAAATGTATTGCCATGTTCATCGATATCGGGGCTACCGAATAACTCGGTGCGCCAGTTTTTATCTTTTAGATTAATGACTAAGGTAGAGTCGTTGCTGGAATGAGCTGTCAATGGCGGCACTCTCCGGGAGAGGTAATCCGTGAGTGTTTCCCCTCTGGCTGTTATGGCTTTGTCAACCTGCCACTGATTATCAGGCTGTTGTATCCGCCTCCAGAAATCGCCCATGGGCTTATCCGGGGTACTCTTTTCATCAGGCAACATACTTTCATTTATTAGAGAGATAATTTTAACCGGGCCTGACAGGGCTTTACCCTGGATTCTTGGAGGCGTATCAAAAAGCTCGTTAATTTCTCCCAGGCGCGACGGCGAAAACTGTCTGAAGTCGATAACCAGAATAACGGGACTAATTCTATCAGAGTCCATTAATCGTCCAGAATGCAGACTGATTTTGCCGGATGGAAGGACTCTGACTTGTGATACCAGCTCATCATTGTCAAAATCTTCCGGTGAATGGATAACAGATAGTAAAGCTTCGGGCTGACTGGCTTTCAGGTCTCGGATCAGTTCCTCAAAATCGTCTTTTTGATCAATAAAGAACGCGTCGTATGAGATAGGGTGTGCTACTGATACATGGCCTTGGTTTTCAGAGATTCCAGCTGCCCCTAACCCAATTTCAGGCGCTGACGGGCTTTCAGGTACAGCAGTATCTGGCTTCTGAATTGTTGCTACGGATTCAACGCTGGTTACGCTCTGTAGCGATCCGCCTGTTTTAAAACCAATATCCAAAGGCTTTCCCTCACTATCGATTCTGATGAATGTAAGAGAATGATTGTTTTATAAATTGGATCTGATTGCTCTAACCAAATGGTTAGTTTGGCTTACTCTAATAAACTTAAGTGTTCACCGAATTTTTCTGGTCTGTTCCCTGGTGCTGCAGTAGGTTCGGTGCTGGCTGTCAAGATATCTGGCCAAATCAGCCAGTTTGTTCTACACACTCCTGCTCCGTAAGAGCTGCAAGACGAGATACTACAATATTATTCCGACGCTGATCGAACTCAGTAATTATAAACTCTAACTCTTTACCTTCTAACTGTGTTGGCTCTGTTAGTGGTTGTGTATGAAGTTGAGAATAAGGCAGAAATGCTCGTATCGTACGAATATCAACAGTGAAACCGTCGCTTAACTTGCCAGAAATAATACCCTTGACCATATTTTGATTCTTAAAAGCTTCTGCCAGATCTTCCCAAGCTTCCCTGCGTTTGGCTTTCTCACGAAATAAACGTGTCTCACCAAAGCCGTCTTCAACAGCATCCAGAGCAACCTGTACTTCATCACCAACTTGAATGATAAGTTCACCACGCTCATTCAGAAACTGAACTGCAGGAATAACTCCTTCAGACCTTAGCCCTGCATGTACAGTAACCCAGTCACTATCGATAGCTATCACGATACCACTTACGGTGGCTCCGGGTTTCATCTCAATATTTTTTAGTGCTTCTTCGAAAAGATCTGCAAATGATTGGTTGTTTTTTCTCATAACTAACTGTAAATCCTGTTATCTAAAGTAACTTGAAACTCAAACTTTTTAACTAACTATGGAAGTATATAATTAATTTTTACTCATTTATTTGCTACACACTTAATTTCGAGCTTTGTAAGTAAACACATGACCTTCTGAAACATCAGAGGCTATCTATACATTCTCAAAAATCCCTTTCTTACGGATTTTTCCAAGAGCTGGCTACAGCACCCAAACAAACAACAAAAAAGTTAATATCAACCAATTAACCTGTACTACAATTTAGTCACTAATAGTGTCCGTCACTCAAAACGGTTCCGGTTGTTATGTAAGACACACGTCGGGTAAAAATTCTTCGTCGGTGGTAAGGATACGATTTACTCCGGTAAATCAGCTCTTTCTTTGAAAGAGACCGACAAAGGCCAGCACTCAAAGTTAGATGCCATCTGATCACCCGGTAAATGATGGTTTCCCAGCAGAGCGTTGGTGACCTTATTAAGACAAGGTTTTCCGGACCACAAGACGACTCATATTGAGATAGAGGGATTGAGTCGGGCGCAACAGAGAACCAAGCTCATTCCATCTCGCTGAATGTTTTGGTCGCTCTGTAAGACAGCGAAACCATAATCATTGATTCATGGTGGAGCAATACCAGTAAGCTATCTTGGAGATTCCTAGGTCGCTGAAATGAGATGGTGATTCATAGGGACTGAATCAGCCTGAATACAGAGAACCGAATTCATTGAATCTTGATGAATACATCGGTTGCTCTAACTATCACGAAGCCTGAATCTTTGGTTCACGGTGGGTTGTTGAATAGTAAGCTGACCTGGAGATTCCGGGATGGCTGAAGACACAAGGTGATTCATAAGGATTGAGTCAGCCTGCATACGGAGAACCGAATTCATTGAATCTTGATGAATACATCGGTTGCTCTAACTATCACGAAGCCTGAATCTTTGGTTCACGGTGGGTTGTTGAATAGTAAGCTGACCTGGAGATTCCGGGATGGCTGAAGACACAAGGTGATTCATAAGGATTGAGTCAGCCTGCATACAGAGAACTGGATTCATTGAACCCTCAATGAGTGTACTGGTTGCTCTATCTATCACGAAGCCAGAATCGTTGATTCATGGTGGGCTGCTAAAAGTAAGCTAACTCGGGAAACCGGGAGAGCTGAAAGAACAGGTAAGCGTCGGCTTCTCTGAAGTTTTGCTTGCCTCAAAATTGGTTTCAGTTACAGCGGTAAGTATTGTCTGATTTTCATCGCTCAAAGCATTCGAGCCGGATGATGTTTGTGTCTGTTTGAGAATCCAATTTATCTACGGGTACTCTGCCCGATTACATGCAACATGAAAAAGGTTCGAGAGACTGCTCTCTGGGCTATTGGCATCACTGCCATACGTCCTGATCGATCTCTTTTACGACTCTTGTTGTTTGTTAATCACTGGCTTTGCCCAAATATCTCAACGCACTTCCCCGGATCTGAGGTCATTCCGACGATTCCTCGTGCGTACTGCTGGCATCAGTAACACATTAACTGCCCGCAACCCTTGCGTCACAGGCTGTCCCGCTGGCTGGAGCGTGAACCGGCATTTTATTGAACTTCGATAAGGGGTTTGAGGACAGATCAAATCAATTTATTTCTTTTTATCTTAGAAAGGAAACCACCGTGCCTAAATTCAAAAGCCGCAGTAACAAGAACTTTGGTTATGGCCGTCAATTACAGTTTGCTGGTACGAACGCATTGAAAACATGTATGCCAGGACGTTTCCAAACCATTGCAGATCATTCGGATCGCTGGAAGCAATTTTGTTTCTGGGCGCGAGCGATGAACATCAAGGAAGCTCACCAGATTAATAACAAGGTCTTAAATCTTTACGCTCGATACCTGCGAGCAAGACTGAATGGCTATGGCAAAACAT
>SIHQ01000057.1 GCA_004762125.1 Oceanospirillales bacterium | reverse complement strand
ATTTCGAAGTTGAGACTCTTCTGTGGCTGCATAACATCTACCTGTATTCTCTATCCCTGCTGACACGCGATGGCTTCCTACCAGAATGTTACAGGTGGTTATAAGACGATTGTTTTGTATTTTATCCCTGAACGATGTGAGGGTGCTATGGGTGGTGTGTGAAAGTTTTTACGGGATGAACGGATGCTTGAGTACAGACAGTTATTTCACTCTCTGATATGGAAAAAATTATTCATGGGCATTATGAAATTGGACTAGGCTTTCCGAGATAACTAGCGTTTAGAACTCTACAATGTCAAACACCCCTCTCTTGCTTTCAGATTTAATTGAAGAAAGTAAAAAAAGTATTCATGAAGATTCTGAAGACACTAAAAATTCTGAAGGTATTCTTTTTCAGTTTGTTCACGCAGCCTATCCACCCTATGATATTACTGGTTGCGAGTCTGAAGCACTGGCTCTGCTAATTAATTTTTCCGTTCGCAGGAATAATGCTAGCAATCCTCTCGACCTGGAGTGTGCTGAAAATCATCTGAATGAAGATAACTGTCGTTTAATAAAACGGTACTACAAATCCCTACATGGTATCCATACCCATAACATCAAATTCCCTCTGAGTTATCTCAAAGGAAATATCCGTTCTAAACAAACATATGACGACACAGACCCATACGTACACTCAAGGTCAATAAAACCTGAGAAGAAATGGGGATATTCTCATAATGCAGCTTATATAAAAGCGCAGAAAGCTATCTGTTCAGAGTTTTACTATGAAGGAAGACTTACCTGCATTTTTGAGGAAATCAGAAATAACAACAGCCTCGGCCACCAGTTTGTCATGTTACTCACCAATGCCGTTGACCGAAGTGAAGGCAAGGATGAGGATGAGGATGAGGATGAAAGATTAGATAAACTGGTTGAATCCGCCATACTCCAGATAAGTCTTGAACAATATCCGGAACTAGCTACAGACCCACAAATATTCTCACTAAGAAAGAGTAATTCAGAAAAGGATGTTCTTTTATCCCCAGTTGTCAGTACAGCCCTGCAAAGATCGCTGATCATCAGATTGAAAAACTGTCCTTATTGGATGAAAACTCATCAGTGGGTAGGAACAGGTCTTGATAAAAACACCTATGGTGACTTGATATCAGACAACGGAGGGTTCCTGAGTGTTTTCTTGTCTAAACCACCAGTAGAGCTACAGAGTAAATTTGGCTTACTCATTGAACGCCTTGAGGCTATAGGTCATTTGTATCAGTTCGATCTGCTCTGCCCTGATTTCCTCTATTATTTCACAGCGAAGGTAAATTCAAACACAGGTGAACAGAAACGGATCACTACCTATAAACAAAATCAGATAGTCGACAAAGAATGTCGGTTAATGGTCCATTCTGTATTTCGAGATTACAAATCTCTTAATCAATATCGAAGTTATGGGAAAAAAATCCCAGGAGAGAATGAAAATTTCTCCTGCTATAGCCCAGCACAGGCCTTTCTTATTACTGGAAATACCCGTAAATCCGAGACTGTAAAAACGATTCTCGATGAAGTGATGCCATTACTGAACACAAAAATTGAACAGTTGGCTGCTGAAAAGCAACTACCATTCACATCGCATCACCAAAGGGCATTTATAGATGCAATCAAAAAATACCTCCTCAAAACATGAACTATACCTCGTTCTGAAAGATCTCCGGATAAATAATGCGAATGCGATGCCATCCCCCTACATCGCAGGGCTGCCATCCATGTATGGTGTAGTGGCTATGGCCAAGAAACTAATTAATTCCACATTGGCACCTTGCCATTTAATATTTGATTCAGTAGCTATAAGTATCGGGCATTTTTCGATGACTGGAAGTCAGCAAAAATACCCTTGTCACCTTTATAATGATATCAGGAAGCATCGGAATATAAGAATCATCACTGCTAGAAAGAGCTACTTTAAAGCATCAATTATTATTAAGGTTTACTCCTATAGTAGGAGCTTAGAACAGGCAACCGAATGGCTAAATAATAACAGACATATTGATGATCTTTATAATCTTAGGATCTGTGGTGGTAAAGCCTTACATCCTGATAAACAACCTAGCATTGAGTGTTACTCCCTAGATGATTTACCTGAACTTTTCAGTTCACTCTCTGGTTTTATGGTGGCAGATAATATTGACCTCTGTCGCAGAGAAAGGCTTGTAAATGAAGATGCTCTTGATACTTTAATTCGTGTTATTCACGAAACTTCTGAGAAACGTAATGGCTGGCTAGTTGCCACTGCTGTTGGCTATAAGGCCTTTGGACCCATGGCATATCGTGAAAACTCCAGAGAACAATTGCCTCACACTTTCTGCGATCCCGTAATTGGTCTTGCTCGTCTTTATAGGAGTTCACTTATTGCTAGTGTGGAAAACTTTTCCGGTAAAATATTCTGGAAGCGCTCCAAGCTGGACTTTCTCGTTGAAGGAACTATATAAAGATAACTATTTACGTATATTGTAGAATTTATGGCCGACCCTAATCAACTGCACTTTGATACATCAGTTTTCCTTTCAAGTGGCGAAATGCGTTCAAAAAGCTCGCAAACAGAGAAAGTCTTTGAACTCTCCGTCGAGCCACCTGCGGCTTTTAAAGGCTCTCCAAGTGATTATTCTTCATTAGCAGGTGCAAATGAGACAGACTTAAACAGTCCTAACATCTATTACTCAGAACACATTAAAAATGAGCCTGGTGATATTCTTGTTGTCGAATTCGAAGGTTATATTATGAATAACCTCAGTCGTTTTTCAACACCAGATACTGACGCACGAAATGAAATCTCAGCATTCATCGATGCTTATATAGACAAAGGTGGACTTCACTTCCATGCCTGCAAAATCTTTGAGAATATCTTGAATTTCAGTTGGATGAGGAGAAATAATTGTATTTTTCAAATGCATCGAAAGTTGACATTTGAAACATTGAACTTTCAACATACTTTCGCTCTTCCCAACTCGGTAGAAGCCCCGACAGTTACTGAAATTCAGGCAGACTCCCCTGTCGCTTATGACAACTGTGTTAATTTCATAGAAAAGTGTCTTTATACCAGTAATATTCCAAGGTGGTTCAAAGTGTCAGCTGAAGTTTACACAGGTAAATATATAAAAATTTTTCCTGCACAAGAAATGAACGAAAAGAAAGGTGGAAATAAGAGTCGACCACCGACTACCTTTCATAAAGGTGCAAGTGAGTTAACCGGTAAGAAAACTATCCCGCTGTTGAAAGACACCCATATTAAATATGCACTGTTCACATACGATAGATTTTATGATCGCGGCGATAATCTTAAAGCTATTAATATTAATCCGTCGGGTTTTTGTGAAAAGGATAAATGTCATTACCGCGACTTCTCTATCAATAATTGCCTTTATGACTATCAACGTAGACTAGTGGCTTTAACGACAGAGCTCTTAACTGTTAAACACGCTAAAGATATTTCGAACGACTGTCATTATTTAATAGGAAATTATCTGAAAGGAGGCGTTTTTGGTGAAAAAGCAGAGTAAACCTAACCATGATACCAGACCGATATTTTTTCCAAATATCTGCTCAGAAACTAAAAATTGAGCTTATTGAATGCCACACACTGGTCGTCAAAGCAATTCATGACCAGTCAGAGCCTGACCCACGGTTGGAAAGAAGCCACGGTTACAGATCCATTGTTGGCTTGTCACCTCCCAAATTTGGCCAGCTTACAGATTATATTACTGAAAAGTATTTGTCTGATTATGAACTAAGGTTACGGTTCGCTAAAAAGCATCCCGCAGAATATATTGGTGATGTCCTACATTGTGTTTCGACTGATAGGGGCGCACTGGCTTCACTTTGTTTGAACAATAATATTCAACAACTTCAGGAAGTAGGTGTAGAACTATCTGATATCATACTTGTACCAGAGACCTGCTCGGAAATACGGCTTGCTCGTGATCGCCGCCCAGATAAAAGAACCCCGAAAAATCAGTTGGAAAAACAAAAGTACTTTAATCTTGGTGGTACGTATCAATGTTTGAAAATTGAACCGGTGAATGAACCCTTACCTGCGTTGAATGTCATCAGTTCGGGTCGACACAATACAAAAAACCGTCATGGCGTGAACTTAAGAATGGAATCTGACTGCATTCCAAAAGGAGGTTGGTTCAGTGTGTACGGGCTATCTACGCAAGGAAGTACTGTTCCTTTGATTCCTGTGTATAAAAACACCTAGTTTTTTCAGTCGTTTTTTTACCACTCGCAACCATATGATATTACTACTAAATATTAAAAATCTGTCTGTAAGAATATTTTTTGGTATTTAATGATTAATCCTCTGAATGCTCCTATATTACTGAGCTGAAGCAGAAATGTTTCTAGTGATCCGCCGTGTCGGCGGCTGATAAGACACCCTGAAAGCAGTCGACCTCTCTTACTAAGTGATCCGCCGTGTCGGCGGCTGATAAGACTTGTATTTGCACAATGGCTGACTGATCCATGTGATCCGCCGTGTCGGCGGCTGATAAGATAGGTAATGGCGCATTACACAGCTGCTATGAGTGATCCGCCGTGTCGGCGGCTGATAAGAAGTGGGGCTTGCCTCTCTGAGTAGTGCTCGAGTGATCCGCCGTGTCGGCGGCTGATAAGGAAAGGAGGACTACATAAGAGCAGCAGGGAGTGTGATCCGCCGTGTCGGCGGCAACTCGATATACCGAAACCTACAACCGGTAAGGGAACTTACCGGTTGTAGGCACTTATTTCTTATAAAAAACGTTCATTCTGAGTAACTGTCACAGACTTATTCTAACGCTACAGCTAACTTGGCTGCAGAGCCTCAGATATATATTGTTGCTTTCATTTCTGCCATTTAGACAGAGCTTAAAATAAAATCAAATACACTCCCATGTAAGTGCATTTAGAGAACTGTGATATCTAATATCATTGATGACTTTTTCTAGAATTCTTCAAACACAAAACCCTTCATACACCGCCAATAATCTATGAATACCTACCATCCCCATGTACACTTTGTCGTACCCGGCGGAGGTATCAATACCCGAAAAAATGAGTGGCGAAAGCTTAAGGGCAACTATCTATTTAATGGTAAAAATCTGGCCAACGTGTTTCGAGCCAAACTCCTGAAAGCACTGGATGAACACAAACTTTTATCACCAACGCTAAAAGTCACAGTCCCGAAAGAATGGGTCGTTAAATGCATACACGTCGGTAAAGGATTGCCTGCCCTAAAGTATCTTTCTCGCTACCTTTATAGAGGCGTGATCAGCGATAAAAACATCGTGTCCAGCCGACAAGGGCAAGTCACCTTTGCCTACATCAACAGCGAAACCGGCAAAACAGACACCCGAACGCTGTCTGGCGAAGATTTTTTGTGGCTGGTATTAAAACACGTCCTCCCCAAACGATTCCGCCGATCTCGGGATTACGGATTTCTACACAGTAATGCAAAGAAGCGACTGTTTTTGGTGCAGCTGCTTCTCAACGTCATTATCAGCCCAATAAAAGCCATCATTCGACCGGTATTCAAATGCAGGGCGTGTGGTGAATCCATGAAGCACATAGCATTCCGTGTTATGAAACCGACCTGAGTTAACAACCAGAAATACTCATCGCCATTCACAAGAACGGAGGAAATAAAAAGTCGTCCTACAGAATGATAAAGCGTCAGACTACGATTATTCAGTGGTCGGCTAGCTTACATCTTGAATAAAGAGCGTTCAGAAAAACGTTCTGATTTAATACCCGTAAGAAAAGATATCTTCAATAGACTACCTTCACCATAAATCAACCCGGGCTTGTGCAACAATAAGATAAGATTGCGGCTGGGCGCAATCTATCCTTATTCGTTATGTGATACTTAACAGTGATAGTAACTATTTTATATCTTGACCTGATGGTGAAATAACCTTTACTCCAGTACGGTGATATTTAAAAACTACAGGAGAGAATTGGGTTTCTGTTAATTCAGAAAGTAGAAAGTCATGTCTTTCTCCAAATCTAGTTATTACTCCAGTGGATGTCCAACTTGATGCATACCCTTCAGCTCTGCGCTTTCTCACCCTATCGATCATTACAATCTTGATGGTTTCAGCGCTTTTAAAGTGCTTCAGGTGATTTCGATTTAAAATATAACCATTAGCAATTTTCGTGTTCAAAGACTCGTCAATATCTTTCTTCGCATCTCCATGAGCATCTTCTTTTTGGTAAGGAACGCTCAAGTAAACAGTTGTCATTATTACTTCCTACTTCTTATTTGTTTTTGATCGATAAATTCGTGACTACTTTAGATTAACTCGTAATCACATAACGCCGCAATCACCCGCTCGTCGGGTGCATTGCTTTGTTATGACCCACCACTAAAAATCGAAGTTATACCAAATACTAGGGTAAGAATTAAACCAACCACAGAAAGTGGAACTGCCCATTTATTAGTGCCTTCTAGCTTTCTAAATGATTCTTCTCGTACCTGAATTGCTGCTACTAGCTCATCAAGCTTTCTACTTACCCCTTCTTTTTGTTCAGAGTTTAGATAGGTCTCAATATCACGAACAATACTTCTTTCCAAGTCAGGTAAACCTACATGAGGCGAGGTTTTCTCGACTAGATTTATATATTCTGTAATTTCCTTTTTAATAGCCTTAACAGAGTCGCTGTTCTTATCATCAATTTCGTTTTCAAAAATCTGCAGTAGGTAAGCACGGAGCCATTTTGCTAGCCTAGCTCGGTTGACCTCCTCATCACCAATTGAAGACCTAACCCCTTTGTATATATTCTCAATATCTGAAAAGTCACTAATCACACCTGACTTTATTCCAGATGAGAGTGCCTTAAGAAATCGTTTTTCTTCTGTTTCTTTACGCTCAGAAATTCGATTAAGCATTTTGCTTACAGCTACCGCATATGCAGCTATTACTGCTGTGGCAGTCGCTATCGCAAGCGGGCTAGATACATTAAAAAATTCAGTCAAAATCGACATTGGTTGATCTCGTTGTAGTCATAACGCCCAGCTCACCGCGCGTAGTAATGTTGGCGACTTTACTGCGTGTTTTTGCAGGAAAGGTGCGAACATTACGAAGTCCGGTGGAGCTGTTTGTTAGCTTTAGTCGCAGTCTGTGTAGAATTTATTTTGACCACAATGCCTACATCTAAATTTGTAAACTGCAAGATTATTGCCCGGAACATATGATTGAACAATACTAGGCCAAAGGTCTTTAGAAATATATTCTTCTTTTAAGAAGGTTTCTAGTTGCTCGCCTTCCAGTGATTCTAAGTCAGACTTTTGAGCATCACCATGAAATTCACATGCGTCGTTACAATGAGATAACCACCGCTCTTGCTGCCAAGAAATGAAACTTGGAGTTCTTTCGCATACCTCTTTGACTATTTCATTATCAATGCCATTTGAAAGTAGAGGGTGTGAATCCGAAAACTCGCCATCAAACTTTTTTGCAGCAGAGCCATCTGAGATACACCATGGGCAGATAATTTCTATCTCATCTATTGCGTAAATTGTTGATTCAGCTTTATAGCCTTTTGAAAGACCGCAGCATTCGCATTCTTCATTAGTTTCAACAATTGCACCCGTTCCAACTGGGTCAGGGTGATACTTGAATTTGGGTAATTCCATGTACTCTCCTAAAAGAAGCTAACGCCTGTGTAATTTGCGCATTGAAGCGCAGCGTAAATGCGTCAAATTGACACACTTGTTAGGCTAAATGCCGCCTTAATATTAGCGATGGTTAACCCACAAGATAGCAAATAGCATTCCCGTGATTTATTACCGTTAGCCCGTTTCAACCTCCTAATCCCCATTCCTTCAGAAAGACGAAGCCTACATATAAGTTTATTGATGGCGTCATCCGTGAATTTCGCTTCAAAGGGGTGGTGGGAAAATTCATTTCGAACTTTCTTTATCTCTCTTAGCTCTTTACATATCTCAGGTTTAAGAAAGCCAAGTGCTTCGCAGATGTCTATACGTTGAGAGAAGGTAGAAAACGCTCCATGTGCACCAAATAGATTATTGGTTAAAGCCTTCTTTTTGACTACCAACTTTGATTCCAGTCCAAGAGCCAACAGATTTTCAATGTAGCTGCCTGCAAGTACTACTGCGCCTCTATCACTCTCCTTACCCAAAGCCTTAACTAAATCGGGCAATGAATTTTCACTTAACTCTTTAATTTTATCTGGCATGTAGTTCCTTTAGAGCCTAACGCCCCCATCAAACGCCGCAGAATGCGGTCGTTTGCATGGGCTTGTTAAATGCCAACTTGAGCACGCAATAGAAAACTTCGATCGACTTCAGTCAAGCCATTAAGATCATTCATTTTTTTTAATGCGAAGAGAGTTTTATCTAAGTCACCTTCAAAAGATAGTGATGACTCAAATTTAGATGATACTTCAATTGGTAGGCCGTACTCTTCTAGGGCAACTAATGAAGAATCATAGAAGTAGTTTTCAACCATAATAGAGTATGCGCTGTAATCACAAAGGCTATTAGCCGCTCTTGATCTTTGAACACTGTTAACAATAGATTCTATTGTTCTTAACAACCGGGGAAAGTGAAAGTTTGCCCAAAGTCTCCTGAAATCCAATATTCTGCTAATAATAATGTCAACTTTTTCATCAGGCTTATATGCAAGTGCCTCTTCAATCAGTACAAATATAGGTTTTTGATCTGACAGCTCCCTAATCTTAAAAGCAAGCTGGGATGCTGAAAATACGCTCCTATTTCCAATCTTTGAACCACCAAAGCAATCCCAAATTAAGCTGCATATAAATTTGATCTGATCATAACTTGGATAGCCTTTCCATAAAAGTTGATTAATCCAAGCGTCATAGTTTTTATTTAATAATCTAGCAAAATCAATTTGCTCACTCGGTTCTACAGTTTTATTTGCACGAATTGTACTTATTTCTAAATCCTTCTGGTCAGTAATGGACTTTATTCTGTCCCTTGATTGCGGCGTAAGATCTTTTTCATCCATATTTACGAGTAATGATTCTGGTACATCTATCCCTTGAGAGTATACTGGGATATCGACATAGGATAACTGCTCAGTTGGTGGAGGTGACAATAGATACACATTACCAATAAAATGTTTGAACATTCGACCACTTCGGCCAGCTATATTGTTGAAAGTAAAGTAATCGATATTGCTTCTATTTATTTTGTTGTCGTAGCAAACAATATTTTTTGTTGCAGTATTAACTCCTTCAATCAAGGTGGAAGTACAAACTAAAAATTTAATTTTACCTGCATTGAATAAGTCAACAATATATTGAGATACGCTTCTTGGAATTCTTGCATGGTGTATACCAACACCACATCGAAGAGCATTAGTTAAAACCCATTCTTCATGGTAATTTTTAGCAAGCCAGTCTGCTAGTTTTAAAGCATCATTGTGCCCTTCGACATCAATATTGCTCGCTACTAACTCTGCTGCTGCATTCGCTCTAGCTGGAGAGCTACAAAACACAATGGTTTGACCGTCGATTGTTTCACATAAATCTACTAAAGCATCTTCTTTCTCTGTAGAAGTAAGGTCATGAAATTCTGTAACTACTGTACTAAAACTAAATTTAATGAATTCGAATTTAACATTTTCAATGAAGTCGCCAGCTACACCCTGAATATTTGGCCCTAACATATAGAAATGTGTGCATTTTTTATAGAGCCGATAAAATGCTTCATTTAGTAATGAACACCTGTTCCCACCATCAGCCCAAGGACTTAGCTTATAAAATTCATCAATTACAAAAAAATCGACTTCACCAATAAAATCCTCCTCCAAAACCCTCTCTTGCGTTAACACAAATATATTTTTTTCACCTTTAGACTGAAGTGAATGCGTAACTATCTTATATTCCGATCTAAACTTAGAAAGTCTACGTCGAGTTTCATCTATTAATGAAATTGTAGGCACTACAATAACAATATTGTTTAATTTTTTACTAGCTATCAAAGCATCGATAATTAAACTTTTTCCAAAACTTGTTGGTGCGCTTAGCACTACACTCTGACCGCTAACTAATTTGTAATATACTTCAGCTTGAGGGCCATGAAAAAATATTTCTTTTTCTCCAATTGAAACTCTATGAGCTTCTAGGGCCAGCATGTCACGGAGATTCAAGTTTTCTATATTTAGATAAGGAAAAAGCCCTAGCTCTCTTATCAATGAATCAATAATTGATTTTGAATCCCCAAAGAATTCATATTTATCCATGGCTCTTAATACTAATTCTTGAGCTTTAGATATCGACTGGGAATCTGAGTTGTTATATACAGTTGCTAGCGCTTTCGCAATTGAAAATGATTCTCGCTTAATCACATCTAAATCTTTCAGCTTCTCACTCAGCAAACTTAATTCCATGCTTGTAACTCCTCATGTAATTTTTGCTGAATATCTGCCTTAGATTTAAGAGGCAGCAGAATCAGGCTGATATTTATACAGCTAGGGAGTTCTTTTCCTTTGAACTTATCCCAGTTGTCACGAACTTCTTTTTCGAATGATTCTTTAAAATCTTGGGTTGCTTTTGTATGGCTATTTATTACATTACTATCGTAGGTTAGTAATACAGGCACAGATACTGTGTCGAATATTTCATCTAATGAAGTATTTTCATTTAGTAACATTTTTAATTTTTCGGAGTGAGGCCATGAATCATCTATTTTGTTAGTAATAGCTACAAACTCATCTCTTAAATAATCTCTTTCAGTGTGATCGTAAAGTTCTTTAACGACATCTCTTATGGCTGAAGTGATCTCTTTGTAAAACTTCACCTCCCCGATCCAAAGCTCTAATCCACTTTCCTTGGAGAGCACATGAACACAATCAAAACCCTTAACTGTATCATTTCTAGAATCTTTATAATGCATCTTACAAATAGCTGGAATAGTACCAAATACTTGCCTTAGGATCATATGCAAGAACAGCTCTCCAAACTCTCCACGATTTTTAAACTTTTCAGTTTTGTATAATGACTTAGCTGCTTTCCTAACAAGTTTTACAGCATTAGAAGCTCCTAGTGAACTCCACTCACTATATTTTAGAGAGAATTCTGGAAGCCATTCCATTGCATGTTCAATAAGCTGCTCTTCTCTCCAGGTTCCATTTTCATATCCGGCACACATAGCGACAAGCCATGGTTCAGCTTCAAAATCTGACACCCTAATTTCTAGGAATGGAGCAGGATGCTTCATCATTTCTTCCATTGCCATAGATTTCCCTTTTAATTTAATGCTCGATGCAGATTTTGGCATTTAACGCCAATTTCAGGTGCGCCGTAGGCGACACCTGGAAATTCTTGATACTTATTGAGCCTTCTCCCCAGCTTACCGATAAATCGATAGGCTGGAAGGCGACCAAACCAAAACGGAGAAGACTCAATGCGATTCTACACCAATTCACATCCTTATTACTGTGGCATCGATTTACACGCCAGAATGCTCTACGTCTGTATTCTCGATGACAAGGGTGAAACCGTTACCCACAAAAAAATCAATGCCGGCCCGGATGAGTTAATGAAACTGGTAAAACCCTATATTGGCAATATTGTCATCGGGGTTGAATGCATGCACTGCTGGTACTGGGTTGCCGACTGGTGCGATGTCCAGGGTATCGATTTTGTTCTGGGCCATGCTCTTTATATGAAGGCTATTCACGGAGGCAAGACGAAAAACGACAAAATCGATTCGTTTAAAATCGCCAAGTTATTAAGAGGTGGTAATTTCCCCTTAGCTTACCAGTACCCTCAGGACATGAGGGCTACACGTGATCTCTTGCGCAGAAGAACTCGTCTGGTGCGTTATGCTGGCGAACTCAAGGCTCATGTGAAGAACACAGCCAGTCAATACAACCTGCCCGATCTGAATCGGCTGAACCTGCGCTATGAAAACAATCGTGAACAGGTCAGAGAGCTGTTTCCTGATCAGATGGTTCAGACCAGTGTCGACCTGGATCTTGACCTTGTTTCCTTCTTTGATAAAGAGCTGAGAAAAATCGAATGGAAGCTCAAAAAGCATGCTCAGAAGTTCAACAGCAAAGAGTTCAGTCTGCTAAAAACAGTGCCGGGTATTGGCGATATTCTGTCACTGACCATTGTCTACGAAATCGGTGATATATCACGGTTTGATAGTGTTCAGAAATTTGCGTCTTACTGTCGTCTGGTGAAATGCAAAGCCGAGTCGGCAGGCAAAGTCTATGGCACACAAGGCAACAAGATCGGAAATGCTCATCTCAAATGGGCTTTCTCCGAAGCGGCTGTTCTGTTTTTGAGAGGCAATGACGACGCCAAGCGTTATCTGCAAAAACTTCAGCGGCGAATGCCCAAAAGCAAAGCGTTATCAGTACTGGCTCACAAGTTGGGCAGAGCGGCGTACTACATGTTGAAAACAGGGAGCGTCTTCGATGAAGCACGACTGTTAAAAGGGTAAGTCGCCACAGGCAGTGAGCTCGACACCTAACTGGACACTATCGTGAAAATAAACGCTGCAACCGTCCCAACAGACGACTGGTCCACGAGGCCGAAAGTGTTGTAGGTATTTCAATTGCGAGAGCCCGGTTTTTTGATTAGACACTGCCTGTGTGCGCAATAAGACAACTTAGCAAGATCGTTTGCACCCGAACTGAGCCTGAAACTAACTGGACGACAGAGCCATTTTACTTGAATAGTGCCAGCAAGGGTTAACCGATAAATGTCTAGTGCCCCTGAGGTTAACAGGAGTAAACCATCAGGCTGTGGTGAGACCACTGTAAGAGAGCCTCAATATGTGTTTGCTGTAAACGATTGATTTAACAGCGAATCATGACAGAACGAAGATAAAGGCTCTTGCTAAGTTATTTTTTATTGGCTGTTGTCGCCAAGGGTACTGTTTTGTCCCTTGACGGAGTTAGGGCTCATATGTGTTACATGGCGGATGTACTTAAATGTTGAAAGGGTCTACTAAATTATTTTTTGCAAGTGCTGTATCGTAAGAGATACCGTTAATATTAGAAATAATTCCTAACAAAGAAAGCACATCATGGCTGTTAAAAGAAAAATCATGGAAATCTTTCTTGATACTTATTTTTTCAAATAATGTATCCGTAAATTCATTAAGCCAAATAATGCATTCTACACAACTCATTAGATCTAGATCAGTAATTTTCACTGAGGAAATCATGTGATCGAGAGATGTGACAATGTGAGTTTTGTGGTCTGCTATTTTGGCATGAGTTATTGAATTTCTTTTTTCTTTAATAGCTATAAAGTTATCCCAATCATGATCTTTTGCTAAATTAAGGTTTGATTTTGTGAGTGTATTTATTTTACTGATAGATGCATAGAGCTTTTTTTCAAGACTTAAAAAATTATTTTTCTCTAGTAACCTCTCGATCTCTTTTTGGGTCAGAGGGAAGTTGTTTTTTGGAGCTCCAGGGCACAACGAATTGATTTCAATAGCTAATGAGATGTAGAAGTTAGCAATGCTTTCAATGTATAAAATTGTGTTGCTTAATATTGATGTTTTAAATGATCTTATTGAGATTGGAGATCCAATAGGTGGCTTAACATTATTAATAATTATGTATTCATTTGTAAGGTATGCACATGAATTGTATGTTTGTATTAATATTTCAGATAATTGCTTACGCCATGTATGTATTAGTTTTTCAAATTCATTTAAAGATGACGTTTTATGCATCTTTGATTCACAAATATTACTAGCTACGGTATTCCATTCTGGATAAGAAATGCTGTAGTTGCTTTCTTCCTCTGGACCATATTGCTTTAATAGTTTAACAGAGGAATCATCTAAATCTTCTTGTATCAAATGCTCACAAATAAAACTAATCGGCGTATTTTTTGTGTCTTCATTAATAAAATCTAATCTGACAATGTATTTTTCTTCTGATTCCTCAATGAATTTTGAAAAATACTCACCATCTATACGAATATTTTTCTCTTTCCCTTTCCTATATGAAACCAAAATACATCTATTGATTAGATCGAAGTAGTAGTTTGTTCTCGAATAAAATGAGCGTTGAGGAGAAAAAAGAATATTCAAAATACATTTCTCATTATGTTAAGTTCGCACATATATTGAGGAGCCATGTAACGCCTCATTAAGCGGAAATTAATGGTTGGCTATAATCGCGAAGCGATGGCCAACTGTTAATTTTCCGTTTAAATGACTTGTTATGCCTTAATTCAAGGGGTATAGAACATATCCACAAGTTGATTCATTTTGTAATTTATATAACGAATGAACATATCCGATTCTTGCTGCATTAAATCCTGTTGATCTGTTGAAATACTCATAGGCGTCGCGTGAAGTAGCTTACTGGTATAGCTATATATAAACTTATATTCTTTAGTCATGTCCGTCTCTGCAGCCTTTAGATCCCATCGCCAACGTTTTCTATTACTTGGCACCAAGTCATTTTGTTCAGAAGATAACTTACTAAGGAGTTCATCTTTTTCTAATTCAAGCTCAGCTACTTTAGCTTGAAAACGAGGAATTTCGTTGTCAATGATATGGTCTGACGTGCGCTTAAAGCCTTGTACTTTGGCATTATCGAAATACAGTGAAAATGCATTGTCGGAACTAAATTGCGTATCGAAGTTTTTAATTGAATTGCTAACATAGTTAGACATTTCCTTATCAGTCATAGAATCTGAGTTTTTCAGTAAGAGCTCCCTTTGCTGGACTATGAGCTCACTTTGCTTTTCGTCTATATCTAACAAAAAACCTGATTCTACTTGGAGTTGCTCTACATACTTTGTGTAGTGTTGGATATTATTATTTAACCCTTCGAGGTAATAAATTAAGGCATAGTCAGAATTTTGGTTTACAAGTTTTACCCAAATACTCATTTCAAAGAGATGCCTTGACGAAGCAAGCAAGCTCATTGAATTACAGACATCTAGTTCACTCTCAACAATATTTTTGGTTTTCATGAGACAGTCTAGGTTAACTTTTTTCAACCAATCATCTCTATTAAACTTATCTCCTTCTTTTGTACCTAAAGAAAGCAAGCCTATTAAAGCTTTTACTTTCTCCAGAGATTGGAGGAAATCTAAATCATTCATTCAATATACCTCTACTTGATTACTCGCTCATTAGGCATAACGAATGATATGGACTCCCCCCATCCCTGACAACGAGTGCCAAACTATCAAATGTAACTCTGATACCGAATAGGAGAAATCCAATGAAAATGTTAACTCTCGGCATAGACCTTGCCAAGAATATTTTCAGTCTTCATGGTGTCGATCAACACGACAAAGTGATTATTCGTAAAACGGTTAAACGTCACCGTCTACTGCCCGAAGTTGCTAAGCTTGCACC
>SIHQ01000056.1 GCA_004762125.1 Oceanospirillales bacterium | reverse complement strand
CTTTTGTCAGAAACAGTAGCGCCGTTTTCGTATTTGTTGTTAACGGTGGCCAGTGGTTTATCAGCGTCACCATTGACCTCTGGTTCATTGTCAACGGGATCTTTTTCTTTGTCTGGAACACCGGTTTTAAGTTGTTGTGTCTCTTCAAGTGTGTGAGGCGGTTCGTTCTCGGTGACTTCTTCTGTAGGTGGAGGTGTTGGTTGATCCTGTGCGCCAGGTGAAACAGTTACAGTGTCGTCGGCTTCTTCTATGGCAGGGTCGGTTTCGCCAGCCCCAGTTCCGACATCAGCACCGGCGGCTGGTACATTGCCAGTTCCATCTCTGTCACTGTCGTCATGTTCTTCATCTTCGTTTGGAGCGTCGCCGGGTTGTTCTGTCTTTTCAGGTGTAGGAGGCAGATCTTTACCGGTGTTTTTCTGGTCAGAAACGAGGGTGTCTTCTCCGGTTTTTCCATCAGCGGCTAGCGGTAATGCATCCGTTTTTTTGTCATCGCCCGCTTCAAGTTTATTTTCTTCTTCTGGTGCATGTGCAGGTGCAGGTGACGGAGTCGGCTGGTTTGTATCCTGCTCTAATGGTTCGGTTGCTGTGCTACCGTCGGGCTCGTTTGTTCTTATTCTGTCGTCAACAGCTCTCCGTGATTCATTATTTTTGCCGTCATCGCCGACTTCCTTATCTAGGTGTTCTTTTTCTTTGTCATCACTTTGTTCTTCGTCTGACTCACCGATCTGTACTGTTTCTTCCTCAGTGACTTCTTCTGCAAGCGGTTGGTCGGTTGTGTCTGTCGACGTCTCAGTTGTAGTAGCGTCGTTGGGCTCTGTTTTATCTTGTTTGGATTCACCGGAATTAATTGCGTCATGATCATCGGCTGCAATGGATATTGATGGTGTACCAGAACTATCAATATTGGGTTCATCTTGTTTCGTACTTTGTAATGAACTTACATCGTTTTCTTCAGACTGCTGTGTCTCTTCAGTCGTAGCGTGGTCGTCGGTGTCATCTTTACCAAGGATGTCGTCATTTTCTTGTTCTTGTTCTTGTTCTTGTTCTTGTTCTTGTTCTTGTTCTTGTTCTCGTTCTTTGACTGGATCCTTCTCGGCACCTTCCTTGTTTTTGCCACCAGTGTTTAGCGGTAGTTGACCACTTTCTTCACCTTCATCTTCACCTTCCTTGTTATCTCTTTGTTCTTCGTCTGACTCACGGGTTTGTTCTGTTACTTCTTCTCCCGTCGATTGATTGGTTGTGCCTGTTGATGTGTCAGTTGTAGTTGAGTCGCCTGGTTTTGTTTCAGCCTGTTTGGGGTCACCAGATTCAGTTGTGCCATCAGTGCTTGTAGTGGATTTGGGTGGCGTACCAGAATCATCGACATTGGGTTCATCTTGTTTCGTACCTTGTGATGAACCTGCATCGTTTTCTTCGGACGGCTTTGTCTCTTCTTTCGTTGTGTGATCGTCGGAGTTCTTCTTACTCGCGGAGGAACTGTTTTCTCCGCTCTGATCATCAGCGGTTCCCGGTGCTTTATTCTCTTTTTCCTTATCGCTCGGTTGCTGTTGGTTGGTTTGCTGCTGATTGTCGTCGTTTTTCTGTTCGTTGTCCGTTTGTGGGTCTTTGGATTCGATCTCTTCTTTTGCACTGGAATCGCTGTCGTATGAAGACGAAGTGAATGTAGTTTGTCTTATAGTTGTTGATTCAGTTTGACTTGTAGCTGATTCAAATCCGGATAAAGATTGATTTTGAATTGAACCGGGTTGTGTAAGAGTATTAAATGAATGGCTTTCGGAAAGAGCATTTGAAAGGTTCTGAAACCTCATAGAAGGCGATAAAGAAGAAAGTCCTGAGGTTAATTCTGGAAAATGATGACTGTTAATAAAAAAATGGTTGTTTCTTATTCCTGCCGTAATTGGATTTATGACAAAGAAATAGGGTGGGTTTTCTGGAGCAATAGCCCATGGTTGATGAGTAGAATAAAAAGTAGCTTCAGACGTTGTATATCCCAGTTCTAAAATGGGTGGAGCACTAAAACCACCTTCATGCTGGTGTATTTGCTCATTAAGCAGGTGATCAGGGGAATGGTTGCTTTCATTGTTGAGGCTTCGATAAAATCCGGTATCTTTGATCGCTACCTTTTGCCCTGCATAGGTGCTGGTGAGTACCAGGTAAGAATTACCGGCCAGCAATTCGATACGAACGTTCGCTTTGTCGAAAATCAGAACAGCGTCAGTAGTAATTGATTGCTGCTGGTTGATGGCCAATGGTTCGAGTGATTCTGTGCTTTGTAAAAACACACCAGAATCAGAGTTAATAATGTGTAATTCGTTTGACTCATTCCAGGGGCTGGCCATCAATCATTCTCCGATTACTTCAGCTAAGAGTGTTATGTAAATTTTTTAAGCTGAAACGTGAGTATTATTTTTATGTACATAAGGTTTTTTTTATGCATAGAGGTTCATGTATAGCACAGGATTTTTTAATGTCCCGAAATTACAAAATTAATAATTGAATGAAACAAACGGTTATGAAAAAGAAAGAAGGTCAGCAGCCAATAGAATTTTACTTGCTGACTCATGCCAATGAGTTCGCCAAGCTGAGCAACACGGGAAAACTACTGAATGGAATATCCGTTCCAGTTACTGTTCAGGAGTGGAGTAGAGTGGAAGAACCTAAAAATCTGCTTCACAGGATTGAAAGTCCCGAATACAAAGTGGAACTAGTGTTTCCTTCTGAATTTGCCATCTATCAAAAGAGTGATGAAAGTGTCGAATCCGTTTTTCATCAGGCAAGAACCTACGTACTACTTGACGGTACCTGGCAACAGGCTCGAAAAATGTACAGGAAAAGTCCTTACCTGCATCAGTTGCCACTGTTATCCGTGAACGTAAATAGAGACTCTGTTTATACCCTAAGAAGAAACCAGCAAGAGAAAGGCCTCTGCACCGCAGAAGTCGCTGCGTGTATTCTGGAACAGGAAGGTTTACAGGACGAGAGTGATGCCCTGATGAATAAACTGATCGCTTTTTGTGAGAATTTCCATTCAAAATCTCCGGCAACAGCCTGAGCGGTGCGTAGCTGTTTGCTTTTGCCTTCTATATAATGGCGTTTTTGCACAAATGCCTATGGAAAATGTAGGCCCGTCATGCGAGAGGATGCAGGGCAGGCATATATTTTCCTTGATAGAACATCCCCTGGTGGAAAACCTGTATGACTCGTTTGACTGATAAGACAAGTGCCGGGATTCGCTCTGCATTTCTGAATTATTTTCAGGAAAAGGGCCATGAAGTGTTGGCCAGCAGCTCTCTGGTTCCTCACGATGATCCTACCCTGCTGTTTACTAACGCAGGTATGAATCAGTTCAAGGACGTTTTCCTTGGCCGCGAACAGCGAGCGTACACCCGCGCAACCACTTCCCAGAAATGTGTCCGTGCCGGTGGCAAACACAATGACCTGGAAAACGTTGGCTACACAGCTCGTCATCACACTTTCTTTGAAATGCTGGGTAACTTCAGTTTTGGTGACTACTTCAAGCAAGACGCGATTACTTTTGCCTGGGAATTCCTGACTAAAGTATTGGGTCTGCCGGAAGAGAAACTGTGTGTCACTGTGTATGAAACCGATGATGAAGCTTATGATTACTGGCTGAACAATATCGGTGTAGCTGCAGAAAATATCATCCGTATTGGTGATAATAAAGGCGGCGCTTTTGCTTCTGATAATTTCTGGCAAATGGGCGACACTGGACCCTGTGGTCCTTGCACTGAAGTGTTCTACGACCATGGTGATCATATTTGGGGTGGCCGTCCGGGCACTCCGGAAGAAGATGGTGATCGTTTCATTGAAATCTGGAATGTCGTGTTTATGCAGTACAACCGTCAGGCTGACGGTACCATGAAACCACTGCCTAAACCTTCTGTTGATACGGGTATGGGTCTGGAGCGTATTGCCGCCATTATCCAGAACGGTCACAGCAACTACGACATCGATATCTTCCAGAACCTGCTGAAAGATGCGTCCGATATTTTGGGCGGTGGCGTTGAGACAACAGAAAGCTCTCTGCGAGTGATTGCAGACCATATTCGTTCTGCTTGTTTCCTGATCTCTGATGGTGTGATGCCATCCAATGAGAGTCGCGGTTACACGCTGCGCCGTATAATTCGTCGCGCCTGCCGCCACGGCCATAAGTTGGGTGCCAAAGAGTCCTTCTTCTTTAAGCTGGTCGCTTCTCTGGTTCGTGAGATGAGTGACGCTTATCCTGAGCTGAAGAAAGATCAGGCTCAGATTGAACGCATCCTGCTTCAAGAAGAAGAACAGTTCACTCGTACTCTCGACAAGGGAATGCGTTTACTGGAAGAGAAACTGGAAAATCTGTCCGGTTCCGAGATTCCTGGCGATATTGTCTTTACCTTGTACGACACTTACGGCTTCCCGGTTGATCTGACTAACGATATTGCTCGTGAGCGAGAATTGACCGTTGATGAAGCCGGTTTTGAAAAGCATCTGGACGCTCAGCGTCAGCGTGCCCGTGCAGCCAGCAAATTTGGTGTTGATTACAATGACCAGCTGACTCTGGAAGGTGTGACCGAGTTTACCGGTTACCAAAAGTTGGAAGACGGCTCTGTTGTTTCAGCTCTATTTATTGAAGGTCAGCCGGTTGACTTCGCAGCTGAAGGCCAGCAGGTGACTGTAATCCTGGAAAATACCCCTTTCTACGCTGAGTCTGGTGGTCAGGTTGGAGATATCGGTTCTTTGTTGTTTGATGGAGGTTCCCTGAAGGTTCTGGATACTCAGAAGCAGGGAGACAATCATCTTCACATTACAGAAGTTCAATCTGGTCACATCAAACTGGGTGACAAGGTTGAAGCGCAAGTCGATACGGCCAAACGTCAGGCGACTGAACTGAACCACTCTGCGACTCACTTGCTGCATGAAGCGTTGCGTCGTGTACTGGGCGATCACGTCAACCAGAAAGGCTCTCTGAACGACGCGGAAAAACTGCGTTTTGACTTTTCACACTTTGAGGCGGTTAAGCCGGAAGAGCTGCGTGAAGTTGAGCGTATTGTTAACGAACAGATTCGCTCTAACACTGTCGTAGAAACAGAACTGCTGGACATTGAAGCCGCTAAAGCCAAAGGTGCAGCGGCACTGTTCGGTGAAAAATACGGTGATGAAGTGCGCGTACTGACCATGGGTGCTGATGGTTTCTCCATTGAGCTATGTGGTGGTACTCACGCTGAACGTACCGGTGATATCGGTTCACTTCGTATCTTGTCCGAATCCGGTATTGCGGCCGGTGTGCGTCGTATTGAAGCGGTAACGGGTGTAGGGGCTGACCAGCGTCAGGAGCAGGTGGAAGATACTCTGAAATCGGTTGCTGCACTGGTAAAAAGTTCTCAGGAGACTGTTCTGGGTAAGGTGTCCGGTCTGCTTGATCGTAACCGTGAGCTTGAAAAAGAGCTGATGAAACTGCAGCAAAAACTGGCGTCAGCCGGTAGTTCTGACCTGATGTCTGAAGCTGTCGAGGTGAAAGGCGTAAAGGTTCTGGCGACGGTATTAGAAGGTGTTGAGCCAAAATCTCTGCGTGAAATGGTGGATCAGCTTAAGAACAAGCTGGGTTCCGGTATTATCTTCCTGACGGTGCCTGATCATGAGAAGTTTCCTCTGGTGGCGGGTGTCACTAAAGATCTCATTGGTAAGGTCAAAGCCGGTGATTTGTTGAAGATGGTGGCAGAACAAGTAGGTGGTCGTGGTGGCGGTCGTCCTGATTTTGCTCAGGGTGGTGGTTCCCAGCCAGAAAATATTGCTGCGGCTCTGGCCTCTATTCCGGAATGGTTAGAAGAGAAGTTATAAAGTAATCACTTGTGGTTATAAGTGATCGAACAAAAACGGGCTGCAGAGCCCGTTTTTGTTGAGGCGTATAGGTATTCGCCGTTTTTTTGTAGCGGTATTTATGATACATTCCCGACTCGGCTTACTTGATGTAGAACGATAAAATAATGGCGCTGTTAGTACAAAAATTTGGCGGCACCTCGGTCGGTAGTCTGGAGCGCATCCAGGGCGTTGCCGACAAGGTGAAAGGATTCCGCGAGCAGGGACACGACATAGTTGTTGTGGTTTCTGCCATGAGTGGCGAGACTAACCGGTTAATGGATCTCGCTCAAAATATCCAGAAACAACCTACCCCAAGGGAAATGGACGTGCTGCTCTCTACCGGAGAACAGGTGACCATTGCCTTGCTGTCCATGGCCCTCAATGAACGAGGCTGCCCAGCCCGTTCCTATACCGGTGGTCAGGTGTCGATTCTGACTGACAGTTCTCATAACAAAGCCCGTATCAAAAAAATCGATGAAGAAAACATGCGAGCCGATCTCGACGCTGGTCGAGTGGTCGTCGTAGCTGGTTTTCAGGGTAAAGACGAACAGGGCAATATCACGACTCTGGGTCGTGGTGGTTCCGATACTACGGCTGTTGCTCTGGCTGCCGCATTGAAAGCGGACGAGTGTCAGATCTACACCGATGTGGATGGCGTTTACACTACGGATCCGCGCGTTGTGGAAGGTGCCAGACGACTGGCCAAGATTACTTTTGAAGAGATGCTGGAAATGGCCAGCCTGGGTTCAAAGGTATTGCAAATCCGTGCTGTAGAGTTTGCCGGTAAGTACGACGTTAAGTTACGCGTTTTGCATTCGTTCCAGGAGGGGCCTGGAACACTAATTACCATTGATGAGGATGTTGCTATGGAATCACCGGTTGTATCAGGCATTGCGTTTAACAGGGACGAAGCGAAAGTCACCATCAAAGGCGTGCCAGACATTCCCGGTGTAGCCTCCCGTATTCTGGGGCCGGTTAGCGCAGCCAATATTGAAGTGGATATGATCGTCCAGAACGTTGCAGACGATCGGACAACCGACTTCACCTTTACTGTTCATCGTAATGACTACCAGCGTACTCTGGAGGTCTGCAAGCAGATCTGTGATGAGCTGGGAGCGCGCGAATACGATGGCGATGAGAAAATTGCCAAGGTGTCTATTGTAGGGGTTGGAATGCGTTCTCACGCCGGTGTGGCCACCAAGATGTTTCAGGCTCTGGCAAGCGAAGGCATCAATATTCAGATCATCTCCACCTCTGAAATCAAGGTTTCGGTCATCATAGCAGAGAAGTATCTGGAGCTGGCGGTAAGGGCTCTACATTCAGTATTTGAGTTGGACAGGGAACCAGTACAGGAAGTTGAGGTCTAAAATTCCGCAAGCGCCACGACGAAAGAGAATAGTGAATGTCTTGGCGGCGACTGACCGATGGGCTGAATGTGTTCAGCGTATAGCAGGTAACCATGAAAGTACTGACAGTCAGGCAAAAACATCACTATTCTCATCTGGGTACGGAAAACTTCAACTAGAATGCTCCGTGCCCCCAATATTTTAGTCTTGAATTTTACCATTATATTTCTCTGCAAGTAGAAATACGCATGGAAATATTGAGTTCGGTGGCTAGACTCCGTTAGCTGAGAAATTCTTATGCATGAAACGGTGAACTGGCAGCTGTTGCTTTGCTGAAGTGTTTACAGTGCAGTATTTAGGGAACCAATATTCCAATTATTGTTCCACTGTTATGTAGGGCTAAAACTTCCATTGTGAAGTTTAAAGGCAATGAACTAATGCACCGCCGTGCTCAGGATTGACGTTCGTTGACTTAAAGAGATGTAAATAAGGAGATTGTATGCTGATTCTGACTCGCCGCGTAGGAGAAACCCTGATGGTCGGGGACGAGGTCACTGTCACAGTACTGGGCGTAAAGGGAAACCAAGTCCGTATTGGCGTGAATGCGCCAAAAGAAGTAGCTGTTCACCGTGAAGAGATATACCAGCGCATCCAGAAAGAAAAGGAAGGCGGAGTAAGTTCCGACGAACCAGAATCTTTTTGAAAAGAGCCTGAAGAGCAGCGGTTATCGTTGCTTGAATAAAGAGTGCCCGGCTTAGTCAGTTGGGTATTTTTTTGTCTTAATTTTCTTGTGGATTGCTGTTTGATCAGGGTTTGGTGAGATAAGACGCTGGTCGTTTTGTCAGGTAAAAGGGCTTGCATTCCAACAAGTTGAAGGTAATATTACTGACACCTCTGGTGAGGTGGCCGAGAGGCTGAAGGCGCTCCCCTGCTAAGGGAGTATACGGTTTGTAGCCGTATCGAGGGTTCGAATCCCTCCCTCACCGCCAATTTCCATTCTGTAAGTGTTTGATTCCTCTCAAGTTAATTCGCATTTTAAGCTTCCCTCGTCGTTTTGTGTCGACAAAGTGTCGACATCAGAAAAAAACTCTAGTTTTATAGGCTTAAAATCACCCACCTGTTCAGAAACCCCTACATTTATAGACTCATCTTCAAGATCGACCATTGGGTTGAGCTTTACTGCGTCCTGAAGGTGATTCGGGTCGAACTTTGCGTACCTCATCGTCATGGAAATATCGACGTGACCGAGTATCCGTTGCAGCACTAAAATGTTGCCGCCATTCATCATAAAGTGACTGGCAAAGGTGTGTCTCAGTACATGGCTGCTTTGGCCTCTGGGAAGGCGTATACCGGATCTTTTTAAAGCTCGGTCAAAGGTACAAAGGGAAGGTGAGAAGTTATCGTACTGATCCAGATGAGCCTGTGTCTCTTGAAAGAGTTCAGCACTGATCGGCACACTTCGAATGCGCTTGCCTTTGGTGTGGGAAAACTGGATTGAACCGTTCTGAAGGTGACGATAACAGCGGCTTTCTACTTCACCCCATCTTGCTCCTGTTGCTAGACACAGTTTAGTGAGTAGCAACACATGAGGATTGATGCAGCTTCTTCTGATCTCATTCAACAGTGTTCTGATTTGCTCCCTGGTCAAGAACGCTAGCTCTCTTTCCTGAAGTTTGATTTTCTGGGCTTTCTCCAAAGGGTTGGCATAATGAAGCTCATCAATGGAAATCAGATAGTTGTACACGGCTCTCAGGTAGCTCAGGTGATTGTTCAGAGTCTTGTCTGAAATAGTGCGCTCATCTTTGCCTTTGCCCATCTTCTTACTGCGCTTGATGGCCTTGTACTCGTTGAAGAGGGAAACCGTCATCTTGCGAGCTTCAATGTCACCGATAATGGCAACCATATTAAGAAGGGTGTTACGGGTGCGCTCACCGTCTGCCAACTCCTGACCTCTGCCCAGATACCAGAGCTTGATAATGTCGTTCAGAGTGCGCCTATCCTCCCTGTTGATAAACTCCCGATTGTTCTGCTCTACCTGTGACTTAACGTGATTCAAAAACTTCTGGCATTCGGCTTTGGTGTCATAGGTGCGGCGAAAACGTCTGCCGCCTCTCTTGATTTGAAAGTCGACTTTCCATTTGCTTGATCGGTAATCTTTTTTAACGCTCACGATGGTTGTCCATGGTTTTTTAGTTAGGAATGTTTTTCATTTTTAATAACTTAAAATAAACTTTTGAGTAATGGTTAACTAACAGCTGTTAGTGATACCAACAGTTTTCTATTAATCTCACTTTTCGTTATTGTTTTCTATTCCTAAAAATGTATATGATGTTTTTAAATCAGTAAATAGATTGTTCTGATTTAACGTTGTTAATTCAATCGAACCTAAAGAAAGGAATCGAAGATGGCCGAGAGAATCTATCTGTTATTTACCATTCAAACCTTCGCTAAGATGGTAGGAGTCACCAATAGAACGGTTGAAGGATGGATTGATAAAGGGATAATTCCTTCCGTTAAACTGGGCAAGCGTCGTCTGATTAATGCCCATGCCATTCAGAAGAAACTGGACGAATACGAGGACTCGAATGCAGTAAAAATAGACTTCTGAAACAGTCGTTAATTACCTGATATTATAGCACAAACGCTTAGTGGTTTATGGCTTAAATGCCGCTCTCACGTACGGGCAGCTAAATATCTTAATACGAATTTACTCTATTCTCTGCACCTTGATTTATGATCAATATCACCTCATTTTTCCCGCTCAAATAGCTATTTTCTTTGACAGTGAAATCAGCGAATAGAATGACTGCCTCAAAAAATTCCATTTTTTGAGCAAGCGCAGCGATGTATTCAGCTGATAAGGTTCGCTGTCAAAAAAAATCGCTATTTTGAAATTATTTTTTACCGTTATTACTCTTTGTTACTCATTGAATGAAATCTCATTTTATTGCCTTTAATTTTCTTGATTTCTAATCAATCCGGTGCAAGCATTAATGATAGGAAAGTAGAAAAAGTAAAAAGATTTAGTTATTAAAAATGCTTATTCGGAAAACAGAAAGTAAGTTTCTTATTAAATTTATTGCGTCGTTATTGGTCAGTGTTGGTCATTAATGGTCTTTATTCGTTTGAATCAAAAAACACAGTCTAATGAATACAAGGGTGATTATCGTTGTGTTCATTGGCGAATCAAAAGTGGATGTCCTCACAAGGATTTTGAGCGCCGGTACTCGTTGATTCATCAAGGGGTATTGGCAGCTCAAAGTGATCGAAAAACCAAGGAGAAGACAATGAGCAAAGTAAGGAATGGAAGTCAGTCCATCAAGGAGTTGAACACAGTGTTCCAAGACCCCACGCCCGAACTTGCAAGCGTAGCGCAAGCGGGCGGGGGAACGTCCCTGTAGCACGTTAGAGAAGAAATACATCTGGTTAACATAAAGTTACAAGAATGGAGGTCTTGAACCATGAAACATCTTGAAAGGTATCGCTACACAGGGAAAGGAAAGCTGATAGAACCTGCAAAGGATGGTTTGTTGTTCTGCCACCCCCAACGAGGAAAGGTACTGGATCTAACGGAAAGCGGTTTTCAGGTGGTGGGTATGTGCGTAGATACTTATCGCCAGTTGTTCCGTGGTCGAGTCCTCCAAGACATTCTTACCGATGTGGATTACTCATTGGAGTTGAGAGAGAAGACATTTAACTTTCATGGGCAGGATTGGCTTCTGGGCAAGAGTGGGAAAAACTCAGGCTATCAGTACAGGCTTCAGAATAACCATCTGGGATTGATCATACTGTTCAAAATGTTCCATGCCAAAGCAGATTCAGAGAGTACTCATCTGAAAATTGAATGCTCCCCCTGGTTCCTGGAGAGACACTCACCGGAGTACATCGATAACTACCTGCACTCCATAGCGGAACGAATACTGGTAACACCAGAGATTCATTATCCAGCCATCCATCTGGCGCTGGATTTACAAGGGTGGAAACCAGAGAAGAACCTGTGTGACAAAGTGATTTGTCGTTCCAATCGAATCAGTAACTACCAAGGCATCGATGAGCTGTCTTTCAACTTATCAAGAATCTCCTGTGTCTACGGTCAAGCTCAATCCTTCAAGTTCGGTCATGCTGCGAGTACACAACTGGCGATATACAACAAATCCTTACAGGCCAAAGAAACGGACAAGCTTGATTACATGCGAAGCAAGTGGCGTAGGTTCACTGAAAACGACAAAGGAGAAAGCAGCTATAGCCCTAAAGAAGAGGTGTTCAGAATAGAAGTGAGGTTCCATCACTCCGTGATTAAAGAACTGGCATTAGGTTCTTTTGATCTGGGATCAAAGACAGGTGAAATAGGAGTGCCGCTGAAACGATACGCTGAAATCACTCAACACCTACAGGGACTCTGGGAGTATGGAATGATGATGTTCAAGCTCAAACAAACGAGAAACTACTTCCATCCCATCTGGACATTATTATTACAGGACGTACTTTTTGCTCCGGTAGGATTGAGAGAGGGGGAACCTGTTGCCTACAGACGTTACCACAAACGGCCTGACTCCTTTTCCGGTAAAAACTATCAATTGCTATTGGGTAATTTCATCTCTTGCTGTGCAAGAAAAGAACTGCCTGTACAAGTGGTCATTGACCAGCTGCAACAGCTAGTCATTTGGGATGACATAACCAACTACTACGAGTCCATAGGACGGCCAGAAGGAGAGTTGCTGGAAAAGATGACAGAGAGCTATCAGGAGCGTTTGTTGTTGGGGTATGCCATTTGAAGAAAGGCAGCTATCAGCAACCCATCAATAAAAAAACAAAAAAGTAAGGGAGAAAACTCCCTTACTGAACTACTTCTTAACTGACTTCAGAGGCGGTTGAGGCACTTCAATCTCGGTATTGTAACTATCACGAAAGACCTTGGTCGTATACTGCGGAAGCTGCAAATCAGTACGTGACAAATGGTAGAACTAGAAAAAAATGACTGAGTTAAGTAAACTGCCTCACGTACACTGCGTGTGGACTCAAATTTCAATGGATATGATATAACAATGAAAAAAGTAGTATTGGCTGTTGCAGTAGCATCATCTCTCTTTCTCACTGGTTGTGCTTCGTACAGAACAAGCTCCAATATCAATAATACAGAACAAAGCTTCAGTGGCCCTGTGGTAATTATTGAAGGTTCACTCCCTGGAAAGAACTACACAGAAATTTCACCTATCGAAGTATCAATAAAAAAACTAACTGTCTTCCATAAAGATCCTACGAAAGAGCTAGTAAATGAAGCCCTCATAGCAAAAGCTCGTTCAATAGGGGCTAATGCAGTGATAAATGTTGAATACAGTAGTGGCGTTGGTTTGACTACATGGGGCTACATGGATGCAGAGGGCGTTGGAGTAAAAACCAAAAACTAAGCAGTTAACTTGGTTATGGTGCGGCAAGGCTTTTAAATATGTTCAATAGATCATTTTATTCTCTTTGAGAAATAATCCTTGCCGCTTGTTAGTAAATTCAGTTCAGTTCTAATACGCAAGGTTACGTGGGAAAGCAGTAAGCACAATGATCAATATGAAAATAGGAAAAATATGTTTACTTGCCTTTATTATGGCAACTATAACAGCCTGTAGTTCTATGCCAGCAGGGCATCTGGATAAAATTGCAGCAATGTCACACATCACAGGGGAAGAAACGGTTCTCACAAGAGCAGCTAGTTTTTTTTATCCTGACACTTATGAAATCACTGTTAAAAGTATCACATATGGAGAAAATGCCATTGCAGGACAAATCCTTTTAACAAATGAAGCGGTTAGGTTTATCGTTTGGCGTGAGGATGCACGTATGTTTATTCCTTTGTATGAGATTCCTTTCAAAGAGATTTCAAAAATAAAAACGGACACGTACTTAGGTGTGCCATACATTGCTCTTCAAACCAAAGACTATAAATTTAACTCTTTCATCGTATATGAAGAAAAACACCAAGAATTCCTAAATGGTATCCATAAGCAAAAATATCGATACAAATAAATATATAACGTCCCTAACGTCCCTAACGTCCCTAACGAGTGACCGTGATATGCCACTTTTTCTTCAGTGTTCTTTAGAGAATGGACAGACTCAGAGAGTCTTATAATATGCGAGTATCACGGGCTTACTCCATTTGAGGAGTTCAGAGGTAAAAAAAACAAAAAGTAAGGGAGAAAACTCCCTTACTGAATTATTTCTTAACCGACTTCAGAGGCGGTTGAGGTTGATCCATCTGCTTTACCTCGTTATCCAGTAACGTCTTAATGGCAACTAGCTCTTCAATCTCGGTATTGTAACTCTCACGAATGACCTTAGTCGTATACTGCGAAAGCTGTGAGATTTCATGTCGTTTAGCTTCTAGCTGATTCTTGATCAGATGAACCAGTGTAAAAAGCATGCTGTTGTTGAATGTGGTTGTTTTCATGGTGTATTTCCTCTCTTTTGAATGTAATTTGTGCAGGAATGGCAAGAGGACGTGGCAAGAAATTATTACGGACGTAGGTAGTGAAAATTTATTGAGTAAGGAGGATGACGTTCAGAATTACTGGGATTCAAAAAGGGGTAGAAAGCGTAAAAAATTGATATATCGATGCGCTGTGTATGGAAAGTGATAAATAAATTAATAATTATTTAGATATATTTACTGGTATTTATAGTGATGATTAATATGTCAATACATGAAAAGAGTTACTATAATCAAGCTTATAAGCTATTTAGGAACTGTTAATGATAACTGTAACTCCATACCTCTCAGCAGACAAATTAGGTGCTTATCAAGATAAATTAGTTGACTTATATATGGCTGACGCAGCATTAAATCAGACAATTCCAGACTCAATCAGGGCTTCAACTGAATGGTTGCTAAGACAAGTGAATTGTTTTTATAGCAACAAGATTGAAGGAAACCCTACACATCCTAAAGACTTGTTGAAGACACAGGAGAGGCATAGAACTAACAATACAGAAGAAATGTCTGGTGCTCTGTTGGAACTTCTTGCCCATCTGGAAACACAAATTAAAGCAAAAGAAGCGTCAGTTTCTCTCAAGGATGTTTGTGAACAATCTTTTATTAAAGAACTCCATGAATCATTTTATGTAGGAATACCGAATAAATTTCGTACTATCAAAGACAAAGATGGTCGAGAAGTGTGTGATCAAGATGGGAAGGCAATAGTAGTTGTTCCTGGTGAGTACCGCGCTTTAGAGGTAAAGGTTGGCTCCCATGTACCTCCTAATCATAATGAATTATTAGGCTATATGCGTTGGTTTGAACAAATGTTTAATCCAGAAAGAATTCATGGAACTAACCGGATCATTGCTGCAGCCGCTCTTCATCATAGGCTGGCTTGGATTCATCCATTTCAAGATGGAAATGGTCGAGTTATTCGACTTTTAACGGATTGTTATATGCGTTGTGCTGGTTTTGGAGGGTACGGATTATGGTCGATTACTAGGGGATTTGGGCGTAATACAAAAGAATATTATGCCGCTCTAGCAGAAGCTGATAAGCCGAGACAAGGAAATATAGATGGTAGAGGTACTCTTTCTGATGCAGGGCTGTTGCATTTCACAAAATATTTTATAGATACAGCACTAGATCAGGTTAAATATTTTTCTAACTTACTTGAACCTAGGAAACTGGGTATTCGTATTGATTATTATTTTGAAATGAGAGCTAAAGGCGGCTTACCTGATTCTTCGGGTGTTGAACTGCCGCTTTTGAAAATTTTTGCTAGAGATATATATCGCCTTCTACTGGAAAAAGGTTCTATGAGTCGAAGTGCTATTTGCCAGCATTTAGGCAAGAGCGAACAGACTTTGAGACCTGTGTTGAAACAAATGGATAGCGAGGGCTTGATTAGTGTAAAGCCTAAAAGAGATATTGAATTGAAGTTGTCAACAAGTTCAATAGAATTCCTATTTCCTCAATTGTGGTAAAGAATTAATTCTATTTGCGGGAATACGCTATCTGAATTATCTAGTAGAGAAAAAGTAAGGGAGAAATTCCCTTACTGAATTACTTCTTAACTGTCTTCAAAGGTGGTTGTGATGTGGCAAGAGTTTTCCGGACACTTTTTTACACTGCCTCGGCAAGTTTCTGTTCATACTTGAACGGTGACAGGTAACCATTGGTTGAGTGCTTTCTTTGACGGTTATAAAACACTTCAATGTACTCAAAAATTGCCTGATGAGCCTCTGCTCTGGTCTCGAAGTCCTCATGGTGAATCAGCTCTGTTTTCAACGTATGGAAAAAGCTTTCGGCCACTGCGTTATCCCAGCAGTTTCCTTTTCGACTCATGCTGCAGACGAACTGTTTTTCAGACAATAGCTTTTGATAACGCTCGGAAGCATATTGACTACCACGATCACTGTGAACCAGAAGACCTGCCGCCGGCCTGCGCTTCCACATCGCCATTTGGAATGAATCCGTCACCAGTGCTGCTGTCATCCTGTTGCTCATTGACCAACCCACTACCGCTCTTGAGCAGAGGTCTATAAATACCGATAAATAAAGCCAGCCTTCACGTGTTCGAACGTAG
>SIHQ01000055.1 GCA_004762125.1 Oceanospirillales bacterium | reverse complement strand
TTAACCTGGAAGATTCATTCAGATCGGGTTCAGCAAAACATAGCTGAAAGTTTACGACTTCACCCAGTATCTTGTGTTCTGGAGAGCTTGGTATGGCAGGGTATCAGGTATTCAGCGGGAATTGCTGCTGTAATGGTGGCTCGAGATCGAAAGCGACACACAGTTGATGGAATTTTGAACAACGAGAGTGCTAATGAATTATGTCGCCATTTGAGTGGTCGTATATCGATTGAGGCAATCGTTTGTGCTGATGCACACCTTGCGAACGAAAAGCTTGCAGAGATGCTTGGATTTGTGTTCAAGGAGCTTGTTACCTCGACAGGTCAACATGTTCTGGAAGGTATTTATCATATTCAGCACGTTAATGCTTATCATAGCCATTTAAAGCGCTGGGTTGGCGGTATCTTTCACGGCATTGCAACCCGCTACCTCTCGCATTACCTGGCCTGGAGACGAGAATTAACAGGTTCATTACCTTTGACTCTCGGTCGATTAGTCAAAAACATTTCGGGACATTGGTGCATGCAACCACTAACCGGAACTTAGCCCATTTCAATGGTTTGGCTACCACAAAATGGGCAGTGGAAATCGTGATCCATGCCCAGCAAAATAGAAAACAATGTACGTACTCCTGAATCGTATTTATGACAGTGACAATCCGTTCAGTGTAATTCTTTATTATGCTCAAACACCAACCGAATGGATTCAGCATCGGACTTGCCTTCATCCCTCAGTCGTTCAATCTCTTCGACCATGGCTTTTTGAACATCGATGCTTGGAATATTATTGCCCAGTAATTCGTTTATTCGTATTTTAGCAATGTCATCAATATCAAGGGAAAACTCGTCGCTCATACAGCACTCTTCTGGTAATGGTTCAATGCAGAATTCTTTAAGCGGGCAGTATATCCTTTCAAGCAAGCGGGCTGCTTATAAAAATGCAGACGCTAATTAATAGCATCTGCACAAACCGAAAATATCAACCAGCACTCTTTGTCAGATGCCAGCCATTACCGTGATCGCATTGATACACATAAAGACGAATACCGTGTTCCTCATTAATAATTTCGGATCGTCTCTTGGCCTGCGCCTTACTCTGATAAGAGTCTTTAGTACTGCCATCAGCCCCGGTGCACACAGAACATTTTGTCGTTGGTGTTTGTCTATCCCGCACCACTTCCATCATCTCGTCAGCACTTAGGTTGCAGTACTGACTGAACCGGCAATCCTGTTGGTGCGACTTGAAGCGGGGTTTGAAATCGACACCGGCCAACGCCTTCTTCTGCTCGTCCTTGCTTTCCATGGTATCGAGCATGCGGGAATACATCAGGTAGGTGATCTGTTCAATCACCGTGAGCGGGTTGGTGATACCGCCTACCCAGAACTCTTCCCAGAGCTTGTCGATTTTGCTTTTTAGGTCGCCTGTGATCATGAGCTGATGAATATCCTGAGGGGAAAAATGAGTGAATTATATAGCTTTGCTTCGTAAATGACTGCCATTGATTACAGAACTGTTAAAGGTACGTAGAGCCAGTGCTGTTAGCCGTTTATCTAAACCTTTGTATCGCTGGGAGAGTAATAGATTAAGGCGTTCTACTTAGTTACTTGGTTGACGGATTTTGTCAGATTAATCCTTTGGATTGGTCATTACCTTTCACGCGTGCGAATAAAACAATCAACGCTGGAAAGAGCAATTAAGTGTGAATATGGGGTCACTGCAGAGTGTTTGAAGCTCTTATTGTTGTTGCTGTGTTTCTTGCGGGTATAGTTTTTGAGAGAAAACGTAAGCCGAAAAGTACTGTATCAGAGACCGATCCCAACTCATTACCACCAGTTGCTCTCCCCCCACAAATTGAGACGATTGAAAGTATTGAAAAGCAGGTAGAGATTAACCTTCAGCCAAAGGCTCTCCATCTGGAAGTAGATGAATCTTCTGTACCTGATTGTGTGCTGGAAAGCAGAACCAGAAGTCAGTACCTAAAAACCAAATACAAAAACCGACTCAAGACAGAAGAAACGGTCTCGAGCCAACAGCAAACTGATACTGTGGTTACCAAGGTCAGTGAGAAAAACAAAACAAGCCAGAAGCTAATATTGCTGGATGAGTCCGGTTCAGTTCCAGACTGTGTGCTGGAAAGTCGTGCGCGTAGCCAGTATTTGAAGGAGAAGTATAAAAAAACTGAAAGCCTGCGAGAGAAAGAGGTTATACCTTCTGTAGAGGAATGTGCTAATGAATCAGCACAAGGCTCAAACCCGGACGACAGAAATAGGACCGCATCCGAGACTGTAGATAGCATAGACACAGCGGCCTCTTCTTCGAGTATACCGGACTGCGTTATTGAAAGTCGGCAACGCAGCCAACACCTTCGCGAAAAGTACAGAAAACTCCAGGTTAAATTTAATGGATCTAAAGATGTGCCCTTTACTCATAAGCGAATCGCAAATAATGCTTTAACGAACTCAACTACGACCAGTGAAGGCAAGTCTGATAGAAACACAGCGAATGATGCCAACACTGAAAAATCAGATTCTGCCGACACTCAAGAGAACAGCTCTACCCTTGAGAGTTCGACTCATAAGCCTAAAACATCTATTTGTTTAAAGCCCGAACTCATCAGAGATCTCAGCCATAAAAGTGCTATTGCTATACTTAGAACAGAGTTATTTGACCTTGAGCACTATGCTCGTGGTCGTGGTAAAATTATTGATGTGGATACTCGGTACAGTACCAGAGCGATCATTACTGTTGTTTATGGTGACGACCGCTATCTGTACGACTCCAGAAAATTTTACACGGGTGGCCCTATACGCAAAATAATGGCGCCTGAAAAAATTGCAGAAAAGCTCCTCTTGAAAATGGATAGTGATATTGAGAAGGCCAAAGCGCAATACAAGTTTGATCCAAAGAACAGAAAATTAAGAAAAAAAACGCCATTAAAACCATCTGATACAAGCGAGGCATCAATAGAAAGAAAATCTCAGTTGCAACGTGAGCAAGACAACAAACAGCTTCCAGGAAAACACTATAACTCTACCAGACACAATGTTTGTTCCAGCTCTCAGCATATCTCGCAGATCAGAAAACCTGGTGAACAACACAAATTTCATGTAGGCCAGGTCAAAGGGACGGTTCATGTTAGGCAGCCTCCAAAAGGTCGCGAGCCTTCAGAAGAGGAGTTGGCTTCTGATTTTTGGATAAACCTTGAGATTAAACGCCCCTTGAAAGACGAGTGGGTGTGGGCTTTCGATACTCAGTATGGAGAACTTATCGCTCAGATTTCTGGCTGGTTGTTCGAATGGTATACACGTAATGGAGACAAGCTGAAAAATGTGACTTATTGGCGACCACTTGAAGAGGGAGACATGAGGAGAAAAAAGGAAGAAGAAAGAGTATCAATTTTAAGCAATAGCTCAGTGAGTCAGAAAGGAGTGACTACTGCCAGAACAAGGAGCACTCAGCCCGTTCAAACCCGCAAAGGTTTTAGTTATTACACTGGCTCAGAACAGTCTCCTTCCGGATTAATCAGGAGCAATTACGCTAGCACTGTTCGGTCTAAGTCCAATAAACACCGAGTAACCCATTGTTACTCCTGTAAAGCACCTCTGAGTTCAGATTCTAACGCGAAATGTACCGGATGCTCCGGTTTGGTTTGTCGGTGTGGAGCATGTTTCTGTCAGCAAGGTAACCGTCCAGGTGAACAATGGAAGCAAAGCACTACACCTGTTGCTCTTCCGGCTTCACAGCACCAATCAAGTGAACCTGTATCTGAAGTGGATGGTTCAGACCAGGCTAACGAGAGCTTTGATCCGGGCCCTGTGTATTTTGAGGAAGGGTATGATTACGCTGAGCAGGAACTTTATGATCACATGTCTGATGCCAGCCCTGATTTGGGTTATGCAGAAGATCTGAACTGGGATGAGCGTTAACATGCTTTTTCATGGAGGGTGATGCACCCTCCACAGCCAATCCTGATTTTCCCCTATTGCTTTCTCTCATGATCAATTCAGAGAAATCGTTATGGGCTGGCAGGCGTTCACTGAGTCAGTGAATTTATCTGAGTTCAGGCTTAGCGAGTTTGTAGGCTGACTATCAGATAGACAGCTACCTAATGTGCAATAAAAAAGTATCCAGCTCTATTCTTGGCAGGATACACATGGTGTGTGCGCCCTGACTTTTCACGCCTGTAATTATAGAGCTGGCTGATTTAACGGCATATAAACGCAGTAAACAAACCATGTCGTTTGTCTTGGTCGAATAACGTATGGAAGTAGCAGAATACGTTGTCCCAAACAAAGCACATAGATCTCACCGACTGTCAGGTTGCTGTACTGGCTGAACCGGCAATCCTGATGTACTAGTTGCCAGCTATTGCTGAGTAATCTGTTTTAACCAGTCGTTATAGTGCATGACATCGTTGCCAGCATTCCAGCAGCTGGTGTCGAAATTATTGATTTTAACCTGCGGCTTAAGCTCAGGAAACTCGGCTTTCATAGCCCGTTTCATGGCTGCAGAGACAAGGTTTGTATAGCGTTCCAGCTCGGATGTTGGAGCTTCAAATGCTATGGAATCATACATAGGAGCAATCAGCTTAAATCCCTGACTCGAGATGTTTTTGGCAACATCCATAATGGCTTTTTTGAAAATAGTTGCGGCACTGGCCTGAACCGGATAATTCTTAAACCAGTTGGTTTGCCATTGCTCCAGTTCTTCCCGATTGGGTGAATGGTTCAGTGCTGTCTGGTTTACTTTACGTTTTAGACCGGAGTTTGTTTCTACGTATCCCTGACTGTTGCCCTGTGATATAAGCTGTTCCTGGTATTTTTGGACACTCTCGTAGCGAGCGTAAAACTGTTCAACGAGCTTTTTGGCGTCGATGCGGGATTTGGACAGCCATGAAGATAAAGTAGGGATGCCAACGCCATACAGAATAGTGAGAAAGAGCAGCTTTGCCTGATCTCTTTCAACGCTTAGTTGCACGGCAAATTCAGTATAAACATCACCGGAGTTGTAGTCTTTCAGCAGTTGCTGGTCATTAGCCAGCGCTGCCATAATTCCTACCTCCATCTGGCCATAATCACACTCCACGATTCCCATTCCATATGAGGCTCGGATAATTGGGCGAAACTCTTTGGGCAGGCCAAGCAGGTTAGGGGATCGGCTGGTACAACGCACCGTTTCTGAACCGATTATCTGATAGTCAGGAATGAAACGATTTCCTGACTGCAGAAGGCTTTGACAGGTCGTTGCCATGCGCTCAATTTTGTCGATCTTATGCATGGCATCGAATACCGGGTCGGTATTTATAAAGCCTTTGAAATCAGACTTTTTGACTGCTCTGGAGATCGCGAATTTTTCTGAACCAGTGAAGGTTCTATCTATATAGTTTTGCAGGGCATTTTGAGTGGGCGTATCTATTCCTTTTGTTCTCAAGGTTTGCACCAGAGCATTACGGGCACGCTCAGAGTCACTAAACAGTTGTTGCAAGGTGTTGCTATTAACGGACAGCCCGGAACCGCATAGAGAAAACAGTGCCAGTGTAAAGGGTATCTCTACTAGATCATGGTGTTTCCACGAGGCTTCATCCATTTTATTGAAAAGAGATGTAATGTACTGAGTGACCTGTTTGCTTTGCACGGGCGAGAGCCTGTCCTGATCGATATCTTTTATCGCATTTAGGAAGCCTGGTTCCGGTGAACGATCACTGTGATAGCGTTTATGGTTTTTTCCCAGATATGCCAGCTTTTCAATCATTTTAAGGTCATAAATCATTGAGTAGGCATTTAAGTCCGTAACCGAGAAATATCCCTCTTTCAGACAGTGGAACAGGTCATATACGTATAGATAGGTGTTTGACCATGGCCAGTTATGCAATACAAAACCGCTGACTGATGCATCAACCAGTGACTTAGGGAAAATCAGGCAGGATGCAGCGTTGGAGCCAGAAATACCGTGATATTCGGGCGACTGTCTGCGACGCAGGTCGGTCGCAAAATGTCGAGTATCGATGGATACGGTCTTATTACAATGGCGACAAGCTGCACTGGTCCGGCTTCTATTGTCATCTGGCACATCAGAGTAAGCTTTCTCTCCCCCGCAATGTGGACAACGACCTGAAAAGCCGTCGTGATGCTGACAGCAGGATGCACAACTCTTACAGATATAAAACTTCTTAAATGATCTGATTTCCCGAGGCGTACAACTCTTCGTATCTATACGACTGTCAATAACCTTCCTGCAGCCATAACAATGGGTGATTTTGACAGACGTACAATACTCATTACAGTCCTGATTATTGCAGTGCCAGTAGGTAGCGGAATAGGCCATGTTACCCATAGAGTTTCTGCCATGTTCGGCAAGTATCAGTGGCTTATCACAGGCTTTGCAATGCAAGAGGTCAACGATTTCATCCCAGCGGTTTATCGCAGCCATAGAACGGGTGAAGCTATCATTCTGGTGAAGTTTTTCAGCTGTCATTCCAAACAGCTTTTCGATTAAGGTGTAAAAGTTCAGACTGCTGAAACAGTCATACTCTTGGTCACATTTTCTGCGTCTGCAAAGGGTGTTCACTTCACGGACGGGATATTCATGATTATTGCTCTCTCTAATCCACACCTTGCCTTCACAGAAACTCAGATTTTGTGGTCTGGAACCTGACCATGGTTTACCGGCTATTTCACAAGGATGAAAAGATACAAGCTTAATCTTTGAACGGGTCAAGGAATGTTTGTTAAAGAATTGTTCAGAAAAAATTCTGAAGTTGTTTGCCAGAGTCATTTCGTCCATAGAAAGGTTCTGTCTGTGAGCTTTAACGAGGCTCAACAGAAAACCAGCTTCTATCAGGGACTGGTCGTTGTCAGAAGTAATGGCTGCTTCGAGTTTTTCCAGTGGGATATCAGTATGGTTGTTGGCAATAAAACTGCAGAGTCTGGCGTTACCAGCGAACTCAGCACAAACCGCCAAATATTCATCTTTTACGTGTTCGTTAACAATTTTTGTGGCAACGTTTTTATCGAGCTGTTCCAGGAGCTTTCTGGTTTCATCCGCCGACTGTGGCAGATTCTCCTTAACCAGCTTTGATAACGCACCTGACCATTTACTGTTGCTGTAGCAGGTGTTTAGCAGTGCAATTCTTGAAGGTTGAATATCCCAGATAAACGGACAAAAGCTCTGCGAATAGCGACTGCTCTCGAGTGGTATCTTGTCAATGAAAGCACTTTCGATTCGTTGATCGAAAGGTTCGCCAAGTAGAAGACTGGCGATGGTTAACGACGCTTTGAAGTTTTGCTCTTCAGAGTAACTTTTGATCTTCTGGAGTTCGTCATCTGAGATATTCTTTGCCAGTAGCACCATGACTTCACAGAGTTTTTCTTCTGGTAAGTCTGTGTCGATACAACACAAAACATGCTGAAGATCGAGTCTGTCAATGAATGTCGAGTAAACCGGTTTTGACAGGGCTTTTGCAAACTCTACAAGCTCAGGCTTATCTTGGGGCGATTCAGGAAATACCTTTTCCCATATTAAATTTGCCCATCGTGGATGCACTCCGAAGTAGTTAACTGTCGTCGCTCTATAACCTGGTGTCAGCCAGATTTGATCCATAAACTCTCTCACAAAGGGAGAAAGAGTTTTTTCAGACTTCAAAAGCTTCTGGAATTGCAATGATTGGTAGCATTTCTCCAGCGCATCTAATTTACTGTATTCAAAAACGAACTTTGATGATAGATCAGGAAACCTGATGAAATAGGCTTCTAACTGCTGGACAATTTCGTTGTCTAATCGGCCGAACTCAATCAGTAGATATTTACACAGAAGTAGATCAGGCAGCTTGTAATCAAGTCCCCAGGGGACTTTTCTTAAATCGATATCCTCGAACAAGGGGGTTAGACTGTTTTCTGGGATAGTGCTCAGAAAGCTGATAAATTCGGTTTTGTCATCAGGAATAGATTGAGTAAGCTTTTTCCTGATGAGGGTGCCCAGGCATGAGTCATCTGCAAATTGGCTTATCAGAGTTTGACGGGTATTTTTATCAGACCACAAGACATCGATAAATTGCTCTACCGACTTTATTGGAACACTATGCGTGACATCAAGCCTATCTTCACAACGCGTTGAGGGTTCAAAAGTAAATAGTAGGCGATCACCAGGTTGGTATTCTGTCTTTGGGCCAGTATGCCAATAATAACGAGTGTTCTGACTGTCTGCCAGATTGTACCCGTAGCCACTTTTTGTTTTGTAACGAATCTGGGCCTGATTCAGACTCGAATCAGTGATGGTTATATGCGAAAGAAACGCTGAGAAAACCTGAAAAGTCATTCCGATATAAATCCTGTGTTCCCGCTTAAGTGCAGCTACCCAATCGTAATACGGCTCTTAAGCTGTTGTATCCATAACCGTGATTAACGCGCTGCTTGGGGATTTGATAGGTTGCTACTGTGCGATAAAAGTGAATTAAAGCAAATGGTGATTTTTACGTTTTGATTGCCCCATCTATACCTATCCTGTCGTTCACTGCTTAGCCGTAAAGTTAGTGTGGATTTCTTCAAAAGGCAGATTTTTCTCGATTTATAAGTCAAATCCCTTACTTACAATTCAGTGTGATTTTGTCAGATTAATATTTTCAATATGGTTTATTTCCCTACAGTGCGGAGACTTGTTTTGAAATCCGGGATTTTCAACGGCTCTATCCATGCGAACAAGAAAAAATCGGCAAATTATGTTTTACAGCTACTGGCTCAAAAGCAGAACGTTAAGCTGGTTCATAAGGAAGAAACAGGAATAGGGCAGAAGATGCAGGTTGGAGTTCGTAGTGAATCTATGGGTCTGATCTGACTACGGGACAAAAATTTGAGGAGAGTGCTGGCAAAGCCCAAGAAATCAGCTATTGAGAAGTATTTCACGACAAATTACCTCTATAGCTATGAACCCTGTCGCAGCACTCCAAAACAAGCTTAGCCCCCATCTTGGTTGTAACAAGGCCAGATGCGAGTTCATATCACAATTTATTCTGACACTCATTAAACTGAGAACCTGCTCTCTATACAGGCTGCGTGTCGCTTTTATCCGTGATGCAAGCCCAGACTCTACGTATAAGCGGATACAACGCTTTTTCAGGGAGTTTATTTTCGACTACGATGCCATCGCCAAGCTCATTGCCAGTCTTGCTCCTTTGGATAAAAGCTGGGTGCTTTGTCTTGACCGAACCAACTGGAAGCTCGGTCAAACCGAAATTAATCATCTGATTCTGGCCGTCGCTTGCCAAGGCGTTGCGATACCACTGTTCTGGGTCAATCTTGATAAAGCAGGCTGCTCTGAATCAACTGAAAGAATAGCCTTATTAGAGCGGTTTCTGACAGTATTTCCAGAGCAATCAGTTGCCTATCTCACTGCGGACAGAGAATTCATTGGTACCACATGGCTTCAATGGCTCTGCCAGAAGAAGATCGCTTTTCGAATACGAATCAAAAGCAATGCACAAGTCACCGCTCCCGGTAGTGTGCCTATTTCTGTTAAATTGCATTTTCGGGCATTGAAATGCGGCTGCTGGGATGTGTTGCCCAAACGTTGCAATATCTGGGGGTTGTCACTTTATGTGGCTGGCAGCTTCACGACAAAGGGATACTGTTTTGTGGTGAGTCAGGATAACCCGGATACCATCATTCCTGATTATCACCAACGATGGCAGATTGAGACGTTATTTAGCTGTCTGAAAACTCGAGGCTTTGATATGGAAGCCTGCCGGCTATCAATACCAGAAAGAACCGATAAGCTCACAGCATTGTTAGCCTTGGCTTTCTGCTGGAGTTACTGCGAAGGTCTGAAAAGACGATCAGAAGCGCCTGTAAGAATAGCCAGAACTCGATTTGGCGCTAAATGGCCTGCAGAAAGTGTTTTTCATCAAGGTCTGGAGTATTTACAGGAGTTGCTACTGAATCCGGTAAAGCGAAAACGAGAGTTCTATAAAACCCTCCAATTTTTTGTCTCGTAGTCAGGAAAATTTCAGAATTGTTCGCAGATAAACCTTGGCAGTGGGGGTTGAGGGGGGATCCTTCTTTGTGGGATGCGCTTGAAGTTGTGCTTGGTGACTTAGAGTTGCCTGAAATAGAAAAAGAGTTTTCCTTGTTATTAATGCAAGGGTATAAATACCTTACCAAGCAGGATCTGTCGAACAGAACTCCTGTTTATGTCGAAGACTTTGCTCGAGGAGGAATGTCGTCCGGTAAAGTATGCCCCCGGTTTTGGAAAAAGACCGGTTTTAAACTTCTGATGAAGCGATTTAGCCAAGCTAAAGAGCCGTTTGATGGGTTTGACCACATGACGTATCACATCGTGATAAAAGACGGTGAGACTATACCTGATGGTTTTGATGATAATGTCGAGCTATACAATGTGCAGGGGGAACGTATTTACTTACCCCCTGGAGAACCAAGGCCAAAATTCTAGAGACTGTAAATTTAACTGTATCTCTGTCTGATTTCACACATAGTCAGTTAGTCGGTCTTCAAACTCAATCGATGAATCGATTAAATGCCGGTTTTCAGTTTCTAATGGGCATTATCCATTATTGGGACGCTTCAATAATGGCAAGGTAGACCTCTTTCCTGGCAAAATCATCCGTTGGGAACAACTAAAGTGGTCTAATAACTACGGACACCTCGTTTAGCACAATACAGTGCATGACAACGAGGTCACTGATGAAGAAGAAACGTAAAACCTATAGTAAAAACCAGAAACTGAAAACGGTAAAGCTGGTTGTTGAAGAAAACCAGACAGTCACCGATGTTGCCCGTACATTGGGCAGCCCAAAGAGCTCAAGGCTCAGATAAAATTGCTGGAAATGGACAAAGAAATATTAAAAGTGGCGACTGCCTTCTTCGGGAAAGAAACTCTGTAAGGTACGAGTTCGTGCGTAAGGCCGACTGGACGTATCGTGGCAGATGCCAGACTCACTTTTCTGACTAGATCGGCCTGTACTCCAGTAGGTACCAGCAGTACAGCTAATATCAGTGTAATTAGTCTCGTCATTATTCCTCGTGAAAGGTGTAAGCCGTCGCTGGCTAACGCTTCTTAAGTATTGTATTCAATCACTTTTCATCTTTTCCTGAAGGGTTCAGAATGTTTGGCGTTTTAAGGGGACTATATGTGTAGTTTACAGAAGTTTCTCATCGGGCTAACGGTGATTTCAAATATAGCGATTGCTGAAGTCCCATCATTCCGGAGCTTAGAGCTTGGTACGCCGATGGAAAAGATTATTGATGGTTCGCTACCAGTGTTTGAGAAGAATTATCTTCCAGCACCAAAGTACCATACTCCTACATGCTTGACTGGTCGGGACGACAATGGGTCAGCAGTTTTAGATATGCTGACAAAGCCACTTGAAGATTGTTCAGTCGGTACTTACTGGTTGTCGTCACAGGGGCCACAAAGTATTAAAGATATTGATGGCTTGCGGTGGAGCTGGGGACGATACGAGTTTGTTGATGGCACTTTGACTAAATTTTCAATGAGCTACCATGTAAAATTGAAAAAATGGTTTGGGAAAAGCGAAGAGCAAAAAACGGCCGAAAGGCTCATTAAGCAATTTCAATCTAAGTGGAAAGAGTTACCAGCAAAATACTCGGTAAAAGCGATGATTGTTGACCATAACCCCGGATATAAGGAGTTGATATTTGAGCTACAGGATAACTCATATGATGAAGTTGTAAAAAAGCGCAATGAAGCTCTTAACAAGAAAGAAACTGAGGCAGGTGACGCAAGAAGGGCGAAGAAGCAGGCTGAGAAAGAGGAGTTCAGTTTATGAGTTTGTCAAAGGTAGCTGGTCTATTGATGTTCTTTTTCTGCATCAATAGCTATGCCGTTCAGTATGGCGATTGGACAGGTAAAGATGCTGGTAAGTATCGGTTTATTGAGCAACATGCCAAAACCACCGACAAAGGTGATGTAACTCAGCGTATTGATTTTACTTACTATAGCGATGACACCGACTTCTTCAGAACGAACAAAACACATTGGGAACTCAATGTAACAACACGATATATTGCCAAAAAACTTATTTTCTTTGTGAACGGGGAACGCTTCGAATTTGAGGGTGGTGGCCCATTCCATAAACTATCGTTTGCGGTAAATGATAAGTTTGTGAAGGCAGGCTGGAACTCCAGTCAACCAGTTGTACTTGAGGAAGAATATGATTCTGAAGTGTACTACGCGTTGATCAGTACTAATGGCTCTGCCGCTGCTCTACTTTGGGCATCAGACGTTAAATAATGCTTGCCTCTGCAAATGAATCAGGAAGAAATAGCTAGCGTTTTGGTACTTATATTTTCGGCATTATTCTATCGAACACTAAAAAACCTAAGAAAGAAGCCCTTTAGTGTTCGACAACTATTTTATCTTTGCAAAAAAGACTGCCTTCATAGGTATTTAGGCGGTTCCGTTGCAAAACCGTCCAGAGATCTCTGAATGGGGTGGGGTTGTGCCACAGTAACCGAAAAGGCAGTACGGAAAAACTCAATCGGTCAATGATTGGGAATACTTTTATTCACTTGAAGTATAATTGTGTCTGGAAGCTAGGATTCTGTGTTCAGTCGAAAACTTTGCAACGGAACCCTGCTGAACTCCATGATGAATTTGTTTGCAGTCGCATTTTAAACGAACCCGAACTGGTAGCTGCCTGCTACCAAAACCTGAAATCCTGGACAAACAGCAAGTCTGGCTCTCCCTCTGAACAGTTGCAGAAGGTTATTCTTGAACAGTTTATTCTGGCTTACCCTGAACTTGAGTCAGTCCCGATCGTTGAGGGTATTTCTCTTGGCTGGCTGATTCAGGAGTATATCTGTGGAGAGACCGGCGATTACAGCTTTGGCGTATATCAGTAAAACCAACGCAATGGGGCATGAAATGAACGAATCTTCACCAGATACACACAACTCCATGGTCAATATCGATCAGTTCAAGATGAATACTCACGACGATCAACAGATGTACGCCAGAGTTACACCGTCCATTCCTATTCTTCCATTCAATGATAAAGACGACCTCAGCCCGGAAGAAGAACGGCGGCTGATGGCCAAGACACCTCTTATTGATTTGAGGCAGGTATTGTCCAGATTAGAAATCGTCGCCCACCTGCAAGCCTTAATCGCTCATTATTTTCAGTTACCCATTGAACTGGTTACTCCTGAAGCAGATCTGGTGGATGAGATAGAGCGTCATATCTGGGCCAGAGAGCTTGAGGTCAGCTTTGAAAAAGTGGAATACGGCAAAATTCTCTGTGGCAGGGACGACAATGGTGAACTCACGGGAGGATTATCCGACCGTGGTTTGCTGATAGGGTTCTTTATGGCGATGGACTTTGCCGGTGGGGTTGGTGTCTGTGTCGTTTATGACGAAGACAGCGGTACCTTTCCGGTAGCAGAAGGCGACTACGGCAATTACGCTGACTGCAAGAATATTAATGAACTGGCTGATATTCTGGAAACCGTGCGGTTGAAATTGATGACAGTACAGAGTTAAGGATGTGCAACAGACGATGAAACAAACAACATCTGCGAATTATGGCATGGGTGAACTTGATCCAGCCGAACTTCACGTATACCGAATCGTCATCAAGGATGGAGAGGAGATACCAGACAGCTTTGACGATGAAGTAGAGCTGTACAATGAACAAGGGGAGCGTATTTATTTGCCCCCCTGTGAACCTGATCCTGTTTATCCTGACAAAGATGACGAATAAAGACGTGTGAACATTCAAAAGCTGTTCATATTCGGTGTATAACATCAAGCCAATAGAGCTGATAGTGTCCGACCAGATTAATTCTCTGAATTCAGAAACATCACTAGTTCAATAGCCCGAACTGGTGAAACCTCATAGCCCAGCTTCTCATTGACACTTGCATGAAATGCCGGAAGACGAGAATCTTTCATCAACACATCCAGCTGATTCATGTAAGACTGATATTGATCTACAGAATTCACCCGGTACGGGTAAGGTTCGTTTTCATAGCAGAAGCGGTAAACTCTTGAATCCCAAATCGGAAAATGCTCAGGAGCAACAAAGTGCAGTAATTTTGAAGCACCCACTATTGAGTTGTTGATTAGTGCTTTAAGCTTGGCCAGTTCATCGTGACTCAGGCTCCCGATTTCTCTGGCATACTGCAGAATACGAGCTATTTCATCAAGATTTTGGCTGTCTTCTGAAATGTGCAGTCTCAGAATGGTTGGCATCCAGCCATACACCATATGACTGAGTGCGATAACTTCAGTTGCACTAAAACCTTCAACGCTCTTTGTAAAACGAATGAGGTGGGGGTATGACACAATGTATGATTCAGCGGAATCAATCGCTGTGTGCTTTTCCAATTCGAAAATAACTTTCACTGGCTACTCCATAAACCAATTGCTGTGACATTTATTTGTGATGAGGGCAGGCTTCAGGTCTTCTTTAAAGTAAACTGATTAGAGTGACCCGCTTTGTTAATTGCTTTCGGGTAAAGAATAGCGACTGAGTTTTTGTTCATAATCTCTTTGGAAGAACATTCGCCGCAAAGCAGAACGCCCAACGCCCAACGCTGACTGGCCTGAATATCTACATCATGGGTCATGGTGAAAATACAACTCTTACTAAAGAAAAAGGGGCGCAGGCCCCTTTGGATAGGATTTAAAGTGCGGGTGTGCCAACCGGCACATGCAGTGAGTCTACAATCTGTTTGATCTGAATGACCTGATCCATATCCGGGAAAAGCCCGGTAATGCCTTCACCATGAATCTGGGTAAACGGCCTATCAAACAGTTGGGCCATCTCAATAGTGCCATAGTCACGTATATGGTTTTTCAGCATATCCAGAAAGCGGATCTGCTGGCTGTTGAGATTATGCTGTGCGGCAAAGCTGGCAAACTTTTCGGCGACGGCACCGGACTCCATTCCTACCAGTGTCCGCAGAATATGGTCCAGTGACACAGTGGCATCCGGATAAAATTCTTGCAGTACGTTCAAATCCACATTGGGATTCTGCACCAGCACTAGTTTGATCAGTTCATCCAACTCTCTGGGCTGAAGAGGCTCACCACTACGAATTTTTTTCAATGCAGGGTTATTATCGAATAACGGTTCCAATGCGCCCTGCACCTGTTGGCGATAAAGTTTGAAATCTACAGATTTTATTTTACTGTCACGCTGCTCGGTTTTAATCTGTGATTGATCTTCTTCAATATCAATATGCATTGGTGGCTCAGGTGGTGGGAGAACGTCACCCTCCATCAGGTACATGATACCCCGCAGTCGTGTACGAGCATGTTCCAGTTCGGCAAAGCTGGCATTGTTCCACCAATCAGCATCTCGTACCTGATTGATAATCTCGCCCTGCTGTTGAACCTGAGCAAGGTGAGGGGGCAGCATATCGACTTTCTGAACAACCGTAGCCCAATGTTTCTGCAATTTGTCTTTGTTGGTATACAACGCCGTTTGAGCGGCAATGATGTCCATGTCAAAACGCAAAGCATTACTTTGACCGCGCACATCCACCCACTGCATCAGTGGCCCCATTTCATCCAATAACTGTTGCTGGGTTTGGGGTGCAAACTGTTCAAGTACTTTTGAATCGTTCAGGCGAGCACGGGTTTGCCATTTCTCTTGCACAGCAATGGAGTTTTCATCCAGAGCTTCTACTTGTTCTTTAATCTGCTTGGCAATGGTTTTCAGACTGCCCTGTTCGAACTTTTTCTGTGCGGCTTTGCCTAACTCAACCCAAGCTTCCAGACGTTTTTGAGAGAGAGGTTTGCTTTTACTCGGCTCACCTTCTGGAAGTTCCTGCTCGAAGTATTCGAAATTACCCCAGTGATCAAAGATACGGAATTTGTCTTTATGTTTACCGGTGCCGTAGAGGTTTTCGCATAAGCGTGTATTGATTCTTATTTATTATACGTAACACTGTCTGCAAGCATACTGGGTGTGATGTAGCCTGAAGAACCCTTTCACCGCTTCAGGCGTTTGTTGAAGGCTTCTCATTCTTCCTCGAACGAACTTTAT
>SIHQ01000054.1 GCA_004762125.1 Oceanospirillales bacterium | reverse complement strand
CAGTGCAATAACAAGGTTGGCTTCCATGGCTCGTCATTTACGAGCGGGGTTAGTGCGTTCTCAGGAAAGAGGAGCGTTCTTATGCCTATTTATACGGCTTGATGCGTATGTTTTGCGGGAATGGCTGCCATTACAGGGACTCTACGAGCTTTGTTAGGATCATTGCCACGCTTTCGTGTGGGTCTGGGCAGAGGATTTCTCTGACCTTTGAAAGATTCACGGAAAAAAGTTGTATCAATTTCTGTGATATCACAAAGCTCATCTGCCTGGTCGTCGTTAATCACTTCGAGGAAGCGGTGACGCCATCGAAAGGATGATTCCAAGTTGATTTCATTTTCTCCGGCAGCCGTTCGTAATGTTTCCGAGTGAGTCATTCCTGTTAGATACTTATCCCATTTTTCAGGATACCTAAGCCTCGATAAAGGTGTATTGGAAAAAGCATTGAAAGTGCTCTTGCAGGTTTTGCAGCGGTAACGTTGACGACCATTTCTGACACCCCAAAGCCCAATATGATGTCCCTTACAGGATGGGCACTGCGGATGCTCAGCAAACGCTGAAAGTATGTTTTTTTCAAGAGTTGAAGAAGTATGTAGATGTGCGGAAGATGATTCACTGGAAGAAACCCCTGAGTCAGTAATTTCTACTGTTTCAACACAAGTTATTTGAACGGCACTCAGTGTATTTTTCACAATACCGTTTTGTTCTGCTGTTAATAATGAAATGGAATCAATAAATTTCTGGAAGAGTTCAGATTGCATATTATGCCTCCGGAACGTAGAAGACATGGGAAGTGTAGGTCATTCAACCATTAACCGGAACTTAGCCCAGAATTTACATTAAAAACTTTTATCCAGAATGGTTGAGACCACGGTCGATCTGGCCAAGCAACGGCCAAGCATTACTTCGGAAAGTTGTCTAATCAACACAAAGTACGGCGGACGCTATTCATTCAGTAGCTTCAACTCCAGCTGGTCAACAGCTAGAAAGAAAGCACGGCACAAATTATCGGCAGAAAACCTTGGATGCCTGGAACGTTGGAAGTTTTGGTACGTATACAGAAGATGGAGAAGAGATAGCTCGTTTAGAAATCTGCTCCTATACTTGCCTTTTTTCATACAAGCATAAAAAAACCCGATTTTTCAAGAGAGAAAAACCGGGCTTTAAAACTGGTACCGATGGGCCGACTCGAACCGCCACGCCCGTAAAGGCGGGGGATTTTGAATCGAAACTTAGGCGTTTTCAGTACCTTTCTGTAAAGCCCAACAAAACGTATCTTAACTCTTTGGTATCAAAAGCTTTAGCCAATTTTATGTTCCAGTAAATTCCGACTGATTCCGGCTCTAGCATGCGAGAAAAGTACACCGTTAAGTACACCAAAAGTCCACTAGAATAATAGGGCTGAAAGAGTGGCTATCTATGAAAAATCTAAGTGATCGTGAGATAAAAAATATGCATTCAGGCGATTTGAGAGAATCTTTAGGACGAGGTCGGGGTTCGCTTTTATTTCGATGTTCAGGTATTACCACGATTGGGTATTACTGTTATTTACATGAAAAAAAACGATCTCTGATAAAACTGGGAACTTATCGAGCGGGCAGGGAAAAGAAATCAGGTTTTTCTCTTCAGGAATTACGAGATAAAGCTTTGGATTATTCGAAAATCAAGCAAGAGATTGCCCCACAAGATATTAAAATATTTTTAACGCTTAAAGAAGAAGAACGGAAGCAAAAAGAACAGGAAGAAAAACAAAAGGCTGAGATTCAAGCCACACAAGGTTCAGTTAAAGAGCTGTGTGATGCATACGTCGCTAGTTTAAGAAGGAGAAATGCTGATGCATCAAAAAAAGCACACAATTTATTAGCAACTTATTGTTTGAAACCTTTTCCTTTGTTAGCGAACAAGAAAGCAAGTGAAGTCACTCCAGGGGATATTGTTTCTGTTATAAGCAGGATGATTAAAAATGGCATCACTACAACAAGCAATAGAGTGAGGAGCTATCTTCACGCAGCGTTTAATTATGGGCTTAAAGCTGACCATGACCCTCGGCAGCAAGTTGATCATGGCTTGAGATTTCACCTTCAATTTAATCCAGTTTCAGCAGTACCAAGACAAGCTGATTTTGAGAGAATTCGGGATAGAAGGCTCAATGATGATGAAATTCGACTTATGTGGAGGGATATTGATAAGGGCAAACCATCAAGAAGTCCACTGTATGGATTATTGATCAGGTTGTGCCTTGCCTGTTATGGGAATCGGCCTCAACAGATATTACGCTGCACATGGGAAGATATCGATTTTAAAAACAGGACGCTGACTTTTCTTGATATGAAAGGAAAGAATGGAACGCCTAAAAAAAGGATTATCCCATTGTCATCATTAGCCTTAGAGCTGTTAGAGGAAGTTCGTGAAATTTCAGGTTCTCATCAATGGCCATTTAGCATTACCGGTAGAGTGATCATAAAAACGGATAATCTGGGGGTGGCAGTAGCTAATTATAGTAAGTGGCGGCTTGAGCAAGTTCTGGAGAAAAAAGAGAGTACTCTTGAGAGATGGACTGCGAAAGATATTCGAACAACAGCAACCAGTATATTGATTCGACTAAGAATACCCAAAGAACAGCGCTATCTACTTCAAAGTCGTGAAGATGGCAGTGTTGAGAGTAAGCATTATGACCATGACGATCGGTTATCTGAAAAAAGAGAGGCTGCTGAAATATATACAGCGGAATTAATTAAGATATTAGGAGATTCTGTTGGTTGTACGTTGTTGCATTGATATTGCATAGGTTGAGGCGACATCATCCTGACACAGCGTGGTAGTCATAATCGACCACGACCTCGTCAATTGGCTTTTCAATGGAAAATCACCTAACCTGTCCATAGTCCATAGTCCATGGACAAAGGACAGAGAGGGGAGCCATGAGAGGACAAGATATGGTTCCGTTGCAAACTGACATCGATTATACACCTGCTACCTTATATTCAGTCTTAGCAGTTTAGTTGAGCCTTTTACCATGGACTTTTCCGGTCGCCACTTTCCCACAGACCTCATTCTCCAGACAATCCGCTGGTACCTGCGCTATAGCTTGAGCTACCGCGATCTGGGGGAGATTTTAGAAGAGCGTGGCGTCGAGATCCATCACACCACTCCCTACCGCTGGGTTCAGGAATACGCTCCACAACTGGAAGCGGAACACTGTAAACGTCGCAAGTCTTGTGGTACCTCCTGGCGTATGGATGAAACGTACATCAAAAAATGGTGAGTGGGTCTATCTCTATAGGGCCGTGGATAAGGAAGGCGATACCGTGGATTTCCTGCTGACCAAGAAGTGAGACAAGAAGGCGGCCCTGCGGTTCCTTAGGAAGGCTATTCGCCTCAACGGCATGCCCGAGAAGGTGACCATTGACAAGAGCGGGTCCAATACGGCTGCCCTGGAACAACTCAACAAAGAACAGGAGAAAGCCGGTCAGTCGAAGATCGAGATCCGCCAGATAAAGTACCTCAACAACCTGGTGGAACAGGATCATCGGGGAGTGAAACGGCGAACTCGACCCATGCTCGGGTTTCAAAGTTTCAAAACCGCCCGGAGAGCTCTGAAAGGGGTGGAGCTATGTCACAGCATTCGTAAAGGCCAATACAACAAAACTCAATCTGCTAATGACTGGGCATACTTTTATTCCCTCGCAGTCTAACTGTGCCTGGAGGAGTGGTGTTTGTGATCTATCTGAAAATTTGCAACGGAACCCTAATATGCGGGTTTCGCCGTCGGATAAAACACGATTACAGGACATCCATAAATATAGCCATAGAAATCAAGGGTTTAATTATGGGTGTCCAACTAATGCGTGATTTAACCCGATTGTTCGGTGATTTCCATGTCAGTTTTTGGCAGAATTTCGTGTGTCCGGTGTTCACTAAAAAACGGTGTTTTTGAACCAAACCCGTTTTTGTAGCTTCAATCAAGCTTATTAAAAAATATCAGGTTATTTGAAAGTTTCATATAATAAATTTGAAATGATGTGTTCAGAGGAGGCTTCCATCGTATTAACGGCAATGATAGCAACACTTCCGTTTCCGAGTTTGCTAGCAAGAACCGCATCTGTAAGCTGATAGCTGAATTGATTTACACTCCCGTTTTGTGACCATTGTATAGCAATTGTACCTTGATCAATCAAACTTGGTGAGTCCGATTTTCTATATGTAAACTGATAGTTTTCCTGAGTCTTCGCTCTGCAATTCCTCCTTGTGCTAGTACGCTCTTCCAATAGTGTGTCGTCATTACTATATAAAGCAATAGAATCTTTGCTGATAACGAAATACACGCCAGAATTGTTCTTTAAACCTCTGCTATTAGCTGAACTCAACCTCTTATCATCTTCATATTCAGATTTGGTTGCTCCTAACTGAACAGACAGACTGCTGCTTGTATTCAGCTCATCGGTAGAACATGCCCCATAATCGAAACTTACTGTAACTGAATTTGCATCATTTGCCTCTTCTCTAGTTACAAGTGCAGTTTTACCCGATTGACCATCTTCAAGCATAATGATATTGGGCTTTGATACAGCTGGGTAGGATGGGCTGTCGCCGTACCTTTCCCAGGTTCTGGTTAACCGATTACTGAACTGCTTATTACGTAAATAGCTTTTTGTAATACTGGGTGCCGTCTTGTCAATGATTTGCTGAGTCGCACCGTAGCAGATGTGATCTTTGGTAATGTTGTCAATCACACCTACATAGTCAGAGCACGGGTTACTAGCAGTAATCATGTTGAAAGCATAGTAGTCAATGTGCACACGACCCACAGGTTCACCCTGTGTTTTTAAAGTGAGTCTATAACCATCTCTGTCTCCAAGAGTCAGGCGGCTCCCCAACTTTCGTTCAATGTAACTGCCTCCGCACAGATTGAAAGACGATATGATCGGAATACCATAGGCTTTAAGAAAATCGCACCGATATGGCACTTCAGGGTCGTTTCTACTATGCAAAGCAAGTACTGTTGGAGCGCCATTGTTATTTATAAATATGTTATAGCCCTGTTCAATATCCCTATAAACAGCTCCTGATAAACTGATTACTCCTGCAACCCTTGGCTTGTAGCCACCATGCTGTTGTCCAAGCAAACCAACGTTGTTTATTAGATTCTTATGCAACTCTGGCATATGAGTTATATCAGCAGGATCCAAGAATGCAGCACCTAAAGCGGTAATAGCACCAGCTGAAATACCTCCGATATAAATGAACTCAGGGTCAATACCCCACTCTGTGGAATATTCCATAAAATACCGAACAGCAGTATTCATATCTTGAATGGCCTGTGCCGCTGTTGATAACAAACCTGAGTCATTGAAATTAGATACTGTTGTCGTTTTATAGCTAATCGTGGCGACGGTATAACCATATTGAGCGTAACGTTCTGCCATGACCTCTAGATAAAGCTCATCCTTATCACCGTCAATAAATGCACCTGCAGGTGCCAGAATAATGAGCGGTCTTGCTTCTGAAGCCGGATCTGAACCTGAACCTGCCCTGGTGGCAGCCGAAGGGGTTATGGTAGCAAGAACCTCAGTGGTATCAGTGGTATTTTCATCTAAATCAACATCAGGCTGATGAAAATTAAATTTTTGGTACAGCTCAGATCCATAACTATGATTAATGGTCTTTCTCACTCCTACATCGTTATCGATATTTTTGTATCTGCCTTCATCCCAAGCCGCAGGTACTGCTGTTGCAAGAGATATAGCACTTAACAGAAACACAACTCTTTTATCCAACATAATTTAATGCATCTTTCAATACACACAACAGGAGATTATAGATTACAATATACTAGCCTCGCTAGTTTAATCTGAGTACAGTATTTCCGGTTCCGTTGCAAAGTTTTCGATAGATCACAGAGACCTATCCTCCAGACACAATTAGACTGCGAGGGAATAAAAGTATTCCCAATCATTAGCTGATTGAATTTTGTCGTACTGGCCTTTACGAATACTGTGGCATAGCTCCCCCCCTTTCAGAGCTCTCCGGGCGGTTTTGAAACTCTGGAATCCCAGCATGGGTTTTGTCCTCCGCTTGATCCCTCGGTGATCCTGTTCCACAAGGCTGTTGAGGTACTTTATCTGGCGGATCTCGATCTTGGGTTGACCGACTTTTTCCTGTTCTTTGTTGAGTTGTTCTAGGGCCGCCGTATTGGACCCACTCTTGTCGATGATCACCTTCTCGGGCATGCCGTTGAGGCGAATAGCTTTCCTGAAAAATCGTAGAGCAGCTTTCTTGTCTCGCTTCTTGGTCAGCAGGAAATCCACGGTATCCCCTCCTGTATCGGCTGCCCTGTAGAGATAGACCCATTCACCTTTCACTTTGATGTAGGTTTCGTCCATACGCCAAGAAGTACTGCAGGGCTTGCGGCGTTTGCGGTGTTCGGCTTCTAATTGCGGAGCGTACTCCTGAACCCAGCGGTACTGGGTGGTGTGGTCAATCTCGACACCACGTTCTTCCAGGATTTCCTCCAAATCCCTATAGCTCAGGCTATAGCGAAGGTACCAGCGAATAGTCTGGAGAATGAGTTCTGTGGGGTAATGGCGACCAGAAAAATCCATGGTGAAAGGCTCAACTACACTGCTATGACTGTCTATAAGGTAGCAGATTCAAAAGTAGCCATCAGTTTGCAACGGAACCGATGACCTTGCCAACCTGATCGTTACTCATTATGAGCAGTTTGATGTTGAAGGTAAGACATTGTTGCCATTGGTGAAGGTGTATTGGCCGGCGGAATAGTTATTTTTCACTGTCAATTCCGGAGTTAGAGCATGTTATGTGTCCAAATATGTATCGGAGATCAGTGTTCGCTGTTGATTGGGTACGGAAAGTCTCATATTCGATTACGAGTATTTTTTTGCTCTTATTTCTTGAACCCAGAACAAAATGCCATCTAAATGAACTTCTAAGTAAGAATATTCATCATGGTCTAGGTTTCTAATTCTATTAACAGGATTAGATCATGATGAAGAAACAAGACAATGAACTAGATCAGAATGGCTATTCAATAATAAAAGGAACCTCTATAGAGGCTTTTTCTGAGTATGTATTATGCTTTGGAGAAGTTATTAATACTACCGAGGTTAAAGTAAAGGAAAATCCTAAGGCGTTTGTCACTTCATCAAAAGCTATACCCTTTCATACTGATCACCATGCCGCAGATTATGTGGCATGGTTTTGTCGTGAGCAGGCCAGTGTTGGGGGTGAAACAATGCTGATTGATACAACAAAAATACTCTATCAGTATTCAGTTGACGAGTTGGAAGAGTTAAAGGGAATACATTTCACTGAACATACACTTTTTGAAGGAGACGTGGGCAGTTGTCCGTTGCTGGATATGTCTTTCAAAAACAAGTGGAAAATCTATTATTCTTTTGAATTGCACGGTAACCCGAAAACTCATAACCCGACTTTACGGAAGTTAGAAAATGACATATCTAATTTAACTGCTATAACTATTAGGCTGATGCCGGGTGACGCACTCATTATTGATAATCGAAGAATGTTGCACGGAAGGTCGCAAATACAAGGGAACAAGCATCGACACTTAACTCGTTATTGGATCAAATAACTGCGTTGGCAGTTTACAGAGAGGTTTAAAGTGGAAGTTGTTGTTCATACGGCGAAGGAAATGAATTTCCCAGCCCCTATACCCGCATTAAGAATCAAAGAACTGATAGATAAAGGTGTTCATTCTGATATCGCCAATCTTGATTTTGAAATGATAAAAATGAAACTCCAAGAAAAAGATGAAGGTCTTGGATGGACAAAAGAGCAATGCAAAAGCGGCGAACTTGAATATAAAAGGTATTTAACACTCTGTCATAAGTACGGCAAAGGTATGGTGCCAAATAAAATTATGGATAACTTCTGGCATTTCCATATTTTGGATACTCGTCTTTATGTGAAAAACTGTGAGGATATCTTCTCTGGATATATGCATCATTACCCCTATTTTGGCATGAGGGGGGAGCAGGATGCAGAAGACCTAAAACAATCTTTCTACCAGACAAAAAAACAATATGAAAAATTATTTGGTGAGCCCATAGCAAGAAGTGAACATTCTGACTGTTGGCATGACTGCGAAAATAGGTGTTGGCATGCTTGTCCATCTATAGGTATTCAGTAACCTTGCCCCCCGTTGAAATTCAGCGGGGGGAGCATTGTCTGAAGCGTTCCTAGCTGAGTTATTCAAGTAGACTGTATATTTAAGATTATTGCTCCCATATTCGCTGTAATGGTTAGCAGATAATAAATACTGAGGAATGGAGTCGAAGTATATGAAAGCTATTCGGTTGCTTGATTACCGACTCTTCGGGGTTCTTCTCCTTTCAAATTTCATTCCCCTTATCTATTCCACTACACGGGTGTATTTTCTTGGGAGTCTGCCAGAAACTTGGGGATTCAATATTGCTTCTCAAGTGGCATGGCTGAATTTAGTGTATGAAGTTCTTTCAGAAGGCCTGCTACTTCCGCTCTACTTCGTTCTGGGGAAGGTTGTAGCTGACAGAGTAAAGTTTGCCCAGAGAGTGTCATTGGCTTTATTGGTAACAGTTTCTGCATACGTATTGCTGTCTCTAGTGGTATTAATGTTCACCAAACCAATGACTCAGGTCATGGGGCAGACAGCTGCTCTGCGTGATGCCACGGTAAGTTATATCCGTCTTGAAACCATCGGCATTCTTATGTCATCTGTTTATGCGGTTGTTCATATCGTATTGGTACTCCAGAAAAAAGAGCGACTTCTATATAAATTACTAGTTATGAAAACAGGGCTGATAATCATCTTTGATAGCTTGTTTGTTAGTCAGCTACCTGTGTCACTACAACTTGGCGTTAATGGTGTGGCATGGACAAACATTGCTGTGAACGGTTTCGTTGTAGTGTTTTCTCTTTTCTGGCTTAAGCGCATTGGTGTGAGTTTTAAGTTGGCTTTTAATTTTAGCTCTGTTCGATGGACTAAAGAGTGGGGAGTTATCAGTGTGAGATCAGGGATCGAATCTTTGGCACGAAACCTAGCTTTTATATTTATGATCCTGAAACTGGTCAATGAGGTGCAACAGTCCGGTGTTTTCTGGATAACAAATCAGTTCATTTGGGGTTGGTTGCTGCTTCCAATATTAACACTGGGTAATTTAATTAAGCAGGATGCTGCATGCAACCAGGGAGAGTTAGGAAAGCGCTTTCACGGATACCTTCAGTTTACAGCATTAGTGTCACTAGGGTGGCTGATATCTATTCCTTGCTGGCATTGGTTTATTGGAACGGTAATGGGTGTTGAGCAGGCGCAGCAGGTGGCAGCACTAGCTCAATTACTGGTTGGCTTTTATGTTGTGTTTGCGTTCAATAATATTCTGGATAGTTATTTCTATGGCACTGGCCGCACAGACCTGATGCTCTATCAATCCTTGGTCGTCAATGGCCTGTTCTATGGTTCAGCATTTTTTATGTATAAGGCAGGGTACTTTATACCATCACTGGTATCGATCGCTGTTCTGTTTGGAGTCGGAATTGTTGTAGATGCTGTGGTTACTGTAATGCTTTTTATTCTCATGAAGAGAAAAAACGTATCTGATTCGGTACTACAAGGTCATTAGCAAGTAGCTGGCAACACAAAATTCGGTGTCTGGTGATTTTCTGAAAAAATAGCCAAATAAAAATGAATATCTGTTTCATTACAAGAAAGTTGCCATATAGTACTCATGACAATGAACGAGTTGATGACTTTCAGATTAAAAGTTACAAATTGAAAGTTTTCAAGACAGTGAAAATTGCGACAGGGAAGAATGATGATGGACGTTTGCCAAGACCACTGCCAAGACCAAACTGCAGATACGAAAAAGCCCGTAGCATTTACTAACGCTACGGGCCATTCATTGTATGGTGCCGGCACCAAGAGTCGAACTCGGGACCCACTGATTACAAGAATGCTATTTAGATGAATTTAAATTTGTATTTTTGTTGAACAAAGAAGAGTGAACTCGTCTAAAGCCCTTTGAAATCAATCCTTCCAGAAAATATATTTTATCCATACAAGGTTAAAATAGTCTATCTTTTGTCTCTGAATGTATAGGTGTTTGTATAGGTCAGGCACTTGTCAATTCCTTATATTTTTCTATTCTCACAGGGCTGTTGTAATGGCATTTTCAGAATTTACTGATGAAGATGTTGCCTACCTTCGAAAACTGGGTGAAAAGGCTACAAAAAGTATAGCTTTGTCTCGTCGTGGTTTAGGCTCGTTATTTGTCGAAGTGCTTTCCAATGGTTTAGTCAGATTATCTCATCGCATTAGAGAAGCTGGCTCATTTACACAAACTAAAATTGGTTTTCATGTCAGCTGTATCGGCGACTGTAAAACGGATCATCCGGATGAATTGTATTTATCTTTGGCAGAGGCGATGCAGGATGCTGAAAAAATAGCAGCACGCGGACTGGCCCATGAAAATTTCAAATCCACACACTTGAGTCACAGTGTGAATGCCAAGAGGCAGAAAAAAGGGTTTGCCACGGTAGAGCAGCTTTTAATAGCTTACCGGGATTCTTTAAAAGGTAGAGCCAGTTATGGCGATATTGAATCATGTTTCAATAAGCATCTCTTTAAAGATATCGAAGGTGCCAGCTGTCGTTTTGATTCATTTCTGACAATGCAGGCGCGTGATGCCAGACCTGAACACCTGGTCCCAGTCATTACCCGAATGATGCACATAAAAAAACTAGGTTCTCAATGCAATCGAATGATCTCTCATATCAGTGCTGCCATGTCATGGGGGAAAAACTACGATACCGACGCCCGACAGAAAGAGCAGGAGATCCCCTGTTATTTTGGTATTGAAACCAACTACTTTCTTGGAATGAAAAAATACAGCGAATTCGAGAAGAAAGGGAAAGAGCAATTATCGGACCGGGAGCTTTGGCTTTTATGGCATGAAAGTTTACAAAGCATGGGGCTTACAGGCAGAGTTGCTCGTATTCTGATTGCAATCGGTGGTATTCGGCAAGAGCATCTGATAGCTACGCGGTGGAAAGATTTTGAGCAGGACGCTATTTACCCCAACCTTGAGTGTGAAACCCGAAAAACGGGGTTGGGAGCCAATTTTAAACCGAAAGCTTACACCTGTGCACTGAACTCACTCTGCCTCCATGAAATTCTGGAACTTCAGAATCTGACAGGTCATCGTGAGTTTTTGTTCCCAGCAGCTGATCGTTACCAACTTTCAGGCAAACCGGAAATTCAACGCAGCAAGCACAGCCTGGATAAACCCTTCAAGCAGCTTCAGAATCGAATCAAGGCTGTATATGATTTTGAACTTCCCCATATTTCCATGGGACAGTTGAGAACCACAATCTCTACTCGCATGGGTGTTGCGGGAATAGCAGACGAGATAAAAGAACAGATTCAGGGCCATAATCAATCCAATATTCGTACCGAACGCTACGACAGATATAACAAGATCAAGGAGAAGTACGAGGCATTGGTTTTGTGGGAAGAGTACCTTCGGGATTTACTCACCCTGCCCTATTCTGAAGTGACTGATGGTTATCCGGAAAAACAGAAAGTAACACCAGATAATCTCACACGCGTAGAACCAAGACCTTTGTTTGCTGTATGACTCGTCAATTTTTAGATTTAGACACTGTATAATCAAACGACAACTCGTTCTTAAAATTCAGATAAAAAAACAGGCAATAATCTGATGAATTACAGCGAAATCCTTCAGGCAATGCAAAGTGCCAGTGCTTTTGATCTTTATCGTTTATCCTGCGCGATCAATCGAGAACTCGATCGACCAGATCATATTGTTGCAGTGCAACGTCAGCTGAGTATTGGTCAGAATATTCGCTATTTCGATAGCCGTGAGAATCGGGAGTATGAGGCGAGGGTAACAAAATTTGGCCGAACTCGGGTGCATGTGCAGAATCTGGTAGATGAACGACATTGGACAATCTATTACTACATGGTAAACCTTGCCAATGCAGAAGTGTCAGTCAGCCCGAAGAACCAGAAACAGACATTAACCGCTAACCAACTTTCTGTAGGACAGCGTATAGGTTTTTACGACAGAGAGAATCAGGAGACATTTGGTATTATTGAGCGTATCAATCCCAAAACCGTCTCAATTCAGACCGATGCAAGTCGCTGGCGAGTGGCATACTGCCACCTCTTTCAGGTGATTGATGGCACTACCCACAGTGATATCGTGGGGCAAGCTACTCTGTTGTCTGATGAAAACTGAGACTGTTTTATTCTTTATCAGCACTACTTTTTTTGTATGACAATAAAGCTTCGAGAATATATTTCTTCTATTTTCCTTTCACGGGTTTTGGTGAAACGAAGTAAATTTCGCTTACCCTTATAGATAGTGGTTGATGGCTTCATATTTAGATCATGACAATGAAAACTAATTAAACGTAATATTCGCGATGCTTTGCTTAGATTGCAAATTATAACCCTTTCTAGATAAGGGATTGAACCTTTCATCCATTGATCTAGGTCAGGTTTCATAAGTAACTCCATAGAAATAAATACATCAATAGGAGTAACGCAGGTCTTATTTTCCAAGATTTTTTCTATGCTGATGACTACGCGAGGGTAATATTTATCTTTTTTGTAGTTATCAGTCGTTAATTTAACCATGATTTTCCGTATTGAAATATGAAATGAATAGAACCATATAGTTTAGGCATAGTTCAAAAATAACGTTTTTTAATGTTTAATGAACACTTTATATCCTGTCTGGAGCAGATTGAAAGAGCGGAATTACTTGTGGCTCTTTGGTTTTGATAATGTCGTTAAAGCCTGCTGCAACTGAGAAATTGCTCACATACTTAGACGGTGACGATTTTCTGTGACTGGCCTTAAAACACGTTCTACCCAAATGATTCTAGCGATCTCGGGATTACAGGTTTTTGCACAACAACGCCAAGAAACGACTCAGGTTGAACGACTTTAGAAATAAATTGATGACTCCCCTGATTTTATTTTTTCCAGATTATCTTCAATATAACAAAGTAATTCTTCTCCTTCAGGTTCACTTATTAACTCTAGCCCGTAATGGCTGAGGATATAGCAAAATGCAAAAGCCATATGTGGGTCAAGTAGAATAGGGTTTTCATCCTTGTTTGCAACATAACTTACTAATGCTGCATCTGTTGCTTTCTTCCTGTTTTCTTTTGTTTCGGTGATCCCACGAAATTTCAAACACACTGAAGGTGCCATCTGAAATAAATCGTGCTCTGTAAGCTTGCTGCCGATCGCGTAACCGAATGGTATTGCCTCCTTTGCATCCTTATATCCAGTTTCTATTTCTGAAAGCCACTTGTTTTTCGATTTGGGAAGATTATTTTTAAATTTCATATATTGAACGCTCCTGCATTCGTATAATAAATCCATATTTTATAGTTCAGATTGATGCGTAAGCCCTGAGCGTCAGACTACTATTAAGCAGTGGTCGGCTAGCTTACATCTTGAATAAAGAGCGTTCAGAAAAAACGCTCTGATTTAATACCCGTAAGAAAAGATATCTTCAATAGACCACCTTCACCATAAATCAACCCGGGCTTGCGCAACAACAGGATAAGATTGCGGCTGGGCGCAATCTATCCTTATTCGTTATGCGCTGGAGGATGAAGGTTTCAGCTTTTCTGTCAACTGCAATGCCGTTTGATAATACCCCGCAGCTTCTGCAAGTTTTATACAATCCTCGTCAACAAGGGCACCATGATCAAGTAGTATGGTTACACAGTTTAGATGCCCATTTACGATAGCCATTTTTAAAGGTGTTTCACCATCGTTAGTTCTACTGTCAACTTGAATATTTGGACAATTTAGCAATAACTCCAAGATCTTTTCATTTCCTGCGTAGCTAGCAGTATGCAGAGCAGTAGCACCATCCGCTCTTTTTTGATTGATTTCAAGGTCAGGATGTTTAGTCAGTTGCTGCACAATATCAAAATGATTAAGAAAAGCCGCAATAAACAAAGGAGATTGCCCATTGTTATCTGAAGTATTAATACTCTCTGGTGTTACTTCAAGAAGTGCTTTCACGATTGATTCATGCCCTCCCTCTGAGGCAAACCATAGAGGTGTCTTATTTTCCGATGAAAGAAGTGCCGAAGAGCATCGATCATCTTTTATTAATATTTTAACAACTTCAGTGTTTCCTTTTGCACAAGCAGAATGAAGGGCTGTTTCCATACTCTGACTACTTTGTCCATACCTGACACTATTGAGCTTAAGGTCTCGATTCTTCAGCAAGCTATTAACGTCTTCAACGTTATTTTGCCATGCGGCGAGATGAAGTTGGCTGTAGCCATTAAAATTTTGTTCATTAACCGAGCACTGCTGATCTTCAGGGATTTCTTTCAGCAAATTATTTAATCCATTTTTCTCAGTTTGACTAGAAGATGATACTGATTTTTTAAAAAATTCTCCTATCTCAAAAATGCTATTGTTATGAAAAGGTAATCCAATATCAAAAGGCATTTTCTGTACACGATCTGATAAAAAAGAAGCCAACCTACCTTCTTCGCCTATCGAGAATTTTTTTGTATAATTGACGATGTTTTGATCAAAGATCTCGTAACCTTGACTAGAGACCTTCAAAACGATGATATGTCCTCCAGAGCTGATATGAAAAAGACGGTCCGGTTGCCCTTTACTAACACTACCTCCTATATTTGATAATAATCTCTCAAATCCCTCAGGCTTTAACCCCACAGAATAGTATGGCGTCGATTGAAGAGTGTCATCACTATCTATATTTTCCGGAGTAATAAGTTGAGCTGCTGCATTTGTGTCCTGAAAAGAAAAGGATGAGGCAAGGGCTGTTGTTTCAGGCGATTGAAATAATAATAATGCCTCACAAAATGGCCTTAGTTGAATTAATAGAAGTGTATCCGGGTCTGTTGTTCTCGGATTCCTCCTTACCTCATTTTGAGCTTCTTCGATTGCTTCTGCCAGGTTGGGGTAATATTCCCCCCAAAATACCCAGCCTAACTGGGGATTCTGACTAAGAGTGGATAATATCTTGTCGAATCTCTCTTGTTCGCCAAGCGTTTCAAACAGAATATAATTTGAAGTAAGGCCAAAGCAGCAACCATCACTAAAATCAAACAGTTTGGCAGCATCGTCACCATTGAATTGTTGTGCAATCTTGCCTAAGTTAGAATTTAAAAAAGGAAGCCGATTTTCTGGAGTTACCCTAGATTCTTCTATCTTTCCAACGCGAGATGATAATGTTTCATGATACCGTATAAGATGAATAATAGGTTTGATAACCTTAACAGCTCTCTGATATAAGGATTTCCTTTGTAAAGTTTTACTATACGACTGAGATCTTAGCTCCTTTTGTGAAAGAAAGGGAGTTGCACTTTTACCCATATATTGTCCATCCACTGAATGGCTGGTATCAGGGGTATCACGTTTTGGGACGATTTGTCGCTGTGGAGGTAGAGGTTCCATTTTGATTTTTTAAAGTTGTGTTCAAGTAAATTGTCGGCCAACTCATCAAACACATGAAGGTAGAAGCGCATAACGTCTAAATCACTGAGCGAAGCGGGCGCCGTAGGCGTCCGGTGGATTTTCTTGTTGAACCAAGCCGCTACGCGACGAAAAAAGCCACCGTTCCGAATGTCCAATACTTCCTGATTCCACAACAACCCGTTGTGACTGATTCCGGAAGTCCATTCAATGAACAGTACCGAACAAAAACGATTTGAACAACTGTACCAAAATCACCTGCAAACCTTGGTACTTCAAGGAAAAAGCAAGTCCACCATTGATCTTTATAGCCGACCACTGCGACGTTTAGCCACTTTCTTTGACCGCTGTCCTGACACCCTCACTCCTGATGATCTGAAAACCTATTTTGCTGCTCTGGTAGTGAGTCACTCATGGAGCACCGTCAAAACCGACCGTAACGGGATTCAGTTCTTCTGGAAACACATCCTTAAGAAACACTGGAACTTCGTAGAAATCATCAAACCGCCCACGGTTAAACGGCTTCCCGTTATTCTCACCGCCTCAGAAATAGAACGTCTACTCAATAAAGCCCGAAAGCTACGGTATTACACCATTCTGCTGACGCTTTACAGCATGGGATTGAGGCTGAGTGAAGGCCTTAATTTGACCACGGCTGACATCGATTCCGAACGGATGAGAGTTCATTTACGAGATTGTAAAGATCGCAAAGATCGCTATGTCGACCTTCCCCTTCGTACGCTCAAAGCCCTACGACGATATTGGGCGACTCATCAGAATCCTCGATTTCTGTTTCCTGAAGGACAAACCGCCAAACAACGCCATAAAGCCACTCAATCCATGAGTTTGTCCTGTACCCAGAAAGCCATGAAACAATTGGTCGAAGACGCCAGAATCAATAAAAAAGTCAGTCCTCACAACTTACGACACAGTTTTGCTACCCACTTGCTGGAGCAAGGTTTGAGCCTTAGAGCTATTCAGACTTTGCTCGGCCACATGTGCCCTAAAATAACGGCTGTCTATACCCAGCTCACTGAAACAGTTCAACTGAATACTCAGAAAACGATGAATCATATGATCGACGCTCTCAACTTAAAAGGAGACGATCAATGAATCTCGCTGACATTGCTGATCAGTACGGTGATCGGTTTCTGAAAAAATACAAGCATTCTTTATTGCCAGGGCACCGCAAAGCACTGAGAGCGATCCAACTCTGTCGAACTCCAGGCTCAGGCATGACATTACTGGAATGCAATGGCTGCGGCAGCCGGGATCAAAAGCCCATGTCTTGCGGACACCGTCACTGCAATCGTTGCCAGAATACGGATACCAGCCAATGGCTCGCACGGCAAAGTCAAAAACTGCTGCCGGTGGAATACTTTATGGTGACCTTTACCTTACCCGCTCAACTTCGAACGCTGGCATGGCAGAACCAGCGAACGGTTTATGACCTCTTATTCAGAATCGCTTCAGACACCTTGAAAGAGTTCGGTGCGAACCCTAAAAACATGGACGCAG
>SIHQ01000053.1 GCA_004762125.1 Oceanospirillales bacterium | reverse complement strand
CTGCCAACTGCCAACTGCCAACTGCCAACTGCCAACTGCCAACTGCCAACTGCCAACTGCCAACTGCCAACTGCCAACTGCCAACTGCCAACTGCCAACTGCCAACTGCCAACTGCCAACTGCCAACGGCCACTAAAAACACTAATGCATTTTCCCGTTAGCTCATCTCAAATGAGTTAGCATAGATTCGACAATCGGCATTATTTATATGGAACAAAGTTTATTAACAGCAGGTTTTGCATTTATTCTTTCATTTGCACTGATTAAATGCCTAAAACCTGTTTCAAAAAAAGTGGGCCTGGTAGATAAGCCCAATGAAAGAAAACACCATGAAAGCCCTGTGCCATTAATCGGTGGCTTGGTAATCTACCTGACACTGCTTATTTTTGGTCTGCTGTTTTTCCCTGATCACAGTGTAAAAGTAAATGCCTACTATTTTTCGGCAGGGTTATTGACAGTAGTAGGCGTGTTGGACGACCGGTTTGATATCAGTGTGAGGCTGCGAATTCTTTGCACATTTATCGCAGCGGGTGTGATGATGTATTACGGCGATTTAATATTTACAGATCTTGGAAATCTAATAGGTTTAGGAGACGTTATGCTTCCGCTGTTTCTCGCAATCCCTTTTACTCTTATTGCCTGCTTTGGCACAGTGAATGCCATCAATATGTGCGATGGTATTGACGGACTAAGCTCTGGTATATCGGTCATCGCTTTGTCAGCACTGTTAGTGATTCTTGAATTCGATACCAAACTGAAAATAGGCATTATTGCACTCATTGCTGCGCTGATGGCTTTTCAGGTGTTTAACTTACAGCTGAGCCGTAACTTGAAAAAAGTATTCATGGGCGACGCTGGCAGCATGATGCTTGGCTTTACCCTGATTATGATGATTTGTTATTACTCTCAGGCCAACGCCATTCGTGATTCACGGTTTGAAGCAGCAACAGGGCTCTTTTTTATAGGCTTGCCATTGATTGATATGGTATCAACGGTTTTAAGGCGAATTAAACAAGGCAAAAACCCCTTTAAACCCGACCGAACCCACGCTCACCATATTCTTATGCACGCAGGTTTCAGTTCAAGAATGACGTTGTGTATTTTACTTGGCATTGCGGCATTGATTAACGGCATGGGTGTATTGCTGCACTATCTGTCAGCGCCAGCATGGCTCCAGTTTGGTTTGTTCATGCTGTTGTTTGCTTTGTATTTTCAGGCGATACAGCACAGCTTTAAGTTGAGTCATTTGTTGCAGAAAATGCATGGGGAACGGCGTGTGGCTTCTTAGTTTTTATATGATCAGGCTTTAGTTTTAAGTTTTAAGTTTTAAGTTTTAAGTTTTAAGTTTTCAGTGGTCAGTAAGACTAAACGAGCTACGCTCGCCCTGCCAACTGCCAACTGCCAACTGCCAACTGCCAACTGCCAACTGCCAACTGCCAACTGCCAACTGCCAACTGCCAACTGCCAACTGCCAACTGCCAACTGCCAACTGCACATTATCACGAGAATGAAATGAAATACTTAGTCACCGGCGCAGCCGGATTTATCGGATTTTACGTATCCCGAAAACTGTGCGAGCTAGGCCATGAAGTCATCGGCCTAGACAATCTGAACGATTACTACATACCTAAACTGAAACACGATCGTCTAGCACAACTTAAGCCTTACAGTAATTTTCGTTTTGTAAAAATGGATTTAGCAGATAGAGAAGGTATTGCAGAGCTATTCAGAACAGAACAATTCCAGCGAGTCATTCATCTGGGCGCACAGGCCGGTGTTCGTTACTCCCTTGAAAACCCAATGGCTTACATAGACAGCAACCTGATAGGCACCACAACGATTCTGGAAGGTTGCCGCCATAACAAGGTAGAGCACTTGGTGTATGCATCATCAAGTTCTGTCTATGGCATGAACAGCAAAATGCCATACTCTACACAAGACGCTGTTGATCACCCAGTGTCACTCTATGCTGCAACCAAAAAATCAAATGAACTGATGGCACACAGCTATTCTCACCTCTATAAGATACCTACAACAGGTCTGCGTTTCTTTACTGTTAATGGCCCTTGGGGTCGCCCTGATATGGCGGCCTGGAAGTTCACAAAAGCCATTCTGGAAGGGCAGCCCATTGATATTTACAACAATGGTGAAATGCAGCGTGACTTTACGGATATTGAAGATATCCTTGAAGGTATTATCCGTATTCAGGATGTAATTCCTGAAGGCGTTAAAGACTTTAAAAATGATGACCCGAGTCGTAGTTCTGTGCCTTATCGTGTGTACAACATTGGCAATAATCAGCCTGTAAAACTGATGGGTTTTATTAAGGCAATAGAGAAAGCCTGTGATAAAGAAGCCATTAAGAATTATATGCCTATGCAGGCGGGTGATGTTTTTAAAACCTTTGCTGATGTTGATGATTTGATGAAAACTGTTGATTTTAAGCCTGTAATAACAATTGATGAAACGATGAAGCGTTTTGTTGATTGGTATAAGAGCTGGGTTTGAGTGGTTGACGTCAAGAAGAAAGACCTGACCTCAAAGCTCTGGAAATTCTGGTAAAATAAATTTTTATCAGAATAAATTTTATTACTCATAAAACACTTACAGTAAGTTTAAAGTATGCTCTCAATAACTGCTGGACAACGTTAGTACCAAGTTTTTACAGCCCTTGGTAGGCAATAATCATGTACTGATGTTGTACACCATTTTTGGCTGCACCCAGCACTTTCAGAGTACATACAGTTTAAATGTAGTGTTTTTTAAAATTATATTAAATTTTGCTGTATTGTATACGGCCTTGTTAAAAAGTATCAACTTAGATGAAAAGTCCAGGTTTTTTTGAAATAAGAAAAGAAGGTTTTGCCTTTGGAAGTTTTTATTATGCGATTTTATTTTTCTTTATAGTTTTTTCATTTAGATTGCCATTGGTTTATAATTCAACAGTTTTGGCTTTGTTATATCTTCTTGTTGTTGTGTCAGGAAGAAATATTTTCATGATTTTTGGTTGTTTTAGGAAAAAGACTTTTCTTTTGTACGTTCTTTCATATTTAGTAATAATTCTCATGTCTTTTATATTTCCGCTTCTTCATGGAAGTGGAGATTTCTCTAAACTCGATTCATTTGTGTCGCAGTTATTTAGCTTTTTTGTCGTTTATTTGCTATATGTACATTATTGTAACAATAATCCGAAAAGAGAAAATTCCTTTGATTTTGTAACAAAGATAATTGTATTAGCATTTATTTTTCAATCGATTATCATTCTTCTTTCATTTTTCAGTATCGAAATAAAAAGCATTGTACAATTATTTCAAAGTGCAACTGACGCTGAAAGGTCTGAAAAGTATCTAGGTGCGCGAGGACTTGCTCTTTCTGCAGCACAGTTTTTTCCATTGTCAGCAGCCTTTGTTATAGCTCAAGTGATATTCTCATATAGAATATTACAGGAAGCTAAGCCAAAAATAACAACTTTGTCATTAATGGTATTAATTATGTTTGCTGGCTCAACAGCCGGTAGGATATCTTGGATCGGGAGTACTATATTACTTGTTTCTTATTTGGCATTAATTATAAAATCCCAACCAATGAGTTGCATAAAAACTCTGCTTATAGTGATTGTTTTGACCGTTATAATGTCAATTTTTGTTCCTAGTAATTTATTTTTAAGATTCGAAAATTATTTTCAATATGCTTTTGAATTTTTCTATAATTATACAAACTATGGAATTTTTGAAACAAAATCAACAAATATCCTGAACAACATGTACTGGTCGCTTGACACTCATACATTCATTTTTGGATATGGTCGATATACCGAAAGCAATGGGTCTACATTCATGGATACTGATGCAGGATTTATGAGGAATATGCTACTTTTTGGCGTAGTAGGATCTATCTTTGTAGTATCAAGCATGTTAATTAAAGTGTTTCTCTTATACAAATATATCCCTGAGAAAAAAAATATCAAATCTGTATTTTGCATACTAATTCTTGGATCTCTCCTTATTTTACACTACAAAGGTGATACGATTGCACATTTAGTATCAGTTCAAACTATTTTGTTCTTTATTTTGATTTCTGTTTTAGAAAGTTCTAAAACAAGTTCTCAAAAAATATACAAGTAGTGACTATGACATGAAATTAATAAAAAGCATTTTGTCATTAACAACAATCAAAGCGATAGACTACTTAGTTCCCCTATTAATTATTCCTTATTCTATAAATGTGCTAGGAGTAGGTGTTTACGGGAAAGTTGCTTTTTTTCAAACAATAGCCATTTTTTTAGGAATTATAATTGATTTTGGTTTTAATGTCGTCGGACTGCAAAGGTTGTCGATAAGGACTAGAGAGAAAAATAAAAAACGTTATATAACTGCTTCAATTATTATAAAAATCATGCTAGGTATTGTTTGTATTCCACTATTTTATATGTTGAGCATTGTATCACCTATATATAGTCAAGCCCAGATGTATGTAATACATTTTTCGTGTTTAATTATGCTTTCTAGTATCTTTAATAATCAATGGATTTATCAAGCTGAGCATAGATACCGCTTCATAATGTTTACATCACTCTTTTCAAGAGTGTTTTGTTTTATCTTGATTTTATTATTTGTTCGAAATGACAATGATGTTTTTAACTATGCGTTATTAATCATGGTTATGTTTGCTTTGCCTGCAATTATACAGACTGTAGATTTATCAAAAAGTATAGAACCATTAAAAATATCTATGAGATATCTCAAGATAGTGTTTTTGACTAATATAAATATTTTTTATTATAGAGTTGTGAGTGCTTCAATATTGCCTATCTATAATTATTCTTTTGGTGGTTTGTTAAGTCCGGCTGAATTTGGAGTTTTTTCATTTTTGCAGCGAATACTTGGCGCGGTAGTAAATTTCAGTACTCCTATAAATCAAGCGCTAATACCATATTTGGCGAAAGCAAAAAAAGAACCAGCGTCATACTTTATATTATTAAAAAAATGTACAGTTTATCTTTTACTATATTCATTGGTTGTTATGCTATGTGCATTTTTTGGAACATGGCTGATTATCGATATGAAATTAATAGATGGCGGTATAACCTTAGAAAAAGTTTTATTACCAGCTTGCATTTATTTAACGATTATTCCTCATATTATGAATGGCTTTCTTTCACAAACACTAACTCTTCATAATCGTTCATATGATGTTCGTAAGATTGTAATATTCATAGCTGTTTTGTCATTAAGTTTTTGCTATATAACGTTTCAGCTTGAAATCAAATATATGCTTTTAAGTTATGTATCGTCATGCTTTATAATGTTTTTTTTATTACTTAACAAGATATTAAAAAAATAATGATTTCATACTTGATAAATTTTATTAAGAAAATCTACTTAAAAGCAAGTTTAGTGGAGCTAAAAAGAAAGCTTGATAATAAATCAGGTGAATTTTATCTATATGGAAGAGTCGTTATAGAAAATACAAAGAATGTAACTATTGGTAAAAACTCCACTATAAATGAGGGTGTATATATTAGCGGACATGACGTCGTTACAATAGGAAATGATGTTTCTTTATCTGCGGGTTGTAAAATAATTACAGCTTATTTGGATGCTACACAACTGCAATATAAAATGGATACTAATATACATCTATCAAAGCCTGTTTCCATTGGTAGCTTTAGTCAGATTGGAGCCGGGGCAATTATTTTACCAGGTGTAGATATTGGTTCTGGGGTTATTGTTGGTGCAGGTGCTGTTGTTGCACAATCTTTTCCTTCAAATGTAATCATTGCAGGTGTGCCCGCAAAATTAATTCGAGTTATAAATAATGAAGCCTGAAATTTCAATACTATTGTGTGTATACAATGCTGAAAATTATATAATAGAGTCTTTAAATTCTATAAAAAAACAAACGTTTACCAATTTTGAGGTGGTGTTAATTAATGACGGCTCCACGGATAATAGCCTTTCAATAATTGAAAACTATATATCAAAAAATTCTTTAGATATAAAACTATACAGTCAAAAAAATAAAGGGTTAACGAAATCATTAAACAAAGCAATAGAATTGTCAAAAGGTCAGTTTGTAGCAAGAATGGATGCAGATGATATATCTCACCCTGATAGATTGATGAAATGTTTAGATTATATTAAGAATGGAAAGTATGATTTTATTTGTACTAAAGCAAAATCCTTTGGAGAGAGGGAGAGAATTATATCGCCACCAAATAGTATTAAAAGAAGGTGCTTCTTTTCTATGACTATTTTAAAGTTTGGTAATCCTTTTGTTCATGGTACTTTTTTTGGAAAAAGAGAAGTATTCAAAGAAAATCTATATGATGAACAATTTAAAACAGCTCAGGATTATGAGTTTTTATGTCGAATCATATCAATAAATAAGTACAAATTCGGTTTCCTTAACGAAACCCTTTATTTTTTAAGGATATTGCCTAGCTCCCTAGGGAGAGCAGAAGGCAGTTCTCAGGTAAAAAATGCAAAGCTTATTGCTGAAAAATATTTTGGTACAAGATTTTATTTGATACCAGCATCAAAAGGGTTTAAGCGCCTTTTCCTTTCTATCTATAAAAGAGCTGTTTTTTGATGAGTGGCAGGCAATTGTTTAGAATATTAAAACCTTTTATAAATATATTGACATTTGTCTTAGGTTTTTTACCAAACTCAATGAATGTTTTTTTATATGATATCGTATCTTTGGTACCAACTCGTTTTGGAGTGATTTTAAGATATATTTTTGTGAAGTCAGTAAACAAAAATATCGGTGACAATTTATATATTGCTCGCTTTGTTATTCTTAAGAATATTGGAAGTCTCAGTATTGGTGATAATGTCAGCTTTCACGAATATTGTTATATAGATTCTCTAGGTGGCCTAGATATTGGTGATAATGTATCAATTGCGCATAGCACGTCTATTTTGACATTTGAGCATGGCTACGAAGATACTACACAGCCTATAAAGTATAATTCATTGATAAAAAAACCAGTACTAATAGGAGATGATGTTTGGATTGGTTGCTCTGTAAAGATATTATCAGGGTCAACTATAGAAAATAGAGTCATTGTTGGTGCTGGCAGTCTTGTGAAAGGCCATCTTGATTCTAACAAGATCTATGTAGGTAGCCCAGCTAAAGCTAAAAAGGACTTGTTATGAAGGCTGTATTTATACATGACCATATATTTCAAAGATATAAAAATCAACACTACTCAAATGGAAAATTGAATTATGCTAAGTTAGCTTATTATCTAAATTATTTTGATTGTTTGGATGTTGTAGGAAGATATAAGATTGTTGATTGTCAGCCTTTAGAGTCAAGTAGATCAGATGGAGAATGTATTGAAGTTACAAGTGTGGAGAATTTATCTACATTAAAAGGATTTTTCCAAAAAAATAAGATATATAGTAAATTGTTAGAAAAAATATCTGAAGCTGATTTTGTAATTGCAAGACTTCCTAGTGAATTGGGTAGCATGGCTAACAGAATATGCTTAAAACTGGGAAAGCCAATATTGAATGAAGTAGTGGCTGATCCGTTTGAGTGCCTTTGGTATAGAGGTGATATATCTGCCAAATTATACTCTTTACTGGCAAAAATAAAATTGAGAAAAGTTTTAAAAAAATCGCTTTGGACGACCTATGTAACAAAAAAATATTTACAAGATCGTTATCCTTCACTTGGTAGAACTATTGCTTTGTCGGATGTAATTATTAAAGACACAGAAAAAGCGAAGGAGCTCAGTGATAAAAGAGTCTACAAAATTGGAGTCATAGCTAACCCCACGTTGAAAATAAAAGGAGTTATTAACCTTATTAACGCAGTGAGGTCAAGTAAATTAGGGTTAATCATCTCTATCGTGGGTGGTGGTAAAGATTCTGATTATGAGAAAGAAATATCAAAGTTAGAATTTGTTGAGCAAGTGGGGTATCTCAATTCAGAAGAGGATATGAATGACTGGTTTAAAACTTTGGATGTTTATGTTCAGCCTAGTTTAACAGAAGGTTTACCAAGATCTATAATAGAAGCAATGTCATTTGGTCTGCCGTGTTTGGGGTCGAATGTTGGTGGTATTCCTGAACTTCTGCCTTCTGATATGGTATTTAACCCAAAGAATACAGACAGATTAAGAGAGCTTATTGATGAAGTTCTTTTAGATTCAGATTTATATATTAAACACTCAAACTACTGCTTGAACAAATCAAAAGAATACTTGTTTAGCACAATAAATTTAAAAAAAGAAAAATTTTATAAAGATTTTATTTCTTCATCGTATTAATGCAGAGTGTAGTCAGACACCTCTTCTTAAAAAAATAGTGAATCTCCACTTTTTATAACACTTTCACGTTAATTCAAATCTTCTGGATAAACAGCCTGTGCAGAAAATCATCGCTATAACTTCCAACACTAGTTGGTACCTATACAACTTCAGAAAAAATACCATCCTGGCACTGCAAAAAAAAGGCTATAGCGTTACAACAATTGCGCCAAAAGATGAATACTCTAAAAAACTTGAAAAACTGGGTTGCCAATTTATCCCTGTAAATATCGATGCAGGCGGGACTAAGCCACTCAATGATATCAAAACGTTTATTTCTTTTCTCTCAATTTACCGAAAGATAAAACCGGTTGCAGCACTTAACTTTACACCTAAAAACAATATATACAGTACCCTGGCTGCTTGGTTGTGTCGTGTGCCTTGCATTAATAATATAGCGGGTTTGGGTATCTTATTTATTAATGAATCATTACCCTCAAAAGTTGCAAGACTGCTTTATCGTTTCACACAACCGAAAGCAAAAAAACTTTTCTTCCAAAATGAAGATGATCGAGCCTTATTCCTTGAAAATAAAATGGCACCTGCTGAGTTAACTGATCGTTTACCCGGCTCTGGTGCAGACTTATCTCGTTTCAAACTGACGGCTGCAGATGACGATGGTCAGATTCGTTTCCTGTTAATTGCCCGTATGTTATACGACAAGGGAATTCAGCAGTATGTGGATGCTGCACGTCAGTTACGTATGAAATACCCTGAAACAGAATTTCAGTTATTAGGCTTTCTGGATGTTGATAATCCTTCTGCCGTTAGCCGAACTTCCATGGAACAATGGGTGGCAGAAGGAGTGGTTAATTATTTGGGTATTTCCGATGCTGTTGATAAGGAAATAGCCAAGGTGGATTGTATGGTATTGCCTTCTTATTACCGTGAAGGTGTCCCCAAAAGTTTGCTGGAAGCGGGTGCTATGGGCAAGCCAATAGTAACTACTGATAACGTGGGCTGCCGTGAAACTGTTGATGATGGTGTTAATGGTTATTTGTGTGAGCCACGCAGTACTGAAGACCTTGTCTTGAAGCTTGAAAAAATTATTCTTATGAGTCATGAAGAACGCTTGGCTATGGGCCGTAAAAGCCGTGAAAAGATTGAGCGTGAATTCGATGAAAAAATTGTGATTCAGAAATATCTGGATGCGGTGGCTGAAGTTATTGGTAAATAATTGTTGGCAGTTGGCAGTTGGCAGTTGGCAGTTGGCAGTTGGCAGTTGGCAGTTGGCAGTTGGCAGTTGGCAGTTGGCAGTTGGCAGTTGGCAGTTGGCAGTTGCTTTGTTTGTTATTTTTTATTTAAAACTGCTAACTAAATATCTAATCAAAAGCTATAGAAGAATTCATGAAAATTGCTATTGCAGGAACAGGCTATGTGGGCCTGTCTAACGCTGTTTTATTGGCTCAGCACAATCAAGTGGTGGCTGTTGATATCGTACCCATGAAGGTCGATATGATTAACGACAGAAAATCACCTATCGTTGATGCTGAAATTGAAGATTTTTTGACTAATCGCTCACTTAATCTTCGTGCAACTACTGATTTCAAGCTGGCTTATTCTGATGCCGATTTTGTAGTGATTGCAACGCCCACCGATTATGACCCGCAAACCAATTATTTTAATACCGATACCGTTGAAACAGTGATTAAATCGGTGATGGCGATTAATCCTGCTGCGGTTATGGTGATTAAATCTACTGTGCCAGTAGGTTATACCCAACGAATCAAGGAAGAGTTGGGTTGTGAGAATATTATGTTTTCACCTGAATTCCTTCGTGAAGGTAAAGCACTGCACGACAACTTGCACCCTTCTCGGATTATTGTAGGTGAACGTTCTGAGCGTGCTGAGCAATTTGCACAGTTATTAGTACAAGGTGCAGAAAAACAAGACATTGATGTTCTGTTTACCGATTCCACTGAAGCGGAAGCCGTTAAGTTGTTTTCCAACACCTACCTAGCTTTGCGTGTGGCTTATTTTAATGAGTTGGACACTTATGCTGAAACACATGGGTTGGACAGTCGGCATATTATCGAAGGGGTAGGGCTGGACCCTCGTATTGGTAGCCATTACAACAACCCTTCTTTTGGTTATGGCGGTTATTGTTTACCGAAAGACACCAAGCAGTTAAGAGCCAATTATCAGGATGTACCGAATAACATTATCGGGGCGATTGTTGATGCCAACACAACCCGTAAGGATTTTATTGCGGATTCCATTATTAAACGAAATCCACAGGTTGTAGGTATCTACCGTTTGATTATGAAAACAGGTTCAGACAATTTCAGGGCTTCCTCTATTCAGGGCATTATGAAACGGATTAAAGCCAAGGGTATTGATGTGGTCGTTTATGAACCGGCACTGGAAGAGGCTGAATTTTTCAACTCAAAAGTTATTAACGATCTTGAAAGTTTTAAGGCTATGTCTGATGTGATTGTTTCTAACCGTATGGTAGATGAGCTGTTTGACGTGATAGATAAGGTTTATACGCGAGATTTGTTTGGGTCGGATTGATGGCTTTTTTAGTTTTTAGTAATCAGTAATCAGTAATCAGAAATAAGTGATTAGTTTTAAGTTTTCAGTGGTCAGTAAGGAGAAACGAGCTACGCTCGCCCTGCCAACTGCCAACTGCCAACTGCCAACTGCCAACTGCCAACTGCCAACTGCCAACTGCCAACTGCAAGTATTCGAGCAGTTTCAGGGCTCAACTAAACACATCTTTTCACAGTAAAAGGGTAATCAGAAAAACTGTTTTTTTGATTGTTCATTTTTGATTGCTTCTTTTTGCTGCTTGCCTTTCCTCCTTTCTTTCTTCTTCTGTATAATCTCCCGCACTTTCCAGACCACTGAACCTATTCAAAGGATTGTTGCCTTGTCCCCGCAAGATAGTCGCTTGAGTCGCTTTCTGTTTTATTGTCTATTGTTGATCGTGGCATGGCTTCCCTTACCTTTTGGCAGTAAGCCTCAGTGGGCTATGGGCCTATTGCAGGTGAGTATTTTTGCACTGTCTGCCATGTGGGTTCTGGCTTACAGTATGAGCCTGGTGTCTTTTACACCGACTTTTCGCAAAGGCTTGCCTGTTGTGGGTGGTTTTTTTCTGGTGACTCTTTGGGTGTGGGTTCAGTCCTGGCCGTTGCCTGCCACTCTTGTTCAGTTTTTGTCGCCGGTAGCCTGGTCAGCTCAGACAGAGGTCGCACATTTTGTAGGCGCGGCTGTGCCTGATTATTTGTATCTATCTCTCGACCCTTTTGCCACTCGTGTCCATGGGTTGCTGTCTGCGTCCTATGCTTTGCTTTTTTCATTGATGTTATTGCTGGTCACTGATTCAAGGCGTCTGAAAGTAATGGCCTGGCTGTTTGTTATTGCTGGTACGTTTCAAGCGGTGTTTGGTTCGTTGAGTACTTTGTCGGGAGCAGAGGTGTTGCTGTTTGGCCCAAAAGAGACGGGGCAGGGAGTAGCCAGTGGGACGTTTGTGAATCGAAATAATTTTGCAGGTTGTCTTGAGATGACTCTGGCTGTAGGCATGGGTTTGTTGATCGCCCAGCTTAATGACCGTAAAGCAGGAAACTTTGGGGAATGGTTGCGGCAAACACTGGCAACACTGATGAGTAGCAAAGTCATTCTTCGTACAGCGCTGGCGATTATGGTCATCGGTTTGGTGATGTCTCGTTCTCGAATGGGCAATACCGCTTTTTTTAGTAGCTTGTTTATTACCGGTTTTATTTATGTCATTTGTCAGAAAAAACTGACTCGTAGCGTGTTCTTTCTGTTCGCTAGCCTGATATTGATCGACACACTGATTATCAGTAAGTATTTTGGTCTGGAAAAGCTGATAGACCGATTGGAAAATACGGTAACGGTTGTTCAGGTAGAAGACAGCCATCTCAATGAGGCTGAGATTGAAAGCCTGGTGGCTGATGGAAGAAGAGAAGGTAGCGCTGAAGGGCTTGGTAATGGTGCCGTTGAGTCTGATTTTGTCTATGAGATTAGTGATCTCAGAACCGATGTGAACCCAGTGACTCTGGAAATGATTCCTGATTTCAGTCTAACAGGCTCTGGTGCAGGCACATTCTACACGACTTTACCTTCTTATCATGACGGCACATGGACGGGTTTCTTTGATCTTGCCCATAACGATTTTTTCCAGTTTCCACTGGAATTTGGTATGCCTGCTTTTATCTTGTTAGTTCTTATGGTGCTAGTGAGTTTGTGGCATTCTGTTAAAGCCATGCTGGTCAGGCGTTCCAGAATCATGATCGGAATGGGTTTCGCCAGTTTTATGGGGCTGTTGTCTCTTCTGATTCATTCTTCGGTGGATTTTAATTTACAAATTCCTTCCAATGCGGCGTATTTTGTTTGCTTGATGGCTTTCGCTTGGCTAGCCAGGTATCTGCCATCCAGCAAGTTACATCGAACACCGTTATCATAGTTTTCATACCTTCAGATTCAGGATATGCATAATGTTAAAAAAGTGTCTTTTTCCCGCAGCAGGTTACGGCACACGCTTTCTGCCGGCCACTAAGTCTATGCCGAAGGAAATGATGCCCATCGTCAGTAAGCCATTGATTGAATACGGTGTAGAAGAAGCTCTTGAAGGCGGCATGTCGGACATCTGTATTGTCACCGGTCGTGGCAAACGAGCACTGGAAGATCATTTTGACTCTAACTATGAGCTAGAGCATCAAATTGCAGGAACGTCCAAAGAAGTGTTGCTCAACGGAATCAGAGAGTTGATTGACAGCTGTACGTTTTCATACACTCGTCAAAGAGAAATGAAAGGGCTGGGGCACGCGATCCTGAGTGGTCAAACTCTGGTGGGCGACCAGCCTTTTGGTGTGGTTCTAGCGGATGACCTCTGTATCAATGAAGACGGCAGGGGTGTTCTGGCTCAGATGGCGGCACTCTATAAGCAGTTTCGCTGCAGTATTGTTGCTGTGATGGAAGTGCCTGAAGATGAGGTGCATAAGTACGGCGTGATTGCTGGCCAGAACATCTCTGACGACATTATTCGTGTAGAGCATATGGTTGAGAAGCCATCGAAAGAAAACGCTCCAAGTAATTTAGCCATTATTGGCCGTTATATCCTGACTCCGGATATTTTTGAACTGATTGCAGAAACCGAACCCGGTAAAGGCGGCGAGATTCAAATTACCGATGCGCTCATGAAACAAGCCCAGCAAGGGTGTGTGCTGGCTTATAAATTTAAGGGCAAACGTTTTGACTGTGGCAGTGTTGAAGGCTTTATTGAAGCGACGAATTATTGCTACAATTCTGAGCATTGTTAGCGACTGTTGCGTTAATAAAGGAAAGAAGGAAAGAAGGAAAGAAGGAAAGTAACGTTCTCACTCTTTCCAGCGTAGAAAACTGATTATATTTTTATGCCCACCTGCTTTTTGGTCGTTAGCAACACCCAATGGATTTGTTGTTTTCAAAAGTTCTGACACACTATGGCTAGTGAGCCATGTTTTATGAGCAGGGCTTTGTGCGATGAATGGTGATGCATGAATTTAAAACCTGTGCTCTGTATTTCTCTGCTCTCAATACTGTTTTGTTTTGCAGCTTACGCACAAGTGCAGTGTGATAAGTGCAAGTCAGTGATGAAAGAAAGTGGAATGAATACTGGACGTTATTACTGCGAAAAATGCAGTCATTGGCAGATGGAAAACGCGATTACTGTCGTAGGGACGTCTCACCAGAGTACGTACAGTACAGAGCCCGGTTTTTATGAAGCGCCGATAGATGAACCTGTTGGAGAAGATGGAGCTGTTGGAGAAGATGGAGCTGTTGGAGAAGATGGAGCTTCAGAAGAGTCTGAAAAATGTTGTATCTGTTTAATGGCCCCGGCAGAGTCACCATCTTATGACTCGCCGGAGACTGTTGACTCCACAGAAAGCGCCGAAACGATAGAATATTTACAACTGGGTTGCTGCAATGTTTCGATTTGTTCAGGCTGTTTAAATAAAAGTAGTAAGGCTGAACAAGAACGTTACGAACAGCGTGAATCACCAAGTTCAAAACCAGTTTGCCCACAATGTCGTAAGGTGGTCCTTCCTCCCAGACGATGCAATATAAAGAGTTGCGAGGCTCCTGTTACTCGTCAGTTTGAACAGCACCTTCGAGAGCAGCACGACAATACTGATTGTCGGAGAATGCAATCATCGGATCAAGCGATATATGATTCCTATTGCACGATCTGTGGTAAATTGATCAGTGATTACCCTCATAAACCAGTTCGGTGCAGGTGCGATAAAATAGAGGGGCGTGAGTACCGTTGCGCTTACTGCGAGAGAATTTGCTACAGCCCGCAAGTGATGTCAGACCATTTACATTCTGATCATCCAGACCAGTTAGAACTCAGTTGCCCTTGTTGTTCGATCTTAGTGGAAGACAGAGAGACATTTGAGAATCATTTAAACAATCATATTACATTTGTATGCCCATACCGCTGTTGCTCATCCATATCTGAAACGCCGGAAGCTCTCGTCGCTCACTTGGCCAGCAATCATTCAGAGGCCATTGCTGAAGTTTTCTCTGTTGCCATGGGTTTATCATTCTGGCCAGTTTCGCCTGAACCGCAATCACTGCAAGGCCATGGTATCACTGTCAGTTTTGGGGGCGTTATTTTTTCTGATGACCCGGTCGTTCCGGTCGGTCCTAGTGAATTTGGTGATTTTTCCCTTGTTGGTCCTTCTGATTATGGCCTCGGGTTGCCATCTGCCAATGGTATCTTGCCTACCGAAGCTCGCATTTCGCAGCTTGTTAGGCAGTTCAGGCTATCTAATCTAAGCCTGAGGAGCGACTTACGTACACATACTGTTCATCTCACTGATAACCAATTGATTACTATGTATGTATGCCCCAATTGCGCCTTTGACTCTTTAAATCGAGCAGAAGTAGAAGAGCATCTTCAACGATGCTCGCAATCTGCTGATCAATAAATGGTGGGGGTTTTTGGGTAAAGCGACTTGATTGATTTTTTGCATAACGGCCCCTTCCTAATTCTCCCTCCTCACTATATGATTCTTTGCAGTTTTGCTTGCGAAGAGTCACAGATGATCGACATCCACAACCATATTATCCCCGGTATTGATGATGGCGCCCAAACCCTTGAGGACTCCATTGAACTGTTAAAACTGGCTGTCGATAATGGTATCCAAAAACTGGTCTGCACGCCTCATATGCATGCCGGACGTTTTGACAATGACGTTGATACTATCCTCCCTCATTTTATAAAACTTCTTAGCAAGAAAAATAAATTAAAGCTGCCTATCGAAATTGCTATGGCGGCTGAAGTGCGCATCAGTGACGAGTTCATGATGCAACTGAAGAAGGGCAGAGTGCCCATGTTGGGTCAGTGGGAGGGTGCTGACTGTGTACTGCTTGAAATGCCTCACGCTCAAATCCCTATGGGCATTGATAACCTGATTAACTGGCTGAAACGTCAGAATATTCGCCCGGTCATTGCACACCCAGAGCGCAACAAAGAGATCATGCGCTACCCGGAGCGAGCACAGGCATTGGCTGACAAAGGTGTTCTGTTTCAATTAACCGCAGCGTCTGTCTCCGGTCAGTTTGGCAGTCAGGCGGAAGAGATTTCACAATGGCTTCTCGATAAAAAACTGGTTCAGTTTGTTGCATCCGACGCTCACAACACCACACGACGACCACCGGCTATGAAGGCCGCAGCCGGTGTTCTGGATACATGGGTAGGAGAAGAAGAAAGAATCAAGCTGACTCATACCAACCCGGACGTACTGACTCAGTCAATTTTTCTTAAGCAGCATTCTCAACAGTACTCTCAACAGCATTCTCAACAGCATTCTCAGCAGTTTTATCAAGAGAAGGAACAGTAATGGCCAGGAAAGCCAGATTTCAACGAAAGCGTTGGTTGATTGCGATACCTTTGATGATTGTGCTGACCACGGGAATAGTGCAGGGGAAGCGACTGGTGTTTGCCGGTATCTACAATCACCAGACAAAGCAGTATCTCGATTTCTGGGGTGAGCAGCTCAAAAAGCAAGGCTCCGATTTCACCATGAAAAAGCATGATTTCGAAGTGGCTTTAAAAGGAGCTGATAAAGGATTGGCTCAGTTACCTGAATCCGGCGAGCAATGGGTTCTTAAGGGCAAGGTGCTGGACTGGGGACAGAAATATGATGTGTTTGAGCAGACAGATCTTACTTCACAGGATCAGTATTTATCGGTCTGGAAGCGAGCCACTGAACTAAGGCCCCATTGGCCCTATTCGTACCTTGATTATGCAATGGCTCGTGCACAACTCTCCCTCATTGATGCTGATTTTGAAGAGGCTCTACTTAAGGCCAACGAACTAGGCCCCTGGGAACAGAGAGTGATGGAAACAACAGCGCTGCTGGCCAATCATTACCGGGGATGGTTGACAGATGATACTCAAAAAATTCTGGATAAGAGTATGGATCGGTTGGCGAAGCAGTTTCCGTCCAAAGCGAAGGCTTTTATTGAGCAGAGGAATCGAGCTCTTAATCAAAGCTAAATGGCTATCATTGTTAGTTTTCTTGTAGGCCCGACTTAACCACTGCACCCTCTACGGGCTAGTCCATGTAATCGAAGCTGAACGATGCTATTCATAATACGCTTGAGCTCCTGCTTTAGGCTCGTACGCCGATCAGTGGTGTGGTTTTGAATAAGGTCGACCCCAGAAGGTGCAATATCTATGGCTATAGTCTGGGGTGTTATTACTGTGATGGTTGTCAGTCTTCTTCTACCTGAATATTGAAGTAATGAATGTGCTGATTACCTAGGCCGGATTTATTGGTTTAGGAGTTAGTACTTTCTTTTATATTTTTCTTGAGGTGGGTATAATGCCCGCCTCTTTGGCTTTGAACCCCTGTTTTCTCACAAAATCCACTATTATCAGTTTGGTAATTCTTGCTGACTCGCTGTTCTGGAATTAGCGATAAATCTTGGTGGGCGGTAGCGTGTCTGAAAATATATATTTGTCTTGAAGTGATCTTGAAGAAAAATTCCCTCAGAAAAAGACCATAAAAGCCCTCACTGTTCGGTAACTGTAGTTAATAATTGTTTTCTCACTAACATGCCTATCAGGGAAAAAGCATGAAACCCCGCGTAACCAGTAAGTTTCAGGGTTTTAACATCTGTAGAATTTCTTTATCCATACGACTGTGGTTTCATATTCCAAAAGAAGTATATGAGCTCTATTACAGTGAATGCAGCCAGTTTGATTGAACATCTTTCTCTACTTACGGACCTCCGCCAGCCCTGGAAAGTCGA
>SIHQ01000052.1 GCA_004762125.1 Oceanospirillales bacterium | reverse complement strand
CGTCCGCCGCTCGTCAGCAACTAGCAAGCTAGTTCTGTTACCGCTCGACTTGCATGTGTTAGGCCTGCCGCCAGCGTTCAATCTGAGCCATGATCAAACTCTTCAGTTTAAATCGGTTTGCTTCATATCCATTCCGAGGAACGAACAATCAACTGCTCAATGTTTGCTATTAAACGTACATGAATTTTGTTCAAGTATGTTCGCCTGCTTGATTAAGCATCTTAAGTCTTTCTAGCCGAAGCTAGTTAACCGATGCAATCACACAAGCGCCCACACGAATTGTCTGATAAGTTTTTAAAGAACGTTTCAAGCCAGAAGGACTTGAAGTCGCTAACTGCGTTCAACCTAGTGGTTGGTGCCGATCAGCGAGGCCGCTATATTACCGCGACCGTTTTTGTTGTCAACCGTTTGTTTTTCGAAGCGTTTCAAACATCCTATAAAGAAGGTTTAAAACATTTTGAAAAACCAGATGGCTAATCAATCCGCTGAGCTTCGTTGCTTCTTTCGAAGTAACTTTACTTGGTCAGCGGAGGCGCATTCTACCGTTTCAGCCGTTGTTGTCAATCGCTTATTTTCAGTCTCTGTTAGAGGAGAAAGAAGTGATTGAAACGCGCTGAACGGTGCCGGTTAAGAACCTCTGTATTAGAAGCCGCTAACTGGCGATGTGCCGTTGAGGTGGCGAACTATACGCAGATAGCAGGGTCGTGCCAACCCTCGGTTAACACTTATTTTGATATTTCTTATATACGGCTGTTTAAGCTCTGCTGAAATCAAAAGCCAAGACGTCAGCAATGTTTGAAGTTCCCATTATCAGCATTAACAATCTGTCTACTCCCATAGCCACACCTGAACAATCAGGCATTCCCTTCTTAAGAGCGTTCACCATTCTCTGATCATGGGGGTAGTCATACTTTCCGAGTTCTCTTCTTTTCTTTCTTTCCTGCTCGAACCGGTACTGTTGTTCGTCACCATCAGTAAGTTCGTGATAGCCATTAGCTAACTCAACACCGTTAACAAACAGTTCAAATCTTGCGGCAACCACTTCGCCTTCTTTATTAGTATGTAATCTGGCTAATGCAGACATGCTGGCTGGATAGTCGTAAACAAAGACGCCATTGAGCTTACTGCTTCCTTTAATACCCAGGTTAGGCTCAACCACAGTAGAAAAAAGCAAATCTAGACAGTCATTCCTTTCTAGATCACCCAAGTGCTCATCAACATGATCTTGCACCAAACTTTTAAGCTGCTGGTCAGTAGCTTGATGTGGGTTAACACCCAAGTGCTGAATGAATACATCTCGATAACTGAATCTATTCTCTTCGGAGAAATCCGTCACTCCAGATAGCAGGGCACTTAAATCATCCACCAACTGCTGTTGATTCATTCCTAAGCGGTAGTATTCCAACATGGTAAATTCAGGATTGTGACGACCACCAGCCTCACCATTTCTGAACACTTTGTTCAGAGAGTAGATATCACCGCTTCCAGCCGACAATAACCTTTTCATGGGGAATTCAGGAGAAGTCTGTAGATAGTACTGAACAGGCATACCTCCGTTTGGTAAAAATGTCGCAGAAAAGCTTTCTATATGGAGATCAACAGTCGCTGCAGAAGAAAGTAGCGGTGTTTCAACTTCAAGAACTCCCTTCTCGTCAAAATATTGACGAATAGTTCGATACAAATCTGCACGTTTTCTCAAAGCCTTCAAATCGACAGAAGGCATCCAGTCGTCAGACAACATAACGGCACTACTCTATATAAGCGGTTAACAGGAAAAACGGCTTTCTATACTGGATTGTTACCAACATGATCACAAGGACGTCGATATGAATCACTTTCTAACTGCTTCAACTGTTGTTGCTGCACTGCTCTTATCACCCGCTTCCGAAGCTTGTCATAAAAAGCATCACAAAGGACATAGCTGCGATGGAAGACACCCCCCCCCTCATCATCATCACCATAAACCCGAAAACAGTTGCACTATTCCAAACAATATTTATCGATCACAACCTTTCAGGTTTGGCGATGAGGATCATATATTCTCTGTATATATGTTGAATGGTTTCCCCTCTTTTCATCTGTCAGCTTTAAGAGACTTAGCCGACGTTACCGATGACAGGGAGTTTTTTGCCAAGCCTGTTCCGCCAAAACATCGCAATCACCACAGACCACCGGATATGAATAGGGCTTTTGCCGCTCGCCCACCAAGGCCTGAACCTCCATGTACAGGGAGCAGAATATCATTCCAATGGGGAGGAGAAAGCGGCATGAGTATTCCATCCTTTTTCAAAGGACAGGTAGCCATGGACTACATAGGTAACTCTATAGTGGGTTACACGACCTTCGTGACTGACAGATCAACCTCCGTGCCTCTACAGATCACACTAAATCCAGTATTTCTCATAGAGTAAAAACAAAAAAGGGCTGCATATTGGCAGCCTTTTTTTAAATCAGAAAATAAATTACTTCACACGACCCATGTACTCGCCTGTGCGAGTATCAATCTTCAGCATTTCACCTTCAACAATGAACAGTGGTACTTTCACTGAAAAGCCGGTAGTCAGTTTGGCTGGTTTAGAGCCACCCTGGGCTGTATCACCCTTGAGGCCCGGATCTGTTTCAATAACTTGTAATTCTACAAAGTTGGGAGCAGATACAGCCAGAGGATTGCCGTTATACAGAGTAACTGTGTACTCACCTTGCTCTTTCAGCCAGTTAATGGTGTCACCAACCGCTTCTTTACCCGCTGCATGCTGCTCAAAGGATCCATCAGTCATCATGAAATGCCAGAATTCACCGTCGGTGTACAGATACTCCATCTCATAATCCATGACATCAGCAGCTTCAATGCTTTCACCGGATTTAAAAGTACGTTCCCAGACCCGTCCATTACTCAAATTACGAAATTTAACCCGGCTGAATGCCTGACCCTTACCCGGTTTTACAAATTCGTTTTCTATAATGGCGCAAGGATCACCTTCCAGCATTACTTTGAGACCTGAACGAAACTCGTTGGTGCTATAACTCGCCATCAGACACTACCAGCAAAATTCTAAACCTCTATGATAACCTGATCCGCTTCCGGTGTGCAGACTGACTATTCAATTGACGATCCAATGATGAACCATATAGCTTCAGATACGACTTCAAAAACCTGGCAAGAGCAGTTATCAACGGCTGTCAGCCACCCTTCCGAATTGCTGGCAACGCTTGGTCTGTCGGACAACCTTTTGGCTGGAGCTCTAAGAGGGGATGCCGAATTTAAAACCCGCGTACCTTTTTCCTATATCTCCCGTATGGAATTCGGCAATGCAAACGACCCATTACTAAAGCAGGTGCTCCCTGTTGATAATGAGACTTTAGATGTTTCAGGTTTCACTATGGATCCACTGGCTGAACAAAGCAGCAATCCATCCGACGGTGTGATTCATAAATACAAAGGTCGGTTGCTGCTTATTGTCAGTGGTGCCTGTGCTATTAACTGTCGTTTCTGTTTCAGAAGACATTTTCCCTACGGTGATAACCAGCTAGGCGGTGAAAGCTGGCAACAGGCTATCGACTATATAAAGGCACAGACAGATATCCATGAAGTTATTCTCAGTGGCGGTGATCCACTAGCCACTTCAGATAAACGCCTGAAAAAACTGATTCAGGAGCTATCAGAGATACAACACTTGAAGACGATCAGAATACATACTCGACTCCCCATTGTTATTCCTGACAGAGTGACCGATGAGTTACTGAGTTGGCTGACAAGTACACGCCTAAAGCCTGTCATGGTGATTCACTGTAACCATGCAAATGAAATAGACGACGCAGTTCATTCCGCTTTACAGAAACTAAAGAAGGCCGGAGTAACTCTGCTGAATCAGACCGTACTGCTTAAGGGAATAAATGATGATGCAGAAGCACTCAGTGAACTCAGCCATAAACTGTTTCAGGCTGACGTGCTGCCTTATTATCTTCACTTACTCGATAAAGTGAAAGGTGCAGCTCACTTTGATGTTAATACGCAAAAAGCTCAGGAAATCATGCGAGAACTGATGGCACAGTGCCCAGGATATCTAGTTCCTAAGTTAGTGCGCGAGGTAGCCGGAGAACCGGGAAAGACTTCAATATCAGTTTAAGCATTGGGTGTAAGAATTCCTTGTTTTTCTTAGAAAGAATGCTCTAAACACCATTAAAACAACTACCAAACACTTCTAAAATACGTAGTAAATGAATCAATATCATGGTTTTTATGTGACACGCCTCCCAAAACCATTGAAAAGTTGATTTGCGATTCAACCTCGTATTTCACATATAAACGGCATAAAACAGCTATAAATTAAATAAATCGGTCAAATGCAGTGGTCTGGATTATTTACGACAGTAGCCATAAACTGTTTCATGGCTTAAAAGACAAAATAAGTTTTATACCTTTAAGGGTTATGTATTCAGGAAGATAACATGAACTCGCAGATTGAAAGGATTCAACTGCAACACCCTGAACAGACTCTGGATACCTTGTCATTCTGTCAAAGTACTCCAGATAATCTCAGGGCTTGGTTGAATCAACACGATAAAAACAGTCTCTCGTATTCCAGCCAGCTGCATTCGGCTTTGGTTGAAATCTCGCACCTAAAAACCTCTTCGGTCAATCGGTGGGAGCTAGCAGAACTGCTTCGACCAGAAGTCTATCAACTGATAGGACGCATTTTACATGACTGTAAGGATCAGCAAGTAAATCCGGGCAGCATCAACCAGCCGGCTCAATTACTGATGTCTTTGGCTGATTGCTACAAAATCATTATTAGCCAAGTAATTAGTACTTCCATGCAAGCAACGATGGATTCTTTTGCCGCTTCTATTCATCGCTCTATGACAGAACTCGCTCAAACTTTGTACCAGTTTCCTGGCAACAAAAACAGCGAAGGGCTCTGGCACGAGATGCACCAGCTGTTTCAATTGGCTATCAGAAGCGATCTCACCAACTACACATTGACCGATAAAACAGTCATTAAGACCCGACAGCTGTCCATCTCGGACGTTTATAAGCGAGCTCTATTATTGAGCAAAGCAGAGGGTTTTTCTTTCTATGAAATCAAATTGATCAATAAGGCTCTCTGCCTATGGGTCCCACATACACGACTGACATCTTCAGACAAAAGCAGCAGCTATTTCTTCGTTGACTTGTATTCTGATTCTGGGCTCAAGCTTAAATCTCCCTCAGAACACTCTAAAAACAGCCATTATTTATCACTGGATGTTCGAGTATTAATAGCACATCTGAAGAAGCTTAAGAGTAATTCAACGCCACAAAAAACATCTGTTTTGCCTGCCCAGCTCATCAGCTTGTTACTCAATGCTTGGGGAGCTCCTTCCCAACGGGTATTCAAACGATACCCAAATGATACTCAATGTCAGGTACACCTAGGATTTAAGGCTATTTATCAGGCTCTATCCACACACCAGAACCGTGATAAATCCGTTTTATCTGAGACGGTAGAAAACAGCAATTTCGGCTCCGAAGATATTTGGGCATCTGCTTATGATACGGGCCCTGTAAGCAATATCAGTCTTAATCTAGCAGCTGACAGCATTGAGTTTTGCTCTTCCCGAATCCATTCTGACACAGTCTTTCAGGCCATTAAGGCTAAAGCCGTGAACAGCTCAGCAAGCGGCTACTGCCTCATGATTGATAATAAACTTTCTGACACCGCGAGTTCGAGAGAGCTAATCGCCATTCAGGAAAAAGACCAGACACGCTGGCTAATAGGTCTCATAAAATGGAGAAAGACGACACAAGATAAAGTAGTGATGGGAGTTGAACTAGTGTCTTCTGAAGCGGCTCCCTGTCTGGTCAGTCCCGTCACCAAAGTAGCATCCTCACAAAGTTTCAACCCCGCTATTCTTACTTCAGCTACAGATAAACCTTCTCCAGTGCTTTTCTGCAATGAAGTTTTACAGAACAGTAGGAAATTTTTTCTCAAAACAGATGGTGAAATAAGAAGATGTCTGACAAAGCAGGTTTCCCGTCAAGATCCTGAACTCTCTATGATTACGTTCCGAGTACTGGAGGAGCCTGTTTTAACTTTGTAACCCGTTTAACGTATCAGGGAAAGAGTATAGGGACAAAAATTGGTATTATTGTCCTATAATTCGAATACCTGAAGTGCCAATTCATGAACAATACGACAAGACCCGTTCGATTGCTGACTCTGGAGAAATCCAGAAATGATGCTGAGCGATGGGTAAAACTGTTTCGTGCGGCAGGAAAGCCGGCTCGGGTTCATCAAATCAATTCGGTTGAGGAACTGGAAGAAGCTCTGGTAACAGGCTTATGGGATCTTTTACTGAGTGTAGAAGAAACCCCTATGGTTAAAGCTGATCAAGCTATAGCCTGCATCAAGCGCTTGAAACTGGACATCCCGGTTATTCTCTCTGTTAACGAAAAAAACTCCAGCATTGTTAAACACTGGTTGGATTTTGGTGCAGCAGATGTCGTTCATAATGCTCATGAAGAGCACATGCTCCACGCTATTCTTCGTGAGATTTCCAGTCTTGAGTATCGTGAACAGGTTTTGCGGCTGAAAAAGAACCTGAAAGACACTGAGCAACGTTGTCAGTTACTGATGGATAATGCCGGTCACGCTATCGCCTACGTCCATGAAGGTATGCATATCGATGCCAACCCTTCTTACCTAGAACTCTTCGGCTACAGCGATCCTGACGATCTTGCCGGTATGCCCCTTATTGATATGGTGGCAGCAGAAGATCAGCCTCTTTTCAAAAGTCTAATCAAGCACTTCAAACCAGGCCATGAACAACCCGCTGTTAGCTGTAAGCTGGTCGATACCGCTGGTGATAACTTTGGCGCTACGGTTATTCTCTCTGAGGCTGTATTTGAGGATGAGCCCTGTATTCAAATACTGGTAAAAGCTGCTGCACAACCTGTTTCAGTCACAGTTCAACCGGAAAGCCAACCGACTCAGTCCCGTCATGACTTCCTTGCACTGCTTGAATCAGAAGATCATTCTCCAGAAATTCTGGCTTATTTAAAGCTCGAAAACTACGACGAGATCCGCCAAACCGCAGGTATTGAAGGCAGCGTTGCCGTGCAGGACAGCATTGTTGAACTGCTTTCCAAGCACCTTCCTGAAAGCCAGGTCACACACTATGGTGATGAGGTGTATCTGATTGCTGTTAACCAGAACGAACTGGGGGCTCTCACTCCTCTACTAGAGGCCATTGATAAAGCTCTGATCAGTTCTGGTTCACAAACCATTTATACAACAGCAAGTGTAGGTCTTGCAGAAAATAATCAGGATAGCAGTGAAAAGAATTTTCTTGAAAGAGCTCAGTTTGCCTGCCAGCTAGCGTTGGAACAGGGTGGCAACCGTATTGAGACTTTCTCCCAAAAATCCATAGACGTTAAAAAAGCCAGTAATGGCGATATGTTGGCAATGATTCGTCAGGCTCTTGAAAATGACAGCTTCAGGCTGTCGTTCCAGCCCATAGTCAGCGTGACCGGTGAAGGGCTGAACTATTACGAAGTGCTTTTACGTATGGCAGACCAAAACGGCAAAGAGATTCCAGCGGCTGAATTTATTAGTGCTGCGGAAGAAAGCGATATGATGCCATTTATTGATCGTTGGGTTGTTCGTAATGCAATTAAGCAGCTGGCGAAAAAATTCCGCAAAGGCGACAGCGTTCGATTGATGGTTCACATCAGTCAGGCCAGTCTTGAAGACAAAACATTTTCTGAGCAACTTGCCCGATTACTGAATGCCGCAGAATTACCTGGGCATATGCTAACCCTGCAGATGACAGATCGTATGGTTCAGCAGCATCTCAGACAGGTTATCCGCTTTGTAGAACAGCTCAAACCTCTTGGTTGCAAGTTTGCCATGACCCAGTTCTCCGGAGAACCTCGCTCCTTGAAGGTTCTGGAGCACATTGATATGCCATTTGTGAAGCTCGATTCCCTGTTTACCGAAAAGCTGGAACGAAACGATGACTCTCAGTTAAAGAAGGTTACCAATAACCTCAAACGACTGAATAAAGTCATTATCATGCCAAAGGTTGAAAGTGCCCAGACACTGACCAGTATCTGGCAAATAGGCGTTGATTACGTTCAGGGCTACTACTTGCAACCACCTATGGAAGCAATGACATACGACTTCAGTAGTTAATACAGTCGAAATTCTGAAGTATGAACAGAAGCAAGTCATCTAAATTAGACTTGTTTCTGTTCAACAACCCTTAGAGTTCAATCATCTTTATATTCTCTGGTAAATCATTTTTGTCATGAGTCACCATCACCACTGGAATATCCAACCCCTTTACCTGCTCAAAGACAAAGCTACGAAATTGCCCTCTTAATTCAGGATCCAGTTTTGAAAAAGGTTCATCAAGCAACAGAGCTCTAGGTTCTGAAAGCAGGGTTCGCATAAGGCTTATTCGTGCTCTCTGTCCACCGGACAGAGTGACTGGATTTTTACAGCCTACATCGGGTAACTGACAGTTCAGTAATGCTTTTTCAACCTGCTCTGTTCTCGATTTACCCTTGTAATGAGCTGGCAAACCAAACGCCAGATTCTCTGCCACCGTCAGATGAGGGAAAAGCAAATGGTCCTGAAGCTGTAAACCAACCTTTCGCTGGTAAGCCGGCAGTGAAGAAATATCCTTTCCATCAAGAAGAATCTGACCAACACAGTTAAACGATGAACTGATGGTTCCACAGAGAAAATCCAAAATTGATGACTTTCCACAACCACTGGGACCCATAATGCCCAGCACCTTTCCAGATTCGGCAACAAAATCCAGATCCTGAACCAGAGATTTGCCCGCTACTGACAGACAGAGTCCACGTACCTCCAATGTCATACAAACCTCCTACTCAGTTTCCACTCTCTTAACTGCCATCTTCCTATAAACGTAAACAAGGCATAAACCAACAGCGGCAAGAGCATCTGCACGAGAGCATAAACACCAATCAAACGCCTGTTACCACTGGCAGCCAGAGCAACTGTTTCTGTAGTTACCGTTGTCACTCTGCCTGCCCCTGCAAACAAGGTCGGAAGATATTGCGCAATACTGACCGCAAATCCCAAGGCAAAGCTGGCCAGAACCGGCTTAAGCAAAATACGACTTTTGATCTGAATAAAACTTCTAACTCTTGAACCTGACAATAACCAAGCTTGCTTTGAATGCCTTTCATCGTAGAAACGCCAAGGGCCAGACAGACTGAGATAGCAGTAAGGAAGAACAAACAAAAGATGCATAAATACGACGGAAAACCAGTATCCCTCAACACTCATCTTTATCATCCACACCTGAATGCCAAAAAGAAATGTTAGCTGAGGTAGTAACAACGGTAGATACATCAGCTTGCCCAACAACCTGTTCGTTCTCTTCCCCGATTCCAGTAACAGGATGGCAATAGCAACACCCAACACAGCAGACACGATTCCAATCGTTAGCGAGTTAAACAATGGTTCGGACAGCTGTGGCCAGGCTCTCTCCCAACTGCGCAATGACCACGTATCTGGCCATAAGGACGGAAAGCGCCAACGCCATGCAAAAGACCAGATTAACAACATCAAAACACTACCAGAAAAACTGATAACAACCAGTTTCCAGCTGATAATCGCGGCTTTACTCCAGACAGCTCCCAGCTTTCCTCTTCTACCATCGACCAGCCAGTTTGAAAGGAAACCAGCTGTTCTCTCCAACAGATACAGAGCCGCAATGACAGCCATAACAATAAACATTAAAAACAGACTCCCCGCGGATGCCAGAGACTGAAAATCCAAATCAGGGTTTCGAAACCAATTCAGTACCTGCACTGCAAATGTGGGTGGTGTTGACGGCCCCATAACAATGGCGATATCCACAACTGACAGGGAAAATACGAGTATGGTCAGTAGTGAAAAACGAATTCTCTGATACAGCTGTGGCCAAATGACTTTTACCCAGACCATCCAGGGTTGATAGCCCAATGACTGTCCTGCTCGTAAACTCTCATTCACCGCTATCTGGTTAACTGCAGCCATCAGCATTAGCACGAGAAAAGGAGCTTCTTTCAAGATAAGGATCAGCATCAGGCTGATGCCTGCAGAATCTTGCACTGTTTCCCAGGCAGGCGGTGATGTCCAACCCGTCAGGGAGGCCAGCATTCTGGCCAGCATGCCACTGGGCATTAGCAAAAATGAAAAACCCACGGCGTAAGCTACATGAGGAGCCGAAAGAATCGGGGACAGCCAACGTTCTGCCTGAATCCACCAGCGATGGTTCCATGCAGCACTGACAAATGAGAAGGCTATTATCAAGGATAGAAAAGTTGCACCAATACCTGACGTCAGAGTCAAGTTCAGCATCCTTGCAAGACCTGGCGTTTCAATTAATTGCCACCAGGCATTCAGATTAAACTCTTGCTGACCCAGTTCCGGGATATAACCGAAAGCAGGTAAGAAGGCACCACTGACTCCAACAACCACCGGAGCCAAAAATAAAACTGCGACAAGTGTCGCAGCATGTTGCCTAACTATAGAACCAGTGTCGGTCATTGACGGTAACGCTTCTGCCACTCTTCCTCCAGAGCTGCTACCCAAGAACTGTGGGGCTCAGGAAGAGCCTTACCCAGTTTCTCAGCACTCAGAGTTGCCATGCCAAGAGGTAACTTGGCGAAAAGGTTTCGATCCTGCTTACTCAGTTTACTCATAGTCAACACAGTAGGATCTCCCCAAACGTCAGGATTAGCCTTGCGAGCCTGGGCTTCCGGTGACATTAGGAAGTTGATTACCACCTGAGCTCCAGCCTTGGCTTTAGCATTATAAGGAATAGCCAGGAAGTGGGTGTTACCAACCGTTCCTTCTTTATGGACATAGGTTCTGACCGTTTCTGCCAATTCACCACTAGCAATGGCTGAGCTGGCATAAGACGGATTAAACGTCATAGACAGCATTATTTCCCGATCATCCAGCATTGGAGTCAGAGCCAAACTACTTTTCGGAAAGGCTTTGCCTTTACGCCACAGACTAGGGTGCAGTTTATCCAGATAGCTCCAGAGAGAGGCAGTCACTTTATCAAAATCTGCATTAGCCACTGGCGAAGTCAATGTATTGGTATCGTCGCTCAGCTCCAGCAATAACTGTTTCAGAAACGTTGTGCCGATGAAATCTGGTGGCAGAGGATAAGTAACTCGCCCCGGATTTCTCTGTGCAAAAGTCAGCAAGTCTTCAGCACTTCGAGGAGTTGCTTTAACGGTGTCCTGATCATAGATAAAAACCAGTTGTGCCATTCCCCAAGGAGCTTCCAAACCGTTTACTGGCTCGCCAAAGTCCAATTCTGTGGTCGGTTTTTCTTCTGCATCAATGTATCGGTAACTTGGTAGGTTCTTCGTGAAAGGACCATAAAGCAGACTGCTCTGTTTCATGGACTTAAAGTTCTCACCATTAATCCAGACTATATCTACCGAGCCATTTTGATCTCGGCCGGCTTTTTTCTCAGCCAGAATACGGCTGACAACGTTTGCCGTGTCATCAACTTTGACCTGCTTGAGGGTGACACCATAACGGGATTTCACTTCCGTGGCTGCCCAGCTAATGTAGTCGTTTATCTGCTGGCTGCCTCCCCAGGCATTAAAATATACAGTCTGACCTTTCGCCTGAACCTGTGTATCAGGCCAAGATGTTGGGTCTGCGGCAGTTGCACTGAGCACGGCACCCACAGAAAGGGATGCTGTCAGTAAAGTCTGTCCAAATTGTTTTTTCATCATTTCTTCCTGACCTTAATCATGTAAGGCCCTGATTTCTTTTTCACTGAGACCCAGCAAATACAAAGTGCTGTCCAAACCCAGTGTGGATACAGAATAATTGGCTTTCTGTTTGACCAAAGGTTTGGCCCTAAATGCAACTCCCAGACCTGCCGCGTCAAGCATCAGAAGATCATTGGCGCCATCACCAATGGCAATACTCTGATCCAGGTTTATACCTTCATCTGCAGCAAGCTTCTTGAGCAGCTCAGCCTTACGTTCAGCATTAACGATACCGCCTTTCACGACACCGGTTACTTTACCGTCGAGAATTTCCAGTTCATTAGCGTAGATATGATCAACACCCAGCTTAGCCTGCAAGTATCTGGCAAAGTAAGTGAAGCCACCTGACAGAATTGCTGTCGTGTAACCTAATTTATTCAGGCTACTGATCAGTCGTTCTGCGCCATCCATAATCTTCAGATTTTCTGCAATACCGACCAGTACTGATTCATCCAGGCCTTTCAGCATAGCCAGTCGCTCACGAAAGCTTTCGTTAAAGTCCAGCTCACCCTGCATGGCTCTTTCTGTGATTTCAGCCACTTTATGGCCAACACCGGCTGCATCAGCCAGCAAATCTATAACTTCTGCTTTAATTAACGTGGAATCCATATCAAACACGGCCAATCTGCGATGGCGGCGATAAACAGAGTTTGGCTGAACAACAATATCCAGAGTCAGCTCATCAGAAACTTCAAGAAGCGCTTCCTTTAACAAGTCTCGATTCACAGAAACGGCGCTGGCCTGTAACTCCAGACATGAAGAGATACGTTTACTGGTACTTTTAAGATTCAGAGGTTCATCATTGGTCAGATCTTTAATACTGGAAATGATGACGCCATGATCAGCGAGTATTTGATTTACTTTTAAAACCTGCTGATGAGTAATTTCATGGGATAGCAGAGTCACTACGAACTTTTTTAATTCTGTATCCAGCGAGCCGGTTTCCAACCAGCAATCGTGAAAGTTACAAGTCAGATCACGCTCATCGCAGAGTGCACTTATGTTTGTCATAACTGTATTTGCAGCATCCAGTTCTGAGACCTCAATGCGCAGAGCTAAACATACAATATTCTGAAAAACCGATTGCTCAAGGCTTCCTGTACCTGTTTCATAGTCTGCCAATATACGTGTAACAGCAGCAGTAAGGCCTTTGGATTCTGGCCCGATAATGTTGGTCAGCAGAGTATGACTCACAGTACACCCGGATTGTTATGATTTTGGCTGGGCCTATTGTAACGAATGGCGAGGACGATCTGAACGAATTCGTCCTTATGAGTGACGATCATGTACTATTAAAACCATCGTCATAAATTTTTGTCTCGGGAGATTCGGCCTTGCCTTCGCCGAAAACAATCAGCCACCGGCTGTTCAAACAATCCAACGCATTTTCTTTACGGTTGCAGCTGATGCTGCTGTTCGGTTTTTTCTTTTCCGTTCTTACCGTTTCAACCTGTTTTCTTGTTTACAGTCAGATGAAATCAGCCAACGATCATCAGGCTGACACTATTGGCAATCTACTCAGTTCCCAGACCTCAAAAGCAGCAACCAACATGATGGTTACTGGTGACAGGCTCGGTCTGAGTGTACTACTGAGGCAACTGGTACAAAATCCTTATGTAGCCCGAGCAGCCATTTTCAGCATTGATAACCGTGAAATTACGTCAGCAGAAAGCGAGAGTATTGGCAAACGTGGAGATTCTTACTCCTCTCCCGTTCACTATCAAGATGTGATTGCTGGCTATATTCGGCTGCAGCTGGACGAGCAGTTATTGAGACAAAACCCCAATGATGCTCTGACCCTTATCATCACCATCAGCTGCATTATGCTGCTGGCAGGATTGTTGTTTATACACTTTTATGTGTCTGGAATGGTTTCCCAGATTTCTCTGGTCGAACGTCAACTGCATACGATTCTTCAGGCTCCAGCCAATCAAAAGCACAGTCGCAATGAACTGGCCAGATTATCAGCCCTTGTAGAACAACAACTCACCGAAAAGATGCGACAGAATTCCGAACCGGAACCGAGCGAGGAAGAGGATAAAGAAGAGACCGCTGCAATCGTCAGTATTCGTACTAAAAACCTGACTCGCCTCCGTCAACTTCTATCACCTAATGATTTGATGACCATTGTTGATACTCATATTGATGCCATCGAAAGAGCGGCGGAAGAGTATCAAGGGGAGATCAGTTACACCCCTGACGGCACGTGCTTTATTCGCTTCAGTAGTCTAGAAAGTGAAGATTTCGTAATAAATGCCATGAGCTGTGCGCTATTGATTGAATACCTTAACCGGGTCGTCGATGAAAAGAACATCGCCAGCCTTGAGATGGGATTGGGTTTCTGTCTCAGTGACGGCATATTGGACTTCCCGGGTGAAGAACATCCTTTTCAATCCGACAGTGCCGCAGGAAATGCCATGATGCTGGCCAGCCTTCCGGAAGTGAACAAGGTCTATATGCTCAGAGAGCAGCTGAATTGGTTACCCGAGATGCCCGAAGTCAAAGCCTTTCAGGAAGATGAGGATATCGTTGAAGTAGTTAGCCTGGATAATGAACAGACCAAAATTATTCAACAACAGGCTTATAACATCAGTAGGGATATGGAAAAAGCCTAAGAAACCTGCGAATAAGTAATCTCAGTATCAGAAAATGACTCAATCATTCTCTGATACTGAGATTACAAAACTGCCTGAATCACAGCCTCATTTCAATGCCACGGTCAGCCATATACTGTTTGGCTTCCAGAATAGTGTACTCACGGAAGTGAAAAATACTGGCCGCCAATACTGCGTCAGCCTTACCTTCCTTTACCCCGTCTACCAGATGATCCAAAGTTCCAGCGCCGCCTGAGGCAATAACCGGAATTTCAATAGCTTCAGAAATAGCGCGAGTCACACCCACATCATAACCATTCTTAACACCGTCCTGGTCCATACTGGTCAGTAGGATTTCACCTGCGCCCAGTTGTTCCATTCTGATCGCCCATTCAATCGCATCCAGTCCAGTGGGCTTTCGACCACCATGGGTAAAAATCTCCCAACGATCAGGTTCACCTACAAGACTGACTTTTTTGGCATCAATAGCTACCACTATGCACTGGGAGCCAAAGCGGTCAGCCGCTTTCTGAACAAATTCCGGGTTAAAGACAGCCGCCGTATTAATGCTGACTTTGTCAGCTCCGGCATTCAACATAGTGCGAATGTCTTCAATTTTGCGGATACCACCGCCAACAGTGAGCGGAATAAAAACCTCACTGGCCATACGCTCCACGGTATGCACCATGGTATCGCGCTCTTCATGACTAGCGGTAATATCCAGAAATGTGATTTCGTCAGCGCCTTCTTCGTTATAACGACGGGCAACCTCAACGGGGTCCCCAGCATCACGAATATCAACAAACTGCACACCTTTCACCACCCTGCCATTTTCTACATCCAGACAGGGAATTATTCTTTTTGCTAAACCCATTGATCTCTCTCTTTATCCACTACTCCAGTACATGAACTCAGTTCACGAGTCGAAAGCACCATGGATATTGGTATTCTTCGCCACTACTGGCTTTGAGTCCTGCCCGAATCACAATAATCAGAAGTGCGATCATGACAAAAGGCACCAGAATCAACAGAGGCAAGAACAATAAGCCGATGAACATTGCCTGAATTGCGGTCCATATGACCACAAATATGGCTACCGTGATTTGGAAGTTCAGTGATTCTCTGGCATGCATGGCAACAAATTGAGATTTGTCACGCTTGTTAAGCCAGATCAATAGGGGTGCGACGATATTCATCCCAGGAATAATAAACCCTGTAAGTGACAACAGATGGGCCAGCATGGCCAAGTTCTTTTCATCCGGTTCAGGAGTTCTCATCAATTCATACAGGGGATCTTTTTCCATTTTATTCTCCAGAGCTGAAAGGCTCTCAGGGATTCCATTCCAAAAAGTTCTGCAACAGTTTCAAACCATCATCGGCGCTCTTTTCCGGATGAAACTGCACAGCAAAAATATTGTCTTTAGCTAAAGCTACATCAAAATCAACATGGTAGTGACACTGACCAACAGCCATTGAGTCATCTTCCATATGAGCATGGTAACTGTGGACAAAATAAAAGCGGGAATTGTCTTCTATTCCCTGCCAGAGTGGATGCTGCCGATGCTGTGTCACAGGGCTCCAGCCCATGTGTGGTACTTTAAGTTTTTCACCCTGCTCATCTCTCAGGTTACGACCAAAAAACTTAACTCTTCCGGGTAGAAGACCAAGACAGTCGACACCACCATTTTCTTCACTGTGATTCAGCATTACCTGCATTCCCACACAGATACCCAGCAATGGCCGACCACTCTGAATCACTTCCTGCACAACGTCATCAACACCTTTATGTCGAATTTCCGCCATACAATCACGGATGGCTCCAACACCTGGCAACACCACATGATCGGCCTTCTGAATAACGGCCGGATCAGAAGTCACAACAACCTTGGTATTCGAGCTGGCAACATGTTCCAAAGCCTTACTGGCAGAATGGAGGTTACCCATACCGTAATCAATCACTGCAACGGTATTCATAATTCTTTACTCCGGTACTGCAGATTGATCAGAGAGATCCTTTGGTGGAAGGCATCTGCCCAGCCATACGAGGATCCAGTTCCAGAGCCATTCTCAGAGCTCGCCCAAAGGCCTTGTAGACTGTCTCAATCTGGTGGTGAGCATTCCGACCACGCAGATTATCAATATGCAGGGAGACGTTGGCATGATTCACGAAACCTTGAAAGAATTCATAAAACAAATCAACATCGAAACGGCCAATCATGGCTCGAGTGAAATCGACATTAAATTCTAGCCCCGGGCGACCAGAAAAATCGATTACGACTCTTGAGAGAGCTTCGTCCAGTGGAACATAGGAGTGCCCGTAACGGGTGATCCCCTTCTTGTCACCTAGTGCTTTGGAAAACGCCTGTCCAAGAGTAATACCTATATCTTCAACAGTATGATGATCGTCAATGTCATTATCACCGTCAGCCTTGACGGTGATATCAATCAAACCATGGCGGGCAATCTGGTCCATCATGTGATCCAGAAAAGGCACTCCCGTATCGAACTGGCTCTTGCCTGTTCCATCCAGATTAATATCCACACGGATACGGGTTTCCAGCGTATTCCTCTCAACACTGGCTTTGCGCTCGGCCATGGTTTTCTCCGCTTCTTCTTATGATCAGCCTGCGAAGCAGGCAGCAATAGTGCGCATTATACGTATGCTGCAGGAGTCAGGCGAGCATTCCCTTCAGTCTTCCCTGATTCGATCAAAGAGCCCTCCTTCCAGTTGTTCCAGTAGTTTATCCACCTCAGGTCTCTTAGCTGTCACCAGCTTAGCTACAGGCCGCTCACGATCATTGTTCCAGTGTTCTGACCAGGCATAAGTCGTTTTTACACACTGGCTGGCAAACTCGGTAACGCCAAACCCTTTGGCCTGTTCAATGCACCCAGTCAAGAAGATATCCACTTCTGACTGCTGCATAGGAAACTTACCCGCAGGTTTTCGATTGTTCGGTTTTTTTACCGTATAGATCCAGAACTGGCCTCGATCAGGTAGCTTTTCCGAAGTCATCGTCTGTAACTTCCGTGGATCCAGTTTTTCCCGGCAAAAAATGAGATCGCCACGATCAATGGATGAAACCTGTTTACTGTCAGATTGCAGCAGAAGCCCATTGAACTTCTTCCCAGGTTCCACTCTTACTCCCAAAACAGTTCTTTTAGGAGGCTTCTGAAGGTTTCTAGCAAACCAGCCTCTCTCATAACCCCGAACCCAAACCGGAAACTCTACCTCCGTATTGTTGACCTTTTTGTTTCTCGCCGCTGCCTGCATTAGCGAACCAAAGGCAACAATGTATTGAGGTTCATTGTTATCAATTGTGGGATAGCAAGACTGCTCAGCCCAACCCAGATTAGTTGTTGCGACTCCAATGACAGAGCAAGAAATCGCAACTACTCTTCCGATATTTTTCTTCAGCAACCCTGAAATTTCCATTGTACCCTCTTCTATTTAGTACTGATGCGAACCGCAGGATCGCCGTTAAGTGACAAACAGCCATGACCAACTGGGCAGAACTACCACACCATAATAGTCGCTAAATGATGTGCCATAGTTCCCCAGCCTATGAATAATCCCCCTGCATTCTCAGTAGGGATAAAAGTAATTTGTTTTTCGAGTTTCACAGCACCGACTACATTAAAAAATAATAAATACTCATCGACTATAAATAAGGAGATCTCTCTTGAACCGCTTTTATGAACCTACGCAAACCTACTCATTTGCCAGTTCAACCCCACAGTAAAGGGTTCGAGGAGGACGACGTAGCGCCCTCCATCGGACTAGGAAGCTAAGCTTCGCCTTTGCGTTCCAGCTGTCAGAGCGACAGCCTCCCCAAAGCGCATACCAGTGCCGATCTCTCGCAAGAGTCGTCTTTTCCAACTAAAAAATTCACGGTAGTAAGGCATTGCCGATCCGGTTTTCCTTACAGGTGCCGGATGGGATACCACAACCCTATCTTTAGTCTGGTAGTCATTTCTTAAAGGCCTATCCCAGAAGCCTAAGCCTCTTCGTGCTATCACCAATGCTGC
>SIHQ01000051.1 GCA_004762125.1 Oceanospirillales bacterium | reverse complement strand
GTTTCAGCGTAAAAATTATTGATCGGTCATCCAGTTTTCCGCTGGAGAGTGGCTTTTTATGGTATAAAAATTATGGGCTTACAGAGAGCGGCAGAGAGTATTGTCGTTTATTTATGGGGAATTGCTGGCCAGAATGGGTGTTCACGAGTTACCAGAATGGGTGTTCAAATGGTTCCAGAATATGCAACTGTTCGAAGCCAGCTTGGACCCTAAAGATATCCTTCTGAATATCGAGCTTGAACTGGGGTTAGATATTGATGCTGAAACAGATCTTCTTTTCTTCGATGAAATCGGTGAATGCTCCAACGCATTAAAGTCATTAAAATTTTTCGCCGAGAAACGCCCTGATTTGTACCTCTGTGCTTCTGGCTCCAATATTGGTTTGCTGGATTCCTTTCCGGTTGGGAAGGTGGAAATGAAAGAGCTGTTTCCTATGACATTTGAAGAATTTGTCATGGCATCAGGCAACCCTAAAATACTTCAAGCTTTCCGGCAGGGTGCTCAGCTTCAGGCTGCCCACAATAAATTATGGGCTTTGATGCTTGATTACTATTTTGTGGGTGGAATGCCTGAAGCGGTAACAACATGGTTTGGTAAACAAAATAAAGAAGGTTTGTTAGCTGGTATTAATGAACGCTGTGCAATGGTTCAGAGCATTCACAAAGCACTTATTTCTGGCTATTTACGAGATTTCGGTAAGTATGCAGGAAAAACCAATGCCCAACACATCGATATGGTTTTTCGTAATGTGCCTTTACAGCTTTCCAAGAATATTGACGCATCTGTAAAGCGCTACCGGTTCAGTGGAATCATTGAGAGAAAACGTAGTTATCTCGATCTGAGCAGTCCAATAGATTGGCTTGAAAAAACCAAATTAGTATCACGTTGTTACCCTATTGACTGCGAACCTCAGTCTCCTCTGGTCCCTTATCGTAAGGATAATTTCTTTAAGCTTTTTATGTTCGATGTGGGCTTACTGGGACATATGCTTGATATCAGTTATCAAGAGCATCGACAGCAAAATTTTGAATATAAAGGATATCTTGCTGAAAATTTTGTGCAGAACGAATTAAGAGCTTCAGGGTATTATCCCACTTACTCGTGGGAATTCAGACAAGCCGAGATTGAGTTTTTGTATAAAACCCCAACCGGTGAAATCATCCCTGTGGAGGTTAAATCAGGAAAGCGAACTCAGGCAAAAAGCCTCCGCTCCTATAAAGAGCGATACAACCCAAAACGTACTATGAAGCTAATTGGTTCTGTAGGTAGTGGCACGTCGGAGAGAACCGATATGGTATGGCCATTATATTATGCCTGCAGACTTTGTACTCTTTAGAGGTTGCTTCTTCACTGAGCTATAGAAAAAAAATCGATTTTTAATAGTAATATGTAGCCGTTTTTCATATTGAATTTGATAGCTCTTCAAGAATGGTCGCATATGCTCCAGGACTTAATACAGCGCTACTGATTTTGCCACCATTGCTTATAAGTAGTCCCGTTTCTATTAAATTTCTGCATAAGTTGTCATCCTCAATTTCGCACATTGCTAGCAGTGATTGTCTAAAAGCAGGTTCATCTATTGCTGGCATTCTATTCATAGGGTTACAAAAACAGGTAAGTACCTCCTCGATTTTTTTATAATCATCCTGCGTAAATCTATCTTTAATTCTGTCTATATAACTTTCACCCACAGTGAATTCAGAAGAGGTATCTTCAGCGTGGCTAGGAGAAACAGTTGATTGACTTGTTTGTGGTGGAGGTACTGGATTAACCATGACTGAACCTCATTATTATACTTTTATGGGGTTGAATTTTTCACAGATTCAATAACTACGTTATCGACGGAGTATCCGTTTTTAATATTTTAACTTAAACAATTAACTTGCCATCTGTCAACTGACTCATACAGATAGTTTGATTTCGTAATTACGAGGGGCATGTAAGGTTCGGAATACTGACTTATAGCTTAAAGGCTCAACCAAAAGCAAGGAGCTAAAACAAAATGAACTCTACCGTTAACAGCAATCCCAACGTTAACCTCTGGGTACTTATGAATCCGACACCACTCTTATTAATATGGAAGGGTTGATATCCGACGACGGTCGTTTTGTAGAATCCAACAGTTGTCCTGAACCTTTGTCATTCGGTGTCATGGGTAAAGTCTTCAATATCAGCCTTGATCTACTGTGCGATCTGGCAGGGTATATCCGCTACTTCATTCTGTTCGCTACGTGGTTTTCAGTGGCAGTAATGATTGCTAAATCATTCTAAAAGGGAGGCGTCGTTATGTGGGGAACGTTGGTCAGTGTGCTGGTCACCTTTGGACTGCCAATTGTCTGGATTGTATTGAGAGGCTTGGGATTCGGTCTGCACTCACTGCCGTGATTGTCATTAAAGGTTTGATGACTGCTGCAGGCACTCCTCGGGCGAAAACCACATGGAATGCACCTTCTGGCGGACTCGGTGGGGGCGCGTGAGTTCGGACGATAGGCCAGTTCCCAAATGGGGAACTGAACCGCAGCCGCTGAAGCTGTGATTTCACGCAGTATAAAATCACGGCTGAAGTGGCAACCCTGAACATGAAATCACTTTAACTTATTGATTTTAATGATGTAAAAAAGACATAGGGGATGCTTCAATTCCCGCCGTCTCCACCAATTAAAAGCCCTGTAGGTCATTGATCTACGGTTTTTTTATGTTTGTACTGTACAAAAAGTTATAGGTGTGGCGGAAAAGTATCGGTGAAATGTCGGTTGAGAAACTGATCCGAAAAGCTGTTCGCTTAGAACCAACGTACGTAATGAGTTTACAGACCGGGAAATTATAATCTCGAACCATGAGGATCGTTTGTAACTGTATTTTTCATGTTTTATTAGCTCTCTATGAATGTGACTTGTTAACGGGATTAATAAAAACTGTGTTTATAAAACTCGTATTGTTCGTTCAAAATTACATTTATTCGAAGAGAGATGAGTGGACACCTGTAAGAAATAAACACGCACGTTATAGCTCGGTATGATTCTGATTAACTGGTTACGTGACCTGAATATGAAATAATCTCCCTTCCTTCATGAAGGCATAGCACTGAGTCTATCTACCATCAGTTTCTGGTTAAGAATTGGAGACTAGCAATGTGCCGGAAAACACTGCCGCCGTATGCCATTATAATACGCATGCAGATTCCACACTCTAATGAATTTACTATTTCATTGTTGTATATCTGTTTGTTAATTAATTATCGCTGTTCTATCAACTTCGACTCTGAACAGAGATTAACTATTTCATAGGCCAATAAAAAATATTAGGATTTTCTTGATATGAATACATCCCTACTTTATTAAAGTGCGTCGTTAGCGTCTCGTCATCAATGCTATCAATGTCGAGTTCGATTTCGAGTATAAGACCATGAAAACGTATATCATGTAATAAAGCAGGAATTCCTTCTTCACTGCTAGTTATTTTATTAAAATTAGTGCAGAGAGAAGGCTTCTTCAGACACAAAGCATCCTTATCATTTAGATAACGCTTAAAAAAAGAAATTAATTCTTCTAAGTTATTTCTTTTATCGTAGCTTTCTTCAGTTTCAGGAGAAGTTTCAATAGTCAAATATCTAACAGCCATGAAATACTCTTTCATAAAGTTAATCTTGTTCTCTTCACTAACTTTTTGTATTTTATTAATATATGGAATAATAGAGTTTAATATTTCGCTCAGTATTCTACTTGGCACGGCTTCCATAATACTTTCATCATCAAAAATATCCAGTTTAATACTCGCTATACCATGGCTGTTTACTTGATCTATACGAATACGAGATACCAATCTGTCATATTTATAAATCACCCAAAATCCACATGTACTTTCAATACACTGCACGCGCATAAAATGAAAGCAAACATCTGGAGATAGTGATAAACCGCTAGGAAGCATACAGAAATCCGTTATCTTTTTTTCCAATTTATTAAACAAATCTCTCTGTTCAATTTCTGACTCGATTTCATAGAAATCAACCAATTTGTGTTTAGCTATGCGGTGTATATCAAGTATATTCTGCTGACCTCTGTTTACAGGTATGTCATGCCTACTGTCTACAAAGATAGTTTCCATATCATGAGTTTGATAAGTGTAATCAACTAGGCAATCACTTTTGTAATCTGTCAGTCCGCCTTTTTCAATCTGACAATCCATATTGTAATCAGATGCGCATGCAGAACCTATCGCTATAAACAGTGATAATCTTGCCAGCTTTAATAACTTAATAAATGTTTGCATATCAACTGCCTGCTTTGTTTCGCCAAGCTACTTGTGACTCTTTTTCGAAGTAATCGTTCCTTAATAATCTTATCTGTTCGCAAGGTGAATACTGTTTTATACAGAGTATTCGTACTAGTTGAGACCTATACAGGCTGGAACTGTTCCCGCCGTTTCCACCAATTAACCCCCCGTAGATCATTGATCTACGGGGGGTTATGTCTGTAAGGAAACTCTCTTCTCACAATATCCACTGCAATATGTGCTTTACCAACCCCGGCAATGCTGGCGTTCACAAGGGACACCATCGCCGTCACCGTCCATTTTCGTATTGGGGCAGTTCTGGATGTAGAACTTCGCTTCCGCACAGGAACTCATCTGTGAACAGTGCTGCTTACCTGTACAGCTGTAACGGGAAGAAGCTACTTTGGGTCGGCTCTCGAAAAATGACGAATCATTGTTCTGTTCAGATTCTGGCTGGAACTGCTTGCTGGAAATAATCTCAACAGAGCCTTTCACTGCTTCTGTTCGTGCGCAGTTAACGCCTGCTGGCACCTTGCCATAGTAAACCTGTCCATCCTGAGCAATGCACTTCGTCATGCCAGATGATGAGTAAGAGGAAGAACCAGAGTTATCTTTCTGAAGGAAGGAGAGTTCGTTATTCTGATACTGCTGATTTCCATACCATCCTATAGCTGCAAGAATGGCAACAACGACAACCTTTTTCATAATAGAGAACGCTCCTTGTTAAGTTTTTTTGTAATCAGCAATGATACTGAACTTACTGATATCAGACCATATACAAGTACTACCTATTTCACGGTAAGCTTTAATCGCAGTAAAGCATGGCCGGTTGGTTCAAAGGTTTTTACTCAACAAAGTTGAATTCATAGCGATTATATAAGTACAGAAGATTTTATTTTCTAACCTTCCGTAATAAATTCATATCTGGAAGGCAAGTCTCTCCAATCATTTACCTTTGATAGCACCTTTTCATCGGTCAATTTAAAGGCAAACTGCTTTGCCTCACTGAGCCGTATCGATGATTTTAAAAGGTTAGGTCTTGATAGTTTGAGTAGCCAGTAATATCGGCTGCTGTTTGATTGTGCTCCTGTCTGTTGAACTGTCAGCTCAGAACGTTTTTTGAGCTTAATAGCATCTACGCGATAGATATATTCGATTGCACTCTTAATTTTTCCATCCTCGGATTTTCCATCCGGCATGAGCAACCCAAAGAAACGGAGCTCTTTCATTATTGCCCTGCTAATACTGAAGCGGTTGGTTGTTGAAAGCGGTATGTGATACCAACTAGCTTCACCGGCCTGATAACATTCCAGATACTCTTCTGAACGATTAGGTCCGGCCGTAGCCAGTAATGTGAGATCAGAATATCTGCTGAGTTCCATCCCTCCCGGTGCAATCCTGATTGCAGGTCTTAGATAGTTATAATCATCCATATTCTGATAATCAGCTGACCTCAATTCAGATGTCAAGCGCGATTGTAGAAAATCCTTCAACCAGTTATTAGGCGATTCTGGCAATAATGGAAAGGCACCAATTCCAACTTCATCAATGGCTGACTGATAAGGATTTACCTCTTCCTGTTCATTGAAACTCCCTGGATAGAGTACATAGGCACCAATGATTGGTCGCTGTTTGTCACGCCAGTTATCCCCAGCTGATGTAATCTGTACAAGAGCATCCCGATACCTATGCATCTGATTTATTGCATCTTCAGGGGCAAGATCACGATCATCAACTTTAGTGTTCAGTCTGTATTTAGCATCAAAAATCCACTGGAACTGCTGACCTCCGGCAAAGGTAGCCTCGAGAAGGATGTCTGGCTTTTGAACTGTGGTCCATGAGTATATTTTTCCTTCTTTTTCTCTATACGGCCTTGAGAAGATCGGTTCATGGGCAAGTCGAACATCTACACCCTTGCTGTTGCTGAATTCGAAGGCAGCTCCAATGCCATCCTCAAGTCGCTTTTCCAGACCTTTATCATGCAGCTTTGCTCTACGGGCAGGTTTCTCCTGAAAACCGAGTACAAGCAACTGCCGCCTGATCTCCAGAACACACCAGACTTCATACAATTCAGACACTGCCCTTACAGAAACAGACGATTGCTGGCCGAAAGCAGACAAGTACAGCTTTAACTTCTGCCAGACTCGATAAACTTTGGTGTAACCCGCTTTCTGATGTAAGACCAGAGACTCTTTTGCAGTAGTTTCAAATGCACCGACTTCTCGAAATAATGGCCGCCTGAGCGTGGCTTCAATCGGTTGAATCCATTCTTCAAGAGATTGGAAAAAGGATTCAGATAAACGCTCTTCGCCATAACCTGTGTTTGTTTCTTTCGCAAGATTCAGAATACGTCTTAGCTGCCTAACAGACTCATGCAAAACCATCTTGATAAATCGGTTCTCTGGCGTATCAACCGTCATTACTTTTTTTGTGCTTTTCACCTGTCTCTGAATGCGTCCGTCCTTGAGCACCTCTCCCAGCTTTTCTTCTAAAGCAGGAAGAACTCGACCTTTCAACCGTTCCGGGTTTATTGGCCTTGATACCTGAGACAGTCGGCTATGGGGGCTATTAATAATTAATCTGACGCCATCCATCAACTCCTGCCTCAATCGTTGAAACTGAGCCAACCAAACCAGTGAAAAACGTTGATGGGCCTTGCGGACTTCTGATGCATCAGAAACGGTTTTCTGCGGTAATGAAAACCGCCAAAGAGGGTATTGTTGATCAATCTGCTGCTGAATAAAGGCAATATCAGTCGACATATCCAGCTTTGTTGGAAACACTTGAAAGGCCAGAGAATGTTCATACTGCACTTGGTCAATATGAAAGCGAACCACCAACCTAAACCAACCAACATTGTTACCAAAATTGATACTGCCTCTGAGGCAGCCTCTCCTAAAATGAAATGCATTCTCTATAGAAGTCAGTGAATGCACAATATTCGGTTCAACAGGTAGCTGATTTTGATTCTTAAACTGAAAATCAAACTCATAGAGACGATTTTCAAAAAACAAAGGTAGGCTTTCAGCGGTTGTTTTCTGATTTAAACTTTCAAATAAACAGGGTCCATCGAGAGTATCGATACTGAAGACTCTTCCCACATCCATTTTTAGGGGCGACGGTGAAACCGTCTTTCCTCGGGCAGCAAGTACTCTATCGAGAGTTCGCCTAGGCTGGGAAATATCTCTACTCCAGACACTTAAATTCCAGTCTCGGGTCGAGAGCGACAACAGTTCTGGCATATAACTAACTCTCTTTTACGTCTCTCAAGGCTCTCACGGCCAGAAAGCAGTGAAGCCATTAGTCTCCAACTGGCTTATCATCCAACTGAGTTTTTGTTGACTACGACAGGGCACCCACATTGTTTCTTTGCCTGCAACTGGCTCACGCAATAGGTCGGGACGACTCTCATCCCATATATCAGCCAACTGCTCTGATAGAACATCCTGAAGCGACGTTAATAAACTGCCCTCGCCATTGTCCAGCAACTTATCAGAATCGCCTTCAATTCGTGGCAGAATTTTAGACATCAAAAAATCATCCCAAACAGATTGCAGCTCAGTGTCGTTTTCAGGCTTAAAGCAGATTATAGAAAGAAGCAGTTCATTTAATGCGCGATAAGCCAGTTCGAACGGTGTGTTTTTCAGTCCGCTATTGATTGCTTCTAGAAACGCTATCGAACGGGTACCTTCTGAGTCTGCCGCCACATTGGTAAACTGCTGCTGAGAAGCAGACGAAAGCTGGCTGAAGGTCAGCGTTTTAGCCCGATTTTCTGCTTTAAAATACTGCTGGAAGTCGTTAGGAAAAAACTCTCCAAAATCAATGGTGAACGCCCTATCTATCACCTTTCTTGAGAAACCATGGGTGGTTTCATCCATATTCACGGTTCCTGCCACTAGCAGGTTGGGTGGAATGGTTATTCCATGCTGGCAGAAGTACTCCCAAAGACTTGAGCTGTCATCATTAAGCCCTAAAGATTGTTTTAGCGCTTGCCTACCGTCTGCACCCAACTCTCGAAAAATAATGGGTTTTAATAATGGATCACAACGGTATTGTTCACCATTCCATTCTCTGGTTTCCAGTATTGAAAGGTAGTCTGAAAAATACTGTTCAACGGGGGCAAGGTTCATCTCATCAAGACATAGCCAATAGGGCTTTATCTGACTCAACGGTTTTAGATGTATTTCATCAGACGTTATTACTTGTGCAGACTCAATCCATGCCTGCACCATAAATCGTAATAAATCACTGACAATAAACCTTGGTCCTTTATCACCGAGTCTTGAGATGTATCCCAACAAATCAGATGGCTCATGCCAATCAGGTCGTACGGACACCAGACAGTAATTCGATAAATGGTTACAGTGTCTTTTTGCTTGTTGTCTGACAAAACGTGTTTTGCCTGTACCCGATATACCTGCAAGCAACATAAAAGGTTTTGGGAGCTGTGTTGTTTCCAATGGAACAGTACTTTCAGAGTGGACAAGCTTTTCTATCGTCTCTTCGTAGACTGACAATTCCTTCCATGCAGGTTCAAGCTCTGCATAATAAGACATCAACTCCAATAAATCCTGTTCAAGTTCCTGACTGGATGGCAGCTGATCGGCTGGATAGTACTTTGCCGAAATGTTGCCGTACTCGTAAGATTTACCAAGCTTTGTTGTTGAGTTAAGAGCGATTACAGACTCACCCCAATCAGACATATCGGGCAACAGACGCTTGATATCAGCGGAAATTCGATCTGCTCTTTTTTTAGCTTTTGCAGCCCCCAGTATTTCCTGAGGTTTGGTTGTCCCCTGCATTAAACTCAGGTAGACACCTGAAGCATCCGCCTTGAAAAGGTAGACAGGATAAACACCATCCTGAGTTGAAGTAGTAATAGCTGGATTCGTTATTGAAAGCCAAGGAACATTGGCCCAATTACCAGCACCTACGCTCCCTTTAATCTTGAAAGTCGAATATTCGGTTGAAAGAATGTCTTTGATAGCGCCAGAAAAACGCTTTCTTACTAAGTCTCCCATCGGGTGGCCACTAAAGCTCTGGTTTTGCGCTTCAAGCCAGCCCTCCAGAATACCCTGCAACACTTCCCTTAACATGAAAACCTCACCTAAAACGACAATAGACTTTTATCTATCAATTTTCGTTTCCAGGTTACCAGGACAAATCATAAAGGCCACTAAAAACTACTGTCTGCGTACTGAGCTTTGTAGCAGTCTGTTGTTATGTTAATAAGTCTGAACCCCGAACTTCAAAAGCATCCGCGGCAACACATCACCCTGGCTCTTTACATAGCATTCAACCAGTAGCCAAACTGGACTATGGGCCTATTCACTGCACTCTGGTATTCGTGTAAGTAATCGGCATTGCTGAAGAATCTATCGAGAGAGCTTATGCGGTCTATCTCACCCACTCTCCGGACAAAGTATTCAGAATAAAATCCACACAGCATTTAACTTTCGGTATTTGATATTTAGCCTGCTGATACAAAATAAAAATATCCTGTCCCGCCTGTTGTCTTGACGATATTTTTTGCTCTACCGGTACTTCCACCAGTACTCCCGATTCCAGCTGATTTTTCACCCACCAAATAGGATAAAGAGCCATTCCCTCATGGGCTAGCAGTGCGGCCATTAATGTTTCACCGCTGTTGCAAATAAACACCGGTTTAATGGCTATCTTTTCACTATTTTGTCCATTGGATGCCCACCATGAAAGCGCTCCTCGAACATTGCGGTATTGAAGTGTCGGGCAGCTTTCAATATCCATTACTGACAAGATCTCTTTCCCGTAGTGAGCTTGCAAGGATAACAACCGCTCAGGTGTTGCAACCAGTTTGAATTCATCACTGGAGAGACGCCTGGCTATCACTCGCTCTTCAGGCATATGCCCGGCACGCACAGCGATATCAACAGAATCATTCCCTAAAACCACAGGATCTTCCGAATAATCCAGATCCAGAATGATGTCGGGGTATTGGTGATGAAATTTCTGTAAAACCGGGAACAGGACTTTCTCACCGTAGCTGACGGTTGAACTGATATGCAGCCGACCTTCGATGGTGCCCCGACGTTGCGAAAGCAATTCATCGGCATCATCAATAATCTGCAATGCTCTAGCAATTGAGTGGTAGTAGACTGAGCCCAGTTCTGTAGTGCTGACGTTACGGGTCGTGCGTTTTATCAGCTCAACGCCTAATTCACTCTCAAGATCTCGCAGTCTTCTTGAAATAGACGAAGGGGGTACACCAAACTCCTCTGACGCAAGGGTGAAACTGTTCACTTCTGCGACTCGTTTGAAATAACGCAACGCTCTGATTTTGTCCACAATCACCCTCATTCAGGGCTTAAAGTGACCGAAATATTACTCTTCCTTGTTAAATAGACAAAATTGATTTGCCGTAACCATCAATAAGACGACACGCTTAAACCTGATGGCACTGCTGATATCAGTATCAAAAGATAATAGAGAGCATTGAAAATTAAATGCGTACTCAGCGGCCTTTCACACGAAGGCAAACTTATTCACAATACTCTTTACCCCTTTGAACACTACGATCGGAAACTGTTTTGGATCAACCACTCCTGAAATATCTGCAAGGTTACCCAGAAACGACTCTCAGTCAGGTGCGCGCCCTGATAGAAGACCAACGCCTTAAAAGCTACTTACAGAGAAAATACCCGACGGCCCACACCTTTCGGACAGACCGGGCTTTATACACGTACACTCTGGAATTAAAAAACCAGTATCTGAAAAAATCCCAGCCGTTGAGCAAGGTGATTTACGACGACAAGATCAATGTCATGAAACACGCACTGGGACTGCACACGATGATCTCACGGGTTCAGGGCAATAAGCTGAAGTCTAAAAATGAAATTCGTATTGCTTCAGAGTTTAAAACAGCGCCTGAAGCGTTCCTGCGTATGATCACTGTCCATGAACTTGCCCATTTGAAAGAGAAAGATCATAACAAGGCTTTCTACAAGCTCTGCCAGTATATGGAACCGGATTACCACATGCTGGAACTGGATTTACGGCTGTATCTGACGTTTCTCGACACCGGTGATTCTATTTATTGAAAAGTCCGGCAACCACCCCAATATCAAGCGCTATAATCCTGACCACCGATATTAGCGACCCGTTTTTAGTAGCAGGTGTTCTTACTCTGCTACTGGCACTGTTTGTTAAGCGTACGCTACTGGTCGTATTTCTTGGTATGGCGGTGTTTATGATGCTGAAGCTGTACTCTTGACATCCTCCCACACCTAAAGGAATGGGATTCCTACCGCTAGACGGTCATGCCCGACCGCAAGAATGTTCTTTGCCGCATTAACATCTCTGTCATGCATTGCGCCACACTCAGCGCAAGAATGTTCTTTGCCGCATTAACATCTCTGTCATGCATTGCGCCACACTCAGCGCAAGACCATTCTCTTATTCGCAAACCGGCTCTACCTTTCGGACTATTGGCGGGTATTACCCCGCAACACGAACAGGTTTGGGTAGTGTATGCTTCGTTGACCTCTTCAAAAACAATGCCTGCGTGATCGCATTTATAGTCCAGCATTGTTTTCAACATTCCCCAGCCAGCGTCTAAAACAGACTTTGCCAGTTTAGTTTTTGCCAGACCTTTAAAATTGACGTTACCAACGAAGATTACCGCATTTTCATCAACTAATTTACGGCTGTATTTATGCAAATCATCTTTTCGTTTGTTGGCTATCTTTGCATGAGTAACTTTAACACGTTTCTTGTTTTTGGCACGTTGAGCGATTCCTAAATCAGCCTCAGAAGTTGTGGTGGAGCACCTATGGAGGTAATCAAACAGTACGTACAACAGCAGAGATCGCCACATTAGTCGGCTATCGCCACATTAGTCGGCTATCGCCACATTAGTCGGCTATCGCCACATTAGTCGGCTATCGCCGACACGCTTACATCCCCGCATTTATGCCCTCCAGGGTACTAAAAGTACGGGGTTTTATGCTTAACCGATAATAATTACGGCAATTCACTCAGTGTGCCCCCTCAATGCCAGGATAAAAAGCATACTGAGAGATACCGCAGGTGTTTGGGGTTTCCCGAGACATTTTTATGTACCCCTGTTCTCCCCAAAGCTCTCCCCAACTGTTTTTAACCAGCCAGTAATTTTCCTTGAACTCATCCGTTGTTCCATAACCTGCGACTAGTACCGCATGGTTCTGCTCTGCCGGATGATTGCAGTGTTTGTCTTTATAAACTCCGAGCAGATAAAACTGAAACCGTTTTGAACTGGCATCAATCACTACGGATACCGGCTGTTTAGCGACTTGACTCTTCAAGGCCTGATCATTCTTTGCAGGCAGTTGATAAAAATGACTGATGCCTGCTTTCACCTCACAATTTACAACGTTACTGGTTACGCAGCCGCCTACTTCCGTTCCTGTATAGGGATAGCAAAACTCAGAGCATAGATTGTTATACATACTGTAGTTGAATACGGAAATCGGCCAGCCCCCAAGGCAATTGATATGACCTTCCATACAGTCCACTAACTGTTGTTCACTCAATGAAACCAGTGGATGGCCATTTATGGCTCTGGCACTTTCAATAGCCTCAACAGCACTGAAAATCCAGCAGCTGCCACAGTGATCTTGATTTTTTACAGCGGTAACCTTGCCTTCTTTACGCCAATCAACACTGATTGGCAGGGGATCTTTGGCGGGGATATAAAGAGCCTGCTGATAGTCTTTAGGGGAATTATTGATCTGTGACTTCATCAACAGCTGGCGGTACTCATCCTGAGAGAGATCAGCATGAGCTGTAATGCCCAGTCTCAAGGATTCACCCCTTTTTTCTGCAGCTCTATTCTCTAAGTGAATAAATCTCAGATTATCTTGAAGATTTTTCACCCGCTGATTGTATTCCTGTTGCCGGGCAGGTCTGATTTTAACGCCTTCAAATTGAAGAAGAAATAACTCGTAACCATCAACGCTATTCAATACAAGGTAGTCCAGATAATGGTTCTGTAATAATTTCTGCTCTAGCGATTCCTTCACTGATAAGTCGGTTTCCTCAAACGGTTTTGCTAAAACTGTCTCAAAGCTTATAGCCACTAACAGAACCGTGATGAAGGTATTTCTGGTGAGCCACTTCATCCTATCCACCTGACTGTTTTTTGATAGTAGGAACAGTCAAGCAGATAAAAGATGAGTCAGCCGATTTTTTTATCTCCCTCAGTCTTTAGAGATATGAATTCGCTCTCTACTCTCTCGCGACTTAATAAAGTGGGATTGATTACCTGTGCTCACACACCTGAGAGGTTTACCCAAACGGTTTTGAACTCAGTGTATTTATCAAACGCATGGGCCGATTTATCACGACCAAAGCCGGACTGTTTGAACCCGCCAACAGGAGACGAAATATCGCCATGATCATGGCTGTTCACCCAAATCACTCCCGCCTGAATGGCTTTGGCTGCTTTTTCCATTTTCAACAAGTGACTGGTCCAGATAGCCGCTCCCAGCCCATAAACAGTGCTGTTAGCCACTTCAATAGCCTGATCCAGATCATCCACCGCAATCACCGAAAGAACAGGGCCAAAGATCTCTTCTCTGGCAATGGCCATTTCAGGAGAAACCTCTGTGAACACGGTAGGTTCGATATAGCAATTACCAGACAATGGCTCGATTTTCTGACCACCTGCCTGAAGGCTTGCGCCTTGCTCTCTACCAAGATCGATATAACGGGCAACATTACTCAGGTGGCTGGCATCCACCAACGGACCAATCTCTGTATTCGGATCAAGAGGATCGCCCTGACGAAGAAGGGAAACTCTTTCTAGTACCTTTTCCATCAGAGCGTCTTTAATCGAACGCTCAACAATCAGCCGTGAACCTGCATTACAAATCTGCCCCTGGTTAGAAAAAGCACCCAGCACAATTCCGTCAGCCGCTGCATCCAGATCAGGTGCGTCAGCCAAGACAATATTCGGGGTTTTTCCGCCGCATTCCAGTGAGACTCTTTTAAGGTTGGATTGCCCTGCATACTGCATGTACAAACCACCTACACGGGTTGAACCAGTAAAGGCCAGTGCATCCACACCCATATGCAGACCAAGGGCTTTGCCTGCGGTATGCCCATAACCAGGAACGACATTAAAGACACCATCGGGAATACCTGCTTCAGTCGCCAGCCCTGCGACCCTGAGCGCTGTCAGGGAAGATTGTTCTGAAGGTTTCAGTATTACTGAATTACCCGCCGCCAGTGCGGGAGCGAACTTCCAGCAGGCAATCATCAGTGGATAGTTCCATGGAACGATAGCCGCAACAACACCCAAAGGTACTCTATGAATGCGGGTCACAGCATTAGGGTGCGTTGGCGCAATTTCATCATAAAGTTTGTCCACCAACTCTGCATACCAGTGAACACACTCTACCGAACCGGGCAGGTTCATGTTTGAGCTGTCATTGATGGTCATACCCATATCCAGCGTTTCGGTTACGGCCAGCTCATCGCTGTTCTGCTCGATCAATTGAGCAAATTTCTGCAGTACCTTCTTTCGCTGCTTGGGACTTTTGTTTGACCAGACACCGGAATCAAATGCATGTCTTGCCGCCGTAACAGCAAGATCTACATCTGTTTCATCACAGGCTGCAATAGACGTCAGAACCTTCCCATCACGAGGAGAAGTAACCTCCATGGTCGCGCCGGACTGCGCGTCACAATATTGGCCATTAATAAAAGCCTGCCGTGCAAAAGTCAGCTGCTCGGACTGCTTCAGCCAATAAGAGTAATTTTTTTTAGACATAAACCAAACCAATTGATTAATTGCGTCGTATATACCCACAACCCTCGAATGTGTGGATGTGTCGGCTGCTCTCGCTCTCGCTCACCCACACCTTCAACGGTAACGGTAACGGATATAGACAGAATATTACCGTTCAATGAATAAATGCACTTGAAAAATCAATAACTTGGCATCATTGTGCAATATTCGTCACACAATATACATAAGCGATACATGAGCGGCATAACGAAGTGCCGAAGTATCAAACAGAATATAAGCGGAGCAGTGCATGGAATTATTTTCCCTACCTGTAAGCACTTACAGCAGCAAAGTTCGTTTGCTGCTGGAACTGAAAGGGATCGACTACACTGCAGCTCCACCTCCTGGTGGCTACAGTACGCCAGAATATATGCAGCTAGTGCCACTAGGCACTATTCCAGCCATCAAGGTTGAGAATGAGTACCTGTCAGAGTCCGATGTGATTATGGAATACATCGAGGAGCAGCATCCTGAGAAACCCATGTTGCGAGGCTCTGCGTTGGAAAGAGCAAAGCATCGCTACCTGGCCCGTTACCATGACCTCTGGCTGGAACCTCATCTGCGCAGAACTTTTGCCCATATGGATCCGGCTACCAACGATGACGTTGAGCTGAATGCTCATCTCGACAAGTTTGAGGAACGCCTGCAAAAACTGGAAGAGTTGTTTGAGCCACAGCCATTTATGGTGGACGGCGAGATCGGCTATGCCGATTGCGCTTTCCCTGCGACCATTGCGTTGGCAGAGATACTCATGCCAATTTTCGGTCGTAAACTTAAGCTTGGATCAAAGACGGCTGTCTGGTACAAAGCAGTTATGGGCAATGAAACGGTAAACAGTATCGTTAATGAAGGCGTTCAGGCAACGCTGGACTGGTTGAACTCCGGCGGCGGTTGATTATTTCGTCTGGTAAGGCGCTGCGATCACCGATCATGGCGCTTTACGATAGGACTATTAAATGATTCAGCAGTCATAACTCCAGCAGTTCTTATTTAATTGACAGCGATGTCTGTCGCCTTCTATGTTCGGATCTCCGGATTGATAACCGGCATCACCTTCATAAAGCATGACAAGTTGCCTCCCCAACTTTGAGGCTTTAGGCTTGAACACTTTTATTGAGTTTTTTCTATAAGTATCCAGAATATCTGATACATGCTGATGATTGTTTATTTCGATCAGTGTCACCAAAGTCGGAGGCATCATTTTTAACTCCCCCTGTTGATGTTTTCTGAGTGCTTCTTCTGCAGACATCCATACAGACTCCACAATTTCCTGACAATCTATATCAACTCCGTTGCTATCAGAAGCGGCTAAATAGAAAACAGTGTCAAAACGTTTGGCCGTTATTGCTGGTGCAATCCACCGAGAAAAAGGAACCAGCTCATTTTGATCAACCTTTACTCCGGCCTCTTCAAAAGTTTCTCTTACCGCGGCTCTTTTGAAAGTGTCATCCGATACTGGTTTACTTAAAAGGCCATCTTGCTCTTCTACAGCACCACCAGGAAATACCCAATGATCTCCCAAAAAACTGCTGGCAGGGTTTCGACGCAACATAAGCGTTTCTACACCGCCAATACCGTCACGCACCAGAATGACTGTTGCTGCAAGCCTGAGTTCAGCCACTTCACTGGTCATATATCTTCCCTGCTTTTTGTTTGATTTATTATTTTTATCATCAAATAAACAGCTTAAAGGGCTGTATCTTAAAAAACTATGGCTAAGATACTTATTCCCACATGGATACGGCCACCAAAGATGACGTTGAGCTGAGTGCTAACTTCGATAACATACCAGTTTTCAGTCATGAGTTTAGGTTGGAGCAAAGACCGATGTCTGTGTACTTAACATCGTCTGAATCAGTGTCATTATTAAATACTTTAATAGACATAATATTTTATCTAATTAATTATCACTTATTCTTTATAGTAGCCAGAAAATCTACGACTACAGGACATAAAACAAGAACCGATCATATACGTTTATATGCTCTCCTTACGAACTGAGAGCTTACCGTCTGAACTACTCACTGTGATATTCGATTTCCTCCATGAATGCTCCTGGCCTGTTCTTATCAACAACTTCGCATTTGATAAATATCGTGTCATTGACGATAAATTCGCCTTCTGTAAGATCAGTATGGCAAACGAATCTCTGACATCCAACGCTGTTATTCATGTCATGTTCTGGTTGTTGAAAGTCAGCGTTCGTAGGATCTAAATTGGAATGGAATCCATCAATAATATTTTCATGTCCTGTCTGGTTTATTAGCTGGAAAATAACTTCGCAATCGAATGGCCACGTTAAAATGCTATCAAAGTTACCTTTCATCACAACTAAATACAGGCTCATATGAGTATTTTTTCCAATGCCATCCCCCATAATATAAAGATTTAAACACACTTTATAACCTTCTTTGTGAGTGTAAAACGGTGTACTAAAAAAATTTTTGCTACCGTCACTTTCAGCTTTAGCCTTCTCCTGTGAAAACAGAGAAAGTTTCCATGTAAAATGTCCATCATAAGTCGCTATTTCCAGACAACTAAGCCGTAAATCACGAAGACATTCATTTTCCATCACATTACTAATCATCTGAGTAATCCTGTCATTAAGATGTTTTATCTGCGTTGACTGAACATCAATAGTTCTCTCGCGACTGGATACTTGCTCCTTTAGAGCAGTGAGATCATGACTCAGCGCCGTATTGGCATTTGATAATTCAGCGATTTTTTTTGTCATATCATTCATCTTCGCAGCCGAAAGCATTAAATGTGTCACTGAATTTTCTTCAATGTGTTTTCTTAGACTGGCTTCGCTATCAAACTCTCCAGGGCACCCAAGTACACATGTACGAACAGGATGCGTTATCGCATAATGCTTAACTATTTCTGTTTCTATTTCTTTTCCTGAACACCTCCAATTGCATTCCGGTGATTTACAAATGACGAACCATTGATCTATTTCATTTCGTACAGATCTATCGATGTAGCGTACACCCTTCTCATTACCCCCTTCATCGCTCTTTTGAGTTTTAATTTGCTCAGCACAGTCTGTTCTTGGGCATTTTTCGCTCCCAGTTATTTTAGGAGGAAAACACATTTCGCATGTCCAATGACCACATTCTGTCTGTACTGCATCTTTAAGAATGTCTTCACAGATTGGGCAGGTGTATTTTTCTATATCAGCCTGTTTTATGTTAGGATCGAGACCATACCGGCTATCCTTCAGCGAAGGACAGTAGACGATAGCGCCGGACACTTCGCTGCTGTCAACGTATGCTTGATTTCCTTTGGTTTCGGGCCTTTGAAAAACTGACGGCATGAGAGAAGCGAGGGTTAAATAAGCTAATTTACTTTGGCTGAATCCACGCAACTCAAGCTCTTGTTTAAAGTGCTCCAGCTCCTTGTCTTTTTCTTCCGGTGAGTAAGCATAAGCCCCGGCAGTTTCCTCAAGAGAGCTACCACTAATTTCTTTGGTTGTTGACGGCTGGAGGGTTACCTCTATAACAAGAACGGCAGAGTCCTCGTCCTCGCTATCAAGTGCTGTATTCAATAAATCGCTGTTTGAAGGTATATCGTTATCGATGATTTCATGCTCTTTTATTACAAAGAACTCTAATATCCTTTTTACTTCCGAACTTTCTGCCGTAGAGGTTTCCGGATCAAAATCAGAAACGACATCCGGTTCCGTCAAGATAAATTCTTGTACTTTAGAGTCCTTCAACGGATGGTGGACACCATAAGTCTCTTCATGTTCATCAGGTTCAGGTCGCTCGATCTGATTGTAGAGAGGTTCTTGCTTTTGGAAACTCTTGATCAGTGCACCGATCAGCAGAACGATGGAGGTTGAAACCACTTCAATAGAAAGGTCTCTACTGCTGCTAATGTGGTTTGCTGATATTGAAGGAGCAGTGATCGCCCCTGCCTGAACACTTTGCGCCATTAAGTAACGGGTATTCAGCCCAGCGATAAAAGCCAGAGCCAAAATAAAATACTTCATGATTTTCATGCAAGTACTCCAACCAACCAATTACCTTATATTGGTTATAGTAGAAAATACCTACAAGGCACGTATAAAAACTTATTAGGACAATCATTTTATAAGCTTTCAAGAAGAATAAGGAAGCATGTTCTGATAAAGACGTCATACTTCCTTTGAGATGGAAGTTAAAAAACAGTTAAATGACCTCCGGCGGAGCCGGAGGCTTATTTGGGGACGCCCTCAAAGGGCTATTGTTGCGCCCATAGGCGCGATTACCAATCTAACTTCATCTGTTCACGGTGTTCTTCCGCCTTCTCTTGGTTGCGGATATATGATCTAACAACTTCCTCATCAAGCCCTACGGTGGAAACGAA
>SIHQ01000050.1 GCA_004762125.1 Oceanospirillales bacterium | reverse complement strand
GGAAATCAATGCGTAAGCGGTGTTTTCACTACCGCGAGATAGAGGATTCTGGTGACTTGAACAGTGATTCTGGTCATTTGAACATCGATTCTGGAAATCACCCAAAAGTGTTCAATAGTTACCGGAATGAGTGTTCAAGCACGGCCAGAATGGGTGTTCACGAGTTACCAGAATGGGTGTTCAAATGGTTCCAGAATATGCAGGAGCCGGTTACAGCAAGCAATTTTCGTGCAGAAGAAACTATTCAGTGAACCAATCAGATTCGCTATGGGTGCACAAAAAAAATCAGGCCTTTAGTGAAAGGAAATGACAGTAAAGGAAGAGTAACGATGCTTTCATCCCATGTGACTTTCATCTCAAGTGAATCTTCATCCCAAATGAACGTTCTATGTACACGTCATCTTCTATGACCACTTGACCTGTCGAGGCTTAAAAAAAAGCCGAGAGCCCGATAAACTCTTCCAGCCATGTTTCAACATGATCAAATACCCTTTGTAAATGATCCAAACCGGCTCGGAAGAGATATTGGGTTTTTCTGCATGGGTTTTAGTTTGAATGGGATCATCGGAAAGCCGTAATAATAAATCAGTTGAGTGAATGCATGGGCTCATCGTGGACACCTCACGATTAGAAATGAGGTGGTCACTTTGTCGAGGCGTTATTTTTTCAAGAGAATCACTGGTTAACAGTTCCCCCTGTTTTAATGACCAATAGCTGCTTGGCAAACTGAGCAAAGCCGTATCCGCCAGGCTCACTCATAACGAACTCTGGATGGTGCAGTAGTTTATCCCAATAGTTTTTTATATTCGCAACACCCACACTTTTAGGTAGCGTGGCAAACATAAATTGATCATTCAATGAATCACCGACATAGCAAGCTTGTGAAATTATGTCTGTTTTGGACAAACCTTTTTCCTGCAAAAAATTCAGTGACGTAACTTTTTTAGAATGTTCGCCATACCAGCAGTTAATATGAATAGAGCTTGCTGTTGCATGAGCACCTAGCTCATTAAGCTTTGACACAACTTCTTCAACAACTTCAGGTGCAACTGAGGCTCGATTCTGGCCTATATCAATAGCGACTTCACAGAGTCGATAAGACTGATCCAAGGTTAGATTGAGATCAGGATAGTCCGCTAAAACCGCAATCACATGTTCTTTCAATGTTGATTGGTTTTTTGCTATGACTGACATTGGACTATCGGAGCTTAAAGTGAGATACCCTCCTTTTTTCTCCATAATAAATGCCCCATTTTCACCAATGACGGCATCAACGGGCCAAAGCTGTGCAATGTGGTCACACCAGCCTGCACAAGCACCGGTTACGGCAACAACTTTCAACCCTGCTTTTCGTAACTCTGCCAACGCTATCAACGTTTCTGGTGGTAATTGACCATGCCAAGTTAAGGTATCATCAACATCCGTTAGCACCCATTGCACCTCTTTCCAATCACTGGTTAACGTGTTTTTCAATTGTTTCATTAAACTTCCATACTACTTAAAGTAAGTTAGGTAAAAACATCACTAAACTTTCAGAATACGTCAAAATCATTAACACAGTAATCAATGCAAACAAGAGTGGCGTTACCTCTCTTACAAAATCAACCAGAGGTACTTTCAATATTGAGCAAACGGTAAACATCATAGAGCCAAACGGAGGCGTTACCCCACCAATCATGATATTTACAATAACAATAATCCCGAAATGGACGGGGTTTACTCCAAGATTGAGTACAGCAGGCAATAATAATGGCGTTAAAATAATCATCGCAGCACCACCTTCGATGAACATTCCAACAATGAGTAAGAGCACGTTAATAAGTAATAGTAGGAGTAATTTATTATCCGTCAGTTCGATTAATGCAGCAGCTACCTGATGTGGAATTTGCTCCAATGTCATGTAATAGCCAAAAATCATCGCACCGATGATAATAAACATAACACTACTCGTACCCTGAATGGTTTCTTTCAAGATCACAGGGAAATGGTGGGATTTTAGTTCCCGGTAAAAAAACAAACCAATGATACTACACAGTAAAACTGCGATTGCACCAGCTTCTGTTGGTGTAAACAAACCGAAACGCATCCCTAAAATGATACCAAATGGGATGAACAGAGCAGGTATTGCTTTACCAAAATAAAATAATCGCTCTTTTACTGGCGCAGGTACGAGTCTTGAAGGTGCATAGTTTCGACGTTTAGCAATGATGGTAATAGCAATCATTAGCGACAGTGCCATCATAAAGGCAGGAACATACCCTGCGATAAACATTTGCTGTACCGAAACATTGGCTAATAGCGCATAAATAATGAGATTAATACCAGGAGGAATGACGGGGCTAATACTTGACGATGCGGCGGTGACCGCTGCGGTAAAAGGTAAGTCATAACCTCGTTTAGTCATTTCAGGCGCTAATATTTTAGACTGCATTGCGGCATCCGCATTGGCCGACCCTGAAATACCACCCATTAAAGTACTTAACGCGACATTAACATGTGCAAGCCCACCTGTTTTATGACCAATTAACGAATCAGCAAAAGCCAATAAACTGCGACTTATTCCCGTATAGTTCATCACCGATCCCACCATGATAAAGAAGGGTATCGCTAACAATGGGAATGATGACGCTGACGAAATAAACCGTTGCATGACCAAAGTAACGGGGATTGAGGTGTTAATAAATAAAAAATAAACCATCGCAGAAGATATTAAAGAAAATGCGATAGGAATATTCAGCAAAAATAAAACGAATAACATAATAATGGGTAAATATGTTTCCATTGTGTCACCTATACCGTGTCTGATTGTTGTCTATTCAACTGTTTGAAATCGCGCAGAATGAAATTTATTGTGTGAAAAGACATCAGAGAGAAACAAAGAAACAAGACACCATTAATCGTTAAATATGACATCCCCATTACTGGCGTCACTTTATTAGAGAGCATCATGTAATCGTAACTTAAGTAAGCAAGAAGCAAATTTATCGTCAACAAGAAACAGGAAATGACCATCTGAAAAGGGATTTTAGCTTTTTCAGGGAAAAATGTGACGATCACATCAACCCCCATATGGAGTTTATGCTTGTAGCACGAACTGATACCCAGATAAACAGACCAAATAAAACAAATAACTGCTAATTCTTCACTCCACGGAACCACAAAACCAAAGCCATAACGTAAAAAAACATTAAGAATGACTATCAGTATAGTAATCGAGATAGAAATCGACGCTAGTATTTCTTCAATATTTTTAAATAAGAAGCCCATGACTTCTCCTGATAAATAACTAAACAGTTTATCCATTAATAATCCAAGCTGATCCACCAAACGCAAATTCGTATTTCAATGAAATGCGATATACGAAAGTATAATTTATGCTTATGACTCATACTGGAACATCACTTTTCTTTCATACGAAGGAGCAACGAAGACAGTGTTTTTATCGTAAAATATCTGGCATGAATAACCAAAGTCCACCTTCACAGCCAAAACTCATGTATCTCTAAAGACACTGTTTTTTTTCACTTCGAGAGCGACGATATAACCCGATATAAACAACACTGCTTATTGTCTGTTAATACAATAAAGCAGTGCTGCATTTAGAACGTTTAATGCTTATTTTGAAGCTCTGATTATTGCTAGTTCAGCACCAATTTTACTACGGATATCACTACTCCAAGCCGGGAACTTAGTATAAACTTCAGCGGTTAACTTACTAAATTCAGCACTGTCTACTTCGTTAAATTTAACACCTAACTCTTCCAGCTTTTGTGTATATTCGGTATCAAGCTTAACCAACTCTTTTGTATTTGAAATGGCACCAGCAGCAAACTCTTCGTTAACGATTGTCTGTTGTTCTGGTGAAAACTTATCCCATACAGCAGGAGAGATATACAGCCCTACAGTACCCAGAAAGTGTTTAGTCAACGACATGTTTTTAGCAACTTCATACATCTTAGTTGAATACATCGTTAAGATTGAACCTTCAAGACCATCTACTACACCTTGTTGAACACCGGCGTAGGTTTCAGGAAAAGGTAATGATGCAGGTGCAGCACCCATTGACGCGAGTGTACTGATAAATAATTGGCTACCAGGCACTCGAATACGCATGCCTGCCATATCAGCCGATGTTTTGATCTCTTTATTGGTGATCATATGACGGAAACCGAACATGTAATCAAAATTTAATACTTTGATACCTTTCTTTTCCACTTGGGCACTTAAATCAGCAACGAGCTGTGTATCCATCATTGCTAAATATTCGTCATACGAGTTATACAACATAGGACCAGCTAACGGAGCAAAATCAGGAACATAGTCGCCAAGATAACTTAAATCTTCGACAGCAATCCAGTTGGCTCCATTCACAACTGCTTCGAGGTTGTCTTTATATACGGGTAATTGCCCACCAGGAAACACTTTGATATTGACAGTGCCGTCAGTACGAGTACGGATTTTGTCTGTTGCTTTAATGAGTTGCTGGGTCAGTAGTTCGTTGTGAGTAAACACAAGGCTCATATTGATGTCATGTACTGCTTCTTTAGCGGCAATTCCACTACTACCAACAAGTAGCGAGACGGCTGTTAGAACAGTTCCTATTATTTTTTTCATAATCTAATCCCTTATCAGTTTTGCTGCAGTTAGGTTCGATGATTGAAAAAATATTTTTCTTTCATTCAAACGCTTACACTTCCAATTAGCCTGTTTTATGGGGATACTATCAATGCAAAACGTACTGAATTCAAGCAATAAGTATAATCGACTGCCTTGTCTAGACATCGATGGGTGCACACTCTCCTAAAAATCTTTCATGTCATTGTATTGACATAATTATGTGCAGTTTGTCTCAAGACGCAAAATACGTGCGTATAATCGAAAAATAGATTAATACTAACGATTAAAACTCTCCTTCATATTATTGAAATCTTCATCCTTTAGAGGTACTGATCGTTCATATAAACGTTCATGGATGAGTAGTCTGATATAAAGCCATTTTAGTGCAACTGATCTCGCTCCAGAAAACACAGTATCAGGCTTCAAAAAATCATCATACACCAGTATAAAATGGATCGGAATTTTCTAATGCGTGCATTGATCTCAATAGATCATTCTAAAAAATAGCCAGTACCGGAACTGCGCTAGAAACGATACTGAGACATTTCGATATCAAGATGGCGGAGAAGAATGCAAAGATCATCGACAGATGCCGTACGATTAAATCCATTAAGTGAACAGAATGGACACATCATGGACATCTAAGTGAATCGAAATATTTGTTGTGGATTTTTTACTCAAAAACGAAGATTTATGAAGGAAGAATGTCTGCAGATGGGGAATAAGGAATCTGAGGATGTGTGTTTTTTTCTGTACTATTTATCAATAGTTTATAATATTTTCAAAGATTTAGGTCGTGTAAAAGCACGTATTATTACGCACTTCTACGCTATTTTTCGACACGAAGTCGACACCTCTAATATTATTGCATCACTAAAAAAGTATTTGAGAAAAAAAACGAATTCAGCAATTATAAAAATCACTTATTAGGCGGTTAGTCGCTCGTGCTTTTTCAGAGAGAAATACGCTCTAGTAATGCATTGCTAGGTACTACCGGTTGCTTTCGCAAGTTGGGCAGCAGGCTAGTCTTACTGGACGTTTAAGGGATAACTTTATCCATGCTCTAGATGGTGTTAGTTTTCCACAGTCAACACAGGGTCTATTGGTAGGTTGTGTTACTTTATAGTTCATAAGGTGATATTCCTGTTATCGATTATTTTTTTAATCGTTCGTTGAAATAGCAGGAGTTGATTTTGCAGGTTTTAAATCTTATTAAAATAAAACAAATACATATCCGTATCGATAACGACGCTCAATGAGCTTTTTCTAAATATCGCTTAATACGAAAAGCAAAAACAGTAATGCAGGTTCAACTTGAAAATTAAAGTAATACTTTAATAAAGTATTCGCCTCAAATTTAAGGCAGTAGAGCTAGAAGGTTTTTTACGATTTATGAAGGTAGGAAATATGGCGAGTTACAACTCTCGGAACACTTACTTTACGCATAAATAAAAACTTACTTTTAACTACGAGAATTACTCTATATCTATTTGGTCGGAATAGCTATAAAAATATAAATTAAAAAAGGTAGTGTTACACCAAAAAGTACGAAAATGGGTAAAAAGGCAGGCAGCGACTGGAAGAGCTGTTGACGAATCAACGTCAAAACACGACGCTTCATCGTTCTCAACTGAAGCCGGAGGTGCTTCTGACTTAACATTTCATTGGTTACAACCCACTTGCACGTCTTTAAGGAAGATAAAATTATTATCGCTCATAGTCTCTTGCGTTATATAGTTGGTCACAACACTCAGGATGGTTTCTTACTTTCTGCTTCTTTTGTTTTTCGTTTATCTATTTTTTTATTTTCAAGTATTTCTTTCTCAGCTTTTGCTTTTAAAACTTCTAATCTATTTTCTGCTGTTGATATAAGTTCATCGACGTATTCACCCTTTCTCAACATAACAATCATCTTATTGATTACTTGCTGGCTATTTTGCTTACTTATGAATCTGTTGGCTTCTTTTTCATTTCCATGATAGAGCAAGTTATAAAGTACACTGATTTGTGGTTCGTTCTCCCGAAGGGGAGGTTTTTTTCCTGACCAAGCTATTCTTGTAGGGTTTGTCTCATCAACAAGAGAGTCTTTGGCCAGTTGAGCTTCTTTGTGAAAATCAATCAGTTTTTTTAGTTTCTCATCTGAAATATTTTGAAGCGACTCTTCTTCCTGTTTAAGTTTGTCTTTAATCACTTCTATTTTTTTTTCTAACACAGCTAATAAACTATTTATTTGATATTCTGAAGAGTGACTCATAATTTTTGCTGAACTACTAAGCTGTATATCTCCTTGCCTTTCTGCTTCGTTCATTAATTCTTCTAGTTTTTCACTATTTTTTTGATCTATAACTTTTTTAATAGCTTTTTTTATAATATCAAGAGTGTCTTTTAAATTTTCAGAATGTGCTTTAGCTGAATTTTCGATGAGATACTGTCTGTTGAATTTTTCTTGTAGACTATCGTATTTCTCTTCTTGAAAGAGTCGTATATATTCATTTATTGCATCCCTCGCTTCTATCTCTCGACTAGGTTGAGGATTTACATTCCCTTCGATATTAAATCTGACTTGTTTGCGTGTATTTTTTACAGGTCTAAGTTGAGGTGCGCGTAAGATTCCACTAGAAGAAGGCAAAGTTATAATACTGGGGGTTAATGGGGTTAATGGGGTTAATGGGGTTAACTGATCTGTCATGTCAAAAGTGGGTTGCCTTGACTGAACCTCTATATCAGCGGGAGGAGAAGTTAAATAATTCGCCATATAATAGGAGCAAAGGAAATTGATTGAATGAATGCCAATATTCAGCAGTGCTTTGGTTATCTGATTATGATTGAAGAGGGAAGCAGTATGATCATATTCAAAAGAATTTTTATTTGCGCTGGGGAATTGCGATATATCCCTAACTATTGAAAGACAGTAAAAGGCCTCTTGATATTCGAGATGAGGAAGAAGTAAGTAGTGATTTCCTAGTGCCAGGCTCCAACAACCAGAGTAATGTTCTTGGAGTGAGAAAGGAATATTGGGGTTTGGAGCACCTCCATCAGCTACTATGACGGGATATTCCTCAGCTTCGTAGCTATTCTGCCAATGACTGTCATCTTCAAGCCATTGTTTCAGCCGTGTAATCCAATGCTGTGAAAGTACTGATTCTAGTTCATTTGACTCATCACGTGCTTCATTTCCAAATAGCAGTTGTTCGACCCACTGATAGTTTTTTGCAGCGTGAAAGTGTACTCTAAAAATCGTTTGTCTGGTTTCGCTGTTGACGACCTCTACTTGCAGCATTCTTTCCTTTTCGTTACGTTGTTCCTGCGACAGATGTGTTTTTTGTAATTCTAACTGAATAAATATTTTTCTTTGAAACAAGACATTAGCCAACTGTTGAAATCCATCGTCATCATTGACCGTGTTTTCAAACGTACCGTTTTGTCTTACGTCAATAAGAGGGAATATTTGATACAGTATTCGATCTTCAGGCTCTTCGATAAGTAATGCAAGAATAGGAGCAGTATCGTCATAGTCTAAAGACACAGTGTGAATTTTCCTTAGGTTGTCATTAGAGTAAAATGTTGAAGTTTCAAACATACTGTTAAAAAGTAAATACATATTCGACAAAGCCATAGCGCCGGTAATGGAGCCCCAAACACTTATTATTCTTTGTTGTTCACAGCGATCCTGATAACTACTCAATGTCATTATAAAAGTCATCAGTGCTAGCGGTGTTAACTTTGGTAGTGAGAAAAAGTAAGAAAGAAAACTTTCTCTGTAGACTGCGAGTTGTTCCTTGTTAGCACCCTCCCAATATATACTTCCTTCGGCAGTCTGCTCGTACACGCCAAGTGGAAGTTGCATAGTCGTAGCTTCAGATACTATTTCGATAGCATTGGTTTTTTGTATAGAAGAAAATAAAATTATTGCAGTGAGTGCACAGAGCAATTTTTTTATCAACATTGGATTGCCAACTAACGCGTACGAATAGTGAATATAGATCAAAATATATTATTAAACATTATGACTGTCCATGGTGTATACGACAGCGTTTACTCATGGCACCAACCCTCGCTCTTACCGGCTACAGTAAGGGCTTTCTTCAAAGACATGGCATTCGACGAAGAAGCCATACCGCAGCTCATTGCCCACCTGCTTCCCTCAAAGGCGCCTGGATGCTTAGTATGGCTAGCCCCATACCTCGGACGCTCTACTGCCCAAGAAAAAATGCTCAAACACACAGGAACGAAGTGAACTGCTGGAGCGATTTCACTCGACTTTTCCGGAGCAGTCTGTATTGAGATGACTAGCGAATAGAAAGTTAAAAGGACAACCGTGGTTAAAATATCTGGGCTCCCATAACTGGCCTTTCTGCATGCGTATTCCGATGAATACCCTGGTTTCCAATAAACGCCAGAATAGAGAGTTGCCTATTCGCAGGCTATTCTCGTTAGGCATTGACGAAACCATAACCATACAAAAGCCTCGGGGAATTTGGGATCAGATGGTTTTCCTGCTACACCCGGAAAGGGAAATGAACTGATGTTGTAATTTGTAATGCAGAAGCATCAGCAGCTACTACTGACTACCTGCAAAGATGACAGGTCTCAACCCTGTTTCAGTCTCTAAAGGGACGCGGCTTTAACATGGAAGAAACACATCTGAAAGACTGCTACAGGTCCATTGCCCTGCTCTCAATAATTAAGAAATCTGATTCTTCTTTTGATGCATAACGCTGAGTAAATGGGCAAGGCTGTCATTTCCATCGTCCGGCACGAAGTACGATCATTGCACGTATTGTTATGCCTCACTTGGTGAGAACATGATTATTGCCATACCACCCAGCGCCACCAGTGAGCCGACGATATCATAAATGGTTGGTGAAACACCCTCAACCAACCATAGCCAGAGAATGGCAACACAAATATACACGCCACCATAAGCGGCATAAACGCGTCCAGCTGCAGCAGGATGCAGTGAGAGTAACCAGGCAAAAGCGGCCAAGCTTAGTGCCGCTGGAATTAACAGCCAGATACTCTTTCCTTGATTAATCCACAAATAAGGAAGGTAGCAACCTATGAGTTCCGCGACTGCTGTAACGAAAAAAAGTGCCACGATTTTTAGTTCAAACATAGATATTCCCACACTTTTTGTGATGCATAACGAATCTGTAGAAAAACCAATAATCAAGACAATACGGCATCGCACTGACCTTTGATTCTGGCATGAATCTTTAGATCCACTATATTGTTTTTGTCCATTAATCATTCGCTGATCGAGCAGCAGAGACAATTATTAAGCCTAATTGCAGAGAAATGCCCCTGTTAAGGCATTTTTACTGTCTTCTGCATCCGTTTCTGCAGCTTGTCGCCACCGTATCGATTGATCTTCTTAATATTGTGCAAAGCACACATAAACTGCCACTGACCGTTAACTTTAGGTCGACCGCGCAGCGTTAGTTCAGTTAGCCCCATCTCCTGCATGTGGCCAAAAGGCGGTTCAGCCACCGCAAGTCGCTTACTGTAAACCCGCTTCCCTGCCGGACTGTCAATTTTGTCTTTCATCATCTGCAGTACATCCGGCTTTTTCTGATGAACCACCTTTTTATAGAAGAAGGCCACCGAGCGGGCACTCTTTTGGTCGGCTTTACGTAAACACTGACTTTTCACCGGACATTCCCGGCAGTGATTCAGATAGCCACAGAACTGATAGGCCGGTTCACCGCCAATCACGGCTTTAGAGCTGCTCAGCCACATGGGCTTTCCTGCCGGGCAGACACACGTCATCGTCTGTGTATCAAACTGGAAATCATCGGTTTTGAATCGACCGCTGGCCACCGTTTTTCCTTGTTTTCTGGCAAAGGCCGCGCGTTCTTTTTTATGCTGAATTTTATAACGCCCTGCCTGATCAAAATCCGGATCACGCTGGCGATACTGATTGTCCGCTATATAGGCATCCACATTGAGCTTCACCAGGGACTCCAGATTTTCCCTTGAATGAAAACCACTGTCTGCTGTTACTTTCGCTGTTTTAAAAACATCGCTATTGCCCAACCAACGACAGTTGACATCAATCGCTTCCACCATGGGGATTAACGTCGGCTGCTCTGCTCCGCTGCCATAAGCCTCACCGTGCATAATCACCTGATGCTTGCTGTCCACGGCTGCCACACCACAGTAACCTTGAATGACACCTTTCGATGTTTTCATTTTTGCACTGTCCGGGTCAGTAACATTGCCTTTCAGAGGTTGATTCCGTTTGTTCAGCTTTTCAGGTTGCTCCTTGAGAAAGGACTTGATGCGACGAGAGGCGTTCTTCAATGTGTCCAGTCGTTGCTCATCGTCCTTGCGGTGCTGAGGGTTAACCTTCTCCTCCTCATCTTCGTCACGATGGCGTTTCATCAAACGTCCAACGGCTTTCTCCAGCTTCTTCTTTTTATCGCGAAGTTCTTTATGCGTCCCGCTCCACTCTTTACCGGCATTGGATGGCATCTTCCGACCATCGATGGCAAACATATCTTTACCGATCAGGTCCAGCTGGTCGCAGACCATCAAAACCTGCATGAACAGCTGCCCCACTGGTTTATGCATCCGGCTGATAAAGTCAGCAATGGTCGTAAAGTGTGGTTGACTGTCTGCAGACAGTGCCATAAACACGATATTCTCCCGGCAAGCTTTCTCGATCTTCCGGCTGGACGTCATGCCACGAGAATAAGCAAACAACACCACCTTTAATAACATGGCCGGATCGTAAGCCAGCCGACCGGTTTCATCATTCTTGTAATGATCATGAAAGATAGATGTATCGATCTCATGATCCACCAGGTAATTCAGTGTGTATTCAAAAGAACCGGGAACAAGCTGTTCGGCCAGATTAATAGGCAATAACAAATTTTGACTGGTGTCGTATGGCTTGAAGCGAGGCATAGTGCAGTCTGAATTACAGGTTTGGGGCAGATATTGAGATTTTACAGGCTTTGCCCTGTAGTGTCAGCGCCTCTGAGGGTTTTTCTACAGGCTCAACGTCTGGTTCAGGTAGACTTCCTACAGTTCAGTAGACGCATACAAACTTGGACTTCCCACAGTTCAGAACTTACACATATTCACGATCAATATTACAATCTCTTCCAACCATGAAAATAATCACCTTCTATAATAATTTTATTCGTAGACTGATATTGATCGCGAAAGGCTTATTGATAAGAATAGTGCGTCACGTTAACTACGCACATTGAAGGAGTACAGCTATTAACTTGGTTAATTTCCAAATCTAACCTACAAATTTTACTGATGAGATTTGAAAATAAAAAAGTCCCAGAAACTAACATTTCCAGAGCTTTTTATACTTTCAGTGCTTTGCCTAAAACACTTATTCAAACATGTTTTTTATCAAACTAACGCCATCACGGTAGACACAATGACCTTTCGCCCACGTTTGCTGTAAGTTCAAATCATCATCCAAAATGATGAAGTCCGCATCAAAGCCAATATCTAAACGACCTTTATTCGGTAACGCCAACCATTCAGCAACGTTGGCTGTCATAGGGATCAACGACTCAGTAACACTGAACCCTGCCTCCACTTGCTGACGTAGTACTGTTAATAAACCATCCTGTTCACCAATACCAATGCCAGTCATAGTGCCGTTATCATCAAACAGCGGCATTGAACCTTGAGCGTCTGTTGATAGAGCAATATTACGTGGATCAATACCGGCTTCCTTCGCCTGCTCTAAAGCAGTCAAGGTATGAACGCAGCTATCACCACTGTTAAATCCTGCCGTCAAATCAATACGCCCTCCTTGTTTCGCCCACTCTAAAGCGTGCGACCACAAATCTTTAGTGCGATTAACATGGGTAGGGATAAATTGCTTTGCCGGCATGGCTGAATCTTTTTGCGACTGAAATAACATATCAAGACGACTAGGGGCGCTACCCATATGTAACGTCATCGTGCCCGCCTTTCCCGACAGCATACCGGCAATACGACAATCACTGGCCATACGAATAAATTCATCAAAGGTGACGTGAGGCGAGCGGTGATCAGACACCGCCAGTTTCAAACCAATACAACGCTCAACATAAAGAATATCATTGCGTACACTATCGGTAATCGTTGGACTCGGATGATTATAAGCGCCAGTCAACATCCAAGCACTGATCCCTTCTTCCGTCAGGGCTCTTGCTTTCGCGTTAAGCGTTGCCGGATGACGCGCATCAGAATCAGTACCCAGCAAACCCAAAACCGATGTTACACCGTGTTTGACTATATTAGACACCTGAATTTCTGGCGTTCGGGAAGCAAAACCTCCCTCACCGCCCCCACCGATGAGGTGGACATGTTGATCCACCAAGCCGGGTGCGACAATACACCCCTCAAGATCGATGATCTGCAAACCAGGCAAACTGACGTCTTTCGCTAAATTTTCTGAATAAGCATGAACGCTTTTTCCAATAATCAAAACATCAACAATGCCTTGATCTTCCGGAGTATATAGATGTGCATTCTTTAGAAAATAAGCCATGCTGATCTCCGTTATGCTACTTGGTTAGCGACTTGTATCGGTTCATCAGCCTCTTGTTCCGGCTCAATTCTATCAATTTTAAAACCGGTATAGCCGTAAATAATCGCGAATATAAAACCGGTGTAGCACAATACGGCCCATGGTAGGTAATCAAGTACTGGCACACCTAATGTCGCCGCCATATAAACACCCGCTATAGACCATGGAACGAGCGGCACGATAACGGTACCTGAATCTTCAAGAGTACGAGACAGGTTCTTCGCAGCAAGGCCGCGACGACGATAAACGTCACGATACATTTCGCCTGGCACGATAATAGAAAGATAAGAAGAACCAGTAACAACCGCCATCGTTATGCACGATAGAACCGTTGTCGCAATTAAACTACCTGTGGTTTTCACTCGCGTCATCAATGCTTCAAGAATCACTTCTAACGCACCGGCCTTACTCATAATCCCTGCAAAAGCAAAAGCACAAAATGCAATCAGTATCGTACCCATCATCGCCATCATACCACCACGATTAACAAGGCGAGTGACATCCCAAATAACGGCACTGGAATCAAAACCTTCACGCTGAACCATGCCGACGTTGAAGCCTTTAATCATTGCAGTAAAGCCATCTTGAGCACTAAAACCCTGAACGATGCAGCCTAACAAAAACGCAGTAAACGATGCTGCAAGCATCACTGGTAAAGTTGGCAACTTACGCAGCGCACCACCCAATACAATGACTAAAGGAAGCAGTAGAGCAATATTCCAATGGAACATACTATCCAAACTCGCCAACATCGTTTGCATTCGCTCCGTTGTAGCAACAACGTCGTTAGCTGCACTATTAACCGAATCACTAAAACCAGCAAAATAGAATACAATTAATGATATCAGTAGTGCTGGAATTGTGGTGTAAAGCATATGACCGATGTGTTCATAAAGCTTTGAACCGGCAGCAATTGGCGCAAGATTCGTAGTGTCTGAAAGCGGTGATATTTTATCGCCGAAAAAAGCGCCGGATATAATCGCACCGGCAGTTGCAGGCAGCGATACACCCATACCTGTTGCAATACCAATAAAGGCTACACCGACAGTACCCACTGCACCCCAGCTGGTGCCCGTCATAATGGCCACTACAGCAGTGGCCAGGCAGGCAATAACAAGAATATAATCTGGGTTGATATATTGCAGACCGTAAAAAATAACCATTGGGATGGTGCCAGAGAACATCCATGTACCAATCATCATACCAACTAAAATCAAAATTAACGTTGCGGGCATTCCATCGCTAATTTTCTCAACAATACCTTTATGCATGGTGTCCCAATTAACACCCACACGTAGCGCCATCAGTGCAGCAATAATGGTAGCAACAATTAATAACGGTTCAGAACGTAAATGAAAAAAACCGTAACCGACACCTAACAGTAACAACATCGAGACAACAGGCAATAAGGCCTCTGTCAAAGTTAGCTTTCTTATCATAACAACTCGATTCTAATTTCATAACTATGAATTACGTGCATTTACTTACTTGACAAGTAACAAGTACCATTAAATACACAACAACTTCTAAATAGCCTGACATTTTCATTGGAATATGATTTTTACTTTAATAAATCGATTGAAATTAACTGTTCGCTATACTGCTCCAGCTATAAAACAACGTAGAAATAAGTAATTAAATATTCGATTTAAATCATCAGCACATTTATGGACAGAAAGTACCACAAAAGCCATAATGGCAACCAGTGACTAAACAAAAAACTTAACTGAAAAGGCTTTCGATGGTCTTCATAGAGATAAACATTCGAGTACGACCATTGTGTTCACACAAAAATTCAAAACCATATTTCGTATAGAATCTTTCTGCCTCATCCGACAAGCAATCCACAACTATAGCGTAGGCACGCATGTGAGAGTTGATCTCCCACAAGTATTTAAGAGCATTAATAAGACTGATTTTACCCAGCCCTTGACCGTGAAATTCACTCTGCACTGCTAATTGAGCTAAAAGAAAAACAGGTATCGGATATCGTGGTAACTTTTTTGCCTTGGCTTTTGGCAGGGTTTCTCTGCAAATAGAACTGGGTGCAATGCTGTAAAACGCACAAATCGGCAGTTTCTGGTTAGGTAGAGGACTGAGCGCAGGCAAAACCATTGTCCGGCTAATTCCAGCATTCATATGCTTAGCTGCTTGGGTCTTGATGAACTGATTCAACTCCAATTCACCACAATCAAAAGATTCCCGATCATGAAGGCTTTTGTCGAGTTCAACAAACTTTTTTGACTCGCTCACTTCACACCTTTTTGTTCATTAAATGCCAGAGCTTCTTTCAGAGCATCGTTCGGTGCTTTCGCTTGATCGCAGGCATGAATAAAACTGTCGAAAAGATCATCCTTTATAGTAACGCTTTCATAATGCTTAATAACCTGAGTAGAATCTTCGTCCATCAGTTTGACCACATATTCAGTCAAGCTCTTAAGACCTAGAAGAGTCGAGGCCTTTTCAGCTTTAGCCTTAATCTCTTCATCGAGCCGTAAATCAAGTCTTGTGGTTGCCATAACCAGCCTCCATTTGTACGGATAACTTCCGTATAGATGATATTAGACTTGATTAGTTATAAGAGCAAGTGTACGGATAGATGGCGGATATATTTTATACGATCGCAGTAAGAGTCGGTACTTTTCAATAAAGCTTTATTACTGAACATTCAGGTCAAGGTGCATATTTCGGTAAGCCCTCCAAACAAAAAAACTTGTGTATTCAATGTACCACACTCTACTCTTGTACAAATATATGTACAGGTTTATATGATTTGTTAGACTTCCCTTAATCAAGCGGATCAAAGATTAATGTGAGTTACCTCTTTGACTGCCAACCGAAAGGGTTAAAAATATTATGAATATTATTTCGTACACAGACGCCCGCAATAACCTGAAAAGTGTATTGGATCAGGTCATTGTTGACGCGACACACACAGTCATCCACCGCAGAGATGCAGAAGATGCTGTTGTAATGTCAAAGAGTGAATACGATGGAATGATGGAAACCATGCACCTCTTGGCTTCCCCAAGAAATGCTAATAGATTAATGGAATCTCTGGAGCAGCTAAACAACGGTCAAACCGTTGGTATGTCTGAAGAAGAGTTCATGGCTCAAAGCTAAGCACAAAAAGCAGGCAATACTACGGGTTCATTACATATTCGAGGAACTCGATGGCTGGAAAAAATCCACTGAAAGCAAAAGCCGCCGGATCAGCTAAGAAGTTAGTCTGGGCGCAGAGTTCATGGGATGACTACCTTGAATGGAGAGAAGACGATCCTAAAGCCGCTGAGAAAATAGAAGGTTTTATAAAGGAATGCTTTCGCACTCCTTTTACTGGGACAGGCAAACCCGAAGCATTGAAACATCGGCTGTCAGGATTCTGGTTACGCAGAATCAAAGGCAAGGATCGTTTTGTGTATCGAGTTACTTCCGACAGTCTTGAAATACTATCTTGCAAATACCACTACTGATCAAACAATAAGCTCTTGTCGATAGTACCGGCTTACAGTAGATGAAACTACACCCGACGATTTTTGACATGGTTAAGGGTTAAGGATTAAGGGTTAAGGGTTAAGTGATAGTAGCTTTGTTATCATTGCTTGGCTCCATTTTTTATCGCTTTCAATCCATTTGGATGGAAGTCGAATTTTTACTTGGTTCAGGGATTTAACAGTATTAACTCTCCCCTTTTTGTCAATTAATTGTTCAACATAAATTTTCAAAAGAGCGACAGAGCCTGATCGCTTTAACAGACTTATCCAGAGGCTCATATAGTCTCTGCTAGTTTCATTAAGCTTTTGGCGTAGTTCAGCACTCAACTGATCTTTTAAAAGATCAAATAAATGATCGTCCACATCTTGTCCAGGATGTTCTTTCTGATATTTATTAATAATACTTTCTGCCAGAAAAGCGTAACCTTCTAAAAATCTCGCTTTATCTTCATCAGATAGGGATTTATCTGACTCGAAGCACTTGTGAATGCACTCCCTGATGCCTTCCGATTTGATACGATCACGCCCCTCCGTGAAATTTCTAGTTTTTTCAGAAATGTCACAAATACTGTTTTTCCCGAGTTTTCGCATATAAAAAACAACCCAGTTAAAAAGCTGTTGCTTTCCTTGCAAGCTTATCTTTATTCGTTCCAAGGCTTGATGTCGTGCAGGATCTCTTCTAGCTGAGAAAAGCCAGGTTTCTACATCACGTTCCAGGTCTTTGTACATTTGTTGATCTCCAACGCCTTCATTCACTCGGTAGAAGATTCGGGATGCAGGGAGTTTAAGCAGGTCTTCTTGCGTCCAGGAAGTACTGTTTGTGAAGGGGTTATATATCTCATGTATGTTTAACTCTGACTGTAGACTAAGAAGCTTTTTTTTCGAGGTAAGCCATTGGGTCACATAGAAACTGAATTTTTTTTTACCTTGTTCCACACCGTGGTTACCTTCTGGATTTCGAAAACAGTCATTGAGGTATTTAAGTGGCATGTAAGTGATAGAATCCGCCTCTGTCTTAAAAAGATTATGATCAACCATAAACGCGTAAAGCCGGGATTTAGTCCAGTACCCTGGTTCCATTCCAAGAATATTACTTTTGTTAGATAGGGCTTTTTCTGCACTAAGAAATTGTGCACTTGCTCGAAGAGCCTTGTTCCCGGAGTTATAGATAGAATCAAACAGATACTCCTTCATTGCTGCATTGGGGTCACCCCTACCATTAATCATCTGACCGAACAGATCGGCATGCTTATTTTGTTTTCTACAATCTATAACTTCCGTACTAATTCTTTGCTGCTGGTTGATTTGGGAGGCAAGATCCACACTGAAATTATTTCGGATAAACTGCCTCAGATCATCAGAACATGTAAGATCAAAATACTTTTTAATGCCATTACAGCTCAAATTTTTATAAATTATAGAAGGTGAATATGAGCGGTAGGAGTAGTGAAGCCAGATATATAGTTTCAACATATCCTTGTCACCCTGCATTAAACTATCAACAATCTTTTTGCAACTCGCCCGATCGTACTTACGCCAGTTAGTAGCCAGTTGCTGATACATGGGATCGATATTAAGTTCTGCTGGAAGAGAGGATAATGGGCTGACCGCTTTATAGGTTTCTTGTTCTGCTTCTTTTTCTTTGGTTTCAAGTGCTTTTTTTTGTTGGCGACCACAGTTGAAACCAACCTCGTCACCGGTGATGCTGGTATAAATCTCGGGTTCCGGAAAAATGTCATTACCGACCAGCGTGAAATTTTTATGTATCTGTTTTTCAGTCCAATTATAATTAAAGGTCAGCTCAGCGCCTGTGGGAATATCTTCAGTAGCGACAATCATCAACAGAACATCGTTCTCTGTGTATCCTGGTTTCAAGTAAATGTTATCGCCCTCTATTAGAGACTGCGTACGGTTTATTGTGGCTAGAGGCATCACATTGGGATGTTCACTATGGTTCAGGTAGGCTAGGTTGTTCCCTTCAAATAATCCGTCAATACCGAGTTCTACTTCTGTTCCAGAGACCGTAAAACCACTCCATAGAACATGAGTATCCGCCGTGGTCATAAAATGAATGCCATTATCCTCATGCCAGGCAACATAAAGCGTCGAAGGCAAGGATTGATCTTTATGCATGCTATTTGCTTTATAATGAGCCAGTACTTCTTCACTCACAGGTACATGCTTCATCAGCCTGCCTTTATAAAAACCAATCAGTTCATGTTTTCGAAAGCTACTGTTAGCAAATGCCCCCATACCTGCGATACCGCTACGTTTATGAGAGACCGCTTCTTGAAGTTGTACTTTGGTTGCTAATTCCTGCATTATTGTTGCATCAACTCGACACTGGGCATCATTTTGTACACACACTGCCGGTATCATGATTCGGTTGTTTTCAATATTCGGTGTTATCCAGTCAGCCTCCGCCTGCACTGATTTACGAGATAAGAGTCCTCTGGCGTCTGAATGATGACGAGGTTTCTTAAGCCTCAATTCTGGTTCCCCTTCACTGGGGTTGACACGCTTTCTCAACAATCGGGAAGACTGGCGCACTTCTGTTGGTAGACTCTGATCTTCCTCCGGACTACTCGCAGGTCTGTTAGGATTAATAGGGTCCATCAGCGCTCCAGAATCACGTATATACCATACGTGCGTATCGGCATATACGGCTGATAATCTGAGGCGCATCCATCTAAAAGCTTACTTTTTTCTGTAATGCTTACAATCAATACATTCGCCAATCACTTTATTATGACTAACTTTCGTGCGTAGATAACCGAGCCTATGCCTTGTTTTTCTCGCTTTGATCAAAATGCTGGCGCAACCCCGCTTCTTTAGAGGCGGGTCTAGCCAGCGGTGTTTTTCAACAATGAAGTGGTTATAGTTCTCCGGACACACAAGGCGGCCGCCTTCTTTGCCAAAGAGTGTCACTGAAGTTTAAATTCATTAGTGATAACCGGGAAGAGTTCAATCTCTCAGCTATGTGTCGGGTCATGTCCGTTTCCCGCAGCGGCTTTTATGAATGGCTCTCCCGTC
>SIHQ01000004.1 GCA_004762125.1 Oceanospirillales bacterium | reverse complement strand
TCTGTTGCCATTCATTGGCAGAACGACGTTTGGAGGAATCGGTCATGGTTATTTCCTGAGTAATGTCAGGAAACAGATTGGTTTATGATTTCAGGGATTGGAATACGTCTTTAAATGGCCGGTTACGTAAATAGCATAATAAGGACATATTTTGAGCAGTACTCTAAATTACTTTGACAGTAGCTTTATTCAGCTTCTGCAACGTGGCAGATCTTCAAGTCAGGCAGCAGAAGAAGTGATGAATGCTTACCTTGATGGTAAACCGGGTCGAACAAGCAAGAAGCCGCTGAATAGAACAGAGCTGTTCTGGCAGTCAGAGTTTCTGGGAAAGTTAACAGCGAGTGACTTGTCATCAGACCCCTTCATTCTTGCCTTAGCGCGTTACTTTGCTCAGGAGGAAATATCATCTCCTGAAGTCATCGCCTGCATATTGCGTTTGGCACCCGATTCGGTTCTTAAGGCTATACGTTACTCCAATATTGTTTTGAAAAGTGGCTCATTAAAATGGATTGAGATAAAAGAGCTGGCGAAGCAATTTCCTGGAGTACTGGACGATCAGGTCAAGGTTTGTGAATCGATCCAGAGACATCACAGGGACAGGCTAAAAGCAGTTGAGAGTGCTCACAAAAAGCTAGCCAAACTGACAGTTCTTGAGCTTTTCAGTTATATCAGTCTCTTTGCTTTTCAGTCTTATATGTCTGACGAGGTTCCTGTTGGGCTGGACGGTGAAGAGATCGAGCAGGAGCAAGCCTGGGAGAGCATCAACCAGATTCTGATTGAGAAATTGAAACGTTCGAAAGCTGGCGCCATAGAGTTGAATGAGTTGTCACTTGGCAGATCATTGCAGCGGCATTTATCTCCCTTATTATTTCCTTCAGAGTCTGCTCCTTTGTCCTGTATGAAAAATTACACGGCATTTCTGGATCTGTTTTTTGTTCAGGCTGAGTTGGACAGTTTCTTGTCTCGAACAGCAAGCGCATACAGTTTTGCTGATGACATAGAGTTCAGATTTGTGGACGGTACTGATTTCAAGATTGTTACTATTGATACCGAGCATAAGGAAAAGTGGCGTAAAGACGGAGAAAAATTATTAAAAGTGCAGGGTTATTGGTGGCGTCGTGGTTTGCAAGAGTTTGTTGATGACGGCCATTGCTTTCGTCAGTTTGGCCAACCTGAAAACCAAGAGGAAAACCGCATTGCTTATATCAAGGCAATTGCTATAAAACTTAAAGTACAAGAAGTTTACGGCTTCAGTGATCAGGTAGAGATCAGGGAAGGGCAGAACGTAGACTTGTTCCACGCTGCATTATCCCTTGAGCTAATGAAAGCCTTCTTTCAGAAAGACTATTTATTAGAGTTCCAGAAGCTGCGAAAAGAAACCGAAAGTGGTATTGAATCATTAGGTAGATTGGCTTTTGAAGGTTTAATTCAAGGATTTCAGAATCGTTTTCCGTTCACTTGGTCAACCCCTAACGATAAAGCTAAAAGCATGGTTGGCTGGACCGTATCAGAGCAAGAACCACAAGGCTCTTTTAAGTCTGCTCAAGCTGTCAATGAATTCCTGACCAGCGATTTAGTAGAGCTGGCTCAGCAATTGAAAAAGAATCCGGTGTACAAACCCCCTAGGCTCTACGAACGTACCTTTTTAAAAATGGGACAGCTGCAGGTTCAGTTTCCCTGGATGATGACCTATCAAGATAATACATCAGCCATCATTAATAACCTGCGAAGACTTGGGTCAACGAGAGCAGCCGTGAAGGATGAAACCTCCAGAATTGAAGCAAACCTTGCGGAGGCATTTGAAGCTAAAGGGTTTAGAGTAATGACAGGTTTTCATCCTGAAGTAACAGAAACAAGCAATCCGGGAGAGATTGATTTGGTCTGCATCAGAGACAAGAGTGTCATTGTCATTGAAGTTAAAAGCTCATATCTGAGAAGCAGTCAAAGTGAAGTATGGCAATACAGAACGAAAACACTTCGAAAAGCAGGTATACAAGTTAAGCGTAAATTAGAATCTATTAAATCATTATTGACTGAAGCTCCACAGTTGTTTTCTAACAATGGAGTACCTGAAATAGCCACTGATACCAGTTATCACGGATGGATTGTTGATACCTGTGGGGAGCTGGATCATGAGTTGTTTTCAGGGTATCTGAAAGTGACTGTGGATGAGATTTTGATAGCTCTTCGAGATGAAGCTGACTGGCTTCAGACTATAGAAGACTTTGGCCACTGTGTTCCAAGAAAAGAGTTTTCTCTGTATTCAGACGGTTTTTCTGCAAACCGTTTTATAGATGTCATTGAAACAGGAAAAGTGTGGGAAGATTGAGATAAATCGAACATACGGTTGAGCGTCGTGAAGCTTCTATCAACCCCCTGCAGCCGTCACTTCACATTCAAGGATTTTATTGAATGTGGTGATACCAGAGATCGACTTGATCTGGCTAATCTGCCAGATCAATCCAACACATGGGAGGCTATTTCAAAACTAGCCTCTCAGATACTCGACCCAGTGACCGACCAGTTTGGGAAAGTAGAGCTGACCTACGGCTTCTGCTCTCACTCACTTGGTTTGAATATCCTCAAGAACCCGCAGCCACGAATAGCTCCTAACTTGGATCAACACGCTGGTTACGAGCTAAATAGTAAAGGAAAACGTATTTGTGCTCGTGGAGGTATGGCCTGCGACTTTATTGTTTCGGGTAAATCCTCATTTGAGGTTGCTTGCTGGTTAGTCACGAATTGTCCTTTCGACAGACTCTATTTCTATGGTGCCGATCGACCGCTTCATGTCAGCTATTCCGAAACACCTGCGGGAGAGATATGCTGGATGAAGCAACAAGCCAATGGTAGACGTCAGCCTTACCGCTACACTGTCGAAAAGTTTTTAGAAATGATGGTTAATCATGACACCTGAATCCTATCACCAGCATGTGAATGCCCTGAAATTAGGCAAGCGTCTACCAAAAGCCATCTATCTCCATAAGTCTGCTATTGATGAGATTTTTCCGGAATTGCGTGCTCTGGCCTTTAGTCAGATCGATCAGTTAAAGCTTGAGGATAAAGACTGGGATCTTATAAAGTTCCACAGGGATGGCTATAAGCTGACACTGTTGAGTTATCCGAATTTTATTGATGATGCCTATCCATCACTTCATAAAAGCATATCGATTGATTTATCAGCTGAACGTTGCAAAGAAACCAGTTATTTAAAAACAGACAATCCGCCTATTCTTCACCGCAAAGAAACGATGATTGCAAAAGATAATCCGTTTTACGAAGAATTCTGCAATATCACTCAGGAAGGTGAGCAGGCGGGATTATATGAAAACAGTCGGATTATTGGTTTCAAACGATCATGGGAAAGTCTGATTGAAAGTAAAGGGTATACGTTAGTAGATGGTCGTTTATTCAGACAAGCAGCTGTGATTTCTGCTGATGAAACAGTGATTGATCGCCATAAAACAGCACTGTCCAGAGATGATCTTTCTACACCCATGAAATCGTTAGCTAACAATAGTTATCTGGAAGGTGATTACAGTATCTTTGACTATGGTTGTGGCCAAGGCGATGACCTCAGAGAGCTTGAAGCCCATGGTATTACAGCACAGGGATGGGATCCGAATTGGCGACCGGATGGAATTAAGACACAAGCAGATCTGGTAAATTTAGGATTTGTTATCAATGTTATAGAAGACGTTGAAGAACGCGCGGATGCTTTACTAGGCGCTTGGCAGTTGACGGATAAATTATTGGTCGTGGCAGCCATGATTGCCAGTGAACAACACATCCGGAAGTTTAAAGCTTTTAAGGATGGAGTAATCACATCCCGAAACACATTCCAGAAGTATTACTCTCAAGGTGAGCTACAAAGCTTTATTGAGCAGATTCTAGATGAAGAGCCCATTGCTGTTGGTCCTGGGTTGTACTATATCTTCAAGGATAAAGAAGAAGAACAGCTCTACCTATCCAGTAAGCAGCGGCGCAAAACCCGTTGGCGACAGCTGACTCAGAAAACGGTTCGACTATCCAAAAGCAAAAAACTGTTGGAAGAACACGCTTCTCTATTTGAAGTGTTCTGGTTAAGGTGCCTTGAACTTGGGCGTCTACCTGCTGTGGACGAACTGAGCGATGCTGATGAACTCAAGTCAAAAGTTGGATCGATTAAACAAGCCTTTAAACTAGCTTGTGAAAAGTACGAAAAAGAAGAGTTTGAGAGAGCAGAGCAAGAGAGAAAAGAGGATTTATTAGTGTACTTTGCCTTGCAGCAGTTCTGTAAGAGAGCAGCCTATAAAACCATGCCGGAACCATTAAAACGAGATATCAAGGCATTATTCGGTAGTTATAATTTTGTTATGGAAGAATCAAGAGAATTGCTATTTTCGCTGGCTCAACCGGAAATAGTCAACAACTCCTGCGTTAAAGCTCACAGTGAATTACCCGCCAGTATTCTCAACGATAATCATTCCTTAGTTATTCACAGCAAGTTTGTTAATGACCTACCTCCGGCGCTCAGAGTCTATATCGGATGTGCTTCCCAACTGTTTTCTGAAACCGATGGCGTCGACCTGGTGAAAGTCCATATCCGTTCCGGAAAGCTGACACTGATGAGTTATGAAGGCTTTGAAACGCAACCAATACCAATACTGAAAGAACGCATCAAGATTAATATGCGTAACAGGCGTATAGATTTCTTTGACTATGAAGGAGGAGAGTATGAACCTCAGCCTTTGTATTGGAAGTCGAAGCTGATTGATGAATCTTTTGACGACTATGAGAAGCAGAAGAGTTTTGATAAACGACTTGCTGGTTTGAAACTACCTGGCTTTGAAGTTGAATTTGGGCCAAATATCGATGAATTGCTTGTTCTTCTCAATGAACGAGAGCAGCTGGAAATCAAGGGTTATCGTTTCTATGCCAAGAGCAGTTAACAGCAGTGGTGCCGTATTACATTAATGGTGAATTGAAGGCAGCCTACAAGGCCTTACTGTTATTACCTCGAATGAATTGATCAGCTGGTATATTCAACAGTAGATCTTGAACTACTATTTGTTTCTAAAAACCTTCCAGTTTAACTTCAGCTGAGGCATCATTTTTTCAAGCTAGTCTCCTAAATGGCTGTTTTCACACTAATGTTGGTTGTAAAAAGAGTAATCTGGGTTATAAAGTTCACATAAATAATTCCAGAACACATCTGCAGTATGTGACGCACTGTCTTTAAATCGATACAGTTTTATTTGTAAATCAGCGGATGCTTGGGGTATTTCTAATATCATCATACTCCCTTCTTTAAGTTCTTTTTCCACCATACATTGAGGTAACCAGGCGACGCCATAACCTTGTCCGACTAACGCTTTTAGACCTTCAGCTAATGCATTTTCACATACTCTATGTAACTGCATGGCTACTTCCAACTGAGGTAAACATTGGCGAATGAATAGCTGGCCAAAAAACGATTCTCTAGGATAGTGGAGTAATCTTAAAGGCTCCTTTTGTGTTGCTGAATAGATAGGGTGACCATTTCTTCTTACTCCCGTAACAGGTATTAAACGATCAGCACCAACATTGATGGATTCAATATCTGTTCGATCTAAATCTCTAGATATATCGTGTGAGGAGAAACAAAGTAAGAAGTCTGCAGACCCTGCTATGAATGACTCGACAGAATCGTGAAGGTTAGCGGCACTTACCTTCAACAAAGTATTATCGATGACCGGTTCAATGTCCTGTAACCAGCTTGGAAGAAAAGATACTGCAAGAGAATGTTGAGAAAGAAACTTAATGGAAGTTTGACTGTTTTCCAGAGCCTTTAGATGATCTCTTGAAGAATAAATCTGGTTCTTCATAGCCTCTGCTTGCTTAATAAATTCAGTTCCAGCTTCGGTAAAACTAGATGGATATTTGCTACGATTGACAAGACTTACGCCCAGCCAGTTTTCAAGAGATCGGATGCGCCGACTAAAGGCAGGTTGTGTAACAAAACGGGCTTCAGCAGCTTTCGAAAAACTGCCATGTTTGACTAGTGCTATGTAGTCTTCTATCCATTTTAATTCCATGAAATCCTTTTTTTTCAGCACATTATCATACCTATGCAAAAAAGTAACCGGTGTAAAAACAAACGGCATTAGTCATCTATTAATAGCCTCTTGTAGTCTGAATGGGTAAGTAATCACTAGGGGTTTGTACTCATGCATTTGGCTCGTTTTCCTCGGCTGCACTTTGCCCACCTATCAACTCCTTTGGAGCCTATGAAGAATCTGTCAAAGGCCTTGGGTGGACCTAATATATGGATTAAGCGTGACGACTGTACTGGCCTTGCTGGTGGCGGAAACAAAACGCGTAAATTGGAATTTCTGATGGCTGATGCACTCCAAAAAGGAGCAGACACCATCATTACCCAAGGAGCCACACAATCAAACCACGCACGGCAGACTGCAGCTATTGCCGCCAAACTTGAAATGCCATGTCATATTCTTTTAGAAGACAGAACCGGCATGGAAGACGTGGAATACAACTACAACGGTAATGTACTTCTGGATCAACTCTACAACTCACCCTTGAAAAAATATCCTGCTGGTACTGACATGAACGCAGCTATGGAAGAGCTGGCAGAACAACTCAAAGCGGATGGTAAAAAGCCTTACATTATTCCCGGTGGCGGTTCTAATGAAATAGGTGCGCTTGGATATGTTAATGCTGCAATTGAGTTGCTTCATCAAGCAAATACCACAGGTCTTAAAATTGATCATGTTGTACACGCTACTGGTAGTGCAGGCACTCAAGCAGGTCTGGTTACAGGTTTCAGTGGTTCCAACAGTTTGATTCCAGTACTCGGTATTGGTGTACGTGCCCCTAAGGAATTACAGGAAAACAATGTATTCAAACTGGCAGAGCGAACCGCTGAGTATCTAGGAATTCCTGGAGCAGTAAAAAGAGAACAGGTTGTAGCAAACTGCGACTACGTTGGTGAGGGCTATGGATATCCTGCTCCCAGCACACTTGAAGCTATCAAGATGTTTGCCCAAACAGAAGGGATTCTGTTGGACCCTGTGTATTCCGGGAAAGGCGCTGCTGGTCTGATCGATTTGGTTCGTAAAGGGCATTTTAACAAAGACGATAATATTGTCTTTATTCACACCGGCGGAGCACAAGCTTTATTCGGATATCGTTCAGCGTTTGACCTTCCGTCTTATAACTAACGTTCTCACAACGCGACTTCACAATTAACCACCCGGTAATGATGATGGAAGTTCCTGTAAACAGCTCGTTCACTTTAGCGAAAATAGCTGAGATTAAATCTCGATATTTTCCAGGAATCTGTGTCGCTGCCACTATTGGTATAGCCGCATGCTTCCTTGCTGACCGCTATAGTGCACCCACCATGCTTATGGCGTTATTGCTGGGGTTATCTTTCAACTTTCTTGGTGAAGAGTCACGATGCCAACCCGGTATTGAGTTCTCTGCTAAAACATTATTGAGGATCGGTGTTGCACTGTTGGGTTTGCGAATCACTTTCAACGATGTTCTTACCCTTGGTTGGAAGCCTTTGGTGTTGGTTTGTACGTCTGTAATTCTGACTATAGGGTTTGGTGTTCTGATGGCCCGTTGGCTTGGGTTCAGTAAACGGTTTGGCGTGCTAACTGGTGGCTCAGTGGCAATATGTGGTGCATCTGCTGCGATGGCGATTAGCAGTGTGATGCCGCAAAACGAAGAAACTAAGCGAAATACCTTGTTCACGGTGATTAGCGTTACGACTTTGAGCACTATCGCCATGATTTTTTATCCAATGATCGCCAAAAGCTTGTTGATGTCTCCTCAAGAGGCTGGAATATTTCTGGGGGGCACTATTCATGACGTAGCTCAAGTAGTAGGCGCAGGTTACAGCGTTTCTGATGAAGTCGGAGATCTGAGTACATTTGTAAAACTACTGAGAGTGGCAATGCTGGTTCCAATTGTTCTGGCAATAGGCATGGCTTTTCGTTACAGCTCAGAAAACAGTGGTAATAGCACAGGGCGTATACCCATTCCTGGTTTTTTGATCGGGTTCGTTGCTTTGTTTGCAGCTAATAGTCTTGAGTTGATTCCTCTGGTTATCGCCGATTTTTTTGCGGATAGCTCTTCCGCTCTACTATTGACAGCAGTTGCGGCACTTGGCGTTAATACCTCACTTAAAGAAATAGTAACAGTTGGTTGGCAACCGGTAGTTCTGGTTGTTTGTGAAACGCTGTTTATAGCCACATTAGTTGTTGGGTTTATTTCCCTTCAGTAAGCCCTCTCTTTAAGTATGTGGGCATAGAATAATAAGAGGTACTCAATGGAATATCTGAAGAAAGCTGTTTCGGAAGAAACCCTTGCCAATGAGGATGAAAAAATCCAGGCAACCGTGAAAAGTATGCTTGAGCGTATTCACGAAGAAGGTGAATCAGCGGTTAGCTCTTATGCCCGGAAATTTGATAACTGGCAGGGAGATTTTATTCTCTCTGATGAAAAACTGCAGGCTTTGATTAGTGAGGTCCCTAAAAGCGTTAAAGCCGATATTGATTTTGCTCACCGCCAGATCAAACGTTTTGCTGAAGCCCAGCGTGACAGCTTGACATCCTTCGAATTTGAAACTGAACCAGGTGTACGACTTGGACAGCATATTCTCCCTGTGGAGTGTGCAGGTTGTTATGTTCCTGGTGGTCGTTATGCACATGCAGCCTCAGCTCTGATGAGTGTCGCTACCGCGAAGGTTGCCGGTGTTCCTTATATTGTGGCTTGCTCGCCTCCACGAGGCAGCAGTATTAACCCGGCCCTTGCCTACGCAATGCATGTTGCCGGAGCCGATATCATTCTGGAAATGGGAGGAGTTCATGCAATTGCTTCTATGACTTATGGCTTATTTACAGGTAAACCTGCGGACATTATTGTCGGCCCTGGAAATGCATATGTAGCCGAAGCAAAACGAATGCTATTCGGTACTGTCGGCATTGATGTTTTTGCTGGTCCGACAGAGTCTGCGATCATTGCTGATGAAACGGCTGATCCAATGACGATAGCTGTCGATCTGGTATCCCAAGCTGAACATGGACCGAATTCCCCTGTTTGGTTGTTCACGACCAGTCGTGCAATCGGTGAAAAAGTTATGGAAATCATGCCTAAAGTTATCGCTGATATGCCTAACGCTGATGTTTGCGGAGCTGCATGGCGTGATCACGGTCTTGTCATTTTGGCAGACAGCCGCGAGGAGATTGCCGAGATCAGCGACCGATATGCTTGTGAGCATTTGCAAGTAATGGCCAAAGATCTTCCGTGGTGGAAAGAAAATCTAAATAACTATGGATCTCTATTTTTAGGTGAAGGAAGTACAGTCACACACGGTGACAAATGCTCTGGTACCAATCATATTCTTCCTACTAAAAAGGCTGCCCGTTACAGCGGTGGTTTGAATGTTCAAAAGTTCATGAAGGTGCTTACTTATCAAGAGATTGATGAGTCTGCCAATCTGACATTCAGTTCTATCGGTTCTCGAATCTCTCGCACAGAGGGAATGGAAGGTCATGCACGTGCTTGTGATTGGCGGCTACGGAAATACTTTCCTGATCAAGAGTGGTCATTTCCTGTGTATCAGCAGAAACGTTACGATTGAGGTGCTGATCCAATGAAAGTGTTTAAAAAAACCTTCACTCAGCAAGAACCAATCCCCGCAGAAGGGATTGCTGCGGCTATTGAGGTTATGAGTTCCGGGCGGTTACATCGCTATAACACTCAGCCTGGAGAGAAAAGCGAAACCGATTTGCTAGAGCTGGAATTTGCTGAATATTTGGGTATTCCGTATTGCTTGGCTTGTTCATCCGGTGGCTATGCTCTGCATATTGCGATGAAAGCGGCAGGCGTTCAGCCAGGTGATAAAGTTTTATCTAATGCTTTCACGTTAGCGCCTGTTCCAGGAGCTATCCATAATTGTGGTGCTGTACCTGTTCTTGTGGATGTAGCTGAAGACTACTGCATTGATCTGAACGATTTAGAAAACAAAGCAGAAGAAAGCGGCGCTAAATATTTTTTGCTTTCCCATATGCGTGGTCATATTGCAGATATGGATCGAGTAATCGAAATCTGTAAACGCTTTAACCTTTTTCTTATCGAAGATTGCGCTCATACGATGGGCGCTAGTTGGAATGGGAAAAAGAGTGGAACATTTGGTGATATTGCTTGCTTCAGTACTCAAACATACAAACACCTTAACTCCGGTGAAGGTGGGCTGCTGACAACTCATCATCAGGACGTTATGGCTAAAGCCATAATTCATTCTGGTTCTTATATGTTGTTTGACCGTCATTTTGCCGCGCCACCGGAAGAAATATTCGAGCAGATTCGGTATGAAACGGCCAATTATAGTGGTCGTATGGACAATTTACGGGCTGCTATTTTACGCCCTCAACTTGCTTCTCTGAATATCCAATGTGAACAGTGGACTCAACGATATCAGGCGATAGAGAAAATACTTGCTCATTGCTCTCTAGTACAAATTCCCACGCGCCCTAAAGCTGAATTCTTTGTAGGAAGTTCAATTCAGTTTTCTTTGCCTAGGTTCAGTACTGAGCAGATTCTTCGATTAATGAGTTGCTGTGAGGATCGCGGAGTAGTGTTGAAATGGTTTGGTGATCCAGAACCTAAGGGTTACACCAGTCGCTATGATAGCTGGCGCTACATTCAGGAAGAGCCTCAATTGCCAAAAACAAAAGAGATTCTCGCGACTCTGTTGGATATGCGCATCCCACTGACTTTCAGTAAAGACGACTGTGAACTGATAGCTGACATCATTGTTGAGACTATAGAGGAATGTAAATAATGGTGCAGATGGATAGTCAGGCAGAAAAAATAGTTGGCGTTATAGGTGGTATGGGACCTGAAGCAACCGTTGATTTAATGCAACAGGTCATTAATGCAACGCCAGCCCAAGATGATGCAGATCACATTCGCATGTTAGTGGATAACAATCCGAAAGTGCCTTCGCGTATCAAAGCATTAATTGAAGGAGATGGAGAAAGTCCTGCTGCTTGCTTGACTAGAATGGCTAAAGGGCTTGAAGCACAAGGAGCAAGCTTTCTAGTTATTCCATGTAATACAGCGCATCACTATTTTCTTGATGTAGAAGCGGCAGTAAATATTCCAGTATTAAATTTGATTGAGCTCACATCAAATCATGCCCGAAACTCTTTGCCTAACCTTAGAAAGGTCGGCCTTCTGGCTTCAACGGCATTACAGCTTATCCACCTGTATGAACCATGGTTTGAGAAACACGATATTCAGGTGCTTTACCCCAGTGTGGAAAACCAGCAAGCCGTCATGGATTTGATCTGTGCAGTAAAAGCCAAGCGACAGACTTCGTTGCAGATTCAATATTATAACCAGGCCGTGAATGACCTTCGTGACCAGGGCGCTGAATGTTTAGTTGTAGCCTGTACGGAACTCTCAGTTATTTCTGGTCCGTTACAAACGGAACTACCGATATACGATGCATCGAAGATATTGGCTGAAACGATAGTTTATAAAGCTCAAGGCAATCGAAAATAACTAATTTCGGAAAATAATTTAGATCTGACAGAAACAGCGTTAACCAAAGCTAATAAGAAATAGAAATTTCTAATATTTCTTGGGGGCAGTATTTTCTGCCAGTTTGTTACAACAGGAGGATCGATACATCTGTTGATTGTATGAAAAGTTACACACGTTGCAATAACCGGTTATCACTGAGGCACCACTTCGACATCAGATGACCGTAAAAATAAAAATAATAGGTGATAAAAATGAATAAGAAAAAAATTACCAAAGCGCTTTCCTTAACTGCTGGGCTGCTGTTCTCTATGAATAGCTTGGCTGCTTCTACTTTTAAAATGGCCGTAGGTGATGGTGGAGGTAGTACTCAGGAAGCGTTGGGCAAAAAATTCTCAGAACTGCTCTCCGAAAAAACCAATAAAAAGTACAGTGCTCGTTTATTTGTGAATGGTCAGCTTGGTTCTGAACAAGCTACGGTGAATGATGTAGCTCTTGGGACTTTGGATATGTCGGTCGTTGGTAGCAGTAACCTCGCCCCGTTCAGCCCTTCTATGGGACTCTTTGCTCTTCCTTATATCTTTGAGAACATTGATCAGGCCGAGACAGTTATCAACAGTGATGTTTCAGAACGACTAGCTGAGCAGGCTCTCAAGCAGGCTAATGTTAGAGTCCTGGCTTGGAGCTATTCTGGATTCCGGATGCTGACCAATTCGAAACGACCTGTAACCACATTGGATGATCTGCAAGGACTCGTTATTCGAGTGCCTAAAAGTGAAATCATTATCGATACCTATAAAGCACTGGGCGTTAACCCTACGCCGGTTGCTTGGTCCGAAACCTTTACGGCACTGCAACAAGGTGTAGTTGATGGGCAAGAAACCCCTTATGCAGCCATCAGCTCAATGAAATTCGCTGAAATCCAGCGTTACCTTACTGAAACGCATTACCTCTTCCAGCTCGAACCGTTGATCATGTCTGAATCTTTGTATCAGGACCTGTCTCCTGCTGTACAGAAAGCATTGGTGGAATCCGGGAAAGAAGCTACACAATTCAGCCTTGAATGGTTGAAGGAGAGAGAGGGAAGTATCAAGAAAGATTTGACTAAAAACTACGGTCTGCAGATTTCCCAACTCGAAGACGAGTCTGTATGGGTGAAAAAAGCACAAGCGACAGTATGGCCGAAGTTCTATGACCAAATCGGTGGCAAAGAAAAAGTGAACCAGCTGCTACGTGTTTTGGGCCGAACAGAAATTTAAATATCAGGGGGCTGATCAATATTTTTTGCAGTCAGCCCCCATTGTTGTTTTGGCCAATCAAACCAGGGTAAGGATTCATAAGAAGTTCCGCCCCTGAGGATCCAGTCATGCTGAGTGCAATATTAAAAATAGCCGATAACATTGAAAGCTACATATGCAGAATTTTGCTGGTGGTTTTCGTCACACTGCTTTTCTCCCAGATTATCTCTCGTGAGGTATTTGGTTATTCCATCACATGGAGTGAAGAGCTAGCGGTTTACTTGTTTGTCTGGTTTGTCTTTTTAGGTTCCAGTCATGCAGCAAAACTGTCTGCACACAACCGAGTTAATTTTCATTACCGTTGGCTACCAAAGAAAGTAACAATTTTTTTGGAGTTACTCTCTGATCTAGCGTGGATTCTATTTAACAGTTACTTCGTATACATCAGTTATGACTTCGTTTTTAACAAGATGAACCTGTTCTGGAAATCCCAGACATTAGGTATTCCTATGAAGTACATCTATCTCATTCTCCCAATTGCATTTGTTTTGATGACTGTGCGTATTCTTCAAGTAAATTATTTACGATTTGTCAAAGGGGTAGAAGTCAAAGATCCCGAGTCAAAAGATATGGATGATCTTATGGCCGACAGCAAGTCTTAAAGGACGCCTTTGGCTCAGGAATTAGTGTATGAATGAAACATATATAGTCATAACTCTCTTTGGAACTTTTTTGGGCCTTCTGGTTATAGGAGCCCCCGTTATGGTATCGCTGGGCATTGCTGCCCTTGCTTCGTTTTTTTATCTAGATGAGAACCCGATAAAACTGGTTCAGATCGCGTTTAACTCAGTGGGGTCATTCCCATTGATGGCACTACCTTCATTTATTCTGGCTGGTGCATTGATGGAAGCGTCCGGTATATCCAGACGGTTGGTTAACATAGCAGAAAGCCTCGCTGGGCCAGTTACAGGTGGCATTTCAGCAGCTACGGTACTAGCCTGCATGTTTTTTGGTGCCATCTCTGGTTCTGGTCCTGCGACGACAGCTGCAGTAGGAATGCTGATGATTCCAGCTATGGTTCGCCGTGGTTATGACAAAGGCTATGCGTCGGCAGTAACAGCATCCTCTGGTGGCTTGGGAATTGTAATTCCTCCCTCTATACCAATGGTTATCTTCGGTATTTCTGCACTAGGTTTGACTGTGCCGGAAGAAGCTATTTCCCAGCATGGTGTTTTCCAAAGTATATCCATCCCAAAGCTCTTTATTGCAGGGTTCTTGCCAGGTTTGGTTATTTCAATCAGCCTTATCATTCTGAATTACATTCGTTGCAAACGTCTTGGGTATAAAGGTACTGAAGAAGGTTGGTCTGTAAGCCACATTAGTGCTGCTTTTAGGTCAGGAATTTGGTCAGTCATGGCTCCTCTAGTGATACTGGGTGGTATTTACTCTGGCTTTTTTACGCCGACCGAATCCGCAGTTGTTGCTATTTTTTATACACTCTTCGTAGGATTGTTCATTCATCGAGAACTGAAGTGGAAGCACTTTTCACAGGCTTTAGAAACAACAACCTGGCTTTCCGGACGGGTTTTGTTAATTCTGTTCACGGCAACAGCTTTCGGACGTTTGCTTGTTGAAAACCAGATACCGAATATGGTCGCTTCATCAATGCTCAGTTTGACAGATAATCTGTATCTGATTTGGCTATTGATTATTGGTTTCCTGCTCTTCGTAGGAATGTTTATGGAAACACTCGCAGCTATTATGATTCTGACGCCCGTTCTTTTGCCAGTAACCTATAGTCTGGGAATCGATCCCATACATTTCGGCATTGTTATGGTCTGCAGCTTGTCGATTGGCTTCTCAACACCGCCTTTAGGTGAAAATCTTTTTGTTGCTTCAGGGATTTCGGATACACCGCTAGAAGAAGTGACAGCCAAAGCATTACCATTTGCGTTTATATCTACACTGGCAGTTATTCTGATTGCGTATGTACCTCAAATATCTTTAGTGCTTCCGAGATTACTTGGGTACTAAATTAGAGCGGTTATTTCATACTTAATAACGGTGAGGCTCCATTTATTTGGAGCTGAACTGTTTTCTTTCAGCTAACCCCAGTCGAATAGTCAATTGTTATCAACAGATCTGCCCAAGGTGATTATCTGTTCTTATAACATAATCAATCAGTTTCTGATGAGCGACGGGCTTTATTGGCGGAAAGTTATTTTTATTGTCGCTCAGGAGCTAATTCTGTAGCTCGGCAGAGATTAGTACGCATAACAAGCGTATAGGTTGTTTTGACTATGAAGGAGGAGGGTATGAAATTTAGCACCTGTACTGGAAGTCGAAGCTGATTGATAAGTCGTTTGAAGATTTCAGTAAACAGAAAACATTTGATAAGAAAATAGATAAACTTGGGCTTATGCCTGACATGGATAGCTTTGGGGTTTCTTGTTCGGATCTTGATTCTACATTACTTCATGAACATGGGCTGGAGATAAAGGGCTATCGACTCTTTCTAATACATAAAAATTAAGTAGAGTCATATTTTTGTCATCCTCAGTAGATACCTTGTATTCAATATTTATTTTTCAATCGAATAATAAAGGAATACTGAATAATGACGTACATGAAATTTCTATTGGCTCCTTTATGCAGCGCAATGTTTTTGATGTCGGGTTGTACTAAAGGCAACCTTTCCAGTGATTCAACGATAGCTTTGAGTAATTTTCCTGTGGATGGTGCTAGCCTCCCTTATGACATTATTCGTGATGATCTAGTCGATAATAAAACCCGAAAGCAGCTAGAAATTCGTAATGGTGGATACGGATCAGCTATGACGGCACACCCAACAAAGAATAATCAGTTCTACGCGTTAACTGATAGAGGTCCGAATGCTACTTACACAGGTGTAGCTGAACATAATCTAGGTAAAGGAAAGCGTTTTCCAGTACCTGAATATACACCTCGTATAGGATTGTTTGAACTGACATTGAATGGTCAGGTTCGTCTCGTAGAAGATATTCTTCTAAAGCGACCAGATGGTACATTGATCACTGGTTTACCAAACAGTTCTGCATTAGGAGGTACTGGTGAAACACCTTACGATGCACTAGGCCTACCTATTTTAGAAAACCCTGATCGTCCCTATGATCCATCATTGAATCCTATACGACTCGATGATTACGGGCTTGATGGGGAAGGACTGGTGGCATTAAAGGATGGTAGCTTCTGGGTCAGTGATGAATATGGGCCTCACATGGTTCATTTTGATAATACGGGGCGAGAGATAGAGCGAATAAATCCATTCACTGCAGATATACGTTCTAAATATACAATCCCTTCAGAGTTTTCTAATCGCCGAGCGAATCGCGGCATGGAAGGTTTGGCTATTACTCCTGATGAAAAAGTATTGGTGGGAATTATGCAATCCACCATGTTTAACCCGAATAAATCAGTAAAAAACTTGGATTTGACTCGTATTGTTACCGTGAATCTTGAAACAGGTGCAATAGGTCAGTACCTGTATCGTCAGGTGAAAAATCAGAATGCTAATTCAGAAATTGTTGCCTTAAATGAACATGAATTTTTAGTGATTGAACGAGACGGAAGCTTTTTAAACGGTGGGCCCAAAGGTAAAAGGAAAGCGAATCCCTTAGCCCAAAAACATGTCTATCGTATTGACTTAAACACGGGCACAAATCTGGAAAAATTAACCTTAAAAGATAACCTGGCTCAAAATGAAGAGCTTGGTTTGACTGTAGGTGGTCGAACTCTTGAACAGGTCGTGAAAGCTGAAGGCTGGAATGTGTTAGAGAAGCTGGGGATTGAACCGGTCAGTAAGACATTAGTGGTTGATATGGTAGCTGAAGTTGATTATCCCCACGATAAAATGGAAGGTCTTTGGTTAATTGACCAAAACAGATTGGGAGTACTCAATGATGATGATTTTGCTACCTGGTCTTCAGCAGGAAAGCTGGAACAGAAAATGCTGAGCGGTGATATTATTGATAGTGCAAAGCTCTATATAGTTGATGTAAATCTAACTAAAAAAGAGAGTAGCGAATAAAAGTTATATGTTTATCATTCAACCCCCAGTGATTATTGCTAGGGATTGAATGGTACTTTGATAACTGCAAATCACCCCAACATCTGCACCTTCCGATACACCCGATCCTTATGAACCTGGCAGGGCTGCTTGAAGAAGGGCTCTGAAATCAGGGTTAAAAACTTCAACCGTGCGCCGGTCAATTTCAGATGGGCAGCAGCTTCCTCAATAGAAGTATCATCTTCGTTTTCATCGAGAAACTGATCCAGTGGTTCAGAAAAGGCTTTCAGGTCGTCAGTGTGTTGTTCACTGATCTCTTCCACCAGTTCTTTAATACGACGTCGTACATCACGGCGGCTCATATCCAGAGACTGGCCAATTTCATTGTATTGACGGTCCTGAACTCCGCGCATGAGCAGCATCCGAAAATCGGTGCTAGCGAGTTCTTTTTGTAACTTGGCTTGTACTTTCGTGTAGGGAATAGACAGGTCTACTACCAGTTCAATGACAGGTGTCTGATCTACCGGAGATTCTAACGCTTCGGGTTTAGTGTTTTGTATTTCTGGCTCTGATGACGCTGGCTTAAGTGATATTTTATTATCAACAGCCTGGGAGGGCGGTTCTACGGCAATGAGACTATCAAACTTGCCCAGTAAGTTTGTCAGGCTAATGCTTTTACGAGATTGGGTTTCGAGCTGTTCATTGGTAGCCAACTGATTGGCTTCTTTTTCCAGCCTTTCTTTTGCCTTACGAGCCAGCTCTGCAGGATTGAGAGTGACTCTTAACAAATCAGCCATGGCCGGAGTTTTACGGTACGGTTCTTCAGGTTCGTTGGTTATGCTGGAATTAGTTTCACTAGAGACCGCTTCTTCTGAATGTGTTTCTGACTGTTTAGCTTTTTCTTCTTCCAGCTTAGTGAGAAATAGCTCTCGGGCATCATTGTCTAATTGATCAAAGGCTGCTTGCTGGCTGGGAGTCGGTGTCTTGTCGGCCAGCACACTTTTCTTATAAGTGGATAAACGAGCTGATAATTCCCGTTTGTCCTGCTCGATACGGTATCGAGTTAGAACCCTCTCCAGCAGTTCAACAGGACTTAATGAACCGGCTTCACCAGAATTCTCCATAGCGAGCAGGAGCTTATTCTTTAGCGTCTGGCCTGCAGGGTTTTCACGAATGTCGGTTAAGGTTTCAGTGGCCTTTAATCGGTTTGATGTTCGTGCTGTAAATTGCTGTGACTGAGATAGAAAATGCTTTAACGTATCTGCAGATTGACTATCAGTGCTCTGTATCTCAGATTTATTTAATACCTGAATACAGTCCTCTACCGTGGCCTTTAGCAATGATGCTTGTCTGGTAGACCGGAATGACAACTCGTGACAGAGCTGCTTTTGTGTGTCCAGATCATCCGTGCAGGCAGTCTGCGTCCTTTTAAGGAACGTAATAGATTTGGTAATCCAGGGGCGGTCGGGCGAACTGTGGGTTATTTTTGGAGCCGGTGCTGACAGTGATTGAGATGCTGGGGTTTGGATGTGTTCTGTTTGAACAAGATCCTGGTTATTACTTGCCCTTCGCACAGGTTTGAATTCAGAAAGACGTTCCCGAACCAGAGCCAACAGATAAACGCTTTTGACCGTTTTTCGCAGCGCCAACTCGGTTTCCAGTTGTTCTATAACTGGTTGGTTATTAGCTGCCCGATCAAAAGTTTGTTGTAACGACTGAATGCTGTCGTCTCTATAAGGTCTGTTTGAAAGTACTGTTACCGCAGTGGTTGGAGCGTTGACCATTTCCGACTGCTGATCGAGCAAACGCTGTATTCTGGTATTGACTCTGTCCCTGAGGGAGAGCGCATCACCCGTAGAGCGATGAGTGAGTTCTTCCTGTATCTCTCTTAGCTTGTCCATATCGTCAATAGACGCAGAATACAGACTCGTCAGTGCATTATCGCTTTTGCCAGCCAAAGAGCGGGATGGATGAGAATATGCAGACGGAGTGTAGGCTTCATGGGTTGAATCAGGGGTGCTCTCTTTAGCGGTTGAGCCAACGGCAGGAGCACACTCACTGGATGCCATGCCAGACTGCTGCATGAGTTGAGCCAGTTGAGCCGGATGATGCTGAACCTGCTCCCGATCTGATTTTGTCAGGAAATTATAAGTCAGCTTACCTTCGGCAGAAGCAAAAAACATCACACCGACAGGGTCTGTGGTGTAAGGAAGTTCTTGCTCTTTATGCTCTTTGAGCACCAGGCTCCAACCATCTTCAGACTTTTTTATATAGAAGGCAGAGGCAGGGTTATTAACATCGATTGAGTCACGATACAGCGTTCTAAGATCCATAAGGCTTTCTATTTTTACTTCTTGACCCAAGACCTAGCAAAGTACGACTGGGGTTAATACAGAGAATGACCACGCAGTTTTTATAAAAAAAGCTCGTCACGACACCTGAGTTCAGTGTTTATTCTATTGTTTGACACTATTTATTGAATCCGTGATAACCACAAAGCAGACACAAATATCAAGTTGAGTGTAAAAATATCATATTTACAGAGTTATTCGCCCTTTTTGATATGATAAATATAGATTTTGTCTTCTGATTTTTTAAGAAGAAGGGAATGATTTAGAAACGTGCAAAACTTCGGAATATCCCTCTGTGTAGAAGGATCTGTGGCTATCACTTCCAATATTTCTCCCGCTTTCATTTTACGAACACTGTTATGCAGCATCATCACAGGCTCAGGGCACATTAAGCCCTTAGCATCTAACGTGTGATTGATTGTGTATTGTACAATTTCTTCAGTCTCTGGCACTGTTAATGACTTCCAAATAGTGAGTTAGTTCGCTATTATTTCACTGTTTTCACTTCCATTATATATCGATTTATCATCTTTTTTACATACAGGTGCGAAAATGGGTTCCAGCCGTTTAAGTGAATTCAGCCATACTTTTCCAGCTGTTCGGGGTATACAATCCGGCCGTCCTTGCTACATAGCAATGTGTCCGATGCGCTTGATACCCAAGATATTTATCTTTGATGAAGAAGAAGTGCCACCGGAGCTGAGAGCTCAACGGGTTATCAATCGTTCCCGAATACCCGAGATGGCCTCCTATCTGGTAGAAAATCGCGAAGACTATACCTTGTCCGCTATCACTGCTTCGGTAAACGATCAGGTGCATTTCGAACCATTGGCCGACACAGGTGTTGCAGTTAACTTGGGTCTGCTCTCTGTGCCGATGGACGCACAAATTTTAATCAACGATGGGCAGCATCGACGCGCAGCGATAGAAGAAGCATTAAGAGGGAATAGTGAACTGGGGCACGATAATATTCCGGTGCTGTTCTTTATCGACGATGGACTGAAGCGAAGTCAGCAAATGTTTGCTGATTTAAATAAACATGCAGTTCGTCCCAGTGATTCATTGAGTACTTTATACGATTTGAGAGATCCTAGTTCTTCTATGGCTCGCTACATTGTTGAGCAGGTTCCATGCTTTAAGAAGCTGACGGAAATGGAGAAATCTAGCATTTCGAACAGAAGTATCAAGCTGTTTACACTTAGTAGTATAAAACTGGCAAGTAGAAGTCTGCTTCGTAAGGGAGCAAAAGACAGCATCAGTGAAGAAGAAATGGCGCTGGCAGCAAAATACTGGCTGCGAGTTACAGAGGCCATGCCTGATTGGAAAGAGGCTGAAAGCAGAACTGTTTCATCTTCCGAACTGAGAACCAATTTTGTGCACGCTCATGGCGTCACGTTACATGCTTTGGGATGCGCAGGTGCTGATTTGTTATCCCAATTTCCAGATGACTGGAAAGGCAAACTTGATAATTTGAAATCTATTGATTGGTCCAGATCAAACTCTGAATTATGGGAAGGCCGCGCGCTTTTACATGGCAGACTTAGCAAAGCGAGGACAAATGTCGCACTAACCGCAAACGTAATACGTGAAGCGTTCGGTGTGAGGTTGAGTCCCGATGACCAGTCTCTTGAAGAGACTTTTAACCATGACTGATAATACTTATTTATACGACAGCATTGAATCGATGCTGGAAGATATGGACTCCCTGTACGCAGGCCGTCCATTAAAAGATTTGATTTACGAGATTCAGCAGCTTTATTTATACGATGATAAACCTTGGGTCATCGGTTTTTCTGGCGGTAAAGATTCAACAACGATTTTGTCTCTGACTTATACCGCATTACTGCACCTTGAACCTGAGCAACTGCATAAACATATTTATGTTGTTTCTTCCGACACGCTGGTGGAAACGCCCGTTGTTGTTGATCAGATCAAATTTGTTATCAATGCTGTGAATAAAGGTGCTGAAGAGCACAAACTGCCTATCACGGCACATCAGGTTTTCCCTAAAACCAGTGAAACTTTCTGGGCTAACTTGCTTGGTAAGGGCTACCCAGCACCGACCACTTCTTTCCGTTGGTGCACAGAACGGATGAAGATTGATCCGGTCAGTGAATTCATCATGGACAAGATCACACGTTTTGGTGAAGTGATTGTAATGCTGGGCTCCCGAAGTCAGGAAAGTGCATCCCGAGCCCAAGTAATTGCCAAACACAAGATTGACGGCAGCATACTGGCCAGACACGCGTCACTGCCCGGCGCATTTACTTATATGCCGATTGAGAGCTGGAATCACGACGAAGTCTGGATGTACTTGCTGGCAGCAGTAGCGCCTTGGGGTGGCAATAACCGAGAGCTGTTTGAACTCTATAAAGGTTCTAATGCCGGTGAGTGTCCTCTGGTTATAGACAAGAGCACACCGTCTTGTGGTAATTCCCGTTTCGGTTGCTGGACCTGCACAGTTGTCAGTAAAGACAAAGCGGTAGAAGGTCTAATCGAGAGTGGCGCTGTCTGGATGCAACCACTTCTCGAGTTTCGTCAGAAACTCTGGGACAGCACCAAACCTGAAAACAAAGAAGCACTGCGCAGTACTCGCCGACGTGACGGGCGTATCAGCTATGTCCGCAGCCGCTCAGTGAATGAAGACGGCAGTCGCGACATTAAACGCGCTTTTGGCCCATACAAAATGGGCGTGCGTCAGGCATGGCTGAAAGAACTGCTGACCATTGAAAAGCAGATACGAGAAGGTGGTCAGGAAATTGAACTGATTACTCGACCTGAGTTACACGCAGTACGTAAAGAATGGCTGCACGACCCACTTGATCCAGACTGGACTGACAGCCTGCCGGCTATTTACCGTGAAGTGTATGGCGAAGAGCTGGACTGGGTAGAGAACGACGCAGGAGCTTTCACCAAGCCCGATGCCGATCTGCTGAAAGACCTTGAAGAAGAGTATGAAGTTCCTGCCGAGTTGATCATGAAATTGATTGAGCTGGAACTCTCTATGGAAGGGTTGAGTGTAAGGCGTGGTTTGTTGCGAAAGATGGAAAGCTTGCTCGAGCAGGATTGGGATGCAGACACCAGCCATGAATACCGCATGAAAAGCGTTAAGCAGTTAGACAGTTATGAAAAAGAGATGAATGAGTTGCGTGAGATGTACGAGGAACTGGCATGATTCTGGAAGAACTGAAGATATGTGATTTCAGAGTTATCAATGGCATTGAGACTGTTGATCTAGCGCCTCGTATACGTAATGGCAGAAAGCGGCCCATCATCCTGTTCGGCGGCCTGAACGGTGCGGGTAAAACCACGACGTTAACAGCTATTCGACTGGCACTGTATGGCCGTCATAGCCTTGGTGGCAATGTCTCCAACAAGGAATATCATGAGTACTTGAAGGAGTCTATTCACAAGAGTAGAAACTCTCTGGTTCAAGCAAACTCGTCCAGAATTCATCTGACATTCAGTTATGCGACCCGTGGTGAAGTGTCTCGCTACACCATCAAGCGCGAGTGGACGGTGAGTGGCAAAGTTAACGAAACCCTCAGAATTGAAAAAGACGGCAAAGACCTTAAAGAACTGAGTTATGAACAATGTCAGGGTTTTCTGAATGAGCTGGTTCCCATCGGTGTCTCTGATCTGTTCTTCTTTGACGGTGAAAAAATCGCTGAGCTAGCAGAAGACAATACCGGTAAAGCATTGGGCACAGCCATCAGAAAGCTGTTGGGTCTTGATGTTATCAACCGTATGCGTGATGACTTGGGTATCTATCTGCGGGAGAAAAATACTTCCGCTATGCCCGAAGAGCATCAGCAACTGATTGCCGCTTTGAAAGATGACTACGATGTCGCCTTTGCCCGCTACAAAGAAGCGTTGGATAAGCAGAGTGAAGCCGTTCGCCAAATTGAGTTGATTGATACTGAGATAAAACGCTCTGAAACTTACATCACTAGCAAAGGTGGTGAATGGGCCAAATCCCGTACACAAGAGCAGGAACGGATTGACCAGCTCGTGGTTGAAAAAAGAGCCCTGGAAGGTCAACTGCGTGAATGCATGGCAGCAGAATTCCCGCTAGTTCTGACTATGAATAAAGTTGAAGGCTTGCTGAAGCAGTTAGAAAAAGAGCAAGACTTCAAGAAACAGCAGTTGCTCAAAGTTTCTCTGAACAAAAAAATTAATGTTCTGAAGGAATCTCTGGAAAAGTCATTGCAGAATAAGCAGCTGGTTGAACAAGCAGTCACTGATGCCTTTGGTGAGATGTTTAAAGACATCAAGGAAACCAATATCATCCATGACTGTTCTGAACGACAATTTTCTCGTATTAATCATCTGGTTAAAGAAGTGTTACCAGCTTCCCGCAACCATATGCTTGAACTGGGGCAAAACTTGGCTGACATTCAGTCACAATTGGACAACGCCAGCAAAAACCTCGAACGAGCGCCGGATGAAGCTTTCCTGAAAGATGAGTTGGAAGAAATTAGAGGGTTTAACAAGAAGAGAGGCGAACAGGAGGGGATTGCAGCAGTAGCCAAGGAAGAAGCAAGGAAATCCCTTCGTGAAGCGATGGACTTGATGCGTCAGATGCAGAAGAAAGAATCTGAATTCAGTTCTAACTTCTCAAGTAACCGAGCTTATCAGATGGCTAAACGGTCGCGTGAATTACTGAACGACTTTGCCGGTAAAACCACTGTCAATAAAGTGAAGCAGCTTGAGTCAGAATTTGTAAAATCCTTCAAAAAGCTGGCTCGTAAAGATGACATCAGCATGCAAGCCAAAATTGATCCCAAAACCTTTGACGTTCTACTGCTGAACAAAAATGGTGATGAGATTAACAAACAACAGCTTTCAGCCGGTGAAAAACAGATTTTCGCTATCGCTATTCTGGAAGCACTGGCTCGTACATCAGGCCGTAAACTGCCAATCATTATCGACACTCCACTGGGTCGACTGGACAGTAAGCACAGAACTAAGTTGGTTGAAAACTACTTCCCAACCGCCAGTCATCAAGTAGTTATTCTGTCTACGGACACTGAAATTGATAAGGAATACTTCAAGACCTTGAGTCCGAATATTTCCCATGTCTATGAAGTAGAGTATTTCCCAGAAGAAGGGAATTCAGAATATCTTGAGAAAAACTACTTTGGCCAAAGACTGGCAGATGAAGAAGTGAAAAACGTGGTAGAGGAGTTTACCCCAGATGTTGCCTAATCGAATCCGTATCTCCAAAAAGGCCACAGATACACTGGCAATGATGAAAGGGCGTACAGGTTTGACGCCTAATATTCTAGCGCGTCTGGCCATTGCCAACGCGCTGGAATCTAATTCCTTAAAGAAGAAGATTTCTTCCAGTCAGGACGGTCAGGAATTCAATACCAATACGTTATTGGGAGACCAAGCTGAAACCTATGCCATGTTGATACGACAACAGTCGGATGATACTGAAATCGGCAAGGCTGTGGCTCAGTTAGTGGATGATGGAATTGGGTTGTTTTCAGGGGTGAATAATCTGAGTGATCTTTTTGTTAAGTGTAAAGGGAAGGTGGCGTAAGCCACTTTTCCTTTCTCTTTTCACTTGTTGTTAGATTTTGTCTATAGACAGCGGCCAAACTTCAGCAGCATATTCTTCTGCTAAGGAGGTTTGGCGATCTACAATGCTTTCGTAACTCCATGCATCGTTTTTATACCATGATGTTTCTTTGTCAATGAGTATTCTTGTTAAGAAACTGTCAGTGTGAAGATAATCCTCGTTGCTTTCATTGGTTATTTTTTCGCAAAAGCTTTTGTTCTTTATATGTTGGTATGTGCTTGAAGGAAGTATTAATAAATTTCCAATTCGATGAGTATTTTTTTTATGCTCGTATTTATTTTCTAGCTTGTTAAGTTCTTTTACCGATATTTTAGGCATGATGAATTCTAGATGTTGAGAAGTATTTTGTTCGCTTAGTTCATAGATTTCAACATCTGAAAGATATTCTTCAATTTTCCAAATAGTGTAGAATCCTATCTTCATGTTGCCTTGAGATACTTCTTTAAAAGCATCGACAAAATCAGGGGTGGAGCTTTTTCTTTGGAATAAATCAGATACTTCTTTTAGAGACTCTGTATCTCTTAAGGTAATTGCAGCTTGAGAAAAAACTTTCTGAAGCGATGCTGTAGAATCTTTGTCAATACAACCTTTTCTAAATAAGTAATGCTCACATAAAGTCAGACATTTTTTCATATCTTCTGTAGATTCTGAGAAAAGCTCCGAAGCTGCCATCAGGAAAGGAGTGCAATGCTCTTTCCATAAGTTCTCTGTGATTGCTTTATGTTGATTGCTTAATGTACTGTTCCAGCATGGAATGTCTTTGCTTAGAAAGTTTTTCCAGTTTTCGGTGTCAGCATGGAACTCTTGAGTAAGTTCGAGAGGGCGGAGTTTACCTTTTTTTAGATCATTATAAACTTCTTCAAATATTTTTTCTTTATTGATGTTTCTATGTCGAGAACTGAATGAATATTGTATGATTTGAGTGAAATCTAGACTGCCTTTCTTTTGATCTTCGTAGTTGTCCAGTATTTCATTCCACAGTTTGTTCGTTTCTTCAACTATAGAATCCCCCTCATCTTGAGCGTTATCCAATAATACATTTTTTATGAGATCTGTTTTTGATAACTCCAACCCTCTATCATTTAAAGTCTCAAAAAGACGGTAAGCCATCCAATCTTTTTCTGTTCTGACATGTAGTAGATAAAATTTCTCAGACAAAGTTTCAGCTAAGTCCGATAGTTTCTCGTCAATGTCTCCTGTGCTTATGTGTTCGTCAATTTTAGAATAAAAATATTCAAAAGCATTTTTTATTTTATTATTTACAATGGATTTTTTTTTAAGGTTGTCTCTCCAGTACTGTTCTTTTTCGCTTCTTGTCTCGTGTGTTATCATACTTTCATAGTAAAAATCATTACTACGATTTAGTACGATTCTTGGAATATTTATACCTTTAGATCTGTAAGAATATACACAGTCATCAAGGTTTTTCTCTAGACACTTTTTTGTGTTTTTGTCATCTGTGATCTCAATGTAACTTCTCAAACATTCTGCAAGTATCGATATGGTTGTCAGTCTTTGCTGTCCGTCAATGATTTTCAATCTGGTGTCTTCGTGGGAAGAATCACCGCCGATTACTACGACTGCGCCAAGAAAATGCCCCTCTATTTCAGTTGAAGAATCTCTGTTGTTCTCCTCGATGGTTGAAATTAAATCAGACCACATCTTAATTAATAGATCGTTGTTCCAGCTGTATGGTCTTTGGTTAGGAGGTACCTCATAAAATTTAGATTTAAATACTCTCTTTATATTTAAAGATGTGGTCGCTAGCTGGCGAGATGGTTCAAGAGACATTGTGTTCTCCTAGTTTAATTATGATATTTTTGTGTATTTCTTGGTTTAATAAGTTACTTTTATCAATGTATTTGAACATTTCATTATCAAGCAGCTTTGCTTTTTTAATGAAGTCAGTTTGGGTGATGGAGTGATAAAATATAATAATCAATTCATCGCTAGTTAGTTGGGCGCGAATTAGGCTCCAGTACTTAGAACTGTTTTTTAATGAGTTATCTTCGATGAATTCAAAAATTTGATTTAATGTTCTTATGTAGTGACCGATGCTTTTCTCATACTTTGCGTAAAATGCTTCATACGATCGGTTAAGTACTTCTTGTTCATCATACTCGTTTACTTCTTTGTCGACTTCTCTATTGTATGAATTTTGTAGTTTTTCGATTAGTATTCTAAATGCATCTCTTCCATGAATTTTTTCGTTGTCAAATAGTTTTAGTGACTTTGTGTTGTCATTATTTAAATTTAGCATTGAGAAAAATGTAGTTTCAAAGGTTTGATTTTTTATTTGTATGCTTTGATCCCTGAATGCACTTGTAGAATCTGACAATTCCTTCGATTGTATTAATAGAGTCCAGAGTAATGCTAATAGTGAAAGGAGACTAAATATGGGGTTGAGAGTTCCACCAAAGAAGTCACCAAATTGTCCCCAGCGTTCATGTTTATTTAGTATATCTCCTGGGAAATAGGTTCTATATTTTGAGACTGCAACACATATACATACCAAAGATATAATTGCTATTAATATGGTTACTGGTTTTACTAGTTTGTTAATATCTCGTGGTTCACTTTTGGTTGTCATTGTTCTTTACCATGAATATATTTTTCTTATGCCAGTCTAAGTAAACTTTATTAGGCTGCGAGTGTTCTTCTATTGGTGTAATAATTTTTTTCCCGATGTGTTCAGTAAACATTGATGTAAATGCCGTTCCACCATATGAAAACTAGCTTACTGACAGCTTTAGATCGTATGTTATTGTAAACACTCCTCTATCAAAAGCTTTGTGATGAAGTGCACACATTGCAATACCGTTATCTACGGTTGATGGACCTTTCGATTGATGCCACTTAATATGAGCAGCCTCAAGTCCAATAGACGCATGCCCCAACCGACAATCAAATCCACAGATCGCACACTTATATCCATAAGCCGTCAGCACCTTCTGCCGAAAATTAGGATCACGCTTGTGTGGTTTGTTGAGGTACTCCTGAATATCTAGCGCATCAACAATATCGTCATGAATAGTTTCAGGAAAAAACTGCTCCAGAAGCTCACCAATAGCACGAGCCATTTTGTCCTGATTGCTGACAATGGCATCAAACTCTATCTGGGTCAGACCACCAGCTACATCATACTTTAATAGCTCTGATTTCTTGGCATCTGTATTACTGGAGCGAGGCTGAGCATGCTCATGGTTTTTCAGTTCCCAGATACCATCATTCTGCAATCGCCAGAACGGGTATTCTGGGTGATGAGATTTCCGGTAAGGCCCAAACTCAATCAACAAATCCTTGAGTGGTTCATCAATCTCCTTGTAGGAGAAGAACCGGTCATGGCCTTTCTGATACTGCGATAGCGCATACAACAGTAGGAGCGGTTTATGAACTGCTCTCTGATTGCCACGCTTCCATACGTTAAGGTTTAATTCCATAAAAAGGCTTTAATCCAAATTCTGTTCTGAGAGTGCTTTCTCATCGTCGATGGTGTATTTCAAGTCATACAAATATTCAGCACGTTCATCGTCGGTAGCACCGGGATAAAGGCGACAGTAGCGAAGAGCAAAAGAGAATTTTTCCCTGCCAACAAGATCCACAGCTTTTCTCAGGTATGGATTGCTCAGTTCAAATATTTTGCTGTAATGGTCAATAGCATTGCTCAAACTAGCAAACTGAATGCCTTCATACTCAAAGGTGTCTTGTACCAATGATGGTTGTTCGATGGGCATCTCATCGACACAGAGCTGCCAGCTTTTAAAGGCTATTCTTTCCTTGGCTATTTCATACATAGCCCATGCACTGCGACCAAAACCTTCAAAGGCTGCCCCTGTAAACTTGCTATCAATAAGCTCTTGTTCAGTCCACTTGCTGCCAATAGCCAAATGCTTGCTGTAGTTATGGATGAGAGCATTTTTCACAAACCGGTGACTTTCAGATACAGATTTGCCTTTATAGCTTCTAAGAATCTGCTCACATTCTTCACAAGCAGGTATCTGCAGTGATGTAGCGTCATAGGTAATGGCTTCAATATCCTGATGAGAAATTTCAACATCGTCGTAAGAAGGTTCACCACAAAACCAGCATTTGTGGCGCAGTTCAAAGGGGACATCAACCCTGTTTGCAGACATAGAAATTTCCGGGTTTATTGAAAAGCAGCTATCGAAAGTAGATAGCTGCATAAAGAAAAATTATGACAATTCCCAGAACGCTAAATCTTTAATCTTCCGAGCACTTTCTGAACCACCAATATACAACGAGTAATGCTTCTCAAGCTGCAGTATTTGGCTCATTACTCGATCTTCTTCACCCTTGTTGGACGTGTTGAAGATGGTTTGAATATCCTGCTTCTTCAGCTTGGCCACTTTATGAATGACCCAGCTGTTGATGTAGCTGGAGAAATCATTGTCGTTAGTGCGAAAGTGATCCATTTCCTGAGTAGAGAGAATGGTACCCACGCCAAACTCACGGCCTTCTTTCATCAGCATGCGCAGGCTGGTGAAATCCTGTCGCATAAAGTTGTCAGCTTCATCGACCAGTACAAATTTGGTCATCTGGCGAAACTGGCCGTCTATCTTCGAGCTGCCTTGCTGGTGCATCTGGTTATAAAAAATATCCAGAATAATACCTGCAACGAGGTTTTGAATGTTCGGATCATAGCCAGACAGGTTAATGACTGTAACACCGTCCACCATATCGTACAGTGATTGCGAATTAGCCGGGTTCGGATCAAATATCTGAAAGCTGATCAGCTCATCCATTACCGCATAGAGTTTGTCCTGTTCTACCTTTTCATCTTCTTCAAAGATATCCCACACCTGTTGAATGGTGGGTGCCGGTTTTGTCCAGGTACTCTTGTCATTAGGATTAATGCCAGCGCGTTCGTAAGCGTCCATTACTACGTTACGAATCTTGTTCTGTTGTTTGGCACCCAGTCCAAAAGCAGTAGCGATAGTGGAGCGGAACAGGCTAGCGGTGTGCACTGGCAATCGAGGCTTTTCACCGAACAGCGCTAGCGGATTGAAAGGCAGATTTTCCATACCAAATACTTTGGCATTGGTCGCTTGGACAAAATCATCTTTCACATAGTCCGCTTTGTAATCAAGAATCAGAATTCCCAGTGGTAGGCCATCAACATTATTATGCTGATTACGAACCAGCTGAGTAATCACACTCTTGGTGAACTGGGTTTTACCCGTGCCCATAGTGCCAATAATGGCCGTATTAGGGTTAAACACTTTCTCGGTGTTAGTGGGTTCCCAAAACACTGGCTGGCCTGACATGTTGTCACTGCCGAACTGGATTTTAAGAGAATTATCCGGTTTTAGCGGTGCTAGTACTGGCTGAGGTATGGACGGTTCAATTTCGACCGGTTTAATGATTACTGCCCCGGCTTCCTGGGCAGGGTGTTCTGTGTCGGGAAAGTCAATGTCATCACTGCCAGCCACTTCTTCAGGTTCAGTTGCTGCCGGTTGATAGGTCTCAGAACTCAGAACTTTACCCAAAAACCACTGAGGATGGATATTCAACTTGTTGTCATCAACTAGCTTGGGTAACAACTGCTGCAAAGGCTGGCTCACCAGCATATCCAGATAACCCATGGGGATTTGCAATTCCAGCACTTTGTCCCTGAGCTCGACGGCGGTTTGGTACACACCTTCACCATCCAGATGAGCGACAATCATGCCTTCCGGATAGTCTTGCAGTGTGCTCAGCTTGTAATCGCCACTTAGCCACATTTCGCGGTCAGCCAGAAACTCCTTGAAGTAGTCTTTACCAAACACGTTATACAGCTGATATTTCTCAACCTGCATTAACACCTGTCGTACAAACAGGCTGCGGTAGATTTTGCCTTCGAGGGTTTCCGGTCCAAACAGACCTTCTACCAGATAACGTTGCAGGGCTTCGCACTGTTCTTTGGCTGTATCCAGTGAACTGCTGCTGTGAGAGCCGGTTTTCACCTCTACGGGTAACAGGTAAAGCTGACCGCCTTTAAATCCTGCAAACAGAATATCGTCCGACATCTTGCCTTTAAACTTGTCGCTTTTGTGGTAACGGGCAAAATCACTGTCGTCGATTTTCAAACCAATATTGCCAGACACTCTTACCATTTCGGCTATGGAAATTGGTACCCAGGTAATATCAGAGCCGGACAGCATAGAGCTAACCAGTTTCCAGCTACCAATAATACCCAGTTTGGCTTTCTGCTCAGTCGGGGGGTCGGTGACCATCTTCAGCAACCATGCACCATTAAAGGCGTTGAACTCGCTGATCAGGTCATCACCCTGTTGGCTGAGGATCTTTTTATAGAGGTCGGTCTGGCGGGTAACGGTTATGGCATCGTAACCAGCGGAGTTGGTGTATTGATCAGAGTAATGGATCAACACCAGATTCTCGTCATTCTGGAAAAAATCCAAAGTGACTTTAGGGTCAACAATGGTGGTCCAGATAGAGCATTCGTAAGACTTTTCCAATAACGCTTTGAACTCGTCACTTACGGCCAAAGCAATGGATGAACGTTCATGATATTGCTCGTTCACTACTTTGCAGGGTTGCAGCAGCCTGCCATAGAGTCTGGCTAACTCAAGATGTGGTTTGTCATCGGTATTAATGTTCTTCAGGCCGAATGCGGTCAGATAACTGCGATTTTCACCGACGGATGATTCGCCTGCCAGCAAACCGGAAGCCGCAACACCGGTGGTGTGCTCGTCAATATTGCTGCTGACCCGTTGAATCTTCTGATTGTTCTTGAAGAAGCTCAGGTGAGCGTATTGCTGGATCTCTTCGTCATCGTGAGTGAACTTGGAGAAAGAGAGACGGCTACGTAACAAATCAATAATGCTGTCCGCTTTTTCACGGAATTTGCTTTTGTCGAGACCATACTGCTGTTTGATTTGATCATAGGCACCCATTTCGGCAAACCGGTCAAATTCGGTTTCGTACAGAGCATCGTCGTACAGGTTTACGTGTATATGACGACCGTTCAGTAAGTGCTTCTGGTAATAGCTTAACAATCCAGTGAAGATTTCACGGTTGTCGCCATTGTTCACCGAATTGATGATCAACGGTGCATCGTCGACCTGCTTGAACAATTCGCTGAAGGTTTTAATAAACTCTTCTGCTTTTTCCCTGACTAGCTTGCTGACATAGCTGTAACTGGTTTCCTGTTGGGGAATAATTTCCATCCAGAAAGGGTTGTCGTCAGAAATCTGGGTGTAACTGAAACCACTGGTTTCGGAGTAAACGTAAGGCAGTAGGCCTTTAGGGTTCAATCGCTTGCGAGTGACGTTCGGCAGGTTTTTAAACGAACGGTTCGCTTCATCGGCACGAATCTGGTCGACTAAGTAGAGGTAATAGCCCAACACCAGGGGATGATAAGGGGTTAAGTACTCTTTACCTTCAAACTCGGCGGTACCAATCATCAGCACAGTACGGTCTGCGTCGCTGATATTGCGGCCCAGCTGAATATTGTTCAGGTAGCTGTGGCAAGCGACTATATAATCCCGAACCAACTCGGTAATCGTTGGCCCCCAGGATACAAGAGAGAGCAGGGTGTTTCTGCTCTTCAGGTAAGCAGAAAGAGTGTTCCATGCATGGTAAATATCAGGGGCAATGGTTTTCAGTTCACTGGCGTAAGTGCCTTTAGAACCTTGAGTAATTTGATCCAGTGTCAGAAACAGTTCTTCACGCTGAAGAAGTTTTAAACGAGCACCAACGACTTTAGCTTCCTTGTTGTCGATGACCACTTTGCCTTTAGCTTCATTGAACTGACCGAAATAATGATCGTTCAACAGCAGGTTAAAGCGACCTTCGTCCATCAACAACGGCAGGCTCAGTGCTTCCTGATTCACTTCACCCACGATATTGAAACTTAAACGGTTTTCGCCATTACGAAGAGTAAAGATAACTTCGTCAGATTCTTCGTATTGGGTTTGGTAATTCAGAACACCGTATTCGCTGATGTCCGCTTCATGGTCATCATCTGAAAGGTAAAAGGTATCGGATTGCTGTTCGTTGATCAGCAGGCTCATCTCTTCGGTTTGCAAAGTAACGGACTGCTTGCCGGGATGAATCAGGAAGTTGTTTTCAAAAGCAGGCAGATGAAAATCACCTTTGCAAACAACCAGCACGTGGAAGGTAAAGCATTCTTTGGTTCTTGAGCGATTAGTTTTCAGTGTCAGGTAAGTGGGCTGACCGTTGTAAGGCGCCATAATACTTACGTGACGCTTGTGAGAACCCGTAAGACGAACCACTTCGGTGAACAGGTTGCTTAACGTCTTATTGTTGCTGATGCTGATCTGGCTTTTATCCAGATCTTTACCGTGGAAGGTAAGCTTCAGATCAAAGTGTTGGGCATCAGGCTCTGTCACCAGAATCAGATGTTTTTCCCGTTTACCGGCAGCCGTCTCTTTTTTGTTACGTGGGCCAACCAGTTCGCAGCCTTCGGATTCGATAGCGGCAAAATCAAGCCCTTGTTGTCTCTGCTCGTCGGCTTCATTCCAATAGGTTTGAACGTCGATGCTTTTCCAATCGTCCTGTTCGCTCTTGGTGAACTGCTCTTTTACAAACTTGTCACCAAAGTCTGATAACCGCTCGCCAATTTCTTCCGGGAAGTGATGAACGACGTTATCGATTTCTTCATAGAGCTTACGATTGTCTTTCAGTCGTTTCTCAATCTGAGCGTCGCTGCTCATCTCTGCAATACCACTGTCGGGTAATAGCCCGAGGGAGGTCAGATCCGGATCATTGCCCGTAGACATAGCACCGAACAATTGCTCGTAACCAAACATGCTGCCGTCCTGGTCGTCCAGGATTTCGGCTTGCCAGCGCAACAGACAGAGCAAAACCCGGCTGGGCTTTGGCTGGTCATGTATCTGGTCTTCAAGGTCAGACTTGATGGTTTCAGTGGCCCATGGCATACCTTCAACTGCCAGATCATCGGCACTGTTGATCAGGGTATCGAGCAGGCTGTTGTGAACAATCAGCAGGGCTGTACCGGCAAAGTCTCTAGCCTGACCTGCTACTTCATCTCGCAGGGTTGAGATGTAGTTTTCGTTAAAGCCTTCTTCCAGCTGTTCACGACTTTCAGCGTGAGCCACACAGATGACTTTGACGCCATTGATTTCAATGTAATGAAGCGGTGTATCTTTGAAATCAATAGCACTGACAACACTGCGTTTCAGTTCGTTAAACAGGCGAGTGGTGTTTTCAGCATCCGGTGATTGAAACTGGTAACGGGAGCCAGCACTGATGCGATTGTCCAGCCAGCTGGTAAGGCGCTGAACCAGAAATTGCTCAAATGGTGCTACGGACATATACGGCGTCTCCACTGTCACTCATACGGTCGACATTGCCAACACGTTCAAAAAAGGCTATTAAGGCTTGCTCGGACTGTTTGTCGAAATAGACACCGCGAGCACGGAATTCTTTCAGCAGCTCCTGAAAACGAAGCTGTCGTTTGGAGCCAATGGCCAGATTGGTCAGTAGTAACAAGTAGTCCTGATTCAGGACTAATACACGACCAGAGCTACCACGGTTCTGAACAAAGTGCTTGGCAATATGTTCTTCATACTGCTTTTGGTAAGCGTCTTTTATTTCATGGCGGTGCGCTTTTTTGGTGTAACGGGCAGGGTCGAACTGATCCAGTGAGTATTGAATCAGTAGCCTGACTTGATCGATGGGTGAGTCATTGAATTCGCCAGAGCGGGATTTGATTTGACGCTTTTCGCTGAAATTATCGGCGTATTCACCAATCAAAGCCGCAACTTCACCAGAATCATAATCTTCACTGACCAATGCTTTCCCGTACTGCCAGAGCGGCACTACATCTTCATCAGGTGCCTGTTTGTTCAATGTGTCCAGCATGGTAAGGATAGGGAAAACAGCCGCAACGTTGCGGTGCATGGGATAAAATCCGTAGGTTTTTATCTGGCTGCGTTCTTGGCTGGCTTTCTCGGTATCCAGAATGAAATACATCATCTGGCTTTTGGGTTCCCCAGCCGTCCAGTTGCGGATGTTCAAGGCAAGCTGGGAGCAATAGAGAAAATTGTAGAGTTCAAGAAACTCTTCAAAGTGCCCCATGAGGTATTCGGTTTTGCTACTAAGGAAGCGAACGTCTTTAGAAAAGTTATCTGCCATGTAAGGCAAGTAGGGTTGCTCGGTTTGACCTTTGCCGGATTTTTTACCGCCAGGTTTACGGAGGTAATTTTGTAATACCCCTATAAAAATAGTCTCGATAAAATTGGCTTTACTCTTTAGTTCACTGAGCTGCTCATTTTTCCCCAAGAAACTTCTGAATATCTGGCTTAAATACTTACTGGCTGAAGATTCTTTGTCCTGACGACCGAGTAGCAGAAACTCCGGCGAGGCTTTATTCAAGGCATCATTGCGGAAATACATCTTCTCGATGTGTTCAAGCATCTCTTCATCGGTTAATAGGCCACCGAGCTCATCGAGACAATCGTTTTTGAATTCTTCAGCGCTGTAGCGGCTGGTATCCAGTTCACGACCAATCAACAAGCCCAACACATTACCGGCAACAGTACCGTAATCAATATGGTTGTTCTTGCCACGGATAGGTAGGTAATGATTGAGATCGTTTTTGTCGGCGACTTTTTCTATATGGCCCAGAGAGGCTAATCGTTTAACCAGGTTCATTAGTAACCCTCCACGACGATTTCTTCTTCGTCGACATCATTGGTCAGAACCCACTGTTCGCTGCCTTTATGGATATTCAGTTTATCGGTGCCCCGAACACGACGACTGATGTCTTCAATCAACTCTTCAAGAATGACGATGTTGTTCTTGTCGTGTTTATTGGGGCGGTAACCACTGTTGATCTTCAAAATAAGATCAAGGAAATTGGCACTGATGGGCACTGGTGGCAGGTCTTCATCGCCCAGTTTCAACAGAGCATTAAAGTGGCTGAGTCGTTGGGGCTTATGCTGGTCAATCCGCTTCATGCTCTCTTTGATGTCGGCACGAGTGGATATTTGATAGCCATTGTATTCAGCAAGAAATATCTGGCTCTTACTGGTTAGTTCTGGAGCAAAACGGTTAGCGAAACGGAACAAGGCTTCCAACAAGCTTTTGCGATAGAAATTACGTAGCTCTTTCTTCTCAGAACTCTTACCTGTGTATTGCTGGTGGAGCAGCCAGATTTTCACGTATTCTTCGTAGAGCTGACTGCGAAAATCACCCTTGAAGCGTTCGTGGTAGTTATTTCCTAATTCAAGATCTTGTATCAGATAGAAGAATCGAATCCAGGAACCGGTTTCCATCTGTTCACTGATGACCAGTTCGGACACGTCAGTTTTGAAAGTTTCGAAGCTGGCATCTGTGATGTTCAGTGAATTCTGAATCAGAAACAGATCGATGTCTTTCGAACGGATAGTACAAGGGTCAAAATGCGTGAGTGCCTTGGACAGTTCGGTGCTCTTGGTGGTGAAGAGGTTATCAAACAGATGACCGGGACCAGTGAGCAGATGATAAACAAAATCCAGCAGAGTACGAGCGGTAAGGAATTGGTCGTATTTCAATCGAACTTTTAACAAAGTGCGCACGATAACTTGCTGTATCTCAGGATACTGAAGCAAACGGTAGTTGGCGTGAAGAGTCGATGCTGATGTGCCGAATTCCTGTTTCCATGCTTGATAGAACGGGTTGTCATCCGTAGGGCTTGTTAGCTTGGACAATAATGACTCAATAAACGGTGCAATGATTTGGTCATTACTTGGTTCGAACTTTGGATAGTCCTCAAAGTTCAGAAATGCATGGTTAGGGTATATCTTGTCAGGATCGTTTTGCAGAAACGCTTTAACAGACTGTTTTACATTGGTGTGGTCGTCTGAACCTTCTTCAGCATAATTTCCTAACATGCCGATGTTTATGCCCACGACGAGAGGTTTGTCACCTTTTTTATGATCGTAAAAAGCCAGATCAAGGGTTTCTATTGCCGTCATATCCGGCTGGAAGCTGTGAGTAGCGTCCAGATGGAAATGCAGTTTGTCTTTATGCTGGTGGTAGTAACGGGTCAATATTTCTGACTTGCCGTCACCACTGGAACCGCAAAGAAAAATGACTTTTTCCCGAGAATTAGCTTGCTCAATGGCGTCCTGAAAAGCGGTTTCAATATTGGTTTTTATGTACAGGTATTCTTTAACAGCGTTGCTGCCCGCGTTACCCAGCGTACTCACTGCCTGCGCAGACGACCGCGACAGTGTGTTAAGCAGTTGCTTAAGGGACATGATAATTCACATTTGAAGATAATATTCACGCACGCTACCGCCCTCGACAGTGATCCTTGTTATAGCGGATCGTCCATAAGTCGCTGGGCAGTGGGGTGCAAATTAATAATAATAAGTCGTGTGATTGTGCCAGTTTTTGGGGGCTGTAGACAGTTTGATTTTTGCGGGGATAGTTTTCTTAATAGGTTATTCTTAAGGTGCTTTTCTAGCTAAGAGAAGTTTGGGAATCGTATGTAATCATGAATAAATCTGATGATGCATTCTATTCGTAGGTGTGCAGGTTTCCTTGTTCATGGAATAACTGAAATTACTTCTTGGAATTCTTTTCTGGCATGTCTTCTTGATCAATATACCGGAGAATATCTCCAGGCTGACAGCTGAAGTATTTGCACAAAACATCTATCGAATCAAAGCTGCCGTTATAGCCCGGCATACTGAATAACCTACTCACCGTGTTTTTACTGAGGCCTGTTTCTTCGCACAGATCTTTCTGCGTTATCTTCCTTTGTTCTTGAAATGACTTTTCATCAAGAAGTTGCCTGACCATCACTCTTAACATTGTTGTACCTGAAAATATTCACTTTCTATAAAAGTACTCTCATTTGGGGGGTGTTGCTAGTTATTGGCTTGCTATCCCCAAATATGGGTCTAATATTATTTATTAAGGGAATAATATTCTCTATTGGTGAAAATGAATGACATGGAGGTCATTATGAAAATCCACAACGGTCATCAGAAACTGAGTGAAATTCTCGCTGTGCTTGTCCAGCAGTGTGACTCGTTATCCGACCTGACAGAGGAGCGTGTTCGCAAGATTTTACTGAAATTCAGTACCAAGCTAAGCGTTGTGATGAAATCCACTGTGGAGCAGGCATTATCAATGGAGTGCGACCTTCCTGAGAATGAGGAAGAAGTGCCAGTTATTTTTATGCTTGATGCAATGGACCAAACTCGAGATCGTCCATTGCTGATTTGCATAGCTGTAACTGAACTGGAGTTCCTGGCAAGACAGCTTTACTTGAAAGCTGAACATCTATGTAACTTAGGTTCCGGTCAGGATTTAATGCAGGATGGATTCCATCTTATTGATCCAATTCGATTAACAAAAAACACAAGTTTTTGAGTGGTTGTTTTGGGCTCATTTCAAAAGACAAATGTCTTGTAACTACGTGGGTAAAGGGCAAGAGGAAAACAAGGTGTGGTGTGAATTTTGTTGGACAGTTTGTTGGATGGGCGACAGAGTTGAAAAACGGCAGATATAAAAAAAACCTTGAAATTCAAGGCTTTAATATGGTCGGAACGAGAGGATTTGAACCTCCGACCCCTTCACCCCCAGTGAAGTGCGCTACCATGCTGCGCTACGCTCCGACAGACTTAGCGAGATAACCCGTCAAGTGCTGCCGTATACTACCTTGGATGGCGCGATTTGCAAGCTTTTCAACGGCCTGGGTTCTGATGTTAACCACCCTGATACTTTGTCCTTTTTAGCGTCTCAATCCTTTGCTCACGTTCATGTACTTTGGCACCATTTACCAAACCAAGCAGGAGGCCTCGGATCAATCAGGCCAGAAAAGCCTGATAGGCCAGATTCGTGGTTTCTTCACAGTAGTGGTAGCCGAGCTCTTCCAGAAAACCAGTAATGTGCTGACGGTCTTCAGGTGGAACTTCCAGACCAACAGCGACTCGGCCATAAGCCGCACCATGGTTACGATAATGGAACATGGTGATGTTCCAGCGCTTACCCAGTTTGCAGAGGAAGTTCAGTAAAGCACCTGGTCTTTCTGGAAATTCAAAACGATAAACGACTTCGTTCTTAACTTCTTTGCTGTGCCCGCCCACCATGTGACGAATATGGAGTTTGGCCATTTCGTTATCGGTGAAATTGGCAACGGGGTACCCCGTATCCCTTAGTCTGCCGATCATTTTTTGAATAGGCATCTGATCCGGATGAACTTGAACACCGACAAAAATTCTGGCACTTCTAGCGTCATGATATCGGTAGTTAAACTCGGTGATATTACGCTTACCCAGAGCTTCACAAAACTGTTTGAAGCTACCAGGTTCTTCAGGAATAGTGACTGCAATGATGGCTTCGCGCTTTTCACCCAGTTCAGCACGTTCTGACACATAACGCAGACGATCAAAATTTATATTGGCTCCACTGGCGATGGCCATCAGAGTTTGCCCGGTCAGTTGATGCTCAGCGGCGTATTTTTTCAATCCTGCAAGACCAACGGCTCCTGCCGGTTCGCAGACGGAACGAGTATCGTCAAAGATGTCCTTTATAGAGGCACAGATCTCATCGGATGAAACGGTGATGACATTGTCGAGATATTCACGACAGAGATTGAATGTTTCTTTGCCTATCTGGGCAACAGCGACTCCGTCAGCAAACAATCCAACGTGTGGAAGTACAACGCGCTCATCAGCTTCCAGAGCCGCTTTCAGGCAGGCTGATTCTTCATACTCAACACCAATCACTTTGATATCAGGGCGAAGGTATTTGATGTAGGTTGAGATACCTGCAGCGAGGCCACCGCCGCCAACAGGAATAAAAACGGCGTCAAGCTGGCCAGTGTGTTGGCGCAGGATCTCCATGCCGATGGTGCCTTGGCCGGCAATGGTATAGGGGTCATCGTAGGGGTGTATAAAGGTCAAGCCTTTTTCTTCGACCAGAGACATGGCGTATGTGAGAGCTTGATCAAAAGTGTCTCCGTGCAGTATCACTTCTGCACCACGGGCCTGGCAGGCCTTATACTTTATTTCAGGCGTGGTGCTGGGCATAACGATGACGGCATGAATACCCACATGCTGAGAGGCAAGAGCTACGCCCTGTGCATGGTTGCCAGCAGAAGCACAAATAACCCCATTGGCTCTTTCTTCTTCAGTCAGTTGGGCGATTTTGTTGTAGGCACCACGAATCTTGAATGAAAAAACAGGCTGAAGATCTTCCCGCTTGAGCAACACTGAGTTGTTCAGGCGTTTACTGAGAAATGGAGCCGGGTGAATGGGGGTTTCAACCGCCACATCATAAACTTTGGCTTCCAGAATCTTTCTAATGTATTGATGAGGCATGATCTTCGCTTTTTGTACTGTCTTGATCGAGATTGATCGCCATTCTAATGGAAAAGCAGACGCTTCGTGAAATTCATTCACGCTATTCGTGTAATCAGTGGCTGCAGTAAAAGAAAAAAGTTTCAGCGTTAACTGGATTCAGGCGGTATAATTTCCGGCTTTATTCAACAACCTCACTGCAAGGTAGTGTGATGACCCAGGACGAGCTGAAGAAAGCGGTAGCCGATGCAGCTGTGCAGTATATTCTGCCCAGACTGGAAGAAGAAATGATCGTAGGTGTTGGTACCGGTTCAACCGCCAACTTTTTTATTGATGCTCTGGCAGAGCACAAAACAAAGTTTGACGGCTGCGTAGCCAGCTCGGAAGAAACTGCTCGACGACTGAAAGAACATGGTATTCCGGTTTATGATTTGAATGCGATCAGAGATTTAGAGTTCTATATTGATGGTGCTGATGAATCTAACGACTATCTGCATCTGATTAAGGGCGGAGGTGCAGCTCTGACTCGTGAAAAAATTGTTGCTGCTGTGGCCAAAGAATTTATTTGTATTGCAGACGAGAGCAAGATGGTTGGTGTACTGGGTGACTTTCCGCTGCCGGTAGAAGTTATTCCAATGGCTCGAAGCTATGTTGCTCGTGAACTGGTTAAGCTGGGTGGTGACCCTGCTTATCGTGATGGTGTCGTCACTGACAATGGTAATATTATTCTGGATGTCTGGAATATGAGCATTGTTGATCCAGTATCAACGGAATCAAAGATTAATCAGATTGCGGGTGTTGTGACTAACGGATTGTTTGCAGGTCGTCCGGCGAATGTCTTAATGCTGGGTACCAAAAACGGTGTGAAGACAGTGAAGGCTAAGTAAGCTGGGTCGATTACAGGCTGCCCATGCAGCCTGTATTTAGAATCTGTTAGAAAACAGATCCAAGAAAGAAGTGAACGGCTGCCAAGATACTGCCCATAGATAGGGCCAGTAAAACCATTTCCCCTAATTCCAGCTTGTGACTTCCATTCGGCTGTTCTCTCATATCCATACTGCGCCTCCCTACATCTAAAAAGGGTTTCCCTACTGGATTTATTAAATTTAGGTCGAAAATCACACAGTATCTGTACTACGTTAGTCTTGGTTGCATCTTTGTCTGGAAAAAAGTACTAAAAAAGACTGTTCTAGTGAGAAAAAATCCTTAATATAGCCAATTGTGAGTAATACGGATTGAATTGATAATTAAATGGAATTAGCTCCTTCAAGAGAGATCAAAAAGAATGATAAAAAAAATAAATAAAACTCTGGCTGCAATCGCTATTTCTGCTGCAGTAGCAAGTGTTGCTGGAGTGGCTCAGGCTGCTGACACAATCAAGATTGCCCTGGCGGGTCCGGTTACCGGTCCTGTTGCACAGTACGGTGATATGCAATTTACCGGTGCCAAAATGGCTATTGACCAAATCAACAAGAAAGGCGGAGTAAACGGCAAGCAGCTAGAAGCCGTTGTTTACGATGATGCTTGTGATCCTAAACAGGCTGTTGCTGTTGCTAACAAAATCGTCAACGATGACATCAGCTTTGTTGTCGGTCACCTTTGCTCTTCCTCCACCCAGCCTGCTTCCGACATCTATGAAGATGAAGGCATCATGATGGTAACGGCCGCTTCAACCAGCCCGGATATTACTGATCAGGGTTATGAAATGATTTTCCGTACTATTGGTCTGGATAGTCTGCAGGGCCCAACTGCGGGTAAATTTATTGCTGAGCAAGTTAAACCTAAGCGTATGGCCGTTATCCATGATAAACAGCAGTACGGTGAAGGTATTGCTACAGCGGTTAAGAACGTTGTTGAAAAAGCCGGTATCGATGTTGCTCTGTTTGAAGGTGTGACTCCGGGTGATAAAGATTTCTCTGCCTTGATTGCCAAGCTCAAGAAAGAAAAAGTTGAGTTCATTTACTACGGCGGTTATCACCCTGAACTGGGCCTGATTTTGCGTCAGAGTGCAGAAAAAGGTCTGAAAGCCAAGTTCATGGGTCCTGAAGGTGTTGGTAACAAAGACATCTCTGCTATTGCCGGTAAAGCGTCTGAGGGTCTGCTGGTCACTCTGCCAAAGAGTTTTGACAAGGATCCGGAAAATGCTCAGCTGGTTGCAGCATTCAAGGCTAAGGGCGAAGACGCTACAGGCCCTTTCGTATTTCCATCCTACTCTGCGGTGCAGATTATGGCTGATGGTATGAAGGCGACTAATAGTGAAAATCCAGTGAAGGTTGCTAAAACGCTGCGCAGTCAGACGTTCAAAACACCCACTGGAAATCTGGCGTTTGATGCCAAAGGTGACTTGAAAGACTTCAGCTTTGTTGTCTACAACTGGCACGCTGATGGTACCAAGACTGCTGTTTCCGAGTAAGTCTGTCGATGGTCACTCTGCTTATCTGTAGAGTGACCGCACCTCATTTCATAATAAGAATAAGAACGATGTACGTAACTTTATGGACGACATAGTCTGTTTAGTGGCGGAGAATTAAAACATGCCTGAGTCCGTCTATTATTTTATTCAGCAGCTGCTGAATGGCTTGACAGTGGGTAGCACCTACGCCCTTATCGCAATCGGTTACACCATGGTTTACGGCATTATTGGCATGATCAATTTTGCCCATGGTGAGGTTTACATGATAGGCAGTTATATTGCTTTCGCTGTGCTGGCTGCGTTGGCTATGATGGGAATCGACAGTGTTTCCCTGATGCTTGTGTCTGCTTTTGTTATTAGTGTCATTATTACCAGTACTTATGGTTTTGCCATCGAGCGGGTCGCCTACCGACCTCTGAGAAACAGTAATCGATTGATCGCACTGATCTCTGCCATTGGTATGTCCATTTTTCTACAGAATTATGTTCGGCTGGCGCAGGGTTCCCGTGATATCGCTATGCCCAGTCTGATTACCGGTGGTTGGGCTTTCGGACCTGAAGATGGTTTTCAGGCTACTGTGTCGTACATGCAATTGATCATATTTGTAGTCACTTTTGTTTCCATGTCTGCTCTGACGCTGTTTATTTCCAAATCAAAAATGGGTAAAGCCTGTCGTGCCTGCGCAGAAGATCTCGGTATGACTAACTTGTTGGGAATTGATACCAATAAGGTGATTTCCCTGACCTTTGTGATAGGTGCTGCTTTGGCTGCTGTCGCGGGTGTTCTGCTGGGTATCTACTACGGGGTCATCAATCCCTATATAGGTTTTATGGCAGGACTTAAGGCGTTTACTGCAGCGGTTCTTGGCGGTATTGGCAGTATTCCCGGAGCTGTTCTGGGTGGCCTGATTCTGGGTGTTACAGAAGCATTTACAGCGGGTTATTTCAGCAGTGAATACAAAGACGTCGTTGCTTTCAGCTTGTTAATACTGATCCTTCTGTTTAAACCAACCGGCATTCTGGGTAAACCGGAGGTGGAGAAAGTATGAAATCGCTACGTTTTGCCCCTGCTGCTCTCTCAGCCGTTGTACTGCTGGTTCTGACTAGTTTGATGCTGGGCATTCGGATGGAGTCGGAAGGCACTTCACTGATAGTAACCTCTGCGGATAGCGAGACTCTGGCTCTAATAGCCGCTGGTGCGCTGGTGGTCTTTCTCTTCCAGCTGTTTCGCTCCGGTATTGATAACAGTCTTTCTGGTGTAAAGAGCGTTATCCCTTCTGTCAGTCCCGATAAATTGCTTTCGATGACAAAAGGTAAAAGTACCAGAACAACACTGATTTGTTTCGCCGTAGCTGCTCTTATGATCTGGCCATTTATGGTCTCTCGTGGTGCTGTCGATCTGGCAACATTGGCATTGATCTACGTTATGCTGGGTCTGGGTCTCAACATCGTTGTTGGTCTGGCGGGTTTGCTTGATCTTGGATATGTCGGTTTTTATGCTGTTGGTGCTTATAGCTATGCGTTGCTGAACCAGTATTTTGGTCTGGATTTCTGGAGCAGTCTGGTGATGGGAGGAATGCTGGCCGCATTCTTTGGCTTTATTCTTGGTTTTCCGGTACTGAGATTACGTGGTGACTACCTCGCTATTGTAACGCTTGGTTTTGGCGAGATTATTCGTATCCTGCTGAATAATTGGACAGCATTAACCGGTGGGCCAAATGGGATTAGTCAGATACCCAAGCCAACCCTGTTTGGTCTGGAGTTTGGTCGTCGTGCCAAAGAAGAGGGAAATGTCCCCTTCCATGAATACTTTGGTATTGCTTACAGCAGCGAGTACAAGGTGATTTTCCTGTACATCCTGGCCGTGCTTCTGGTGATCCTCACGCTGTTTGTTATTAACCGATTGCTCAGAATGCCTATTGGTCGTGCCTGGGAAGCGTTGCGTGAAGACGACATTGCTTGCCGTTCACTGGGATTAAACCCAACTGCCATCAAGTTATCTGCGTTTACTATTGGTGCCGGCTTTGCCGGTTTTGCCGGAACCTTCTTTGCTGCTCGTCAGGGTTTCATAAGTCCTGAGTCGTTTACTTTTATTGAATCGGCCATTATTTTGGCCATTGTTGTTCTGGGAGGAATGGGATCTCAGCTGGGCGTTATTTTGGCTGCTGTGATTATGACGGTGCTGCCTGAGTTTGCCCGAGAATTCCAGGAATACAGAATGTTGATGTTTGGTTTGATGATGGTCTGCATGATGGTTTGGAGGCCTGAAGGTCTGCTGCCAATGAAACGCCCGCACATCAAAACCAAAAAGACACGCTCTGAACCTGATGATGAAGTGACAGCTACCCCTGTTGCTGGAGGAGCATGACAGCATGAGCGATAGAAATGGAGTACGACTATGAGCGAGTGTCTATTAGAAGCTTCTGACCTAACTATGCGTTTTGGTGGCCTTCTGGCGGTTGACCAGATGTCATTGAAAATAATGCCGGGTGAAATCGTTTCAATGATTGGTCCTAATGGAGCAGGTAAAACGACAGTGTTTAATTGTCTTACTGGCTTTTATAAAGCGACCAGCGGAAATATTCGGTTTAAGGGACAGTCTATTGAAGGGTTGCCTGGTTTTAAGATTGCCCGTCTTGGCGTTATTCGTACTTTTCAGAATGTACGACTTTTTAAAGGTATGACAGCTCTAGAAAATCTTCTGGTTGCTCAGCATCGCAAGTTGAATACAGGTTTATTGGCGGGTTTGTTCAAAACACCTGATTTTCGAAAGAGTGAAGCGGAAGCAATAGCAAAAGCTGAATTCTGGCTGGAAAAGGTAGGGCTGACTGAGTTTGCCAATCGTGAAGCGGGTAACCTGGCCTATGGTCAGCAACGCAGGTTGGAGATTGCTCGTTGTATGGTGACAAATCCTGAGTTGTTAATGCTGGATGAGCCAGCTGCAGGCTTGAACCCCAATGAAACAGCTGAGTTGGATGAGCTTATCTCTGATTTGCGTCGAGATCATGGTGTCACAGTGCTTTTGATTGAGCATGATATGAAACTGGTAATGGATATTTCTGATCGAATTTATGTGATTAATCAGGGGCGCCCACTGACTTCAGGCACACCTGATGAAGTGAGAAACCATCCTGAGGTTATCAAGGCTTATTTAGGCGAATCTTAATTCTGATACCAGCCTTCAGGTGCAGTGTCTGAGTTATCAAGGCACTGCATAAGCCCAGCATGACTGTTGCCATAAAGATCGACACGGGTATCCGCAGGTTTGGGAATGTGAACCGAGTGGGTTAACCCAACAAAGCTACCGAGATAACGAACTGTACTGGTTAAGCCTTTGATTAATCTTAAGCAAGCCAGAGCGTAATTGTTATCAATAAACTTCTTCAACACCTCTTCACTTTTTAATGGCTCTTCATTCATGGATTTAAGCAGCTGATTCACATTGGATAAGGCCCATTCAGGATAGGGATAAGCTTCGCTGTCAGGTGCACTATTATGTCCTTTGTACCCCCACAGTAATTCCGTTAATGCCTCTCTTGGCTTCATTATTTTTTCAAACTGGGTTCTCAATTCGAATTGAGTTCTACCGCTCAATCCCCATATAACGGAGGAGGCTTGGTCATGCCAGTCATAAAGTTGCGAACCGTTTATTTCATAGAGAGGTTGTGCGAGATCGTTAAGCCTAAGAATCAGGGTGTTATCGTGGTAATAAACCTCCCAGTTACTTAGAGCAGTGTCCAACGTAATACGATCCTTTGGGTGTTGCTGGTTATGTTTAAGCAACTTGAGCACAATCTCCATTTGTTTTGAAAATATCAGTATTTTTGTCTCTTCGTCGGCTGTTTCCAAAACCTTATGTGCTAACTGGGAGTTATTAAGATAAGGCTGTATTGCATAAACAACGCCAGACTGTTGGGAAAAACTATCAAGAAAGGAAAATTGCTCAGCCTTAAGTGCGACGAGTTGAGTGTCGGTTGTTTCAATGTCCAGGTTGTGCAGTTTTTGTCTGTAGGTGTGAATGTTCTGTATATGTCGAATGGCCAAATCAATGCTATCAAAACCGGCCAGACGGCGAACCAGTTTGTTTTCGAGGCTGTCAAAAGAGTTGATATACAGCCCCAACGTTGTTGAACCAGAGCCTTTTATCTCAAAAGAATGATGGCTGTATTCAGGTGAGTATGTATTAAGCCCATGCTCGAAACGCATAAGGTCGTTAATCGGTGAGGGAGGTTCCAAGGATATACTCTGATCCAGATCATTTGATGAGGTGAGTGTGCAGTTTCTACAGAACATATAACCGTATTTTGATATTTGATGATCAGGATGTTCTGCTGTGAAATCAGACAGTGAAGCCGATCCACAATTGCCATTACTCAAGATCACAAAACAGAGAAAAGTAGCCAGTGAAAAAATGCTTTTCCTTAAGACAGCCCTGTTCATGAGAGTAACCTGTTGTTTTTATCGTCCAATCCAATATAGATGGGTTTTGGCTGGATGCTGAAAAAACTCTTTTTTGGTATTCTTGCTCTGTAAAATAAACAATAACGATAAGAATTAAGGACAGTTGTACTATGTCGGCTACTGATGTGTTACTCAGCGTTGATCGGGTATCTACTTTTTATGGCAAAATTCAGGCTCTGGATTCTGTCAGTGTGGATATCTCGGAAGGTGAAATCGTTACCTTGATCGGTGCCAATGGTGCAGGCAAGTCTTCTTTGCTTATGACGATCTGTGGTGAGCCAAGAGCACACTCGGGCGAAATTCATTATAAGGGAAAGGATATTACCCAGAGTCATACTGCTGAAATTATGCGGTCCGGTATTGCTGTTGTTCCTGAAGGACGAAGAGTGTTCTCCCGGCTGACAGTGGAAGAGAACCTGACTATGGGCGGCTTCTTTGTTGAAGGGGAAGCTTTTCAAAAGAACTACGAACATGTGCTGGAGTTATTCCCTCGTTTGAAGGAGCGGCTCAATCAGCGCAGTGGTACTATGTCTGGCGGTGAACAGCAGATGTTGGCTATTGGTCGAGCATTGATGAGCAGCCCCAAACTTTTGTTGCTTGACGAACCTTCGCTAGGACTTGCCCCTATTGTTATCCAACAGATTTTCGGAATAATCGAGCGCCTTCGAGAAGAGGGTATGACAATCTTTTTGGTAGAACAGAATGCTAACCAGGCTTTGAAACTGGCTGACCGGGGTTATGTTATTGAAAACGGTCATATTGTTTTGAAGGGAACGGGTGATGCTCTGCTGGCAGATGAGGCTGTTCGAAAAGCCTATCTGGGAGCTTGATGCCTCCCTCTTTTAAAGGATTCGTCATCGTACCGCCTCGGGTTTAATGGATTTAAAAGGCGAAGGCAGGAAGCCTGAGCCTGATGTAGAGGAATATTGTTTGTGAAGACGTCAAATGATCGTTTGTCAGGCAGGGAGATAGCTCTATTGGCCTGTTCTTTTTATACGGTGGGAGCTGCATTGATCTGGTTTGTAAAGGCTATCCATTAATATGGACAAGCAGTGACTGTGACCTAAAAAAAACAGCCTTGTTGGCGATGCACTATTAGATACCCGCTTTTTTTGGCGGGTTTTTAATAGGATAGGCCGGCATGTCTTCAGGTAAGTATTCAAAATCCCAGTCCGGAAGAATTCTTGGTGGTCTGGCGACCACATTGTCACTTTGGTTCCTTGTACTGTCCCTCGGTCCGGTTATTGTCATTGGTTTGAATGAGTATCATGAAGGCCGGGAAGCCATTGAAGCTTCACGTTATGAGCAGTTAACCACGATTAATGAGTTGCTCAGTCAACAGATCAACGGTCATTTTGATCAGTTGGTTCTCAGTTTGTATGACAAAGCCGATGTTGCCAGCTCTTTTATTCATCAGGCCAAGGAGCAATCTCAACGCTCTTCGTTTAATAAACAGGCTTTTGTCGAGTCAGGTGCTTATCAGCAGCTAGTTGATGACTATTCCAATGAATTCATCAGTTTCATTCGCGTTCATGATTTCTCTAACCTTTTACTGCTGGATGATGACGGGTATATCTTTTATAGCGCCAAGGCTTATGGTGAGGTGGGACTAAACCTGTTTATGGATGATCTTGCAGATACTGCATTTGCTCATACAGCCAAAAAATCAATTGAACAAGGAATGCCAGCCTACGCAGATGTGAGTGACTATCCGTTTACAGGTAAAGAAAAAGTCAGCTTCTTTGTTTTACCCCTACAGGATGAAAAGGGGATAGTACAAGGCCTATTAGCCGCGCAGTTGTCTGCGTTAGCGGTACAAGGTTTTTTTGATGATCTCAGCAGTGGCGGCAAAGATATTAAATCTTACCTTTTGGGCCGAGATCGGAAAATTCGATATGGGACAGGCTTTGATCATCAACAGTTAATGAAAAAACGGCTGGAAGGTGATTTGGTTGAAGAATGGCTGAGTCATCTTGATAATGATACTGAATTTGACGATCACTATAGTCAGTTTGATGCAGATCCTAATTATGCATTGATGGATAGTTACAATCGGAGCCATATCAAAAGTTATCTGAATACCAATGATCAGTTGGTTTTGGGGACTTATCATCCGATTGAAATTGCCGGCACTGAGCTGGCATTGGTTTCAGAGATTCCCAAAGCAAAAGCTTTCAGCAATATCCATCATTTTCGAAATAGAATTCTCTTTCTTTCGGCCATCATTGTCATAGTGGTTTTGGTACTAAGTATCATGGTTTCAAGGTGGCTGGTGAAACCCATAATAAAAGTGACTAAATCAGTTAATAGAGTGGCCTCCGGTGATTATAAAGCATCAGCAATTATTGAAAATGACAATGAAATTGGCTGGTTAAGCAAATCTGTACATGAAATGACAGAGCAGTTGCGGACGCAGCAGTCCGATCTGAAGAAAGCGAACAAAGAGCTTCAGGATTCATACTCTGTACTGGCTGAAAAAAGTGAGCAATTGCTTTTCAGGAAAGAAGAAATAGAACATAAAAATACCGAGATCGAAGAATCCAGTGGAAAGCTAAAAGAAAAAGCAGTTGAGCTCGAAAAAGCGAGCAGCTATAAATCAGAATTTCTGGCTAATATTTCCCATGAGCTGCGTACACCTCTGAATTCAATGATTATTCTGGCGCAGATGCTCAAAGATAATCCCGAAGGAAATCTAACTGATGATCAACTTGAATTTATCCAAGTGATTCATCATGGCAGTGAAGAGTTGCTTAATTTGATTAATGACATTCTTGATCTTTCCAAAGTAGAGGCAGGAAAGATGTCGGTTGAATTCGGATTAATTCATATCAAGGAGTTGTGCCAGAACCTGATTAATTTGTTTAAACCACAAGCGGAACAGAAAGGCTTGTCATTGGTTTCTGATATTAGCCAACAGGTGAGTGCGACACTGATTTCAGATTCTCAAAGACTGCAGCAGGTAATAAAAAACTTTTTATCCAATGCCTTTAAATTTACTCAATCAGGTTCAGTCAGGCTTTCAGTGACTAATGAAAGTCGTGAGTTAGGACAGGGGCACCAGGATTACATCGCATTCACGGTTACCGATACGGGAATTGGTATTCCTCCTGAAAAGAGAGAAGTGATATTTGAAGCCTTCCAGCAGGCAGATGGTTCAACTAGCAGGAAATATGGTGGAACAGGTCTGGGTTTAGCTATTTCCAGAGAATTAGCTGGCTTATTAGAAGGCCAGATTGAATTGGATAGTGAGTCGGCTCAAGGCTCCAGCTTCCGCTTATTGCTGCCGGCAGCTGGCCCATCAGGAAATGTAGAGTTGGAAAAGACCGGAGCAGGGAATGCTTTGGAATTAAGCTCTGACATTCTTCGAATTCCAATGACTGCAGATCTCTGGCAGCAACCTGAGATTATAGAGATAGAAAAAAAACAGGAAAAAACGGAGATTCAACTGGAAGTCGGTTCCGAAAGTTCGTCGGATTCAGCTATAAAAATACTGATTGTTGATGACCGGCCTGAGAATCTGCTGGTTATGGATAAATTGCTGACTGAGTTTAATGCGGATGTTTGGAAGGCAAGCAGCGGTGAAGAGGCTGTATCACATGCTTCAAAACAACGTTTTTCTGTGATCCTAATGGATGTTCAGATGCCAGAAATGGATGGATTTGAAGCGGCATCAATTATTCATGGCAAGCCAGCAACTGCCCATGTCCCGATTATATTCGTAACTGCACTGCATAGAGATAAGTTCTACGTCAAAAAAGGTTATGAAGCGGGTGCCGTGGACTATCTCTCCAAGCCTTTAGATCCGGAAATCTTGAAAGGTAAAGTTAAGGTGTTTGTGGAACTGGAGCGCCAGCGTCTGCAGTTGGAGCAAATGACGAAAAAACTAAAAGCTTCCAGTAGAAAGAACAGACATTTGCTGGACAGTGCAGGAGAGGGGATCTTGGGTCTTGATGAAAATGGTGTAATCAGTTTTGCCAATCCATTAGCAAAGGAGTTGCTTGAAGCGGGTGGGCAGCATTTAACAGGGAAAAAAATTCAACCATTTGTATTCGGTGACAATAACAGTGATCAGAGTTGGTCTGACTCAGCTATGAGAAAGATCTGTTTTGATCGAGGAGAGAAATACTCGACAGATGATCATAGGCTTTGGACATGTAATGAGAACTTCTTTCCTGCTGAATACAGTCTAACTCCTGTTCTGGATGAAGCCGGGCAGGTTGAAGGTGCTGTACTGCTTTTTCAGAATATTACCGAACGAAAGCAGAGTGAACAAAAACTCAACCGTATGGCTCGTTATGATGAGCTGACGGGGTTGGCGAACAGAGCACTCTTTCAAGAATACCTTGATGCATCTCTTGGAAGAAGCAAGAGACGCTCGAAGTGCACCGGTATTCTCTTTCTCGATCTGGATGGTTTCAAGGAGGTGAATGACACTCTTGGGCATGATGTTGGCGATGAGTTATTAAAAAGTGTCGCTGGTCGACTGAAAGAAGTGGTTAGGCAGGGAGATTTAGTGGCCCGTCTCGGTGGAGATGAGTTTGCTGTCATTCTTGATGATATTGCAGATGCTAGCGATACCAGGCTCGTAGCTGAAAAGATACTGAAATCAATGGCTCCTCCTCATGAATTGTCGGACAGACAGAACTATGTCGGTGTTAGTATCGGTGTCGCAACGACAGACGATGTAGGGCTGGAAGCCGACCAGCTGTTAAAGGCTGCTGATGTGGCCATGTATCAGGTTAAAAAAGATGGAAAGAATAACTATCGTCTATATTCAGATATTAAGGGAACGCAGGGTTAAAAATTGCGATTGAAGATATAAATCTATCCTCTTATTCCTGAAAGTTCTGTGCTGTAACGTCAGTCATTGCACACGGGACTCTTTGCTGATTCCGAAATCAGCATCAAACGGATGAAAGGAGTCTTCCGGATGATACAGCTTCTCTATAAATTACCTGATCTAAAAGCTGCTCAAAAGTTTAATGATGTGGTTGAGTCAGCGGATATTGCTCACAAGCATATCCACATAGCTCACAAAGATCATTTGAGTACCCAGCAGAAACACCTCAACGACCTTAGCTTCCTAGAAGAGTTTGACACTGTACATTCCAGTGAAAGAGGCTTTTTAATAGGTATTGTTCTGTCGGCAATGACAGGTTTTGCAGTCTATGAGTACCTTGATGGTCACCCCGTCGCTTCAATGATTACACTGTTTGCTAGTTTGATTGTGTTGGGATATTCAACCTGGCTTGGTGGGTTGATTGGTAGTTCCAGTGACAATTATCGTTTGCAGCCATTTCATAATCACCTTGAGCAGGGTGGAGCCTTGGTGATTATTGACCTAGACGCAGAGCATGAACAGATTCTCAATAAAGTGCTGGTCAAGGAAATGCCTTCAGTCGTACCCGCAGGTCGATCCAGTACTGTTGTTAATCCATTTGCTGGTCAGTTAATGCTGAGAAAGCATTTTTAACTGTGAATCGGAGTGGTTACGTCTTTTGATTTCAAGAGAGCTGTATTTGTATTTCATGGAGGAAGTATGAACCTGAAAGAATTACATCGAAAGTTTCGTGATCATCCAGCTCCGCTAGAGCTGGTTTCAACAGAAGGGGATATCTATCTCTGTAGAATTAGTGGTGGGGCCTGGCTGACTGATCAATCCGGTAAAAAGCCGATGCAGTTCCATAGTATATTTCAGGCAAGAGAGCATCTTGGCAAGAAATTGTCTGCCAATATGGAGTTGATAATGCCTATTGTTTACGATGAAATGATTGGTGAGCAGGATCGACTTCAGTATTGAATGAGGTCAGTGGGCTGAGTATCAGCCCACCTTTTAGACTTTAGTAACCTTAGATTTCAAACGTAGTATTCAATTTCTTTTCTACCATTACCTTTCTCAGCTTTGCGAATCTTGGCAGACCGTTTAAATAAGGTGGATAGTCCTCACCTTCAATCAAAGGTTCGAGGTATTCGCGGCAGGTCAGGGTGATGCCAAAGCCTTCATCATCGATAAAGTCCAATGGCATTTTCTTCTCGTAGTTAGCTACATTTTCCAGAGCAACTTCACCAATGGACCAACGATAGGGTGCATTGGATTCACGAATAATACCTGGCATTACCGCATTCCTTCCAGTTACTGCCATCTCGACAGCAGCCTTGCCAACAGCATAAGCTTGTTCAACGTCAACCCTTGATGCTACATGGCGAGCAGAGCGCTGAAGGTAATCCGGAACGGCATAGTGATACTTATAACCGTGTTCGCGTTTGATCATGGTGCAGAGTGCAGGTGCTACACCACCTAACTGCTGGTGGCCGAAGGAGTCAACAACCGTTGAAGAGGCAGATACAAAAGTACCATTCTCATACTTGGCGCCTTCGGAGGCGATGATTACGCAATAACCTTCGCTGTCGACGGTCTTCTTTACTTTGGCGAGGAATTTTTCTTTGTTCAGCGGCTTTTCTGGAAAGATGATGATATGAGGAGGGTCACCAGCCTGACGGGCAGCCAAACCTGCCGATGCAGCTAACCAACCGGCGTGACGACCCATGACCTCTACGACAAATACCTTGGTGGAGGTATCGCACATAGAAGCAATGTCGTGGCTGGCTTCCTTGGTAGAAACGGCCAGATATTTTGCTGCAGAGCCAAAGCCTGGACAGTTGTCCGTTACAGCAAGATCATTATCGATGGTTTTGGGAATACCGATGCAGGTGATGGGGTAGCCCAGTTTTTCACTGAGTTTGGATACCTTCAAAGCGGTATCCATGGAGTCGTTACCACCGTTATAGAAGAAGTAGCCAATATTGTGGGCCTGAAAAACCTCGATCAAGCGTTCGTATTCAGCTCTGCTTTCTTCAAAAGATTTAAGTTTGTAACGGCAGGAGCCAAAAGCGCCACCAGGTGTTCTGTGGAGAGCGCCAATGGTTTCATAGGATTCTTGGCTGGTATCAATCAGCTCTTCCCTTAATGCTCCCAGAATGCCGTTGTGACCGGCGTAGATCTTTCCTATCTTGTCCGGATAACGGCGGGCTGTTTCAATAACAGCGCAGGCGCTGGTGTTGATAACAGGTGTGACACCCCCGGACTGAGCATAAAAGGCATGCTTGACTGACATTTCTGGGTAGCTCTTTGGTTTGTTAACTTGTGTGACTTTATGGTAACTGCGATTTAGATTCGGATCATACCCAAATATGAATGGAAAGTCCTGTAAATATGGGGCTTTTTACAGGGTTGATTTGTAATCAGCCTGCGCTTAAGTGAAGACTCTGATATGGTCATTCAACAGAATTGTTATTCGCCCTGGAAAGGCAGAGAGTTTTAAATAGATGCACATACATATTTTAGGTATCTGCGGCACCTTTATGGGAAGCCTTGCTCTGTTGGCCAGAGATCTTGGCCTGCAAATATCCGGTTCAGATCAGAATGTTTACCCGCCCATGAGTACTCAGCTGGAAGCTCAGGGTATTGAGCTTATGCAAGGCTACAAAGTCGAGCATCTTCAGCCAGCTCCGAATCTAGTGGTGATTGGTAACGCCATGAGTCGTGGCAACGAAGCTGTGGAATATGTTCTTGAAAAAGGATTGCCCTACACATCGGGACCACAGTTCTTTGCTGACTATATTTTGAAGGATAAATGGGTGTTGGCTGCTGCCGGTACCCATGGAAAAACCACCACCAGTAGTATGCTGGCCTGGATTCTTGAAGATGCGGGCATGTCGCCGGGTTTTCTGATTGGTGGTATTCCTGCCAACTTTGGTATTTCTGCCCGAATGGGGGAGACACCTTTTTTTGTGGTTGAAGCAGACGAATACGATACCGCTTTCTTTGATAAACGCTCCAAATTCATTCATTACAAACCGCGTACTGCCATCCTGAATAACCTTGAATACGATCATGCTGATATTTTTGAAGATCTGGCCGCTATTCAGAAGCAATTCCATCATCTGGTCAGAACAATTCCAGGCTCCGGTCGAATTATCATACCTGATGACTCAAAAGCCCTTGATGAGGTTATTGATAAAGGTTGCTGGTCAGAGTTGGAAAAAATCGGAAGCAGTGAAGATTCTGCATGGCAATACAAGACTCTTAAAGATGATGGAAGCGAGTTTGAAGTTCTCTTTTATGGCCAATTGGCAGGTAAAGTTGATTGGCCGCAAACCGGTTATCACAATATTGCCAATGCCCTTTCTGCCATTGCTGCTGCCAGGCATGTTGGAGTCATTCCGGAGCAAGCCTGTGAGTCACTTAGCCGATTTAAAGGCGTAAAACGTCGTATGGAATTGGTGGCAGAAATCGACGGTGTCTGTATTTACGATGACTTTGCCCATCATCCAACGGCTATTGCTACCACACTGCAAGGGCTTAGAGCTAAACACCCTGACCAGAATATCGTCGCTATTATCGAGCCAAGGTCAAATACCATGACCATGGGCGTTCATAAAGATACATTGATGGCTTCGACCAGTGATGCGTCCAGTGTGATCTGGTATCAACCGGAAAATATTGACTGGAAACTGGGCTCACTGCTTGGTAAAAGCCCTGTGCCTGCCGAGGTGATGAACTCAACTCAAACTATCATCGACCAGGTAGTTGAAAATGCGAAAGCAGGTGACCATCTGGTGATTATGAGTAATGGTGGTTTTGAAGGTATTCATCAGCGGCTGGTGGATGTATTAAGAAAGGAAAAACAGCTTGGCTGAACGTATTACACTGGCAATTACGGGTGCTTCAGGTGCCCAGTATGGCCTCAGACTTCTGCAATGTCTGATTGCTTCAGAGGCGCAGGTTTTCTGTCTTGTCTCCAGAGCGGCGAAAGTTGTTATAAATACCGAAACATCTTTGGTGCTTCCTGAGAGTGACCAGGAATTCCAGGCTTATCTTGAAGATTTCTCTTCAGCGAAAGAAGGGCAGTTAACGGTACTTAGCCATGAAGACTGGATGTCGCCGGTAGCCTCTGGCAGTGGCGCGCCTTCAAAGATGGTGATCTGTCCTTGCAGTTCCGGAACCTTGTCCGCAATAGCGTGCGGAGCCAGTAACAATCTGATTGAAAGGGCTGCAGATGTTGTTTTGAAAGAAAGACGACAACTGATTCTGGTGCACCGTGAATCTCCTTTGTCAGAAATTCATCTGGAAAACATGTTAAAGCTGACACGTGTAGGAGCTATCATCCTGCCAGCATCACCGGGCTTTTATAACAAGCCGAAGACAGTGGAAGATATGGTGGACTTTATGGTAGCCAGAATCATGCAACAGCTGGATATGAATCAGGAACTGATGCCTCGCTGGGGAGAAAGTTACATCAGCTGATTTATTTGTTTAGATTGTGCAGCCAAAGAGCCATTGTATCAAGATAGAGGGCGACAGGGATTTCGTCGCTGGCTTTGTCTGCCGTCATTTCAATTGAAAATGTCGTTGGCAGTTCCTGTCTAACCACTTCCAGTTGATAGAGTGAGTTAGGCTGGTCTGAAACAACCAGAGTTTTACCGTTTTCGGGGCTCTGATTTAACCAGGCTTTTAATGTATCTCTGGTATTTGCCCTTCGCCAATATTCACCATTCCAGGTGGCAGGTGTATCAATAAATTCTACTGGCAGTTGTTGTATATCTTTTGGTAGGTCATAGCTTTCATAAAGACGTACAGCGCCTTCTGTTTCTGTCAACGGTAGACATGGCGCTGTCTCAACTAATAGTGGAAATACGGCTAAATCTCGAAAAAGGTCACTTACTGACAATTCAGATACTGTATTGCCACCCAAAAAAGTGGCAAAAATGGCATTACCACTTTTAACGAAAACAGCGCCGGTAGACATCCCTCAGTGATAATTAAATTTCCGAGGTTTAATTTCTGAAATAAAACCAAGTTCTTTCAATTTGTTTATTAGCTGTTTTCTTTGAAGGTTTCTCAACGGTAGTTCTGGCAGTTCCCAACGTTCCTGGTCGGGTTGTCGACGCCAGATCTGACTGGCTTCAATGATGCTGGTTGGCGATTTTGTGTGAGGAACATCCAGGATGTCGGTGACCGTTTGTAGTGATTCAGAAAACTCAGGTAAGGTGCGCGAAGTGTTGTAAAAAACATTCTCTTTCATTAAGGGATTAGTTTTTATGAACAGGTTGTTTGTTTTTCGGCTATCGGCTTCAGATTAATCCCTCTGATTTTCTTAGTCATTGTTTAGCCTGAATTCCAGATTATGAAGCCATAAGGCGAGGGCATCAAGGTAGTGAATCAGATGAGGGTTATCCAATGTAATTGCCTCTCCGGTTATATAAACTGGAAAGTTTTCAGGGAATTCTTGGTATGCCACTTCTCCCTGATAAAGAACATGAGGCTGGTTGGAAACGATCAAAACACTGCCTGCCTCCGGATGTGTTGACAGCCAGTCTTGTATTCCTTGACGTGTGTTTTTTCGCTGCCAACGAGAACCTGTCCAATCTCTGGGAGTGGATGTGTAATGAATTTTTAGTTTTTTCATTTCATCCGGCATAGGAGTGCTGAGGAAGACCATACGGGCTGCTTCGAATTCGGTTGCGGGCAGTGCCTTGGCTTTTTCAGAGGTCGTTCTGTGTGAGCCGATGGTACTGACCACTAGTTCATCAATCTCATCGATTTCAGGGTTTAGAATCCGTTGGCTGGTGAGAAATATGATGTTGTCGAATCTGACTCCAGCCTGCCAGTTTTTAACTAATTGTTGTAGTCTAAAACGCATTCTTGGAGCTGTTCCCGAGAGTATGACGGCATACCGGAATTGTTTTGGTTCAGGCATGATTTCATTCGTCAATCCCAGTTTGGACAGCAACTTCATTACTTTTTGTTGTTTTTCCGGTGTTAATTGCAGATCAGGTACTTCCCAACGTTCCTGGTCAGGTTTTCTTCTCCAGACCTGACTGGCTTTGATAGTAGAACGCAGTGTCTTCTTGTGAGGAATATCAAGAAGCTTCATAAGTTCGGAAAGCGTTGAAACCAGCTCGGGCTGAGGAAGAGGAAGGTGTTTGACTGCTTTTCGAGGCAGAATATTGGCCTGACATAAAATGGTGAGGCACAACAGGATAATGAGCAGACCAAGTTTGTTTACAGATATCTGAGTCATGGTTTTTATATCATTTGGTGTGGTCATCAGAATAACTGCTTAACCAGAAACTGCTTAGTGTGCCGTGGGAGGAGATGCCGGCGGCTGATTGATCACATTCATAAATCCCTGATCCAGATCGGGCATACCCCAGCTTTCCGGGAAGTGCTTGGACAGCTCACCCATCATCACAGAATATTCATCAGCCGGCTTATTAAGCAGATAGGTCAGAAAGGTATACAAGCGATCAGACATTTGTTTATTGAAGGTGTCCAGGTCACTTTGCTCCAAAGCACCTTTTTTCAGGGTTTCTTCCAGTACAGACTCTCTGGTGCAGTTAGCGGCAATGATCAGGGCCAGCTTTTTGACGGTATCTTCATTCATGGCGAACTTCACTTATTCCCGAGTTTTAATATTATTCCCTATATAAATAAAGTTAGTTCCATCTTCGGGCTTAGCAAGTCATGAAAAAGAAAAGGAGGGCGAGAGCCCTCCATAGAGTTATTGAGCAGTTTTTGAGGTGACGGGCTGACGTTTTGAGTTTGAGAGTAGCCTCGGCTCAACCAATGATTCTGTCTGTTTTGCCTTTAGCTCCGATTTTTGTTGCTCAACCAGTTCTAATTGCTGCTCCTTGTATTGCTCAGCTCGGTTCAGTATGAACTGTTGGTAGGTGATCTTTTTGCCTATGTCTCCTAATTTCTCTTTATCTGAAACAGTACGCATGGCATCAATAACACCAATCCCTGCTCCGAAAAAGGCGCCAACTGTAGCTGTACAGAACGTGATAGGGACGTTGCCGGTAGAAGCAAACAGGCCTACCATGCCCCCGGCTCCACAGCCAACCAGAGAGCCAGCCAGAATAGATTGGGTGTAGACCGCAGCCACTTTGCCCCAATCTTTTAATGGTCTACCAACATAAGGTCGCTCTTGGCAGTAATAGCTAACAGTGTTCCTGATGCTTTTAATGCCTTTTGTGTTGTAGATACTCCGGCCTACCCAGCATGCAGCTTTAGCTGCTTTCTTTAATGCTCGGGCTGCTTTTTCAGAGCAGCTGGTTAAAGCTCCTCCACCTTGTTCTCCCAGCTGAACCAAGAATGGTTCTCTGCGTATCACCGCATCATAACTTACGCTCATAATTCACCCCCTGTGAATGTTTTTACCAATGGTTTTTTAACGACTGGCAGTATGTCACGGGTGCAAGAAGATATGACTGACGGAGCTGTTAGGGATACTTAAATGTTAATTATCAATCACTTATGCAATTTTGGAGTGAATACCAAAGGCTAATATCATTGACTTCCTGTGGACTCAGCATTCTGGAAATAGCAGTCATAGAAGGGTGATTGGTCCGCTTACCTTCCCGGTAGTCGTTCAGCTGTTTGGTCATATAAACTTGTTTCTGACAGGCTAGGTTGGGATTAAAATCAGCGGTGCCCATACCTTCAGGGCCATGGCAGCCAGCACAGAGAACGAGAGCTTTGTTTCTGGCGGCAGTCAGCTCTGGAGTCATCTGAATGACCGAGCGCTCCGGTTTCTGCTCTGAGCAACCTGAAATCAATATTAAAAATGAGATCAGAGCGTAATTCCGAAACGATTTTGTCATAAATCACCTTAATCGATGGCTTTGCCGTTGGCTGCAAACCTTAACCACTGGTGTGAGTACCAGTAGTACTGCTTGCCGCTATTAGAAGGGGCTGTGCAATTATAGCGACTTCTGCCTACTGGCAAGGGCGCTTTGGCTCGAGTAATAAAACGGCTTCTTGATTCATCCAGCCAATCCACTTCAAGTTCACCTTGACCAGTGGCATAGCAGCGCAGCTGTTTCTTCTGATAGTTACCGCTTTCAAGCGTCACCTCCATGGCTGGCTTGAGATTGTCATCAGAGATAATGGCCGTGTCAGGAAGACGCTCCGTGACAGGCAATGGCAGAGTTTTTATTTTGGTTTTGAACCCGTTTAAGGAGCTGTAGTTTCCGGACATGGGGTATCTGGGCAAACGTGTAAAGTCAGACAGTGGGCCAACGGCGCCGGACTGTTGACCAAAACCTATAAAACCCATTTCTTTGATCAAGGCTCGAAGTTCAGGAGCTGTTTCACCAAAAGGCCAGGCCAGTATTTTAACGCTTTGCTCTGTCTTATCTCTTATACGGGCCTCGGACGTTTCAATATCTTGTCTGATTCGTGCCAGCCATTGATCATTGGTTTCTTTATCCAGCTTTTCAGGAAGGTGATCATGACTGACGGTATGGTTAGCAATAGTGGCACCTGATTCAGCCATTTCACGTAGCTGATCCCAATTCAGGAATTTGCCAAAGTTGCGATCAACAGGCTCGGTGCTAACAAATAGAGTGAATGGCCAGCCCTTCTCTTTTAAGAGCGGAAACGCATTTTCATAGATATTCAGATAAGCATCATCAAAAGTGATAACAACGGTCTTATCCGGCAAACTTTTGCCATTCTGGATAGCTTTGGTGGTTTCAACGATATCTTTTACCTGGTACCCATTGCTATCAAGGTAATTGAGGTGCTCCTTGAATCGATCAGGTCTGATACTGGTGACAGCAGGAGTCTTGTCGCTGACATGGTGATACTGCAGAAACACGGCACTATCAGCTGCCGATACTGCGGCAGAATGGATGATAAGGGCGCTACAGAGTCCCTTCAGTAATTGTTTCATGATTTATTCCTGACGTCTTATCGTTGAGTACTGGAAAAGCAGGCCAATAGGTTGGCCTATGCCGTCTATTTTCGAATACTCAAGGTTTCTTCCATCACAATAACGGGCTAGCTCGGAATAGCCAAGCTTGAAGAGAGCAGATTGATATAGGTCCGGATTAAGACTGAGCTGAGCATAAGGTAATGTTCTGAATTTTAGTTAACGTTCTGGTGTCATAAAGGAACGTTATCTGGAAAGATGTCAGGTTATTGTACGTAACTTCTTCTCGTGGCTGCAGGTAGATGGATTTACTCAACGATAGGGCGGATTGAGTGGTGTTAGATAGTTTTCAGGCCATACACGCCTGGTTGGTAGTCCACAGTAGTTGGCTGGGGCCAGTTATTGCACTGGTGGCACTGGTCGAGTCTTTGTTAGCTATTGGCCTCCTGGTACCTGGTGTTGCGATGCTGTTCGCATTAGCGGCGCTGGCAGGCAGTGGACTGATGGGTATGGAAACCATGTTAGTTTGGGCTTTTGTGGGAGCGGTGCTGGGTGATGGCATCAGTTTCCAGATTGGCAGCAGGCTTCACTCAAGAGTCAGAAACAGTTGGCCTTTCGATCGTCATCCGGAATGGCTCGATAAAACAGAGCAGTTTTTTGCTGACTATGGAGGTCTTTCTATTGCTCTGGGCCGTTTCGTTGGCCCGATTCGTCCGATTATTCCAGCTGTTGCGGGTATGATGGAGATGAGTCCCTGGCGTTTTTACAGCATTAACTTCCTGTCGGCGGTACCTTGGGCTTTCCTGTATATGGTTCCTGGTTTTCTGACGGGTGCTGCGCTAAAAAATCATCTGCCTGATAATTTTTATTGGTTGCTGATGTCTCTTGCTCTCTCCGCCTGTTTTGTCACAGTCATTTGCAAACAAGTTGATCGGTGGTGCCTAGGCAAGGGTATGCAGCTAGCGACACCGGTTACCATGATACTGCTGATTAATATTGCGCTGGGACTACTCACTGTCACGGATATCAGTGGCCAGATGGATGAGATAAACCTGAGAACTCAGCAGTTTCTGTTTCAGTTTAATGTATCAATCGTCGTATATTTATTCGGTTTAGTGACCTGGGTCGGGAGTCTTGGCTTGTTATGGGTACCATTGCTAACAGGTTATTGTTATCTGATATGGCAGAAGAATACTCAGGCTATCCAATCAGTAACCATTGGTTTGGTGGGGATGGAAGCCACGCTGTGGATTATGAAATATTTGATTGATAAGCCAAGGCCGGGGAATTTTGATGGTTTTGATCAATTCTCCTTTCCTTCAGGTCACACAACGCAGGCAACCTTTGTCTGGTTACTGGCCGTTTTTCTGTTCACTGAGGGCAGAAAATGGTTGATAAAAATCAGTGGCTATTCGTTGGCGATGTTTTTAATTTTGTTGGTGGCATTATCACGGTTGATGCTTGAAGTGCACTGGCTAGGAGATGTTCTGGCCGGCATTCTGGTAGGTAACCTGTGGTTTTATATCGTAGTGGTTCTGGAACGCAGCCGTACCTGAACCTGAGATGTTTTAGCTAGAGTGAATCTAACTTGAGAAAACGTATTTTTCACGTTTGATTTGTCTGACTCCCAGTCCCATTTCTTTGAGTTGCAGAGTCGCGTCATCAATCATTTTCGGATTTCCGCAGAGGTATACCAAATCTGATTCCGGGTTGATGTTCAGAGTATCAAACTGACTTTGGACATAACCGTTGATTTCACCGCGAGTGGAATCAACGTCTGTTTCTCTGCTGAAGCAGGTTAGGTAAGAGACGTCATCGCTTCTGTCGGCAAGCGCCTTAAGATCCGCTGAATAGATCAATTCATTCCTGGAGCGAACGCCCATCAGTATGGATATTTTTGTTCCCCTCTCTGCCAAAGCTACTAGCTCTTCGGCCATGGCTCGGTATGGAGCAATGCCTGTACCGGTTCCCACGAGAATAACTTGTCCGGAAGGTTTTTTAGGAGCAGTCAAAATGCCGAAGGGGCCGCCAATAGATAATTCGATACCTTGCTCAAGGTTCGAGAAAAATTCTGAAGCAACGCCACCGTCAACGTAACTCAGAGCTATTTCGAGAATGCCTGTGGAAGTAAAAGAAGAGGGGCTGTTAGCAATGCTGTAACTGCGCTTAACGTCTTCACCGTTATGGCGAAAATGCAGCTGAATAAACTGGCCTGCCTCGTAAGAGAAATTATCATCAACTCTGAAGTCCAGTTGAATGGTATTACTGCTCAGTTGGTGTCTGGCGACAAGAGTGACCGGATAGGTAGGGCGTGGCATAAATCACTCCTGTTTTTTTGCTATAGGCATTGGTAAGCGTAACAGTTTAGCTCTTTCTTGGCCGAACAAATCGTGTGGCTTCAGCTTGCATGGGATCATCGGGCCAATAATGTTTTGGGTATCGGCCTTTAAGGTCTTTTCTGACTTCGGAGTAAGTGTTCTGCCAGAAGCTTTTCAGGTCTTTAGTGATTTGTACCGGCCGTTGAGCAGGGGAAAGTATTTCAATGGTAACAGGCTGTTTGCCAAAGCCTATAACCGGTGTATCCAGCATTCCAAAGAGTTCCTGCAATCGGGCTGAAACCTTTGGTTCTTCAAGGTTTTTATAATTGATAAAAATCCGTGAGCCACTGGGTACCTGCAAACGTTCTGGAGCCTGTTCATTGAGGAGCTGTTGTTGTGGCCAGCTCAGCATGCTTAACAGTATCTCTTTCATATTCAACTTTTTCAGGTGCTCATAACGAGTACAGTCATCGAGGAATGGGGCGAGCCAGTTTGCCATATCGTTGAGCAGGGCTGGGTCAGAAGTGTTTGGAAATTGCTCGTTAATAGCATCATTAAAGCGGGCAAGGAAGCCGATTCGGGTTCTGAATTGCTCTGATTCTTTATTCCAGGGTAAAACGTTAAGGCCGGCTTCAAGAATACCCATTTGCATGGCGGCACATATAGTTCCGGGTTCAGGTTTTTTTAAAGACTGTTGCTCCAATATCAAAGCTCCCAGTCGAGTTTCAACGTTGGATACAACTCTCTGCTGGCGGCTGTCCCAGCGAGTACAGGCTTGCTCTGAAATCTGGTCGCCCAGTGATTCATGGATCTCATTTCGATCAGTAGCGCAGGCCAGGAAAATGTTGGCGTTGGATCGCTGGCTGGCTCCGCCAATGGCTGGAACTACAAGATATTCAGAATTGCAGAGAGGGTCATCCATACTCAGTTCAATTCCCTGTCCGGAGTTCATCAAGTATTGATGAGATTGACCACGGCGCTGGGCGATTCTGTCAGGATATGCAGCCATCAGTAACTGTGAATAAGAAGTGCTGGATTCATTGGCTTTCTGTTTTTTCGCCAGTTGTTTTTGCCAGCGATTTGCCAGTAAATGAACTCTTGCAAACGCTCTGGATTTTCCCGTTGATTCCAGCAGTACAATACGATCCAGAATATTCGCTGACTGCTTATTTCCGCCTTTGATGATATCTCGTTCGGTCAGCAGTGCAGCCAGCAAGCTTCCTTGTTTCAATGCGCCCAGTTCAGCAGATTTCAGCAGCAGGTGAGATATTCTTGGATGTGCACCAAGCCTACTCATTTGCTGTCCGTGCTCAGTGGTTCTGTATGTATTGTTGGCTGTGGCGGATTCTATGGCATTCAACTGTTCTAATAACGAGAGCGCTTCGTTGTAGCGTCGTTCTGGAGGAGGGGCTAGCCAGAAGAGTTCACTGGGAGAGGCTCCCCAATTACAGAGATCCAGAGCAAGAGGTGAAAGATCGGCTTTCATTATCTCTGGAGTATCATGTTTTTCCAGACGTTGGTGTTCTGAAACGGTCCATAAGCGGTAACAAACCCCCGGTTCCAATCGTCCGGCACGGCCTTTTCGTTGATCGGCACTGCTTAGACTGCATCTTCGAGTTTCCAGTCGGGTCATTCCCGAGCTGGCATCGAAAACGGCTTTTCGGCTCAGGCCAGAATCAATGACCACGCTGATACCATTAATGGTCAGGGATGTTTCGGCAATATTGGTGGCTATAACCAGTTTTCTTTTACCTGGTTTTGAAGCAGCAATAGCATCTCTTTGTTGAGCGAGAGACATATCACCAAAGAGGGGATGAACATCGGTGTCGTCAGGCAGGGATTTTTCACTGAGCAGTTTTTCCAGTTGCCTGATTTCACCAGCACCGGGCATGAAAATCAGGATGGAGCCTTGCTGCTCTCTCAGGGCTCGTAAAGCCAGCTGACAGACCTTATCGCAGACTGTAAAAAAATGTCGATCTGATAAAGGTGTATCTAGATACACTTCTTCGACAGGGTAAAGAAAGCCCTTACTGGTGATAACGGGTGCTGCCAGCCTTTGGCTGAGTTGTTCCGCTTGCAAAGTAGCGGACATGATCAGCAGTTTTAAAGGCTCTTCACGCAGGTATTCCTGACACTGAAGGCTGAGCGCCAAGCCAAGGTCAGCCTGAACTGAACGCTCATGGAATTCATCAAAAATCAGTAAGGAATAATCTGAGAGTTCCGGATCCTGTTGAAGCATTCGGGTAAGAATACCCTCGGTCACTACCTCTATTCTGGTTTTCTTGCCGACTCTGTTTTCCAGCTGCATACGGTAGCCGACGGTTTCTCCGACGGGTTCACCAATAATACTGGCCATTCTGGTTGCGGCAGCCGAAGCCGCTAGGCGACGGGGCTCCAGCATCAGAATTTTGCCACCAGGTTCCATGCTTTGTAGAAGGTGTAATGGAACCAGTGTTGTTTTACCGGCTCCGGTAGCAGCCTGAAGAATAACCCGGTCATGCCGGGTAAGTGTGTCACTGAGCTCTGAAAGGATTTCAGATACAGGTAATTTCGGGAGAGTAAATGACATGAAAGTTAATGAAGTGATTACGGTTCAACAGGCTTGAAATGATCATGAACAATCCGTGCCACAGCACTGCGCCAAGGTTTTGCGTGAATACCAAAGGTGTTAAGCAGCTTGGACGAGTCAAGAGTCGCATTAGCGGGTGGTTTGATACCTTCACGGGAGTCAATTTTCGCCATGATCAGTTTTTTAACCGCTAATTCCTGATGCTGGGAAGCCTCTGAAATAAGAGTCTCCGCAAAATTGCTCTCGGATACGGATTCTGTTGTTGAGTAGTGATAAGTACCCCATGGTTTGGCACCACAGTACAATTGCTGAAGGATCGCGATAACGACTCTAGCTGCATCATCGGCGGACGTTGGGCAACCCAGCTGATCCGGCGTGACATACACCTCTTTATCCACCACCATCTGGTCGATCAGTCGGCGCAGAATATTAGGGCGACGTTCACTAGTGACCCAAGACAACCTCAGAATGATGTGTTGGTCGCAACGTTCACGAATCTGCTGCTCGGCCTGTAGGCGGCTGTTTCCCAGAACCCCGATAGGGTTGGTTGGATCTTTTTCGTTATAGGCATCCTGCTTGGTGCCATCAAACACTCGATAACTGGACGTGTGAATCAGAGAGATGCCTGCGCGCTGGCAACACTCAGCCAGAGTAGCGGTAGAGTCCCTGTTGATAGCAAAGCATTTGGAAGGTTCGTTTTCTGCTCGTACCGGATTGTTATAGGCAGCCGTATTCACCACGAAATCGGGTTGATACTGGTCTATGCAGCCTTGTATCTGATTGTCATCAGACAGCTCCAGTTCATTCCGGTCCGGGGCGAAAAAGGTAATGTTTTTCTTTTCCAGCAGTTTGCAGACTTCATGCCCGACCTGTCCGGTACGACCGATGACCAGCACTTTCATACGTGTGAATTCCGTCCGGTGAAAGTAAATTTTTACTGGGGACATTGAAGCATGAAAACAGCCTGAAAAAACAGGCCAGTACAAATATCAGCGGCTATTATACCCTTTATCCCAAAGACTCCATGCCCTGTAGCTGATTTTCTGGCAGAATGCCGAACCCATTTTGTTGATGGGAGGCACTGACTATTCTGTTTCACCCAATAGATCCTTTCGACCTGAACAGAAGGATTCAGGCCGAAACTCTGATCACCAGACTGGCGAGCAAGATGTACGTAGCTGAAAATAACTCTGAGACCAGCGAGGATGTTGAACGCATTCTGCTGGTAGATGACAATCCCACCAACCTGCAGGTTTTGCTTCAAACCTTAAGTGGTCGTGGCTATAAGCTGCTGATTGCCAAAAATGGTGAGAGTGCTCTGCGTATTGCCCACAAGGCTAAGCCGGCATTAGTGTTGCTGGATATTATGATGCCTGGCATGGACGGCTATGAAGTTTGTCGTCAGCTTAAGGAAGATCCGCAGACCAGCAATATCACCGTAATCTTCCTTTCTGCTCTGGATGATACCAAAGACAAGGTTCGTGGTTTGGAGGCTGGAGCTGTGGACTTTATTTCCAAGCCGTTTCAGTCTGAAGAAGTCATTGCCCGGGTTGAGACGCAGCTGAAGATTCATCGCCTGGAACAAGCACTGTCAGCCCGAAACCGTCAGTTGGAAGCAGACAAAGCTCGCATTCTGGAAAGCATGAACGAAGGTATTTTCGGTCTCGACAGTCGTGGACATATTACCTTTGCCAATGCGGCTGCTTCTCGAATGACGGGTTGGACTCTGGATCACCTTGCCAATCGAGGGCTGATCAGTCTGATGCTGGGTGAGGCCGGTGATGAAGCACGAAGTCAGCATCTCGCGCCTATTCAGGACACCCTGAATCAGGGAGTGAGTAAAACCGTGTCAGATGCATTGTTCTGGACCAGAGAGGGAAGTTCATTCCCCGTCAACTACTCATGCACGCCCATCATGGAAGAAGATACGCTTAATGGCGCGGTGGTTGTATTCACCGATATCACCAGTAAAAAACATGGTCAGGCAGCGTTAAAAAAAGCCCTGGATGAACTGGATACCCAGAAGGAAAAACTGACTCATGTGTCACGGTTGAGTACGATGGGTGAAATGGCGGCCGGCTTTGCTCATGAAGTTAACCAGCCACTGACGGCTATTTCCAATTATGCCCAAGTGGCAAAACGAATGATTGGTCGTGTAGAAGATAAAGAGAGTGATACTTACGGGTCGCTGTTTGAAGCGATGGATAAAATCAATACTCAGGCTCGACGTGCAGGCGATATCATTGCGCGTATCCGCTCCTTTGTGAAAAAGCCGGATCATGTATTGGGTTGTGTCGATCCGGTCAAATTATTGAACGACACAGTGAAGTTGGCAGAAGTAGACGCCAGAAATAACAGCATGGAAATTCATATGGAACTGTCTCCGGAGCTGCCTCAGGTGAAGGTTGATCCGGTACAGATTCAGCAAGTGGCTCTGAACCTTATTCGTAATGGTATGGAAGCCATGAGAGATCAGGATACTCGCAATATAGGTGTCTGGGTTAAAGCTGAAACGCTTGAAGAACGGTTTGTCAAAGTCTCGGTTATTGACCGGGGATATGGTCTGGCTGAAGACGCTGAGGAAAAACTGTTCACTCCTTTTTATACGACAAAATCTGATGGTATGGGGATTGGTTTGACAGTGTGTCATTCCATTATTCAGTCCCACGGTGGGCGAATGAGTTTCCAGCGCCACCCGGATGGCGGTACCATTTTTGAATTTACCATGCCTGTTGCTAGTTGAAGGCAGGGCGGGTCGAGTTATAATGCCCTGCTAAAGGCGATATTTATTCACGGTGTTCAGTCAGAGTAAGACAGAACATATCGTCAGGGTTGAAGGAGCATGCAGTGACAGACCAGATAAAAGAGTACATGCACTGGCTTGGGCAAAAAGCCCGTGAAGCCAGTGCGTTGATAGCAAAAGCTGATACAGGTATAAAAAATCAGGCTTTGATGGCTATTGCCTCTGCTCTGGAATCTGCACGACCGGTACTCCGTGAAGCCAATGAGCTTGATCTGGAAAATGGTCGACAGAAAGGTCTGGATTCTGCTCTTTTGGATCGACTGGAGCTCACCGATGCTCGTATCGATACTATGATTGAGAGCCTGACTCAGGTGGCTACGCTGGCTGATCCAGTGGGAACGATTGATAATATGAAATACGTTCCCAGCGGTATTCAGATTGGCCAGATGCGAGTGCCTCTTGGCGTTATCGGTATTATTTATGAGTCACGGCCTAATGTGACCGTTGAAGCGGCGAGTCTCTGCCTGAAGTCTGGTAATGCGGTGATTCTCCGTGGTGGCAGTGAGTCTATTCACTCAAATAAAGCTATTTCCAGCTGTATTCAGCAAGCTCTTGCAGCTGTTGGCTTACCTGAAACGGCAGTGCAGGTTGTTGAAACCACTGACCGTGAAGCAGTCGGTACCCTGATCACGATGCCTGAATACGTGGACGTTATTGTTCCCCGTGGTGGTAAAGGACTGATTGAACGAATCAGTCGTGATGCCAGAGTACCGGTCATTAAACACCTGGATGGCATCTGTCATGTCTATATTGATGATCAGGCTGATCTCGACAAGGCATTTAACATAGCGGTTAATTCCAAGACCCATCGCTACGGTGTTTGTAATGCAATGGAAACTCTGCTGATTAACAGGACCGTGGCGGAATTGGTATTACCTGGGCTGGCTGAGCGTTATCAAGAGATTGGCGTTGAACTTCGCGGCTGTTCAGCTGTCTGTGAACTGTTACCGTCAGCAGTAGCAGCAACGGAAGAAGACTGGGAAACCGAGTATCTAGGACCGGTGCTCTCAATCAAGTTGGTGGCTGATATGGATGAAGCTATTGCCCATATCAACCGTTATGGTTCACACCATACTGATTCTATTGTCACCGAGAGTTACACCAAAGGGCGTCGTTTTCTGCGGGAAGTTGATTCCAGCTCCGTGATGATTAATGCGTCAACCCGGTTTGCAGATGGCTTTGAATATGGTCTCGGAGCCGAAATTGGCATTTCCACTGATAAGATTCATGCCCGTGGCCCGGTAGGCCTCGAAGGCCTTACATCGGTCAAGTATGTGGTACTGGGTGATGGGCATATCCGGAAATAACGGATTGCAGTCACTCATTCAGTGTAAGATGATTTGATAGAGAAAGCTTCGATAGTATTTCGGGGTAGAACAGAAAAGTCTGCTAGAGCTTTTATCAAAAAATGCTTTACTGCAGGCTTTTTCCGCTTTCAAGGCAACAGGAATATGTGCCTGTTGGAAAGCGAACTGAAAACAGGTAACTAAGAGAATATATGCAATCTGAACAACTGAAAGATCTGGTAATTAATGCCATCGAAGAAATCAAAGGCAACGATATTAAATGCCTGGACGTTTCTGAACTGACCAGCGTAACTGACTATATGGTCATCGCCAGCGGTACTTCCAACCGCCACGTGAAATCCGTTGCCGACAGTGTGATGGATGTCTGTAAAAAGCAGGGCATTCGTCCGCTGGGTATGGAAGGTCAGGCACAATCTGAATGGGTATTGGTCGATCTGGGCGATGTTGTCGTTCACGTTATGCTGCCAGCAACTCGTGCCTTCTACGATCTAGAACGTCTGTGGGAATCTTCTAAAGAAGAGCAGGTTATAGAGCAGTTCTGATGAGAGTAAAGCTGATCTCGGTAGGTTCAAAGATGCCGGGTTGGGTAGACGAGGGCTATAAGGAATACAGTCGTCGCCTTGGTACTGACCTGAAACTGGACTTGGTTGAGATCCCTCTTAATCGAAGAGGAAAAGGTGCTGATGTGAACAGATTGCAGGAAAAGGAAGCCGTGCAGATGTTGGCAGCAGTCGGTCAGGGCGACCTGATTGTCACCATGGAGATTAAGGGCAAGGCCTGGTCTACAGAAAAACTGGCAGACAATATGGGGGAATGGATGCATTCCGGACGTAATGTCAGTTTGATGGTAGGTGGCCCTGAAGGACTTCATGCCAGTGTTATGGCTAAGTCGGATCTCAAATGGTCTCTGTCGCCACTGACTCTGCCTCATCCACTGGTTCGTGTGGTGGTTGCAGAGCAGATATACAGAGCCTGGAGTATTCTAAAGAATCACCCTTATCACAAGTAGTTATGATTAACATAAGATTGCCTGCGGACATTTCATCGTCGGCAGGCATTTCTTTACGGTAAACAAACACATGCCGGTGAATACCTTAAAAGACCATAGGTCAGAACAAAGGATTGTCAGTATTAGGGTCTGGCTGGCACTGGTTTTCGTTATTCTGCTAGCGATGTTGCTGGTATCTCGACTTTTTTATCTCCAGGTCATAAAACACGATGAACTGGCGACACAGTCGGAAGAAAATCGAATTCTGGTTAGGACAGTTCCGCCCGTGCGAGGGCTTATTTATGATCGCAATGGACAGCTGTTAGCAACCAATCGTTCAAGTAAAACTCTGGCTGTCGTCAGGGAACGTGTTAACGACATGGAGCAGTTACTATCAGATCTTGGTAGCCTGATTCCACTCTCCGAGAATGAACTTACTCGCTTTAAGAAACAGGTGCGCCGTCGTCGCCCCTTTGAATCTGTCCCCCTGAAATTCAAATTAAATGATGAGCAAGTCGCGCTAGTATCCGTTAATCAATTCCGTCTTCCAGGCGTTGAGGTTAATGCTGAGTTAGTACGTGAATACCCTGAAGGTAGCTCCTTCGCTCACAGCGTCGGTTACGTAGGCCGTATCAATGACCGAGAACTGAAAAAGCTGGATCCTTCTCTCTACAGTGGTACCTACACCATCGGAAAGATTGGTGTTGAACGGTTCTATGAAAAATTACTGCTGGGCAAGCCCGGTTATCAGGAAGTTGAGGTGAATGCCCGGGGACGGGTGACTCGTGTTCTCAAAAGAGTAGACCCTATTCCTGGCATGGATCTGCACCTCTTTATTGATATAGGTCTGCAGGATGCAGCGATCAAGGCAATGGACGGTAAACGAGGCTCAATTGTTATCCTTGACCCCAAAAGTGGCGGGGTTATGGCAATGGTGAGTAACCCTGCTTTTGACCCGAATCTGTTTGTGACGGGCATCGACTATGCCACGTTTAATGGCTTGAATACGAATATTGAACGACCGCTATATAACAGGGCAACCTTAGGTGAATATCCTCCAGCGTCGACATTGAAGCCCCTTGTTGCGCTAGGCCTGTTATCAAGTGGGACCGTTAAGCCGGAAGACAAAATTTTCGATAGAGGCTGGTTTCAGTTACCAAGCAGTGAGCATAAATTCAGAAACTGGAATCGAAGAGGGGATGGCTGGATTGATCTGAATAAAGCTATTTATCGTTCCAATGATACCTATTTCTATAGCTACGCAGGAAAATATGGCATTGATCGTATGCACGATTTCCTTAAGCAATTCGGTTATGGACGTAGGAGTGGTATTGATATTTATGAGGAACGATCAGGGCTACTGCCTTCTACGGAGTGGAAGCGAGGTGCTTATGGCCAACCCTGGTATCCCGGTGAAACTGTTATAGCCATTATCGGTCAGGGCTATGTGTTGGCTACACCTATACAAATGGCAGAAGGCATAACTCTTGTGGCTAACCGTGGTAAGCATGTTCAGCCGCGACTGGTTAAAGAGGATTTGCCAGATATTCAGCGACCTCAGTGGGGTGATGATATCAAACTGAAGGAGTTTGACTGGGACTTTGTTATCAAAGGTATGGAAAATGTTGTTAGTCATAAGCGTGGAACGGCTTACTGGCGTATAGGTCGTAATCTTCCTTACCGGATTGCTGGTAAAACAGGTACCGCCCAGGTGGTCAGTATTGCCCAGGGTGAGGACTATGATGCTGAAAAGCTGAAAGAGTTCCAGCGTGATCACAGTCTGTTTGTAGCTTTTGCGCCCATTGATGACCCCCAGATATCTCTTTCGATTATTGTTGAAAACAGCAAGGGAGCCGCCAATGTGGCTCGGGAAATTATGGATTACTATCTTCTTCCAAAGCTTGAAGCTAAAGCTGAAAAGGGGAGCAAGTAATGGCCAGTCAGGATTTTGTCCGACAGCTTGATGAGCCCTATGGTTTTTCCAAAGAGCCGCATTGGTCCGAGCGATTTCATGTGGATATTGTTCTGCTCGGACTTTTGATGATTCTCTGTGGTACAGGACTGTTTATTCTCTACAGTGCCAGTGGTCAGAATGTCAGCATGGTCATACGTCAGGCACTGTATATGGTGGTGGGCACAGTTGGCATGATTATCATTGCCCAGATTCCGCCACGAATGTTGATGCGAATGTCACCCTGGATCTATGCTGGTGGGGTTTGTCTGTTGTTGTGGGTTCTTTTCATGGGGATCCAGTCGAAAGGCGCACAGCGGTGGATACAGTTGCCAGGTTTTCGCTTTCAGCCTTCTGAAATTATCAAACTTATCATGCCTATTGTGGTAGCAACCTACCTTTCAAAAAGATCAATTCCTTCGTCGTTCAAGGACATCATAGCGGTACTGATCATCATTGGTATGCCAGTGGTGTTGATTGCCAAACAACCTGATCTCGGAACATCTTTATTGATTGGTGCTTCAGGTTTGTTTGTATTGCTTTTGGCTGGTCTGAGAAAAAGAATTATTTTTTCTGCGATTGCTCTGGCAGTTCCTGCCGTCTGGGGTATGTGGCACTTCATTATGCGGGATTATCAGAAGCAGCGAGTGCTGACTTTTCTGAATCCGGAAAGTGATCCATGGGGCTCAGGTTGGAATATTATCCAGTCGAAGATAGCCATTGGTTCTGGTGGTCTCTATGGGAAAGGTTACTTGATGGGTACCCAGTCTCAGCTGAATTTTCTGCCGGAGAGCCATACTGACTTTATCATTGCCGTATTGGCGGAAGAGTTCGGTTTAATGGGTTGTTTGATGTTGCTGAGTGTTTATGCCCTGATCATCGGTCGTGGCCTGATCATTACGTTCCAGGCTTCATCCCTGTTTGGCCGCTTGCTGGCGGGTAGTATTACACTGACTTTCTTTGTTTACCTTTTTGTAAATATTGGCATGGTGAGTGGTCTCCTCCCGGTAGTGGGCGTTCCCCTGCCACTGGTCAGTCGTGGTGGTACATCACTGGTCACCTTGATGGCTGGCTTCGGCATATTGATGTCAATCCATACCCACAAAACATTTCTCGATATACGGCGATAAACCTATCAGGTAACTTCCTCAAAGTTGCAGTAGTAGTGGCTATTCCTACTGCTGTAACCTTGCATAGTTACTCTGTGTTATGGTGGATAATAAGGCTGCCTAATTCCTGACAAACTCATTACAGTTGTACTGTAGTTGTCCATGGACGACTGCTGTAGAGTTAGAATTATCTCAGGATAATCAGGGTGTAAATATCTTTAGAAACAGCACCTTTGTGGAAATGGATATCCAAAGTAGTGACTGAGGGGAAATGAAAAAATGGCCTTACGTGCATCAATTATCAGTGCTGTTTTAAGCAGTTGCCTGTTGGCAGGGTCAGCTTTTGCCGAAACGGGCAAACAAGAACAAGTGAAACCGGATTACGCCAGTCAGGACTTGGTTCAGGCATTTATTGATGATCTGGTTGAAAATGAACAATTTAAGCGCTCGGAACTGGAAAACATTATTGGCCAGGCCAATAAAATAGATAGAGTTCTTGAGCTGATCAGTCGTCCGGCAGAGAAACGTCTGACTTGGAAGGGCTATCGCAAAATTTTTATGACTGAAGAGCGTATTCAAAAAGGAATTACGTTCTGGAAAGAACATGCTAAAACACTGTTGGAAGTAGAAAAGAAATACGGTGTACCCGCTAATATCATTGTTGCCATCATTGGCGTAGAGACCTATTACGGTCGACAGACTGGTGGATTTAAGGTGTTGGATGCACTCTCTACGTTGAGTTTTGATTATCCGCCACGCAGTAAATTTTTTACCAAAGAACTGAAACAGTTTCTGATTCTGGCGAGAGAACAAGGGCTGGAAGTTTCTAAGCTGACCGGCTCTTACGCTGGCGCTATGGGTATACCACAATTTATGCCATCCAGTTATCGTGCTTATGCCGTTGACCATACCGGTGACGGTCAGTCGAATATCTGGAAGCAGGAAGAAGATGCCATTGCCAGTGTTGGCAACTATCTGAAGGAAAATGGTTGGAGAGCAGGCAAGCCAATTGTGAGCCGTGCCAAAGTACATGGTGCGAAATACCAGAAGGTGATCAGCAAGTCAGTGAGACCAAATAAAACACTGAAACAGGTTGAAAGTGCCGGTTGGACTCCAGTGTCAGTTGTCCCGGATGCCGTCAAAGTAGCAGCCATAACACTGGAAGGCGCGAAAGGCACTGAATACTGGTTGGGTATGCATAATTTCTACGTTATCACTACCTATAACCGTAGCAAGCTTTATGCAATGGCGGTCTATCAACTGGCGAGAGATGTTAAGTCAGGCTATAAAACAGCTGTTCCGGATATAAACAAGAAAATTGTTGAAACCCAGTCCTGACAGTTGGGACCTGTATAAAAGAATAATTTAAATGACAGTGAGCAAAGTACGTAGGCAGATGACCAGAATATCTCTGGTCTCTGTTCTTTTGGTATTGGGAGGCTGTGTCACCGTTCAGGATGGCCCGCCTGAGGAAAAGAGAGATATCAGTCAGATACCTGATGCTGTACCGCAGGTACACAATGGTGATTTGAAGGACTCTCCCTATACACTCGGTGGTGTTACCTACACACCTATGTCTTCAGCCAATAGCTATACAGAAGAGGGTATTGCCTCTTGGTATGGCACAAAGTTTCATGGCAAGCGCACCGCAAATGGTGAGGTCTACGACCTGTATGGAATGACGGCAGCACATAAGACATTGCCGTTACCTTCCTACGTGCGTGTGAGCAATAGAGAAAATGGCAAATCAGTAGTGCTGAGAGTAAATGATCGAGGGCCTTTTCACAGTGATCGAATTATCGATCTCTCCTATGCGGCTGCGAAAAGACTGGGCTTTGCCAGTGTTGGCGTAGCCAATGTCAAGGTTGAAGGTATCGATGTTGATGCTTTTGCTGCCCAACAGCAGGAAGAAGCTATAGAGCAGCAACGACTTTATGTGCAGATGGCGGCATTGAAGAATTATCATAATGCTCAGGTGCTCAGACGAGAGATTGCAGAAACCATTGCCAGTAATATCAAGGTGGTGAAAGGTGATGAAAAACCTGAACCATTATATCGGGTTAGAATAGGGCCAGTGCAGACTCCGGAACATCTGGAGAGCCTGCTGGAAAAACTGGAGGAAGGGGATTTTGAGTCTCCTTTTCTGGTCTATGAACCCAGCCGGAGTAAGAGTAAACCATAGGCATAGATGTAGCCCAGGTTGCGACTTACCCGTCAATTACACTGTATCTCTTAAACTCAGCCGGCTGGAACATTATAATGCCGGTCTATAGAAGAATTCAGAGCAACATTTTTGATGATGAAGCAGACAAACCCTATTCGCCGCATGGTTGGATGGGCGGCCATGGCACTGATGGTGGCGGCAGGTTCCGTACAGGCTAAAAGTAGTGCCCTGATTCCGTCAGCGCCAAAAATTGCTGCTAAAAGTTATGTCCTGATGGATGCTGACAGCGGTGAAATTCTGGCGTCCATAAACCCGGATGAAACCATGCATCCGGCCAGTTTGACCAAGATGATGACGGCTTATATCGGTGAGGTTGAACTGGATTCAGGCAACATTGGTCGAGATGATCAGGTTCTGGTCAGCGAAAAATCCTGGCGTATGGGCGGGTCCACCATGTTTATTGAGGTGGGCGACAAGGTTCCGGTATCTGAATTACTAAAGGGCATCATCATTGTTTCTGGTAACGATGCCAGTGTGGCTTTAGCCGAACATATTGCCGGCAGTGAAGACTCGTTTGCTCAGCTGATGAACAATACTGCCAGCAAGCTGGGTATGATCAATACTCGTTTTGCCAATGCCTCCGGTTGGCCTGCTCAGGATCATTACTCCACAGCTCGTGATCTGGCGATTCTATCTCTGCATATTGTTAAGGACTTTCCCGAGTACTATAAAATTTACTCCCAGAAGTACTATCAATACGGCGTCAATAAGAAAACCGGTAAGCCTCTCCGTCGTCAAGCTAACCGTAACCGTCTGCTGTGGACCAACCCTTATGTTGATGGCCTGAAAACCGGTCATATCAAAGCCAGTGGTTATGGTCTCGCCGCTTCTGCTATCAAAGAAGGTCGTCGTTTGATCACTGTTGTGATGGGCACCAGAAGTGAAAAACAGCGTGCAGAAGAAGCTCAGAAACTATTGACCTACGGTTTCCGTTTCTTTGAAAATGTAGACATCAAGAAAGGTGGTGAGCCACTTAAGTCGGTTCAGATCTGGAAAGGTCAGAAAGACGAGATCACTCTTGGCATTGAAAAAGATTTGATCGTGACTGTACCTCGTGGTGCTGGCAAGGATCTCAAGGCGGTGATAGATGTCAATCCAATGATTGAAGCGCCTATTGAAGCGGGTCAGCAGTTGGGCACCTTGAAGGTGGTGCTGGATGATGAAGTGGTAAAAGAAGTGCCATTGCTAGCGCAAAAGGCTGTTGAACGTGGCAGTATCTTCAAGCGTATCTGGGACAGTATTCGTCTGTTTGTGATGGGTTTCTTTAGCTAATCCTTATCATAAAGTTGGTTTAGTTTTACTGATGCCTTCAAGTCCTGTGACTTGAAGGCATTTTTATCAGTATCAAAGTTCAGTAGTTGAATTCAGTAAAAATCGTATGAGCAATCCAGAAACACCTAAAATCGAATTTCCCTGTGATTATGAAATCCGTATTGTTGGCAAAGCCGCACCGGATTATCAGCAGGTAGTCTGTGACATTATTAAACAGCATGCGCCGGACTATGATGGTAACTTTCGTGAGAAAGGCAGCCGTACCGGCAAGTTTGCTTCTGTGATGGTGACTATTTTTGCCACCGGCGAACCACAACTGAAAGCAATCCATGATGACCTGAAGGCGACAGGTCGAGTAACGATGGTAATTTGATGGATCTGAACGTCCGACATTTGGGCAGGCAGCCCTATGAGCCTGTGTGGCGAGCCATGCAAGCTTTTACTGAGCAGCGTGATGACAATACGGTTGATGAACTCTGGTTTGTAGAGCATGACCCAGTGTTTACTCAGGGGCAGGCTGGCAAGGCTGAACATGTGCTGGCTCCCGGCGACATTCCTGTGATCAAGATCGACCGTGGTGGCCAGGTGACCTATCACGGTCCTGGCCAATTGGTGGTCTATCTGCTGCTGGATGTCAGGCGTTCCGGCAGTGGCCCGCGCAAAATTGTTTCTGCCATTGAACAGGCCATTATTAAAACACTGGAGGGCTATGGCATAGAGGCTTATGCCAAGCCCGAAGCACCGGGTGTTTATATTGATGAAGCGAAGATTGCAGCTTTAGGACTTCGGTTCAGAAAAATGAAAAGCTATCACGGTCTCAGCTTCAATATTGATATGGATACCGAGCCTTTCGATCGTATCAACCCTTGTGGCTATGAAGGGCTACAAGTGGCTCAGTTAAATGACTTTGTTGAGAAAGTTGAATGGAACGAAGTAAGCAGTCGCTTACTCGAGTGCCTTATGACTGAACTTGGGTATAATAAAGCCCATACTAATAATGACAGTGTTTCTTTACTCGATAGCACATCTGTGTAGCTCTCCTGAACGATCCTGGATAGCAATGAGAAAGAAGCCTGAAGAACAGAGGCTGCACCAGCACGGACAGCTGGGCAGTACGGAGTGAATACGGCCAATAAAGTGTAAAAAGCACTAGGCCGAATGCACTGAAGCTAGATGAGGGTTCGAAGTAAATATTGAATCCTGGAAAAATGGCCCTGACTTTATGACCGAAAACAACCTGATTCCAACTGTACAGATTCAGAGCGGAAAGAAGTTCGTTAACGAACAAGGCATTACAGCCATCAAGAATGGTGTTAAGGCCAGTAATCGTGATGGGGAAACGGTTCAACCTTTTATGAGAAAACCGGACTGGCTGCGTATTAAGACTCAATCCGGAACCAAATATAAGGCTGTTAAAAGTACAGTACGCGAACATAAACTGAGTACTGTTTGTGAAGAGGCCATGTGCCCGAACATCAATGAATGCTGGAGTTCAGGTACTGCCACTATCATGCTGATGGGCGACACCTGTACCCGTGCTTGCAAATTCTGTGCGGTGAATACCGGTAACCCGAAAGGCTGGCTTGATGAAAAAGAGCCACAGCATACGGCTGACAGTGTTCGTCTGATGAATCTGAAATATCTGGTTCTGACGTCTGTTAACCGTGATGATCTCGAAGACGGTGGTTCAGGACACTATGCCGCTGTCGTGAGACGGGTTAAAGAAGTTAATCCGGATACGGATGTTGAAACTCTGACACCTGATTTTCAGGGTAATATGAAAGATGTTGAAAAGGTTATCGACAGTGGTATTTCTGTATTTGCGCAGAATGTTGAAACTGTTCGTCGATTGACTCACCCGGTTCGCGATCCTCGTTCTGGTTATCAGCAGACTCTGAATGTGCTGGCTCACGCTAAGAAGTACAAATCCAGTGTACTGACCAAAACCAGTATCATGCTGGGACTGGGTGAAACTGAAGATGAAATCACTGAAGCAATGGATGATCTACGTGCCCATAATGTCGATATTCTAACTTTGGGTCAGTACCTTCAGCCTACTAAAAACCACCTGCCTATTGATCGTTATGTGACACCTGATGAATTCGAAAAGTATCGTCAATGGGGTCTGGATCGCGGCTTTTTAGAAGTAGTCTCTGGTGCTTTGGTTCGTTCCAGTTATCGCGCTGAGCAGGTTTTGCAGAAGAACAATGTTGGCTTGAGTTAATAGTTAGACGAAACAACTGCTAGGTAGTTAATACAGGCAGGGCGGTTAAACGCTCTGCCAGATCTTCAGGCAACTGTTGTTCAACCCTAGGCAGACTAAGGTTAGAAGGCGTCGATAAACTATACGGTTAGAAAATATGAGTAAATACAGGTTTTTTAAGTGAATTATTATCAGAGATACTTATATCAAAGGTCAGTTGTCGTCAAAAAATTCGATGAAAGCAATTATTGAAATTATTGCTTTCAGGCATATTGTATTATTTATTTGGGAAAAGCTGCTTTAGCCTCTTTCAGCTGAACCTCTGTTAAACCGAGGCACTCAGCTTCTTTGATCGATAATGCTCTAAACCAGCGTGTAAGACTCTGATTTAGAGATGTTGAATGAACCCAATGCTGATCACTTTGTTCCTGCGCAGTCTTTACAGCGTCCATCTTTTCATAGTTATGATCTGAAATTAATCTGGCAACTCTGATAACGGCTGACAGCCGAACGTCATTTTTTCGCAAATTTATTAAAGTTGCAGAAGGGGATTCAGGATAAGGAAGTGTCTGAAAATCTATGTTGCTTACTTCTAAAGCTACTTTGATATTATCTGGCAGTGCTGTTTCAATTGGAGTAATGGGTGCTTTTTTAAGTTTTTTGATTGAAGAGAGAGATTCAGTATGTCCTGTATCGGAAGTTTCTTCGGGACTACCTTTACTTGCTCTTGCTAAGCGGCTTTCTAGTATTTTTCTAACGGTATCAATTCCTGGAAGGTCGTTATATTGTCGTTTTCTGATCAGCGTTATTAAAATATGATCATCGTCTGAATCTTTATGCGCTTTCTCAAGCTCATTCAGGTAGGTAAGAAGTTCACTCCTAACCCCCATTTTTTCAAAGCGTCCTCTTTTTTTGAACAGCTCAATGTACCCTGTCACTGAGGGGGAAGGTTCTCTGTCTTGCAGTTCATAAAGTACATGATCTGTAAATTTTTCGATTAATTCCTTTTCCAATTTTGCATCGTAAAAACGAGGCTTTGTTTCACAAATCCTTTTTGGGTCTTGGAGTGAATAGTCAGAATCATCTGACAGAATTTGTTTTTCTGGATCAACTGAACTGACAGAACTTGAAACTGAAGCCTCACGCTCTCTTTTGCGAGATGGCTCGGGTAGAGGAGATGCTGGTAGGGTCGTGTTTACGCCATCCATGGCAAATTTTCCTTATTGTTTATAACTGATAGTTTATAAGCGATTTCTTAAGCCGAGTTGGCTCGGGTGAGGTTCGAGGTACGTCTGTTGTTTAATATAGTCGTTGCCGTGATTTTCAACATGGTGTTTGAGCATGGTGATAGGGACTATTAAAGGGACTATTTCTTGGCGATATTCTTCCACCAGCTTAAGAAACTGGTTTCGCTCTGCACTGTCTACCGTCTTCTTCATATAGCCGAGGATATGCATCATGGTGTTAGTGTGAGATTTTCGTGTTGCTCGATGTTTCAGAGTCTCCATTAGAGCTGTGAAGTACTCATTGACCAGCTCGTTCAGAGGTTTCTTACTGCCTTCTGCAACGATTCGACCCAGTGATGCGTAGTCCTGCGGGTTATGAGCCATTATCGTGTATTTCTGGACGCTGTGAAAATCAACCACGGCTTTGTAGCTAGGGTTGGTCATTACCTCAGAGTGCCAGCGGTGGTAGGCACAAACTCGGGTGAAGAAATTCTCTCTGAGTACAGGATCATGGAGCCTACCTTCTTCTTCAACCGGTAGCAGTGGTCTGGTTTCCATTAAGGCTTTGGCGTATGCCCCCGGAGCACCGGCACCCAGTGGTGAGCCGTTTTCGTGATAAACCTTGACCCGTTCCATGCCGCAGCTGGGAGATTTTTGCATCAGGATATAACCACTGATGTCCGTCAACTCCATGGCTTTTTCTTTGCCATAACGTTCCAATTGATCGGTTACGTCAAGTTCTGGTGTGTCAGTACCCACAACACGAACCTGCTCTTTTCCCATTTCACCTACCAGCCTTATTGGCTCTCTGGGAATACCAAGACCAATGGCGACTTCAGGGCAGACTGATTGAAAGTGAAAGAAATCGGATAACTGGTTCATACAAAAAGAAGAGCGCTTATGTCCACCGTTATAGCGAACTTCCTCGCCCATCAGGCAGGCGCTGATGCCTAGGGTGATTTCTTTGCTTGGTTCAGGAATGGAAACAATGGCCATGGAGTCGCGTCCTTTTTGTACCTATTGTTTAAATCTATCAGCATTTTCAAATTCTGGTTATTTACTATGAAAATACAGCTCTATCAGGCTTTGTAGTCAATTTCATAGTTTGGGGCGAACTGTATTTCCCGCTCATGGCTGTTTCAGTGCTTTAAATGCAGCCAGAACTGTCAGTCTGGATTCAGCATGATCGGCAATAGGAGCCGGATAACTTGTCTCCAGATCATGCTGCCAGGGGGCGTGAATCTGTTTGTCGGTCAAGCCAGCCAGCTCTGGTAACCATTTACGGATAAAACAGCCTTTTGGATCAAATTTTTCAGACTGATTAATCGGATTAAACATTCGGAAGTAAGGTGCAGCGTCAGTACCGGTACTGGCTGACCACTGCCAACCACCATTGTTAGAAGCAAAATCACCATCGATGAGGTGTTTCATAAAGAAGGCTTCACCCAGTCGCCAGTCGATCATCAGGTTTTTAGTGAGAAACATGGCGCTGACCATTCTCAAGCGGTTATGCATCCAGCCTGTTGCCAGTAGTTGTTTCATGGCTGCATCAACAACAGGATAGCCCGTACGACCTTCACACCATACTTTGAAGTTGGCTTTGTCATTACTCCAGGGAAGTTTCTCTGTTTTCTCAATAAAAGCACTGTGCCTGGACAGTCTGGGAAACCCATGAAGAATATGGCGATAAAATTCACGCCATATCAGTTCACTCATCCAGCACTGCAAACCCTCATTGCCTGAATCCAGCTCGCCCTGATTACTCATCCATGCAGCATAAAAACACTGTCGTACAGAGAGAACGCCTGTTGCAAGGTAGGGTGAAACAGTACTGGTAGAGGGGCGATTCGGAAAATCCCTGTTGGCTTTATAGTCTTCAGATTTTTCTTCAATAAATGTTGTCAGTCGTTGATGTGCTTCATCTTCACCTGCTAGCCAGAGCTCAGGTATTTGTTCTGACAATGGTTTATACAGCTCTGTATAGCGCACTGTTTTTGAACGTTTTATTATTATTGGTTTCTGCTTGTCTGGAGTGGGGCAGCAGTTCAGCTGTGCAGGTTGAAGCTGACGATAAAGTGCCTTTTTGAAAGGAGTGAAAACTTTGAAGAACTCTCCTTTTCCATTCAGTAAAGTACCGGGACGAAAAAGTGTTTGGTCATTGTATCTTTTACAACTAAGCCCTGATTCGCTAAAAGATTTTTCAACCTCTGAGTCTCGTGATTCCTCATTCAGGCCATATTCATCGTTCCAGCTGATACTTGAGCATTCAAGTTGGCTGGCAAGTTTAAGCAACAGGCCGGAAGCTTTGTCGAAGCAGTCTGCATTCAATACAACCAGCGGAATATTCAAGGCCTCGAGATTTTTCTCAAGTTGATGAAGATTTGCCATGGCAAACCAAAGTTTATTATCGCTGTCATTGTGTTTGCGCCACTGTTTACTGAACGTCAGATAAACAGCAATGACCTGATTGTCCTTACAGGTTTCGTAAAGTGCAGGGTTGTCGTTGACTCTAAGATCATTGCGAAACCAAACCAGTGTTTTTTCTTTCATAGTTTTTTCGCCTGATATTCTCTTTTAATACTACGGAAAGTAAGTCAGATCTCCAACGATTTAAATCAGGTCTATACTCTGTCTTTCTTCAAAAGGCTGGGATTTATGCATGCCAGATGTTCAGCAACCTTCGAATTTAACCAGACTTGATGCCTTCTGGATGCCTTTCTCTGCTAATCGTGATTTCAAACAATCTCCCAGATTGATTACTGAAGCGCAGGGACTCCATTACACATTGGACAATGGACAAAAAGTACTTGATGCCATCAGTGGTCTCTGGTGCTCGAGCCTTGGTCATGGCAATAAAGAGATTGCTCAAGCGGTGTACGAGCAAATCGGCAAACTGGATTACTCTCCCAGTTATCAAATATCCCATGAGCTACCTTTTAAGTTGTCTGAAAGGTTATTGAGTTACTTACCTGATTCTTTTGGTCAGACATTTTTTGTTAACTCTGGCTCGGAAGCGGCAGAAACAGCCATGAAGATGGCTCTGGCGTATCAACAGTTACGAGGAAAAAAAGATAAGGTATGTTTGATTGGTCGAGAGATGGGATATCACGGAGCGGGTTTCGGGGCTATTTCTGTGGGAGGAATACCCAATAACACGCGGTACTGTCCTAATTTGCTGCAGCATGTCGACAAACTCCCTGCCGTTAGCAGCAAATTCAAGTTCCACAAGGGTGAGCAACCAGAGGATAAAAGCCAGGCTGACGCCTTGCTCGCACTGATTGATAAACACTCTGCAGACACTATTGCAGCCGTTATTGTCGAACCTCTCTGCTGTTCGGCAGGTGTTCTGGTTCCTCCTGCTGGTTCTCTCAAGCGGTTGAGAAGTATCTGTGACGAACATGACATATTGCTGATCGTGGATGAAGTGATCACCGCGATGGGGCGACTGGGGCATCCTTTCTCAAGTTTGGATCGCTATGGTGTTGTCCCGGACATCATTATCACAGCCAAATCGCTGGCCAATGGTGTGATACCTATGGGAGCTGTGTTTACTCAACGAAAGATATACGACGCCTTTTTAAATAGCAGTGAAACTCTGGTTGATTTTTTTCATGGCTATACTTTTTCTGCAAATCCGGCTGCTTGTGCTGCCGTTAATGCAGTACTTGATATTTATGAACGGGATGGCCTTTTCTACCGGGTACAGGAATTAGAGGTGTATTGGCAGGATGCCATTCATTCCCTGAAAGGTTTGCCTTTTGTAGAAGATATTCGAAACCTAGGTCTCACAGGCGCTATTCAGATTACACCTGACCCGAATGCGATATCTGGCAGTCGGACGTTAAGGTTGTTCAGAGCGTGTCTGGAAGCAGGCGTTATGGCCAGAGCAAACGGTGAAGTACTTGCGCTTTGCCCACCTCTGATCATCGAAAAAGAGGATATCGATCGAATTGTTGAAGTATTAGCTGAACAACTTCAAAAGCTTCAATAACTGTTTCAACAAAATGCACTTGAGAGATCGCTATATGTCATTGCAGAGAATGAATTTCATAGGAGGACAACACAGGGAAAGTTATTCAAATAAAGGCATTGAGTTGCGCTACCAAATCAATAGTCGATTGGTTTGTACTGTACCTGACTTGAATAAAATAGATGTTGAACGCACTGACCAGTTAACCGAATTGTGTGAAGCGGGAATGATAGGAGTGAATTTTTCTATACCGTTTCCTATAGCCTGGCACTGTTTTGGTGGCTGGAAGCAGTGATGTCTTTATATATTGTCATTGTCCTGTATTTCTCGATTCTAGGGTGTTTGGGATATCGAGCATCCAGGAAAAGCCGGGGCGTTACAGATTTTTTCACCGGTGGCCGGCAGTTGGGGTACTTCGTTACCGCGCTGTCGACTCAGGCAACAGGTGAGTCGGCGTGGCTATTATTGGGACTTACAGGGCTGGGAGCTGTTGCTGGCTTAAGTGCATTCTGGGTGGTAGCCGGTGAGTTAATTGGTGTAGGTATCGCTTGGTTTCTTATGGCGGAACCATTTCGAAAGGAGATTGATCAGTCCAGAGCCTTGACGACAACTGACTTTCTTTTGCATCGATTTCCCTGTTGTAAAAAACAGATTCGCTATACGTCAGTTATTTTTTTAACCTTTTTCTGCATTCTTTACGCTGCTGCAGAAATAGATGCTACTGGCACTTTACTGGCACATTCACTGGACTGGAATTACTTCGTTGGAGCCGCGGTTGGTTTTCTGGTCGTGACTTTATACAGCTCGGCAGGAGGCTTTCTGGCCGTGGCCTGGACGGATTGTGTTCAGGGAATCATGATGCTACTGGCACTTCTTTTGGTGCCTGTAGCGGCTATATTTTTCTGGCCTCATGATCAGGGACTGTTTACTGTTCTGGCTGAGATTGATTCTGATCTGATGACATTGACCGGGCCGGGAACGGACAGTCTCAGATACTTCGAGATCATTGGCCTGTTTACTATTGGTCTTGGGTTTCTGGGGACTCCACATATATTTTCCCGTTTTATTGCTGTGAAGGATGTGAATGAAATTCGCAACGGTCGGTGGGTGGCACTTTCTTATACGTTGATAGCGGATTCTTCAGCGGTGTTAATTGGCATGATAGGTCGTTGTCTATACACAGCATCGGGTGATAATCCGGAAATGATTTTAGGAAATGGAGGCCAGAATGTTTTGAGCATGCTGACGCAGTCCTTCTTCTCGTCGGTTGTCGTTGGTTTCTACATTGCCGCTATTCTTGCCGCAATTATGTCGACGTTTTCCTCCTTGTTGCTTCAGGCCAGCAGCAGTGTCACTTGTGACGCCGTACTCTATGGAGACAAAAAACTGAAGTCCTATAGCCGTACACGACTATCACGAATAATTATTTGGGGTCTGGCATTTATCGCTTTTCTATTAGCTTTGGCAGTAACTCGCCTGCTTCCCGGGCACACTATTTTCTGGTTTGCGGTGTTTGGCATGTCTGGAATCACGGCTACTTTCTCACCTGTTGTTATTCTCGGGCTTTTTTGGCGAGGGTACTCATCGGTTGGGGCATTAGTGTCAATGATCAGTGGAGCGACTATGATTGTGGTTGGAAAAGTCTGGTTGCAGCAACTGGAGAGTATTGGTGAGTACTTTCAAGCAATGGAATCTCTTCCCCTAGCGTTTGTTGTATCTATGATTGCTGGCTGGATTGCATCTTTATACTGGCCGGATCAAGATTCAGAACAAAAGTACGGATATCGAAATCCTGATAAACAAAAAGCTACGATTTCGTAACAGTTGTAGAGACAGTCAGTCGGTATGATGGAACAGTCATTCAGATTACCTGAAAGTTGCTTTCTGCTCTTTTAGTCAACTGAACCGAACCCTCCGGATCGAGGAATAAAAAACCCCAACTGGTTCGGCATTGCCAGTAATCAGTCAAGTGAATAATTTACCATTATGTTTTTAGATCAATATTGTACAGAATTAGAAGATAATCTTTTTTCCTTCACTCGTGAGCAATCCAGTGCCTTTGCCAAGGATGTTGCCAACGACTTCAACCCGCTTCACGATGTGGACACCAAGAAGTTCTGTGTGCCTGGAGATCTACTTTTTGCCCGAATTCTGATGTCTGAAGGCCTCTGCAGCAATATGCGAGTTCATTTCAGTGGCATGGTTAGCGAAGGCGTTGGTTTGCATATTGTTACCGGTGACAATGACGATAAAATCATCTGTGACGCAAAAAGCAAAGAGTATCTGAAGGTTGAACACAGTGGTGATACAAGTACTGACAGTCAGTTGATTGAACAACTGATTAAATCGTATGTGGCTTTCTCTGGAGAAAATTTTCCACATGTACTGGTGCCATTGATGAAAGAAAAAAATGTCATGATCAATGTGGCCAGACCATTGGTCATTTATGAAAGCATGTCTATTCATCTGAATTCTGTTGATTTAAAAAATCCTGAAATTGAAGCCAGTCATGCTTGCCTGGATATTAATGGTAAGCGGGGCAATGTAACTCTTGGTTTTATTTTTAAAGACAATGGGGTCATTGTTGGAGAAGGTAAGAAAACCATGATTCTTGCTAACTTGCGAGAATTTGATCAGGAAGTGATGGACAACGTAGTTGCGGAATATATTGAGCGTAAAGCGGGTTATCTTAAAGCCTGATATTCAGGCATTAGCCTCCAAAACGGAAAAAATCGGTAGAAGTAGTTATCAGCAGTGCAGTTAATTCGGCTTGTTTCAGTGGTGACAAGCCCTTCTTTTGTTGATTTTTTCGATTTAAAGGCGATCTGTTTTGATTCCAGACAGCGCCCTGAAGTGTTAATCCAGATATCTTTTATTTTTCTCGATATAAGTCCTTTGTCTTTTGTTTTCCGATCACAGCTGATTTGAAGCATAGACTGTTTTCTTATAGCACTGTTTTTCATATCAGGGTAACTCTGCTCTTCTGGAGTTAAAACAGTACCGATCTCTAAAGTTTGCCGGGCAAATAACTCGAAGGTGTGCTGTTTACCGTGGATCTCAGCTTCCATGGTTGAAGAAGATTCTTGATGATATAGAAAACGTTCCGGATGATTGGGTAGTCCAGTATGGAGAGTAAATGTGTCAGCGGCTGCATAGGAAGCAGCAAAGAGTATGACTAATAGCCGGAATTGTTTCATATAAATTGAGACTTGGCGCTAGTCAGGAAATTCCATTTCCCCCGTCATTTGTAGTGAAACTATTTGTTTAAAGCAGATTTGGTATACTGCCTCGCAGTCAGGAACAGGCTTGATTCAGTGAACCAGTCTGCCTGGGAGTCTGACCGAGAATAGCCTGCCCTACTGCGGTGGCAGAAAATTGGTCTAAAGATTTGTTCTTGTTCGTTAAATAGCTCGCTATTTGCCTCACAAAACTGAATCTTTATCCTCAATTTCCTGCCGTCCTTGCTATGGGCGCTATTCTCGATCAGCCTCCTAGTGAACGGACAAGAGTCAGAGAACAGTAATAAAGGACATTGTCATGCCCGCATATCGATCCAGAACTTCTACCCATGGCCGTAATATGGCCGGAGCGCGCTCTTTGTGGCGCGCCACAGGCATGACGGATGGTGACTTTAAAAAGCCTATTATCGCCATTGCCAACTCTTTCACCCAGTTTGTGCCCGGTCATGTTCATCTAAAAGACATGGGACAGCTGGTAGCCAGAGAAATTGAAAAACACGGCGGTGTTGCCAAAGAGTTCAACACCATTGCCGTCGATGACGGTATTGCCATGGGTCATGATGGCATGCTCTATTCCCTACCGAGCCGGGATATTATCGCCGACTCTGTCGAATATATGGTGAATGCCCACTGCGCGGATGCATTGGTGTGCATTTCCAACTGCGACAAAATCACACCAGGAATGCTGAATGCAGCACTGCGCCTGAATATCCCCGTGGTTTTTGTTTCCGGTGGCCCCATGGAAGCGGGTAAAACCAAATTGGCGAACCATGGGTTGGATCTGGTGGACGCCATGGTGATCGCGGCTTCAGATGCTGACGATGAAACCGTTGCTGAATACGAGCGCTCAGCTTGCCCTACCTGTGGTTCCTGTTCAGGTATGTTTACGGCTAACTCCATGAACTGTTTGACCGAAGCACTGGGCCTTTCCCTGCCGGGTAATGGTTCCATGCTGGCCACTCACGCGGATCGTAAAGAGCTGTTTCTTCAAGCCGGTCGTACGATTGTTGATATCACCAAACGTTATTATGAACAGGATGATGAATCAGTATTGCCCCGTAATATTGCCAGTTTCAAAGCATTTGAAAATGCTATGTGTCTGGATATTGCTATGGGTGGCTCTACTAACACGATTCTGCACTTGTTAGCAGCGGCTCAGGAAGGCGGTATTGATTTCGATATGTCTCATATCGATGCCCTATCCAGAAAAGTGCCACAGTTCTGTAAAGTGGCTCCTAATATTCAGAAATACCATATGGAAGACGTACATCGTGCCGGTGGTGTGTTTGGTATTTTGGGGGAGTTGGACAGAGCTGGATTACTGCACAATGATCTCCCCGTCGTCCATGCTGAATCCATGAAATCAGCTCTGGCCAAATGGGATATCAAGCAGACAGACAGTGAAGCCGTACATACTTTCTTCAAAGCTGGGCCTGCCGGTATTCGTACGACAGAAGCCTTTAGTCAGGATACTCGCTGGGAAACACTGGATGACGATCGAGAGCAGGGCTGCATACGCTCTTTGGAAAATGCGTACAGCAGTGAAGGCGGTTTAGCCGTACTGGCCGGTAATATTGCGCTGGATGGTTGTGTCGTTAAAACATCCGGTGTTGATGAGAGCATTTTGGTGTTTGAAGGGCCTGCACACATTTGTGAAAGTCAGGAAGGTGCTGTCAGCGATATTCTCGAAGATAGAGTTAAATCCGGTGATGTGGTTATCATTCGCTATGAAGGTCCAAAAGGCGGGCCGGGTATGCAGGAAATGCTTTACCCCACCAGCTACCTGAAATCCAAAGGCCTTGGTAAAGAGTGTGCGTTACTGACCGATGGTCGTTTCTCTGGTGGCACTTCGGGCCTATCTATCGGGCATGCTTCTCCGGAAGCTGCGGCAGGTGGCAATATCGGTCTGGTGGAGAAAGGCGACATCATTCGTATTGATATCCCTAATCGAACCATTAACGTTCAACTGACCGATGAAGAGTTGAGTGAACGTCGTGCGGTTATGGATGCAAAAGGTAAAGCAGGTTGGAAGCCGGAGAAAGAGCGTCCACGGAAGGTATCTGCTGCGCTAAAAGCCTATGCAGCAATGGTAACCAGTGCTGACAAAGGCGCAGTCAGAGACGTTTCTCTGCTGGACTGATTGTATTTTCTTACGAAGAAGGAGGGGAGCATTATGCTCCCCTTTTTTTGTATCCAAGTTTGGTTTATAGCATCAGTATTCTTAATGCAACAATGATCAACAAAGCTCCACACAATCTGTTTATTAAGGTCGCATTCTTTCTCAGCATAGGGAGCACTTTAGAGTGACCTGCCACTCCAGCAATCATGCAATACCAAATGCCATCACAGAGTGTTGCTATCAGAGCCATGCCTGATTGAACACCAAGGGTTGTTTCTGCGGTAACGAACTGACTGAACAGGGCCAGAAAGAATACGGCAATTTTCGGATTCAAAAATGAAATCAGAAACCCGTCTATAGCTGCTTGTTTGTAGGATAACAAAGACCCAGCTTGCTGATTCTCACCTGCAAGAGCTGAACTTGAACGAATGGATTTGATACCCATCCAGGCAAGGTAAATAGCACCAGCGTAAGTTATTAGATGGAACAACCAAGGTGTTTCAGTAATAACAATAGCAATACCGGCAGCCACCAAAAAAGCGTATATACCTATCCCTAAAGCATGACTGATTGCGGTGACCACTCCGTGGCTTCTGGATCCTTGAAGGGTGCTTTTCAGAACAGCCGCAAGACTAGGGCCGGGAGAAATAGCCCCGAGTGCACAGATTGCGAGCAAGGATAACCACGATGTAAGAGTCATATATCAGGTGCTTTTATCATTAGAGAGCAAAATCAGGGTGGGAGTATAACATTGGCGTAAACAGCTATGAGCGGAGAATGTTTTTTAGTCACTTTCGCTGCTGAAAAAATATTCGCGGTAAATAAGTAGCTACTTACACCACCGACTAAAGTAACGACCGGTGGTGTCGTGTTTGGCGTCATTCAGAGGTTGCTGAGGAACAGTAATAGAATCAGTCCGGGACAAACTGTTCTGATATACCAGGGCCATATTTTCCAAAACAACCCTTCCTTAAGTTCAGGGTATCCCTGACTCAATTCCTTTAATAGACGATCCTGTCGCATAATCCAACTGCCGTAAATAGCGAACATAAAGCAGAGTAATGGCTGCAGATACTGGGTAGCCAAAGTAATAGCCAGTCCAAACAATGTTTCAATGTGAATGATAATTGCCATGGATAGCAGAGACGCAAAACAGGTAATAATCCAGCTGGCATGGCGACGTCTGAATCGATGATTCTCCTCCATCCATGCAACGGTTGGCTCGAGCAGCGAGATTGAAGAAGTAAGAGCAGCAATAACCAGCAGAACAAAGAAGGCGATAGCGACAAAGTTCCCCATTGTACCCATCTGTGAAAAAAGTGCAGGTAATACGGTAAAGACCAGGGTATCGGAACTGTGTAACTGGCCTTCGGGAGTATAGATTTCAATACCTTGCTGCATAGCGACATACATGCAGGGAATGATGAGAAGTCCGGCCAAAAAAGCCACACTACTGTCAACGGCCGCTACCTGAAATGCAGTCAAAGGCAGGTTGGCCTGTTTCTTAAGGTAAGAACCGTAAACCAGCATACAACCTACGCCCAATGACATTGAGAAAAAGGATTGCCCCAGGGCCGCAATCAGCAATTTCTGATCAAATATTCGAGAAAAATCAGGCAGTAGATAAGCTTTCAACCCTTCAATGCCGCCAGGCTTTTGCAACACGAAAACAATTAGAATTGCCAGTAAAATGAACAGCGTGGGCATCAAACGGTTACACCATTTTTCAATCCCTTTTTTGACTCCGGCTGTCACTATGAGAGTGGTCAGCGTCATAAAAGCAAAGGTTAGAAAAATGCTTGAAGGCGCATCAAAACTGGTCAACCAGCTAGCCGTAGTCTCAGTACCCAATAGCTTAAGGGCTGGAGCTAAAGTAAAACCAATGAACCAGCCTCCAACAATGCTGTAAAAGCTGTAGATAAGAGTCAGTGTGGCAAGTCCTACCAAACTGGTAACAAGGGCGATTCTGCTTACCCAGGGTCGCTGATCAAGCCCAGTCAATGCTGATACTGAGTTGGACTGACTGTATCGACCAATTGTCAGCTCGGCAACAAGGGCCGGATAGGCAAGGATAAAAGAAAAAATCAAGTAAACCAGTACGAAGGCAGCGCCGCCATTCTGAGCTGTCTGTGTAGGGAAACTCCAGATATTACCTACCCCTACGGCACAGCCAGCCGCAGCAATAATAAAGCTGAACCGTGAGCTGAATTGACTTCGTTGAGAGGGCTGATCTTCGAGAGGTTCTATGGCAGAGGGCAAAACGGAGTCTCCTGCTCAGTTATTGGAGTTATTGTCTGTTTTTGTTGGGGAAACTATAGCAGTGGTTTAATTCTAAGAGAGGTAATCCAATAGAAACCTCCAGCACGGTGTACTGGAGGTTGGGCAATCTACTTATTGGTAGGGCGGATAAAGAGCAGTGGTTTACCCTTCTCAAGGATGTAGGGATAAGCAATGGTTCTATTGTTATCGCCCGTTCCTACTTCGTTGGGGGCTTCATAAAAATAGAGCCAGCCCGGAAGGCGAGCACTGAGTTTCTGATAGAAAACATTCTCACTGATACTCTTCAAGCCTTCTCCCTGAGTAATGGCAAGCCTTGGGAAGGTTTCGCTATTACCAGAATGGAAGAACCATGCGGGCTGCCCTGCCATGCTGTAATAGCTGAAGAAAGGAGCCTGACTGATTGCCTGGGGGACCGGAACAAAGATACTGAGGACACAGTTCATGCGAGCAAAAGAGCAGTTGCCACCAGTTTGCTCCAGATACCACTGCTTGAATTTCTGTCCCTGAACTTCATAGGGAGACTTTACTGGTTTGTACTTGTAGTTCATGTCGTTAAGTATGCTCAGGGAAGCCCTGCTCAACATGAGTTCCAAAGTGTCTCTGGCCAGAAATTCGTCTTTGCCCATATCCACTGGCATCCAGGCAAAGAAACGATTTTCCTGATAGTGGCTGGCTCCGGGTACCGTCCAACCCCAGTAAAAGTGTTCAAATGCCCCATAGGGCTGAACAGTTACTCCGGTAACGCCACTGGCGCTGCCGTAGGCTGGGTGGGAAATATTACCAAGCTTGTATTCCTGAAGTTTGCCTTTGTTGTCATAGGCTCCAGCAGGTAGCTGCTGGTCATGAACTTTTGCTCGCATGCCGCCAGCATAAGTTAGGTTTTTAGCCTTGGACCACTGATGATTGTAGGCAGATTTGATGTCATTTCGGGGCATGAAATCAAAGGAAGCACAGCCTGCTACCAGCAATGCCATGGCTGCTCCCAGCAGGTTTCGAAAAACCATAATTGTCTCTCTCCGGTGCGCTGTTGGATATTGGGGTCTTTCGAACCATCGGCTTTACTGAATAGGGCTTTATAGAGGTTTATCGCTTGTTTCAAATGCTTCTAGTAAGTAATATTCATTATCGCAATAGGTAATCGTCGCGAGTGCTTTTTTGAGAATACTGTGCATGAACGATAAATTTTCACCTAAATCCGCCTGATTTTTGACCTGCCATGCCCAGTTGACAATCTATTCATCCAGATTGGCTTTTCACATCTAAAGTTGTTCAGCTCCCTTTTACCAAGCATCTTCTATTGACTGGTATTGTTTATGTATCGAGCTATTTTCATTCTTTTGCTCGCAGTAATGCTGCTTGGTTGCAGCCCGTCCAGTACTCAGAAACAGACATCAAAACTGGATGAAATGGTGGTCACAGAATTTCTTGAGGCTCATAGAAAAGCCTTCCGTAGTGGTGAGACTGATACGCTGCAGAGCTTCTATTCCGATAGAGCTCGTTTGCGAGTGACCAATGCTTCAGGTGTCTCAATGGACAGTGATAGAGAGTTACTGACCAGAGTTACAGGGCTGATTCACAATTACGGATTGAACCATAAAGAAAAAATTCTGGAGAGGGTCGTCATTGTTACTGGCCCTGAAAATGCTGTGGTAGAGAAGAGAGCAAGGGAAACCTGGTTATTCAAAAAGCGATTTAATGACTTTGCTGTGGAAGTTGTTTCCAGAGTCACTATTTCTCTTGAGAATCAGGCTCCCAGAATTTTAAGTTCGAACAGGAGAGTAGTTAGTTTCACTGGTTTGAGCAGTCAACGGAATGAAGATTTGAATGATATTTTTCTTCAGCCGGAATCTTGAACCGTTAGTTATGCAAAGCCGCCAGTCTGGGGGCTCCTGCTAATTCCATGCTCAGCGTCAGCAGTTCATCCCAGGTATTAAGACGTTCTAGCCCCTTAATACTCTTATCGATGACTCCCGCATGAATCAATAATCTTCTGAATGTTTGTTCGCTGTTTCGGCCCATGCATTTCTCTATGAGTCCCCGACGTTTTTTAAGGATGAAGGGAGCTATGCCGTGAGCCTTAGCCGTAGCTTCAATAGCAGAGTCGGTGCTGGAGCCTTTGGATCTGAGTCGGCTGATATGACTGAGTAAACGAACTTCTCGCACCAATGCCCATAAAATAATGGGTGCTTCAATACCTTCACTGCGAAGACCAGCCAAGATTCTGATGACACCTTTGATATCACCATTGAGAGCAACATCAGATAGCTGGAAAACATCGTAGCGGGCACTATCAGAAACAGAGTCTCGAACTGTTTCAGCACTGATACAGTTATCAACAGCCAGGAGCTTCAACTTTTCAATTTCCTGAGCTGCGGCCAACATATTACCTTCAATGCGTTCAGCCAGCAGAGCTAGAGCCTCCGGCGTTGCTTCAAAGCCCTGAACTCTTAGTCTTCTGGCAATCCAGCCTGGCAGCTTGTCATGGTCAATGGGCCAAATCGGAATAAAAATGCCCGGCTGTTCAACAGCCTTAAACCATTTGGATTTCTGAGTGGCTGAGTCGAGGCGCTCTGTCACCATGATGACTAGGTTATCTGGTGATGGTTGCTTAACGTATTCCATCAGGGCTTTACGGCCGTTATCGCCAGGCTTACCGTTGGGCATCCGCAGCTCAAGAATCTGTTTTTCAGCAAACAGGGAGAGGCTGTGAGCCGCTTCCAGAAACTCGGTCCAGTCAAAACTGTTGTCGACATGATAAACATGACGTTCTGTGAAACCACAGTCTCTGGCTTTTTGACGAATCTGGTCGCAACATTCAGAAACCTGAAGAGGTTCATCGCCACTGATGATGTAGATAGGAGACAGCTGCGATTGCAACTGTCCCGTAAGCTGGTCAGGTCGGAGTTTCATTACTGGGCTTCAGCTGCCTTTTGTTCAGCTTCAACAACCGCTCTTGCTCTGGCTTCTTCTTTGGTCAGAGCATCACCGGACATACTGACAATCCGTCGAACGGTAGAACTGATTAGCTCTTGTTGCAGCTGTTTGAAGAGATAAGCTTCTTCGCTTTGGGCCGCATTAATCTGGTTCTTGTCTTCGTACAGGTAACGCTCATTAGCTATGACCATTGGGGCAAACAACTCTAAACCGTCCCGTGTTTGCAGCTGGTAAATCGCCTTAATGGAGAGAATGCGCTCATAGCGACCGGCGCTGGCTGCAACCTGTCTTCCCGCATCTTTCTCAAGACTGATCAGATTGAACTTATAGTCAGCATCGTCGCTTATGGTGATACCTGTGCCATTCAAAGCCGATTTTAAGGCGCGAATGTAAGGAATGTTATTACCTGAAACGCTCAAGTTAGAGATTTCACTGGCAATATCCATTTTGCCTCGAAGATGGAAGCCACAGGCTGACAACAGACTGGTGAGAAAAATCAGAGAAAGTAGAGCTCCGAAGTTTTGGCGATTTATCATGTTCTCTCCATATGAACGCAGAGGGTTGCCAGACTAGCTAACTGGTAACCATAGCATGTAGGTGTTTAAAGAGTAACATTGCACGGCGTGAGGATGAAGCATCATGGTTATTCTACGAGGCACTGAGAAAGCTCATAAGAAGGGTTGATGCCAAGACTGTTATCAAGAATTCTGAGCATATCAGATTGAAAATCCTCAAGCTGAGCTTCAAGGTTACCGACGGTTCTAGTCAGATAACCTGCGGCCTTGATGAAGGCTGTTTTGCATTCCGGATACTCAAAGCTGATGTTTACAGAGCTGGCACCGTAGACATTGCCACCTTCGGGAGATTTTCCTTCTGATGTTTTTGCATATTGAACGGCTAGTTTAAGGTCATCAGTAAAACGCTGGGCTATTTCCGGATTCTGATCTTTCAGTTGTGGTCCAGTGATGCAAAAATGCAAGCCATCGGGATACTGAAGACCATTAAAGCGCCAGCGGGGTTTTGCTACTTTTGATCCCATATAGTCCTTTATATGCCCGATATTCAGAATGGGTTCACCCGTGCTATTGTCAGTTTTTGATTTGAAAGCCAGGCACATGGAGTGTTGCCCCATGATTTCGAGATCGTCTGTTGCCCGAATGATATCAGCAAATTCCTTAGCTTTTTCATAAAGGTCTTCAGCCCTTTTTTCGTATCCGGATTTGCCATAGCTAGCCATAGCTGCCCAGGCCGTAGCGTAATCCCCAGCAGATTTACTGCCTTCCTCGTTAGCAGATGCATACATTCCGCCCAGCCATTCGGTATCGACAAAAGAAGCATGGTCTGCGACTTCTCTTGTTCTGAATGCAACCACTGAGCTGCCCTTGAGAGCATTGCCGTATTTGTGAGTGTCAATGGTGATGGTGTGAACATTAGGGATCCGGAAATCAAACTCACCGAAGCCGTGTTTTTTCTTATCCAGAAAAGCCAGAAAGAAGCCACCAAGGCATGCATCCACATGCACTCTTATTTTGTTGTAAGTGCGGCTCTCAAGTTTGTTGTACTTCTCGGCTAGTTCCGAAAGCTTCTCGATTGGATCCATTGTACCGTATGGATAGTTAACTGCGGAGCCAACCAGCAAGACTGTGTTCTTGTTAATGAGTTTTTCAACAGCTTCAAGGTCAACCGTATAAGTTGGACTGTCTCCTGTATTTTTGATGTCTGTATGTCTGACAACAAAGTTATCATCTGAACGGAGGTGAGCAGGGTGTGCTGTAGTGGGCAGAATCATTTCCGGCTTTTCAATACCATTAGCTCTGGCCAGATTGTAGTGAGCATGGAGTGCGGACTTTATGCTCATTGTTCCACCACTAGTAATAACTGCATCGGGTTTACGTTCTTCATTGGAAATCTGGTCTGCTGACAGAATATCCAGAATTGAGCTGACGACATTACCTTCGTAGTACATGCCAGAAGGAAACAGATCCCTTTGTATTGCATTGCCATGGGCATGGTTGGCATGCATCTGATTCTGAACGCTGTACTTTATGGTATCTCCGCTGTAGACAGAACCTGATGCAGTGCCTGACTTCCATTTGCTTTCTTCGTAAGATTTTAATGCGCGGGATGTTATTAGTAGTTCTTCTGCAGGCATTGGGTCTTCGGGAAGCTTTTCAAATACTGGGGTAGGGTTGTAGGTTTCTCCAAATAAACCAGGTTCCTTGAAGTACGCAATATACAGGCGGACTATTGAATAGAAGGCTAATGGTAGATTTGGATGTTTTTCTTTTATGGATTTATCAATATCAATATACCGAAAAGCAAGAAAATCTTCTGCAGTTTTTCGCATTTCTCCAATATTCTGCAGAAATGCCTCAGCTTCTGCTTTGACACTTTGAATGCGTTCCAGTCTTTTAGGGTTGATCGTGTGGATAACGATTGTTGGAAGTGTTCCCTTATCATAAGGCGTAAAGACCATAACAACAGTGGAAACGAGTTCACATTTGGAACGATCAGTTAAATGATTAATCTGGCAAGTGGAGCGTTCCTGAGTGATGAGAGGCGTAAAAAAATTGACATCATGTAGGTTCAGATTGTGAAATTCCTGGCTGGAAAAATGATAGCCTCCGACGGATTCGGTTCTGAAATAATGTGAGGTAGTAGTGCCTCTATTGCCTTTACTGTGAGCAGGAATCGTTAGGTTTGTTGAATTTAAGTAGCACTGACCATGGCCTTTGTCACAGTTACAGTCAGTGGACTTATTCCTTGTATAAAAATTATCGAAATTCCAGGAAGAATATCTTAGTTGGGAGTACTCCTTTGAAGAAAATACATGAATACTTAATGCTCCCTTGTTGTTTGCGACTTTTTGTACGCTATTGTGAATCGCCAGATAAGAAGAAAAAACAGGCAAGCTTTTGTTGTTGGCTGAAGTTGTAATAGAGCTGTCCTCAACTTCTTCCAGAGAATATAAAAATCCGCGTCGATCGAATTCCGGCTTTTGTTCCAGCTTCAGGAGCTGCCAATTTTCCACAAGATCAAACTCATGACCTTGAGGTAATTTTATTGAAGTAGCACCTGCTGATTGAACAGTTAACAAGAAAAAAACAACCTGAAATATCTTTGTACAGTTGATATGTTTGAATGAAAGCAATCTGAGTTTATGCGTTACCATCAACAAGCGCCTTGTAATGCTATCTGAATTTTTTTATCTAGTAGCTCGACATAGCTTAGATAACAAAATGCAACTCTTTAGCTTCAACCATAAATAGTTTTGAAATAACCGGTGATACTTGCAAGAACAAAAAGTGTAAGCGGGTGTACGTCTATTTAAACGATATAAACCTGAGTCAGGTTCATTACACTTGCGACTTGAAAATAATAGTAAAAAACAGGAACCAACATGGAGCAGGGAAGAAGCACAGCCTTATCAACCCGTCTTGCCGCGATGCTTGCTGCTCTGGTAGCTATTGGTCCCTTCGGCATTGATACCTACCTGCCAGCATTGCCTGAAATGGCTGGTTTTTATGGCACGACAACCGCCAGTATCCAGATTTCCATCAGTCTGTTTTTTATGGGCTTTGCGTTGGGACAGATTCTTGGTGGTCCCATGTCCGATAGAGTAGGGCGCAAGCCGGTCGCGATTGTTGGGCTGTCTGTTTTTACCCTGGCCAGTCTGGCCGTAGTTTTCACCACGACAGTAGATCAGCTCTATATCTTCAGGTTTATTCAGGCTTTGGGTGGTGGTGCTACGACTGTTATATCTTCAGCAACCATCAGAGATCGCTACAAGGGCAATGATGTTGCCAAAATGCTTTCACTGGTTTCCATGATCATGTTGATGGCTCCCATGCTGGCTCCGGGGATTGGAGCGCTGTCGCTGAACTTTTTTGAATGGCAGAGCATTTTCTACATACTCGCTCTTTATGGTGGATTGCTGCTTATCATGGTGATTTTCTTATTGCCGGAAACCAATGATCACCCAGTGAGGGAAGGTAAGCTTATTAGCGGTATAGCCAAAAATTACTGGGAAGTACTGAGTCATGGTAAAGCGATGGGCTTTGTTCTCTGTACCGGTTTCTCATTGGCCAGCTTATTTACCTTTCTGACGGGATCGTCATTTCTTTACATAGAGTATTTTGATCTGTCACCGAACCTATATCCCTTCACCTTTGGTTCAAACGTTGTTGTTTTCATGCTGTTTAACCGGCTGAATGTCAGATTGTTGAATCGCTACAAACCTGAACAACTGATCCCTATAGGGATTGCTATTCAGCTATCTGCAATGACGATTCTGAATATTCATTTACACTTTTTTGAACCCAGTTTATACGTTGTTTATCCAATGATTCTGGCCAGCATCAGTGCCATTGGTTTCATTGCGGCCAATGCAACCAGCTGCACCTTGAGGTATTTTCCTAACAGCAGTGGTACCGCTAATGCTGTGGTGGGAACTCTGAACTTTGGAATGGGCGGCGTGATGGGTTTTCTTATGTCTCTTGTTCAGACGGGTACACTGATACCGATGGCAACCACCATGGTTATAGCAAGTGTGCTATCAATGGTGTTCTTCAATATGGGTTTGAAGTTACAATCAAGAGAAGCTGCAGGTGAAGAGAGTCAAGCTACTTTTGCCGAAACTGAAAATAGCCTGATAAAGAGATAGTCCGTCTTTTATTAAGTGTCAGTCATTTGCCCGTAGAGCGAATGACTGACAAGACATTCGATTAGGTGTGTTTACACACTTAATTCAGAGTCTGAAACTTTGAATGTTGACGTGCTTGAGATGATTTTTAGAGACCAGCTCAATAGCAGTGCAAGTAAGCCCAGTCCTGCCATAATCCAGAAAATGCCACCCCCCATGGATTCAATCAAATAACCCGCAGCGAATGTCGTTAATGCTATAGCCGCACTGGCAGGAATAGCGTTGTAAAGACCCTGCAGTGGAATGGCCATCTGTTGGGGTTTTGTCTGAATAAATCGAGTCATTCCCAGATGGCAGATACCAAAGGTGACAGCGTGCAATAATTGAGCTGTAACAAGCATTGCCGGTTCTGTTGTTACGGCCATTATTGACCAGCGAATAACAACGCCTATAGCGGCAATTTGAAACAGGGAATTAATTGAAAAACGCGTTACAAATCTTGAGGCCATCGTAAAGACAAGAATTTCGGCAACCACGCCTACTGACCAGAGAATCCCGATAAAGGATTCGGAAACCTGCTGATCTTTCCAGTACAAGGCGCTGAAACTGTAATAAGCACCATGGCTGCCCTGAATCAGCGAGGCAATCAAAAGGAACAGAACAATTTCCCTGTTTTTTAAAAGCGCTCTGAGAGACGGTTTGGCTTGATGACTGCTTTCAGAGTCAATCGTTATGCTCGGAACAGGCGTTCTGAAGGCACAGATCAGCATGGTAATAAGACCAAAAATGATGACCCAAAGCACAGCCTCCTCAGAAAAACCTTCGATAATAAAGCCCGATACGGCCGTACCTATCATGAAGCCAATAGACCCCCAACGTCGGCTTTTACCATAATCAATCTGACGGTCGCTGGCATAGCGAATAGCCAGAACATCTGACAGTGGAATAGACGGGGCCATAAAGGCAGAAAATGCCAGGGTCAGTCCTCCCAGTAACCAGATGTTGTTACCGCTGAAAACCAAAAGAACACAGCTGATCAACATGCCCAGAGTCAGGGCTCTCAGCATAAATAACAGGTGTTCGAGATTTTTTAATTGGCTGGCGACCAGCAAGTTGGCCAGACAGCGAATGCCCATGCCGAAACCAAGCACCAAACCAATATCCTCACTGCTGACACCTCTGCTTTGTAGCCAGAGACTCCAGAAAGGGAGGAAGTAGCTGTAGATAAAAAAGAAACCAAAGAAGTAGAAAGACACCCAGCGAAATGGAGTTGTATCCTTGAATAGAAGACGTTGCAAAGGCAATCCCTTGAAGATAAAGCAGGACGTAAATGGTACTGTCGTGTGTGAGAGGCTGGGATTCTATCATCAAAGGCTGTCTTTGCCAGCAGCCTTTGATTGAGTTAAGACAGAGAAATGATGATCAGTTTTGGCTCTGGTAAAAAGCCAATGCAGCGGCTGCACCGTCCTTTTCAAGTCCAAGCACTGACTTCAGGGCGGAGAGGCAGTTCAGAACATTGGTCTGGTTGGCACTGCACCCCATTAGGCCTATACGCCACACTTTACCTGCAAGCGTTCCCAGCCCGGCGCCAATTTCAAGATTATATTTTGTCAGAAGCTCTGAACGTATAGCGGCATCATCAACACCTTCAGGAATCTGAACGACATTGAGCTGATTCAGCCGTTCTGCTTCAGGTACAACCAGCTCTAATCCCATAGCTTCAAGACCAGCAGTCAAGGCTTGATGGTGTAGTTGATGGCGATCCCATGCTTGCTCGATGCCTTCATCCTGAAGAATAACCAGAGCTTCGTGAAGCGCATAAAGCGTATTGACCGGTGCCGTATGGTGATAGGCCCTTTTAGCGCCTTTGCCCCAGTAACCCATGATCAGGTTCATATCCAAAAACCAGCTCTGAACCTTGCTCTTGCGGTTGGCTATTTTTTCAACCGCCTTTTCACTGAAGCTTATAGGAGAGAGACCCGGAACGCAGGAAAGGCACTTTTGAGTACCAGAATAAACCGCGTCTATTCCCCAGTCATCGACTCGCAGTTCATTGCCTGCCAGAGAGGTAACGGCATCAACAATGGTGAGGCAGTTGTATTCCTGAGCCAGACGACAGAGTTTTTCTGCATCACTTCGCGCACCAGTGGAGGTTTCTGCATGAACAAAAGCCAGAATAACTGCGTCGGAGTGAGCCTTCAGGGCTTGCTCAACTTTTAACGGGTCAACGGCACGACCCCAAGTATCTTCTACGACAATGGTTTCACCGCCAGCACGCTCAATGTTTTCTTTCATTCGTGAGCCGAAAACACCGTTGATACAAACAATAACCTTATCTCCGGGTTCAACCAGATTCGTAAAGCAGGCCTCCATTCCGGCAGAGCCAGGCGCAGAAATAGGTAATGTCAGAGCGTTATTGGTTTTAAAGGCATACTGAAGAAGCTCTTTGACTTCATCCATCATCTGGATAAAAGCAGGATCAAGATGTCCGATGGTTGGGCGGGAGAGCGCTTCTGAAATTCTAGGATAAACATCAGAAGGGCCGGGCCCCATCAGAGTTCTTTTTGGTGGGTGAAACGATTGAATAGCCATAATTCGTTCTTCTGAAGTTAGCCTGATTATTAACACTGCTAAGGCACCTTATCATAGACATTACCTGCTCCAGTATTCGCTGAGTGAATATTGGCTATACGTTTATGGAAGTATTCAGTAAGGTATCTTTTCTCTGAAGTAGTCGGTGTTCCCTGGAATGAAACACGAGTCATTTTCCGTCATTTATGAAAGAGCCTGCGAAAGAAAGGGGGGTGAAGCCGTCATTGAGGCACTGCTACCTGTTTCGCTAACGTCTGAGGAGCTGGCACAAACGCCTGATGATCGTTATCTGGCAGAGTTTACTCGAAAGGTTTTTCAGAGTGGTTTTGTCTGGCGTGTAGTCGATCAGAAATGGCCTGACTTTGAGGAAACGTTTTGGGGCTTTGATATCGAAAAGCTGCTGATGATGCCCGATGATATGCTGGAGCGAAAAGCAACTGACCCTAAAATTATTCGGCATCTTAAGAAAGTCTGGAGTATTCGAGACAATGCCATGATGATTCAGGATATTCGACGAGAACATGATTCATTTGCACTGTTTATTGCTGACTGGCCTGTGGATAACATTATGGGATTGTGGAGTTATTTGAAAAAACACGGCAGTCGTCTGGGAGGAAATACCGGACCCTATGCGCTGCGAGCCATTGGCAAGGACACATTTTTGTTGACCAGAGATGTTGAAGCTTATCTGCGAGCTATGAAAATCATCGATGGTGGTTTAACAACCAAAAAGAGCCATCTGGCTATACAGACATTTTTTAATAGTTTGAGAGAAGAGAGCGGCCGGTCCATGGCCGAGTTAAGTCGTTTGGTTTCTTATGGGGTGGGTGAAAGTTGACTATTGCTAATAAAAGTTAACGACGAATGAGCTGGCCTTGAATTGATATAAAGTTCTTGTTCTGATGATGCGAAGAATAAAATATTGTTCGCGCAACTTGAGGCGCAGCATTGTAAGCATTTACAAAATTTTCTTTATGATTTTTTGAACCTAGGTTTGATGTATATTTATTAAATAAAGTGTTTAGTACTTTAAGCCAGCTCGTACCGGTTTTTGGTTGGGTCATTTTATTTTTCTTCCACCAATCATCACCACCGCTTGCAACCACACTGCCTGCTTCTGGCCCATAGTCTTCTCGTAATAGGCGTTGCTGATCTTTAGTATATACTTCTTTAGCAGCACCTCCTCTAGCACCTCCTCTAGCACCTCCTTTTCCACCACCACCTCTTTGTACAAGAGATACGTCATCAAGAAGTAAACTTCCGCCCTCTGAAAAATTAAAGAGTACATCCACAAGCATATCAGTGTCGGCAGTATATCTGAGGGTATCTAAGCTCCCTAAGTAGCCAACATTGTCCAGTTCACCTAAAGCACCAACAACTATGTTGAATGATTTGCTCTTGCTTACGATTACTGCGCTTGGGCAAGCACTGGAGAGTGAATTTGAGGGAACGAGCTGATAGCTGTAAGTTTCAGCGTTATAAACGGACGTCTTTTGAAATTGATCAAGGCCAAGTGCAAGAGTTAACTGGCACTCAGGATCAGGTGTAGAAAAAACTCTTTTGGAAACAAGCAAGTCAGACGTTAAATCTAGAAAATAGGTACCACTCACTTTTATTGGGTGATGCTGAGGGTGTCTAAAGGCATCCAGAAGAGCTTGGTCATCTGAATCTTTGACGATAAGAACCGTTTCACCGGAACTCATGTCATATTCGAAGGGAGGTGCTTCTTGTGCACTAACTTCCAAAAAGGAAAAAGCCAGTAGCAAAGAAAAAATATACCCAGTGTGTTTTTTGTATTTTCTGGTACTAAACATCAATCTTTACGTCCTTCTTTTATTTTAAGATTGAAGGTATTTATAGATGATGTTTCCTGAATTTTCCTAGAATTTGAGCGATAATTTAATTATGAAGAGATATTGAAAATTAATTGTTTTCATACTTGGGAGGAGAGAGCGCTGAACAAGTCAGCACTCTAAAAAGCAGTAATCAGGCAATCTTTTCCTGAAGAGCAATTCGATATTGCACCAGGTCTTCAATGGTGAGTACCGGCATATGATGTTGCTTGGCGAATTTTACCAAAGCTGGAAGGCGCATCATGGTGCCATCTTCATGGGTGAGTTCACACAACACACCGGCTGGCTTGAAGCCAGCCAATACGGCAAGGTCAACAGTGCCTTCGGTGTGGCCACGGCGAGCTAATACACCGTTGGGTTGAGCACGAAGTGGAAACACGTGACCGGGACGAGCGAGATCTTCAGGTCGGCAATCATCAGCAATAGCCGCTTTGATTGTTGTTACACGGTCGGCTGCAGAGACACCGGTGGTGACACCTACTTTAGCTTCAATGGTGACAGTGAAAGCTGTGCCATTTTTGCTGTTGTTATCAGTGACCATTGGTGGAAGATCGAGTGCATTGAGTTTTTCATCGGTCATGCAAAGGCAGACAATGCCACTGCATTCTCTGATAAGCATGGCCATCTGCGGGGGTGTGATGGTTTCAGCAGCGAAAATAAGATCGCCTTCGTTTTCACGATCTTCATCGTCAACGAGAACAACTCCCTGGCCATTGCGGAGGGCATTTAATGCCATCTCAACACGCTGGTGAGAAGTACCAAAGGTAGAAAGCAAGGACTGATTCATGGCAATAACTCTATGTAATGCGTTACCTGAATCAGGGCAGTAAGGAATAGCGATACAGCAGGAAAAATCTAATCCTGTTGTGTATCTAATAGACAGGCACTGCAAAGAACTTTGCTTAAAGAGCTTTGCTTAAAGAGCATTGCCTGAAGAGCAGCAACAAAGCAGTGCAGCCATTTTCTCTCCCATCCGGACTTTAACCGTCGGCTCTGGAATTACACCAGATCTGCTGACCCTGTAACCCTATAAAATAAGGGGACAGGCGCTCGCGGGCTTCTTCAATAAAAATGAAATTACCGCCGGTGGGGAATTACACCCCGCCCTGAGAATTAGCTGTCTGAATCATCAGACAGCGTCATCCTAATCGGGAGGTGGGGAAGAATCAATAGCGGTGTGAGTATTTGTTAGTTTGTGTTTTTCGGGTCAAATAGAGCCTGTCATACCTTTCAGGTGAAAGCGGCTGATGTCCAGTTCCGGGCTCCAGAAATCCACATTCGTAAGGTACTCCATCTTGGCATCCAATTTATCCAGATCACTAGGCGTTGCTCTTGCACGAAACAGAGGGTCATTAATCTGTTTGGCAATGCAGCTGGCATAGGCCTGATAGGTTGCTGACTTATCTTCTTCAGGAAGTTGCAGTGCCTGCTCCAGATCACGATAGGCCGCGGTATAGTTGCCGGTCACCAGCTTCTCCACAGACTGTTCACGGAAATAAGCAGTGGTCACAGGAATGGCAAATACAGCCAGATCTTTGGACCAGATGTGTTTTTGCCGCAGGGCTTCAAGTTGTTTCAATACGGTTTCATAGGGAACCTGACTGTCCAGCTCCTGTTGAAAGAGCCCTAGCCATGAAGATATTTCCAACAGATCGATAGCTTCAGTAAATTCGTGGGGCGCATCGTTAAACTTCTTGTACTTTTCAATGGTTCTGAGAGTCAGGACATAGCGTTTTTCTTCATGCTGAATGACGATGGCCAGGTAAGTGGCCTTGCCAGCCGTTTTCTGCTTTTTCTGTTGCTGAACCTGTTCAGTCCAATGCACCAGTGCTTTCAGCATTGGCTCATTGTGAATTCTGGTGTAATCAATTTCCTGAACCAGCTGTTCCGGTGTGTATTCATTCACCAGCATGAAATTGAAATAGCAATGAAGGTGCTCTGAATTACCCACAGCAACCGCATCTTTGATGCGTTGGCTGAGTTCGGCTCTGGTCACCCTGTCGGTTACTTTGGGCAAAGCCTTGTCAGAAAACTGGCTAATCGGTTGAGTTTCAATAGCTTCACCGGTTTCAATGGCTTCAACGAAATCTGCTTCTCTGTCCATGCTTTCTTCCGCGATTATCCCTTGCCCTGAGTAGTAGGAGAGTAATTTCAGCCTACTGCCCCATGAATGAGGCTTTTATCGGCGGGATACAGGGTATCTGAGTCAGGACTGATAAGTGGATGGACGGTTGTTAATGTTTGACTGTTGCGGCTGCTATGAAAAATGATTTGGACTGCTTCATTCGTGTGGCAAGTCTCTGTTCCATTTCAGCTTGAATTCTCTGTGCTTTGGTTCTTGTTGAAGCTCCGTTTAGAGCAGGGTTAATACTTCTTTGCATATCCTTTCGCAAGCCTGCGGCCAGTTTTTTCTCGAGTTTCTTCCATACTTTTTCAGGGTTTTTGATTCCTCGAAGTGTTGCTACTTCTTCTCTAAGAGTCTGGCCAACAACAGCTCCCTGTTGTTGTTGTATCTGCCTGACAAATCCATCTATCTCGGTTGTGTCAACCATAGTGAAATTGGCCATTTTCGCACCTTCACCGGTAGGGTTGGCTTTGCCGGTTAGCTGGGCTGTACCCACCTGTCTATTGATGGTGACACCGGTGAGGTCTTTAAATGTATCGAAGGCATGACGCTTTGAGTCCATGGTTTTCAACCCTAGAGCAATGGTTGCTGCATCGACATCACCACTGATATCTCTCTGTACCAAACCTCTTAAAGGAGCCAGGTCATCTGCAGAAGTGTGACTGGCTTGCTGTTGCATGGTTTTTACCAGATTTAGAACATAATCTTCTTTGGATTCTTTGGAGCCTCGAGCTATCTGAGCTGTTGAATAGTAGTCAGCATAACCGTCAACCATTTTTTTCCGAGTTTCTTGAGGGGAAAGGTTACCGTTCAGAGCATCCAGTAAAGCTGTATGGCAACCTGGGCGAAGGCTTAACACTTTTCTGGCTTCTGACATTTTCTCTGGAGTAATGGTGCTTGCCGTAGGCTTATCGCTTTGGGGTGCTTTTGGGAGTGAACTGGTTCTTTTAGGTGGAGGGGGTGGCGTATCGTTCTTGATTCGCGGGCCTTTAGAATGTTTGGATTGAACGGCCTCTCGAGTATCCTGGGGGAGAGAACTGGTCCTTGTCGGTGGAGCTGGCGGTGGGCCTGCCAAGATTCTCGATCCTTTGGTACTCAAGCGTTCATGAATAGCGACTTGAACCTCTTTTATGGCTTTAGTTCTGTCCGCTGGCAGTTTCTCACCTGCGTCATTGGCAGCATCATTCAGAAGAAACTCCAGTTCTGAGTATTCTTCGTTATCCAAACCAGCACCGGCAGGATTGTAAGTGGTTAGCATTTCTTTGAAGACTTCGTTTCGGTTTTGGTGTGCCCCAACTGTTGATGTTCGATGAGCTATGAGAGCGTCTGCTGCTTTGGTTACAAGAGCGTCAGATACCGGATGGTTTTTTGTTTGAGAATCGAGGTTGGTATTCTTGGCGACAGATTTGTTTTCACTGACTGGTTTTTCAGCTGTTGGTGCTAACGGAGCTTTTCTGGCGGGTTTCCATTTAATAGAACCTCCAGTATGAGGTTCAACCACCCTGATACCCCTCTTATGCAATTTAAGGTTTATCAGAGCCTGTGATGGTTTTGTTTTTGGTTGTGGTTTTACATCTTCAACAACAGAAACCCTGCCATCCCGAGATCGAATAGGACCTTTTTCAACGGGCTGGTGACTATGAATTGCAGTGTGGCCTGCTGCTGGTCCGAGAGGAGCTCCTGCCATGTTCTTGTCCATAACTATAAATAGTATCAATAAGCATAGACAGGGCTTGCTCTCGGAGGCGAGGTACCTTATTTAGCCGCTTTCTTAATCCACTGTTTTAGCTGGTTAGCGGGCAAAGCTCCGGATAAACGATCTATTTCCTTGCCATTTTTGAAGACGATCATGGTGGGAATGCTGCGAATATTCAGTTGAGTGGCAATCTGCTGATGAGCCTGCGTATCCAGCTTGGCGAGTCTGATGTTGGGTTCCAGCTCTGCGGTTGCTTGACTAAAGGCAGGGGCCATAGCTTTGCAGGGCCCACACCAGGGTGCCCAGAAATCAACAATTACGGGTAAATCAGTCTGAGACAGAAACCGTTTAAAGTTGCCTGCATTCAGGTCAACTGGTTTGCCGTTAAAAAGGCGGTTCCGGCATTTTCCGCACACTGCCCCATCACCCAAGCGGTCAGTAGGCACTCTGTTAGCAGTCGTGCATTTAGGGCAGGCGATCTGAACGAGTTGAGTCATTGCTTCTATCTCTATCTGGATTATTCAGATTATGGGGGCGTTCGAAAGAATTTAAACACCTGAGTAAACCGGATGGTTGAGAATTATTGTTTCAGGGAATATCTTATCAATTCTGAAAACGGATTTTCCATGAGCACAACAATGAAACTTCTCAGAATAAAATGGTTACTGGCGCTTTTACTGACAACTGTCGTAGCGCTTGAATTCTCTACTGGTCCGGACAGTCAGACAGCATCGGGTTTTCTTTCCCCAGTCGGCGCAGTTGGGCAGACTCAGAAAATACCTATGACTGATGAAGAGTTAATCGTCATAAATTAAGCGGCATAAAAAGCTGAAGCACTAGCTCCAGCTTTTTCTGTTACTGCTATAACAGCCGTTTAGTTGGCAACAATGTTAACCAGCTTACCCGGCACTACAATCACTTTGCGAATGGTTTTACCTTCGGTAAATTTCACAACGTTCTCGTGTGCTCTTGCCATAGCCTCAATGTCGTCTTTGGACAATCCTGCCGCTACATCCAGCTTGGCACGAACCTTACCATTGACCTGAATCACCATCGTAATAGCGTCTTTCTTCATGGCGATTTCGTCAAATACAGGCCATTCAGCCGTCACAACCGCATCAGTATGACCCAGAGAGTTCCAGATACTGTGCATTGTGTGCGGAGCGATTGGAGCCAGCATCAACGTGGTGGCTTCAATGGCTTCAAGCATTACGGCCCGACCCTGATCGCTGGAATCCTTGAACTTCGCCATGGCGTTGCTCAGTTCCATGATGGCAGCAATGGCTGTGTTAAACGTCAGACGACGTTCACAGTCATCGGAAACTTTCTTGATGGTTTCGTGAGTCTTGCGACGCATGTCTTTCTGTTCTTTGCTCAGAACGTTGGTGTCCAAAGCAACTGTGTCACCAGTAGCTGTAAACTCGGCGACCTGTTTCCAGAAACGACGCAAGAAGCGGTGAGCACCTTCAACAGCATTCTCGGACCATTCCAGAGTTTGCTCGGGAGGCGCAGCAAACATGGTGTACAGGCGAATGGTATCAGCACCGTACTTGTTGATCAGATCTTGTGGATCAACACCGTTGTTCTTGGACTTGGACATTTTGCTCATGCCCGCGTGCTCAACGGCTTCACCCGTGGTTTTCAGCGAGCCTTTGATCAGACGACCTTTATCGTCCAGTTCAAAGTCAACGTCTTTGGGTGCAATCCAGTGCTTCAGACCTTTTTCATCGGTCATGTAGAAAGTATCAGCCAGCACCATGCCTTGGCAGAGCAACTTCTTGAACGGCTCATCGCTATCCACCAAACCGGCATCACGCAGCAATTTGTGGAAGAAGCGAGAGTAGAGCAAGTGCATGACTGCGTGCTCGATACCACCGATGTACTGATCCACGGGCAGCCAGTAGTTAGCCGCTTTCGGGTCCAGCATCTTGTCATCGGACTGAGGTGAGCAGTAGCGAGCGTAATACCAGCTGGACTCCATAAAGGTGTCGAAGGTATCGGTTTCACGAGTAGCAGGCTGACCATTATGAGTGGTTTTGGCCCACTCAGGGTCTGCCTTGATAGGAGACTGAACGCCATCCATTTCAACGTCTTCAGGCAGCAGAACCGGCAGATCTTCCAGAGGAACGGTCACTTCGGTGCCGTCTTCCAGATACCGCATTGGGATTGGAGAACCCCAGTAGCGCTGACGGCTTACACCCCAGTCACGCAGACGGTAGTTAACCTGTTTCTCGCCTTTGCCTTCAGCAATCAGCTTATCGGAAATAGCATTAAACGCGTCTTTAAAGCCGAGACCGTCAAACTCACCGGAGTTAACCAGTGTGCCTTTTTCGGTGTAAGCGGCTTTAGTCAGGTCAATCTCGTCACCTTCAGCGGCTTCAATGACCTGCTGGATAGGCAGTTCAAAGCGAGTAGCAAACTCGTGATCACGTTCATCGTGACCTGGTACCGCCATTACAGCGCCGGTACCGTAATCCATCAATACGAAGTTAGCTGCCCAGACTGGTACTTCTTTGCCAGTGAGTGGGTGAATGGCACGGATGCCGGTATCAACACCGACTTTTTCCATGGTGGCCATTTCAGCTTCGGTGACACCGTTGGATTTGCACTCTTCAATAAAAGTAGCCAGCTTTGGATTGTTTACCGCAGCGGCTTTTGCCAGAGGATGCTCGGCGGCAACGCCCACATAGGTCACACCCATAAGGGTGTCAGGGCGAGTGGTGTACACCTGTAATTCTTTAGGAGAGCCTTCAATCGTATTGGCAATCTTGAAGGTCAGCTGAACGCCTTCAGATCGACCAATCCAGTTACGCTGCATGGCCTTCACTTGTTCAGGCCATTCGTCCAGCTGATCAAGGTCAGCCAGCAGCTCATCGGCGTAGGCAGTGATTTTCACAAACCACTGAGGCAATTCCTTGCGCTCAACCATGGTGTCACAGCGCCAGCAGCGACCGTTTTCCACCTGCTCGTTAGCCAGAACCGTTGCATCGTTCGGGCACCAGTTTACGGAAGACATCTTCTTGTAAACCAGACCTTTCTCGTACAACTGAGTGAAGAACCACTGCTCCCACTTGTAGTAATCAGGCTTGCAGGTGGCCAGCTCACGATTCCAGTCGTAGCCAAAGCCTAAACGCTTTAGCTGACCTTTCATGTAGTCGATGTTTTCGTAAGTCCATGGTGCAGGCGCGGTCTTGTTTTTGATCGCTGCATTTTCAGCCGGTAGGCCAAACGCATCCCAACCCATAGGCTGCATGACATTCTTGCCTTGCATGCGCTGGTAGCGGGAAACTACATCACCAATGGTGTAGTTACGAACGTGCCCCATGTGCAGTCGGCCACTGGGATAAGGGAACATGGACAGGCAGTAGTACTTTTCTTTGCCTTCGTCTTCCGTGACAGCAAAACTGTCGTTCTCTTCCCAGTACTTCTGGGCATCAGTTTCGATCTGATGCGGATGATATTGCTCTTCCATCATGGCTCTTTGCGAGAATCCGGATTTTGGAAGGTATGAATTATTCATACCTTACTTAGTACATTAGTCTCTCTTTAATATCGAGAATTTGAGGATAAAAGAGAGGTGCTGGTATGAGTATAAACCGGCTAGGATACAATAGTGGTATCAGTGGGCATAGTACTTTCAGGTCAATGGGTGAGAAGCTTCGTCTAATCCAAATGTGTGTTGCTGACAACCGGGAAATGACGTTTGATGACATCAATAAAATAATAAGAGTTATTCCGCCATGATGTTAGAAAATAAAGTAGCCCTGATTACGGGTGCCGGTGGTGATGGTGTAGGCCGCACTGCAGCTTTGATGTTTGCTGCAGAAGGCGCAAAAGTAGTGGCGGCTGACCTGAACCTGGCTGGCGCTGAAGAGACGGTTCGCCTGATTAAAGAAGCGGGCGGTGAAGCGGTTGCAGTTGAAGCAAACGTTTCGATAGCTGCAGATGCACAGAAGATGGTGACCGTTGCGGTTGAAAGCTTTGGTGCCCTTCATATTGCGGTGAACAATGCAGCCAAGGCGACTCCGTCTGTGGGCATCACCGATATCAAAGAAGACGATTGGGATCTTTGTATTGATATCACTCTTAAAGGTGTTTGGCTGGGTATGAAGTATCAACTGCCTGCCATCGAAGCCGCTGGTGGTGGTTCTATTGTGAACATCTCGTCGGAATCAGGACACAAAGGCCAAGCTTTTCAGACAGCTTATGCTGCAGCAAAAGGCGGCGTAATTGTTTTAACCAAAGGTGCTGCTGCCGAATACGCCAAGCGCGGTGTGCGAGTGAACTCGGTGTCGCCGGGTGGCATCAATACAGCCGGCATGAAGTTCTATCTGAACAGCATTGATGAAGACATTCGTCAGCAGACACTGAATACCAATGCCTTCGGACGATTTGCCGAGCCGGAAGAAATTGCCAATGTAGTGATGTTTCTGGGATCGGATAAATCAAGCTATGTGACCGGTGACGACTATAAAGTTGACGGTGGTGTCTCTATCAAGTCCTATCTACTCTAGATTTTTTTTACCAGTAGCTCTCCTTCGAAAGCTATTGGTAAAACCAGAGCCTTACCAATAGCCCAACCTTCGTTGTAAAGCCGGTAGTGACTGATTTGATCTCACCGTTTCTGACAATATAAATAGAGGGCGTAACGTTGATCATCCAGTCGCTGTTCAGCTGGCCCGAATGATCATTGATAATCGGGAACTTCAACTCATTAGCCTTAGCGTATGCCTGCACTCTTTGATCTCTTCCTGAAGAAAGAGCCACTGTTACAACATTATAATTTTCAGACAAGTCACTGATTGCAGGGCTAGTCCAGCTGCAAACGTGACACCAGGTTGCCCAGAAATAGAGTAAAACCGGTTTTTCTGCCGACAGTTTTTGAAGGTCAATGGAGTGACCTGACAGATCAGTGTACTGCAAAGAAGGCGCTATACCTGTTGGCATATCCTTTTGCAGATACAGGTTATATCCAGTTATAAAAATAGCTGCGAATACCAGTGTTACCGCTATCTCTTTGATAATCTTATTTACTTTTCCAGCCAAGGAAGTTTCCTTTCTGAGTTACTGATGGAGCGTATCGATTGAAGGATACGTTCAGGCAGGTCTTATGGTTTCACGAGGGAAGAGCTGGTGCAATGATTTGAAGACAGAGGGTTAGACAGACCCTGTAAATCTATGGGGGTTGCTCTACAGGGCTGTCATTGAAAGAAGTCCGAAATCAGTTCAGGCTCCTGTCAATTCTGAAAAACTTATTGGTTACGAGTTGAAAATTCAGCCATCAGAGCCATTGGTTTTTTCTTTTTGTTGTTTTTGTTTAGAACAAAAACAACAGTTTCACCCTTGGGGCCAACGCCAATCTGAGTGAAGCGATAAGCAGCCTCACCTGTTTTGCGAACCGCTTCCATATCCGCAAGTTCGCTGAATACATACAAACGATTGTCTTCACCGCGCATTTCGCCATAGAAGTTTTCAGCGGGTGCAATCTTGCCTTGGTAGAGATCTACGCTGCCAATACCTGAACGTTTTTTCTTGTCTTTACCTGTCAGGCCAAATACCAGGGTCTTACCCTGAGGACCTTCGCCAATGAATACTTTGCGGTAAGGTGTTTCTCCGTGGGCTACGAAGTTTTTGTAAACAGCTGTGTCATCAAAGACGTAGTAACGACCTTCGTGAGCGACTTCATAAAGATCATCGTTATTCAATTGGACGACAGGTTGTTTTGTTTGTATAGGCTTGCTGGCCATTTTTTCTTCAGTCATGGACTGGCAACCTGCCAGTGCGAAAACGGCAATAACAGGTACGAGCAGTTTGGTCAGCGAAAAGCGCATTCGGATTCCTGAATCATTATGATTGGTAGTCAGTAGTGACCAAACTAAAAGGAAAGTGTTACAGAGGTATGAAGGTCGTGTTTCAGTTTTGTGTATCGTCTGGATCGGCTGGTTCATTTAGTTCGGCAAACTGGGCAAACTCGTCAGGCTCGATCGACATGAAAGAGCTGTCTTCAACTCTTGCGGTCGTGGTGTAGCCACCCCGAGCAATAGCCACTTTGCTGAAACGAGCGGGAAAGTCTTTATAGGAGACAAAACTCAAAGCCTGACCGCCTTTTGCTAGAGAAACCATCTTTTTGTCATCTTCTTTTTCTTCCGAAAGATGCATGCTGGAAAAATGAACAACTTGCCCTTTACCATTCAGAGAGTCTCCGAAAGGGTCATAAATTAAAACGCCATCTTCTTCCCCGCCTCGTAACAATTTTCTTTGAGCTGGTCCGAGAATAGCTACTGCGTGGCTGGGTGGCGTTCCTTTTAGTACTGCTCTGCTGGCTCCTCGAAAGTTTTGGCCTATTCCGGCGATAGCCGGTACTCCCTGTTCAATGTTAAAGCGCAGAATGTGAAGTTGTTCTGCAGGATTCAATAGCATAATGGGAGCATTTAATGACTGTGTATAAGCGGCGTTACTTGAATCTTTTTTAGGTAGGCAGGGAATAGCGTATATAGCGCCCAGTAACTCGGTTTTATCAAGTAAATTGCCTTCACCACTACGAACTTCCAACTCATTTAACTGAGAACGGATAAGATCCTTTTCATCGTTCGATTTAGCACGTTCCAACATGACTCTGAGTGTCTTGACCCTGTGTATTTTCAAGGCGTGAAAAGCCTTTTCCATAACGCCGGGCCATATTGCTCCGGACCTGTTTCCAAAGGAATACAGATCACGTTTATCTTTATCCAGTAATCTTGCTGTTGATACCCGAATAACAATATTTTTGTCTGTAACTCTGTCAAACAGGCGGACAGCAGCATGATCAGGACCAAGTTGGCATATGTTTGCTTTGATCTGCTGCTTGCCATTGTTGGTCGCAGCCATCGAAGCCAGAGAACTGAGTAGGTAACAACTCTTTCTCTTGTCATTCTGCCTTATATCTTCAGGGCTAGGCTCTTGACTCTCAAATAGAGAGGCCTGCTCAGAATGCTTGGAAACCCCTTCTGAATACCTCAGATCTGCTACCAGTTCCAGGTCCGACATATCAATGTCAATGTCAATGGAATCGAGTCGCTCTGCAGAGTTGAGTTCCGTTTTAGGTGCAGGCCATTCGAAGTTTTGCTTTGTTACAAAAACCTTGTCGGGTAGGAGGCCCCTACTCATGGCTCTGCCAAGTACACGAGTCAATGCAAATTTATTGATGGGTTTATGTTGTGGCTTCGCTTCGGTTTCGGGAATTTGGCTTGCAACCTGATCCTTCGAAATGGATGTGAGACGCCTACTTTTAAAACTTGCTTCCACTGATTGCTGATAGGACTGGCGGGCTTCCTGACTGCTAGTAGAGCTTTCTATGTCAGCGTATCCATCCCAGTTTTGCCCATCTTTAGGGGGTGGAGTCTTTCCAACAGCCATGAACTATTCCTTTAGTATGCAGGCAATAGAAACAGTATAGAGTGGAATAGGGGGAATAAACCATGAAGCGATAAGCAAGTTCCATGGTTTATGGCAGTATCAGGCAAGCGCTTTTTTGATAATAGTCAGGGCTTCATCAGGAAGGTCTAACGCTAAAGCCGTTTGTTGAGCCTGTTCTGACATTTTTCCCCAGGTTTTCTGGACGATATTGATAATTTTTTCTTCGAAGTGCTTTTCGGCAAAAGTCAGAAAACCGGTTTCGATAAACACCAGACAGGCGCAATCTTCGAGCGTCTGGGCATCAGCATGACGCTTGATTCCCAGTTTGCGAACGGTGTTCTCGACGTGCGAACAACACTCGTCGCTGTACCCTTCTGCCAGCATTACCTCTACGGCTTTGCGAGCGTGAAGCTTGCCCAGTTCTGTGCGCCACTTCAGGTAACCAGTGCGATCCATGGGGAACTCAGAGCGAGCCAGCTCCCAGCGACAAAGGTGTTGGCTGCGAACAGCAATTTGCAGTTCTTCTGAAGCATCAGGTGCCAGTTTTTTCAACCAGCCTGACATGTTTTCGGCATAAATTAACTCATTGGCCTTGCCATCCGTTCGCTCAGGGTCACCATTATGCAGCGTATCTATCGCAGCCAGTGTTTTTTCCAGTCGAGTCATGTTATTTACCTCTATTCAGGTCAGACTGCAGATGTTTCAGGCAGGTCCGTCAGAGTACCGTATTGCTGTTGAGCATAGATCAGCGGTGTCGTGCTGGCAGTCAGACGAACTTCTTTAACGAGGCCAATACAAATGTAATGACTGCCTGCTTCTTTTAGCTCCTGAACCTCACAAACGACATTGGCTAATGCCTTGTCCAGCATAGGGGTTCCAGATTGTGATTCAGTCCACTCACCCGTTTGTTCAAATCGCTGTTCAGCAACCGCTCCGGTTCTTCCAGCAAATACATCAGATACTTCCTGCTGGTTAGCGGAGAGAACATTGATGCAAAAGAATCCGTTATTTCTAATTTGCTCCAGCGCTTGAACATCCTTGTGAATACAAACCAACATAGAGGCAGGCTCCATGGATAATGAGCAGACGGCGGTTGCTGTCAGGCCATTTCTCAGACCGTTATCCTGAGCTGTAATCACATTGACCGATGCTGCTAATTCCTGCATGGCCATTCTAAAGTCGGTGGTTAGTGGGCAATTACTCATTACTGCTTTCTTATTCCTGTTGTCAGCTTTCTCACCAGCATCTTCGCCGGTTCATTTATAGAAAGGGATTCTAACATTATTGAGAACTGATCTCATCCAGCCTGCTTCTGTCAGAATGAACTTTTTATTTTTCAGCCGATATAAGGAATCAGGCCAAATAGCTACGGTACACGTATGAAAGGAATTGTATTTACCGAGTTTCTAGAGATGGTAGAGGACAAGTTCTCTGAGGAAATTGCAGATAAAATCATTGAGTCAGCCAACCTTGAGTCTAAAGGTATCTATACATCGATGGGTACTTACCATCATGGAGAGATGCTGGAATTAGTGACCCGACTGTCAGCTGAAACCGGGGCGGAAGTGTCTGAACTGGTCAGAGTGTTTGGTGAACACTTGCTGGGTCGATTCCATGATATGTACCCAGCCTTCTTCAAAGGACATAACTGTCAGAGCTTTTTGGCCAGTGTTGATCAGATTATTCACGGCGAGGTTCGCAAGCTTTATCCCGATGCTCAGCTGCCAACGTTTGATTGTATAGAAGAAGCCAATGGTTTTGTTATGCATTATCAATCCAGAAGACCCTTTGCCGATCTTGCAGAAGGGCTGATTTATGGAGCAATAAAACATTTCAATGAGCCTTTTCAGCTGAACCGCCAGAACCTTGATTCAGAACATGGGCCTGGAACCGCTGCAAAATTCTTCCTTACCAGAGAGCCGTAAGTGCAATGGCAGAAAGTGATCAAACGAAACTGCAACGACTTGAGCGGAAGCTTGCTCGGGAGAAATTAGCACGAAAAGAAGCTGAGCGGCTGGCGGAGCAAAAGACGGCAGAGCTGTATCTGATCAACCAGTCTTTAAGCCAGCAAAGTGAAAAAGTACTGGCAGCGGCTGAAGCAAAAAGCCAGTTTTTAGCGACCATGAGCCATGAAATCCGCACACCTTTGAATGCCATAGTCGGTATGTCTGAATTGTTGCAGGAAGCGGAGTTAAATTCCGAGCAAAAAGAGTGGGTCAGCATCGTTAATATCAGCAGTCAGTCTCTTCTTTCTCTTATCAACGATATTCTGGATTTTTCAAAAATCGAATCAGGGCGCCTTGAACTGGAAGCTGTGCCCTTTGATCTACGTCTCTGTATGGAAGAAACCCTGGAAATGCTGTCCATCAGGGCAGTTGAAAATAACCTTGAGCTGATCTGTAATTATCCGGATGAACTCCCAAGATTTTTTATTGGAGACCCCGTTCGTGTCAGACAGATTCTGCTGAACCTTGTAGGTAATTCCGTAAAGTTTACAAGGCAAGGGGAAGTCAGGCTCGAATGTAAAGGCGTATCAATGGCAGGGTCTCCGGATTTATTTCGGATTGATGTGGACGTTGCTGATACTGGTATAGGTATTCCTCAAGAAAAACAGGCCGCTATTTTTAATTCGTTTTCCCAGGCAGATAGTTCCACGACCCGACAGTTTGGCGGAACAGGTCTTGGGCTGACGATCAGCCGACGCTTGTGCGAGCTTATGGGTGGCAGCATGGGCGTGAAGAGTACAGGGATCGAGGGAGAAGGCAGTCATTTTTACTTCGACCTGAATATGCCTCAGGCGAATGTTGAAGAGCAGTTACCAGACTTGTCCCGCCTCAGAGATCTTCGGGCAATAGTGGTGGATGACAATAAGAACAACCTTATGATTATCAAGCATCATCTCGAGCATTGGGGAGTAAAGGTCACCGAATATATTCACCCTCAAAAAGCTCTGGATTCATTGAAAGGTAAGTCAAAGATTGATCTGGCTATTCTGGATATGCAGATGCCCAAGATTGATGGTGTAGAACTGGCCGGACATATCAAAAAAAGCAGGCCGGATTGCCCAATACTGCTGTTGACCTCAATGGGAAAAGTGAAAGATGCTCGTAATCGAGACCTGTTTCATGCCCAACACACCAAGCCAGTAAGGACTGATGTTCTGTTGGCTGAATTACTTTCCATGATGAGACCATCAGGGCATGGCTCTGCAAAACAGGTTGTTGGCCAGAATGAATCGGTTTTGGCAGAAAGCATCCCTATGGATATTCTGCTGGTGGACGACAACGCGTTGAACAGAATTGTTGGCAGTAAACTACTGGAGAGACTTGGCTATCATCCGGATCTGGCTGAGGATGGAGAAAAAGCGATTCAGGCTTTGAAAAGAAAGCAATATAATCTGGTTTTAATGGATGTTCAGATGCCGGTTATGGATGGTATTACTGCCTCAAAACTGATTCAGGAACAATGGCCTGAAGAGCAACGCCCTCATATAATTGCACTTACCGCAGATATTCAGAAATCAACCAAAGATGCTCTGGAAGATGTTGGAGTTGAACAGGTTCTTAGTAAGCCTATTCAACTCCAGGAGCTTGCAGACAGCTTCAGGAAACTGAGTCTTTAAGAGAGCTCTCTACTCCGAGTGCACTTTGCTCAGAATGCAGTTTTTTTAGAGTGCACTAAAGCCCGCTCGAACAATCATGTAAGCGACTGCCACCGAAGAAACAAGATAAGCAAGAAATCTTAGGTTGACGATATTGGCCGTGCATTGAGTGTGTTAATCAGAATCTGCTGACAGTCTACTCATTGTGTCTTTCAACGTTTTAAGGCATTTCTGAAGCAGCAGGCTGGGATTTTTACCATAAGCATGCACAGCGTATACCGGAACTTCTGGCAGTTCATAGTCTGGAAAGAGGTTAATCAGTAAGTTTTTCTGCCGCAATGGCTGGAATACGAAATCTGGCAGTAATGCCACTCCTGCTCCGGACTGCACCATTCCAACGACAGCTGTCAGGGAATTGCAGAAACGATTCGCTTTAAATGTCAGACTGACAGCTTTATTCAATTTATGACTGAATAATGAATGGGATGGATGAGAGCCTTGCCAGCTATTAGCGATATAACTCAGTTGAGAGGCACTATGGATAGAACTGAAAAGCTGATTGAAGACTGATTCGTTCTCGGCCAGGTAAGAAGGCGTAGCGCAGAGAACTTCACGAAAGCTACCCAGTTTTTTTTGTATATAATCACTGTCGGGCATAACCCCTACCCGAACCGCCAGATCAATGTCCTGCTGTAAAAGATCAGTTCGATGATCCTCACTGAGAATAGTCGGAATAATGTCTGAATACTGTCGTGCTATCTCTCCTATAGCAGGTGTTATCAGTGGTTCGATCAATGCATGAGGTGCCGAAATTCGTATGGGTCCTCTAGGTGTTTCAAGATTGTTTTGAGCTTGCTGCCAGGCTTGCTGACCTATGTGACTGATTTCACGGCATTGCTCGTAGAACTCTCTTCCAGCAGGGGTCAGGTTTTGGGCACGTGTCGTTCGATTGAGCAGAATCACTCCCAGTGCCTGTTCAAGGTCTTTCAGCTGTTGGCTGATCACTGATTTTGATAGCCCTTCTGCTTCGGCTGCTGTTGTGATGGAGCCACTTTCAACAATGTTGGCAAATACCGCCATATGACGTAGATATTTCATGATTGTTCGTATATTTCGAAAACTGAATCCTGAATTGTCCGGTTTATCAATGGAGCCAGCAAGAGCTATGCTTTCCTCAGACTTAATGAGGAATAAAATCGTGGATCAAGCTCAGAAAGATAAAGTGATTAAGGCAGTTAATCTGGCCAGTTCCAACTGGAAGAATGCTTTTAATTCTGGCAACGGAAGAGATTGTGCCGCTCAATACGAAGCCGATGCAGTGATGCATGCACGTCCTTTCGGTACTTTCACTGGTACAGAAGAAATAGCAGGTTTCTGGGAACAGTTGATCGCTGATGGTTTTACTGGTGTTGAATACGTTGAACCAGAGTTGGAAGTGGTTGATGAACAGTCTGCTATTTTAAAATCCGGCTGGAAAATGAACAAAGCGGGTGGTGTTATTCATAGGGAACTTTGGGTGCTTCAAGAAGATGGCAGAGCACTGCTCCGTGAAGATGATTTTGAAGCCATAAGCTAAGGAATCTATTTATTAGGTACTTATTTGTTAGGTACTGGCGCAATCAGGCAAATGTGCGACAATTTCATTATTTTCCTGATTGCGAGAATCCCATCATGGTTTCCGAGATTTTTGATCCAGAACAGTGGCACGAAATCGAGGGTTTTGATTTCGAAGACATCACCTATCATCGTGCTATTCATCAAGGCACGGTTCGTATTGCCTTTAATCGTCCTGAATGCCGAAATGCCTTTCGACCTAAAACAGTTGATGAACTTTATCGTGCCTTGGAACATGCCCGAATTTCCAGCGATGTTGGTTGTGTCATTCTGACCGGTAATGGGCCTTCCTCTAAAGACGGCGGCTGGGCGTTCTGTTCAGGTGGTGACCAGCGTATTCGTGGTAAAGACGGCTACAAATATGAAGGCATGCCACAGGACGAGATTGATCCTGCAAGACTGGGTCGTCTTCATATTCTGGAAGTACAACGACTGATTCGTTTTATGCCCAAGGTCGTTATGGCGGTCGTTCCCGGCTGGGCTGCTGGTGGCGGGCACAGCTTGCATGTGGTGTGTGACCTGACCATAGCGTCGGCTGAACATGCCGTGTTCAAACAGACTGACCTCGACGTAGCCAGCTTTGATTCCGGTTATGGTTCTGCTTATCTGGCAAAGATGGTAGGACAAAAGAAGGCTAGGGAAATCTTTTTTCTGGGGTTGGATTACTCTGCTCAGGATGCAGCGGATATGGGAATGGTCAACAAGGTGGTTCCCCATGCCGAATTGGAAGAAACAGCTTTGGAATGGGCAAAAATAATTGGTAAAAAATCACCAACAGCTCTGCGTATGATGAAATTTGGTCTTAATATGACCGATGATGGCATGGTAGGGCAGCAAATGTTTGCCGGGGAAGCGACTCGTCTGGCCTATGGAACGGATGAAGCCCGGGAAGGCAGAGACTCTTTTCTTGAAAAACGACCAAAAGATTTCTCGAAATACCCTTACCACTACTGATTATTTTGCTCTTCATACATTTCAGTGGTTGACGGCTTACAGGTGGTTTCTTAGAGTTTGGTAAAACAAAAAAGAAACCACCTTTGATGAAAAATAATAATAACGAAGGTATTACTATTCTTGGAGCGGGAGCTATAGGTTGTTACCTGGCTGGCTGTTTTTACTCCGAGAACATATCCGTTCGTATGCTGGGTCGACACTGGTTCCACAACGAACTGGCTCGTTACGGTATGACCATTGTTCACCATGATGGTCGGCGGCAGAGCTTCGCCATGAACCTGCTGGACTACCAAACCGATGCTTCTATGTTGTCCGGTTCAAACCTGATCATTGTCTGTGTAAAAAATACCGATCTTCCAGAAGCTATTCAGCAGATTAAGAGTTATGCGCCGCGCGCTACGGTCATCAGTTTTTTGAACGGTCTTGAAAGCGTTGATACCTTGAAAAAAGAATTGCCTGAGGCTGATATCGTCGGCGGATCTGTTGCATACGGTGTTAATTATCTTGGGAGGGGGGAATTTAAAAAAACGACAGAGGGTTGTCTCCATTTAGAAGCGTCGACTTCTCTGAAACCCTGGTTGAGTGTTCTGGATAAAGCTCTGGGTAAAAGCCGACTTCATGATGATATTCAGGCCGTGCTCTGGACCAAGCTGCTTCTTAATTTGAATAACTCCATAAATGCCATTAGCAATTTGCCGCTGAGAGAGCAAATGCGTTATAGAAAATACCGCAAACTCTGGGCTGATTGTATTCGGGAAGGCTTGGATGTTATGTCCGGTTTTGGCATTCAGCCGGTGGATATAGGAACACGAATACCGTTAGAAAAAATGCCTTATATTCTGGATTTACCAGACATACTGTTCAGAATTGTAGCGTCCGGATTTTTGAAAATTGATGCTCGGGCCCACATGAGTATGTGGGTTGATATCCAGCGAGGAAAAACGACGGAGGTTGATGAGTTAAATGGAAAAGTGATCAGATTTGCAGAGCAACTGGGTATGAAGGCTATCACTAATCAAAAAATATACGATCAAATTAAAGGGTTGGAATCACTTGAAAAGGCCGAATAACGTTGGCTTATGTCGCAGAATAAAATGCATTAATATTCTTTTATTTGAGCGTTTGATGCGTTTTTTGTATTTATACATCCGAATAGACTAAGGCAGTAGACTTATTTTTTGATAGCATGAATGCAAGATCTAGATCAGAACAATAAGAACGGTTGCATCAATAGATTGTTTTCTGGCTTCAATAATACGATGCCTTCCTGACAGGTAAAAGAATTCATCCTCTGCATTTCTATCCATTTTTATGAAAAGTAAGGTGAAAAAGAGCACAGTTATTGAGGTTAACCCTTGATAATGTGCATGTCAGGTGCCTTTGCCCCAGCCGTCTTTGATGGTTCGGGGTTTTTTTTTGATCATTGAGTGACAAAGAGGCTATAACCGTATAATTGGCATTCTATAGCCCAGAGTAATAGAGTTACTACCACTAAACAGAATCGACACAATAATAAAAGGTGGTTGACGTGTCTGACAATCATATTTTGTTGGAACAGTCTGGAGCTGTTCTGACTATTATCATGAACCGGCCTGAAAAGAAGAATGCTCTGACCAGTGCCATGTATAACGGCATGACAGAGGCTTTGATAGCGGCTGATCAAAACGACTCAGTACGAGCCGTCATTATTCGAGGTCATACTGAGGTCTTCTCGGCTGGGAATGATCTGGGTGATTTTCTAAAAGAAGGTTTGGGCCTGGATTCTCCGGTCATGAAATTTTTGCGTCAGTTGCTGGCTTTCGAAAAACCTCTGGTGGCGGCCGTCAGTGGCGTTGCTGTCGGAATTGGTGTGACCATGCTGTTGCACTGTGACTTGGCCTATGTGGCCAATAATTCCAAACTGCGCCTTCCGTTTGTTAATTTGGCATTGGTTCCTGAAGCGGCTTCAAGCCTGCTGTTACCTGAAACTATGGGGCACAGGCGAGCGGCTGAATTGTTAATGCTGGGCGAGTTCTTTGATGCTGATATTGCCAGAGATTATGGTATTGCCAATGAAGCGGTGGACACTGATGATATTTTCGAGCTGGCACTTAGTAAGGCACAAAAGCTGGCAGAAAAGCCAACTGAAGCCATGAAACATACCAAGCGGTTACTTAAGCAATCCTATCGTCAGAGTGTTGAACAGCGTATCGCAGATGAAGGTGTTTTGTTTGCTGAACGACTGATGTCCAACGAAGCAAAAGAAATTATGCAGGCGTTTATGGGTAAGGCTTAAAAGCCTATATATCCAAAAGAGACGGGTATAGAGGTTTTTGTCAGGGCAGGGAGTATGACAGAGAATATACCCAAAGGTGTTTTGTATGCTCTGGCAACGACCTTGGTTGCCAGTACTGCTGCAGCGGCGAGTAAACTGGTAGCAAATGATGTGCCGGTGTCGATGATTGTGCTGGCACAATATTCAATTTGTTTGGTCATCGCTTTACCGTCGTTGTTTAAAAAGAAAAATAATGTTCTGAAAACCAGTCGTCCATGGGCTCATATTGTTCGTGGTGTGACGGGCTGGTTGTGCTTCTATGCCTATTATCAGGCGCTGGCTTACATTCCTCTTGTCGATGCTTCTCTGCTTAGAAATACAGGCCCTTTGTTTGTACCTGTTGTAATCTGGCTCTGGTTGAAAGTGACCATTAGAAAACGAGCTGTATTACCGATGTTACTTGGCTTCGCGGGTGTGGTTTTGATGCTTCAGCCCGATATAAAAGGTTTGAAAATCTGGCATCTGGTTGGTCTAGTGTCCGGGATTTTTCTTGCCTGTTCTATGGTAGGTACTCGAACACTGGCAAGCTCAGAACCTTCCTCAAGAATCAATTTTTACTATTTCTCTATTTCGTTCTTATGCAGCCTGCCCGTGGCACTGATTAACTGGCAACCCATACCTCTAAGCTCTCTGCCCTACTTGCTCTATATAGGATCGTCTATCTGGTTAACCATGTGGTTTTACACCAGAGCTTACAGTTATGCCAGAGCCAGTGTTATTGCGCCGATCAACTATTCAGGGGTGGTGTTTGCTGGCCTTATTGGCTGGGGAATCTGGGGGCATGTACCCGATCTGTATGCCACAATAGGTATCGGATTGATTCTTCTGGCTGGAGTAATGACAGTAATTTTGAACCAATCAGGCTGATCGCTCAAAATTATGGTTTCTCGCAGGAATTATCGATTGACCAAGAACTACCAGAAGAACAGCCTGCTTCGTTCAACTCATTCCTTAATCACTCAAACCAAACTGGTGTAATGCCCCATAGCCTGCACTTTATCGAACTGAATACGAATACCGTTCTGAAAAATGAATAGGCAATACAGGAAAGTGGCTCAGCGAACTCTAATGATGTAATCAAACCAGTCAGCCGGGTCAGTCACATCTTCTTCCGACACCATTCCTTTATCTTTGATCGAAAAGCCGGATTCATGAACAGATTGTGGATCACCTGTTATCAGAGGGTGCCAGTCAGGCAGATCAAAACCATTATACAGCAGTCGATAGGCACAGCTATCAGGTAGCCACCGCAAATGCTCGTGGAGGGTTTTGGGTGTGAACATGATGCAGTCAGGCACAAATTTTCTGCGATGCTTGTAGTTGCAGCACTGTCCGGTATCCAGATCAAGCAGCTTGCAGGCGACAGCTACGGTATGAATTTCATCGGTGTTGTCATCAATGAGTTTGTTCAGACAGCAGCGGCCACAACCGTCACAGAGAGATTCCCATTCAGAACGAGTCATCTCTTCAAGGTTTTTGCGTTGCCAGAACGGAAGGGTAGCTTGGTCTGTCATTGGAGGTTCAATCTGTTGTCAGGAGGGCTGCTAAATTACCTGATCCGGGCTAGCGTGGAAATAGGTGAATTCGTCCTGCCTGACGTTGATGTACGGTCTTAGTTCTGTTGCAACACATAGTCAACGGATCTCTGGTGGTGGGCCATATAATCGTCCAATGCCACCTGATCATTTAAGCTACGTACCTCTGAAAGATCTTGGCCTGTAACCTGATGCAAAACAGGCTTTGCCATTGATGCCGTCAGTTGTTGCTGGGCAAAAATCTGTTCTCTTGTCGCTGTAAGCTGTTCACTGCCGGGTCTGCAAGTCTGTGCCGTGGTATTACCAACCGCTGATACGACAATTTTGTCATTTCTGTCTTTTAGGTGTTTGACAGGGGCTTCAAGAGTACTGCTGACACCTGAACGGAGCGCTATGGATTTTTTTTGAATATTCTGATAATGAACGCTCTGGCTCTGAGGCAATACTTGTGCAGCCACAGCAGAGAACCATGACTGCATGATTCTTTCCCTGATTATTTGATGATCTGCCGGTTTGGCGGCCAAACTGGAGTCGGAAGAGAATGCCTTTAATTCAATTTCTGCATCGCCTAAAAAACTTTTGAGAGCTTTAGGCATCTCCATTTCCAGAGTAATCTGTCCTGAGCCTTCAAGGCAGTGGGTGTTCAATCGATTACCATCCATCTCAGTCAGTAGCCTTTTAAGCCTTTGTGAATCAGGGCGGGCAATATTTAAACCTGAGTTCAATAGATGGGGCGATGTTGAGCTACTGGCAGAGAGCCCTTTCTGGCTGGTTAATTCGGTCAGATAAGATGTAAAGATCTCGAGAAAAGCGTCATCGACTACGATTGTTTTTTGAGAGTCTCCTGCGTGCAGTTGCAAACCCTGATCACTGATGCCATCACTTGACCATGAACACCGAGCAAAAAAGTCAGAGGGTCCAACGGTCTGTTTACTATCTAAGCCGGAAACAGGTCTGCTGTTTGACTTGGTATGGGATTTGAATAGTGCTTTACACGTATCGCTGGCGTTATTTTCGCTGCATATCAGCTGATCGGCATCAATGTTTTCAGGAATTTCGCTAAAAATAGAGCCCTGATCAAAAGCAATGGTTGCATCGTCTGGTTTGTCAGGGTCAGTTCCGACTTGAATGCTTGTCTCCGTTCGATAATCATATACTGATAATGGCTGTTGTTTAGTAAGACTGGATAGCTCTTTTACGAGAGCGTATCTGAGTCTGTCGGATGGAATTTCTGCAGTTCCATCCTTTCTGAGAATACCTGCTTCAGTGGTTAGCTGGTTTGCTTCCGCTTCTGGAGTGAATAGTTGGTCAAACTGGTCACCCAGATAGTACTGCAGTGTTTGTACCCAAAGAGGGTCGAGTTTTAGTACCTGATTGCTCATGTATCGTTCTGTATCGACAAGAGTGACGTTGGCACCGGCTTCGAGTTGTGTGATGGCCAATAACAGGCCATTGATATCAGCACCTTCAATAACAACCTTTGGATGTCTTGTCGCACCTCTGTGTTCAAGGCTCAGTTGTTGCCGCTGACTGGCCATTATCTGTGGGCTGCAAAGCTTTGATAATTGAAGCATTGCCATATAGGCGTTGTAGCCGTCTTCATCCCCTTGTTCACTGTTCTGGCCCCAGAACTCTTTTTGGGTCAGTACTGACTGATCCCAGGTGCGTCCAATACTCTTCTCTACCTCCAGCCTGAGTTTTCTGGCTTCAACTACTGCTTTCAGTTCATCTGCGGCAAGTACTTTGTTTTCAACCGCTTTTGCTTGAACCGCGCTAAGATCAATTTTCTTTGAGGACTTCATAAACTGACTGAAGGTTTTATGCTCAACACTGAATTCATCAATATTTATAGATAGCTGCTTAAAAAGCTCATTCACGTCGGCCGGTTTAATCTCTGTCCGATCGTCGTTGAACAGAGTGAACTGACAACCTTTCATCACTGCTTCATTATCTTTAAGCTCGCTTAATAATTGAAGCTGTTCTCCAGTGACTTTTTCAGTTGAATGCCCTTGAAGGTGAGGAGGCTTGCGAAAAGCAGTTGCCATGGTATTGCTCACAAACTGCTGTAGAACTCTCTTGCGTGAACCTTGACCAGGCTCAGCGATTAAGTCTTGAAATTCCTGAACGGAAAGATGAGTACGAATATCGGTGATGGCTTGCCACATCAGCTCGTTATTCATTCTGTCAAAGCTACCAGCCAGGTGCTTCTTCTTGTACGTATCTTTCAACTGAGTCGCTAGCTGGTTGTATTCCTCCGGAACGGGAGACGACTCTGAATCCAGCAGGCAAAGCTGATAATAAGCACGGAGAAAACTCTGAGAATCAGGCAGTGAAATTCCCGGAAGAAGATTGCTTAATGCATCGAACTCAGTGCGGGCAAGGGATACCGCATCGGGCTCTTCGTGATCACTAAGCTTAATCAGCTCAAGATTGTCTGGCCAGCTTGTAGAGATGGGTGACGATGTTGTAGATGGAACCTCGATAGATACCCGTTCAAAGGGGATGCTTGTTTCGTCACTGACGGTACTTGAAGTTCTTGTGCTTAAGGTGGCAGTGTCTGAAGAGCTAGGGCTGGATAGGGAAGGAGTGAAAGCAATGGTTTTACCTTCATGGCTTTCCTCACGATAAGCCGGTGAATCAGGTTTTAAAGAGGCTTCAGTTCTTGTGTACTCTATGGCTTCTTCAGCAGGATGAGCTGGTTCACTTTCTGGAGCAGGCGCGCGAAATGTGGCGGGCTCATAATCCATGTCGAACGCATAGCAGTCCCGTGATGGGCCTGTTGTTAAGGTTGCAGGTTCAAAATCGGTATACAAAGCATGCACAGTCTCGGCTGAACGTTCCTTTATAGGTGTTTTGGGGACTTTGGAAGGTTCAAGCCCCAGCATTTTCCTTTGGCTGGCGATGGCAGTAATTGTGTTTATATTGAATAGATTGTTCAGAGAACCGCTTTCAGCACTGCGGATAATCTGTTCTTTCAGGGCTCTGGATGCTGGAGTGATGGATCTGTCAGCCAAGGCTTTTAACATCATCTCCTGGAAGTTATCTGTACCTGATTTCATCAGGCTGTGGAACCTGCGTCTGATCCAGTTTCCCGGATTAGCCAGTTTGACGACAGGGACTCCTTTATAAAGGCCAATAGTGGCAATCTTGTCTTGTTGCCTGGCTATATCGAGCAGTTGCAGGTTTTGCTCCAGTCGAGTTTGCTGCTCTGTTGTCAAATTCTGCATAAAAAAGCCCGGAGTTTTGTGTGTTAACTGGAAGTAGCGTTAACCGGAAAATGTCTCTCTTGATATCGGCATGGGCGTGGAGGGGGTTAATGGAAATAAAGTGACAAATTTTGATCTGTGTTAATACTAAACCGTTGCCAGCGTTGGTAAAATCTGTTCTTTCCGGCTGCAGTTGACCGGATTGAGCTAAACCGGACTAGACAATAACAGCCCCAATCAGAATGGGCAGGCATCTTGATAAAAGCATCAGATACAGTTGGATTAGATACAGTTGGATTAGATTCAGTGGGATTAGACTCAGTGGGATTAGACTCAGTGGGATTGCTTCTTGCCGGTGGTAAGTCATCCCGCATGGGAAGGAATAAGGCTTTGCTGTCCTGGCAAGGTAAACCGCTTTACCGGCATATGATTGATATTCTGGAAGCTTCAGGTATTGATCGAGTGCTGTTAAGCCGTGTCGAGTTGAACGATGACCCATATAACGAGCAGCATAACGAGCAGGTTGTCGCTGATATAATCTCTGACCGTGGACCTCTGGGTGGCATTCATGCCGCTCTGGCTGAGCTACCAGATCATATTAATTTAATAGTCGTGCCTGTAGACATGCCATTGCTGCCTGTTGCCTGCTGCCAGCAGCTACTCAATGATCAAAGGCTCAATCATCAAAGGCTCGATCATCAAAGGTTCAGTAATCAAAGGTTCAGTAATCAAAGGTTCAGTAATCAAGTGTCAGAACCCAAACAACCGGTTCCCATTTGTTATGAGGGTTGTTATGAGAGCTACACTTTGCCTATGGTTTTACCCGTTAACCCGGCATTGAGAGCGCAGGTTGAAAAAGCAATAAACAGTTCCAACCACCGGGACTACTCGCTCAGAAATTTGCACAGAATGCTTGGTGGTGAATATCTTGATCTCCCCCCTGCCGACGAAATTCTTTTTAAAAACACCAATACCCCTGAAGACTGGCAAAGTGCCTTGTCTATGGGAGATACAGAACAACAGACAGCCTTGAGCTAGTTGATGCAGCCTTGAGCTAGTTAAAGCAGCCTTGAGCTAGTTGAAGCAGCCTTGAGCTAGTTAAAGCAGCCCTAACCTAATTAAAGAGAGGAGGCGTGAATGTCTCATAAGAAAGTTACCGAGTTTGTCCCTTTGAATATCGCCGTTCTTACGGTATCCGACACCCGAACCGAAGAAACCGACACATCCGGACACCTTCTGGTCGACAGTGTCACCACCGCAGGACATCAATTGGCTGACAAGGCCATTGTAAAAGACGATATTTACAAAATTCGCGAAGTCATCTCTCGATGGATAGCATCCGATACAGTGCAGGCCGTGTTGGTTACGGGTGGCACTGGCTTTTCAGGGCGCGATAGTACACCTGAAGCACTGTTGCCTCTGTTTGATAAAGAAGTGGATGGCTATGGTGAGCTGTTCCGTCAGATTTCCTACGAACAGATTGGCACTTCCACGATTCAGTCCAGAACCATTGCAGGTTTCGCCAATGGCACGGTTATTTTCGTCATGCCAGGTTCCAATAATGCCTGTAAAACTGCGTGGGAAGGGATTATTAGAGAGCAGTTGGACAGTCGTCAACGGCCGTGTAATTTTGTAGAACAACTGAAAAAGGTTCACTGATGCTGACTCATACCAACGATGAAGGTAAAGCCAGCATGGTGGACGTAGGTGATAAAAACAGCACCCGCAGAGAAGCTCGCGCTGAAGGCTATATCACTATGAAGCCCCAAACACTGGCTCTGGTTTGTGAGAATGGATTGAAGAAAGGCGATGTGTTGGCTGTGGCCCGTATTGCCGGAATTCAAGCGGCCAAGCAATGCGGAACATTGATTCCCCTTTGTCATCCTTTGATGCTGAACTTTATTGGTGTTGAATTCGAAATCGAAACTCAACAAAACCGAATTCGCATTGAAAGCTGCTGTCGTTTAAGCGGTAAAACCGGTGTGGAAATGGAAGCGCTCACCGCAGCTTCTGTGGCAGCACTGACTATTTACGATATGTGTAAAGCAGTAGACAAGGATATGTGCATCGAAGGTGTGCGTGTTCTGGAGAAAAGTGGCGGGAAAAGCGGTTTATACACATACACTGGTGGCAATTAGTCATGATTAACGTACTATTTTTTGCCAGTTACCGTGAAAAGCTTGATTGTGAAAAGCTTCAGCTGGGCTCCGGTGAGTATCCGAAAACACTGTCAGAACTTCGTGAACAGTTATCTAAAAAAGGCGACGACTGGTGTGAAGTGTTGAATGACAGCCGAACGCTGGTGGCATTGAATCAAACCATGACCCGAAAAGATTTTGAGCTGAATGAAGGTGATGAAGTGGCCTTCTTCCCACCCGTGACAGGTGGCTAATCATGATCTCCATACAGCATGAAGACTTTGATCCGGGGCTTGAGCAAGCAAAGTTAAGCGGCAACACCGGAACGGGTGCTGTGGTTGCTTTTACTGGCTTAGTAAGGGATGAAAACCTGGGCGATGATGTCGGTGGACTCTATCTTGAGCACTACCCCGGAATGACCGAGAAAGCGCTTCAAGACATTATTGATGAGGCTGCAACCCGCTGGCCACTGCAGGCCATAAAAGTTATCCACAGGGTTGGCCAGCTGTTTCCCGGAGACCGGATTGTTTATGTAGGCGTGGCCAGTGCTCACAGAAAAGCGGCGTTTGAAATCTGTGAATTTGTCATGGACTACCTTAAAACCCGTGCGCCGTTCTGGAAGCGTGAAACCACAGCGGAAGGCGAACGCTGGGTTGACGCCAGAGAAGCAGACCAGAGTGCAGCTGAACGGTGGTGAAGTGTTGATGTTCAGAGCGTGGACGTTGATAGGATTGACGTTGATAGGATTGACGTTGAGAGGATTGATACCGTTAAAATCGTTGAGACGATCGCTGCCTGTTTTCTTAATCAGCATCAGCCTGAATAGCCATCTTCAGGCTGAGACTGTGCGCGTAGCGGTTTCAGCCAATTTCAAACCGGTATTGAAAAGCATATCTGAACGGTTTGAAAAGCAGTCAGGCCATAACGTATCAATTTCAACAGCCTCCAGCGGAACACTTTATAACCAGATTACCAATGGTGCGCCCTTTGACCTGTTTCTCTCTGCTGATTCAGCTCGGCCTGAACAGCTAGAAGAAAAAGGTTTGATTAAAACAGGCAGCCGAAAACCCTATGCATACGGGCGACTTGTTCTGTGGGATACAACCGCTTCTGGTAACAAACCTCCTTTAACGATTCAGCAATTGAAAAGCTGGCAGAAACGAATAGCCATCGCCAACCCTCGAACGGCACCCTACGGTGCAGCGGCCAAACAAGTGTTGGAAGGTCTGGGGATTTGGAAGGAACGACGAAAGCAGCGGGTACAAGGCAATAGCATTCAACAAGCCTGGCAGTTCGTAGCCAGTGGTAATGTTCAGATTGGTTTGGTGGCTCTTTCACAATTGACCGGCGATACCTTGAAACAAGTGTCGTACATTCCTGATAATCTGTATCAACCTATACGGCAGGAAATGGTGATATTGAAGAAGAGTCAGGAAAAACAATCTGTTCAGCAGTTTGCTGACTATCTGTTATCCGGTGAGAGCCAGACGTATATTGCTCACCATGGTTATCATTCGGTATTAAATGAATCAGTTGTAGAAAAAAAAGACGAAGGGTATAAACCTTAATGCTGATTACTGCCATATTGCTGACCGCCAAGCTGGCTTTCCTGACCACAGTCATACTGTTGCTGATCGGCATACCTCTGGCATGGAAGTTGTCTGTCATGAAAAGCCGTTTCAGGCCAGTGATTGAAGCCGTAGTCGGTTTACCTTTGGTGTTACCTCCAACGGTATTGGGTTTTTATCTGTTGATGTTGTTCTCTCCCAATACATCTTTAGGCGCTTTCTGGCAGGAGATGACGGGGAGTACTTTGGCATTCAGTTTTACCGGTTTAGTCTTTGCCTCGGTTATTTATTCCCTGCCTTTTGTCGTGCAACCTTTGCAACGAGCCTTTGAGCAGCTGGACCACGGTTTGCTAGAGGCTGCGGCCATGTTAGGTGCCCGCCCCATTGACCGATTTTTAAATATCGTGATACCCAACAGCCTAAGAGCCTTGCTATTAGCTGGCTGCATGGGTTTTGCCCATACCGTGGGCGAGTTCGGTGTGGTGTTGATGATTGGGGGCAATATTCCCGGTGAAACTCAGGTGCTCTCAATAGCATTGTTTGATGCTGTTGAAACTCAGCAGTTTGATCAAGCGCACTCTTTAGCCGCAGGTTTGCTGGTGTTTGCCATGGTGTTATTGGTTCTGCTTTACAGTATTGACCGACGGAGAATCAGTTAATGCTGGCGTTAGAACTGGAACTGCCCAGAGATGCCTTCAATCTCAAGATTGAAACCCGATTGGCCCAACAAGGCATCTGGGGCATTATGGGCTCGTCAGGTTGCGGTAAAACATCATTACTGCGATGCATTGCCGGGCTTGAGAAACAAGCCAAAGGACGAATCGTTTTTAATGGTCAGATCTGGCTCGATTCAAAAAACAAAACATGTATAGCCCCTGAACAACGCAATATAGGTTACATCTTTCAGGAGGCCCGGTTGTTTCCCCATTTGACCGTAGCCGGTAACCTTCAGTTTGCTGTCAAGCGAGCCACTGGGAAAAATATTTCAAGTTATGAAGACATCGTTGAGCAATGTGGTATTGCCCATTTGTTAAACAGAAACATTGATAAGCTTTCTGGCGGTGAAAAACAAAGAGTGGCCATTGCCCGTGCTTTATTAAGTAATCCGCAGTTGCTGCTAATGGATGAACCTCTTGCCTCTTTGGACTGGTCATCAAAAATTGCATTCATTCCTTGCCTGCGCAATATCTATCAGCATTTTAATATTCCCATTGTTATCGTGAGCCACGCCCGTGAAGAAGTCGCTCGATTAGCGGATTATCTAATGATAATGGAACGTGGGCGTGTATTTAAACAAGGGCTCTGCAATCAACTATTAAAAGAATCTGTTTATGGTGAGCATGCATCAGGGGCTATTTTATCCGTACTGGATGGCGAAGTCGTCGGCCATGACCCGAATTATCTTCTAACGGAACTGGAGGTAGACGGTTATCGTTTAGTGGCCAATCAAACGGATATGAATGTCGGTGACAAGACCAGGTTGGTTCTATCGGCTCATGACATAAGCCTGGTGCTGGACGACGTTAAAATGACCAGTGTTCAAAACAAGCTTCATCTTGAAATATCAGACGTGCAACCTGTTGATGCTTACCATCAAGCCGTCACCCTTAAACTGGGTGAACAGCTTCTGACAGCGGTTGTGACCAAAAAGTCAGCTGAATTACTGGAGCTGAGTATGGGTAACAAGGTATTTGCCCATTTCAAGGCATCGGGGCTTGAGGTTGTGTGAGTAATCTGTCTTCTAGTTAAGACAGATTATTCAAGGTTTATTGTAAATCATCCTGCCGGTTAAAAATCCATGAACCCCTTACGCCAGAACGGATCAAAAATAAGACATAGGTCAAAAAGAACGGTTTTTATAGTTTAAAACGAACAATCGTGCTTGATTTTTCCGCTAGTGAAGATAAGGTACTACCAATAGGATTAACCCTAATTTATTAGGGTGTGTACTGATTGGCTCAGTGAAATGCATGGTCCAATTGAAGTAGCACATAGGCTCTCGTATAGCCGTCAGGATGACATATAAACGACCATTAACGACTGTCAGGTCCCGCGGGTAGGAAAGTGTTAGTAAAAAGACACACTACAGATCTGGCAGTAGCAGTTTGATCAAACTTATGTCCTCAGGGGGCAAATAATATGAAGAAGCAACAAGGCGGTTTTACGCTGATTGAATTGATGATCGTTGTTGCGATTATCGGTATTTTGTCTGCAGTGGCTTTGCCAGCTTATCAGGATTATACATCTCGTGGTCGCGTTACTGAAGGTATAAACCTAGCTAAAAGTGTACAAACTTTAGTAGCGGACAATGCAAATTCAGCAAACCCACTCGTTCGAGGTGGATACGCTGCTGGCTTTCAAGAGACTGCAGGAGTGGGTGCTGCCCTGACTCGCTGTGCTCTAGCTGCTGCAGGGTGGTGTACTCAAAATGTTGGTGATGACGGAGCTACACCAGGTAGTTCAGACAACGTAAACTCAATCAGTGTTCATAGTGATACTGGTGTTGTAGCCGTTGTATTTAGCCAGCGAGTTAGTGATGCAGCTACTGGTAATGCACTGGTCTTTGTTCCTGCGGCAAATACAGTGGCGTTCAGTGCTGCGGGTGGTATTCGTCCAGCGGGTTCGACTATTTGGTCATGTGTTTCTGCTGATAAGCAAGCTTTGGGGGCTGGTGTAGGTAGTGGCTTATCTGCTGGGGCATTTGCTAACATTGCAACCCCAGGTGGTCAAGGTTTATTACCAGGAAACTTGGCACCTGCTAACTGCAGAGGCTAAATAAGTAGAGGAGAATATGTGTTACTCATATATTCTTTGATGAAAAATGAGGCTTATTTTTAAGCCTCGTTTTTATATGTGGAAAATTTGATTTTTTGATAATGTGCTCTTAGTGTCAATGAAATTATTTATGTTATCACCTCTTATTCGTGCGAAATGTAAAGCAGCCATGATTCATGGTTGTATTTCTGCAATAATTGCTTTTTTTACGGGATATTTTGTCTTTAGTGTTTGGTATCCTGATCAGTTAGCTTCTATGTTAGGAGGTGTAGAACTCTATCAGCTTTTGTTGGTAGTTGAGCTTGGTTTAGGGCCTGTTATTTCATTAATCATATATAACCCTAAAAAATGCAGAAGTGAAATTATAAAAGATTATACAGTTATTGCTGTAATCCAGCTTTCAGCACTATTTTATGGTCTTTATGCGGTAGCGCAGTCGCGCCCTGTTTTTATTGTTTTTGTTAAAGATAGATTTGAAGTTATAACTCCTGTCGAATTAGAGAAGAAAGATCTACTATTGGCCGATAAAAAGTACCAGAACTTGTCTTGGTTCGGTCCTGAATATATTTGCATCGAAAGCCCTACAGATCCTCAAGAACAATCACAACTCCTTTTCTCTGCATTGGATGGAAAAGATATTCAGCTATACCCAAAATATTATCGAGATTGTTTAAGTAATGAGGTTTTAAATAAAAGCTATGATGAAAAATCTCTGTTTGCTGTTTTTGCACAGAGGAGTATAGATAACGCTCAGTTAGAAAATATTTCCAAAGAAGGCTTTACTTGGTTACCTGCTAAAAGCCGATTCGGAGTGTGGGTTAAATTGTTTCCAAAAGATAAAAGTATTAATAGCCAGTATATTAATGTTGATCCATTTTCAAGAATATAGAAAAATAGAAAAAAAAAGAAAAAAAGGACACCCAAAATAAAAGATATGGGACATCCATATTCTTGATCAAAGGCCGAGCGTGATTTAATTCATGTTCGGCTTTTTTAGAATATAGGACATCCATATATTCTTGATCAAAAGCCGTAGAATATTGAGAATATAGGACATCCATAAAAAGATATGGGACATCCATATTCTTGATCAAAGGCCGAGTGTGATTTAATTCATGTTCGGCTTTTTTGTTTTTCCTGAGAATATAGGACATCCATATATTCTTGAAAAAAAAAATAAGGGACACCCAAATTCTCTCTTGACCTCTCTTCATCCCCATCTACTTTAATTCCGGTAAGTATAAAAACCGGAAGCATCATGACCACGGCACGCAAGCACCAAATTGATCCTCAAAGCACGCCTTACTATCACTGCATTGCCCGCTGTGTCCGTCGAGCCTTTCTCTGTGGAAAAGATGCTTACTCAGGCAAAAATTACGAGCATCGAAGGCAGTGGGTTGTAGATCGCATCATGGAATTGACTCAGGTGTTTGCCATTGAAGTCTGTGCCTATGCGGTTATGTCCAACCACTATCATGTGGTGCTGCACATTCATAATGAAGAAGCGAAGAGTTGGGATAACCGTGAGGTATTGCAACGCTGGACTCAGCTTTTCTCAAGAAAAAAAGGACACCCAAAGATTAATTTGACCCTCTCACCTTACCGACTACTTTTAATCCGGCAGCTTTAAAGAAAAACGCATACAACTAGCCGGAAGCATCATGACCACCGCTCGTAAAAACCTTATCGACCCAGCCAGTACTCCGTATTATCACTGTATGGCTCGTTGTGTTCGCCGAGCATTCCTATGTGGTAAAGACCCCTTTTCTGGTAAAAATCATGAGCATCGCAGGGAGTGGGTTGTGGACCGCCTGAAAAAGCTGGTTGAGGTGTTTGCCATCGAAATTTGTTCCTATGCCGTCATGTCCAATCACTACCATGTGGTACTTCACATTCATCATGAGAAAGCAGAGATGTGGGATACTCGTGAAATATTGCAACGGTGGACACAACTTTTCTCTGGACACCTTTTGGCGCAACGGTTTCTAGCCAATGATTCAATGAGTAGCGCTGAGTTGCAGAGAGTTGACGAGTTTGCAGCAGAGTACCGCAAACGACTCATGGATATCAGTTGGTTCATGAGGTGCCTCAATAATAAAAAAAAGGACATCCAGTGCGCCGAGATAAATCGGCAAGAGATTGAAGGTGAAAGTCCTTCATCCGGTAGGGCTTAGCAAGCCGCCGGAACCCCGAGTCATGGGCGGTTGTCAGTAATGGCAATGGTTAAGCGTTGACAGGGGAACGTACAGGCTCAGTATTGAGCTCCGAAATCACTATCGAGAACGCTGACCTTGTTGGGTGAGGGGGAAGGCAATACAACAAGAGTGCGCTAATGCGAGTGCTCATGTTGGTTCTCCGGAGTCGTTAAACCTGATGCATGTACCGATGTCTTTTGTGCGGAACTCGGGAGACCCTGTCTTTAGCTGCGATTTATGGAATTTAGGTCATTACGATCCAGATTTAACGCATTACCCCCATGAAGTCCACCCTTGGTTCCAGCGTTAAATACACTGAAGTTTTAGGTTCGTGATCTGCGAAGGTTACATAATTACGAGTCTCAAAAAAAGGATATCTAAATTTTGTTTGAAATCTATGGATGTCCTTGTTGAAAAAATATAAATATTTTTAATTACTGAAATTTGATGTATTCGGAGATGTCTAACTTATTTGGGGCTTTCGCAGGTTGGCTGATGAAAAGTGAGGGGTTGCAACAGAAATAGCCTTCAGGGAATGATTGATTTGAACGGATCAACACTTCTGAAGGATCAGCCATGTGTACAACGCCCTCACTTCGTCCTATGTTCTCATTTTCTGATTGGGTAATCGACCGTATCGATATCGATTGGGATACCTCCAAGGCCAGCGATTCAATCTGTTTATGAATGTAGAGAACCTAACGCCAAAGCGAGAAACCAGTCTGCATGAACTGCTGTCTATGAACGAAGACCTGTATCAAGCCTACATTCTGAAAGATATGCTCAAACAGCTATGGACGTACACCTATAAAGCTTGCGCCAGTAGGTTTCTCGACAAGTGGATAGAATTAGCCAAAGACACAGGTATTGATGAACTAAAACGCTTTGCAAAAGGATTAAACAGAGCGAGAGAAGGACTATTGTCGTACTGCCAGCATCGTATAACCAGTGCGAAAATTGAAGCATTCAATGGTGTCATCAAGCGAATTGTTTACAAGGCGTGTGGCTACAATGACCTGGAATACCTGTATCTAAAAATCAGGGAGGAAGCCCTGAAATGATCAGCCAACCTGCGAAAGGGCCGTGAAAGATGCGCGAGACTTCCTAATCAGGATTGTACTTACGTTCCTGATTTTAAATATTTCAACTAATCAGATAAAAGAAGAAAATATTCATAGAACGCTAAATAAGTGTTCGTTAATAACCTTCCCAGAACTTGTTCAAATTGTCTATATTCATGAGTCACGAAACATAAAAAATGAAACTATGCATAATATAATTAAATGTACGACGTTGGCTGGGATGTTGGCATTCTCCAATGCGCTTTGGTCGCAAATAGATACGTATAACCCTTCATTCAACTTTGAATTCCAGCACAAACTTATGCCTCACGGCATTGATAATTTCATGATTAGGCCATCCAAAACACAAAATGATGGAGGTCCCACAATTTCCCTAAGTTCCTCGATAGTTAGCACATCACAACGGTTACTGCCTTCTTTTGAACAGGCGGGCCAGAAATCCATTCTCCTCCAGCCAAAGTACAGTCGACAGCTTGAAGAAGATAGAACGACGGCTCCGGATGTTATGAAAACAGACGAAGCTTTATGGTTTCACAACACTGCATCTTCTGAAGTCGTCAGCCCCTCGCCGACAGTCTCCAGGAAACCCTATGATTTAAGTGCCGATACGCAATTATCGTCATCTTCTTTTCAGACCTATTCATCAGAACAGAAAACAACAACCGTCTCTGAAGCCCGGCAAGTTGGAACCAGTGAAGTCTCAAATTCTGTGGTATCTACCTCGTCTGAATCTGAAACAACGTCTACTTCGAGTACCTTATCATCAGCGCCAGCAGAAACACCTGTAGCTTTAGGAAGTGTTTCTGCCAGCACTTTTGATCCAAAAGCTCACTTTAAAGAAACACTCACGGCAGTGCCAGACGACGCCGAAGACTGCGATGTGGATCGTCTTCTAGATCGAGGTTTTATTATGAATACTCAAGTACTCACTGTAAAAAACTTTTTTGCTGCTAATCATGATTGTGAATTCGATAAAGGACTGGATGGCGGCTTTTTTCATTGTGTATGCCCATTTATTGAAGAAACGGCAGTGAATACTGGATCAGAGAATGAGCCCAAGAGATTTCATGCTAATCATATGTCGAAAACGGATTATACAGATCTATTAAAGTCGGACGGAATTAGTACAGAAAAGACATCTAAGATAATCCTAAGTCAGACTCCTTTTAAGTACTCAGAGTGTTTTGAAAACCTAACTCGATTTCTGAAAATGGTGATGCAGGATGGCGGAGTTATCGTTTCATTAGAGCAAAGATATTTTAATTTTAAGTGCAATAGCTTACCAGAAGAAATAACCTTCAAAGATCAGAGTTATAAAATTTCAAAAGAAATACTAGAGACTCCAACGAATATTGATGACGTGACAGCGATTCAGCTGATATTTGAAAATGACACAACTTCGATTAAAGTTCCAGTAATTGTTGTTAGTTCATGGCCAGATAGAAACATAATGAAACAGGATGATTTTGTTGCTTTGATAAAATATTTGAAAGAATTTGAAATCGAAAGTAATAAGTCTTATATCATACATTGCACAGCAGGACTCGGTCGTGCTGGTACTCTAGGTGTTGCTCTGAAATTGTATGAAATGATAGAACAAATTAATTCTGACAATATAGTAACGGTGCTGGATGCCGTAATAAATGATTTCCGGATGTCCAGAAGCTCACAGATTGTACAAACAGCTGATCAATATGCTGCTATTTATGAAGCTCTACGAACGCTTAGTATGATTGACGATAAAACTATGCTAACACCTAGCCTAACTGATTAAGCAGTATTCTCATTTGCTACAGCAGCCATTATTGAGATTGAGAAACAGAAAATAGTTTGTAAGCTGTTTTCTGTTTAAAAAATTGTACTTACGTTCCAGATTTTAAATATCTCAACTAAAATAATTTTCCCTAGAACTTGTTCAAATTGTCTATATTCATGAGTCACGAAACATAAAAAATGAAACTATGCATAATATAATTAAATGTACGACGTTGGCTGGGATGTTGGCATTCTCCAATGCGCTTTGGTCGCAAATAGATACGTATAACCCTTCATTCAACTTTGAATTCCAGCACAAACTTATGCCTCACGGCATTGATAATTTCATGATTAGGCCATCCAAAACACAAAATGATGGAGGTCCCACAATTTCCCTAAGTTCCTCGATAGTTAGCACATCACAACGGTTACTGCCTTCTTTTGAACAGGCGGGCCAGAAATCCATTCTCCTCCAGCCAAAGTACAGTCGACAGCTTGAAGAAGATAGAACGACGGCTCCGGATGTTATGAAAACAGACGAAGCTTTATGGTTTCACAACACTGCATCTTCTGAAGTCGTCAGCCCCTCGCCGACAGTCTCCAGGAAACCCTATGATTTAAGTGCCGATACGCAATTATCGTCATCTTCTTTTCAGACCTATTCATCAGAACAGAAAACAACAACCGTCTCTGAAGCCCGGCAAGTTGGAACCAGTGAAGTCTCAAATTCTGTGGTATCTACCTCGTCTGAATCTGAAACAACGTCTACTTCGAGTACCTTATCATCAGCGCCAGCAGAAACACCTGTAGCTTTAGGAAGTGTTTCTGCCAGCACTTTTGATCCAATAGCTCACTTTAACGAAAAGCTTAAGCCGAGAAAACAAACCTATTACAGTGAGAATCCAACCATAAAGGTATTGACTAATGAGGAAGCTATAGAAGTGAAGGATGATGATGGTGATGTTGATTATCAACATACGGGACTAGACGGTGTCCCGCATGCGGCTCAACTTAAAGTTACTGAAAGCACGTTGGTAAATACTGGGACAGGTAGGTATCTTGCTAATAGTATTGTGAATAAGGAGTCAGTTTTAGCTGGATTAGATTCTGAGATAATTGATACAAACGAGACATCTAAAATAATTTTAAGTATGACTCCTACTAAATCATTTCCGGAGAATCCACTTCTATTTCTTAAAATGGTGATACAGCGTGGCGGAGTTGTCGTTTCTTTAGATCAAGGTGAATTTAACTGGGACAGCGATTTACCAAAAACAATAACCTATAACGGTGAATCTTATACAGTTACACGAGAATCAATAGAGACTCATCAGAACATTGTTGGAGTGACGGCGGCTCATCTGACATTTGAAAGTGATAATGATAATGACTTGATTAAAGTTCCACTGATTGTTGTTAGTTCATGGAAAGATAGAGGCATAATGGAACAGGATGATTTTGTTGCTTTGATACACTATTTGAACAAATTTGAAGTAGGTGATAAGTCTTATATCATCCATTGCGGAGCAGGTTTGGGTCGAGCTGGTAGTCTGGGCGTTGCCTTGAATTTGTATCAAATGAAGGACATTAGTTCTAGAAATTTAGTAGAAGTTCTTGATACCGTGATAATAGATAATTTCTGGTTCTCTAGAAGCCCAAGGGTTATACAAACAGCTGATCAGTATGCCGCTATTTATAAAGCTCTACGAACGCTTCATGATTTAAAGTAATACCAATTTATGTTTAGACGTCGGAATTGGTATAAGTCGGAATTGGTATAAGTAGTGTTCATACGGTTTGTTTTGTATAAAGGAGAGATTCAGAACAGGTCGGCACTGATCATCGAAGCTATGAGTATGAGCACTCAGATTATGTTATGTTTTTTAAAACGGTTCCAGCCTATTGCCAGGTAAAGACTCTGGCTACTACCTACCCCATGTAACCACTGCCTCCCAATCTGTTCAGCATAGGCTTTTAACGATGCCAGCTTGCCCACTGACGAAGATGTTCGTGGTTCTTGCCGGAAAAATCATCTTTGCCGCAGAGGAACGCTTTAGCCATCTCTGCGATATTAAAACTCGGATAGACGTGATGAGTAGGTGCATGAAAATAGTTTATATTCATGGAAATGGCGGCTGTACAGCTGATATGCATTGGTATCAATCAACGGGGCAAGCGTTCCGTGAATATGGTCTGGATGTTGATTTACGAACATTGCCTGATAATGACATTGCTCATGAACATATTTGGATACCATTTATTCGTGATGAGCTTAAAGCCAACGAACAAACAGTTTTGATCGGGCATTCATCTGGATCCATTGGTGCTATGCGTTATGCGGAACGATATCCTGTACTGGGAACAGTTCTTGTCAGTGCATACCATACTGATTTGAAGATGGAGGATGAACGTAAAGGTGGCTGGTTTAACCGGCCTTGGGACTGGGATTCAATACGACACAATCAAAAATGGATCCTTCAGTTTTCATCCATTGATGACCCGTGGATTCCAATAGAAGAAGCACGTTTCATAAAAAATAAATTACATTCTGAATATCACGAATATACAGATCGAGGACATTTTATAGAGTCTGATGGTGAATGTATTTTCCCGGAGCTGGTTGAGTCAGTCCTCAAGAAATTGACCTTCACCTGAAGGGTTCGTATGACAATAATCTTTTCTCTCTTGCTACAACTGATTCCTTAATCCAGGTTGATTCAGATGAGATTCTAGATAAGTCTGCTGCTTTATATAGTCACTGCCGTGGTTTTCAATAAGAAATCTATGGATGTCCTTGTTCACTCTTAAAAAATGTTGACCTTACCGACTGCTTTTCTGTGGTCATATTTTGGCGCCCAAAGTTGAACTTAGGCGTGTGAATGTCGATAGCGATGATAGATTCATTGGGAATTTATTATGGATACAGGGCCGATAAAACCGCCTTCCGGTGCAACCTCGACAAGCTCATCGGATTCACCGAGTTTGAATACCCCGCAGGGGTCTTGCAAAAGCAAGGCAGTCAGACCTGGACCCTTAATTACTCATAGAAAGACAGAGCTTTCCAGCACCGAAGCAACCAGTGCTCAGAGTGAGAAGAGTGATCAGGTTTACGAGAATCTTAAAAAACGTCTGGATACTGTAACTAACCAATACATAGCGATAGAAAAACCAAGTCTAACAGCATTCAGGAAAATGAATGCTGACAACTATATGATGCTCCTGTCAGATACATCATTACAAATAATGTTGGACTCTGTATCCGAAGATGACTTTAGAAAATACAGTTCAAAAGCTTTGAGGCTGATGGCTGACGAGATTAAAGGCATCAAAGGAAGGAGCGCTGAGGAACGTATCAATAACTGTGTTGCCCGCCATGTTCTGGCCTGTTGGCAGAAACAGAGTCTGGTTGAATCGGTTTGGCAAGAGCTGGTGAGTTTTCCTACAGACAATCTGGATATCAGTCTGCAAGCGGTAGAAGTCTATCTGAAATTAGCTAACTCAACGAAAACCATTAAAAGCCACGAGCAGTTGGAAAATGCTGTTCGTCTGGCGCTTGATAGCCAGTTTTCACCTTTGGTGGTGTTATTGATACGAATGTTATGTCGACCTGAGAGTAAGTCCGGGGTCAATCAAGGTTATATGCTGGATCTGCTTGCTTGCTGTAATGATCGTCAAACGGTTCTTGGTGTTGCACAACCGATGGGTAAGGTTCAAGAGGATCTGGCACTGATACTAGGCGAACCTGATGGCATTGACCAGAGCTCGAGCAGTATGCACTTTGCCTGGTTGCTTCTGGCTATTGTGTTAGACGAACGTAGGCCAAGCGTATCAGGCTCCCCTTTTTCCGAAAAAATTTATGTACACCTTGAGACAGTTTTAAGATTAACCCTGACAGGCTACAAGGCAGGCAGTCTGGATAAATTGCGGGCAGTTTATAAAAAAGCTGTTCATTCAGCACCTCGCGAAAAAAGGTATCAGGTCAAGAGTGCTTTTAAGGAGTCTTCATTAGTTAGGATAGGAGAGGTGCTTGATAACCAACGTGAGGGGCAGACTGTCTATGTTCAGGGCGTCATTGATCTAGTGCTTGGGCATTATTATAAGTATCAGTATTTGCTGAATAAGGATATGGATCTCAAAGCCGCACACCACTTTTGTCGGGCAGCAGCAGGAGGCCAGTTTCCATTGTTATATCTGGAGGCAACCCATATCTATATGGCCAGAGCAGATTATAACAAAGCAAGTGAATGCCTTGTTGCAGCTTTAAAAATACCTACTATTCCAAAAAGTCTCACAGCGACGATTAAGAATCTCTGTGATATTTGTGCTCAAAAACTTCTGGAGGCGGAGATATCCCGTCAGCAGCTGTTGATAGAATTAACCTCAGAAGAGGGAGCTAACCCTGAGCAGAGTAAGAAAAGCCATCGAAAGCAGAAGAAAAAAAACAGAGCTCAGCGCACACCTGATACTGCTCTAACCCAACCCCAACCCCAACCACAATCTCAATCCGGTTCAGCAACTATCGATACGGGATCAAGCAAAGAGACGACTGGTAGTAGTACCTTAATATCAGATGCTTCAGTAGGCTCATTGCTTGTAAAACCAGCATCTGAGGATGAAGGAAGAGCAACGGGGTCTACATCAGCAGGAATTGATTCAGCGGCTGAGTTATCGGTTGGCGCCATGACTCTTGATCAGACCGATGGTTGGCTTCATGGTTGGCTTCCTGATCAGGATAGTAAGGTGGCCAGAATGATCAGAACAGTGAATAAACACCGTGAGGAGGATGATACCAAGAATGAATTTAAGTACCTTGATAACCTTCTTGCAAAGGGGGATGAGCGTTTATACGGTAGAATTCAGGAGGAGAAAGGCTGGAGTTTTTTAAGAATGGCTGATTACCCAAGGTTTCCTCTGGGAACGCCAAGAGTCGAGCGAAAAAAAGCATTAATGGAATGGCTGATTCAAGCTGAAGATTGCTTTAATGAAGCGGCTGCGGCTTATATGAAAACATCTTCATTCGATAAGATGACACCTGATAAACTGCTTGGAATTATAGAGTCTCAGTATTCATTAGACCCTTTGTTAAGAAATAACCTTGAGTATCGAAAAAGAATGCGTGCTTTATGTTCTTCCTTTGGACATCTTCACAGCCATAAGGCACGAATAGCCAGTGAGAATGCAAGAATTAAGCTGGGAGGGATGGCAACTGAGTTTTATAATCTGAAGATTAAGGTGGATCCGGACTATATTCCGGCTATAGGGGCAGAGCCATAAGAAAATAAGAAAAGACACCTAAAGTTTAATTTGAGAGGCTCAATATCGATACTGATGAGTAATTGAAAACCATGCGTTGGGTCAATCATTTTCGGAAATATATGGGTGTACTTTTTCTCTTTCTTTTTCTCTTTCCTACTTCTACTTTCAAGGCAACAGCCTAACCTGTCTGGCAATCAATTTGGGCTCAAACAATCCACTAAACACAAACTCTTGCTCAGTAGAGCCTAGTTCGTAATCTACTCGATAAATCATCACCAGCGGAAAGCTGTCAGGATGATTGAGTTCTAAAAAATCAGCGTACCAACCGACAGAAGAATGGCTTTTATAAAGTCCAAGCTCATTTGATAGAATTTCTGAGAATGAATCTTTGCTGGCCTGTTGGGTTGAAACCCGATATTTTCCGGATTGAATGCTGAGTATCTGCTCTTGAGTTGTTTGATTACCAGAAAAATACTGATTTATGAGAGGCTTATAGAATTGATGAAGGCTTACTGCTGATGTAAAACCAATTCCACTTAGAAGTAGAAGCAGGCTAAATAACCTGGCGCCTCTGGAAATGAATCGTCTTTTAATAATGACTGAGTTTTTAATTACCATTTGATTTAACCCTTATCTTGAAAACAAGCTTTTGGGCAAAAACCGGCATGGTTAAGCAGAAATCCTCTAACTACTCTTATTTCTAAAGCCGCTCTGGACAGCTGCCAATTTAAAGCGTTCATTCAGAGTGACATTTTGGGAAAGGGAATACAATGACCGAGGACGGTACAATGAAAACACGGAAGTTTAAGCAATCCGGCTTTACCTTGATCGAACTGATGATCGTGGTAGCCATTATCGGTATTCTGGCAGCTGTGGCTTTGCCTGCTTATCAATCATACACAGAGAGAGCTAAGTTCTCCGAAGTGATTTTGGCTACTTCAACAGTAAAGTCATCTGTTGAAGTCTGTGGTCAAACTGCGGCTACAGACACAACATTTGATACAATCTGTGCTGCTGGTATGAATGGAGTTCCCGCAAATATTTTAACATCTGCACCGGATGGCTATTTGGGTGGATTAACAACAGCTGGAGGCACCGGCGATACTATTGTTATTACTGCTGAGTCAGAAGGGCTCACACCTATCGGTACTGATCAGCCTGAATACATACTCACAGGAACTCTTGCTAATGGTAAGGTGACTTGGGCGAAGTCAGGCTCTTGTGTAGCAGCTGGTCTTTGTTGAGCCATGTAGATTGGATTAGTCCAGCGTAATCCGATATTCAATCCCAACCATGGTGTATAAAAAATCGGACAACTAATCCTGTCCGGTTTTTTTTTTGTTTTTTGAAAATACATATCAGATTACGAGCCTTTGGCTCTGATCCGAATTTCATTATTGATTTTTACTTGAGAATTTCTAATATACTGATTATTTTATTGATTTCTATTAATGAGAGATATTCTTTTAATTTCAAAGCATCGTTATTCTCTGACCTCTCAAGATTTCCCCAATTCTTATAATTCAAAGCAAGGCTATTAGCCCGCTTCTTCCCAATACTTGGAATACTCAAAGCCAGTAACTGAGCTTTAAAAGATTTTTTATGGAGACTGTGCAGAGCATTGGCTACTTGTGTAGTCTGATCGTTCCCTAATCCGGCCTGCCTCAAAACTTCAACATCCAAAGTAACAATCTGATCAAAAGACCTAAGCGACCCATTAGCAACCAAGGTTTTCAGTAAAGGCTCATCAACCACTGGTACTGCTAACTGCTTAATAAACCACTTCAACCGAGCCAAAAACTGTTGATCACAGTCCTCAGACCATTTCAGGCAAGAATAACCATCATACCGACTGGTATCAGGTAATTTAGGGTGAATTCTATGCTTGGGGCGCTTAATTACTTTTCCAAATACAGGCGTCGCATCCCCTTTTAGAATGACAGTAATACGGTCACCCACCGCAATGTTCTTTTTCTTTAACTGCCTGATGCTACCGAGAGAAACCTGCTGAATGATTTCTCCACGGATTTTAGCTGGAGCAATGATCAATACAGGCGTTACCTGACCCGTTCTACCAACAGTGAATTTAATGTCGGTAACTTGAGTGACAGTGCTACCTGCAGGAAACTTCCAGGCAATAGCCCAATTCGGGTGATTGCTGCTCCAGCCCATGGTGTTTCTTATTTTAAGGTCGTCCAGTTTAAGAACGATGCCGTCCATAAGGAAAGGCTCGTTTTTCCGGTTATGATAGAAATCCTGACGAATCTTCTTAATGTCTTGAAGTGACTTTGCAGCCTTGGTGTACATAGTCGGTAGATCAAAGCCAAGACTGTAAAGGCCGTTCAGAACTGAGTTCTCGGTATCAAAAGGACTAGTAACCCAGCGCCAGGGAAAGAATGAAACATTGGCCAGTGCAAGTACATCAGGCTCAGCTTTAGCCAGCTGACCTGCAACGTAATGTCTGGCGGAGGCGTAACCGGAATAGTCCACACCAATATCCATACGGGCAAAGAGCTCACCATGAAGAACCACTTCTGAATACTGGTCAGAAATCGTTTTGGGAATAGAAGGCATGAGCTGTACGGCTTTTAAAATATCCTTACCTCTATCACCACTGCCTCTGGTAGAGGCTGAAACCAGTTTACCTTCATGGTAAATCAGTTCAGCAGCGACACCATCAATTTTGGGTTGAACCAGAATCTGGTTCTTGCCTGCTTTCTTCAGAAAAGTGGCAATGTCTTTTTCATCGTTTGCTTTATTGAGACTGCCCATAAAAGCACGGTGGTCAATTTTTCCTTCACTGTCTTCTACAGGCTCTGGAGGGTGAGCGAGAGAAGGATAACAAGTCTCAATAAAGGTCAGTTGGGATTTGAGGTCGTCGTATTCACTGTCAGTCAGGATGGGGGTGTGTTTGTTGAAGTAGAGATCGTCATGATGAGTGATTTCCTGCCTTAGTTCCTTGAACTGTTTGCTGACTTCTGACACTGGCCAGTCGGGGCAGCTAGCATGAGCATAGAGAGGGATCAAAAGGGGTAAGACTAAGAGAAAAATAAAGCGCTGTAAGAAATGTTTCATCCAACCGAATTCCAAATAAAAGAGCATCTTCTATTCATCGGCGAAAGTGTTTTTGAACGTAGGCTGGGTTACAAGGCTTTGGCTCTAACCCAACCTATATTGGATTAATAATTACGTATGCCTTGGGGATTTAAGAAGCATAACCATTAGGATTTTGTGACTGCCAGCGCCAGGCATCAGTCACCATTTCTTCCAGCTGTCGTTCAGCTTTCCAGTTCAGCTCCCGCAGCGCTTTTTCCGGATTTGCGTAGCAGGCAGCAATGTCACCTGGACGACGATCAACGATTTCGTAAGGCACGGCTTTGCCGGACGCCTTTTCAAAGGCGGCGACCATTTCAAGAACACTGTAGCCTTTGCCAACACCAAGGTTCCATGGCTGAACACCCTTATTGTTCTTCAATCGCTCAATAGCGCGAACATGGCCAATAGCGAGATCAACCACATGGATGTAATCCCGGGCACCAGTGCCATCAACTGTTGGGTAGTCATTACCAAATACCCGTAGCTTTTTCAGCTTGCCAATAGCAACTTGACTGACAAAAGGCATCAGGTTGTTGGGAATTCCGTTAGGGTCTTCACCAATCTGGCCGGAAGGGTGTGCGCCAACCGGATTGAAGTAACGGAGCAGAGCAACACTCCAGTCATCATCTGACTTATAGAGATCACCCATGACTTCTTCCACCATCAGTTTGGAACGACCATAAGGGTTGGTGGCGCTGAGAGGGAAGTTCTCCATTATAGGCAAGCTGGCCGGGTCACCATAAACGGTGGCTGAAGAACTGAAAACAATGCGCTTAACGTTAGCTGCCTTCATGGCCTGACAAAGAACGATAGTTCCGTAAACATTGTTGTCGTAATACTCCAGCGGAATTTCGCAGGACTCACCTACCGCCTTCAGACCGGCGAAATGGATAACCGCTTCAAAATCACTTTCGCTGAACAGCTTATTCAGCAGTTCTCTGTCACGAACATCGCCCTGAACGAACTGCAGTTCTTTGCCAGTGATTGCCTGAACACGCTTCAGGGATTCATTACTGCTGTTGCTGAGATTATCCAATACCAGCACGTCATAACCGCTGTTCAGCAGTTCGATACAGGTATGGCTGCCGATATAACCGGCTCCGCCAGTGACTAGAATCTTACTCATGGCAGGCATTCCTTATTCAATAATCCGCATGGATAGATCAATAGATTGACAATCCTTGGTCAGGGTTCCTATTGAGATAAAGTCAACGCCTGTTGCTGCAATAGTCGGCAGGCGCTCATCGGTAATACCGCCGGAAGCTTCTAGCTTGGGGCGCTCTGTTTTGTTCGACGATTCAGTTGAAAGCATGTCCAAAGACTTGTTCAGTGCCACTGTTTCTTTCAACAGGTCAATGGGAAAGTTATCAAGCATTATGATGTCAGCACCCGCATTGCGAGCCAATCTGAACTCTTCTGCACTTTCCACTTCTACTTCTACGGGTTTGCCCGGAGCGATTTTCTTCGCTGTAGCAACAGCCTGATCAATGCCACCGCAGGCTGCAATATGGTTTTCCTTAATCAGGAAAGCATCATAGAGACCCATGCGATGGTTATGGCAGCCGCCCTGAGTAACGGCGTATTTTTGAGCCAAACGCAGGCCGGGGAGTGTTTTGCGGGTATCAAGAATTTTAACCTGAGTATCCATGACCAGATCGGCATAGAAACGACAGCGGGTAGCGGTGCCAGACAGTGTCTGAAGGAAATTCATTGCGGCACGTTCACCGGTTAACAGGCTTCGGGCAGAACCTTCGAGATAAACCAGAGTCTGGTCAGCGTCTACTTGCTCACCTTCTTTTATCTGCCAGTCCAGCTTTACCTCTGGGTCAATCTGATGAAAGACCTCGTTGAACCAAGGTTGTCCGGCAATAATGGCTTTTTCACGGCAGATAATACGGGCTCTTGCTTGCTGGCTTTCCGGGATGAGGGAGGCAGTAATATCGCCAGAACCGATATCTTCAGCCAGAGCCTGGCGGACATTGGTGGCTATTTCAATAACAAGAACTTCTGGTAGCTGGTCGAAGGAATTCTGCATAACGGTGATGTCTGGAAAGGTCCAAGATCAATTTGGGCACAGATTATAAACACTCCATGGGACATAAGCCCAAGAATTTCTACGAAGGGCTTATTTTACGAAGCGCTTATTTATGAAAAAGTGTTTCGGGAGAGTACTCCTCGGGATGGCTTTTCTCAGAGAGGCTCTCCTCCGAATGACTTTCCTTGAAATGACTCTCCTTGAAATGACTCTCCTTGAAATGACTCTCCTTGAAATGACTCTCCTTGAAATGACTTTCCTCGAAATGACTCCCCTCGAAATGACTCCCCTCGAAATGACAGTCCAGTGGCAATGAAATGCTGAATTCGGTGCCTTTATCAGGAACTGAAAACACACTCATAGTGCCCTTATGGTGAGCGGTGATAATAAAGTAGGAAACAGATAAGCCCAATCCTGTCCCTGTGCCCACTTCCTTGGTGGTAAAAAAGGGTTCGAAAATTCTTTTACGAGTCTCACCGTCCATGCCACTGCCGTTGTCAGCAACGGTTATGATGACTTTGTTTTCTACTTTCTGAGTGCTGATCGTAATCAAACCCAGTTCTGTTTTGTCTCTTCGGTTGTGAATAGCAAAAGCAGCATTTTTCAAAAGATTCAATAGAACCTGCTGTAATTCACTGGCAATACACGGAACTTCAGAAATGGTTGGATCCAGTTCCCTATGAACTCGAATATGCATGAAGTCCAACCCTTTCTTCAGGTTGAAGTCATTGTGTGCAATTTCAATCGTGCGCTCTATCAGGTCTGTAAGGTTGGCGGGAGTTAGTATCGTCTGACCGCCACGACTGAACAGCAGCATATTGGAAACAATCTTTGATGCACGAACACCGGCGTTCTGAATGTTATCCAGAAAACGAATAATACCCCGTGTTTCTAGATACTGATTAATCTCTTCCAGATTAATACCCTGCTCTTCAGCAGTTTGGGCATTAACGGGTAACTCTGAAGATATACGGCGACGTATATTCTGACTGCCTTGAATAATAGCCCCTAACGGGTTATTGATTTCGTGGGCCATGCCAGCAGCAAGCCCTCCGACTGACATCATTTTTTCAGTCTGGATCATCATCTCTTCTAGCCTGTGACGGCGGGTTATATTGTCAATCAATATAACGGCCCCAGACGTTTCATCACGGCTCAGAGGGTAAATGACAAGGTCCAGGTAATTCTTTGATGATTCCAGTTCGATGGGTAGCTTTTCAATGCGTTGAAATTTCTGTTCTTCAAGAGCTGACTGAATTTGTTCATGACACTGGTAGAGAAAGGGCAGTATATGCTCCAGAGGTTTTCCGATGATTTGGTCGAAAGGCAAACCAGCAAGCTCAGTAGCGGCTTTATTGCATTGATTGACGATCATATTGTCATCAATGGCCAGTAATGCTGAGGGCATGGAATCAATAATATCATTCAGGTAGTTTTGGAAGCGTGTCAGTTTTTTTTCTACTCTACTTCTGACGCCTACTTCCCTTTCCAACTGACTGTTACTTTTCTGCATTTCTTCAGCGAGTTCCCTGGCCTTTAGCCCTGCTTTCTCAGCCTTGTCCCGTTCTTCAGTTAATTCCTGGTCTCGTAGTTCAATACGATTAAGCATGGTGTTGAAGGTGCTGGCAAGCATGCCAATTTCATCATTATGAAAACGTTTTGCCCGTATGGAATAATTTTCTTGTTCAGACACGCGATTGGTGACTCGAATCAGATGCAGAACGGGAAGAGTAACAAAACGCTTGATCAAACCGGTGGAGAGGCTAGTCAGTAAGACAAAAGACACCATGATTATAAAACCGGCCAAACCCATGAAGAAGAAAAAAAAGGCAGGCAGAGCAGGATCTGCCTGAATATACAGAGTGTATTCTTCGCCAGGGTTTTGTTCGACCTTGCTGAGGTATTGGAAGTCGCCACTTATGCTCTTAGGAACAATATAAGGAATAAAGAAATGAGCTGGATCACTGCTGTACGAAGCATGAAGCTTACCGTCTGGCTTGTAGATGGCCAGTGAACGTATCTGAGAATACTCACTGGCTGCAGCTAGAGTTTGTTCTGCACTCGGGATATTACCGGTCAAGGTTGTGAGTACCGAGTCTTCCGAGAGAATTTTAACCATGGCCTGAACATTGGCAGGCAAAAAGTAATGCTTGGACATCAGATAAGCTGAGAGCATCACTGCGCTGGTAGCGATAAGGGCAATGGTCAGAACGACGCTGACCAGTCCACCTAATAACTTTTGGCTCAGTGATAGCCCGGAAAGATAGCGATAAAAAATCTGACCTAATTGGCTCATGCAGTGCTCTTCCTTGACTCATTTTTCATCACAGAAATGAAGAAGAGATGAATCTTCGCTCACGGCTGTTTTTGAATTTTTTTGAGCTATGCTTTTTGCGAAACTACTGCATTTACAAATTAAGTACAATCGTACTTAATGATAAGCCTAGCGTGTGTGGTTTTTTATGTCTGGGTGATTAAAAGAGTATTCCGGCTTCACTAAGGTCATTCATCAATGCGTTGTTCACCGGTGTTTGTATCCCTGACTGCTGAGCTTGTCTTATCAAGTAACCATTAATAAAAGCCAGTTCTGTCTTACGGTTTTGACGAGCATCCATACAAGTAGAGGAGTGATTGGCTCCGGTAGATTTGCACACGTTCTCTATAATCTGTTGCAGGTTATCCGGTGCAGGTATAGCCAGAGCCTTTCTGACAGCAATGATTTCCTCGATCAATCGATACAGTTGTTTACGGTACTTTTCAGATGTTAGAAGTTCGCCATTGCGACAATCGTATAAAGCGGTCAAGCCATTGATCGCACAGTTTATGGCAAGCTTATCCCAGAGTTTCCCTTCGATGTTTTTGACGTGGAAAACAGTGTCGGACAAACAGGGAAAATTACTGTCTTGTTGCTTTGCTTTGTTGGTGATTGGTCCAATCCATGTGCTTCCGGTACCGGCATGACATACATAAAAAGGTGCTTTGAGCCAAGCACCTTCAGTGGTACTGGCGGCATAGACAGTATGCTGATCAAAAGCCTGCGCAATCTGTTGCTGGCTCCCCATACCATTTTGCATCAGAACTATCTGGCAGTTGTCTGCTAGTTTGTTGGCAATTGAATGGATAGCGCCAAAGGCATCCTGAGCTTTGGTGCAAAGTAGCAGTCTTTCAATGGGTTGGTTTAATGTCTGTGCCGTTACTGTTCCGACAGGCCAGCAATGCACTGCGCCATCCAGATCAACGAGCTTGAGTTCAGCACTACTTTGATCTTTTGGTGGGCGAACAATAATAATGGGCTGCTGTCTCTTCTTTAGCAGTTTACTGGCCCATAGACAACCAATACTGCCTGCTCCGAGAATATGCCAGTCCTGAGGTGACGCCATAAGTCTATTGATCCGTTTGCACAGAGGGCAGTTTAACTGTTTCAGGGGCTGCGGCAAAAGTACTGGCTATACTGATTTTAGGTTATTGCTTTTAGAAAGCAGTCACTCAAAAAACAGTCAGGAGAATCGATATGAGCCATGTGTATAAAATCATTGAAGTTGTGGGTAGTTCAACGGTCAGCAGCGACGACGCTATTCGTAGTGCAGTCGCAACGGCCAGTGCCACACTGAAGAATGTGGGTTGGTATGAAGTCGTGGAGCACAGGGGCCATATTGAAGACGGTAAAATTGCCCACTTTCAGCTGACAGTTCGCATAGGCTTTAGAATCGAAGGTTCATGAGTTTTCCTTGCCTCTTCTCAAGGTGCTGTTGAAACCTCAACAGTCGTAGCATTCTCGGATACAATAGGAACATTGTTTTTTTAACAAAATTGTTTTTTTAACAAAATTGTTTTTTAACTAAATTGTTTCTAACTAATCGGGAATGCTTTTTATGCCTTCTTTTGACATTGTCTCCGAAGTAGATATGCATGAATTGACCAATGCGGTCGATCAGGCTAATCGTGAATTGACCACTCGTTATGATTTTCGTGGTGTCGACGCTAGCTTTGAGAAAAGCGGTGAAAAACAGATTGTCATGGCGGCTGATTCTGAATTTCAGCTGACCCAAATGATAGAAATATTGAAAACCAAAATGGTCAAACGTGGTATTGATATTAAGTGTCTGGAAGTAAAAGATCATTACGGCTTAGGCAAACAGGTCAAGCAGGATGTAATGGTGCGTCAGGGGCTGGAAAAAGATCATGCAAGAAAGATCGTGAAATTGATCAAGGACGGCAAGCTTAAGGTTCAGGCCGCTATCCAGGGTGAACAAGTACGAGTAACAGGCAAGAAACGTGATGATCTGCAAACAGCCATTGCTCTGTTGCGAGAATCTGATACCGATATGCCCCTGCAATACAGTAATTTCCGCGATTGAATTTCAATTTAAAGGCTTGTAGAGCAGAAGATCGTTTGAATTTCTGCTCGATAGATTCTTAACATTATTCCTCAAACTGTGGATCTCTCAAGCTGTCATAAAAGTGAGCGATAGGAATAAACTGATTAAATTCAGTTGTTATCGGTATTGTGTGATCAATAAGCAGTTGCTTTTTGTATCCTATTGCAACTAACTCCCCATTGCTGTTGAAAAGAGGTGCACCATGAATCAATCGGTTATTAATGCCTATGTTCTCTGGTACACCACAAAGAAGAGATATGTCTGTATCCATATAGGTAGTCTGACAGGCTTCTCTCCTGATCGCTGTGTAGTATCTGAGAGCCATTTCATAAAAAGGTTTTAACGGAGGGCTTTGGTGGGTTTTTTCTACATAACCAGATGTCCATCGATTGCCTGACGAAGCACTTTCTTCAAAGAGAGAACTGATAACAGGCCATTGATGAGACAATACAGGGCTGACTGTTTTAAGCAAAGCCAGTCGATGAGAATGGGTGGAAAGTTTGTTTGAAGAAATGAATGTGACGGATTCAACAGAGATATCCCATGTATTAGCCCTGTTACCTATGGTGTTTAGAGTCGGGTCTTCAAAGACACAGTAATCGGTAGTTAATACATGATAGGACGAGATAGCTACACCGCTGCAGCTCCTTGATAGCAGAGTACTGGGCGTGTTGATAAAAAATAACCACTGATTTAAATCATGAGATTGTATGGCTTCGTTATCTGCTTTACAGGTCAGTCCTGCAATTAGAATTGCATAGAGCGTTACTCTTGATACGATACTGACCATTGCTTTAAGTACTATCATTCGTTGTTTTAATAGAGAACAATAAAAGTAGTTACTTTTTTTCGACTCTGCGGAGTTTTTTTCATCGGAGCAGATAAATGCATTTAGATGCTAATAAAACCCGAAGTTGGGGAGAAGCCTGGCAGAGTTTTAAACACCCGAGAGTAATCAGTGCCCTGTTTCTGGGTTTTTCTGCAGGTTTACCTATTCTTCTGATTTTTAGCAGCCTGTCTATTTGGCTCAGAGAAGCCGGTGTAGAGAGAAGTATGGTGACTTTTTTCAGTTGGGCCGCACTGGGTTATTCTTTCAAGTTCGTTTGGGCACCCCTGGTTGACCGGTTACCATTGCCCTGGTTGACCACAGCACTTGGGCGAAGAAGGGCGTGGCTACTACTGGCGCAGTTCGCTGTGATGGCCGCCTTGCTGTTCATGGCCAGTAATGACCCTCGTAATGGTTTAACCTGGGTGGCGATTGGTGCCGTAATGCTTGGCTTCTCCTCTGCGACTCAGGATATCGTCATCGATGCCTGGCGGATTGAAGCCGCAGAACGAGACCTGCAGGCAATGATGTCTTCGTCCTATATCGCCGGTTATCGTATTGGCATGCTGGTTGCGGGGGCAGGAAGCCTGGCATTGGCCAGCTGGTTCAGTGGTGGCGATGAAATCGTCTATCACTACTCGGCCTGGGCATCGGTTTATCAATGCATGGCTGCATTCATGCTTATTGGTGTAGCAACCACCCTGATTATTTCTGAACCTGAAGCCGATAAATCTCTTTCTTCCCAGAATTATGGAACCAGTGATTACCTTCGTTTTCTGGGTCTTTTTGTTGTTGCTGCTAGCGCATTTGTTGCAGGTTTTATTCTGTCGCCGACACTGACGAATGAACTTAACTCTGGGCTGATTGATCTGGGAATGGCAAAACATCTGGCTGGTTTTTTCTCAGAAACCATCAGGTTGTTTATCAGTATTGGCTTTGGTGTCGTTGCAGCCTGGTTGATGTTACGTTTTCAGGTAGCACCAAGAGCGATGGTACGAGATACCTATGTTGCACCCTTTAGTGATTTCTTTAATCGTTACGGCAAATTGGCGCTCTATATTTTGCTGTTGGTTGGAACCTATCGCATTGCCGATATCGTAATGGGAGCTGTTGCCAATGTCTTTTATAAAGATATGGGGTACAGCAAAGACCAGATAGCAGCGATTACAAAAACCTTTGGTCTTATTATGACCATTGCCGGTGGTTTTCTGGGAGGTTTACTGGCTGTCCGCTACGGTGTGATGCGTATTCTCTGGCTGGGTGGTTTGCTGGCCGCTATCAGTAATTTGCTGTTCGCGATGCTGGCAGGTATGTCACCGGAAAGCTGGATGCTGGCCGTGGTGATTGCAGCAGATAACCTGAGTGCAGGTATTGCCTCAGCGGCGTTTGTAGCCTTTTTATCAAGTCTGACAAATCGCGCCTTTACCGCTATGCAGTACGCCATTTTCAGTTCTTTAATGACGTTATTTCCGAAATTGCTTGCGGGTTATTCCGGCACTGTCGTTGATGCTATTAACTACCCAATGTTCTTCATCGGGTCAGCTTTCCTTGGCTTGCCAGTATTGCTATTGATCAGCTATGTGCAGAGGTTGATGGAAAAGAGGGAAGAGCTTTAATTGCCAAGATTTCTTAACGATCGGTTGTTATCAACTGGCAGAGTTTTTTCTGCCAGTTGTGGCTTTCTTCTTCCGACAGTTTGGCCAGAGTATCAAGGCAGATATGGCTCATGGCCTTGAGCACAGTATCCGGGTCATACCCCAGATTTTCTATCTGACGAATAATCTCTACCGCTAAGGTGACATCGTCTGGTAGCTGTTCAAAATCATCCATGGTGCTCTCCGTTCTTCATATAACACTCTATATGGTTTTTAATATCAGTCGCCCTGCCATTGGTACTCTTTCAGGCTGACTTTACCATTGAGTAGAGTGATGCCTTCCTCTTCCAGCAATTTTTGCTGTTCAAGGTATTTGCGACCGCTTTCCGGAAAAGAAATTTTACCTTTGCTATTCACAATACGATGCCAAGGTAAACCGGAGCCAGCAGGTAACTGTTTCAGAATGTTTCCTACCAATCGGGCGTGGCTTGGAGCACCCACCATTCTGGCCAACTGGCCATAGGTTGCCACTGTACCACTGGGTATTTTGTCGAGGATAAACCAGATATCTGAAGGACTAAAAGGCGCGTGCAAGACATATCTCCGCTGATTTATGAGACTGGGTAGCATATATTAAGCGCTGGGAAAATGCTTTTTATCAGAAGAGAAAATAGAGAGGCAGCTGGTATCAATCTCAGCTGCCATTCAAAAACGGTCAGATACGCAATCCGCCATCCAGCTCGAGAACCCGACCATTGAAATAGTCATTTTCAAAGATAAAGGCTACGGTTTCGGCAATTTCTTTTGGATCACCCATTCGTCCGGCAGGAATACCCTGATTCATCATGGCACGGGCTTCCGGCTTCATGCTTAGAGTCATTTCTGTTTCTATCATACCGGGTGCAATAGCTGCACTGCGAATACCATAGCGGGCCAGCTCTTTTGCCCAGGTCGTTGCCATGGCAACTACTCCCGCTTTAGCTGCGGAATAGTTGGTTTGCCCGAAATTACCCGACCGGGAAATACTGGCAATGTTAATGATGGCACCTTTGGAGCCGGATTCGATCATACTGGCTGCAACTTCTCGACCACAGAGGAAAACACCGGTCAGGTTTACGTCGATGACTGACTGCCATTGAGACAGTGATAACTTACCAGTGACTACGCCGTCTTTTGCTTTTACCAACATGCCGTCTTTTAGAATGCCCGCATTATTTACCAGGCCATTGATGGATCCCAGTTCATTTTTAGCCTTGTTTACAGAGGCTTCTACTTCTTCCTCACTGGCTACATTGGTAGGTAAGGCTATGGCTTTAACACCCAGTGACTTACATTCTTCTACGACAAGATTCAGCGCTTCACTGGCCAGATCAATCAAACCAATATTCGCACCTTTTTCTGCAAGGTGAAGAGCCATGGCTTTGCCCAATCCTCGGGCGGCTCCAGTAATCAGAATATTACTATTGCTAAGATTCATATTATTCTTCTTTCATCGTTCCTTTAAACAGAAAGGATTCTATCATGCATTGCTGCTATATGAGATGTTGCTGTACGTAGATATACATAGATATCTTTATTGATAATCAATCTCATTATTATATGATCGCTTCCCAACAATTTATGCCAAGCATCCTGCCAGCCATAGAAAGTGCTGCAGGGCAAACCGGATTTAGCAGGAGAAATTATGGAACCTAAGGTTCAGGCAGCAAACGACGCTCGTAGCTTACTTCAAAATGAGTATCACGGAATTCTCTCCACACATTCTCATGATGTTCCAGGCTACCCGTTTGGTTCTGTCATGCCTTATTGTTTGGACGGTGAAGGTAATCCTGTCATTCTGATCAGTCGTATTGCCCAGCACACTAAAAATATTGAAGCTAATCCCAAAGTATCCCTAATCGTCAGTGAAAGCTGTATTGATGATGTTCATCTGGGCGGACGACTGACTTGGATTGGTGATGCTGAAAGAGTAGACGCAGAGGACGCGGATCTGCCAGCTCTTGAAACCCGTTACTACAGTTTCTTTCCTGCGGCCAAAAGCTATCACAAGGCTCATGGTTTTGATTTTTATCGAATCAAACTGGCTCGAGCTCGTTTTATTGCCGGTTTTGGCAAAATCTGGTGGGCTAAGAATGAACTGGTTCAAAAAGCGAACCCGTTCCATGGTGTCATTGAACAGGGCATGGTTAAGCATATGAATGAAGACCATGGTGATGCTCTGGTGAAATACTGCAAGGCAGCCAATATAGAACTTCCTGAAGGCGTAGAGTTGAAGATGGCTGGCTTGGATTCTGAAGGTATGCACCTGTTGATTGGTAGTCGCGTTGTGCGTATTCCATTCGGTGAAGAAGTGGTTGATCCAATGTCTGTCCGTAAGCAACTAGTGGCTATGGCGAAGGTTGCCTGAAAAACGATAGCTGATTCACAAATAGACACTATACTTCTCTACCCCTGTCCTGGCGGAGGTAGAGAAAATGCTTTTTCCCTCAATAACATTGCCTCGTTTTGTTCAGCTTGCTCTTCAGTTTATTCTGTTGCTGTTTATTGTCCCTGTTTGTGCTCAAAACTTATCCACAACTTCTATTATCGTTGAATTAAATCGTTGGAATCTGACCCAGTTGAACTTTCTTCCCGGATTTAATTCAGGAGGAAAAGCCATGATGTTAAGTGGCGGTGCTGGAGGGGGCGGAGGTGGTGGTAATGATTGGGGTGGAGGGTCTGGTGAATTGGGTCAGTGGATTATTAAATGGCCTATTACACCTGAGCAACCTCGTAAGCAAAGTCAAAGCGCTTCTACTGATGGTAATAAGGAGTCGCCTCCTGATACTCAAAGACAAGAGTCGAAAGAATCATGGATGTATGACAGTTCACCTTCCGGGAGTGAACCTTCCTCCTCGGCTGGAGGTGGAGAGCGAAACCCTGATCAGGGAGCAAGTATTTCGGAGGTGGCTCTGGATGGGTTGTTTGAAGAGTTAGAGGTGTTGATGAATCAGCTTCCAGCAGACGTTCAGTTAACCATATTAAGTGATTTTGATGACACTTTATTTCCAGGAAGGTTGGAAGACTCTGAATTAGAAAAGAGAAAGAGAGAGCGTTTCAGGAGTTTCGTAAATCGTTGGCGAGCCCAAGGCAAATTAAAACTTATTATCGTAACCCATAATTCTCTGGCATCAGCTGCTGATTTCTATGAACCCTGTGAGCTGCCATTACCTGACTATGTCATTTCTGGTTGCACCATGGGACGGAGTCTCGAGGTTCGTCGTTTAAATGCAGAAAGATTTCAGTGCGAAATTATGCCTTTACCCTCAGGGCCTTCGATAATTACTGTCGAACCAACTGGTTTTAGAATTAATCAGAATTACATAACGTTTCTGGAGTTTTCGGCTGAAGTGCAAGCGGATTTGCAGTCCAGAGGTATCAGAATTGTCTCTGCTGTAGATTCGTCAACGGATGACGAAAGTATTGTCACTATGAAATCAGAAAGTCCATTGCTTGAGGGTGATCGAAAGCTGATTCGTGCACGTTTGTTTGCAAATTACGGAGTATTGGCAAGAGTCAGCTTTATTGGAGACCATGAATTTGTCGTAGCTCTGCCTATTTCAAAAGGAGCCATTGTTTCCAGGTTCGCAGATGCTATGGGATTATTAGTGACTAGAGTAATGGCTGTTGGAGATACTGTAGATGATATCAGTATGATGAGGCCTCTGAGTTTCTCCAGCTATCAAGCTGATCAGGGTGTTATCGTCAGAGGTTCTGAACTTGCACAGGCGGGATTAGATGGTAGGCAGGGGCAGGCATTATTTGTAGGAGGCACTTTGATTACCGGTGTCGTGCAGGGAATGTTGAGGTGGGTCAGGAAGATTCTGGAGGAGGAACAAGTTACAGAAAGATCAAGTGCACAATCTTTATGAGAGTACAGGCTTCGTAATCTTTCTAAAAACAAAGTCTCGAACACTTGAATAAGGTATGATTCCACCCCATATAAAAAACACTATTTTAACCGGAGCCGTCAATGCGCTTCTTCCCGCTGTTCTTTTTTGTTGTCCTGCCAATCCTTGAAATGATTACCCTGATCAAGGTGGGAGGCTCTATTGGTGCTCTTAATACCGTTGCATTGGTGATTCTGGGAATGTTTGCAGGTGGTGCCATCATTCGCACCGAGGGTGTGAAAACCCTGATAAAAGCCAGAGAAAAAATGGCTTTTGGCGAGATGCCGGCTCTTGAAATGGTGGAAGGACTGATGATTGCTGTAGGCGGTCTGTTCCTGATCTTCCCAGGTTTTATTACTGATGCTTTTGGTATTCTGCTGCTGATTCCTTTTGTTCGTAAGCTGATTCTGGGACGAGTGGTCAAAAGCGATCGCTGGAAATTCCAACCAGCTAACCAGACTTTTGAAGCAGAATATTACCGTGAAGATGTTGATGTTAACCGTACCATCAACCACACCATTGATGGTGACTTCAAACAGAATGATGACTTGAATTCAGATGATCATAAACATTGATCAGTATTCATGACTGAATGCTTGTGAAAGCCGGATCGTCCTCATATAGAAGGTTCGGCGCGCGAAAAAACAAAAAAATTGACAGCGTACCCTTGAAATAGTCCTCAACCACCCATACCTAGAGAGTTACCGTAAAACGGGTTCGGTTCTATAGAAGAACCTCTAACCCCGAGGGTGGTAAACCCAAGTCTTATATGATGGTCGAGTGCTATAACTGCTCACTCGATCTAAACAGTTGGAGATATACATCGATGAAAATCCGTCCGTTGCGTGATCGCGTCGTAGTTCGTCGTGAAGAAGAAGAAACCACTTCTGCTGGTGGCATTGTTCTGCCAGGTTCCGCTACTGAGAAACCTAATCAGGGTGTAGTTGTAGCTATTGGTGATGGCGCATTTCTGGATAACGGTGAAAAGCGTCCTGTTAGCGTTAGCGTTGGTGACAAGGTGATCTTTGGTAAGTACGCCGGTTCTGACACCGTTAAGATCGATGGCGAAGAGCTGATCATCGTTTCTGAAAGCGAAATATTCGCTGTACTGGAAGACTGATCGTTCGATCAATTTAAGACTCCGGTTCCATTACAACTGTTTTTTAAGGATTATCGATCATGGCAAAGCAGGTTAAGTTCGGCGACGAAGCTCGCAAGCAAATGCTGGAAGGCGTAAACATTCTGGCTGACGCTGTTAAAGCGACTTTGGGGCCAAAGGGCCGTAACGTGCTGCTGGAGAAGTCTTTTGGCGCTCCAACTATCACCAAAGACGGTGTGTCTGTAGCAAAAGAAATCGAACTGTCTGACCGTTTCCAGAACATGGGCGCGCAGCTGGTTAAAGAAGTTGCTTCCCAGGCTAACGATCAAGCGGGTGACGGTACTACTACTGCAACCGTACTGGCTCAGTCCATTCTGAATGAAGGCCTGAAGTACGTTGCTGCTGGTATGAACCCAATGGACATCAAGCGCGGTATCGACAAAGCCGTTGTTGCTGTTGTTGCCCAGCTGAAAGAAATGTCTACTCCTTGTGAAGATGGTAAAGCTATCGCACAGGTAGGTACTATTTCTGCTAACTCTGACGAGCAGGTTGGTCAGATCATCGCTGAAGCGATGGCAAAAGTAGGTAAAGAAGGTGTTATCACCGTTGAAGAAGGTTCCGGTCTGGAAAATGAACTGGACGTAGTAGAAGGCATGCAGTTTGATCGTGGCTACCTGTCTCCTTACTTCATCAATAACCAGGAAAGCATGTCTGCTGATCTGGAAAACCCGTTTATCCTGCTGGTTGACAAAAAGATCTCTAACATTCGTGATCTGCTGCCAATTCTGGAAAACGTCGCCAAGGCCAGCCGTCCACTGCTGATTATTGCTGAAGACGTTGAAGGCGAAGCTCTGGCGACTCTGGTTGTGAACAACATGCGCGGCATCGTTAAAGTAGCTGGCGTTAAAGCACCAGGTTTTGGCGATCGTCGCAAAGCTATGTTGCAGGACATCGCTGTTCTGACTGGTGGCACAGTGATTTCTGAAGAAATCGGTCTGTCTCTGGAAACGGCAACTCTGGAAGATCTGGGTTCAGCCAAGCGCATTGCGATCACTAAAGAAGACACCACCATTGTTGATGGTGCTGGTAATCAGGCCGACATCGTTGGTCGTGTTGATCAGGTTCGTGCTGAAATTGAAAACTCTTCTTCCGACTACGACAAAGAAAAACTGCAGGAACGAGTAGCCAAGCTGGCTGGCGGTGTTGCAGTGGTTAAAGTCGGTGCTGCTACTGAAGTAGAAATGAAAGAAAAGAAAGCTCGCGTAGAAGATGCTCTGCATGCTACTCGTGCTGCTGTTGAAGAAGGTGTGGTTGCCGGTGGTGGTGTTGCCCTGATTCGCGCTCTTTCCAGCATTCAAGTAGATGCGATCAATCCTGAGCAGAAGGCCGGTGTTGAACTGATTCTGCGTGCTCTGGAAGGTCCAATTAGGCAGATCGCTTCTAACTCCGGTGATGAAGCTTCTGTTGTTGTCGACAAAGTGAAGTCCGGTGAAGGTAACTTCGGTTACAACGCTGCGACTGGTGAATACGGCGACATGATCGAAATGGGCATTCTGGACCCAGCTAAAGTTACACGATCTGCTTTGCAGGCAGCTGCTTCCGTTGCTGGTCTGATGATCACTACTGAAGCTATGATTGCTGATGAGCCAGCTGCTGCTGCTCCTGCTGCTATGCCTGACATGGGTGGCATGGGCGGCATGGGTGGCATGGGCGGCATGATGTAATCATTGCCCCTGAAGCTCAGCTTCTCTCCTGGTAATGGCTTTTTGCATTACCGGGATACAGGACATTCCTGTACTTAAAGAGCCGCATACCTTAAGGCGTGCGGTTTTTTTTATGCTGTTATTATTACAAAGTCTGCCGATGAATAGCTCTATTCAGTGCTTTTTCGGAGACTCACTATGTCTATTCCCCCCTCAACCGGACCGGGTATTCCCTCACCTGTAACGCCACAACCGCAAGATTCATCAGGAGTGGGGAGTAAGCCGGCTGGAAAACTGCCTCCTCATGATGTTACTAAGGTTGAAGATCCTCAAAAAAACTTGCCTAAAGGGAAAAAACGCAAGAATGGAAAACCTCTGGCCGAGCGGCAAACACAAAAGACAACACCGGATGCTTCTCTAAAAAAGGGCAAAGGTGCGGTGCCAACAGCAACGCCGGGAAAAACTGAAAATACAGAAAAAAAGGAAGAACAGAAAGACTACAGCAATATGACCAAAGATCAGTTGCTGGAAGAACAGTCTCAAGCCTTGAACAAAGCTAAAACGATCAGCAAGCGCTTTGAGACCCATTCATTGATGGGAAGAGCTCAACAGTTTCTTCTAGATCCTAAAAATGCACCGAAAGATCTTAACGTTACTATAACGTTGCCCGGCGAGACCAAGCCCATTTCACTGATTCCTCTGTCAAAAGAGCTGGCTGCTACACCGGAGAAGTTCGCTGAATATCAAAAGATGGCATTGGAAATACTCAAACAGTACGAAGAAAATCACTATCAAGCTTATAGCGCAGAGCAGGACACTCAGACCCTGGAGCAACTCAAAGATGTGATGAGGCAGACTGCTAAGCAGCTTAAAGATAACAAGCACGAAGAAGGTATTCAGGGTGGTTTTAAAAATAAATGGGAACAAGCCTGGAACAATATTCGTAATGCACCCGTCACTCTGGAAGCCTTTGAACACGATAAAAACGACAGTAGTGTGCCAAGAGTCAGAGTGAGTAAGCCAGTGATAGAGCCTCAGGAAAAGAAAAAACCTGAAGAGATGCCTGAAGATAAAAACCGACAAACGCCAACATCTGAAACAGAAACATGGGCTCAGTCAGAGAAGAAGGAATCTGATACAAATGTTCCACCTACAGCGCAGCCGCCAATGCCGAAGGGTTGATCTACAGAAGGACACTGTATGAGAACAGCATTACTGTTATCGCTACTTCTATCAGGTTGCACTCACTTGAATCAGAGGGCCTTTAACCAACTGGATGCAGGTATGAGTATTGAAGAAGTAGAAGGCATTCTTGGTAAACCTGGTGGTTGTGAAGAAGAGCTTGGCCGACTTAACTGTGTCTGGAGTGCCGGTGAACGAGAAGTGTTGGTGACTTATATCCAGGGTCGAGTTGTTGTATTCAGTGCAGAAGGACTGCAGGAATAAATAATTAAAGAGAGGAATTGTTTTATGTCTGGATCAATCAATGTTGATGGGCGGGGGGAAATACCGTCAATTCCTTCTGCTGAACCTGAGACTCAATCAAAGAGTCAGCCACCTTCTGTGCTACCTCAAACGGCGAACGGTCCACAAACTCAAGGTAAGTCGTTGAAGGACAGAATGGCTGCTAAAAAGAATCTGGAGAATGTCGCCAATTCGATTAATCAGAAGCCGGCAGGTAATAAACTTAATGATGATATCAATCAGGTCAGAGGCAACCTGATGCTGAAGAAGTGTCATCAGGTAGTGACTGACTATCAAACAAATCCTGACATCAAACCGGCAGGAAAGGTTCTTATCAGGTTAGAGGGTGTAGAGGACTGGATTCAGCTCATACCACCCGATCATGACGCTCTGAAAAAGCATAACCTGTCGGGAGAAAAGTTGATTACAGAATTAAAACAGCAGATCAGTTCTTATCAGAATGGCAATGTGCTCAGAACCAGTGCTGAAGAGTTTCAGAATCAGCTGGCTGGGCTTAAGTCACAATGGCAGGCTGAGAGTAAGCAGAACCCAAGTGAATCAGATATGGACGCAATCTGGGAAAAGTTACTGAAGCAACCATTAGAAGTACAAATTGATGATGCAGGCAAGCGTATAAAGTTTGTCGCCATGACTGAAGAACAACCCATATCCAAACCAGTGCAGGTATGACTAAAGCTTTGCAGGACAGTCACAAACCATTCTGGCGTAAGCTTATTGAACGGTGGGAAGTCCAGTGCAGTCATTGCAACACCTGCCAGTTAAGCGAACAAGCTTCAAGGCAGTAGCAAACATCTACTGCCTTGAACGTTGATTTCATATCTCTTGAATATAGAGCGAGCCTTTGTTTATAAGGCTTAAAATCAAATTCCGAACTTCAGGTGAATTCAGATCTTGCCAACCTTCCGAAGGCAAGAGGCTGTCTTTGCACAGCTTTTCTGCAAGGGACTGAGTTGCTGCATCACTGCATGGATAGTGACAACCATCAGCAAACAGAAAAAACGCTTCATTGTCTTTTCTGAACGCCAAGCGTGAACCTTCATTAATCACCAGGGTTGTACCGCTTAGCGCCTCCAGAAGAGAGTCCCAGTCAGAAAACTCACAGTCTGCTTCCTGATCATGTTTAAGCTGGGTCATTTGATGGCCAAACCACTGAGCTAGCTTACTTCTATCGTCGATATGTTCTCTCAGAATAACCTGCAACCGATTAAGAGCTTCGTCGTCTATTTCACCCTTATTCATTGGAAGTTTTTGATCAGAATCTGAATATCTCAGACTGTCAGGCAACTGATCTGAAATGAAATCAGTGTACTGCATCAGAATTTCACGATGGCTGGGCGCTCTAAAGCCCACAGAGATCGTCATGCAGTTATCACCTGCGGCTACACCGTTATGACCAACACCTGGCGGAAGATAGAGGATGTCACCCGGTTCCATCAAGTGCTCTTCCAGTACTTCAAACTCGGAAAGAATGTGTAACTCAGTATCTTCCAGCTTTGGTGATTCTGCATCGTATACAGGGCCTATCTGCCACTGACGTTTACCTTCAGCCTGTATTAGAAAGACATCGTACTGGTCATAGTGAGGGCCAACAGAACCGCCGTCAGCAGCGACACTGATCATAATGTCATCCAGTCGCCAGGAAGGCAGAAAATCAAACGCTTCAAGAATGCTATGAACTTCTGGTACCCAATGATCCACAGCCTGTACTAACAATGTCCAGTGGCTGGGAGGCAGTGATGCAAAGGTTTCTTCGGAAAAAGGTCCGCGTTTCAGCTGCCAGGGTTTTTCACCCTTCTCGATAATAATTCTGGATTCGACTTCTTCATCCATTGCCAGTCCAGCGAGTTCATCCGCTTCAATAGGTAGTTGAAAATCGTTGAATGCCTGACGAATGATCAGTGGTTTTTTTTGCCAATATTTTTGAAGAAAATCGTTCGGTTCGATCTGGCCCAAAATGGATGATGTCATAGGGGGGAATATCCTGAGCTGAAGTGAAGCATCGTATTGCAAGACAGTTTAGAACAATAGATGGATCAAAGGAATTGGTGGGCTGCCCCCATCGATTTGCGATTATTTAGCAAAAATGAATTACTTCCGACCTTTACGGCCCGAAGGTTTGCTTCGACGACGTGGTTGAGGGGCAGCCTCAAAATGACCAAACTCATCATCATCCAAAGGATGTACTGGTGCCTTTTCACTAGGTGCAAAACCAGGAATGATCATACGCTCAAATTTACGACCCAAAAGACGCTCAATAGACCGTAACTGCTTGGTTTCATCCTCGCTGAACAATGAAACCGCTAAGCCTGAGGTGCTAGCACGACCGGTTCGACCAATACGATGAATATAGTCTTCTGGGACGTAAGGGAGGTCAAAGTTAACAACGCAAGGCAGTTGGTTGATATCAATGCCTCGAGAAGCAATATCAGTGGCGACCAATACCGCAATTTTCCCGTTTCTAAAGTCATCCAGAGCATGTGTTCGTGCATGCTGGGTTCTATTCGCATGGATTGATGCGGCACTGATACCGGCACTTTCCAGCTGAGTTACCAAGCTGTCTGCTCCATGCTTGGTACGACTGAAGACTAAAACCTGGCGCCACTTGTTCTTTTTAACAAGGTGAATCAGTATTTCGCTCTTACGATTTTTATCAACAGGATGCATTTTCTGCTTAACTGTATCGACCGTACTGTTCGCGGCAGTCACTTCAATCAAAAGTGGATTGTTTAACAGGCCATTAGCAAGTGACTTGATCTCTTTAGAAAAAGTAGCTGAGAACATCAGGGTTTGGCGTTTGGTAGGCAGCAGGCTATTAATGAGACGTATATCGTCGATGAACCCCAAATCCAACATTCTGTCAGCTTCGTCCAAGACTAGTATTTCAAGCTGGTCAAAGTTAATTGCTTTCTGATTATAAAGATCGATTAACCGACCAGGTGTGGCAATAAGCACATCCAAACCACCTTGTAGCACGGATATCTGCGGTTCAATCCTCACACCACCAAACGCTGCCGCTGAGCGAAGATTCATACGACTGCTGTAGCTTTCAACGCTCTGAGCAACTTGAGCGGCAAGCTCACGAGTCGGTGTAATAACTAACGAACGTACAGATTGAGCTTGTGGGCTAGGGCCATCAGACAATAGCTGAACCATAGGCAACGTGAAGCCTGCGGTTTTACCTGTGCCAGTTTGCGCTACGGCCATTACATCACGCTGACTAAGTACCACAGGAATAGCTTCAGCCTGTATCGGTGATGCTGTTGTATAACCTTGCTCTGAAACGGTCTTAAGCAGCTCGTCACACAAGCCTAAAGAGCCAAATGACATAGATATACATTCCTTGGATTGACTAAGACTTTCGATATGGGTGCCCACATTAAGCCATTAGGGGCGCAGCATTATAAATACTCTACTGGCTCATTTCAGTATTACTGAGTCTATTTGTTCATTCCAAACATGCACGATCTTAAAGTATGGACACGGAAAGTGGCTAAAGGGGAGCTCGCTATAAAACCTCAACAGCCCCTGGCAGTCTGATTTTCTTTGTTCAAGGAAGAAATAATAATAAGAGCAGGCGATTGAAAGGTAAGAAAAGACATTGAGACATAGCTAGCATGAAAATAATGATCACTATTCTGATGCTTGAAGCTCTAGAAGAGTCGGAGTTGGATGTAATTGACAGGTAAGCAACGCGTACCTGTCAATTAAAAATTAAATCTGAAACTGATAAACAGACCCCAGCTTCAGAATCTGAGTCAACTCATCCAGTGCTGTTCGGGATTCGATCAACAGTTGCGGATCAGCCAGATCGGCTTCTATCAGACGATCACGGTAGTGCTTTTCAACCCACTGACTCAGAGTTGTGAATAGCAGATCATCTATCAGGCAGTTACTGTTGGTGGCTGCCAGTTCGGTTTCATTTAATACAACTCGCAGTCTCAGGCAAGCAGGGCCGCCACCGTTATTCATGCTCTGGCGAAGATCAAACACTTTGATGTCATTAATCGGGTTATCAGCCGCAACCAGTTCTTCAAGGTAGCGTTCCACCTGTTGGTCGCTCTGACAATCAGAGGGTACGACGATGGTCATGCTCTCTTTTGAAGAGCTATCATTTGAAGTGCTCAGCAGTTGGCTGTTAAACAGGTAACTTTTTACCGCTGTTTCTACCCTGATTCTGCTTTCGGGAACCTCAATAATGAAAAAGTCATCTTTGCCATAGGCCTGTCTAAGATTGTTATAGACGTTCGCTTGATTCAAAAAAGCCTGTTCATGACAGAAGAGTACATTTCGGTTCCCCACGGCAATGACGTCATTGTGGAAAACCCCCTTATCAATAATGTTTGGATTCTGTTGGGCAAATATTGTTTTATTCTCGTGTAACAAGTGCTGACGAGCGATCGCTTTTGAGGCTTCGAGAGTCTGGCGAGCAGGGAATTTCACTGGTGCCGGTTTTGCCGCATCGAAAGCTTCACGTCCGTAGACGAACAGCTCGACTCCTTGCTCACCATACTGGTTACAGAAACGAGTATGGTTAGCGGCACCCTCATCACCAAAATGAGTTGTACTGAACAATGCTGGATGGTGATTAAAATGCTCGTCGTTGCCGAATACGGATTTCAGGATTCGGCCCGTAGTTTCATGCTCAATAGATCGATGAAACTTGCTGCACAGGTTGGCAGGTGTGAAATGCACTCTGTTATCTGCGGTATCAGCACTCGGGGAAACGGTAGCTGCATTGGCCGTCCACATGCTGGATGCCGATGCACAGGAAGCCAGAATAAAAGGAACTTCTTTAGCCGCTTTAGCCAGTACGTCAGCATCGGTACCATTGAATCCCAACTTTCGCAGGCTGTGGATATCTGGCCTTTCCTGTGGTGCGAGAACGCCTTGTACCAGTCCCATGTCGTGCAGGGATTTCATTTTTGTCAGACCCTGCAAGGCCGCTTTCTTTGGGTTGGAGAGTACAGACTGATTGTTGGTTGAGGCAATATTGCCAATAGATAGACCCGCATAGTTGTGGGTAGGACCTACCAGCCCATCGAAGTTGGCTTCTACAGTTTTTTTCATAAGCCTTGGTGGCCTCGTAGGTTGGGTAGAACCGAGCTCATAACCCAACGATTTTATAAAAAATATTTGTCAGAGTATTGGGTTACGTTCTGCTAACCCAACCTACGGTCAGCAATGCTTATAGAGTTAAGCCGGGAGCCAGTTTTTCAGGCAAGGCCAGAGCATCAGCTTCGACACTGGCAACTGGGTAAGCGCAGTAATCAGCAGCAAAATAAGCACTTGGGCGATGGTTGCCGCTGTCGCCAATGCCACCGAAAGGTGCTGCACCACTGGCACCTGTTATAGGACGGTTCCAGTTGACGATACCGGCGCGGCTGTATTTCAGAAAAGTGTCATAATCATCACGGCTGTCACTGAACAGACCGGCTGAAAGACCAAAGCGTGTATCGTTGGCTTGCTCGATAGCTGACATTAGCCCGCTATAGCGAATCACCTGTAACAATGGACCGAAGTATTCTTCATCAGGCAGCTCTGAAATAGCAGATACATCTATAATGCCGGGCTTAAGCAATCCTGTGCCCGGTTGAAGCTTTTCAACAGCAACCAGCGATTTACCATTCAGTTCCAGTAGACGACTTTGAGCAGCGATAATGCCATCGGCTGCGGCTTCAGAGATAACTGCACCCATGAATGGCTGTTCTTCATCGTTGTAGCGACCCACCTTGATCTGCTTTGTCGCGTTAACCAGCAAGTTCTGGAAGGTATCACCCCACTGGCCCTCCGGAATAAACAAACGGCGGGAGCAGGTACAGCGTTGTCCGGCAGTAATAAACGCTGACTGAATAGCGTCATGAACAGCGGCTTTGATATCGGAGACGTTTGCGACAATCAGTGGGTTATTACCACCCATTTCCAAAGCCAGAATCTTGCCTGGCTGACCACCAAACTGTTGGTGTATCAGCTGCCCAGTATTGGAACTACCGGTAAAGAACAGACCATCAATGCCTTTATGGCTGGCCAGTGCGATACCTGTTTCCTTCTCTCCTTGTATCAGGTTCAGGACACCAGCTGGCAGCCCTGCCTGTTCCCAGAGTTTTACGCTGACCTCAGCTGTCGCTGGTGTCAGTTCACTGGGCTTGAATACGACGGTATTACCGGCCAGAAGGGCAGGAACAATATGGCCATTAGGCAAGTGGCCAGGGAAGTTATAAGGGCCAAAGACTGCCACTACGCCATGAGGCTTGTGACGTATTATAGCTCTGGCACCTGGCATAGCATTCTCGATGGTGCCAGTACGCTCTCCATAGGCTTTGATCGAAATCTCGATCTTGCCTTTCATGGCACCCGCTTCGGTTTTAGCTTCCCAGAGTGGTTTTCCGGTTTCACTGGCAATGGTTTCGGTGATCCGGTCGGCATTCTCACCGATCAATTCGGCAAATCGTCTAATAATGACAATACGTTCATCCAGTGCCATGTCCGCCCAATCTGGTTGAGCGTGACGTGCAGCCTTGATGGCATCGTCTACCTGAGTTGAATCAGCACAGGTGCCGGACCAGACTACTTCTCCTGTGCCCGGGTTAATGGACTCCAGCGTGGAATTACCGGCAAGCCATTGATTATTGATAAAAAGAGACTGGCTCATAGTGAACTCCTGTCAGAACGGTCTTTATGAAATAAAGGGGAAATACGAACATCGTCGCCATCTTTCAGTTGCAGTGCTGCTGCCAGCTCTTTGCTAATATTGGCGGTACGGTTCTTTTGTAAGAAAGAATTTTCGAAGAGAGGATCTTCAAAGGACAGTTTCGCAGCAGTGCAGCGGAAGCCTTTAACACCTTGGCTGGCAATCAACCAGACTCGGTCATCGGAATTATCATCTTCTTGAATAGTGACTCGACAGTTGAATGACTCACGAACCGCGCGAATATCGTTAACTTTTGTTTCCAGGCAGGGACCACCGTCAAAAATATCGACATACCCGGTATAACGAAAACCTTCGCCTTCTAACAGTTTTCTGGCAGGAACCGTGTCTTCATGGGTCTGTCCGATCACTTTTTGAGCCGCGTCGGACAATAAATTCGTATAGATAGGGTAGCGGGGCATCAGTTCGGCAATAAACGACTTTCCTCGTGCAACTTGTCGATCGGCATCAACAAAGTCTACCGAGAAAAAATGTCGGCCAAGGGCTTCCCAGAAAGGTGATTCTCCTTCTTCTGAATAGCCTCGCATTTCGGCAATAATACTTTCACGAAAACGTTCGGGCTGCTCTGCCATAAACATAAAACGACATTTAGACAGCAAATGGCCATTAAAGCTTTTCCTGAATTCGGGAGCCAGAAAGAGGGTGCAGAGCTCGGAGTGATCGGTGTAATCACAACACAACGTTAGGGTGTTTATCTTGTTGTACACATCCAGCTCGCGGGATGCATGAACATGGTTGTTGACCTTGTAGTTATACCAAGGATCACTCAGGCCTACAGCTGATTCTATGCCCGTAACACCGACTACTTTAGCAGTAGATGTGTCTTCCATGACAAACAGGTAATAAGCTTCTTCCAGAGGTGTGTCGGCATTGAAAGAGCTGATGGCCCATTCCAGTTTTTTGCGAACCATTTCACGGTCAGGCTGAAGAGAAGAAAAGCCTGGCCCAGTTAGGTGAGCCAACTGCCACAGAGCATCATGGTCGTCTTCTCTAATCGGTCTGATTATCATCATAGTGTGCTGTCAGGCCTCAAGCTGAATAAACAGCTGTATATCATTCTCATACAATGCAGGCAGGGGTATTGCCTTACACTGTGTCTTTGTCATTATTTTTTTACGATTAATGCCGGCTCAGTGCTGATCTGTACTTTCAAAAATCTTGTCAGCAGATGCTGCAACAAATCCGTGGTAAAGCTCGCCATTGGCCATCGGGTAACGTTTGGCAAACTCATAGAAGCAGCTGGGAATATTTAGGCTTAGGCCATCACTGAAAGTAACCGTGACTTTGCCAGCCATTGTTGAAGATTGTTCCAGCAGAACTTTAGGAGAACCTTTAATTTCACCGCCACTGGCGTTTAAAGTGTAGCCGCTATCCACAAGATCCTGATTAAGGTTCTGAATGTTCTGGTGGGAAGAGAGGTGGTTTATGGAAACGGTAAAATGATTTGGGCGGTAACCAAAAGCAGAAACCCAGGCCGCATATTCGCTTTCCGATAACAGAGTTTCATATTCAGTGCTGGTTACTTGCCAGTTTCGACCAGAGAAACAAAATTCGTCTTTTGAAACCTGATCATGACTGACCTGATCAACCAGTCTGTGAATAATTGTTTGAGCTCCTGTGGATAACTTTTCTACCAACAGTTCACTGATAAACACTTTCGGTAAAGTGTCGTCTTCATGTTGAAAGTGACGGGCAACCAGATTGCGGTTCGGGAATTCATACTGTCCGCCTTCAACATATCCGGCTTCCAGAAAAGGACGAGCGATTTTGTTGATATTGACCTTGTCCAGATTGAAGGTTCGCAAGGCAATGTGATCATTGATAATGACACTGTCATTTTGCTCGGCAAACAGATCATGAATACTACGGGCATCCGGTGTCAGCTCCAGATAATTTTGCCACATAGCTTCCAGCAACGTATTGATTTTGTTATTTGTCATTGCTCAGGTTCTCGGATAGCTGGCAGTTACGCGAGCGGGGTCACCGCTTGCTAGCTGCAGGTGATCAAGTTGTTCCGGAGCAAGGAATAACTGCTCCGGGTTACAGGAAGTCAGAAGACAGCGAAAGTCTTCCAATGATTGGTTGGCGACCAGACCTTTTGGTTCAGCGGAATGTCCAGCTGACACAGGTACCAATGCGCTTTCTCTGATGGTTGTCAGTCGGTCAATACCGCCTTCAAGAGTGGGGCCACCATCAAAAATATCGATATAACCCTGATAGTTGAAACCTTCCTTCTCCAGCAAATTGAGCACCGGCTCACGGTCTGGTCTGTGCTCGCCAATAACGGCTCGAGCTTTCTTCGGTAGCAGTCGTGTATAGATGGGGTATCTGGGCATCAAGTCAGCAATAAAGTTTTTCTTCTGAATACCCGTTAAGTAATTGGCCTGTGACATTTCCATGGAGAGAAAGTGTTTGCCCAGACTGTCCCAGAAGGGTGAGCAATTTTCTTCGTCAACAACCCCTTGAATTTCAGCCAGAATTCTTTCGGCAAAACGATCTCTGTGTTCGGCAATGAACAGTAAGCGTGCCCGACTCAGGAGCTCCATGTTTTCAGCAGTATCGTGTTCAGGAGCAAGAAACAGAGTACAGAGGCTGGTGTAGCCGGTGTAATCCTGACAAAGCTTCAGTGCTGTCATTCGGTTGATGATTTTCAAATCTTCAGAAGCGTGAACATCTTCATCAATACGAAAGGTGTAGAAGGGTGTTGCCGCTCCCAAACAGGCAATAATTCCTGAAATCCCCAGCACTTCCCCAGTCAAAGTATCTACCAGAACGAAGTGATAGCTTTCGTTGCTAGGTGCATCAACGTCTTTGCTCAGGGAGATCTGAGTATTGTTGATCAGTTCCTGCAAGTGCTCCCGACTGGCCGGAAGAGTAGTCATGGAGTCACTGGCACTTTCAGCCAGAGCTTCCAATGCTGCCAAGTCACTGTAGGTCACGGGTCTGACAATATTCATTAAAAACTACCTGCTATCAGTTTCTTTCAGCCAATCGTTGCCGATACCTTCTGCCTGATTTCTGGCCAGTGTCATTAGCAAGGCCGCACTGAGTTTGGCTCTTGGTACCAAACTGCTGATCTTCATGTATTCACGATCACTGTGAATATTGCCACCCTGGACGCCCAGCGTGTCGATATTTGGAATGCCCGCTGACGCAAGATTGTTGCCATCACAGCAGCCACCGGTAGGTTTAACATCAATGGACATGCCCAGTGCATAACCACATTCCTGAGCCAGTGAAAACAGTTTTCTGTTAGCAGGTGTCAGTACCTTTGGTCCACGGCCAAAGCTGCCGTGTAGTTCCAGTGAGATGCCATTGCGAGTGTTGATTTCATTAACAATCATTTGTAATTGATCAATACACCACTGATCGTCATCAGGTTTTTCTATACGAATGTTAAAACGGCTGATGCAGCGTTCCGGCACGATATTGGTAGCACCTCCACCGTTGATATAACCGGGGTTGAAGGTGACACCTTCTCTCTTGCCATTGAGCTGATCCATTTTGGATACAAAGTCGCATAAACTTCGAATAGCGTTACGACCCAGATGATGTTCTCTACCGGCATGAGCGGCTTTACCGAAACAGACAGCTGTGAAGTTACCACTGCCCTTGCGCTGGCCGGCCAGACTGCCATCAGGGAAACTTGGTTCGTAGAGCATGCCCACATTGACGTTTTTTGCTGCTTCAACGATAAGTTTCACCGAGCTGGGTGAGCCGATTTCTTCATCAGGATTAAACAGGATTTCCCAGCCGATGTGTTCAGCCCAGGGGCTGTTTTCCAAGGCTTGCAATGCTTTCAGCATAACCACAATGCCACCTTTGAGGTCGGCAACACCGGGGCCGTTAATGGTATCGTCATCAAGATGCCTGACTGTCTGGAAGCTGTCATTTTCAGCAAACACTGTGTCCAGGTGACCGCACAGAAAAACCCGTAGAGGTGCTTCTGGACGTTTGCTGATTCTCAAGGCGTTGCCCAGGGTATGAAGTTCTGCCTCTCCCTTGTCATTGATAACTTCAAAAGGTTTCAGTTCAATGACTTCTTCCTTACCAGCCAGAGGCTTTGCCAGTTCCCGAACAGCTGCCAGAACCCGGTTTACACCTGGGGCATTGAAGCTGCCTGAATTTATTTCTGCTAGGGAAATGGTGTGCTTCAGCATGGTTTCCTGTTCGGAATCCAGTGCGTTTAACCAGGGAGTCAGGGGAGTCAGAATGTCAGACATCAGCACTCAACATAGTTGTGATTCATACAGTAATTATAAGAAAAACTACCTATGTCTTCTGTTTGGAATGCGACAATGACTATCGAGATTCAGACACTCGATTTTAATGGTGTCTTTCTTCTCTTGGGGTTTTGTCAAAATGGTTCTTATAAGCAGTACTGAAGTGAGAGGCGTTAGAGAATCCGCAGGCTATCCCCACTTCAACCACCGAGGTGGTTGTTTCCTGAAGTAGCTTTCTGGCCTGCTCCAGTCTTAGCTTTAAATAATATTTTGACGGTACAGTATCCAAGTGCTTTCTGAATAATCTTTCCAGTTGTCGTCTGGATATGCCTACCAGTGACGCCAGTTCGTCAGCACCCAAAGGTTCTTCGATATTGGCTTCCATCAGCTCTACAGCCTCTTCAATCTGAGGCTGCTTTCTTCTTATAGACTGTTTTTCCGGAGGCAGGGAGAAGCGGGAGTTTGTGGGTAGTTGAAGCTGGGTAGCAACGTCTCGAGCCAGGTCGCTGTTATGCAGGAGTGCCAAAACCTCCAGAGTTAGGTCGACGGAAGACAGAGAGCCATGGCAAGTAATGAAGTTACGATCTACTTCACAGTTTTTTTGGCTGATCTTGATATCGGGGAAATCACCGCAGTTGTCAAAAGGGCTGCCTGAAAGACTGACATGGTAACCGTTCAGTAATTGCTGTCGGGCCAAAATGCGTGTTCCGCCTTCGATACCGGCAAGAATGCCGTACTCAGGTAGTTTCAGTTCCTGCTGTGGAAGCTGATGATTATCAGCAATCACAACACAGACATCCATGGATTCAGGCATCTCTACCGCTGGTAGAATCGCTAAACCCGAATTACTGAGAAGGGGGCTTGAGCCTGCATAACAGTTCACCGTGAAAGCATCGTCACAGTGAAGGTTCGCTGTTTTCAAGGTTTCCAGTGCTGAGGCCAGTTCCAGTAGAGGAAAGGCAGGATATAGAATAAAGCCAACCTCAAAGTGCCGCGACACAGGGCGTTCCTTTCAGTTAAATACTGCTCGATTAACCAAGGGTGGTTGTTTGAGTTTAATGATGCCGGTAAAAACCGAAGTTAGTCTGCTGATTGTACTGACATTGCTGAAATGAATTAAAGGTATTTATTTCAGCAACGTTGAAATGGCTCTTCCAGGACCAGGTCCCAAACCCAGAGCAGACTCGGTAGGTTACTGGTTTATCGATTGAATCTTGATGGAGAACTACCGACTAAAGAGACACTGGATGAATGCGAGCAGTTGATTGAATTGCTGCCTGATCAGGATTTTGATCGCACTGAGGTCAATAGGGAAGTTCTTGCTGGAGTTCTGGAATCCTATAGAGCAGCCCACGATAAGGATCAGGGTAGACTGGATGCTTCTCGCGACGCATACGATGAAACTAACCCTGTGCCAGAAAATCCCGAGGAAGGATCAGCCATAACAATGAGTGAAGACTTGATAGAACTCAGATCTTCGTGGGCAGCGGTTATCCAAAACAGAGAAGGTATCGAAGACGAGCTAGAATAAATACGTACCTAAAAACAAATTTACGGTCGCATGATGTAAACTGCTCTGTCATATCCTCGTACATAATAACCCTGTCAAAATAACAAGTTCCCTGAGGACACAGAATGAGCGAGTACTCCGTAACCAGAGCCACCTTTGATGAAGTCATGGTACCGAACTACGCCCCTCAGGCGATGATTCCTGTCCGCGGTGAAGGCTCGCGAGTATGGGATCAGGAAGGTCGGGAATACATCGATTTAGCTGGCGGGATTGCCGTAAATGCTCTGGGTCACTGCCACCCTAAGCTGGTTCAAGCCGTTAAGGATCAGAGTGAAAAACTTTGGCACTTGAGCAACGTCTATGCAAATGAGCCTGCTCTGGCTCTTGCACAAAAACTCACCGAAATCTCTTTTGCAGAAAAAATCTTCTTTTGTAACTCCGGCACTGAAGCCAATGAAGCGGCTTTTAAACTGGCTCGTAAATATTCTTTTGATCATGTTGGCCCTGAAAAGCATGAGATCATTTCTTTCACAAGTTCCTTCCATGGTCGCAGTCTTTTTGCGGTAACTGTGGGTGGCCAGCCCAAATATTGTGAAGGCTACGCTCCTGTTCCAGGAGGTGTAACTCACCTACCTTATAATGATCTGGAAGCACTGAAAGCGGCTATTTCTGATAAAACCTGTGCTGTTGTTATGGAACCGATTCAGGGCGAAGGTGGTGTGATTACTGCTGACGCTGAATTCCTGCGTGGTGTTCGAGAACTCTGTGATGAACATGATGCCCTGTTGGTATTCGATGAAGTTCAAACCGGCGTTGGTCGTACTGGTCATCTCTATGCCTACATGGATACCGACGTCGTTCCGGATATTCTTACATCAGCCAAGGCTCTTGGTGGTGGATTTCCGATAGGCGCGATGCTGACAACCACCAAAGTAGCCAAGAGCTTTGGCTTTGGTAGTCATGGTAGTACTTACGGTGGCAATCCTTTGGCTTGTGCTGTGGCGCTGGAAGCAGTCAGCCTGATCAACGAACCTGCAGTGCTAGAGGGTGTTGTTCACAAGAATGAGCTGTTCCGTGGAGAACTTGAAAAGATCAACGAAAAATACGGCGTCTTCAAAGAAGTACGTGGTAAGGGTCTATTGATTGGTGTTGAATTGATCGAAGAATGGCATGGCAAAGGCAAGGAGTTCCTGGCTGCAGCGGCTAAAGAAGGCCTGATGATGTTGGTGGCCGGTCCCAATGTTTTGCGAATGGCGCCTTCCCTGATTATTCCTGATGAGGATATTCGTGAAGGTATGGCAGCGTTAGACAGAGCCGTAGCTAAAGTTCTAGCGAAGTAATATTGAAGGGTCTGGTAACGGTCGTGAATATTTCCAGGCCTTTCTCAATGGTTGTAACAGTGTTTTATAGCCGACTTTCTACAACGCTCTTGTTCATTGACCGGGTTGCATAATAAGTGACATGGCCATGGCTGCAGGAATGATAACCACCGATACTTCCTTCTCTGAGTGTGTCATTACTGGGTAAAAGAAATCTCGTGCCAAGATTGGTCAATACAAAATGGAGCCTTAGTTTTGCCGTTCCCTTTGGGTTATTGACCGGATCGAGCATCACCAGCACCTGAAAGATATTTTTCTTGATCCACTCGGGGTTTAACTTCCCTCTTTTCATAAGTTCGACTAACGGCGCCTTTCCCAGGGCGGCTGAAGCAAAGCAGTTGGCAGGAACTTCATGCATACAGCCGGAATACTGTGCCAACCCGCCTCCGAGAGAATGACCGGTAAGGGTCAGAGTTTCATCAGAGAACAATGATTTCGCTAACCCTGTTGCGGCTTCAGCCTGCTGGTAAGCCATGGGTATTCCCAAACCCGTAAAGTTTTTTCCGTCGGCGAACACCTGTTGAAGGGATAGCTTTCTTGTATCCTGACTTAGAAGCTTGCCTGAGAAGGTACCACCAAATACCAGTTTGACCTGTTTGAACTTGTCATCAACGAACAGAGTCATAACAAGACCACTTTTTCTATCGTAGATCAGCCCGTTATCCACTTTCAAAGTTCTTCCCTTAAAAACGGGAAGATTTTCCATGTTGCTCCGGAATGACTGAAATTTCTCCGGATTTATCTGTTCCAGTGGCTCAAAACTTTTACCAATACCCTGACGGCCAGAGGGTGTGCCCAAGTCCATTGTTGCTGGTTGTGCAATCAGGTCGAGGCGCAGGTTGTAAGTGTACTCAGCCAGCGCTGAATCGATAATCAGCTGTCGACAGAATTCGGCATCGTGTGGAAAATTGGGAAGCTCTTGCCAAAGTTCTCTACGAAACTCGGGAGTAAGCTCTGATGGAGATGATTTCAGAACCTGACGGTGGCTGACAGGGCGCTGGTTTTGAAGGTTTTCAGTGGGCTTTGTTTTGGACAGAGGTACAGATGGCGTCTCTACTTTTTCAACAGGCTGGTGGGCGAAAGAGCCTGTAGCCTGCTTTGATGGCTGATCTGAAGTGACTACTGATGCAGGGTTTAATGGTTTATTCGGGCCGGAAACGGACATAACTCGATCCATGAGTTGTCAGATAGGTACTCCTTATTTTAGACGTATATATTCGATTCAGGTTCAGGAATAAAAAAGCCGAACTGTAACCCCCTTGGTATACAGCCCGGCATAAAAAGGTCAGATACTCTTTTTACTCATCAGTTTATAGAGAACCGGTACAACAATCAGAGTCAGCAAGGTTGAGACCAGCAGGCCGCCAATAATGGTTGATCCCATAGGTGCCCACATGGAAGACCCTGATAGCGTCAGTGGCAGCAGACCACCAATGGTTGTCATGGTGGTCAGCAGAATAGGCAGTAGACGGGTTTGGCCAGACATAATGATGGCTTCGGCTACTGAGTGACCTTCCTTTCGTAACTGGTTGGCATAATCCACCAGAATGATGGAGTTGTTGACCACAATGCCGACCAGGGATGTCAGACCGATAAAGGCCGTGAACGAGAAGGTGAAACCGGCTATCCAAAGTGCCAGAACCATTCCGGTTACTGCGAAAGGTATAGCAGCAAAGATCACCAGTGGCTGAGAGAAAGAATTAAACTGAAGAACCAGTACCGCAAAGATACCGATAAGCGCAATCAGTAATACTTTGGTCATACCAGAGAAAGATTCCTTTCTCTGCTCTTGCTCACCACCAATTTGATAGTAGACACCTTCAGGCCAATTATATTGATCCAGTTTTTTAACGATTTCGTTGGTTAGTGCTTCAGCCTGATAACTGCCTTTGATATCGGCTGTTATTCGAACCATTCGTTCCGTCATATGGTGCTGAAATCTTGGCAGTGCACTTTGTATTTTCAACGACACCAGTTGTTTTATGGGGATGAGTTCTCCAGAGGCTGACTTGACCATCATAATGTCAAAGTCTTCCATTCGAGGTCGATCGCTTCCCTGATAACTGACAACGACAGGGAAATCCTCACCTACGGCATCGCGAAACTGGCTGACAGTAACGCCCACCAGACTGGCACGGATAACCTGATCAATAGAATTGATCGAAACACTGTACATAGCCGCTTTTTCGCGGTTAATGTTGACTTTTAGATCAACCTTTGGCTTATCCAGAGGGTTATTTACATTAACCGTTCCCTGAGTCTGTTCGATAAAGTTTTCAACATCTCTTGACGCTTTCAATACTTGATTCAGGTCATCACCGACAACTCGAATAGCAATAGGTGCTTCATAGGGAGGGCCTTGCATCAGCTCCTTGATGGTAATGCGAGCACCAGTCACTTTTGCAAAGGCTTCACGAAGCTCTTCCACAAAAGGTTCGACCTTAGACAGATTTCCGGTATGGAGTCTTACGACAAGCTGTGCATAGTTAGGAACCTGACGACTGGGAAAAATGTTGTAATAAATTCTTGGATTGCCCTTACCAACATTGGTACTGATGGAACGAACCAGTTCGTGCCCCTTGATGATATCTTCAGCTTGAATTGCAACACGGGTCGTATCGTTAAAGCTGGAACCTTCAGGCAGTTCAATATTAACCATAAACATAGGCTTTTCAGCCTTGGGAAACATGCTGACCCCGATTTTTCCTGCCAACATAACGGAGCCTACCAAAGTAAGCATGGCAATACTCAGAACTATAACGGGCTGCTTTAAAGCGACAGTCAAGAGCCGTCGATAAGGTCGCTTGGCAAAAGCATCCAGTGCGCGAAGCAGTTTTGGTGTTTTACGCTTCTTGCCTTGCAAGAACAGGCTGGCCATCAAAGGTGTCAGCATCAAAGCGATCAGTAGCGATGCCAGAAGGGTTAGAATTACTGTCACTGGCATGGAGCGCAAGAATATTCCTGCGCCTGTTTGAAGCATTAGAATGGGGACAAAAGCTAGAATGGTGGTGAATGTTCCGCTGACAACAGCCCAGCCAACTTGACTGGCACCTTTGGCTGCCGCTTCTTCAGGGGAATAGCCCTGTCTGAGGAAACGATCAACATTTTCTGTGACTACAATGGCGTTGTCGACCAGTAGTCCCAGAGCAATAACCAATCCGGCAATGGACATCTGTTGAATACCAAAGCCTGCCAGATCCAGCCAGCCTATGCCGATAAAAAACGACAGCGGAATAGCAAAAATAATGACCATGGCAGGTCTGAAGCCAAGAAACAACAGCGTTAATATTCCGACCAGCAATAGCCCTTGCATAAGACTGTCGAAGAACTGATCTATGCGCATGTCAACAGATTCGGCCTGATCATGGGTAACGCCAAGAGTAACGCCATTGGGCAGCTTCTTCTCAAGCTCTGCCATAGCCGCTTTTATTTGCTCCATTACCTTGAAGATATTACTGCCTTCACGCTGAACAACAGTGACAAAGACCGACGTTTCCCCCTGATAGCGAGCGAGGTAACCGGGTAGGGCGTCACCAAAGCTGACCTCGGCTACATCTTCGACATAAATTACTTTTCCTGGACTGGATAGAACCGCAGTACGTTTTATTTCGTCTAACGAACGAAAATCACCACTGGTTCTAACTGTAAAACGACGATCGCCAGACAATACATGCCCACCAGGAAGGTTCACACCAGAAACCTTAACGGCATTGATTAGGTCTTCCAGACCAATACCCAGCTCTTTCATTTTCTCCAATCTGGCTTTGATCTGAAGTTGTTGCTCAGCATAGGCTTCGGTTTTAGCTCTTTTTACGCCAGGAATACGTTCCAGTTTTTTCTCAAATTTCTCAGCCAGAGGTTTGAGAACGTTGTAGCCTTGTTCTTCAGATTTTATGGCAATTTGAATAATGTTGACGTCTACAGGTGAGATTCGATCGATATTGAGAACAGCAATGCCCTCAGGCAGTTGATCCCTGATACGAGCAATGGAAGAGACGACATCATCGTATTTATCCTGAGGGTCGGAACCATAGATAAATTCCACTCGAATAACCGCCAAACCGTCTTCGATATTGGCTTTTAACACCTTGATATCATCCAGCTCATTGACGACTTCTTCGATCGGGTCAACAATCAGTTTTTCCATATCCTGGGGGTTGGTACCTGGATAAACTACTTGCACCATGGTGGCTGGAAATTCAAATTGTGGATCTTCCGAGCGAGGCATATTCTGCAGTGAGACCAGCCCAAGAAGAATAAGCAGAAGCATAGCTATGAGAGTAAAACGACGATTCTTGATCGCCAGAGCAGGTAAGCGCATGATAATTACTCCCCGAGTTTGTCAGTAGAAGTAATTTGAGCGTGTTCGCCATTACGGAGCAGTCCAGCGCCTTTAGTGACCAGTAATTCTCCTGTTTTCAGTCCGCTACGGCTGGCAGCAAAACCTGGCTCCAGATAATCGAGTTGAATTTTCCGGGTAGTTACCGTTTCTGTGTCAGAGGAATAAACAAACACCTCTGCCTGCTTCTCGCTGACATTAATGATCGACTGCATTGGAACCAAAGTAAGCTGTCGTGTACTTGAAGGGTGGATGGTAACTTTGCCTATGAACCCGGATCTCAATTTGTTTTCAGGATCTGCAAGGGTTATTTCAACTTCAAAGGTTCCGGTTTTCTCATCAGCCAACGTTGCCAGTTGAGTGACTGTTCCGGTAAAGGGATGACTGGTCCAGGCATCAAAGTTGATAGACGCTGAATCATTTTTTTGCAGTCGAACAATGTCTGCATCAGTGACGCCGGTTTTGATCACCCAGCCTTGTTCGGTATCAGCGACCAGAAGGACTGGTTGATAAGAAGTAATCAGTTCATTTCTTTCTACGAATCGTCTTAATACCAGGCCGTCTACCGGTGCTTTTATACTGGAGTATTTACGGTTGAAGCGAATGGCATTCAGTTTGCTTTTGGTCACTTCAAGCTCAGTCTCTGCGGTTTGAAACTGATCAAGAGAAATGACATTGTTAGCATGGAGTTTCCTCAGACGTTCAAGATTACGCTTTGCGAGATCAACTCTGGCTTTGGCTTCTGCAACCTGAGCGTTAATTTCCCCTAAACTCAGACTTGCGAGAAGCTGCCCGGCTTTAACCTGGTCACCTTCATTAACGGCAAGCTTGTCAATAGGTCCAGCGGTTTTGAATGAAAGCGTCTGTTGGGATTTGTAGGAAAGGATGCCACTGGTGCGAATGGGTCTAGCGTGATTTTGGTATTGCACTTCACTGACGTTGACCACCGCAGGTGCTCTCTCTTCAGCCCATGAGCTGTTGGTCAGTCCGATCATCGACGATAGAGTCAGTAAACCGGTGAACACGCCGGATCGCAAGCAGCTCATTTGTGCATTCCTTGATTTTTATTAGAGTTCTCGCGGCAACCATGCCATTTCGATTTATGATGCCGCTTATTGGGTGTCAATGCTAGGCGAGCAATGTGTTCAGTGTCAACAATGGTTGACGATAATTGCATTTTTGTTTCAAAATGTGGTTATTAATCGAAGTAATACCAAGGCAATGAATCAATATCATCATGGCAACCTGAGAGAAAGTCTGCTCTGTGAAGCGGTCAGACAATTGGAAGAAGTAGGGCCTGAGAAATTGAGCCTTCGGGCTTTAGCTCGATCAGTAGGCGTGTCACAGACGGCGCCTTATCGTCATTTTAAGGACAAGGATGCTTTGCTGGACGCAATGGCTGTCAATGGTTTTAAGGCTCTTAAAAGCAGAATGGAGGCAGCCGTTGAGGCTTCAGACAATCTGGACAATGCCTTGATTGAAGTAGGTGTTGCTTATATTGAAACAGCTGTCGCCTATCCAGCCATGCACAAGCTGATGTTTGGTTCCGGGCTTGCTCGTAAAGATATTTGTCTTCCCTTGAAAGAAGTCGCAGACAGTTGCATCGGTGTTTTAAAAGAATTAATTCAAAAGCGTTTAAAGATCAATGATCCTGACGATGAGCTGCTCTGGTATATGACGATTAATGCGGCTGCTCATGTTAAAGGGCATACCAGCATGGTGCTGGAAGGGAATCACTGTCATCCGGCAACCGGTGAACCTCTCGATATCAGAAAATCTCTTGGTTTCTTTTTGAATTGTCTGAATATGCCTGAAAAACAGTAGTGTGTACTTAGCTGAAATAAAGACCCTGATCAACAGGGTCTTATAGATTTTAAAGCCCCAGTTTTTCTACAACAAAATCAATATCTTTGTCACCACGACCACTCAGGTTTACAAGAATACTTTTATCTGAAGAGAGTTGTGGTGCAAGACGAATAGCTCCAGCAACAGCGTGAGCACTTTCCAATGCAGGGATAATCCCTTCCTTTCGTGACAGAGTCATAAAGGCATCAAGACATTCCTGGTCAGTCACTGACTGATATTCCACACGACCGAAGTCTTTCAAATAGCTGTGCTGTGGACCAACACCCGGATAGTCCAGACCAGAAGCGATTGAATGAACAGGCAGAGGCTCACCTTGCTCATCCTGCAATACATAACATTTAAAACCTTGTATGACACCGGGAGTGCCTAGTGTCAGTGTTGCTGCGTGCTCGGTTGTATCCAGGCCTTTACCGGAAGGCTCGACACCAATCATCGTTACTGACTCATCGTTCAAAAAGGCTGTAAAGAGGCCAATAGCATTACTGCCACCACCTATACAGGCCATTAAATAGTCAGGCAGTTTACCTTCTGTTTGCTGAAACTGATCTCGGGCTTCTTCACCGATAATCTGTTGAAAATCACGAACCATCATCGGAAAGGGATGAGGGCCTACTACCGAACCAATGGCGTACAACTGGTTTTCGGGATCATCAAGATAAGCCAGAAAGGCGCTGTCTACCGCGTCCTTTAAAGTTCGGGTACCGAAGGTGACGGGCACAACCTTACAACCAAGAATTTTCATGCGGGTAACATTAGGTGCTTCTTTTTCGATATCCACTTGACCCATATGGATTTCACACTCAATACCAACCAAAGCACAGGCTGTAGCCATGGCAACACCGTGTTGACCTGCACCGGTTTCAGCAATGACTTTCTTCTTACCCATGTATTTGGCGAGAAGTGCTTCACCAAGAGCATGATTGATCTTATGGGCACCGGTGTGGTTCAAATCTTCACGCTTAAGGTAAATTTTTGCTCCACCCAACGTGTCGGATAGACGCTTGGCATAGAAGATAGGGCTGGGGCGACCTACATAATGTTTATAGAGGTCGTGTAACTCTTCACGAAAGGACGGGTCTTTACGGATTTCGTGATAGGCCTGGTCAACGTCAGCAATGGCCTGTTCTAAAGCGGGGGGTACAATTGCACCACCATACTCGCCAAAGTAACCTGCCGCGTCGGGCATGGGAGCGAATTCAATTTTCTGGCTCATGTCGTCTACCTGTTATTCTTATCTCAGCCGATCAATGACTGTATTATTTTTTCTTCAGGTGCGACAGAATGCCACTTTTTCTATGAAATATCCTCCTGCATCCTGCAATGTTACATAGGGAGAGTAAGAACGTATGATTACGACTGATTCATTTTTGTGCGAATTTCAATCAATGCTTCTCTGAAGCTGGCATCATACTTTTGCAGGCTACTGACAAATTCTGGGAGTTGTTGCTGAACTGATTGTTGTGAGTAGTTGGGAAGTGTTTCGGGCATCTGGCTGAGTACCTGATTTTTACGACCTTCAGCCTGAATCATAATAGACATCAGTCGTTCGTATTCGATGCCAAGGCTTTCTGGATCGGGTTTTCTACCTGAGCGAGAGAGAGCCAACATATCAAAAAGCTGTTGTATTTGAAGGTCATGGTCTCCCATTGCACCTCCAATAAATTTGAGCTTATCGGTGAATTCTGAAGAACCGGCAGCGCCAACAGGAGCAACGGCTTGTGAACGGGATTCATTGATGGCATCAATAGCGGCAATATCCGGTTGTTTGCCCTGAAACGTATCCGGACGCATAGGAGCAATGGCTGCAATCTGAGCCATTAATTCGTTTACGGTGCCGTAGTTAAATTGCAGCATCTCTTCCACATGGCTGCGCAACTCTTCAAAGGTTATTTCTACTTCTTGCTCTGATGCATCCTGAGTTGAGCGGCCCAACTCAGGATCAAGACCGGATTCCGGCCTTTGAGGGCGGTTATTGAAGTCTTCGATGCTCATGGTGAAAGTCCATTTTCACAATGGTGATAGCTTTAGAATAGCTTGCTTATGAGGCTACTTTTCGCAGATTGAGCCTTTATTGAAGCCTTCAAAGGCAACGACCTTCACTCTACTGGCAGGAAATCTTGATTTGTGCTCGCTGGCGATATGCTCTGCAAGCAATTCGACAGTGGTATCAGTGTCCAGCAGGTAGCAGCGGCTTTTAGCAATGGTCAGCTCGAAATAGCCCTGATCAGAGGTGTAGCCAAATTTCAGGTGAACGATGCCGTTCAGATCAAACTCGGTCAGCAGGTCTTCCCGTGTAGCAATGTAAATATCTTTCCAGGTTTCCGCCCACTCATCTTCAAGGTCGCTGTCCCTGTTTTCATCCAGATAGATATGAATAGGGGAGCGGTGGCCATGGGCTATCCGCTGACAGTCACCCAGATGCTTTTTCAGACCATGGCTGTAATGGTAGAAAGCACCTGGAATGGCTTCCGGATAGATATTGAGTTTGATGGATGTGACATTGGCAGGAACATCCTTCAATAGCTCATCTTCCAGAATGGGCGTAAGAATTTCAGGCGTGATGGTGGTTTCGTTGACCAGTAAAATAGCTTGAGCCGGTGAGCTGCATTGAATCTGGTCTCCGGAACCCGCCACCATGGTGATATTCAGCTGATTCTGTTCACTGGAAATAATGACATGAGGGTGGTTGGCTGGCACCAATAAACGGTGGTCTGCCAGAATATCCAGAGAAGCCTTGATTTTCTTTTTGACATGGCCAAAGTCAAACACCATTCCTTGCTCATCGAGATCCCCTTCCAGGGTTACATCGACAAGCCAGGATTCTCCGACCACGCCTCTGGCAGGATCAAGGTAGCTGAAATCAAGAGTGGTCAGTTGGTTGACAAACAGTGCGGTCATTGAGGTCTACTGCATTACTTTCTAGGTTTTAAACGATCAATTGTAACTGAAATTCTGGCTAATGCCTCACACTGCTTGATAGCTGTACCTTGTTTATAAGCACACAGAGAGAACAATCTTTTACAAAGCCGATTTAGTAATGAACCGGCTTTCGTCTTATTATTCCTACGTTATACATATACATATATATTCCAATGCTCAGGGAGCCGGTCTTGAATACGCCTTTCACTTCAGACGATTTTGACTTTGATGCCAGACATATCTGGCATCCGTACAGCTCAACAAACAGTGATGTTGAGTTGTTTGCCGTAGAGAGCGCTGAAGGTGTGCGATTGAAGCTGAGTGATGGCCGGGAAGTCATTGATGGCATGGCATCCTGGTGGAGCATGGTTCATGGCTATAACCATCCGGAAATAAATCAGGCATTAAAAGACCAGATTGATCGCATGTCTCATGTTATGTTTGGTGGCCTTACTCATAAACCTGCAGTTGAACTGGCTCGCCGATTGATCGATCTGGCACCGGATGCGATGCAAACTGTTTTCTTTGCTGACTCGGGTTCCGTGGCGGTAGAAGTAGCGATCAAAATGGCCATGCAGTATTGGCAGTGCAGAGGGGAAACCAAGAAGAACAAGCTGCTGACCTTCAAGGGTGGCTATTATGGCGACACCACCGGTGGAATGTCTATCTGTGACCCTGAAAACGGTATGCATCACTATTTCACCGGTATTTTGCCTGAACACTATTTTGTAGAGCGTCCTGCTTGCAAATGGGGTGATGCTTTTGAAGAAATTCATATAGAACCATTCAAACAACAATTAGAAGCACTTTCCGGGCAAGTGGCCGCTGTGATTGTAGAGCCTGTTGTTCAGGGAGCGGGAGGCATGTATTTCTTCTCTCCGGAATTTCTGAAGCGAGTGAGAGAACTCTGTGACGAGTACAGTGTTCTGTTGATTCATGATGAAATCGCCACAGGCTTTGGTCGCACCGGAAAAATGTTTGCCTGTGAACACGCCGGTATTGAGCCCGACATTATGTGTGTGGGTAAAGCATTGACTGGCGGCTATATGTCCATGGCAGCGGCTCTGTGTTCAACAGACGTCAGCGATACTATTTCTGCCAAGGGGCCGATGATGCATGGGCCAACCTTTATGGCTAATCCACTGACTTGTGCGGCAGGTGTCGCTAGTTTGGATATTCTTGGCCGTGGGGACTGGAAACAGCAGATAGCCAATATTGAAGTCATTCTTCAGGATCGGCTTTCTACCTGTTTGGCGTTGGATATCGTTCAGGAAATTCGAGTGCTCGGCGGTATTGGTGTTGTTGAGCTGAAAGAAGCTGTAGTTATGTCAGAGATTCAGTCGGAATTTCCCAAAGAAGGTGTATGGGTGAGGCCTTTTGGCAAACTGGTGTACATCATGCCTCCTTATGTCATTTCTGACGATGACCTGAAGTTCCTTTGTCAGGCGATTTACAAAGTTATCTGCAGAATGTATCCCAATAAATGATACGAATGATGAGGGCAGAGTTGCCCTCATCATTCCAAGCGTTCTTCCAGTAAAACAGGGGAGGATTTGAGTTCCTGATTAACCATCGCGGTGACACAGGAGTCAGACCAGACATTAATGGCACTCTCCAGCATATCGATAAAGGCATAAAACGGTAGAATCAGAACCATCAGTTTCATGTCTACTCCCATGGCAACCAGAAAAGCGCTGGACAGCATATAGCAGCCCATGGGAACTCCGGCATTACCAATAGCGGCCAGCGTGGCGATCAGAATCCATGAGAACAGTTCGATACCTGAAAACTGGATACCATTGCTCTCGCAGACAAAAAGAACAGTAATCAGAATATAGGCCGCACAGGCATTCATGTTGACAGTAATGCAGAGGGGCATGCTGAAACGGGCCACTTTTCCATTCACACCCATTCTCTTCTCAGCACAATCAATGGCTGCGGGCAGAGCAGCACTGGATGATTTAGAGAAAAAAGCCACGGTCAGTGCAGGCAGCATTGCCTTGAAAGACGACAGTGGAGACAGTCCTTTCATTTTCAGGAGTGTAGGCAGTACGACGCTGGCTTGAATCAGGTTCGCTGCAAGAACACAGCTCAGATACAGTGCCAGCCCCTGAAGTGTTTCCTGGCTTTGCACATCCTGAACAAAGAGGTTCACAAAAGCCCATACGGCCAAAGGCATTAACTTTAGGAAGAAACCGGTCATTTTCATTACGGCGGCAAAGAGGCTTTCAAACAGCTGGTTCAGAGTGTGCTTATGTTCTTTTCTTAATGAGAGCGTGGCAGCACTTAACGTTAGTGCAAGAAACAAAACGCCCATAACATTGTTGTTGTAAAAAGGAGCGATGAAATTTTCCGGAATAAGGCTGAGCAGATAGTGCCAATAACTGACCGTTTTAAGCGCACCTTCAATGGGATTAATTAACCCTAAGCTGGTACGAGCAGGTGAAAACAGAAGGTAGAGTCCCAGTGCCAAGGTTGCTGCTAACAGAGTCGTCAATAGCGTGTACTTGAGTACTTTTCCCCCTAGGGTTTTTACATCGGACGTTCCACTCATTCCGGAGAGAGTCGACAATAATGAGAAAAAAATGATGGGTAAACTGACAAGCTTTAACAATTTGATAAAAATATCAGCGATAACAACTCCGGCCTGATTCAAATAGGATATATCAAGCCAGCCTGTTGCAAGCCCAAGAAGGCCTGAGACGATTAATACTGACCCGGAGTTCAGATTTATTGATTTGTGACTATCGCACATCAAATTGACTCTTATCACAATGATTTCCGTGCCTTAAGGTTAGCTGCAGTCCTTCGCTGCGTAAGGCTATTTCGATATTTGAATATTCACTTATTAATTAGCCCATGCTTCGGTTTTAGTTTGGCTACACTTGTCGAGCAGTGTCGTGAATAGCAGCTTTGGTACAGCTGTTCAGACCTGACTTTTACTGGTTATTTCACTTGTTCTGGAGGTTGATGATGGCTATTCATTTTGATTTGCCCTGGCTACTAGAAGAACAGGAAGAAGAACAGGAGTGCTACGAAGACGGCCTGGTATTTCCTCCTCTTCGAATCGAAGGTTTCTCTGAAGGCGCAGAAATGAGCCAGAGAAGAAAGATACGTTCGTTGATTCTACTCAACAGTCACTGCTCCTTCAGGGGCGGAGTGACACTTGAGCTGCGCAAACTGCCGGAAAGCAAAGCAAAGCGTAAAGTCTTGCTCAGATACCCATAATATTTGAGTACTGAAAAAGAAGGGCAGAGTTAATGGCAGCAAAAATCATAATATTCAGGCATGGAGAAGGCACTCATAACGTCGGTGAATTTTATAGCTCCAACCCGAGCCATAAAAACTATCGTGAAGCGATACTGACTGATTTGGGGCGACAGCAGGTGCAGGCTTCCGTAGAGCAGGCAACTGTAGACCTGAAGGATAAAAAAATTCTTGCTGTTCTCAGCTCCCCTCTACCAAGAACGTTGGAAAGTGCCGGTATAGCCATGGGTTATCTGGGGGTTTCGTCGTCTATGTTGAAACATGACAGTCGATTGATAGAAGTTGGTTCTGGAGATCGTGAAGGTAAACTGTACAGCGATTATCAGGATGAAGACATTTGGTTTCCTGAAAATCCACAACAGTTTGGTGGTGAGACCAATGAGCAGGTTACGGCGAGAATCGTAGACTGCTACCGCGAGCTGGTGGAACTATTCTCTGATCAGGACGGTATCATTCTTGCTTTCAGTCATGGCCTGCCTATCTATATGTTGATTGATGCCGTACTGGGTAAAGGCAGCGGATTTAAATTACCGACTGCTGGTTATATATCTTTGCCCGTTAAAGTTATTTGATTCAGATACACATCTATAACAGCACTTTTCAATACGCTGACTCTAATTCCACTTATACGGATAGGCATCTTTGTGTCCCTGATTTAAAATGGTCAGTCATTTCAGGATGAGAGTGAACGGCCATGACTACCATCGGTCACGAAATACAGAACGCGTCGACGATGATCAGGGAGACCTTTCCAGTTGGCCCGCTTCAGTGTAACTGCACTATTATTGGTGACACTCTCAGCAAGAAAGCGATAGTGATTGACCCAGGTGGTGATCCGGACGTGATTCTGGCCAAGCTGGAAACTCATGGATTACAAGCCGTAGCCCTGATTCATACCCATGCCCATCTGGATCACTTTCTGGCCAGTGGCGAAATTAAAAAGAAAACCGGCGCACCTATTCACCTCCATGAAGAAGATCAGTTCCTTTGGGATAATCTGGAGCAGCAGTGTCGCATGTTTGGTGTGCCTTACAATCCAATTCCTGATCCTGATTTCTGGTTGAAAGATGATCAGGCGCTGCCTTGTTGTGATGGAGTAGCTATGCACACTCCTGGTCATACTCCCGGCTCCATGTGTTTCCACTTTGAAAAATCAGGTTTACTCATAGCGGGCGATACTTTGTTTCGTCGATCTATAGGTAGAACAGATCTTTGGGGAGGAGATTTCAAAACTATTGAAAAATCCATAAGACAACGATTGTATATTCTTGATGAAGAAACGACTGTTGTTACGGGCCATGGCCCAAACACCAGTATTGGTGAAGAGCTGCGTGAAAACAGCATTATTCGCGGTTGAACTGCAGTAGATTTATTCAGAGAGAGAAGTATGCTGAATTCTGTTAAAAAATTAGTTGTCGTCGGTTTGACGGCAGCGGTACTGACTGGTTGTCAGTCCACCAACCCATATACCGGTGAACAGCAGGTAAACAAAACGGCCAAGTATGGCGGTATTGGTGCACTGGCCGGAGCGGTAATTGGTGGACTCGCTGATGGTGAAAAAGGCGCATTGCGTGGTGCCGCTATAGGTGCAACAGCGGGTGCTGGTTATGGCTACTATACCGACCAGCAAGAAGCTAAACTGCGACAGAAATTGAGAGGCACTGGAGTTAAAATCAATCGTTACGGTAATGACCTGCAACTGGTTATGCCTTCTAATATAACCTTTGATTCCAGTAAGTCTGCCGTTAAATCCAGTTTTTATCCTGTACTGGGTTCTGTTTCCAATGTCTTCAAGGAATTTGACAAGAATCTGATTGAAGTGATTGGCTACACAGACAGTACTGGTGGTAGCAAAATTAATCTGCCTTTGTCTCAGGCTAGAGCCAAAAGTGTGGCTGACTATCTGACTTATCAGGGTCTTTCGCTAACTCGAATTACCTACTACGGCGCAGGTTCATCTAATCCGATTGCTGAGAATAAAACCAAAGCAGGCCGTGCTCTTAATCGCAGAGTTGAAATCAATTTGAAGCCAGCCCCCAGAAGCTGATGGTTCGATAAAACCGGGTCAGAGTACTTTCTCTGACTCATTTTTTGAATAGATTACTCATATCCTTTTGGTGTAGTAGCAACCCACGATACTTTCCTGCAGTTAACTGGTTGATAATAAAATTCTTTTTTCTGGCCTGATTGCGCCAGTAACCTCCTGCATTCTGCTAGTGCCTGCTTTGGTGACAGGGCTGCCAGGGATTTTGTCTTTGGTGCATGTAACCGGTATTCGAAGAAGAAGTGAGAGTTTATTGATCAGCCAGAGGGTGTGAGATGTTTTAGGAAAGGTGGTTTGGATGCCGCTGTACATGGTGTACAGCCGGCATCATGCGGGTTCAGCTTGCCATTGAAGATTGGTTGGTAATTGGAGTTGCATCCAGTGTCTGGAGCGCAGGCTGTGGCATAACATAGTAGCTTTTACTCTCTCTTTGGCTGGTAGGGCAAGGATGGCTGCCTCGTGAGCAAAATATGCAACAATCTCCAGCCTGTGGAGTCATCAGAGTACTGCAACTGCGACATTCATAAAGATAGACACAGGCATCGAGAGGCATGTTTTCAGGTTCGTTGTGGCCGCAGTTGTTACAAGTGACGGTGGATTGGTTATGTAAGTGCATTTTCATAATACTTTCTCTTCTTTTTGCTTTTCTATAGGGCGTAATAAACAGATATCGGCTTCCTTTCTTATAGCTTTAAAAAACTAATGATTATTCTAGGCAGAAAATATGACAGTTTTGTGAGCTTTGTGATTATGGGGCTCTTTTAAAAGGCTCGAAGTCTATTTTTTTGTACTTAGTTATCTAAAAATATCACTTAAAATTCCTGAGGTTAGAATTAAAGGATTTTTCAGTTAAGGATCTAATTCCAAAAAAATAATTCTAAAAAGTCGTATATAAGTGCAATCTAGTCCGGAGATTGACAGGGTGAAGCGCTTTGTTTGTCTTGAATCCTGATACTTTTTCACTGAAACACGTAAATGAGGTGGTGATTAGAATAATTTTATTCGATTAATCTCCTGTGTTTTTCTACTGGATCCTTCCTGTAACTCTCGAACAAATGAATTTTATGGATTGTTTATTTGTAAAAATTGAGACCATGCGTCTTGACTCGAGTGGTTCTCATAGATTCAGCGTTTAGAAAAGTGTCATTTTTTTTAGGTGAGTTACCGAGGGTTCTTATGAAGAATTCAATGGTACAACGTACGTTACTTGCTTCAGCTGTCATGGCAGCATCTACCGCTTTTTCTTCGGACTTGGTCATCAGTGAGTACATCGAAGGCAGTGGTTACGATAAAGCCATCGAACTGTATAACTTGGGCAGTTCCGAGATTAATCTTAATGATTATAGGTTGGTAAAATACACGAGTGGCGATAGCAGTAAATCAAGCATTCTCGAGTTGAATGGTACCCTGCCTGCAGGTGAAACCTATGTTATTGCACATAGCCGTAGTAGTGATGAGCTTAAAAGAAAAGCTCAGTTACTGGAGAGTGTAGTCACCAACTTCAATGGCGATGACCCTGTTGCTCTTCAGACTGAGACTGGAGAGAACCTGGATGTAATAGGCATATTTGGGGATATTGATTTCGGTAAGGACAAAACACTGTCGCGTAAGCCTGATAGTCGCCCTTCTTCAACATATGATGTAGACCAGTGGAATGTTTTGGCAAAAGGTAACAGCGAGGGCCTTGGAAAAGCGCCGGGAGGTGATAATCCGGTTGAGCCCGCTTGGCAGTGTCAGGGTGACTTGACTGATATATATGACATACAAGGAGATGGAGAACGCAGTCCGTTGATTTTTGATGATTCTTTCATCGGTGCTACGGTGACGGTGAAAGGTGTTGTAACCAAACGGGTTGAAAGTTTGTTTAAAGGATTTTTCCTTCAATCAGTTCAGGGAGATAATAATGTTGCAACGTCTGATGGTTTATTTGTTTTCACCGGTGAAGGCCCCCCTGCGACAATAAAGGAAGGTAGTTTTGTTTGTTTACAGGGACGAGTAAGTGAATATTTCAATCAGACTCAGCTGTCATTAACAGGACGTAATTTCGAAGTACTGAAAGATAATCCAGAGTATCTGGCTGCGGTTAATATGGACTTTGATTTATCCAAAACCCTGAATGATCAGTTGGAGAAATTTGAAGGGATGAGGGTTAATACATCGGGCTCCGATCTGGTGGTTACCCGGAATTTTGGTTTTGATTTCGACAGTCGTCGTAACAACATGGTGCTGTCCCTTGGTTCACCATTGTATAAACCAACTCATAAATTTCCTGCTTTAAGTTCCGAGGCTAAGAAACTGGCTGATAGAAACAGTAAAAATCAGCTGTATATCGACACTGATGCTAAGCCGAGTGATGGAGTCATCCCATTTTTCGAAGATTTCAATGCTGATACCGGTTATATCCGTGTGGGTGATCGAGTAGAAAATCTGGTCGGGGTAATAGCTTATAGTTATGGCAAGTATCGACTGATTCCAGAAACGGGAACTCAGTTGGCTGCTTCAGATTTTGTTCATGACTTTTCTGACAGAACCAGCAAGCCTGACGTTCCTGAAAACAGTGATCTGAAGGTCGCCAGCTTTAATGTATTGAACTATTTCAACTCCGGAGTGGGGGGCGATGAAAATCCTGCCAGGCAGAATCGAGGGGCAGGTGAAAACCAGGTTGATTTTCAAAAGCAACGAACCAAAATTGTAAATGCTTTGGTCAACATAGATGCTGACATTGTAGGTCTGATGGAGCTGGAAAATAATGGTTTTGGTGAGAACTCTGCTATTCAGGATTTAGTCACCCACCTTAATGCAAAGTTTCCCGATGCGAACAATCACTACCAGTACATCAGCTCTCAGGATGGTAGCTACATAGGGACAGATGCCATCACTGTTGGACTGATCTACCGACCTTCAAAAGTAGCCCCAGCCAAATCGGCTTATATTCTTAAAATGCCCATTCAAAAGGCGATCTACCAAGCAGTTGAAAATGATGAAGTAGTAGAAAAAGATCTTTTTAAAGGTCAGCGGAATGCTCTGATTCAGGAGTTTTCAATTCATGTGAGTGACGGCAAAACAAGTTCACTTACTATTGCAGTAAACCATTTAAAGTCAAAGGGTTCCCAGTGCTTCAATGACTATGCTGAATACGAATGGCCAGTTCCTCTAAGTAGAGGGCGTATCGATGAACAGCAAGCTAAACATGTAGGAGATTATGAAGATGATTCTCAGGGCAGTTGTAATGAGTTCAGGCTGTCTGCGGCAAAAACCCTGGGTGACTACATGCGTAAAAATACAGCTGGAAATGTATTGCTGCTGGGTGACCTTAATGCCTATGGAATGGAAGACCCTTTACGACTACTGACCGATTATGATGGTACCGGGCGTAAGCTGGTTACTGCACCCTATACATTTATTGATGGAAAAGTGATTACGGATGAAGAAGGAGAAGAGCTTAGTGCGGGTTATAAGTACATAAACCTGGTCGGCTACATGCACGGTAGAGACGCTTTCTCTTACACCTATGCCGGTGAACTGGGCAGTCTCGACCATGCTCTGGGGTCAGGTTCAATTCTTTCCAAATTGACCGAGGCAACGGATTGGCCTATCAATTCATTGGAGAGTGCTCTGTTTGAATACTCTCGCCGGTACAGTGGCAACCTTGAAAAATCAGATAACAGCTTTAGTTCATCAGATCATGACCCTGTTATCCTGACTTTGGACTACAGCTTATCTGAGGCACTGCAAGTTAAACTGGAAGGCTTGAGTGATGCCAAAGTTTACTTGGAAATGGCAGGTTATCACAGTGACAGTTTTGCTTCTGCTGGTATTGCAAGTCCTGAGTTACCTCGTAGAGATGTTGGTCGAATCGGCTTTCTTTCCGCCGAGGAAGGGTTACGATATCTGTCAGCTTATGAAGTCATTACTCAATCAGAAATGGATTTAAATGTTTTTTCAACGGCTTGGGCATTAGTGCTTGAGTACAGTCAAAATAAAGAAAACTTACTTTCGATGAGCGGTGTTCAGCTTCGTCAAGCCAAACTTGGTGTTTCACGGGATGCAGTCACTCGTGCTGCTGTGGCACTAGAATTGGCGAAAAAGTTGGATCTTGATGATAGAGGGTTGGTTACGGCTGTTCTTGATAATCCAGGAGTTTCTTATCAGAAGGTGCTGATTAATATTTTTAGACTGGACCGGGATCGAAAAGAAATAAGGGAAATGGTTACAGTTATTGAGCATGCAGTAAAACCAATAGTCAGAGATATTCGTCAGTCCATAATCAATGAAAAAAGTGGAAACAGAGTCAATCAAAGAAACGAGACAAATAAAACTGAGTTGTGAAAAGCGCAGATGTGATTTAATTGTATAGTGAACAAAGAGCAAGGATTAAAAGTAAAGCAGGAAGCACTTATAGAATTCAAGTGCTTCCTGAATCGTATCACGCCTTATTGTTCGAAGCCTGAATAGCAGTCAATGCAATGGTGTAAACAATATCGTCTACCAGAGCACCACGGGACAGATCGTTAACCGGTTTATTCAAACCCTGCAACATAGGACCAACACTGATTACGTTGGCGCTACGCTGTACAGCCTTGTAAGTGGTGTTACCTGTGTTTAAGTCAGGGAAAATAAACACGGTCGCACGACCAGCAACGCTTGAATCAGGAGCCTTGCTACGGGCAACAGATTCAACAGAAGCTGCATCATACTGCAATGGACCATCAACGATTAGATCCGGACGCTTCTCGCGAACCAATTGAGTCGCCTCACGAACACGCTCAACATCTGCGCCGATACCTGAAGAACCGGTGGAGTAACTGATCATTGCGATTCTTGGTTCAATACCAAAAGAAACGGCAGATTCAGCGCTCTGAATGGCAATGTTAGACAGCTGTTCAGCACTAGGATTAGGGTTAACCGCGCAGTCACCGTAAACCAGAACCTGATCAGGCAGCAGCATAAAGAATACAGAAGATACCAAACCGCCGGCATCTCTTCTTGGCTTAACCAGTTGGAAAGCAGGGCGAATAGTATTGGCTGTAGTGTGTACTGCACCGGAAACCAGACCGTCTACTTCGTCCATAGCAAGCATCATGGTGCCCTGAACGACAGTATCTTCCAGTTGAGCTTCAGCCATAGGAGCATTCAGTCCCTTATGCTTACGCAGTTCAACCATAGGGGCAACGTAACGACTACGAGTGCTCTCGGGATCCATGATGATCAGGCCTTCCGGCAGAGTGAAACCGTTGTCCTTGGCTACCTGTTCAATGGCATCACGTTTGCCCAGTAGAATACATTCAGCAATACCTCGTTGCTGACAAATAACAGCAGCCTGAATGGTTCTTGGCTCATTACCTTCCGGCAGAACAATTCGCTTGCGAGCTTTCTGGGCACGGCGAACCAGATTGTAACGGAAGGCTGGTGGAGATAGACGGCGCTCAACCAGACCTGCACAGTGTTTCTTGAACCAGCGAGTGTTGAGGTTTTCAGCAATGGTGTTCATTACCTTCTCAAGACGATCATTGTCGTCCAGAGGAAGTTCGTCACTCATGCGATCCAGGAGGGTAGCCGTGGTGTAAGAATCATCATGGGAAAGCAATACAGGCAGACCGGTCGCAATCGCTTTGGAACAAAGCCCGGAAACGGCGTCAGAGATACCAATACCGCTGGTCAGCAGCAAACCTGACAGAGGTACGCCGTTCAGTGCAGCCATAGCGGTAGCCAGTACGATATCATCACGATCGCCAGGGCAGATAATCAGATTGCCCGGCGTTAGGTGATGAATCATATTGGTGGGTGTACGGGCACTCAGGGTGTAAGAGTTTACACGACGAGTGGCGAGTTCACCTTCATGGATAATCTCAGCGTTCAGGTGGTTGGCAATATCCAGCGTACGTGGAGAGGAGAGTGCTGGATTCTGGCTGATGTAACCCAGAGGTAGAAAATTCTTGTGAGAGAACTCTGGCAGACATTGAATTTGACCATCGGTGGTCAACTTCTCAGCGACATCTTTTTCCAGCTTGTTCAGAATATAGCCGACGACGCTTGGGTTCTTGATTCCACCAAAGCTGTCCGCCGCGATCTCAAGCTTGTCTGCTACATCTTCCAGAGTGTCTTCACCCTGTTCTGATACCAGAATGATGTCTGCGTTAAGGCTTCGAGCCATATCGCTGTTCAGGCGGTTGGCATAAGGCATGTTACGAGTAGGTACCAGACCTTCCACAACAACGACTTCAGCGCCGTCACGGGCTTCGTCGAACAGAGCGACGATGTCTTCCATCAGCTCATCGCCTTTGTTGTCCCCCAGCAGGTTTTCAACACGAGCTGTACTGATAGGCGTTGGCGGTTCGTGATCCATAATGCGCTGAGCCAGACGAGTGGAACGTTCAGGTCCCTTGTCCATGGTATGCAGCTGAGCGATAGGCTTGAAGAATTTGACTCTCAAACCCAGGCTGTCCAGAGCACGCACCAGCCCAAGGGAGACTGAAGTCAGTCCTACTCCGTAACGGGTGGGTGCCAGAAAGAATGTACGCATGACGTTTTAATCCAGAATTGTTGGCCGACATCAATGGCTGGTGAGAGTAGGGGCCGCTGAGACGCCTATATCATTTTTATATCATAGAAGGCCGGCATAAATGCCAGCCTTCGTTTTAATAAACAATTGTTTTGACACATTCTTTTGGAGAGTTTGTCAGGTTCAGACAGACAGAGTCTGAGTGTCACGAGAGATCATCAACTCTTCGTTGGTAGCTACTACCATGGCAACAGTAGAACCTTCTTCTGTAATAACACCGCTCTTGCCTCGGAACGTTTCTTCGTTCAGCTTTTCGTCCAGCTTGAAGCCGAAGATGCTGAGACGTTCGATAACACTCTTACGCAGAGTTGAGGAGTTCTCGCCAATACCACCGGTGAATACCAGTGCATCAATACGACCAAGAGCCGCAGCGAAGCCAGCCAGTTTCTCAGCCAGTACATGGCTGAAGACATCCAGAGTCAGTTGAGCGCGTTCATTGCCTTCGGCAGCTGCTTCTTCAATTACACGGCAATCGCTGTCCATTTCAGACAGACCCAACAGACCACTCTTCTTGTTCAGCATGTCTGTGGTTTCGTCCAGGCTGTAGCCTAGAGTCTTGTTCAGGTAGCTGAAAATATTAGGGTCAACATCACCGGAACGTGTGCCCATGACCAGACCTTCCAGAGGTGTCAGGCCCATAGTAGTATCGATGGATTTTCCGTTTTTGATAGCGCAGGCAGAAGCACCGTTACCCAGGTGAGCAACCAAAATGCAGCTGTCGCTAATATCCATGCTCAGCATGTCAGCCGTGGTTTGGCCAATGTAACGGTAGCTGGTGCCGTGGAAACCATAGCGACGAACGCCTTGCTCTTTGTACAGACTGTATGGAACAGGGTACAAGTAAGCTTCAGGAGGCATAGACTGGTGGAAAGCTGTGTCAAAAACAACAGCGTTCGGCAACCCCGGGAAGATTTTCTGGCAGGCACGGATACCAGCCAGGTTTGCTGGGTTATGCAGAGGAGCCAGTTTGATGGTGTCTTCGATAGCATTCAGTACTTCTTCAGTGACCAGACAGGATTCGGTGAAGGTTTCACCGCCATGTACGACACGATGACCAATGGCAGAAATATCGTCGATCAGGTCTTCTTGTTTCAGAATACTCATCACGGCAGCGATAGCTTCATCATGAGCAGCTAGGCCCAGATCTTTGCTACCTTTTTTACCATTGAATTTCCAGCGAATCATTGCTTCGCTGCTGCCCATACGTTCAGCGATACCGTTGATTTTCTCTTCTTCAGTGGCCGGGTTGATGACTGCGAACTTCAGAGAAGAACTACCACAGTTAATAACCAGAATGCTGTCTTTGCTCATTGATTGAATACCTAACAGAACAGGGCTAGAGGGGTATGCGCGCCGAAGTCAGAAATTATCAGGAAGGTTGAAAATTCTGCCGGAGCTATTGGGCTGTCCGTTTGTCGTATTTCCGGGATATGAGGTGAAACGAATCCGGTTACAGACGTTCACCTTATGAAATACCGGCTGAAAAGCGGACAGATGCCATACAGATAGTAGGAATTATAACGACTGATACAGGTCAATGGACTGCGTAATGATGCGTATCAACTTACGATCTAAAGAACATTGATCGCAGACATATCTGTATATTCATGACTATAAAGTAGCCTTTTACAGGGGATACTCAAGGCCAGCCCAGTTTGATGCGGTCGAAGGTAGCTCCTGAATATAGGCGACCAGAAGCTCCTGATTCAACCAGGCACCAACTCCTGCAGCAAGCATTAGGCTGAGAGGTAGGTATAGGCCGATAGCGCGAGTTAAACCACTGGGTTCTGGAGGTCTCTCACCGTACATATTGTCCAGTTTTGAGCCCCTGGAAAAGCTTAGCCAGAGGATAAGCAGTAGATTGACGACAGGGATAATGACAAATAACCAGAGCCAGCCATTGCGTTCAAGGTCATGGAGGCGGGTTACCGTGATATAAACCATTATCAGCAGGGCAAGGGAGTGAATGCCCAGTACCATGGAAATCGTTTCCTGAATCGTGACGGTTCCACCGACAAGTTGAGGAAGATATTCAGGCAGGAACCAGGCCACTAGATCTACCGCGAGAACCAACCAGCAGAGCGCCAGAAAACGGCAACGACCCATACGGCCAAAGGGTTGAATGGATTTGAATGAAGGGATTTTCTTAATAGATTTTGCTGGTCGAGTGCCGGCAGTGATGCTGTCTTTATTCGAGCTATCTTTATCTGACGGTACTTCAATGGAGCTGTCTTTATGAGAAGGCGCTAATGAGCGTGAGCCATCCATTGTTGCAATTCGACATTCAGCTCCGGCTTTATTAATGGCTTTCTCGTACTTGCGGGCTTCCCGTTCACTGACGGGCTTGCGAATGGCATAAGCCTTCCCAGAGAAGAGTCTATCCATACGCTCATCATCAGCGCTGAAGAGATCCTTGAGACGAGCTCTTACCTCATCCGGGTCAAAACCGGATAGCACTTTACCTTCGAACAGTACTTTATAGTCTTTATTTCCCATGGCCCCGATCCGTGGACTTGCGATAATTCGCAGTGTGTATCGGCCAGAAAGGGGCTTAGTTCAGGGGGGGCTAGCAAGCAGCGCGCATAGCCTGTTGAGCAGCAAAGATAGCCAAGCCACCCTGTGAGGTTTCACGGTACTTTGATTGGAGATCAAGTCCGGTCTGGTACATGGTTTCTATGCAGGAGTCGAAAGAAACTGCATGCTGGCCATTTCCTCGCATAGCCAGACGAGCCGCAGTGATGGCCTTGATAGCCGCCATGCCATTCCGTTCGATGCAAGGGATCTGAACCAGTCCGGCAATCGGATCACAGGTCATACCCAGGTGGTGTTCCATTCCGATTTCGGCTGCATTTTCAACCTGTTCAACGGTGCCGCCCTGAACAGCGACCAAAGCACCCGCTGCCATGGAGCAGGCAGAACCTACTTCAGCCTGACAACCAGCCTCCGCGCCAGAAATAGTCGCATTGATTTTAATCAAAGCGCCAATGGAGGCTGCGGTAGCAATAAAGTCACGAATACCTTGCTGGTTGTTGCGTGACAGGAAACGGCTGTAGTAAGCAATAATGGCAGGGATAACGCCTGCTGCACCATTGGTTGGAGCGGTGACTACACGACCACCGCAAGCATTTTCTTCGTTCACGGCCATGGCAAACAAAGTGACCCAATCCATGATGGCAAAGTGATCGTTCAGCATGATTTCCGGGCTGGAGGTTAATGTCTTGTGCAAGTCAGCCGAGCGACGTTTGAGACCACTCATAGGGAGAGTGCCTTCCATACGAACACCACGGTCGATGCAGCTACTCATCACATCCCAGATAGCATCAATGCCTTCATTCACAACATTAATATCACCATTGTGTCGTGCTTTTTCGTTCTCAATCGTCAGCTCGGCAATGGTGAGATTATGTTCTTTGCAAAGTATAAGCAGTTGAGCGGCGCTGTTGAATGGATAAGGAATGCTGGATTCGCTATTTTTAGCAGACTCACTATTCGCGGCTGGAGAGTTGTATTCATCAGCGCAGACAATAAATCCGCCACCAATGGAAAAATAGGTTTTGTAGTAAACGACAATGCCATTTTCATCGGAGGCGAAGATGCGCATGGCATTAGGGTGTTCAGGTAAACTTTCACCGTTGTGGAAAATCAGCTGACTGTCGTAATCGAATGGAATTTCATGAGTACCGGCCAGTTTGAGTTTTTTGCTGGATTTGATTTCTTCAAAAATACGATCTGCGTCGTCCGGATCGATAGAGTCAGGCTGGTACCCGGCCAAACCCAATAGTGAAGCTTTGTCTGTTCCGTGGCCAATACCAGTCAGAGCCAGAGAGCCATAAAGGCCAACACGCACGGACGCAATGCTGTTCAAAATGCCTTTGCTTTCAAGTTCATTCAGGAAGCGTTTACCTGCCCACATAGGGCCAACAGTGTGTGAACTGGAAGGGCCGATTCCGATCTTGAAGATATCAAAGATGCTTAGCATGCTGGTTAATCGCTGTACAAAAAGTGAATGAAGGTAATAGTGCGGGAAAGATAAAAAAAAGACATTCCGGAGCAATACTGAAAATGCTGCGGAATGCCTGTTGTTCAGAGTACAACTCTGGGAGTTGCTGTACCTTGTTCTATAAGCGTTACAGCAGTTGGGAAGCGATGAAACCGGTGATGGCGATGATACCCATGATCAGGGTGAAAATGTTCGCCTTGGATTCGTACTTCTTCATGCTAGGAATACACTTAACAGCGAACACCGGCATGATAAATAGGATGCCTGCGAGGATAGGCGACACGATGGACTCGATCATGCCCATAACACTTACGTTCAGGTAAGCAATCAGCCATACAGACAGAGTGATGAAGATCATGATGCCGCGATCCAAAGCTTTATGGTTCAGCTTTTTCTCGGAGCCTTCGAACTGCTTGCTGATCAAACCGGTCAAACCTTCACGGGTACCCATGTAGTGACCGAAGAAAGAAGAAGTGATGGCAACGATCGCAACAATTTGAGCCAACCAACCGAACATAGCATTGTCGGTACGTTCAGCGAAGTAGCTCAGGATAGAAATGTTAGCCTGCTTGGCAGCCATCAGTTCAGCCGGGCTCAAAGTGAGTACACAGCTGTATACGAAGAACATGGTGAAGCCAACCAACATCATAGTGGTACGCTTCAGAACCTTGCTGGCCTGAGGTTCAGCATTGTTACCCAAATCTTTACGGTAAGCGGAAGAGAAGGAAGAAACAGCTGGAGAGTGGTTGAAAGCAAATACCAGAACCGGAATAGTCAGGAACAGGGTTTTGATAAAGCTGATAGGTTCTGGAGCAATGCTGAACTGTTCCGCTACGTTCCATTGAGGAACCAGGTACAGGGACAGACCGACCAGTACAGCAATCAGTGGGTAAACAATAGCTGAGGTTACTTTCAGAACAATCTTCTGACCGCAAACCATAACACCGACCAGACCAGCCACCAAAACAAAGCTAAGCAGTGCGCGGTTTGGAGCAACTTCCCAACCCATCTGGTTAACCAGCAAGCTGGATACGGTATTGGTAATACCGATGCCGTAGATCAGAAGAATTGGGTAGATAGCAGCAAAGTAACCAAGAGTGATCAGAGAACCGGCCTTAGGTCCGAAGTGTTCAGCCACTGCGTCGGTGATGTCTGCATTAGGGTTAGAAGCAGACAGGCAGAAGCGAGACAGACCGCGGTGAGCCAGGAAGGTCATGGGACCGATTAACAGAGTCATGAAAATCAGTGGCCAGATGCCACCCAGACCTGCATTGATAGGCAGAAACAATACACCGGCACCTACTGCTGTACCGAAAAGAGTCAGACACCATTCAGTGTCGCGTTTCGTCCAGTTCTTGGACGTTGTAGTGCTAGCCTGAGCCTGTGAGATTGCCTGTGCGTTAGCCATTGTACCCTCGGAAAACCGAAATTTTAAATAAGTTCAGAATTAAACTGCGACGATATTCGTATATTCCAATGACGTGTTTGCATGATTTCTTGATAAACATTAGCTTATTAAGTAATGCAAATTGGAATAGAATTACATCGCTGGATTCTGTATTGAATGCTTCGTAACGGTGCGCACTTTACAGACATTGGCTTTACAAAGTATTGACTGAGACTGGTTTGTTGGATTCGCAATTCGTGTTAAATTGTTGATACTTTCAACAATAATAAAATTCATTTCGGTTAGTTCTAACTCTCACCTCTAAAGAGGTTGTATTTTGACCTGACTACTATGTAGTTGGCGTTCGGTTATAGATGCGCTCCACTCCTGATTCATATTAATAGAATGCTCGTTTTAAAAATAATGTCTTTATGTTCGAAGATGGGAGTTTTTTTTGGTTTTCATTAATTGAGATAGATCAATTTTTTTAATTGAGCTGAGTCAATTTTTAATGTGAGCTTATTTAAGGAAGGAGGTTTTCTGTATTTTGAAGAGAGAGAGAGCGGTCTCCATCTGGTGGATAACCGCTATTTCACTCTTTTTTATTTCTCTGAAGAGTCGCCTTATCGCCATGTAGCGACAAAAACGATTTTCTAATCATGACTGTTTAGAAGGGCCTGACGACAACAAGAATAACTATTCCCAGCAGGAAGAAAACAGGAACCTCGTTAAATATCCGATAGAAAGTGTGCGAGCGAGTATTGCTGTCCGTGGCAAATTTCTTCATAAGTGCGCCACACATGTGGTGGTAGCCTACCAGCAGAACAACCAGGGTCAGCTTGGCGTGAAACCATGCACTGCTCATGTAGAGAGACGGTGAGTAGCTGATTAACCAGATGCCCAGAGCAATAGTAGCAACCATGGCTGGTGTGCCAATGCCTCGATAGAGTTTTCGTTCCATGATTTTGAAACGATCTTTACTGGTCTGATCTTCACTCATTGCGTGATAGACAAACAATCGTGGTAGGTAAAAGAGCATGGCAAACCAGCAGACCATGGCAATAATATGAAAGGCTTTGACCCAGAGCATAAAGAGATCCTGTCTTCGTTTTTGGCAATCAGCTGCTGAGGGTAGCAGAAAAAATGCCGAATCTTCGACTGCTGTAAGGCTTAATGTCAAAGCAGGTCTGTTCAAATACGTTTTTCCAGCTCGCTGTCAGGAAGGTGGAGCTTGTCCAGGTAGTAGCTTTCAACATCCCTGCGGGTGATAACACCACAGATTTTACGACTACTCTTTTCAAGGCTGACGACGGGTAATGCATCCAGAGACTGACGATTCATTTGGTCCAGAGCTTCATAAAGGGTTGCCTGAATAACGACCGGTCGGCTGGCCTCAGGCTTTATGGCCGTATGAGCGGAACTGATCAGAATATTGTTAGTATTAGGATAGAGTAACCATTCAATGTTTTCGTACTTCAGTTTTTCAAGTTCCTTAGTTGAAGGAATGTGTTGGCAATGAGCGAAATTGGACGACATTAGGCTAGCGACACCTGCTTGACTCAAGGTTTGATGAAGAGGTGATGGATCAAAATTTAAACCACCCACAATCAACTGCTGATCAAAGATACCGCGGTTGGCAAAGAAACGGCCAGAAATCAGGCAGGCAATCACGATAACGAACATGGCCGGCATAATAACGTGAGGATTTCGGGTCAACTCCAGGACTGTTACCAGTGCGACCAAAGGAGCCTGTAACGTTGCCGCCATCATGGCGACCATGCCCAGAAGAGCCTGAAAGGAACCATTGATATTGGGAATACCTAATACGGTGTCGCCCAGTATGCTGAATACAGACCCAGTCACCGCTCCGATAAACAAAGTTGGACCAATAATGCCGCCGGGAATTCCCAGTCCGGTCATTAAAGGTGTCAGTAACATTTTTCCAAAGAGCAATATCAAGAGGAATGGCAGTGAGTAGTTACTTTCATTAAGTAGGTCGCTGATGGTGTCATAACCCATTCCCATCAGATCAGGTGCGATTACCCCAGCCAACCCCATCAGTAAACCGGCCGACAACACAGGAAGGACAATCCGACCTTTTCGAGCAGAGGCGATGCTGGTCTGAAGTTTAATAAATGAAGCCGCTAGTAAACCAATGGCCAGTGCCATGAGAGCGGCCAGAAAAAATTCCGACATAGAGTTCATACTAATTGGCGGGATGACAAAGGTTGGCTCAGAATCATAGAAATACTGTGTCATCAGAGATGCAATAACCGATGCGGCCATCACGGGTATAAAGCTGACTAGATTATAGCGGCGAACAATCACTTCCATAGCGAATACAACACCTGCCAGAGGTGTGTTGAATGACACCGCGATAGCTGTTGCCACACCACAGCCTGCTAATGTCGTAAGAGTATTGTCGGGTAGTTTTAACCTTTGTCCCAATTGGCTGCCTACTCCTGCGCCTATGTGAACAGCAGGCCCTTCCCGGCCAACGGAGAAACCACTGGCGAGAGCTGTGAGTGCGGTAAAAAACTGCAGAGCTAAACTGCTGGCTGGCAAACGGCCACGATTAAGAGCTAGACGCTGTATGACATGAGCGACACCCACACTACGACGGTTAGGCTTACAGAGTTTGATCATGCTAAGAATCAGCAGAGACCCAGCTACGGGTAAGAAAAAACGCTGGATATTGGACAGCGACTCGAAGTGATCTTCCCCCGCGGGCATCAGAACAACGGTGGCCAGCTTAAGTAGCTCATTGAAGCCAATGAGCAAGCAGCCACCCAGAAAACCTGTCATCAGGCCAAGAAATGTCAGTTGAGGCAGTGCATCAGCTTCAGACAGCTGAACACGTAAGTTATGCAGAGAAAATCGGTGGCTCTGAATTGGCAGGTACTCCTCACAGATGTATCAGAAACAGGTAGGCAAGACGTAGATCAATATCAACCGTGTCATTGTATTTGTCGGGCTGAAAATGTCTGTACCGGAAAAACCTGATTTCGAAAGAATAATTATTGTCTGTATTTTCTCATACTGATGAGGTGACGCAAATATTGACAAGGGTATAATTCCTCGACTCAACAATTTTGGTTAGCCCATGTTTGATAAACAGGACCTTCTGAAGATTGCCCGCATGCCCATGCCTTTTGGGAAATATGGTGGGCGAGTATTGATTGATCTACCCGAAGAATATTTGCTCTGGTTTACCCGCAAAGGTTTTCCCGAAGGTGAACTGGGTCGATTGATGCAGTTGGCACTGGAAATCCATATACATGGGCTGACGGATATCATCACACCATTAAAGAGAGAATAAAAACTAATGTCCCTAAGTGAATTGTTGGCAAAGTTGAAAGAGTCTCCTGAACTCGTTGAGTTTCAAAGGGTGATAGATGTGATCGGCCAGAACTATGAGTTCACTGCCACTGAGTTTCGAAATGGTAGTCAGCTTAATGAGGCTGGAACGAATGAAGGCTCCTGTAAGATTCTGGCTTTTGGTCAGCTTAATGGTTTGTCAGAGTCACAAGCACTTGACTGCTTTGGACTCTATTATCGAGACGAAGTTATGAATGATCCTGAGGGTTCCAGCCATGGCAATATTAGAGCTTTTATGGCGACTGGCTGGTCTGGTGTTGATTTTGAACAGTTTCCCTTGAAAGAAATTGAATAAATAATTATTCTACTTAAATAGATAAAAATTCATTATTTTGAGAGAAACGAATATGATCAAGGTCGGAATCGTAGGTGGTACCGGGTATACCGGTGCCGAGTTACTGCGGCTGCTGGCGGTTCATCCCGGTGTCAGTGTTGAAGTGATTACCTCCAGAAAGGAGGCAGGCCGACCTGTTAGTGATCTCTATCCAGGCCTTCGTGGCAAGATGGATATTGCTTATTCAGCCCCCGATGATGAAGTACTGGCTCAGTGTGACCTCGTGTTCTTCGCCACGCCCAATGGTATTGCCATGAAGTCAGTGCCCACTCTTTTAGAAAAAGGAGTGAAGGTTGTAGATCTGGCGGCAGACTTCAGACTCTCCGATCCTATGGTGTGGAAGCAGTGGTACAGCATTGATCATGCTTGCCCTGAGCTTTTGGATGAAGCGGTGTATGGCTTGCCAGAAATAAATCGTGAAGCGATCAAAACGGCGAGACTGGTAGCTAACCCTGGCTGTTATCCAACGGCTACCCAGCTTGCCTTGTTACCTTTGATGGAAGCAGGTCTGGTAGACGGCACTGTGATTGTGGATGCTAAATCCGGAGTCAGCGGTGCAGGACGTGAGGCAAAAACCGGTAGCCTATTATGCGAAGTCTCTGAGTCCTTCAAAGCTTATGGTGTTTCTGGTCATCGTCACTTGCCAGAAATAAAGCAGGGGATTACCAGGATGCCTGTTGCGGGCAATAAAGCGTTTGATGGTGAGTTAGTGTTTACTCCGCACCTGGTGCCTATGATTCGTGGTATTCACTCGACGGTCTATACAACGATCAAAGATCACTCTGTTGATTTGCAGAAACTGTTTGAAGACAAATTTGCAGACGAACCCTTTGTTGATGTGTTGCCCGAAGGCAGTCATCCGGAAACCCGTTCTGCCAAAGCGTCCAATGTCTGTCGAATAGCGGTGCATCGTCCCCAGGGTGGAGATACCGTCGTCATTCTTTCTGTGATTGATAACCTGATGAAAGGTGCGGCCGGTCAGGCGGTGCAGAATATGAATATTATGTGTGGTCTGGACGAACAGGCAGGTCTTGAAGCGCCTGCCTTGATGCCTTGATCTTTTCCAGACACGACTGACAGTAGCAGCGGGTGTTTTTAATAGAAGTAGGAACCAGAAGGAGGCTATTGCGAGCTTCCGGTTCTATTTCCTGCTCAGGGCTGTTCACACCCTGCATGCACCAGCAGCTTTCAGCCGGCTGCCCCAATCCAAAAGCGCACTGGTTAAGTTGTTGGCAGTTTGGACAGATGGATGTATCAATTACCGTCATTTGAGTTCGGTCTGTTAAAAGATTCCTATCATACTCATGTTCCTCTGACTTTCATTCCTGCTGCTTTATAGATGTTATCAATCAGTCGCATATTATCCATTGAATCTTGATGAGATTCCGGTGCGAAATCACGTTCACTCACTCTGCGACAGAACTCTTCCAGCTGATAATAATAGGTAGACTCAGCTTTTAGTTTTTCAACGATTTTACCCTGTGCATTAGTTAAAACCAGTTTATGAAACAGTTGTGGCAGGTAAGGATTGCGAATTTTTAAGCTACCATTTTCACCTACTACTTCCAGCTTCAGTGATATCAGTTTCCAGGACCAAAGGGAGTTACTGGTTCTTGCTGTTGTGCCATTAGGCCAGGACAGTTCTGTCTCCATATGGCGGTCGATTTCATAGCCTTTTAAAGCGGGCGTTGCCTTATCGACATCAGGTAATTTTGCCAACTCCGGATCACCAGAGGCTTTGGCTACTAATCTCAATAGATTCGTAGTGTAAGCGCCTACATCCATTGTAGCTCCACCACCAAGGGGATAGCTGTAACGAATGTCATTGAACAGAGGCAACGGGAAACACATGCTGGTGTGGATGTGTGTGATTTTCCCAAGGGTTGGTACCAGTTCACGAACCCGTTGAATTAGCGGGTGGTAGCGATAATGAAATGCCTCCATCAACACCTGATTGCTGCCATTTGCGGATTTAATCATGGCAATCGCTTCCTGCTCACTATTGGCAAAAGGCTTTTCGCAGAGAACATCTTTACCAGCCTTCAAAGCTTTGATGCTCCATTCAGCATGAAGAGCATTGGGAAGAGGGTTGTAGATGGCATCAATATCATCACGTGCCAGTAACTCATCATAGCTGTCGCAAACAATGGGAATGTCATGCTTTTTAGCAAACGCTCGAGCCTTCTCCGTGTCTCTGGCGGCAACAGCAACTACTTCAACACCTGCAAGTTTTTTGGCTGGCTGAATCAAAGCCATAGGTGCAATTCTTGCTGCGCCCAGAATGCCTATTCTTATCATTATCTTATCTATTCGAATCTACCTTGAAGTGGCCAGAGTGCCTTTTCTGCATAGGAGTAGCAAGTAGGCTAGTTTCACTGTGAATAGATGTTATGCCATTCTTAACGGGGTTAGGTATAGGCAAAAAAATCGAGCATTGACGCTTATTCAGGACGATAAAAAAAGAGTGGTTGTATGGTTGTTTGTGTTGATGGCGAAGCACGAAATATTGAAGCAGAGAAGGGGGTCATTCTCAGTGCAGGTAGATTCAGCGTAGCCAGAGTAGGTGAAACCAGTGGATAAGCTGGATTTATGTGATTTCTGGTTAACCCAAAAGGCTTTTCAGGGAAAGCAGTTAGTAGCCATTTTGTGAACTGTATTTAATTTGTCGTTTAATTGCTGCTATGATGCGGCTTTACAAAAAAAATACAATTAAAACAATATTATGCCTATGAAAATAGCCTTACTGCTGGCCCTGATTATTGGTGGCCTCTACTTAGTACCTCCGGTTAACCATGTTTCCGAGCATGCTTATTATCAGAATAAATCCGCTATTGATGTTATTGCGCACCGGGCAGGCCATGGCCTGAAGCCGGACAATACTGTTGATGCAGCAGCCCTTTCCCACAAGTTGGGTGCTGTTATTGAGATGGATCTTCATAGTAGTAAGGATGGTCATCTGATCGTTAGACATGATGACACGGTCAATGCCACAACCAATGGTTTGGGTCCGGTCAAAGAAAAAACACTGGAAGAACTCAAACTGCTCGACGCGGGTTATATGTTTGACCCCAATAAGGATCAGTCATATCCCTACCGTGAAGTCGGTATCACCATTCCTACTTTCCAGGAAATCATAGATGCAACGCCGGATGCCCGTTATGTGATCGAGATTAAGCAAGAGCGCCCGAGTATTGCCAGAAACCTGTGTAAAACACTTCAAGATAATAATATCGAGCAGAAAGCCATTATTGGTTCATTCAACCATGAAGCTCTGGAAGAGTTCCGTGCGATCTGTCCACAGGTAGCCACTTCTATGTCTCCGGATGAAGTGAAGCTGTTTGTTGGTTTGCAGAAAGTGGGCCTTTCTCATCTATTGCCAGTGACTGCTCAGGCACTTCAGGTTCCTCTGGTTCATTCCGATCTGGAAATTGTTACCCCTTCTTTTGTAAAAGATGCTCAGGATCGCGGCCTGAAAGTTGAAGTCTGGACAATTAATGAGATCTCCGAAATGGTGAGTCTTATTGATGATGGTGTAGACGGAATTATCACTGATTATCCCGATCGCCTGAAAAAGCTGCTCTGAGAACCACTCTGAAAAAACGGCTCTAAAAAAGAGCCAGCAGCGGCCATAAGCGAATGAAAAACTCACAATAATAATAAAACGAGAAGCTAATGGCTGATTTTGGACGAATTCAATTTGAAGGTGTCGAAGGAATAAGAACGGGTTGGAAAGACCATATTACGTCTTCCTTTGTGAATTACCGAATAGACGACACTCTTATTGACTGTGGTCCGTTAAGGCAATGGCAATACGTTAAACCTTTTATGGCAGAGAAGAGCATCAGGCAAGTTCTGATTACGCACTTCCATGAAGACCACACGGGTAATGTTCGTCATATTCGAGATGAGTTTGATGTGCTGGCATCAGGCCACGAAAATACCTGCAGACAGCTCAAAAAAGGATTTTCCATCAGTGTTCTTGAAAAAGTTTTCTGGGGATCGACTCCCAAGATTACTATTCAGCCTTTTCCTGAGCAGATAGTGCTAAACGATGGCTCCGAAGTCGTACCTGTTCATGTTCCTGGTCACTGTCATGACATGCAGTGCTTCTTTGTTCCTGATAAGGGTTATATGTTTACAGGGGATCTCTATATTGCCAGCGCTATAAAATTTCTCCATGAAAAAGAAAATCTTGGTCAACAGATAGACGACATTAAAAATATCCTCAACTACGATTTCCAGACCATGTTCTGCCCTCACAGAGGGGTGGTAGAAGACGGTAAGCAGGCATTAAACCGGAAGCTGGAGTATTTGCTGGAATTGTGTGGGAACGCCCAGCATTTATCTGGAAAGGGAATGAGTGTCAAAGAAGTCACCAACCAGCTACTGGGACCGGATTCGCTGGCAGCCTATTTGACACGGTTTAATTTCAGTAAACGGGGCCTGATTAAAGGTTGCCTGGATGTTCAGCTTTAGCTGTTAACTACTGCTGTTAAAGACTGAGGGTCAAACTGTGCCAAACTGCAGTTTGGCCAGTCTTTGATACAAAGGTGAGCTTTCAAGTAACTCTTCATGAGTGCCTATAGCCACTAGTTGTCCCTTGTCCATAACCGCAATTCGATCTACGTGGGTTATGGTTGCTAATCTGTGAGCAATAACCAGTGTCGTTCGATCTTTCATCAGTTGATTCAGTGCCTGTTGTACCAGATATTCACTCTGTGCATCCAGAGCGCTGGTGGCTTCATCCAGAAGAAGGACTTCAGGATCACGAAGGATAGCTCTGGCTATAGCCATTCGCTGCTGTTGGCCACCAGACAGTTTGACGCCTCGCTCGCCCAAATCACTGCTGTAACCTTGAGGTAGGTTTTGAATAAATTCATCAGCATGTGCCGCTTTGGCCGCAGCGATCACTTCATCATCAGTTGCTTCGGGATTGCCGTAACGTAGATTCTCCCAAACATTAGCGCTGAACAATACTGGATGTTGAGGAACCAGAGCGAAGTGGCTTCTTAATCTAGCGGGCTTCATACTATTTATAGCGACGTCATCCAGTGCGATGCTGCCGGATTGAGGCTCTCTAAAGCGCAGCAGCAGATCAAATATGGTTGATTTACCAGCACCAGAAGGGCCAACCAATGCAATCCTTTCACCTGCTTTGATATTCAGAGTCAGTTCTTTAATGGCAGGTTGTTCAGGTCTGGATGGATAAGAATAAGTAACTTGGTTCAGAGTAAGTTGCCCTGCCACTGACTCGGGACTCAGGGGATGTTCCGGATCGAGAATCTCTGACTTAATTGCTTGTAATTCACGAATTCGATCAACAGCACCTGCAGCTCTTTGCAATTCTCCATAGACTTCAGTAACGGCAGCCATGGAGCCGGCCACGATTATGGCGTAGAAGACAAATGCAGCGAGTTCACCTCCCGAGAGGTTGCCTGCCAATACATCGCGACCGCCTATATACATCATGCTGCCAACAGCGCTGAGAACCAGTAGCATGACGAGACCAATCAATGCAGCTCGAGTACCTACACGCTTGATGGCAACCTCAAAAGCCTGTTCAGCAGCTTCATTAAATTTATCGATGACCAGTTGTTCACGATTAAATGCCTGAACCACCTTTATATTCTGTAGGCTTTCTCCTACCCAGGCGCCTGCAGTAGCAATACGGTCCTGACTTATTTTCGATAGACTTCTGACTTTACGGCCAATAAACAACAATGGAAAAATAACAAGAGGTACGGCAACCAGAACAATCAATGTCAGTTTCAGGTTGCTGATGGCCATTAATACCAAGCCACCAGAAAACATCAGGGTATTTCTCAGGGCAAAAGAAATTTCAGAGCCAATGACAGACTGGAGCAAAGTAGTATCGGTTGTTATACGACTCTGGATCTCACCAGAGTGATTTTCTTCATAAAATCCAGGATGAAGTTTGACCAGTCGGCCATACAGATCTTTTCGTATATCAGCGACAACCCGTTCCCCTAACCAGGAAACCAGATAAAGTCTGCAATAAGAGCCTGCCGCCATAGCTAGGGTTAATCCGAGGAATACTTGCAGAGCTTGCCAGAGGCCTGATGTTGAGCCCTCTACAAAGCCCTGATCAATCATCAGTTTGACACCCTGACCTAACGCCAGAGTTAAGCCGGACGTAATAACGAGAGCCAGAAGGGCTCCAGTCAGTTGTAATCGATAAGGCCGAATATAGTGCCAGAGCCAAGTCAGCATCACGCATCCCTGTGTTGTTTGAATATGTATCAATAACGTCTGATATAAAGACTGATCACCAGGAAATTACTGACTGTTCCTGCGAACTCAACATTCCCTTTAAAGCCAGGAAACTTTATGTGGTCGAGCTTAATGGCTAGGCATCGCTGATCAGATGATTGCCCATGCTGATGGTGTTATTAACCAGATACCCAAGTGGGTGGTAGAAGGTAATGACGTCGGCATTTGTAGAGCGAATCTGTAAATTGGTTTTGGGCAGACCATTCAAAAGAAGTTATCAAATCAGTCTTCTTTCATCGCTGAATTACAGTATCAGTATCTGAACGTTTGAACGATCTTATTTTTATATCAGTAATACCATTTCTGGTTTTGTGCAGTGAAATATTAGCGACATAAAAAAACGAGAATCCGGTTAGCGAACCTTAGCGTGTAGACCTACACTGATCGGCATCGCATCGATTGTGAATATCTGAAAGTGTTTTTCAGAAGTGCTTATTTACAGGACGTAGATATAACTGTTTTTTTTCTCAGGTGATTTAAAGATGTCCTACAGAAGAAACCTGCTGCCTTTGTTTGCTGCTGGTTGTATTTCCATGAATGCCATGGCCGATCTCCAAGAAGGGGATTTCGCCGGTAAAGTCGGTGGCGCATATATCATGCAAAGCGAATCCTCGCTGAAGTTTGATGATGCTCCCAGAGGGCTTAAAGTTGATACCAAAAGTGATGAAAATGCTTTTGCAGTCAACATTGACGCACTCTATATGGTTACGGATAACATTGCGGTTAATCTCGGAACATTCTGGCCTTCAGAGTTGAAAAGTAAGGTGAAAGGTTCTGGCGATAAGTTTAAATACAAAATTTGGCCCAGCTATCTTACTGCTCAGTTCTATTTGAATGACCCCGGTGAAGAATTCAGGCCCTATATTGGAGCGGGTGCCCACTACACAAAAGTCAGTGATGTACAAAGTGATAATGGCACATTTGGTAAATCAGATCTGGATGGCTCATTCGGCTTCTTGGGACAGGTTGGTGGTATTTATAATATCAATGAGACCATGTTTATCGATTTATCTGCTCGTTACATGATGATGAGCGCTGACGGAAAGGTAGACTACAAAGGGGTAGATGATCAGGATAAGGCTATCTCTGGTGAAGCTAAGGTCAAGGATTTCAAGATTGACCCATGGGTATTCAATCTTAGTTTTGGTATGAAGATCTAATAGAATAAAGGGCTGGTGGTTTCAGCCCCGATCCATGATTTCCTATTACCATTGGTAATCGAGAGTGAGGCCGTAATAGTTACCCCTCAAATCGGCCTGAATCTTTAGACCATTATCAAAAGGTTCTGTGAAGTACCAGCTGCTTAATATCCCTAATGTTGCACCAGCCAGAACATCAACAGTGTAATGCTTTTCAGCATCGACCCGACTGTAGCCGACGAAGGCTGCACCAAGATAAGCGGGTACGGCATATTTCCAGCCATACCTAAAGTGTATGAAAGAAGCTCCCTGAAAGGCGGCAGAGGTATGGCCAGAAGGAAATGAGTCCTTGTTGCCATTGTTTGGGCGCTGCTTCCCCACCATTTTTTTCAATCCATAGGTGCTGACAAGATTAGTGGTGAAGGATTTATAGAAAGCAGTTCGACCTTCAGCATCATCCATGTAAAAGGTGGAAGCAAAGGCTGCAGAAGGAATAAGAAGCTGGAGTATATCGCCGGTTTTCTCGGTATCAGCACTGGCATTAAAGACGCATACAATGCTAAGGCAGAAGGAAGAGAACAGGTGTATTAATCGGTTTTTCATAGAGTAACCAGAGTTGGCTTGTTTCAGCTTGTATCTGTTCAATCCGGATGTATCTTTAGAATGGTGTGCGCATTGCGTAACAGTGAAAATGAAGTACAATTACTTTAGCTTTAAGGTATGACTTATTTATGTTAAGCATTTCGAAGTTCCATTGTTGTAGCTCGTCCTGAAGAATCATAAGTAAAAGCGGTACTTTTAGCTGAGCGGTCATCCAGACCAGTTACTTGCGATTTTTTTCGGGAAAAGACTATGTCTACTTCTACTGGAACTGTTAAGTGGTTCAACGAATCTAAAGGCTATGGTTTTATCGCTCAGGACGAAGGGCCAGACGTGTTTGCCCACTTCCGTGCTATCGTTGGCGACGGCTTCAAAACTCTGGTTGAAGGCCAGCGTGTTAAATTTGAAGTAACTCAGGGCGACAAAGGTCCTCAGGCTGAGAACATCGAAGTTGTCGATTGATCGATAACTGTTGAAAAAAAGGCAACGCAGCATGACTGGTTGCCTTTTTTTATGTCTGTTCGTTTATCAGGTCCCTTAGCTAATCAGATCAACTCCTGAATGATTCGGGCAATGATCAAACCCAAAAACAGAAAAATAGCTACTCGGGATAATTTGGACTGCTTACTCTGGCTCATTGGTTTGCCATATCGTTCGACCACCATAATGATAATGGCCAGAGTCAAAAACAGTAGAAATAAAATTTTCAGTAGATTCATGTTACTCCGTGACAGTATCAGTTCTGTCAGCTTTTTTTATTGTCTGATAACCACCCCAAACTCTGGTTATGGTGGTGAGAATACAGATTACCGCAAACAGCAATGCCAGCTCAGGGAAGTATCCTGGGAAAAGGCAAAAAAGTACGAACATGGCAATGGTTTCAGTCCCTTCAGCCAATCCATTCATATAGTAAAAAGATTTATGACTGAAATTCGGATCCGCTAGATTCTTTTTCTCCGCTACGATGGCATAGGCCAGAAAGCTGGAACCTGTCCCCATAAATGTCAAAACCAATAAACAGGCAACAAGAGCATTTGCTGTCGGGTCGGCCAGTGCAAAACCAAAAATAACAGCAGAATAAAAAATAAAATCCAGTGTGATATCCAGATATCCACCTGCATCAGACGGAGTCCCCAGGCGAGCCAGAGCACCATCAATACCGTCAAAGATTCGATTACATAGAATGGCAATCAGCGCAAACTCATAAAGTTGAAAGGCCAATAATGGAATGGATAGCAGGCCTATCAGGAATCCGGTGAAGGTTACCTGATCTGGAGTAATACCTCTGGATTTGAGGATTTTTGCCAGCAATCTGAGTGGTGGGGAAATTAATTGGGTGGTCCAGCAGTCGAGCATATTTACCTGTTACTTTCTTATGGAGGCTATTCAGCCGGTGTCAGCAGGCTATCATACAATTGTCGGTGGGGGAGCGAACAGCTGTTGCATGATAAGTCCATGATCTTGATCCAGTAACCTAGCCTGGCTAGGACGCTTGTTTGAGATAGATATAAGGCTTGTGTATAGTTCTGCTGAGCTTTTAGAGTGATTTTCCCTTCAACGGTTTACTCCTTATTCAGGTCGATACTGGACACGTTCAATGACTGAAACGCAATCACCTTCGCCCAAGGTATATGGACCCGGTAACTTGAAAGTTGTACCTCATGATCCCGAAAAAGAGCGCCGTCAGCGCATTATTTTGATTATGGCCTTTCTGGTTTCTGTTGCTGTTTCTTATTGGCTTGGAGGCAGGATCTCCGATACTGAAGCCGCAAGATTGAATAATGAAAATATTCGTCTTGAGAAATCCAACAAGACGCTTATAACAGAGAGGGAAAAGTTTGCTCAGCGAGTAGCTATTCTTGAGCGAACAGGCCAAGTCGATAAAGAATCAATCAAGAATATCCGTGGCCTGATTCGAGAGCTGGAAGGTGAAAAAGCGGATTTAAGCAAAGATTTGGCATTTTTCAAAAGTGTTTTGGCTCCTGAAAATACGGCTCAGGGCGTTCGATTGCATGGACTTGAATTGTTACCCGGTGATGCTGAAAACCGTTTTCTGGTTCGGTTAGTCGTCTCTCAGGTTGCTCGTGATAACCCGTTTCTGAAAGGAACCATGAGTGTTGAGGTTGATGGTCTTTCAGGTGGCAAGAAGAAGACCTTGTCTTTGCTGGAGCTGGCCGGGATGGATAAAAGTCAGGCATTGGGTTTTCGTTATTTTCAGGCATTTCCTGAGAAAGACGATTATATGCAGCTGGAAATACCATCTGGATTTACCCCGCAGAGAATTCGAGTAGCCATAAAGGTCAGACGGGGTGCAGTAAAAAACATTATTAAAACATACAGTTGGAACCAGGAACTGGCCAGTAGCCTGAGTAGGGAGTAGCAGCAGTCTGCTGCTACTGTTAATAATTGACTATTCTACTAGGTTACTTGGATAATGCAGTCATAATAGTGATAACTGCGGGTTATCTGCTAAGTACAGATAGCACGGGAGGATAGATGAGCGCTGTAGTGGAAACATTCATGCCGGACCCTATTGGGTTAACAGACAAAGCTGCCAGCAAAGTGAAGCAGCTTCTGGATGATGAAGACAATAAGTCCATGAGACTCAGGGTCTATGTAACAGGCGGAGGATGTTCCGGTTTTCAGTATGGTTTCAAATTTGATGACCAGCTGGCGGACGATGACACTCTGATAAAGAGAGATGAAGCAGAGATGGCTGTCGATTCTCTGAGCTATCAGTATCTGGTAGGTGCTGAGGTTGACTACGAAGAAGGGCTGGAGGGCTCGCGATTTCTGGTCAAAAACCCTAATGCAACAGCCACCTGTGGTTGTGGTTCTTCCTTCTCAATGTGATCTCAGTAAGGGCGAAGCAATCATGCCTTCGTCCTGCTCTTCTCTTTCCCAAGTCCTGTTTTTGTCTATTACACTGAAGTTAAGGGATTAACAGCTTTCGGTAGGGACAGCTATGAGTGGTGGCTCGGTATCAGGATCAGATCAAGGCACTTCAGTAAGAGGGTATCAGCTTCAGCCTGATAAGCCCGCTAGGTTTGTTGAAAGATAGAATAGGCTTGGATGACAAACTGCGGGAACTGAATAGGACTCTCAGACCAGCGTATACAAAGCGGCATGGTTTTATGGCGGCTGATGAGCAGAGATTTCATTTACCCGTTAAATTCAGACAGGATAGATAGCACCCAACACCCTCAAACCTCTGGCTCCAGTCACTTCAGGCAAGTTACCTGCAAGACCTGAGAGAGTCTGGCTGGCGAGCCAAGCAAAGGCAACAGCCTCAACCCAATCAGGCTCAATGCCAATGGATGACGTACTCTCCAATCGACAATGCCTCAGTTCATGACTGAGCATGTCCATCAGTGTTTTATTTCTGGCTCCACCACCGCAAACATAAACAGCTTTGGTATCAGGTGCGTAATCGTCGATATGTTGAGCAATGCTAGTCGCTGTCAGCTGGCACAGTGTGGCGGAAACGGTATTCGCTGGTAGATGTGAAAAATGGGTCAGTTGAGTGGTTAGCCACTGAGGGTTAAATAACTCTCTCCCCGTACTTTTGGGGGTGGGTTGAGAAAAGTAAGGCTCGTTCAGAAAGTGTTTCAGTAAAGTTTGATCTGTAGATCCGCTGGCAGACCAATCGCCGTTCTCATCGTAAGGCTGGCCAAGGTGCTGTTGAGTCCAGAAATCCATCAGTATATTGCCGGGGCCGGTATCAAAACCTGTGACAGGAATGTTGTTGTCTTTGGAAAGCAGAGTCAGGTTGGCCATACCTCCAATATTTACGATCACCCTGTTTTCATTGTTATGATGAAAAACCGCCTTATGAAAGGCTGGAACCAGAGGTGCTCCCTGTCCTCCGGCGGCAACATCCCGACGTCGAAAATCGCCAACCACAGTGATGCCTGTCAATTCTGCAATCAGGCTGGGGTCGCCAATTTGAAGTGTGTAGCCTTTTTCTGGCCGGTGGCGAATGGTTTGGCCATGGCTGCCAATGGCTTTAATCTGTTCAGGAGCATAGCCGGAGTGTTGTAAAAGGCTTTTTACGGCTGATGCACTTTCTTTTGCAAAAGCAGGTTCTGCCACCGCTACTCTCTCGATTTCATTGTCACCGGGCAGTGTGAGCGCTTCCAGCTGCTGTTTAAGCGCCTCAGGAAGCGTGTGGCTGATAGCGGCCAACTGCTTGATTTGACTGCCATCAATACAAACCAAGACTGCATCAATGCCGTCCAGGCTGGTTCCTGACATTAAACCAATGAATAAATCAGGCATGAAGATCATCCGTGATAAAAACAAAAGCGGCAGCCTGAAAGGCTGCTGGAATGGAGATATTACTGCTCGTTGCTGGCCAGCATAGTGCCATTGTGTTGTTCAAGCTGTGCCAGGGCTTTATTAGCATGAGCTTTGAAATTAACTCGTTCAGACTTGGCAATAGGTGCGGCATCAGGCAGCTTCACTGTGATCGGGTTACGGTGAACACCGTTAACGCGGAACTCATAATGCAGATGAGGGCCGGTTGCCCAACCCGTAGAACCCACATAACCAATGATTTGTCCCTGCTTCACACGATAGCCCTTTTTGAGCTTTTTGTTAACTCGGCTCTGGTGGGCGTACAGAGTGACAACATTATTGGGGTGTTGGATATAGACTACATTGCCATAGCCTTTTTTCCTGCCAATAAATTTAATTCGACCATCGCCTGCAGCTTTGATCGGTGTGCCTCTTTTGGCTGCGTAGTCCACGGCTCTGTGAGGACGTTTAGTTTTAAAGATCGGGTGCAGACGGTTCGGGTTAAACTTTGAGCTGATACGGGTGAAATCTACCGGTGTTCTCAGGAAAGCCTTTTTCATGCTCTTCCCGTCTGGGGAGTAATAATCCGAGTCTCCGCCTTTATCGGTATAACGAATAGCTTTGAAGGTTTCACCCCGATTGGTAAAGCTGGCCGCCAGAATGTTTCCGTTACCCAGTTTTTCCCCATCGAGGTATTTTTCTTCATAGATTAGGTTGAAGCTGTCACCTTCACGAATATCCAAAGCAAAATCGACATCCCAGCCAAAAAGACCGGCCAGTTCCATGGTCATTTTCTGAGTCATTCCAGCTTTCTGGCTGGCCAGGAACAGAGAGTTTTTGATAGTGCCATGGGTATAGGCAACTCGAACTTCCGGAGTCAGAGTGATTTTTTGAGCGGTGTAGCCCTTGTCAGTGTTTTCAAAGAAGATGCTGTTAAGACGATCCTGCACGTAACGCATCTGGGTAAGCGTACCCTCAGCGTTAACCCTGAATTTAAGTGTCTGTCCAGGACGAATATCCGTCAGTTTTTTACCAAATTCAGGAGTTTTGGCGATGTTATAAACCACACGAGCACTGAGCCCGGCATTATCAAATAGTGTTGAAAGATTGTTTCCTGATTTTACTGTCAGAGTCTGCCAGGAACCGAGAGCTGCATCTTCTGCGGCTATACGAGCTGCTTCCTGTTTTGCTTGTTCGCGAATAATCTTCTGTTCTTCAGTCTCTTTGGCGACCGAAGGTACGGTAGCAACAGCAACAGTAACAGCAACAGCCTTCAGCTCCTCTTTAGGGCTGGCTGTTTGGTGACCGTCAATCACCAGCTCCATTTCAGAGCGTTTGGCCTCTACTTGTGAAGAGGGCAAGAGGCCAATAACGGTCATCACTGCTGCGGCCACACCTGTCACAACGAGCAGGTGTCGTTTGGGGAATTTTTTGATGCCAGTACTCCGGTCACGCATGGCATTTTTAAAAGAGAGCTTTTTCATAACGTAATATGCATGTTGATGTTAAGTAACTATATGTTCAATTATACTTCGAAAAGCTAACGAATGAATTGATTTATAGCTATAAGCAATTTGTAAAGTTTTTTGCATTCTTCTGACAAAAAATCGGCACTCAATACGAACAGCTACTCAAATCTTGAAAGTTAAGGCTTTCGAGTAATTTTTACTGAGTGAACTTACCTACTTTTATTAGAAGTCACCCTGATTCAACTTTACACACCAATTGCGACTTTGTTCTGAGATCATTTTGTTGTATTTTGTCCCGTTCTTCACGTCGACCCTCCGCTGGTTCAACCCAATGCTTTGAATCAGCAGAAAAGCAGCAGGAAAGGTAATGTCCGAGAGTCAAAATCAGCTACTGAAAGATCTGCAGGCCCGCCAGCTCATCGCACAGACCACCGCTGTCGAGGAATTGGACGCTCACTTGAGCGAACAGCCCCGAGTTCTTTATTGCGGCTTCGATCCGACTGCAGACAGCCTGCATCTTGGCCACCTAGTGCCTTTGTTGGTTCTTAAACGTTTTCAGGACGCTGGCCACAAGCCTATTGCTCTGGTCGGTGGTGCTACCGGTTTGATCGGTGACCCAAGCTTCAAGGCGGCTGAACGTCAGTTGAATACGGCTGATGTCGTAGCCGGTTGGGTAGACAAGATCAAAGGTCAGGTCAGCCAGTTTATTGACTTCGATTGTGGTGAGAATTCAGCCCTGGTTGTAAACAATCTGGACTGGACCGGTGAAATGAGCGCTCTCGATTTTTTACGCGATGTTGGCAAGCACTTCTCCGTGAATGCCATGATCAATAAAGAATCTGTTCAGCAACGTCTCAACCGTGAAGGTGCCGGTATCTCTTTTACCGAATTCTCTTACGCTTTGTTGCAGGGGATGGATTTTGCTGAACTGAACCGTCGCTACGACTGCACTCTGCAGGTGGGTGGCAGTGATCAATGGGGTAACATCGTTGGCGGTATTGATCTGGCTCGCCGTCAGAATCAGTCCCGTGCGTTTGGTTTGACAGTTCCTCTGATCACCAAATCCGATGGCTCCAAGTTTGGTAAGACCGAAGGTGGTGCTGTATGGCTGGATCCATCCAAAACGTCTCAGTACGCTTTCTACCAGTTCTGGATGAATACGGCGGATTCGGACGCTTATCGCTTTATGAGCTTCTTCACCTTTATGTCTCAGGATGAGATTGACGCAGTCAGAAAGGCTGATGAAGAGGGGGAAGGTCGCCCTGAAGCTCAGCAGATTCTGGCGAAAGAAGTGACTCGTCTTGTTCATGGCGAAGAAGGCTATTTGGCTGCTGAACGTATTACTCAAGCTCTGTTCTCCGGTGACAGCAGTAGCCTGTCTGAAAATGATCTGGAACAGCTGAAACAGGATGGCTTGCCAAGCGCCACTATCAAGCGTGAAGAGCTGGAAGGTCAGCCAATGACCCAGCTGTTTGCTGAAAAAGGGATGGTGAAATCTGGTAAGCAGGTTAAGGATGCACTGGGACGCAATGCCGTCTTCTTTAATGGTGTAGCTCGTGGCGCGGCAGACAACATGAATCTGCCAGAATGCTTATCGGTAGAAAATGCCATGTATGGCCGTTTCTTCCTAGTGAAACTGGGTAAGAAGAATCACTTCTTGTTTGAAGTGGTGTAAAGACTACAGATAATAAAAAGGCTGCCTTGTAGTGAGGCAGCCTTTTTTATTAGATGATGGAAATTACTGTGTTAGGTTTCCGTTTTCGTCACTCTTACTGATTAATTCCAGATTCAATAAAGAGTGCATGAAATCATCAATCTCACTTTGGTGTTTACTATCAAAATGGAAAGTGTTGTGAAAGCCGATATGCATCTGCACATGCTGAGTTTTTAAAGTTACCGTGTAACCGTCGTACGATGAAGAAGCAAAGAAGCCTTCGTAGTAGTATTCGTCGTCTACTTTCTTGCCATTTTCTCGAATGATTTCAAAAGCATTCAACACTCGGGTGATATCAATAGCGTGTTCCATACGTCACTCCTGTAATTAAAAGCAGCATGATGACAAAACTTGTGATCATTAATCGGATTGAGTAATAGCCCTCTGAGATTTGGTGCTTACGAAGCAGGTGGAGATCAATCAGTAATAAAACAATCAGGCTGATGATAAAAACCGATATTTGAAGTACGCCAAAAGGTACCGTAAGAAGGGTGATCCATACGGTCAGCATAATTAGATTACTGATCAAGAGTACGCGATTGTCTGATGAATGGCTCCTATGCAGTGTGTTTCCCCAATGAGAACCCGCAAGAAAAGCAATAATCAGTGCTGCGTAGGTTGAACCTGCCAGATCGATGTGCCCTAAAACCGGTATCAGGTCTATGTCCATTAATCGCAGTAGCGCCCAAGCGGCGTAGGGTATGGTGCCTGCCAAAGCGAGTAAGAAATACAAACGTACTCTAATCATTGGGTACTTCCTCCCTGAAATTGAATTAAGTATAGAGAACGGTTTTATTAACTATTCAATGGCAGAGATGCTTTCAGGAAGGTCGGGAGCTGATGAATGTTTTTTATTTTGGTGGTAGTATTTAAAATAAATACTACCTATTGCCTCACACTAAAGACGTTGAATGCACCTGTAATTTCTTACGAATTTAATACCTCTATACACAAAACTTAAAACACTGATACCGAAAGCAAACCATATCCTCCGGCCATTCATGACTTTGCAGTCCTGCTTTTTGTTTTAGATGCAGTAGAAACTCCACAGGGTTTGGTAACTGTTCCCAAACCTGAGGAAGGAATGTAGCGCTGTGGTAGTTATTCTGGATCAACAAACCATCAATGTCAGGTCTGATGGTTTTCAGCAGTTCCTCCTCAGAATTGACATCCATAGCCTGCATTGGGCTGAGTACCGATATTTCAATGCGAAGCTCAGGCAGTTCTTCTTTTTTTACAGGGTAAAAGCGACTGTCCTGAAAAGCACTGGCATAGGCATTATGTACGACATCTTCAGCAAGAGTGCGTTGTGCTTTTAGGGAGCCGATGCAACCACGAAGTTCATCAGACTTTTGAAGAGTCACAAAAGTTGCACACTGGATATGAAGCGAGTCTGGAAGCTCATTCAAATCGACTTGAGGGACATGACTCGTATCACATCCCTCTGCAATCGTATTACGAGCCAGGGCGAGCAGTGATGACTGATCAGTGAGGCTAATGGAAAAGGTCATACGATTACCTGTTTCTTACCTTGCTTTTGGATATTTTAAGCGGCACTTGAGTTGCTACTGAATAACATAAGCCCCATAACCAACAACCCGTTGCCTGTCTCCTGCAGTATCGCCTGAGTTACGGACATCCAGAGTAATGACTTCCATTCCCCGATCCTGAGCCACTTTTATCATGCCATTCAAGGGGGAGCAGCCACAAGCCTGTCCGCCAGTCAGTGAAGGGTTGAGTTGTTCAATGACCTTGGTGGTCATGTCGTCGCGTTGACGTGCTTCTTCATAAGACAGGTAATGACTAAGATCAGAACTAATGACAAACAGGGTTTCATCACCACCCCATAAATAGTTGATGACTTCCGCTACGGAGTAAATGGAAGCATCCCCTACAACCAATGGAATCAATTGAAAGTCTGTGAGAACTTCCTGTAGGAATGGGCACTGAACTTCAAGGCTGTGTTCATCTTTATGGGCAGAGTCGAGAATCTGAACCTGACTGCAGCAGCTATTCAAAGCTGACATCGCGGTAGTGTCGAGGGGAATATTACCGAGAGGTGTTGAATAGCTTTTGCAGTCTGGAAGTGCAAGTCCTTCAAAAGGTATCTGGTGGGAAGGCCCTAATAATACGACTCTGGTAATTTGATCTTTAAACGCTGAAAGCTGGGTGTAGCCGGATGCAGCGATAGAACCGGAATAGATATAACCAGCATGGGGGACAATTAGAACTTTGGGTGATAAATCTCGTTCTGGTGCATCAGCCAACAGATTATTGAGCACAGCCTGAAGTGCTTTAGGCTGGTCCGGATAAAATGCACCGGCAACGGCTGGTAGACGAATAGTCATGACCCTTTCCCCCGTATATATGCAGCACTACAATTATACAACAGGCGCAGAAAGAAAACAGGTTGGCTATGCAGAACTTAATAACACCTCTAGCTCATTTTCCTACTGAATACTGGCATCAGCTGGATGACGGCAGAATTCAATGTGATCTCTGTCCCCGGGCATGCAAGCTTAGGGAAGGGCAGCAGGGGCTTTGTTTTGTTCGCGCCTGTCACAATGAACAGGTTGTGCTGACCAGCTATGGCCGCTCCAGTGGTTTTTGCATTGACCCTATCGAGAAAAAACCACTTAACCATTTTGTACCGGGAACCTCGGTGCTCTCTTTTGGCACAGCTGGATGTAATCTTGCCTGTAAGTTTTGCCAAAACTGGGATATGAGTAAATCCAGAGAGATGGATACGCTTTCTGATCGAGCTATGCCGGAGCAGTTGGCTCGCGCTGCTGTTAACTCAGGGTGTCGCAGTATGGCTTTTACCTATAACGACCCTGTGATTTTTATGGAGTACGCCTGTGATGTGGCTGATGCAGGTCACGAGCTCGGTGTGAAATCGGTAGCGGTCAGTGCCGGTTATATTTGTGATCAGCCTAGGGAAAAATTCTTTAGTTATATGGATGCAACCAATATTGATCCGAAAGCTTTTACAGAGTCTTTTTACAAAAAAATATGTGGAGGTTCACTGGCTCCCGTTCTAAATACCCTGAAATATCTTAAAGAAGAAACTCAGGTCTGGTTTGAAATAACGACTCTGCTTATTCCTGATGAAAACGACAGTGATAAGGAACTGCATGCAATGACTGAGTGGATTGCTGATAATCTGGGGCCAGATGTTCCACTGCATTTCACATCGTTTCATCCGGACTGGAAAATGCGTGAGCATTCACTTACCCCTGCTTCAACGTTGACACGGGCGAGACAAATCGCCATGAGTAAGGGGCTGAACTATGTCTATACCGGTAATGTTCATGATTCAGAGGGAGGGAGTAGCTGGTGCCCCGGTTGTGGCGATCGGTTGATTGGAAGGAACTGGTATAAATTACAAGGGATTAACATTGAAGGTGGTGAATGCGGAACATGCCGTCAACTTATTCCTGGTGTATTTGATCATTCTATTGAAGAAGGTGAAGTGATTAGACGAGTAGTAAAGATTTGATTCATTACAGATAGGAAAAACTTATTAAGCATTAAAATACGATAATTTAGTTTTATTTTTGTGAATTTTTAACTCTTTATAAAGACTCTCTTAAAGTGAAGGCTTCTACGAGAAAAGTCATACTCGACATGTCGCGCTCTCATGAATCTACCTTTCAAAAATATTAATGCACTAATTAATTCCGATCGTCGTTGTTAAAAAAATTAGAATGCCGCAGATGATAGCTGCACTGTTTAACTAAGACTTGAACAAGAAGTGATAGACGAGGATGATCTGTATAAAGATTATCAAATATCTGATGATTTAATGTGGTAGTCGCCACCAGGTAAGATAAGGAAGTTATAAGCATGGCGCGTGATATTTTATTAGCACAGCACATTCAAGCTGCAGCTCAAGATCAGATTGGTATTCCCGCTCACCAAGAGACTATTGACGAGATTAAAGCGGCGGTTGCCAGTAATAAAGTGGTGATGGTTTCTATGAGCCAAAACCCTTATCCAAAAAAAGCACGTAAGTTGCTAGAGCAAAATGATATTGTTTTTTGCGAGTTATCTTATGGAAGCTATTTTTCTTGCTGGCAACAGCGTTTAGCGGTAAAAATGTGGTCGGGTTGGGCAACCTTACCGATGATTTTTATCAATGGAGAATTGATTGGTGGCTATCAAGAGTTAGCTGATTCAGTGGCTAATAACGCTTTAACTGAATTGCTTGCAAACTAATTAAAATGATCAGTACAGCTTAAACAAAGTCCTTTATGTTTAAGCTGTATTAATAGAAGAATCAAGCTTTTTGACGTAGTGAAGGATAACTGCTGTAAACCTACGATGCAGGCTTACAGCAATTCAAGAGAATCATCAGTTACTTTCTTTAGACAACTCCGAAATCTCCTTCAACCTCTGAACCACTTTATAGTTAATAGATCCTTTAGGGTATTGCCCTCTGGCATTTACATTGCCGGGTTTACAACCCATCAGTAGCTCCAGAGCTTCCTCTGCATGGCTGACAGCGTAAACATTGAACTGTTTCTTACGAACAGCATCGACAACCTTTTGATGAAGCATCAGGTTACGGACGTTGGTGGCGGGGATAATGACTCCCTGGTCACCGGTCAGGCCTCTGGCTTCACAAAGATCAAAGAAACCTTCAATTTTTTCGTTTGCACCGCCAATAGCTTGTACTTCGCCATGCTGGTTCATGGAGCCGGTAACGGCAAAGCCCTGTTTTATCGGAGTGTTCGTCAATGCTGAAATCAAACAACAGAGTTCTGCCAGTGTGGCACTGTCACCATCGAGATAACCGTATGACTGTTCCATAGTCAGGCTTGCGGAAATGGCTAGAGGGAATTTTTGAGCGTATTTGCTGCCGAGATAACCGGTTAGAATCATTACGCCTTTTGAGTGAATGGCCTGACCGAGAGAAACCTCTCTTTCAATATCAATAATGCCTGAAGAGCCTGGATAGACGGCAGAGGTGATTCTAGCGGCAGAACCAAAGCTGGTGTCTCCAATAGACATTACGGTAAGGCCATTAACTTTGCCTATCTGCTCGCCATCGGTATCAATCAGGATACTGCCTTCAACCATTTCAGCCAGTATCTGATGACTCACTCGGCCAGTACGTTCTGACTTGGCGGCGAGAGCTCTGTCGATATGGTCATGATTGATTTTACGACCACGACCGGTACGACGGATAAAGTCTGCTTCTGCCAACAGGTCAAACAGATCACCTATCCTCGCAGAGATTTCACCCTGATGCTCAGCCATTCTGGCGCTGTGCTCAACCATTCGGGCTACGGCAGAAGCCGTCAGTGCCGGGTAGTCTTCATCATCGGCGCGGTTTTTCAGCAGCTGGGCAAAAGCATGAACAGATTCAGAATCCCGAATAATTCGGTCATCGAAATCTACCAGAACCCTGAACATTTCATGAAAGTCTGGATCCAGTTGCTGTAGCAGGTAATAGATATCCCGTGAGCCAACCAAAAGAATTTTGATATTCAGAGGGATCGACTCAGGATTCAGCGTGATGGTATTAAGCATTCCCATTTCTGAATAGGGAGATTCAATGGTGAGCTGTTTCTCTTTAAGGGCACGCTTAAGCGCTTCCCAGACAAAGGGCTCTTCTAACAGTTTGTTCGCATCCAGCAACAGATAGCCGCCATTAGCTTTATGCAAAGAGCCGGAACAAATCTGACGATAGTTGGTTACCAGAGCTCCCATGTCAGTGGCGTATTCTATACGACCAAAGAGGTTTTTATAGTTAGGATGGGACTCATAAATAACGGGTGCAGCACCATTGCTAGCATGGGCAATGATAGGATTCGGGCAGTAGAGCTCAACAAGAGCCTGACGTTTGGTGGAATCATCCTTGGACTCTAAACGATCATCAGCCAGTAAATCGATAACCGTTCTGTGAAGGTGTTGCTTAACCGCTTCCAGATAATCCAGAACGCCTTGTTGGCTACTGTAATCCTTGCGGAAAACTTTCAGTAGCGGCTCCAGCGCCTGGTCAATGGTTTCCTGATTCAGCGTCTGCAATTTTTCATTGGATTCCCGCTTCCATTGTGGAAGCTCGACCAGAGAATCATTAAGCAGTCCCTCCAGTTCGCTGATGTCGTCATTAAACTTGTTGCGTTTTTTATCCGGAAGCTGGGCGAATTCGGTCTCATCCATCGCTTTGCCTTTACTCATAGGAGTAAAGCTGAGAGATCCTGAATCGCGGTACAACGCAATCTCTTTCTTCAGCGCTTCCTGCTCAATCTTATCAATAACCTGGTCGTAGCTTTTGTTGAAATCCCGCTCAATAGCACTTTTGCGCTGTTGATACGTCGGGTTTTCAAAAGCAGCAGGGAAGGTCAGGATCAAGCTGTCGATGAACTGCTCGAAATCCTTGTGCAACTTTTCCCCTAACCCCGCAGGAAGGCGCAGAACTTTGGGTTCACGAGCGTTATCGAAGTTATTGATATAGGTCCAGTCATCGGGAGGAGATTGGCGTTTGGCTTCTGTCTCCAGGTATTTTCTCAGGTAGGACATTCGTCCTGTTCCTGATTCCCCCATGACGTAAATGTTATATCCCGTTCGATGCATAGCGACACCGAACTGAATGGCACTGGTGGCCCGTTCCTGGCCAAGAATGCCGACATAGTTTTCCAGTTCATCGGTGGACTTGAAACCAAGTTCCTTCACTGGTTGCTTTGCAATAAGTTGACTGGTTGAGAGTTGTAACTTTTTCACTAATGCCTGCCGTGTTACTGACGTGTTCCTGTGTCGGGATTACCCCTTGGTAATACCAGAGCCCATAAATAGGATAATGCTTTTATTGAGTGCCTGTCATGGAATCTGTTATTTCAATGACAAATAAGAGGATCGGTAGGTTTCATTAAAAAGTCCATTTATGTCAATCTAAATACATAGCGGTCAATTGCCGATAGCCGGAAGATATTCATTGACTCACTTTTGTTATGGCAATAATTCATAACATACTGGTACCAATAGACTCCGAGGTCTGATTGTGAACCTAAGACAAACGTTTCTGTTTTTATATCTTCTGATTTTAACGCCTCTTGTAATAGCCGGGTCGACTCTGGTTCAGCAGTTGGAAACGCTGATTGAAGAGTTACCTGTTGGCAGTATTTACTCCATTCAGGTTCGTGACCCTGTCAGTGGGCAGGTATTGTTCGAAGATGGTGAACAACAAAATCTGGTACCAGCCAGTGTTCTTAAAGTGCTCACTGCCACACTGGCTTATGAGGCATTGGGTGATGAATTTCGTTATGTGACTCGCTTTGAGTCATCACGCACGGTGCGACAAGGTGTTGTAAAAGGTCCCGTGGTACTGAAGTTCAGTGGTGATCCGTCCCTGACCCACAGTCATCTAAGTGATTTAATCAAAAATCTTAAACAAAGAAATATCAGAGGCATCGAGGGCGATCTCTGGCTGGATGGTGGGGTGTTCTCAGGTTATGACCGGGCAGGAGGCGTCAGCTGGGATGATCTGAATATCTGCTTTGCTGCACCGGCTGCTGCCATGATTCTTGATAGGAACTGTTTTTATGGTTGGCTGAAACCGGGAAAAAAAGAAGGACAAAAAACTCGAATTGAGTACGACCATTCTGACTGGGGGCTCACTGTTGATAATAAGGTTGTAACAACAAAGAAGGATTGTCCGCTCTCGGTATTCACGTCTTCTAAACACGAGTACCGATTGGAGGGGTGTGTCAGCCCAGGTTCAAGAAAGGTACGACTGGCCTTTTCTATCAGTAATGTAGAAAGAGCAGTACGAAAGTTTGTTACCAGCGAACTCAGAAAAAACAATATTCAACTCAGGGGGCGAATACTGGTGGGACGCCCGAATAGGGATACTCCGATCATGCTGGCTGAACATCAGTCTGAATTTTTACCCATATTACTGAAGCCGGTTTTGGAAAGGTCTGACAATCTCTACTCTGATAGCATTCTCAAAACAGTGGCCTATAACCATTCCGGAGAGCCCGGCAGTTATGCTGCAGGTATTCAGTCCGCTAGGGAGCTTCTGGGAGAAGGAGGGGTTGGTTTTGGTTCCAGTAGGCTGGTGGATGGCTCAGGACTTTCTCGTTACAACTTTATTAGTGCTTCAACACTGGTTGATGTATTGATGTTTGGTTGGAGTCGTTGGGGAGAGCAAAGCCCCTGGTTACTTGATCGAAGTAAAAAAGAACGCTGGCTAAAAACAGGTTATATGAGTGGTGTCAGTAGTATGGCTGGGTATGTGTTCCAGGAAGATGACCAACCTTTGGTTTTTGCCGTTATTCTAAATGGGCTTATGCCACCTCTACCTGCTAGCCAGGAAGAAATGCGCGAATTCAGAAAGGGCATTCGAGGATTTCACCGATCCTTTTTAAAGGTTTTGTCAGCCGCCGATAAAGGGTGAATGGTGGTTTTTTGGTTTGAAAACAATGTGTCTATCTCTTTGAATCAGTATTGCAGTCGTGGTCAGTTCTCGCACTCGTCCATCAAAGTGGATGAGTTAGAAAGAGAGGCAGAGTTTCGCTTCTATAAAAAGGAGGATGAGCTTAAGCAGCCGCTTTCAGATACAGAAAAAAAGTGGCGTGAGCTTTAAGCGGAAAAGGAAGGTCAGGAGCAACAGCTGGAAGTTGAAAAGTTTGTTCAGGATAAACTCAGAATTCGAGAAGAGCTCAGAAATATTAAGCATTAGCTCGGTAAGGGTATTGAGCGAAGCTAGTCAGCATCCCTGGAATGCTTTTTATCATTACTTTGTGAACTATTGATTTTCGTTACAGTAAGTGATGAAGGCAAAGAAACCGAACGAATGTGCGTTGGGGAGTCAGCATGAGTATTGGCTCTCAGTCCTTTTTGTTCAAATGGAATGTGTTCCAGCATAGACTCTAGTCTTGATAAAGTCGCGTGGATAGATAGTCGCTGACTTCCATCGAATCGTGTCAGGTGTATTACCAGCTCAATTAGTTTTTCATCCAGCACCGAAGGTGTTTTGATCAGCTTTAATAGCTGCTGTGTTTTCAGGGCATCGTCGAGTTTTGAAAAAGCCAGATTTCTAGATTTTATATTTTCAATGTCGGGCTCCAGATCCTGAGTACCATCAGCCTTTGTTTTTGAAGGGATATAGTCAAAGGCAATTTCTGCTATTAACAGTCCTAGCCCCCAACAATCAGTAGACTTGTCAGATTTTGGAGGAATTTCAATCAGCTCGGGTGGGGCATAGTCTGCCGTGCCATAGTAACCAATCGTTTTAGTAAACGATGAAGGTAGAGATTGAGCAAACCCCCAATCACATAATTTGACGGTATTGCCCCTCACATCCAGAAGAATGTTTTCTACTTTAACATCTCTGTGCATCATGCCTTGATTGTGCATGTGAGAAAGGGCTCTGCAAACAGGGGTGGCTATTTTTACCGCTGTTTCCGAGCTGTAGAGAAAAAGGTTACTGTCATGCAGTAATTTGAATGAGAGATTTGGTTATGCATTCGTGAGTTCCATCTTTAGCTTCACGTAAAGCATTTTCTTTGTCAGCAAGAACAACAGAAACTAAATTTGTAGAAGTACACCCACCTTCGCAGGTTGCTCCACTGTATGTTGTTAGACCTCCAGCAGGTTGTTGTGCAGCATTCATTTGAAGTCCTTTTTTGTTTAATTCGTTCCTCCATTATCAGACTTCAGAAAAAGGATAATGTTCATAACAAGGGTGTTAGCAAAACTGAGCAATGTAAAAAACAGAAGAATAGGTAAAACTACATGATTGCCAACGCGTCACTATCTCTATAAAGTTCGCCACCTCAACGGCACATCGCCAGTTAGCGGCTTCTAATACAGAGGTTCTTAACCGGCACCGTTCAGTGCGTTTCAATCACTTCTTTCTCCTTTTAACAGAGACTGAAAACAAGCGATTGACAACAACGGCTGAAACGGTAGAATGCGCCTCCGCTGACCAAGTAAAGTTACTTCGAAAGAAGCAACGAAGCTCAGCGGGTTGATTAGCCATCTGGTTTTTCAAAATGTTTTAAACCTTCTTTATAGGATGTTTGAAACGCTTCGAAAAACAAACGGTTGACAACAAAAACGGTCGCGGTAATATAGCGGCCTCGCTGATCGGCACCAACCACTAGGTTGAACGCGGTTAGCGACTTCAAGTCCTTCTGGCTTGAAACGTTCTTTAAAAACTTATCAGACAATTCGTGTGGGCGCTTGTGTGATTGCATCGGTTAACTAGCTTCGGCTAGAAAGACTTAAGATGCTTAATCAAGCAGGCGAACATACTTGAACAAAATTCATGTACGTTTAATAGCAAACATTGAGCAGCTGATTGTTCGTTCCTCGGAATGGGTATGAAGCAAACCGATTTAAACTGAAGAGTTTGATCATGGCTCAGATTGAACGCTGGCGGCAGGCCTAACACATGCAAGTCGAGCGGTAACAGAACTAGCTTGCTAGTTGCTGACGAGCGGCGGACG
>SIHQ01000049.1 GCA_004762125.1 Oceanospirillales bacterium | reverse complement strand
ATAAAGTTCGTTCGAGGAAGAATGAGAAGCCTTCAACAAACGCCTGAAGCGGTGAAAGGGTTCTTCAGGCTACATCACACCCAGTATGCTTGCAGACAGTGTTACGTATAATAAATAAGAATCAATATGGCTCAATAGCACTGACTTAAGCCCCTAAATCAGTCATAGCAAAGGCTTGCTCAAGAGAAAAAACGACTATAAAAGTCGTAGACTTTTGAAATCCCGAGAGCAAGCCATGACCGAGTCTAGCCCAGATCATCAGAATCTTGCTGATGATCTACTTAAGCAATTTGCCCAGACACAAGAAAACAGCTTCTCTGCCATACTGACCCGAGAAAACCTTGATGAAGCCAGTCCTGAGTCGTGGAACTGGCATGGCCGCAGGGTGCTGATTGCTGACGGCTCAACCTTATCGATGCCCGACACTGAAGAGAATCAAAATGCTTACCCTCAACACGGAGGGCAAAAAAAGGGTCAGTTATCCCATCCTGAGAATTAAAATACTGACAGTGCTAGGCAGTAGTGCTTTATTAGGGTCAGCTGTCGCACCTTTCCAAGGCAAAGGAACCGAAGAAACGACACTGCCTCGAGAAATCCTGTCGTTTTTTAAAGACGGCGATATCTTGTTGGGTGACGCCATTTTTGAACATTATTTTCTGATCGCTCTACTCCAATCAGGTGACGTCGATGTAGTATTTGAAAAAAATGGAGCCCGCCATCTGGACTTTAGAAAATGTGACCAGAAGCTGGGAAAGAAGGATGGTCTGATACGTCTGAAAAGATCACCTCCCCCGGCTGGATGAGTAAAGAGTACTATGAGCAGTGGGTGCCCAGCAAAATAACGCTCGGATCGTCAAAAGCAAAAAGCGCTTCATAGTGACGACTCTGTTGGATACGGACAAATCACTGCCTTCGTGACACTCCCCGCCTTATCAGGAAGCTTCTTTCTGACTTCGAAGGCTTGCGCAGCCGGTCTATAACGATCGGACTTACACAAAAGTCTCCATCAGCAGTACCGAGGTGCCCCTTCGGTACTTTATTGGTCTTTTGTTTGGTTTGCCGCTGCTCTAACGGAGCACTCTGATGCTATGTAACGGCGATCAGGTTATTCAGAGGCGGGTGGGCCGTAAGCTCTGCCTTAATTTTCCGCTCAGTGCCTGGTTTTCGTCACCGGGTGCCCTGCGGGGAAGACCTGACTATAGCTTATCAAGCTTGTACACATACTCAACCGGAATGCTCGCCGTATTCCCGTCTCATATCCCCGCCCGATTGGGCGAGGGTCTACGACGACATTGCTAATAAAAATACGAACGGAATTATACGACGAACTTGGCTCAACAAAATGACTCTGAGTCATTTAACAGAAAACGATACTTGAACGACGGAAGTACTGATCAATGCCATGCCTCGAAAGGTTTTAGGAGGCCGCCACCCATCGAAGTATACACAGGGCAGTCACTTGCACTTATTGTTTGAATCCAGCGGTTATGCTCATAATTTATTATAATACCGAAAGACAATTTATTTTTACAGTATTTAATAGTCTCTTAACTTTCATACTATTCAAATTCAGTATTCCACAACACTATTTGTGTTCAAGAAAATAAACCAAATAAATATAATACACATACTATTACAACATATAATAATGACACAACATATGGAGCTAAAACTCTTGTCGTTATGACGCAATTCATGTCAACCACCCCTAAGCTAAAGACTTAGGGGCTTGTAAGGTGACTTACGAAATAGGTCTTCGGACTGAATGAGTGATTAGCTTCAGCTCTTCAAGAGCTGCGTTGTTTAAGTTACGACACCAGTGGATGCCTCCCAAGTCTGCTGCTCTGTCGCCTAGCATTAAAAGACCTCAGCGGGTCGGTGTGCTGGGCATAACAAGCTTTTACAACATTGGCGATGGGAATCAACCCGAAAGAGATCAGTTTATTTTTTAACTGATAATTTTATGAAAGTTTTTGTTATTAACAGGCATGGTGAAGTTTTAATGCTATGTAAACCACACAAAGCCACGAACCTATGGAGTATTTTTCCTGAGATGAGCAGTTATTTTTGGAAAGAGAAAACCTTTTGTAGTGATAGATATTTTTGCTGTTCCATTGGCAATGCCTTTATTGAAACTGTGAAGAAATACATCGAGTTCCAAGGCTAAAGTTCAAAAGCAGCTATTCGTCCACTGAGCTAAAGACTCAGCGGTTTTCTCGCCTGATTTTTACAAAGGTGGATAACGTGAAAGTAATAAAACATATTTATTATCAATTAGTAATTGGTGCTGTAACGTTTATAATAAGCATTTCTGCATCTTCTCAATCCAATCCTGATTTACCGGAAAATATGACTTCCGGTATACCGCCAAGTGTAATGCCTTTAACCACTCGCTCTTCGGAAGAGGTAATAACCACTCCCACTCCAGAAGAAGTAACATCCTCACAGACTAACTCTACAGAAGAGGCCATAACCACCCCCACTCCCACTCCAGAAGAAGTAACATCCTCACAGACTAACTCTACAGAAGAAGCAATAACCACCCCCACTCCTACTCCAGAAGAAGTAACATCCTCACAGACTAACTCTACAGAAGAGGCCATAACCACCCCCACTCCCACTCCAGAAGAAGTAACATCCTCACAGACTAACTCTACAGAAGAAGCAATAACCACCCCCACTCCTACTCCAGAAGAAGTAACATCCTCACAGACTAACTCTACAGAAGAGGCCATAACCACCCCCACTCCCACTCCAGAAGAAGTAACATCCTCACAGACTAACTCTACAGAAGAAGCAATAACCACCCCCACTCCTACTCCAAAAGAAGTAACATCCTCACAGACTAACTCTACTGAGGAGACAACATCTCCGACCTCATTAACACCTATTACTAGTCCTTATGGTTCAGGTTCAGGTTCAGGATCAGGATCAGGATCAGGATCAGGCTCAGGTTTAGACGCACCTATAACTCAGGTTCCAGTTACTGACGAACCTGAAATTCCTTTCCCTCAACCACTTCAAGATAATTGTGCTTCGCGAATCTGGTCACCTCTCAATGGTGTACAGGAAAAACTGGAGCAATTGTCTGAACGTTATAACGTCTCATTAATTGAACACAACTGTGTGCTTATTAGCAGTATTCATAGAAAGCGAGATGGCAGTTTCTATAATTTAAGTGCGCTTATAAATGAGTATGCAGAAGAGAATACTATTGTGGTTTTATACCACGAAATAGACTCAACCTCTTTTTCAACAGACGCAACATCTACTGTTGCAATAGATACAACTTCTACTGCAGCAACTACTGCAGCAACAACTGCAGCAACAAACGCGACATCTACTGCAGCAACAGACGCAACTTCTACTGAAGCAACAGACGCAACTTCTACTGAAGCAACAGACGCAACTTCTACTGCAGCAACAGACGCGACTTCTACTGCACCAGAGTCAACCTTTGCTACAACAGAAGCCCCGACTGCATCTGCTTACCCTGATTCCGTTCCTCAAAAAATTAAACCAAACGGATATATGGCAGACAGTATTACCTTTCTCCGCAAAAACATGTGGATCGTTGGGGTTAATGCAAGTTCTTCAGATCAGCCAGCCATTATCAAAGCATCCGATATTTTTGAAGGACGACACTGGTTAGAAATAGGAAAATCTGAAACTTCTTACAAAGATATGGGTAATTCTGGAGTATTAAATATCGAGTTTATAGCTCCTACTGATGAAACTCATGACAGCATAGATTCGATAACCTATATGTCGTGCATATTAGGTTCGTTCACAATAGCGGACAGCACATTTTTCCTCGATAGAAGAGCTGTAACTTATTATCAATGTTTTTCTGAACAATCAGGAGATCAATCACATTTTCTGATCGAAAACACTTCCGTTTTTGCTGTGAATATTAATGCTACTCTACGTCATCGTGAAGTGACCATGGTCAGTAAAGAGGGTTTATTCGTTAATCTACCTAGAACCGAAGACAACGCTCACGCTGTTAGTGTTTTGAACTCCCATTTTTACGGGAAATTGATGACAGGTATAGAAGTGACAGTTGGTACAGATTCAATCGTAATAATTGATCAATCAACTGTAGATAATTTTTTGCCTGAAAATTCAAACATTGTCGGCATTCAACTCAATAATCATGCGATCAATAACAATGAAGGTGGCACTTATATACTCACAAATCTAAATATTTCGGCATATACCGCAGTTGAAGTTTTTGGTAAATTTACTTCTCGTTTTGAACGTAACACGTTAGCAGGCTCTAGAGCCTTAGTGCAAAGAGATATTGAAGGAAAAGGAACAAGTGAAATTAGTTTTTCTGGATTGTATGATAATCACTGGCTATCCACTACACCTGAGGTTCCTGGATCACTTGACCCTTATTTTTACCTTTACAACACTATAGGTATTCTTTTATTTGAAAGCTCTAATCAAATACAGGTAACTAGAGTAGACAGGCCTACAAGCATCTCCAGTGCAAGCGCTACAACTGCCGTTTCAACAACAAACTCAGCGATAGCAACTACAGCGAGTTATTTGATTTATCTGTGCTCGGTTATTATCCCTAGTTGGTTATTTGCTAATTGAAAACCGGCAGAACCTTAATCTGCTGGTTTTACTATGAGTAATGATTTTTGAATTACTGTATGTAGTGTCTATATCAAGAGTTGAGCCAAACAACTCAACTCTTGATACTCTGATTATTAGGCCTCTTTTTTTCTGAATTATTTTTTGTATTTTAACAAAAACCTACTAACATGTAATACAAATCAATTACTGCATAATTCTTTAAACTCGTAAGTTAACAGAAAGCCAATGACACTAAACAAAAGTACTATCTTTTTTATAATAATTATTGGATCACTTAATTCTTATACATTATCCGCGAAAGAAAATAAAAATTCTAACTCTTCAAGTCTTTCATATAAAGATATGAAACTATCGCATACAAAAAATAGAGATAAACTCGTAGAGTCTTTATTGAAAGCTTGTCCACTTTTTTTGTTGGACATAGAGAGCAGAGAAAAAATATATCACAACATGGTCTACCCGACAGTTGCTATACCGATGCCTGGTAATGTAAGACAAAACTATTTAAAGCGATCAAAAAATATTGCTTTAATTATTTCTGGCAATAATGGAAACCCTTCTGATTTTTATTCGGAAACACAGAAAATGGTATGCCTCAATCACCTGGCTTTTGCTTATTCTCGTGCTGTTCCTGCCTATCGTTTTTTAGATGCAAAGCTATTCAACAAGCACCTAACTGATATACCACCACACTGGCTGAAAGTGATTGCGTTAAAAACACTGCTTCCGCAAATAGAACCCAACAAATGGATAATGTGGGTTGACGACGACGTTGTGACATCAGACTTTCATCCAAAACAAGATGCCTATATAGATGTATTAATCGATTCATACGCTAAAGAAGGTACACCAAACAGACCATCCATGTTAATAAGCAGCGATCCTTTCACTGGAATCAATACTGGAATTGTTTTAATTAGAAACTCACAAGAAGGCAGAGAGCTTTTAGAACGATGGTGGGAAACCAGAGTTGATGATATTAAAAACCCTTATTATTGTAATCGAACGAACAGCTACTATTCTCATTTAAAACTATGTAGAGAAGCATGCTATCCCGACTATACTTGCACAACTCCTTGTCCATCTAATATAAATTTATTCACTCTTCATGATCAAGAAGCTTTATATCAAATGCTTATATCTTCTAAAAATAATAGCTATCAAAATTCCACCAATGCAATGTTATATGCAAATTCACATGTAGTCGTTATTTTTCCACAAAAACACGACGTTGATAACAGAGATGATATTGATTACGTGGGCATTAATACTTTTTTTATCGAACTAGTAGACACAGTAGATGAAGCTAAAGCAATTCATCCAAGTGAGGATGCGTGGGTTCAGGTTCCAGGATTAGGAGAATCGCCTGATAAAAGAAGTTTGCACTTAATTGCATGGTTGAGCAGAATTAGTGACTTATATCCATACAAACATACAGGTTCTAGGTGGAAAAAATATTTCCATAATGTAATTGGAAATGTTTTAACTGATTCAGACGACTCCTTTAATCATGATGAAAAACATTGGTTAGAAGCTAATGAGTTCGAACTGTTCACTAACGAAATATAATTAAATTCAGTATTAACAAATAGTAATTGAAATATTTAAATTTTTAATAATGTATCACTATCAGAACAAAGCAGTAATAAATTTGATTTTAACATTTAGACTAAAAAAACAAACAATGAAATCCATTATTTTTTTCATCAAATATGCGTTCATCACTCTACTATTTTATCCTCTCATGATCATTGCATATGATACTACTCAATATGAAGTTAACCCATCTTCTATAAGTTACGAAGACATGAAACTTTCGTTTACCGAAAACGAAAATGATCTTGTAGCTTCTGTTATAAAAGCTTGCTCAAATTTACTGTCAGATACAGAAATAAAAGACACTTTATATAAAAACATTGTATCTCCAATGATTGTCATACCTATGCCAGGAAATATAAGGAAAAATTTTTTAGAATCGACAATAAACATCGCTTTATTGATTTCTGGAAGTGATAAATCATCTTCCAGACTATTCCCACAAACCCAAAAAATGATCTGCCTTAATCACCTTGCCTACGCTTATGCTCGCGGTGTTTCGGCTTATCGGTTTTTACACGCAGAAATATTTGAAGATCAATTAGTTGATCTACCAGAAAACTGGCTAAAAGTCATTGCGATGAAAACATTGCTCCCGCAAATCGAACCTGACAAATGGATTATGTGGATTGACGACGACGTCATAACATCAGATTTTCATACAAAAGGAGCACCATTTATAGATAAACTGATCAACTCATACGCTAAAGATGGGCTTTCTAAAGCTCCATCGATATTAGTAAGCAGTGCTCCATCTACTGGACTTAGTACAGCTATTGTTTTAGTTCGGAACTCAGAAGAAGGAAGGGATTTTTTACAACACTGGTGGGATCTCAGAATGGATAATATCAATCATAACAACTTTTATTACTCCAATAAAACAGAAAAATACTATGACGATATAAATTTGTGCTTAAATACTTTTCATGGTGATGGAGGTTATGGCTGTTACACTAAGAATCACCAAGGAAGTGCGAGCTATGATCGTAAGTCACTTCTAGATGCTCAGGAAACTTTACAGCACATACTTTTTCGATTCAGAACTGAAAATATAAAAACGGCTAAAACTGCAGAGTTTTATACAGGCTCGCATATTGTAAAAATTTTCTCGCAAAAACATCCTGTCATTCAAACAAGTGAAATAGGGTATGTAGGTATAAACACTTTTATCGGTGATACACCCATTACTGAAGAAGCCAGGGCCACACATCCCGATAAAGATGTATGGGTCCATACAGCAGGTATGGTAAACCGACCTGATGCAAAAAACTTGTATATATTAAGCTGGTTAGCCAGTGTCAGTGACTTCTACCCCTATAAGAAAAAAGGGCTACGGTGGCAAAAAGATTTTCACCAAATAATTATTGATGGATTTACTGATTCAGGCATGCCTTCACTAATAGAAAAAGGTAGCTACCCTCAGAATGATGAAACTGATTTTTGATTTATGTATTTCGAATCATTTTTGTGATGCTAAGCCGTTAGCCTTTGAACATAACACCATTTCTAACTCCAATTCTATCTACTGTATTGAATTAGTCGAAAATCGATTGTACTCAGAAATAAGAAGTTGGACATTATTCCATGCTGAAAAACTTTTAAATCATAGTATTTTTTTATTTTTCTACTCTAATAAAAAACTATCGATCTATAATAAAAATATAAACCCACTTAATCTAGCATCTTACATCAAAAGAAATTTAATGAAAAATAATAATTTTATTATCTACCTCACAATAATCATTGGATCAATAATCTCTCATAGGGTAATTGCAGAAGAATACTACAACCCAAGTTGTTCAACTGTTTCTTATGAAGATATGAAACTATCGTTTACAGAAAACAGAGATAATCTTGTAAATTCTTTAGTAAAAGCTTGTCCCGATTTTTTACCTGACACTGAGATAACAGACAAAATCTACCACACTATGGCTTACCCCACAGTTGCTATACCTATGCCAGGAAATGTAAATCAAGATCACTTTATACAAACAAAAAACATCGCACTTATAATTTCTGGAAACAATCGAAATCCTTTTAGTTCTCTACCAGAAGTTCAAAAAATGATTTGTTTAAATCATTTGGCTTTCGCTTACGCTCGAGGTGTTTCAGCTTATCAATTTTTAGACGCGAAGGGGTTCAAAGAACAATTAACGAATCTGCCACCACACTGGTTGAAAGTGATCGCATTAAAATCACTGCTTCCACAAATAGAATCTGACAAATGGATAATGTGGATTGATGATGACGTTATTTCATCAGACTTTCTTGAAAATAAACACTCTTATATTGATATGTTGATTGAATCGTACATAGAAGAAGGGCCTGATGTCTCAAAAACTCCATCTATGCTAGTGAGTGCCGACCCCTATACGGATATTAATACAGGAATTGTTTTAGTTCGAAACTCAGAAGAAGGCAGACTGCTTTTAGAGCACTGGTGGGACACCAGAGTTATGGATATTCAAGATCCTTTTATTTGTAGTACGACAGAAAAATTATACCTTACTTTGAATCTATGTTTACTTAATTGCAATGAAAGTTGCATGCCCATTGGAAAAAACCCCAAATCGCTTGCTCTGCATGAACAAGAAACTTTACAAATACTTATATCTTATATTAAGAGAGAAGGAGCAATACATGCAAACCTGTATGCTGACTCCCATGTAGTTAAAATATTTCCGCAAAAACTCACTTACCTCGAACAAGATAATATTCACCATGATATAGGTATCAACACTTTTTTTATTGAAAGGCACACTCCCGATACAGCAAAAGCGATTACTTCAACTAAAGATGTATGGGTTCAAGTACCAGGTATGGGAAAGTTCCCCAACAAAAGAGGTTTGTATTTAATAGCTTGGTTGAGTAAAGTTAACGACCTGTATCCATATCATCATGAAGGTTTTCTTTGGGAAAAACACTTTCATAAGATAGATAACAGCACTTCTCAATAATTTGATTAGAATAATATTTTTCATTTTTAAAAACCAATCGACCTTTCCAAAACTGGATATACTTTTATTTATAAACCCTGAGTCAAGGAATAATAAACTCTTACAAAAAACTTAGTTAAGGTGAAAAATTTAAATTGAAAATCATTCACATTATTACGAAAAACTTTGCCTTTATGCTACTTCTTTATCCCTTAGTAGTACTTTCATACAATAATAATATTGTAATAGATCCAATTGCTATTACTTATAGTGATTTGAAATTATCATTTAATCAAACCGAAGATAATATCTTAATTTCTTTGCATAAATCGTGTCCGGGCATTTTTCTAGAAACTGAATACGAAAAAGAAATATATACGAGCGTTAGTGATCCAATAATTACTGTACCTATGCCAAATAATGTAAAACAAAATCAGTTAATACCTACAGATAATATCTCTGTATTGATTTCTGGAAATAATCGAAACTCGTACAATGAATTCCCAGAAATACATAAAATAGTTTGTCTCAATCACCTGGCGTTCGCCTATGCTCATGGAGTTCTAGCTTATGGATTTTTACATGCATATACATTCAAAGAAGCACTTGCTGATCTGCCACCACATTGGTTGAAAGTAATCGCTTTGAAAACTCTGCTACCGCAAATAGAACCCAATAAATGGATAATGTGGGCTGATGATGATGTAGTAACATCCGACTTTCATACAATGGAGACTTCTTCTATAGATACGTTAATTAACACTTTCGCCGGAGAAGAGATACTAAAGAGACCATCTGTGTTAGTGAGTAGTGATCCCTATACAGGAATTAATACTGGAATTGTTTTAATCCGGAATTCTAAAGAAGGGAGAGCATTCTTGGAACACTGGTGGGAAACCAGAGTAGATGATATAGATAAACCCTATTACTGTGATAAGACGGGTAATAGTTTCGAAACTTTTCACTTCTGTCTGGATGATTGCCGATATATTGAAACTGGAAACCCGTCCTGTTCGGTCCCAGGAAATCCTAACGTTAACGTTAACGTTTTCATCTTTCATGAACAGGAAACTTTATATCGAATGATTATGCACCCTGAAACTGAAAGCCATAAAGAATCAACAAACGCAATGCGATATCTTGGCTCCCATATAATTAAAATTTTCCCACAAAAACATCAAGATCGCCAATATGATAACAATAATTTCATAGGAATTAATACTTTTTTCGTCGAAAGGAATCTTAAAATTGAAGCTAAAGCTATTCATCCAAGACGAGATGTGTGGGTTCACACACCAGGTTTTGGAGCTAATTCTGAAAAAAGATTTTCTTATTTATCAACTTGGCTTAGTAAAATTAATTATCTATATCCTTATAAAAATAAAAAATATGAGTGGCAAAAAACATGCTTTATCATTGATAGCGATAGTTGTAGTAACTCAGATATAATTTTTCATTGATGTAAAGTAAAGTTAGAAATTACAGTTACTTTAAATAGTTAAAAACAATATCAAAAGTATTTATTTAGAACATTAAATTTAACCTGAACTCAGTTAAAATAACTTTCCTTACAACGCATGAAATAAAACAAAAATTCAGTCAAAGTAGACTATCATTCTTTACTAAATAAGAATCAACTTATCTTTGAACGCTATAAACAAACGTAAAAATTGGCTCAACTCCAAATAGATGTTAGTGATTTTCTAGAATCCGCGTCAGCTAAGGAACAGTGCGATTTTCAAGTGATATCAAACTTATTGATATCACTGTTCTAGAAGATAACATCAGCACACAATCTAAACTGAGCCTAAACTGAGCCTAAACTGAGCCTAAAAACTAATGAAAATTATCAGTATTATCAATAGATATTTTTTCCTGATTTTATTAAATAATCCTCTTATAGCAATTGCAGATAGTCATGATCAACTCACAAACAATTCACCTGTCATCACTTATGAAGATATGAAGCTTTCACTAGATAGTGACGAAAATGATACGTCGATGTCTTTGCTTAAAGCTTGCCCTGATTTTTTTTGGGGTACTGAAATAAAAGATGAAATATATAGAAGCACTGCCGATTCAGCGGTTATTATACCTATGCTGAGAAATATAAATAAAAATCAATTAGTAGCAACAAAAAATATTTCCATATTAATATCTGGTAACGATCGTCTCTCCCAAGATCCCTTCTCGGAAACATATAAAATGATCTGCCTGAATCATCTCATCTTTGCTTACGCACGAGATATTTCGGCTTATCGATTTTTACATACAAACCTTTTTAAAAATGAGTTAGTTGGTTTGCCAAGTGACTGGTTAAAAGTGATCGCTATGAAAACTCTGCTCCCGCAAATAGACGATGACCAATGGATAATGTGGGCTGATGATGACGTAATAACATCAGATTTTCATAGGTACAGCTCCTCTTTTATAGATAAGCTAATCGACTCTTATACTGGCGAAGATGTGCTCGATAAACCTTCGGTATTAGTTAGTAACGATCTATATACTGGAGTAAACACAGGTATTGTTTTAGTTCGAAATTCCGAAGAAGGGAGAGAGTTTTTAGATCAATGGTGGGACATCAGAATGGATAATATTAACCTTAATAATATTCATCATTCAAATAAATCAAGTAATTCGTATGACAATATGAACGCTTGTTTAAACGCACACGGGGGCTGTATGACTTACGATTTTTCCGACAGGCCGAATTTTAAACTCAAGTCGCCTATTAGTGCACAGGAAACATTAGAACGCATTCTCTTTCTGCCCAATACTGAAAACTTTAGAACAACAAAAGCAGCTAAACTATATGAAGATACGCACATAATAAAAATATTTTCACAGAAACAAAAAATTTATCCGCAAGACAAAATCGATTATATAGGCATCAATACTTACTTGATTGATCAGGATGCAGCTATTGAAGCTATAAATCCTATTGAGGATGTGTGGGTTCACCCACAAGGCTTTGAAGATAATTCTGATGAAAAGAATTCATATTTAATCAGCTGGTTGAGCAATCTTAATAATTTGTACCCATATCATAACTCATTTAATAAACCAAATGAAGATTTCGATAAAGCATGGAACAATGAATCTATTAGTACAGGTCTAGCATCTTTTTCTGGTCAGAATCATTTCATAAAAACATACCATCCAATTATCACTTACGACGATATAAAACTTTCATTTAGTAACGATGAAAAAAAACTTCTGACTTCTTTTCTTAAAGCTTGCCCGGATTTATTATCAGAACATCAGGCCAAAGTAAAAATATCTAAAAACATTGTCTACCCAATGATTACCGTACCTATGCCAGGCAATATCAAACAAAATTCATTGGTATCGACTAAAAATATTGCTCTATTGATTTCCGGAAACCACCAAAATCCTGTAGGGTTGTTTCCGGAAATACAAAAAATAATTTGCCTTAATCACCTTGCTTTTGCTTATTCCCGTAGCGTTCCAGCGTATCGTTTTTTGCATAATGATCTATTTAAAAAACAGTTAGCCAATCTTCCTGATGATTGGCTAAAAGTGATTGCTATGAGGACACTGCTTCCTCAGATAGAAGAGGATAAATGGATTATGTGGATTGATGATGATGTTGTCACATCAGATTTTCATGAGAAAGAAAACGCCTTAATTGATAATCTGATCGACACTTATGCTAACGAAAAGTTATCAAAAAGAGCGTCGGTGCTAGTGAGTGAAGATCCTTTTACTGGAGTTAGCGCTGGCATTATTCTAGTTCGTAATTCAAAAGAAGGAAAAAAATTTTTAGAACGTTGGTGGAAACTCAGAATGGATAATATTAATACAAATAATATTTATTATTCTCATAAAACAGACAAGTACTATGACGATGTAGACTTATGCTTAGATGCTTCTTATGGAAATGGAGGGTCCGACTGTAACACCCGCAGGCGCAAGAGCATGCATTATGCACAACGTTCATCACCTCTCGACTCTCAGAAAACTTTACGACATATACTTTTTCCGTATGACACTGAAAATATCAAAACCGCAAAAACAGCAATGCTATATGTAGACTCCCATGTGGTAAAAATATTCCCACAAAAGCACCCTCTCACTCAAAATGATAAAGCAGAAGAAAATACAGAATACACAGGTATAAATACTCTTATTACTGACAAAGACATTCCTGAAAAAGCTAAAGCGATTAACCCTGACCAGGATGTATGGGTTCGTACAATGAACATGGAAGACCAACCTGATTTGAAAAGTATTTATTTATTCAACTGGTTGAGCAGAATCAGTGACTTATATCCTTTTGAAAGAAAAGGGTATGGTTGGCAAAAATAGTTTCATCAAGCAGTCATCGAGAAATTTACGAACTCGGGTGATACTTTATTAATTGGGCTCTTCAAGGGTAACTGTGAGTAAATCAAGTAGATTTTAGGTAGAAACGCACCTGCCGAAAACTTCTGTAAGCTTTTTTAATTGCGAACAGAAAAACAGCAGAAGGTACGGCAGGTGCTTATAACAACTATCTTCAATAAAAACGACGGAGGTACTCTTCCGTAAGTTCTTCTGTTTTCTGAATTTCCGTTTCGCACATAGTGTCATTGGCGAGATATCATTTTACCAGTAAATATCCGGAAAACAGCTTTGTCCATTATTCCAGCACTTCTCGGGTATTTCAGGATTCACTCAGCTCCCGGTTGATATGCAGCACCACATGATAATGATTCGAAATCATTCACTTTCCATCTCTTCTGTTACGGTTTCCTGTATAGGGCTGCTGTGAAATAATCGGTAATTGCACGACATAAACCTTATAACTGGATCGATAAAAACCATCATTCTATGTAAGTAACTAGAAAGTGCATGTCGATGCATGTAAGATTTTTTGATAGCACCATAACTTAGAGAAATTGCACATATGGAAGTCACAATAGAACCGCATGCATAAACGATTACCTCCCAGTATGGTCGCGGGATAACACCTTCATGACAGCTATCAGGAACAGGGTACAAAACAGAGTCAATATCTGCACTGGAGAAATTACTTTCAATAGGATGCTCGCAGCTGGATTTTGCGAGACCTATGCGCCTCTGTTCTCTGTCGTATATCGCAGTGAGAAACATTTGCGATCCAATGATATTCCCCCAGTTTCTCTTACGTATTGCAAAACGAAATACCAGGCATTTTGGTCTGACACATTTACATTTAAAATTATCATTTATATTTCTTAAATATTCAGTTGGCGTGAGCGTTAACAAAATAGCTTCGTTCTCAGAGCCTTCTTTTTGAAAATAAATTTGAATAGAGGGAAGAGCATTCCATACCGCACCCATCTCCTCACGTTGCCAGCAAAGAACACTACCTCCCTCCCAAAAAACAGCATCAACCTCCGGTAGCTCTCGTTCAAATGCTTGAATGACAGCGTTAAACAATGCTGTGTGCAAAAAAATTTCAGTTGTGCCACTGTCAAAAAACGTTTTATCACGGTTAATATCTTCACAGCCCGTTACAGAAATTATTTGGTTGTTGACTCTGATTTCGTAAATCAGGGTTCGATAATAATCATCACCAAAAAACGGTATATACACTATTTTTTCTTGCGCACTCATATCTGACTCCGCCCCCTGGATCATTGAGTAACTCACCCCTCCTACACTAAGGACACTCTCTTGCTGAACATTGTTAGAGTAATTTTGAGGACAAAACTCTAGTGCAAATATGTCAGGTAACTGATTCGCGCTTATAAATTCATCAAGTAATGGCGTCACTGATGCGTCAGGTTTTGCAAGATTACGTTGGGCTAACCCGAATATTCCGTTCCATCCTGAAGAACCAATACAGAACCTGCTTTGATGTTTTATAGCTGCCAGTTGTGCATAAACCACTCCCAGCCCTTCAATGGAAACATAATCCCTATACAGTTCACCATTCCACGAACCACCTGAATAGGACACAGAAACACTTCTAAAAGGATCGGATGCTGTAGATGTATTGGTAAAGATAATATCTTGACTGCTCGAACACGGTATTCCATCTGAAATTCCAGTATTGGAAGAACCCGTATCCAACAATAAATATGTGGACTTTTCATTTGCATCTTGACCACCAAACCCGATGTTCAAAGACCAACCTATGTTTGGAGCACCGTTTGCAACGCCTTCAATGTCATTAGATCGAGTTTCTCGTGCGTTGCTAATGCTTTTAGAATCAATTATATGATCAGGTATCTTATAAATAAATTGCTTATCAATAGGTATCAGCTTTATCAGAACAGGCTCATGGGCGTAGCTGAAATGGCTGAATGCCAGAGCTAACCAAGCGGCAATTTTCAAATATCGGCGTTTCAGCACTTTATTACTTCATTTCTATCGTAAAAACCTACATTTCAAAATGTTGTTTATTTTAAAATGCCTTGATAAGCATATCTACAAAATTACAGATTTTTAATCACGCTGGCCGTTATCTTGAATAGCTTCAAACAGTGGGTAAGCGAAACTACGCCCCGATCTTCCGGCGCAAAGTACGCCACCTCTGCATCGCTTTATTTCGTTTATAATAGCGGTAACGAGCCTCTTGTGATCAAAATCACTCCTGTCATAATAGCAAGAACGGGGACAGTCATATATTATTGAAGAGTACAAACGTACAGAAAGCAGGGCGTTATGTCGGCGCAGCGCTAGAAGAAGACGATGGCGAACCTTTTACAGAGAAAATCTTGCAGAAAATCGCAAGTTAGCCGAACTCCGAGACACCCTCCTCCCCAAACTCCTCTCCGGCGAGCTACCCACACAGATCACTGAGTAAGACTATTTATGGATATGGATTTCGACAGCGTCCCTCTGTGGCTAAGGAATGCGGACAACTACAGTAATCACAGATCCATTTCAAAGCTCAGCCTGACTGATCCAATTGCCATTATTAGTAATAATAGTGACAACTGATTTAGAACTTTCAGGGAGCAACGATTTGAACTGTTGCCAGATATTGGTTGTTGCTATTAACATTTCCTATTCAATTTTTTTCGCCAGGTCTTTCAAATTTTCGGGCAGTTCAACCTTTAGTTCTTAAAAGTTTGTATTCAATGCCGTATTGAGTAGCTCTGCAATCTGGTCGGGGCTGAGACCAAAAATATAACGAATCTTTAAGTGAACAGGGCGAAATCTATAAGTCATCAATAAACTTTGTAAAAGCAAATTGAGAACTCTGCAATTGCCATCCCGAAAAGGACGGAGATCGGCAAGCCTGAAAACCTGTTCCGCGATGTGATTCAGAATACGGTGATCACACAAGGTTTACCAGTGAAGGCAAAGCTGCCCAATTCAACGGTGAGTAGTCGAACAGTCAAGCGGTATAAGTGGCTGTCATCAGGGTAAGCGAAAGGCAGCACCTGTTGGGCTTCCATTGGGCCTCCACTATCCCGGTCAAAAATGACGGAATACTGTCTCAGGTCTGAGAAGGTCAGGGTCATAACCTTATTGGCGATCATGCTTAATGACGTTAGCCGGACGTATTGTTCGTTACAAAGATTATTCACATTGCCGTCGATGACTTCCGATCCGGTTACTCGTCCACCACCATCGTCCTGATCGGTGAGCCGTTGGCTCTCGTAAAGTTTGACGTCTTCGTTATTGATGGCCATCCAGTGGTTCCTTGTGTGATCTATCCTTATGCCCTGCCATTAGTTTCAGAGCATTCACCATGAAACAAATATCCACAGTATTTCCGTTCCTTTTATTTTTGTGGTTTGGGAGTTCAATAGCTGCAGCCAGAATGGCAGACCAAGCTGATTTTGAGTTCCTGACACATTATGAAAACGCTTCATGGGTTGAGAACGAACTTGCGTTAGTCGAAAGTACTGCAAGCTTGTCTTTCTCGACTTTGGTCAGCTTTGGTGTCTGGTACGGGGTTTGCATGTCCCCGCAGCTGTTATCACTTCTAGCTGATCGATTCAGAATGCGAGGTTCTGAAAAGAAAAAATTTGAAACACTGAAAACCGACTTTTGCCTGCAGCTGACTCCCACTATTACAGCCGCCGAAGTGGCGTTGGCTGGACATGTTTCCCCCTGGCCCATAGAGCAAACCTGGTGGCAACCTTTACGCATGCTTGGTGTCGGAATGGCGGAATATGCAAACGCAGCGACTGGAAGAAAGCGGACTATACCTGTAGCTACATTGACCTATTTAGTCGCTGAGGCAAGCGCAAGAACTGCAAGTAGCGTAACTGCATCTCTGTATTTAAGAAAAACCGGCAAAACGAACATCAAACCTGTTGACTACGATTATGGGCAATACACTCTATTGTCATATATTACTGGTGTGGTGGCAGGCGCTGTTACCTATGAAGCGTTTAGTAAAAAAGGCTTGAGCTCTGCCAAAGCTGCATTGGGTTTTGCGATAGTAGCTTCGGCATCAGGAGCTATCTCAGCGATAATATCTACATCCATGCTTAATATAGACGACCAGCTTAAATTAGTAGCCGGGGCCGGAGCCGGAGCCGGAGCCGGAGCCATAGCCGGAATCGTAACCACCGGAGCCGGAGCCGGAGCCACAGTTGGAGTCGGAGCTGTAGCCGTAGCCAGCGGAGTCGGAATCGGAACCGTAGCAGTAGTCGGAGCCGGAGCCACAGTTGGAGTCGGAGCTGTAGCCGTAGTCGAAGCCGGAGTCGGAGCCGGAGTCGGAGCCGGAGCCGGAGCCGGAGCAGTAGCCGGATTATTACTTACTTCAAAAATAGATTCACACAACCCTTTTACCAAAGTCGGCGTCACTCTGGCTCCAGCGTTGATTTTCGCTTTCATCAACAGCCTTTCTAACTATGCCGTTTATGGTTATCCGCTGGAAGAAGGCCTTTCAGAGACCAGCCAAACATTGTGGAAAAAGTTTTATGCACCACTGGATTACTTGACCACTCTGTTTAACTGATCAATTCAACGGTGAGTAGTCGAACAGTCAAGCGGTATAAGTGGCTGTCATCAGGGTAAGCGAAAGGCAGCACCTGTTGGGCTTCCATTGGGCCTCCACTATCCCGGTCAAAAATGACGGAATACTGTCTCAGGTCTGAGAAGGTCAGGGTCATAACCTTATTGGCGATCATGCTTAATGACGTTAGCCGGACGTATTGTTCGTTACAAAGATTATTCACATTGCCGTCGATGACTTCCGATCCGGTTACTCGTCCACCACCATCGTCCTGATCGGTGAGCCGTTGGCTCTCGTAAAGTTTGACGTCTTCGTTATTGATGGCCATCCAGTGGTTCCTTGTGTGATCTATCCTTATGCGCAGCCATTAGTTTCAGAGCATTCACCATGAAAAACCCATCCACAGTATTTCCGTTCCTTTTATGTTTTTGGATTGGGAGCTCAATAGCTGCAGCCAGAATGGCAGACCAAGCTGATTTTGAGTTCCTGACACATTATGAAAACGCTTCATTGGTTGAGAACGGACTTGCGTTAGTCGAAAGTACTGCAAGCTTGTCTTTCTCGACTTTGGTCAGCTTTGGTGTCTGGTACGGGGTTTGCGTGTCCCCGCAGCTGTTATCACTTCTAGCTGATCGATTCAGAATGCAAGGTTCTGAAAAGAAAGAATTCGAAACACTGAAAACCGATTTTTGCCTGCAGCTGGCTCCCACCATTACAGCCGCCGAAGTGGCGTTGGCTGGACATATTTCCCCCTGGCCCCTGGAGCAAACCTGGTGGCAACCTTTACGCATGCTTGGTGTCGGAATGGTGGGATATGCAGATTACGCAGAGACTGGAAGAAAACGGACTATACCTGTAGCTATATTGACCTATTTAGTCGCTGAGGCAAGCGCAAGAACTGCAAGTGGTGTAACTGCATCTCAGTATTTAAGAAGAACCGGCAAAACGAACATCAACCCTGTTTACTACGATTATGGGCAATACGTACTATTGTCATATATTACTGGTGTGATGGCAGGCGCTGTTACCTATGAAGCGTTTATTAAAAAAGGCTTGAACCCTAAAGCTGCATTGGGTTTTGCGATAGTAGCTTCGGCATCAGGAGTTATCTCAGCGATAATATCTACATCCATGCTTAATATGGACGACCAGTTTAAATTAGTAGCCGGAGCCGGAGCCGTAGTCGGAGCCGGAGCCGGAGCCGTAGCCGGAGCCGGAGCCGGAGCCGGAGCCGTAGCCGGAGCCGGAGCCGTAGCCGGAGCCGGAGCCGTAGTCGGAGCCGGAGCCGGAGCCGTAGCCGGAGCCGTAGCCGGAGCCGGAGCCGGAGCCGGAGCCGGAATCATAGCAGTAGCCGTCGCCGGAGCCGGAGTCGGAGCCGGAGCCGGAGCCGGATTATTACTTACTTCAAAAATAGATTCACACAACCCTTTTACCAAAGTCGGCGTCACTCTGGTTCCAGCGTTGATTTTCGCTTTCATCAACAGCCTTTCTAACTATGCCGTTTATGGTTATCCGCTGGAAGAAGGCCTTTCAGAGACCAGCCAAACATTGTGGAAAAAGTTTTATGCACCACTGGATTACTTGACCACTCTGTTTAACTGATCAATTCAACGGTGAGTAGTCGAACAGTCAAGCGGTATAAGTGGCTGTCATCAGGGTAAGCGAAAGGCAGCACCTGTTGGGCTTCCATTGGGCCTCCACTATCCCGGTCAAAAATGACGGAATACTGTCTCAGGTCTGAGAAGGTCAGGGTCATAACCTTATTGGCGATCATGCTTAATGACGTTAGCCGGACGTATTGTTCGTTACAAAGATTATTCACATTGC
>SIHQ01000048.1 GCA_004762125.1 Oceanospirillales bacterium | reverse complement strand
CGAAACATTGCTGCCTCTCCTTCCCGTAACAAAACCTCCGCTGCTCAAGAGTCCACGTCGAAAGGGGTTAGTCTTTCTCCTTACTCGGGGCAGTGGGTGGTGTTTGGTTAGTATAATTCAGAAATTGCATTTAAGTTTAACCTCTTGGCTAAGTGATTGCTTCAGATTAACTTTGGGACTTAACATAGAAGTCTCCGTACTAAAGACCATATATAGCCATGGAAGCTCTTACAGACCTCAAAGCTATTCTCCACTCCAAAAGAGCAAATATCTATTATCTGGAAAAGTGCCGAGTCATGCAGAAGGATGGCCGTGTACTTTATCTCACCGAAGCTAAAACAGAAAACCAGTACTGGAATATTCCGATTGCCAACACCACAAGTATTCTATTAGGAACAGGCACATCGATTACCCAAGCAGCTATGCGTATGCTAGCGTCTGCAGGTGTACTGGTCGGTTTTTGTGGAGGTGGAGGTACGCCTTTGTTAATGGCCAGTGAAGTAGAATGGCTCAGCCCGCAAAGTGAGTACCGGCCAACAGAATATCTGCAAGGCTGGATGGGCTTCTGGTTTGATGACAACAAACGGTTACAGGCAGCCAAAACATTTCAGCAGGCCCGTATAGATTATTTACGTCGTATATGGAAAAAAGACCGTGACTTGGTCAGAGAAGGGTTTAATACCGACAGCAGCGAGATTGAAAGGGCTTTAACCGGCTTTGAGCGCAAAACCAGGACGGCAACAACCACTGGCGAACTACTTCGAATAGAAGCCTTGCTTACCAAACAGCTTTATAAAGTCGCAGTTCGTAGTACCGGTTACGGAGAGTTTATCCGTGAGCGCACAGCAGAAGACACAGCCAACGCTTTTTTGAATCATGGTAATTATCTGGCTTATGGGCTTGCTGCAACTACCTTGTGGGTGCTCGGCATTCCTCACGGTTGCGCGGTGATGCATGGTAAAACTCGACGCGGTGCGCTGGTGTTTGATGTGGCTGATTTGATAAAAGACACAATCATACTTCCGTGGGCATTTATTTGTGCCAAAGAAGGTGCGACAGAGCAAGAGTTTCGTCAGCAATGCTTGCAGGCTTTTACCGATCATAAAGCCCTTGATTTTATGTTTGATCAGGTTAAGTCCGTAGCTTTGAAAACAGATTGGGAAGAAAGTGAGAACCCACCGTTATGATGGTCACCTTTGTATCCCGGTGCGAAAAAAATGCGCTTAAGAAGACCCGACGGGTATTGGATGCCTTTGCTGATCGCATAGGCGACAATACCTGGCAAACAATTATCACCAACGATGGCTTAAATGCTGTTAAAAAGTTGCTGCGTAAAACTGCCAGCAAACGTACTGCGGTGAGTTGCCACTGGGCACGCTCCCGTTCACGCAGTGAACTGGCTTGGGTAGTGGGCAATCGGGATAGATTCAATACTTCAGGTATCGTGCCAGTTAATAGTACTCGGAAGAATTTATTAAAAAGTGCTTCCGAGAGCGATTGGCACTTTTTGCCTCTCATTCAAGCCTTAGCGGGGCTGGCTGCCCTGCTGCATGACTGGGGTAAGGCCAGTGAGCTTTTTCAGAACAAACTCCAGCCAGACAATACCCAAGCTTTCAAAGGAGATCCTATTCGCCATGAATGGATATCCTGTTTGTTACTTCAGGCTTTGGTGCAAAAACACACGACAGATTTTGGTAGTGACGAGGGATGGCTTACAGCGCTGGAACAGGGTGATATTGATGAAGAATCCTTAAGCACGCTTTCACATACGGTAATTAGCACTGACTCTAAGTCATTAGAGAAATTGCCGCCAGTCGCCAAACTCATTGCCTGGTTGATTGTGTCTCATCATCGTCTGCCACTTGAAAACAAAACGCGGGATGAATTAAGGCAACGCTGGCTTGGCGAATGTGCAGAGACTATTGATAAGTCACTGGCACGTATAAATCATCAGTGGGGATATGAAAATCGTTACGACGATGCCGATTACCAAATTCGCCTGCAAGCCTGCTTTCGCTTCCCAAAAGGTTTTATCAGTAACTCCAAACGCTGGATCAGTGCTCTGAAAAAATGGGCAGGCCGATTACATGCCTGTCAATCGCAGGTGCAGGAGGTTTTGGCTAACGGTAGCTATCGGTTGATACTGCATCACTCACGCTTGTGTTTAATGCTGGGTGATCATAACTACTCATCACAAGAGGCTGCCAAGAACTGGCCTGATACTACCGGATTATTTGCTAATACTGACCGTGAGAGCAATACACTTAAACAAAAGCTGGATGAACACCTCGTTGGCGTTGCGCAGCAAAGCGTAAGAAATGCATGGTTACTTCCTGCTTTTGAAACTGAACCACCTGTGGCGCAGGATATTGCCAGCCTTAAGAAAAAAAGCCCGTCCGCGTTTGCCTGGCAGGACAAAGCAGTTGCGAAAATCAAACAGTGGCGAACTGAACAGCCGAAACAACGCATCGGTTTTTTTGCTGTGAATATGGCCAGTACCGGTAAAGGGAAAACCTTTGCTAATGCAAAAATCATGAGAGCATTATCGACGGATGGAAACAGCCTGCGATATGTTCTTGCCTTGGGGTTACGCACACTCACTCTGCAAACTGGTGATGAATACCGAGAACGCATTGGTCTGGATGATACTGAATTGGCGGTATTGATTGGTTCACGCGCTGTAATGGAACTGCATAAGCGAGCCAAACAGGCTGAGCAAATTAGCAAAGCTGAAAACAGTGGTTCTGAATCAGCAGAAGCTCTGTTGGATGAAGATGTTGATTTCGACTGTTCTCTTCCGGAAGAGGGTTTGTCTACAGTGCTTCAGCAAGAGCGAGATCGAAAGTTTCTCTATGCACCGGTTCTTGCTTGTACCATTGACCATTTAATGGCTGCGACTGAAACCAAAAGAGGTGGGCGTTATATCCTTCCGGCTTTACGTTTATTGTCGTCTGACCTGGTGATTGATGAAATCGATGACTTTACTGGCCACGATCTGATAGCCATTGGCCGGCTGATTCATTTGACTGGAATGCTCGGTCGCAAGGTGATGATCTCCTCTGCTACCATTCCGCCCGATCTGGCAGAAGGGTATTACAAAGCCTATCGCGATGGCTGGCAATTGTTCTGTAAAACTCGCAATGCCAGTCAATCTATTGGCTGTGCCTGGATGGATGAATTTAGCACACAGGTAAAAACCAGTAATGAGCAGGAACTGCCGAAGGCCATAGGTGCATATCGTGAGCGTCACGCTGCTTTTGTTAACAAACGAGTGGAAAAGCTCAACAAGGAGCCGGTAAAACGCCGGGCTGATATTGTTAGTTGTGAAACAGTGCTGGCTGCACAGACAAACAAGCAAGATAACTATTTTGAATTGATCGCCCAAGCCGCGCTCACTAAACACCAGAATCACCATACCTGCGATACTAAAACCGGTATTAATGTGTCGTTTGGTGTGGTGCGTATGGCCAATATTCCTCCCTGCATAAAACTCACTCAATACTTGCTAGAGCACACGTGGCCTGCAGATATCGAAGTGCGTGTGATGGCTTACCATAGTCAACAGGTATTGCTAATGCGACACCTGCAAGAACAGCACCTCGATCAAGTGCTCAAACGAAAAGAGAAACCGGGTGAACAGCCTCAAGCATTCACTCACCCAGTAATTCGACACCATCTCGACCAGACGCCGAAAGGAACGCAACAATTGCTTTTCATTTTGGTAGCAACGCCGGTTGAGGAAGTAGGCCGGGATCATGACTTCGACTGGGCTGTAGTTGAACCGTCATCTTATCGTTCTATCATCCAGCTGGCAGGTCGTGTGCAGCGACACCGGGAAAGCGCCATTACAGAACCCAATCTCAGTCTGCTGCAATACAACTGGAAAGGGATAAAACATCACTGTAATCCGGATAAACAAGTATTCAATAGACCAGGTTTTGAAGAGTACATTACTCTGAATAGCCATGACTTAACTAACCTAATTGATGAAAAAGCTATCGGGCAACGGCTGGATGCGGTACCGCGTATCCAAAAACCGCCAAAAAATGCATTAGACTACGAAGGCAAACTTGCTGACCTTGAGCATGAAGCTACTCACAGGTTACTGACAAATTACCGCAAGACGCTTTGCCCTGTGAGTGGAGCCCCCCCTCAAAATGGGCCGGAAACATTGCAGGGTTTTTTACGAGGCAACTGGTTTTTAACGGCTTTGCCCCAAGTATTGACCCCTTTTCGTGACAGTCAGCCTTGTTTGAATGCCTTTCTTGTTTACAACAACGAAACACAAACCTGTCTATTCTGTGAACGAGATAAAGATGGTTGGATGGTGAGCAGAGAAGATGTATTGAATATTCAACGACACAGATTAAAACCAGAACAACAATCACGCCTTTGGCTGGTACGCGATTATGAACAGGCACTGGTAGAGCTGGCAGAAGAGCAAGACACTTCACTGCGTAAAATTTCCATACGATTTGGAGAGCTGAATTTTCCGTACGATGAAACCAGTCAATATGTCTATAACGATCAGTTAGGGTTACTAAAGCTTGTGAACGAGTGAGTTAAAAGTAAAAGCAATCAGCGATATTTTTCGCTGATTGCTTGCTGCCTGTGCGGCAGTGGATATTTTGTTGGTACGTATATTTCTAAGCTGCTTTTCAGCAGGCCCGTGAGTATATCGAAAACTGTGCTGACGATCTTCGTAATATTTTAATGCCTATACATACCAGCAAATTATATTGCGATTTAATGAAGTATCAATTAGTGTACTACCATCGTTTATCTAGGGAGTAATGATAATGCTTGAACCTGTAATTACTGGTTTTTTCAGGGAAAGAAAAGAAACTTGGTTGAAGAAGACGATTAAGTCATCCATGGATGAAAATGAGATACACGACAAAAAGGCAGAATGTGAACAGCTCTTCTCGCTAGAAGAGTGGCTTCCCAATGCTGCGAAACGAGCCGGACAGATTTCTATATCCAGTCATCCGTGTACATTCAGCCACCCGAGTTCAAGAAAAAATAAGAATGGCGATACCACATCAGTAATTGCTCGTAGCCAGAACCAGCATGATGGTTTTTTGCGTAGTGGTAATGTTGAGGTACAAAACGACGCATTGGGTAATGCCGCCGCATTGGATGTCTATAAGTTTCTATCATTAGAAACTGACGACAGTCGTACATTACTGGCGCATTTGGAAGACGAATCTGATCTGGCAAAAGCGCTTCTTACTATTAAAAACGCTTCATATACAGAACTACGAAATGGCTTTCTGGCCATGACCAAAAGTGCTACAGACAGCATTACTAGTTCCAAAATAAAACAGGTCTACTTTCCGGTCAAAGACGATTACCACCTGTTATCCATTCTGACACCTTCCGGCATAGTGTTTGATCTGCGAAAACGACTGGACGCTATGCGCTTTGGTGATGAGATCAAATTGGCTCGTGATAAAAAACGTAACAACGCTTACTACGAGCAGGGATATCGTGAAATTTATGGTTTAACGACTGTAGGCTACGGAGGTACAAAACCCCAAAATATCAGCGTATTGAATAACCAGAATGGTGGCAAAGCACACCTACTGTTAAGCATACCCCCGGAGCTAAAAAAACGCACCGATCACATTCCCAAACATGATTTCTTCACCCAGACTGTACGATATCAGCACTGTAGAGATATTTTTCAGAAGCTTCATGATTTGTACAGCAAAGATCTCAACAACATGCACGTTCGCGCAGCACGGGATGAATTTTATCTCTCAATTATGGATTACATCGTAGAGCGTCTTTGGCAGCTAAGGTCTGTAGCCAACGAGCAATACAACTCTGATTATCACCAGCTACCAAAAGCACAACAAATCTGGCTTTTGGAAGAACACGAACAAACTCGAAATAGCACAGATGACTGGTTAGATGACATTCTCGGTTCGGTTGTGAATTTCATTGTTCATGGTTACGAAAGAATATTAGGCAAAGCAGCTTTGAAACTCAGCGACACAGAAAAAAAATATATGACAAAATTGGTTGGACAGTACAAGGAGTGCCTGCGATGAATGGTGTTATTCGTACACTGCTGTTGTTACCTCACGTTCGCATTCACAATGCCAATGCACTTTCCAGTCCCTATACCATTGGCTTTCCGGCTATGACAGCCTGGCTAGGGGCTGTTCATGCTTTACAACGCAAAGTCAATCAGACAGGAATAGAGTTTGTAGCGACAGGTGTTGTCTGTCACAACATTGAATTGCAAACCCATAAAGGTCCGAATGATTTTGTCTCTTCCATTATTGGCACAGGGAACCCACTGGAACCCAAAAGCGAAAAAGGCAATCCCGATAACGCTGTAAGGTCATCCTTTATTGAAGAAGCCCGCTGTCATCTAGATATCACACTGATTTTAGAAGTATCAGGATTGGATGTGGATGATCATGAGACGCTGTGCGAACAGGTCACTCATCATCTGCACAGGATGAAAATGGCAGGTGGCGATATACAACAGTTTTCCGAGCCGTTCATTCGTAAGATTGAAGACGGCAACGAGAAAGACATGGCGCAGCTGAATCGCCGATTAATGCCTGGTTATGTGCTGATAGAACGTCGTGAATTGATGGCACAAGCTATGGAACAAGGTCAGGATGCTTTGGATGCTTTGGTCGATTATCTAGCAATCCATCATCGCTGCCAACAAAATGAGAAGGGTGATGTTCTTTGGTCAACCCACAGAAAAACACCACCTCTACAAGATGGCGCACTCGCAAAACCGACGGGCTGGATAGTACCCATTGCTACAGGCTTTCATGGCATTACCCCAACGGGTGAAGCTAGAAATCAGCGTGACCCTGAAACGCCTCACCGCTTTGCAGAAAGCGTGGTGACATTGGGTGAGTTTAAAATGCCATACCGTTTAAACACTGTTAACGACATGCTTTGGCGCTATCACTATGATGAGACGAACAGTCTTTATCTATGCCAGCAGGCATCTCGACGCTTAAAGCTTGAGTGCGATACCCCAGCTCCCACAAATGATTCCATCGCAAGTGAATTTGAATAATCAAGAAGGATTTTCCTCATGGCTAAACAAAACAATATTGCCTCTGTATTGGCATTCGAGAAAAAACTGGTTCCATCCGACGGCTACATGTACGGCACCACATGGGACAATCGCAGCGAGTGCAGCCCACTGTGTTTGCAGGAAAAATCTGTGCGAGGCACCATTTCAAACCGCCTGAAAGCAGCTATCAAGAGCGACCCCGCCAAGCTTAATGCCGAAGTGGAAAAAGCTAATCTGCAGACAGTCGATACTTGTTCTCTGGGGCCGAACCAAGACACTTTGAAACTGCATTTTACCCTGAAAGTACTAGGCGGCATTCATCAGCCATCAGCCTGCAATAACGCAGCCTTTAAACAAAGCTATGCAAAAGCTGCAAAAAGTTACGCAGAAACTCAGGGCTTTAAAGAGTTGGCTCGTCGTTATGCAATGAATATTGCTAATGGCCGCTTTCTCTGGCGCAACAGGGTAGGCGCAGAGGCCATTGAGGTTGCGGTAAACGTATTGAACAAGGGAGCAGAACAGGAGTGGGTATTCGATGGAACTCAGTTTACTACTCGTAATTTCGATGCTGATAACTCCCAGCTCAATAGCCTCGCTGACCGTATAGCCAATGTGCTGGCAAGTGATGAAGACTTTTTACTACTGGATATTGCCTGCTACACAAAAGTGGGTCGAGCCCAGGAAGTATACCCCAGTGAAGAGCTGGTACTGGATAAAGGCAAAGGCGAGAAGAGCAAGATTCTCTACAGCTACGACAGTGATCACAAGGCTGCCATGCACTCCCAGAAACTCGGTAATGCCCTGCGTACTATTGACACCTGGTATCCGGATTTCGATAACATTGAAGAAAGTGCCGGGCCTATCGCCATAGAACCTTATGGAGCTGTCACTAATCTTGGCAAAGCTTATCGTACGCCGAAAGATAAACAAGATTTTTACACTTTTTTTGATACCTGGGCACGAGGTGAAACACTTTCACGTGAGGAAGATGAGCACTATGTAATGGCTGTGCTCGTCCGTGGTGGTGTATTTGGTCAAAGTGATAAATAGGGGTGAATAATGCAGGTATACGTTGATATCACCCTGCTGCCAGGTGATGACATTGGCCAACAGTTTCTCTGGGAAAAATTGTACAAGCAGGTGCATATAGCATTTGTCGAAAACAAAAATGCTGAAGAATACTCTCCTTTCGGTATCAGCTTTCCAGAGTTTCATAGTGACAAGTACAGATTAGGGCGAAAACTAAGAGTGTTTGCCCACAGTCAGGGTGAAATGGAAGTTCTAGACTTGTCTCATTGGCTGAAACGGTTGACGGACTATGTTCATATAACCTCTATCCGACCAGTACCGGAAAAGATAGAAGGCTATGTACGTTTTCAACGGTTACAGCTAAAAAGCAGCCCAGAACGACTGGCACGACGTGCGGCTAAGCGGCATGATATACCATTGGAACAAGCTCGCGAACAAAGGAGTAATGTACAGCCTCAATACTCACGAGCACCTTATATCTGGATGAGCAGTGTCAGTAATGGGGAACGTTTTCGGTTACTTATTACCAGAGACCAGGTAAACAAAGAAGTTATAGAAGAAGGAAAACCTGTTTTTTCTACCTACGGCCTTGCTGTTGCAGGAAAAGCCAATGCATTACCCCATTTTTGACCTTTCAAAAATGATTCTTTAATAATATGATGAAAAACAACTGGTTACGGAATGATAAGAAAAGAAAGGTTAAAATACCATTTCTGATCCCAAGTCGTTGCTGTAACTGGTTTTTTACGCATAAAACTTCAGTTCACTGCCGCACAGGCAGCTTAGAAAATTATCCGTCACAGTAAAGACGCTCAACGGATGTTCACTGCCGCACAGGCAGCTTAGAAAAGGTACTAGACTCCGCCAGATTGGCGGGTTAGGTTCACTGCCGCACAGGCAGCTTAGAAAAGGCTAATTTCTAGCCTGCTCCTATTTTTGAGAGTTCACTGCCGCACAGGCAGCTTAGAAAATATTGCCGAACGGATTTACCGTCGCTACGGCGTTCACTGCCGCACAGGCAGCTTAGAAACTGTCAAAAGCAGGGTACGGCTCACTTAAAGAGTTCACTGCCGCACAGGCAGCTTAGAAAAAGAAGGCTTCCAATGGCCTAACCATTTCACAGTTCACTGCCGCACAGGCAGCTTAGAAATTTAAGACGATTCGGAAGGCGAACCGACATAAGTTCACTGCCGCACAGGCAGCTTAGAAAATGAAGAACATCATTATCCGTGAAGTAGAAACGTTCACTGCCGCACAGGCAGCTTAGAAATAGTTATAGGATTCATCGAGTGTGAAGCAGGAGTTCACTGCCGCACAGGCAGCTTAGAAATCAAAAAGACCATTGGCAATATAATCTAAAGCGTTCACTGCCGCACAGGCAGCTTAGAAATGAAGCCTTCATCCCTGATGAGCATGATTTCCGTTCACTGCCGCACAGGCAGCTTAGAAAATCACCGGAGCACGAACCATATCAACGGGACTGTTCACTGCCGCACAGGCAGCTTAGAAAAACAAGAGACAAAGCACCACCCCGAGCCAGAAGTTCACTGCCGCACAGGCAGCTTAGAAAATTTGTATTCACGACATCATCATCGGTTTCGTGTTCACTGCCGCACAGGCAGCTTAGAAAGATACTAAACCTCCGGCTTGTCTCCCTGCGCCGTTCACTGCCGCACAGGCAGCTTAGAAAATAGACATTCTGTGTATTGATTTCTGTGTTTGGTTCACTGCCGCACAGGCAGCTTAGAAAACTGATTGAACCTGCCGCAATTCTGCCACCTGGTTCACTGCCGCACAGGCAGCTTAGAAAAACTTACACCCCACTGGATCATCCGTTATACAGTTCACTGCCGCACAGGCAGCTTAGAAAATGTCGTTCGTAGAATCAACGCCAGATGGTGAGTTCACTGCCGCACAGGCAGCTTAGAAAGGTTGATAATATCGTAAACCTTCGACACTTCGGTTCACTGCCGCACAGGCAGCTTAGAAAACCAAGAACAGTATTGGCGACATAACCTGTGTGTTCACTGCCGCACAGGCAGCTTAGAAATGCTCAACCTGAACTTCATTCAGCAAGTCAGCGTTCACTGCCGCACAGGCAGCTTAGAAATGCTCAACCTGAACTTCATTCAGCAAGTCAGCGTTCACTGCCGCACAGGCAGCTTAGAAATGTCTCGGTGCCATTGAATACAACGGCATGATGTTCACTGCCGCACAGGCAGCTTAGAAAAGTACCCGATTCTTAAAATTCTACTCTTTTTAGTTCACTGCCGCACAGGCAGCTTAGAAAAGTTGAAGCCCCGTTTCCACAACAGAATCACCGTTCACTGCCGCACAGGCAGCTTAGAAAATCCACGCCAGTCATTACTATGTCGATGCTTTGTTCACTGCCGCACAGGCAGCTTAGAAAGAAATAAACTTGTCCGTTGAAAACAGGACGCCGTTCACTGCCGCACAGGCAGCTTAGAAAGAAAAAGGCCAATGAATACAACATCAGTGTATGTTCACTGCCGCACAGGCAGCTTAGAAAGCCTTCGGCGTCGCTTCCGCAAGCTCCGCTCCGTTCACTGCCGCACAGGCAGCTTAGAAACAGTTCTGAAGACTGGTGATGTCGTCCTGGTCGTTCACTGCCGCACAGGCAGCTTAGAAAGTTCTGACCAACACCCGCACCGACAACCAGATGTTCACTGCCGCACAGGCAGCTTAGAAAAATCAGTCAAACATAGTCAAAACTACTAGTGAGTTCACTGCCGCACAGGCAGCTTAGAAATTTCAGGTATTGACGTTTTTTCAGAAGCAAAGGTTCACTGCCGCACAGGCAGCTTAGAAATAATTCAAATACCGACTCATGATTCAGCACATCGTTCACTGCCGCACAGGCAGCTTAGAAAGCTGTATACGTCAAAATCAGCCACGTTCAAGCGTTCACTGCCGCACAGGCAGCTTAGAAAGGCTGGTCAAAAAGTGCTGGTCTCAGGATACAGTTCACTGCCGCACAGGCAGCTTAGAAAATCAAGATCGAAATAAATATCAGCTCTTACTTGTTCACTGCCGCACAGGCAGCTTAGAAATTGAAGCAACCCTGGGCCTAGAATTATTAAAGGTTCACTGCCGCACAGGCAGCTTAGAAAGTCGGAGCGCCTGTAAACGCATTACCTGACAGGTTCACTGCCGCACAGGCAGCTTAGAAAGTCGGAGCACCTGTGAACGCATTACCTGACAGGTTCACTGCCGCACAGGCAGCTTAGAAATGTAAGGATCGCCCGTAGTAATCGGTTAAAAAGTTCACTGCCGCACAGGCAGCTTAGAAATGAAGGAAAAATCTGTCACCAATGGCATTAGTGTTCACTGCCGCACAGGCAGCTTAGAAATTGCGCTCTGGCTGACAGTTGGAAGAATACAGGTTCACTGCCGCACAGGCAGCTTAGAAACCAGTGTTCCGGTTATAAAATAATTAGGCATAGTTCACTGCCGCACAGGCAGCTTAGAAATGTAAGGCTGCAAGTAAGATTGGTTATACGTCGTTCACTGCCGCACAGGCAGCTTAGAAACGATGATTATCCAGAGCGGCTTGCTCCAGTCGGTTCACTGCCGCACAGGCAGCTTAGAAAATAATAATAAGAAGCTGCTCAGTATCCATTTATTACTGACTCTTCTTCCTGCCAAGAAGGACGGGGTCCATCCCTATCCAAATCACCCTCCCCAAAGAACGCCAAAACCACCGGATCAACCCCACCATTAGAACTGGCTATTTTAGTAATAGTCTTACCCCCCCAACGCCTCTGATACCAATCAATAAACGTTTCTACCGGCTGTCCCGCGGAGACAATACTTAATAGTTTTCCTTCCACTCGTGACACCTGTTTCAGACCATGAGCTTTAGCTCTTTGCTCGGCATAGCGGGTCATTATAAACAGCGATTTCTCACAAATTTTGTAGCGCCATTCCCTTTTTTGACCCAAGCGTTGTTGATAGCTGGAATGCTTGAGTCCCAGCCTGTTAGCTAACAAATAGTTATTCACATAATCTGTTGGGTTTTTAGGCCGGACGATTGTCTGATGACTGCCGCTGCCAGCAATCATGGAGCCTGGAATCAGTCGCAGTCGTTGCAGTGCCCACTGGTCATTTTCGTCCATGGCCATGATGCGTTCTACGATTTCAAAGGCTTCTTTGCGGCTCCAGAAATCCTTGAAGATATAATCGTCTTTGAGTATCGGCTCCAGTAGGTAGTGCAGGTATTTTTGCAGCATGGATTCGAATTTACGGTGGCATAAAGGTGTGTCCGTGCAGTCTTCAGTGACCTCAAAACCTCTGGCGGCTGAAAAACAGGTCAGCGTTGGCAAGCCAACATCCAGCCAGATATCACAATCTTCTTCGGTGAGTTTTTGTGGGTTAACACCCAGTTCGTTGCATATTCGATAACGCTGACAACTGAGCTGCTCGTCGTCTGTTTTAAAAGGAAGACAGTGGACTTGTTTATATTGGGAATCTGACAGAGGACTGGCATTGATCAGTTTACCTGGCAGTGCTGCTCTGTTTTGTTGTCGAATGGCTTTTAACTCACCGCTAGTGCCGGTGTAGTCATCTTCGAGGTTTAAGCTGTTGGATAAAGGTTCTACTTTCACTTTGCGTTGCTCCAGATAATCCCACAATCCATTGGCTCCCATAGCCAACAATCTTGCGTTTGAGGCTTTTTGTTTTTCCACAAACCCTACGTAATCATTGGCTGCACAAGGTTTTGACTGATCATGGCTTTTTACCCGCTCAAGGCTGAACATCCGTTCCATGCTGTGAATCCGCCTCAAAAAGTCTTCGCAGTCTTTGGAGACCGGCATTAAATCGCCAATCACCGTGAAGTGTTCGGTCTTGCGGTAACGGAACATCTGCTGCATCACTGCAGGGGCGTCTAGTTTGTTGTAGCTGAAAACAAAACAGTGATCGGGCTTTACGCTGGTGACAGACAAGCCACCGATAATGGCCGGTGAATAAAGCACAACGGAATACTTAGTGGCTTCGGCATTGGGGTTTTGCAGGAAACTTTTTTCTTCCGGATGGCTGCTGTTGTCTGCGTGTATGGTCAGGCATTTCAGGTCTTGATGGTGTTGTTCTATTTGCTGACGCAGTGTATTGACCAGCTTTTTGCTGTCGGAAGCGACGGTAATGGTTTGGCCTAGATTGACCCGTTCCAACAGGTCAGCAATGGCGGCGTTTTTGGCTTTGATGCCTGTGCCGAATCGAACATTGAGACCTTTGTCTTCGTAGGCTTTGTCGTACACCTGCATTTGGTCGAGCAGTTGAGGAAACCATGTCCTGAACTGCCGGATGACTTCGGAGGATAAGTCCGCATCCATGCACAAAACCACACCGCCGTTTTCAACGGTCTTTTCAATGAGATCCAGCAGCGTATAAAACACAGATTCCGGCTGAGCGATTTGTCCGCTGACAAAGGCACCGAGAATCTGGGTGATTTCGTCCAGAATCAATACATCTATTTTCCTGAGAGAACCGTCCGGTTTTCTGTAAACAGGGAAGACTTGTGATTTGTTCAGGCTATGAATGGTAGTGGCCAGCCGGTTGACCGTTGCGGCGATATCGGGATGGATATTTTGGTAGTGCTCTAAAGCAAAACTTTCAGATGTTTCCTGAACCAGTGAACGGTTGGCGCCTATGGATACAATTCTGACGTCTGGATTATTACTCAAACCGTTCACCAGGGCTCTGGCCGTTTTGGTTTTTCCGGTGCCGTGCCCAGCCTTGATAAAAATCAGTTGTTCAGGCACAAGATCAATAGTTCTGGGGCTGATACTGTCTTTAACGATGTGGTAATGGTCGCCTAATGTTTGGATTAACGGTTCAGAAAAAGAATCACTGTTGTGAACAATGTCCAAAGATTGTTTTCGCAACCCATGAAGTTGATAGGTTAAGGCTCTCAACGTGTCTGGGTGCACACAGAACCGGCAAGTCATACGGATGGCATCCAACAACTGTTGCTCTGATAATTTCGATGGGATTAAACGATGAAACTTGTGGATAACCTTCAGGGCAACGGCTGCGGCCTGTTCAGGGTTCTCTGTACAGACTTTTTTTAGCGTGCCTGTGGCCTGTTTGTAATTCTGGTTCTGGATGGTTCGAGAGAGCTGGGGATCAATGGTGATGGTATTAGGATCAACCGGATAAAGCGGTTTCTGTGCAGAACGATCCAGTTGTTTCTGTAATGCAGGCAGGCCTTCTCTTTGTCGTACATCACTCCAGTCGTCGCCATAATGCTCTGGCACTAGCCATGAGCAACCGGCACGCTGACAGGCAGAGATACCGGGTAGATCGTGATCCAGTGCCACAAGCAGGTGTTTCTTGAGGTGCGGCCACTGTTCAATTAACTGCGTGACCACCGAGGCGGCATTGTTTTCCCCCACAATACTGACCACAGGTTCATTCGTGGCTTGGTAAACGCTGACCGCATCGGCCAGCCCGCCCACGACACGGAGTGTTCCGCAGTAATCCGTCAGTTCTGAAACCGCGATGCCTATGAGCGTGAAACACTTTGAAGTTTTGGTGCCTTTGGTGACTTTCTTATTGTCTTTTTTTGAGAATTTTTCAGGGTTGTATTGGTGCAGAACACCACGAGGGAAGATGCGTTCACTGCCTTTTATTTTCCCTTGAGTATTAATCAATGGATATTCGAGACAGTGGCCATACCACTGATCTCTATGAACGGATAAACCAACTTGAGAATTCAGGACATTAAAATCCAGCCCTTTTTCCTGAAGATATCCAGTAGGGTCACGCTTAACAGACAAGCAATTCATGACAAGACCTTGCCAAAGCCACTGCCCATTTACTTTCGCTACCAACAGCAGAAATAAGAAAAGCAGTGTTTGGCCATTCTTCGACACGGGTCGCATTGTTATGCCTGAGTCAAAGCCACCCTGTTTGATGACCGAAGCTCTGTGACACCTATTAGACAGAATGCACCAGTGATCATTAAGCGAATTGTTTTCTCAGAAACGAAAAAACAGCATAAGGATGAGGACTGGTGACAGTCAGTGTCGGATATGAAAACAGGTCGGTCGTAGGTTTGAATGGCATTGCGTGTAAAACAAATGAAAAGGCTGGCGGTTCATTGCCGCCAGAAAAGAGAAGTTTGAGAAAGAAAACTCGAACATAAATACTCCAGAAAAGTATTTACGCCCAAGTCATAGGGTTGGCTATAATAATCACAGCTTTAGATGGCCCTATGACTTTGACATAATGGCTAGGGTTGTCGAAAAGCGGGTTCACTTCTTGTAGGTGGGCACCGATGGGGCGTTTGTTTGGGCAAACGCCTCATTTTTATCTGCCTGTCATTAGTTTGGGCATAAGAACAGGTCACTTTTCGAATGGAAAAAATTAAAAACGAATATTATCTTTTCAATTTCACTCAGTCTCCCAATCAAATAAATCAAAGCAAGTATAAGTCAACTTATTAAAAAGTGTGAGTCCAATAATTTGACTATATAACAGTTATTAATAGAATATTGTTAATTTCAAAATCATCGATATTTATTAACACTCTTCATTTGAATAAATGAACTTATCACCCATTCTTGTATCTAACCCCGAACACAGTAAACAAGAGCAAGATTTCATGGAAACTGTTACTAATATAAATGAAGCCTTAGAAATCGCTAAAACTGACAAAAATGTAGGCATCGCCATAGCGCCTTTATCCACTGGAATAAATTTCTGCTTATTCAGTGCAGAAATAAAAGAAGGTAAGAAAGTTGGATGCCACTATCATTCTCATGGAGAAGAAGTGTATTCAATATTGTCTGGTAGCGGCATTATTTACACCGCTTTAGTTGATGAAGAAGAACAAATCGGCGAAATAAAATCTCGTCAGGTTTACGCAGGTGATAATTTTACGATTAATGCAGGAACTGCTCATCAGTTAAAAGCTGTCTCAGACTTAGTACTGATGTTTGTGTGTCCTCCTGAGCACGTGAGTTCTGATAGAACAATGCTTCCCTGCTTAACCCCATAAATTGACTGACAGTCATTTCTTTTTACGGGGTTAACACCGAATTTTCCATTTGTCTCCCAAAAAGACTTGCGTTTAATTATGGATAAGGCGAAAGACCTGATTGAAAAGTACCTTGCTCTGTTTCAACATTATGGCAATGATGTTTGGGATATCATGGATATTGATAATCATTTCATTTATGCCAATAAAAATCTCAATAACATTGTTGGTTTAAATCAAGACTACGCTATGGAAGGTCGGCATATGTCAGAACCTCCTGTGGCATGCTATGAGCTCTGTGCCGACGCATTTATTGAGCAAAACAACACCTGTATCCATACTCGCCGAGAAATGAAAGTGCTGGATATTCATCCCAGTATTAACGGGGATTGGTTCGTCTACATTTTCCATAAAAAACCACTAGTTGAAGCAGGACAAGTGATTGGAACCCTGCATCACGGTTACTCGATTCTTGATCAATGGAAAGAAACCGCTACCCTATTACAGCATTTTTTTCATTATTATGCGGGAAACAAAGAGGTTTCTGCCATTATTCAGACACCCGATACTTTGACGACAGAGCAGTATGAAATTCTTTTTTTCCTATTGTGTAGCCAGGATCCAAAAGATATCGCCAAAATATTAAACGTCGATGCTCAGGTCATTTACAAAAGAATGGCAAGGCTCAAGCAAAAATTGGGTGCAACTAACACTAAGCAACTCATAGAATACGCCATTTCTAGTGATTTATATAAACACTTACCTCCTGTACTGACAGGAAAACATCTTTCTCATGTTATTGACTGCTAGAGTTTTAATTTCTCATAGGAGTAATAAAATCAGTGCAATGTTCAATTTTATATTTAAAAACTCTACTGTACTCATCTAGATAAACTATAGTATTTAAAGTTCAATGTTTGCCCAAACAGATATTGATCATTAAACAGCGGGAACAAAATAATTCCTTCCAATGCCATTATGTCAAAGCCACCTGTTCATTCAATGAGCACAAAGTGACTTCGGCGTGAGCACTCCTCGGAGATGTATCATGACGATATTGATGAATACCTCACTTTCATTCTGCCCTGCATTCTATAGAACCCTTCCTGAATTTCGATTTTATTCTCACCAGATAAAAGAGAGCAGAATTTTATCCTGCCAAAAGCTCAACAACTCCTGTTAATTTCTCACTCAAACTAAATATTCAACTAATTCACAATATTTATTATTGTGTGTCGTTCTGTTTTAACAAACTTTCTTCTATTCGATGCGATTTCAATTGCAACAGATTCGTTCGCCTTTAATTTGCCAAATGCCCCTATGGTCGAGGATGGGCGGTAGCGTGGGGGAATACAGATTTCGGTTCAAATCAGAGCAAATACTATGAATCCTGAATTATCTGCTCCTGCCATCAATTTACCGGTCTACTTAAAAACAGATCGAGCTCAGCGAATGGTGGCTTTGCTTATACCTCGTATTGACGGCATTTTTTTTATGCTTGAATTCGTGTACTCCAAGCACAAGGTGGTTGGCCAACAAACCCAGAAAACCAGTCAGGAAATTTTGCAGAAGTTTTTGAATTTAATTGAATCCATTGATGCTTTTATCAATGAACAGCCTCCTTTTGATAAAAAGGATCCAACCCTTTCCTACACGTGGCCGAGAACCATCACGCTCCAATGTCGCACTTTGAACGCTTGTTGTTGTGGAGAGATATTGCTCCAGTATGACAGGCTGGCTCAACACTGTGACAGACTCTGGCTGACAAAAAAAGAAAGCCGACAGGCAGCGTTTGAGATCAGAAATATCTGGTCAAATAAAATATGTGGTTGCCTTGAAGAGTGCAGCGAACTCTACCACTCGGTAAAAAAACAGACGGCTACTGCTCTGGATAACTGAGATGTGTCTTCTGATCTTTTACTCCAGAGTCACCGGTACTATTTTCAGGGATAGATGCATCGTATCACCCCTGATTATTACCGTATTCACTCTTCTGTTTATGACATGTCTCCAAGCCAGCACCCTTCAAAACGAACTGAATCAAATGCTTAACACTCTGTCCAGCCAATCCTATCCTGCTGTCTATGAAACTCAACGCCGAGGCGTGATTTCAGGAGGCGCTTTTCATGCACGAACCCGTATCAATGAAACCAATCTTGGTGGTTTTGTGCCCCCTGATTTCTCAGCCGGTTGTGGTGGTATTGATCTGTACGGCGGTTCGTTCTCGTTTATCAACAGCGAACAATTCAACAAACTGATTCGGGACATTGCCGGGAATGCATCGGGGTATTTATTGGGGCTGGCCATCAGTGCCATGAACGAAAAAGCCTATCAGCATATTGAAGCTCTGCAGGAGAAGATCATGCATTTGAACAGTTTGTTCTCCAACTCCTGCAATATGGGGCAAGGATTGGTGAACAGTATGCCCATGCCTGCGGCCATGAAGAAATTCCAGACTGATGCGTCTTTGGGTATCAGCCGTGCCAATGTTGCTGATACTTTTCAGTCGTTTACCGGTACTGGATTGGCGGGCAGTGATCCTGTAAAAACCTGGCGACAATCAGCCAGCCCCCACGACCAACAAAAATTACTGGGCAATCTGGTCTGGAATGCTTTGCAGAAGTCTTCAGTGATTCTAGGCAATGGTTATCGTGAAGCAGTAATGAGTCTGACGGGAACCCTTGTTATCTCCATGAATCCAGGTGAATCCCAACCTACGTTATTCAGCTATATTGGCAATCAGCTGAAAGTAGAGGAACTGATTTACGGTTCAGAGAACGTCAGTCTGTATCGCTGCAAAGCCCATTCTGATTGCCTTTCACTGTCTCTGGTCAGTAAACAAAAACTGTCAGGGTTATCAGAACATTTGGTGCAATTGTTGAACACCTTGGCGGATCACTGGCATCAAAACGCGAAAGGTTCTCTGCAAACCGTCAATGGTATTTCTGCTACTGCACTCTTACAAAATTTACCTGTAGGTACCGGAGCGATGATTCGCAATCTGACGGCGGCAGACGTTCAGTTAGCCAAACTGTTTATTGCTCAGGCTTCACCCCATATCGCCTTTTATATGGTGCATCAGTTTATAGAAGACTTGCACCAGATCACTCAGTCGTTGATTACCATGGAAGGCGATTATCATCCCTTTGCCCGACAACTTCAGGACACTCTGAAAGCCTCAAGAGCCCAACTGCACCAAGAGTTGCACCGATTGGGTGAACGTTACGGGCGCTTTGGTGAGTTGATTCAAGATTATCGCCATATGCTGTCGGTGGCTGAGCAGAAACGGTATCAAGCACTGCCGCTGGAGCCGGATAAAACCGAGCATTATCACCCCACCACCAAGCCCTTACACTGATGGATACCATTTACTCCATCGGAGACGCTCACTTTCTCTACACCGTGCTGAATGGTTTAGTAATGATCATGAGTGCTCCCGACTTCTTAATGACCATTAAAATTGGTTTTACTATCGGCGTCTTTTATCTGGTTTTGCAGGGCTTAATGGCTGGTAAATTTCCTGCCTTTCAGCACCTACTGTTAAGTCTGATTATTTACTCAGCACTGTTCGGATTACCCACAAATGGGATGAGATACAAAGGCATCGACGTGGATATTTACGACGTGTACACCGACACCAATCGCAAGGTAGATAATGTACCGTTTGGTATTGCTCTCACCGCCAGTATGCTTTCAACCCTGACTTGGAAACTGACCGAGACTTTCGAGCAAGCCTTTCATACTACCGATGCGTCAAAGCTCACCCGCAACGGTTATCTCTCCAGCCTGACCCGATTAATGGAAGCTCGTAGCACGGCCATGAAACAGTTTCAAAACAATCCGCCTTTGGTTCAATCGTGGCGAAACTACATCAAGGAATGCACTTTGATTGGTATTGATCTGAAATTCAAAACTGTCAACGACGTGTTCAATACGGCGGACGTAA
>SIHQ01000047.1 GCA_004762125.1 Oceanospirillales bacterium | reverse complement strand
CAGTGCAATAACAAGGTTGGCTTCCATGGCTCGTCATTTACGAGCGGGGTTAGTGCGTTCTCAGGAAAGAGGAGCGTTCTTATGCCTATTTATACGGCTTGATGCGTATGTTTTGCGGGAATGGCTGGGACTCTACCGACATTGTCATAACACCCGCAATGGTTCCCGGGGAAGAGACTGGCGCGGATTTGCATATGTCGCTATCTGATAGAAAAGGCAACTCAGCGATTATTGAAATCAAGGGTGGCCAGTTCAAGATACATCAGAATGAAAAATATCGTGTCATGACCAACGACCCTTTTTATGATCAGCAGTTAATAATTGATAAGTACTGGCAGTGGCAGTGGGATATGAAGGAGGGTGGTAACAAGCACGCCTCACAAACATTACCTGGCACACCTTTTTCAGATGCTCGTTTTGCGACCGCCAGTTATTACATTAACCATCTGGATAAAGACGCCACACAAACTTCGGATGATGTGGTGGCTCAAATGTTTTCAATCATTTATAACGCTTCTGTTCCCATCGGGTATGCATCACCGAACCCGGGTGAGCCTAATGTTTCCAGCACCCTCTGGAGTACAGTAGCTGATCATAACCGGCTGAACTACTACTTCAAAGACACACTGACCCCAAATATCTTTTGGACAGAATTAGAGGGATTTCTGGATGCTGAAGACAACTATCTGCTGCCAATGAAAAGCGACTGTTGTCAGCAGAAATATTATGCAGGTTGTGTGAATGATAAAATGGTGAAAGCGCGAGACTTCTATCATATTTAACGGTTAGCTATAGGATATTGGGTGGCCAGCCATTCAGAGCTGGCGCCCTTTAATGTGACACTTCTTATGCTGACGCTTGTTTGATAACGCTCTCTAGTTTTTCATTTTCTTTCTGCTTATTAAATTAAAAATGGTATGAAAACAAATTTTAGTAACAGACCAGTGGTTTATATTCAGGATGAAAATAAACGCAAAAAAATACACGCAGTTTAAAGTGAAATCTGACAGCTTAGGTTGTTTATTGATTATCAGAAAATATCTCAATTACATTTAATAATAATTGTTTCTCAGTTGATTCTTGAGTTGGAAACATACAGGAGTCTTACAATGTCAAATCAATGGCCTTCGAATGTACTAGTCGGGTATGTTGCCGCTTACGGCTCTACGATACCTCCAAATGTTACGACTGAAATGATTACTGAAGCACTAGCCAACCACTACACGGTACTGGTTTATTCCTTTGCCAGTATCGATCCTGCTAACAAGGTTGTATTGCCAGGTGGTGTAACAAACGAAGAACTGAAAAAGCAAGTTAAAGCCATTCATGATAATAATGCTCTGGCGCTCATTTCCTTTGGTGGAGAGCAAAACACCTTTACACCCAATCCATCAAACCCCCGAGAAGCTGCTGAACAGATTGTTGCGTTTTGTCAGCAGCATAGCTTTGATGGTATTGATCTCGATCTTGAGCACATAGAGGTTGACCAAAATTATTTGGAAAAAATGATCGATGCGATCCGGACTCTTGATAGTTCACTCTATTTGGTCGCAGCGCCACAAATTGCCGGTGGTTACGGAGGACCCGCCTCGCTCGCGCCGATGAGTATTTTCAGTAAGAGCTTTCTTGAGGCAGCCCGTTTCGATGCCTTGTTCATTCAGGAATACAATCAATTCGGTGGGGCTGTTTTTGATGGACTACAGGATACCGATATTGGGTTTATCTCTGCCAGTTTTGAGCCCCTTACTCAGTATATTCCAGCGGGTACAAAAATCGTGGTAGGTGAACCTGCGAGCCCGGCGGCAGGTTCCGGGTTATCGAATCCAGCGGATATTGTTAAAGATTTACAAAGTGGTAACGTACTGAAAAACAGTCAGTACGGTGGTCTTATGACCTGGAATATCAATGTTGATTCTCAACAAAAATGGTCTTTTGCCAGGGGCGCCATGCCTGTGACTGGCCTTTAACACTTTTCACTGAGATCAATACGACCAACCCAAGAGCTGCCTGGGTATTTATTACTGCCCAGGCTTGCTTATTGTGGGCTTACTGCGTGTTTCAATATCTGCAACTCCACCACCGGCACCTCCCACCCATCACACTCATGCCGATCCTGATACTCCTCATTCGAATCTGTCTTACGCCACTTCACCATCGCGTTGATTGTGATTGATGTCGGTATGAGAACGGCCAGCAGTCAGTTTTAGCTCAGGGTTTGAGTACGAGTGGCCTTGTTAGGCAATTGAGTGAGTTAAGTAGAGTCTTAATCCAGATATAAGTGTAAAAAATACATATTTAGATATAAATGGTGTATAAACTGGACTGTGATACAGTTTAAGCTATATTTAAGTCAAAATATGTCGAATTTAGTCATCCAATCCAAAGAGAGGTGCGGATATGCTCGTTGAGTTTACAGTCACAAATTTTCGATCTTATCGGGAATCTCAAACCTTCAGTATGGTTCGTAGCAAGCTGAAAGATAGCGATAAACACGAATCTCATAGTTTTCCGTTTCCAGATAAACCAGATATGGGGTTGTTGAGCTCTGCAGCTATCTATGGTGCCAATGCTTCTGGTAAGAGTAACCTCATCCGCGCTTTGGCAACCATGCAGACAATTGTTAGTAAGTCTGCAGGCTGGCAGAGAGGGCAGGAGCTGCCAGTGGTTCCTTTTGGCATGTCAGCTGAAACTCTCGAAAGACCTTCTGAATTTGAGGTTGTCTTTTATTCTGATGGCACAAGGTATCAATATGGCTTTTCTGCGACTCGGGATAGGATTTTAGAAGAGTGGTTATTTGCATACCCTAATGGTCGTTCCCAGAGCTGGATTGAACGACTTTGGGATGAAGATGAGCAACGTTATATTTGGGGGCGCATGGAAGCCCTTAAAGGGCAGAAAAAGCTTTGGAAAGATAGTACAAAGGGAAACTCTCTGTTTCTTTCCACTGCTGTCCAGTTAAATGCTGAACAATTGCAGCCCGTTTTTGACTGGTTTAAATCTGCTCTTAGAGTTGTAGGTATTGCTGGCCTGGATTCAAGCTATACGGCTAATCTTTGCAAAACTGAGAGTGTTCGAAATGAGATCGTTCAGTTTCTTCAAGCAGCAGATTTGAATATTACCGATATTCAAATTGAGAAACGATCGTTGAATCCGGAAGAAGTCAGATTTTCAGATGATACTCCTGCCCCTGTTAGAGACCATATCCTGGAAGGCATTCTAAGCAAGGACTATGTTGATGTTCGTTTTCAGCATAAAGGCGAGCATGGTACTGCTATGACTCTTGATTTAGAAGATGAGTCTGATGGAACTCAAAAGCTGTTTACTTTTGCGGGCCCCTGGATTGATGTTTTAAAGAATGGACGAACTCTTTTTATTGATGAGCTGCATGATAATTTGCACCCACTCATTGTAAAAATGCTGGTTGGCCTTTTTCATAGCAAAGAAACCAATCCGAACAATGCCCAGCTTTTGTTTACTACTCATGAAACATCCATTCTCAGTCAGGATGTCTTTCGGCGAGACCAGATCTGGTTAGCTTCACAGGAAGGTGCAAGCGGGACAAACCTGTCACCTTTGTCTGATTTCAAGGTCAGAAAAGGGGCTGAGGATATGGAGCGTTACTATCTTGATGGTCGTTATGGTGCCATTCCTTATCTGCCACACTTTTATGCGGATGTTGCTGCTGTAGTGGGGAATTAAGTGTGGCTGATCAGCTGTTCAAAAAACGTAAGGCCAGAAAAGCTACTGAGCTGGCCCGTCGGCAGGCGAGTAGAGAGCCTTACGACAAAGTATTAATTGTCTGTGAAGGTTCGAAAACTGAACCGAATTATTTGGTTGAGCTGATTAACCATTTCAAGTTGTCGACAGCAAATGTGGAAGTTGATGGTTCCTCAGGCTCAGATCCTGTTAGTGTTGTTGAACATGCAGAACAGCTTGTATTGAAAAAGAGGCGAGTGAAGTCAGAGGATAATTACGACCGTGTATTTTGCGTTTTTGATAAAGATGAGCACGAGAAACATGGACAAAAATTCTCACAGGCTTTAGCAAAAATAGCAGGAATGAGACATCCAAGTATTGAGTTTAAAGCTATTACGTCAACACCTTGCTTTGAAGTCTAGCTAATTATGCATTTTGAGCCGGTTCTTCGCCCTTTTGCTCCATCTCGAGGGAATACTGCGGCTCAAGAGGTGGTCAAACACTTACAGCGGTATATTCCAAATTATGCCAAAGGAGGGAAGGCGCTTTTTCAGGAAGTTGCTGGTCAAACGGATCAGGCCATCTCTTTTGCTCACAGTCTGAGCAGACAAAATCAAAAAATGGACAGTGATAACCCATCTACAGAAATGCATCTGCTGGTGGAGTATTTAAAGAAACTGAAACGGACATAATTCTTATTTTTCTGCAGGCTGAAGTACTCTACTGTTCCAGCCTGCAAGTCGTTTTATCATAGCTTACAGGCTGGTTAAAAGAATTACTGACGGACCGAAGTCAACTCCACCACCGGTACCTCCCACCCATCACACTTATGCCGATCCTGATATTCCTCATCCGAATCTGTCTTACGCCACTTAACCATCGCAATGATGGTGACTGATACCTGTGCGAGATCAACGTGCAGCCAGTTTTTGGATTCGGGTTTGGAAAGCAGGGCAACCGGTATTTTGTGTATAGGATCAAAAAGAACGATTCTCTGGTTTTGTTCTCTTAACTCCAGTGCACTGCCAACGCTCAGTTGCTGAAGAGCGGTATGAATCTTATGGTCTTCCGAGAAAGTACCCGCATAACTGAGGTATACATCTCTCAGCCCAAGCATCTGATATGTTTTAACGGGGTAGGAGCCAGTAGGGGAGGCCACTCGTTCTACGCAGGCTTCACTGCTCAAGAGTGAAATGTGGGGATTTTGTTCGTCCTGTCTCTGACAAAGTACCAACTGCTCCATAGCTCGCGTCATGGCGACATAATACAGTCGTCGTTCTTCTTCAGAGTCGTATTGATAATGAACACTTGCTGATTCCTGCCAATTTCCGTCCAGAATAATCACCACCCTGAATTCCAGACCTTTGCAGCTGTGTGCGGTACCCAGGTGCACGCCTTCTCCTAAGCGTTGCTCTCTTCTGGCTTCTCGAAGGTAATCGACAACATAGGTTGCAAAAGCACTGACGGGTAATTCACTGTCACCGCTCTCTGCTGTCCAGGTGTCGATCAACTCCAGGATCTTCTGCTTCCAGAGGGAGTCAGCCAATGACAGTTGTTCAACCCAATCAAGCAGGTGTGAGGCTGAGGCCATTTCCTCTCTTTTAGGTTTGAGGAAACTCAAGAGCTGGTCGAATTCCCGGATTCGAAACAGGGGCAGGTTTTTGCCACTTTCCAGGGGCAGAGCAATAGGGATTTCAGCTTGTTCAAACGCTGCTCTGAGGTGCGATAGCTCTGGTTTTTTCAAACCGAAGCGGGCAAGTACAGCGCATTGATGCCATTCCAAATCGGGGAGAGTCTCGCTTAAACGCTTCAGCTCCTGTACTACGGACAGTGTTTGAGACACCAGATTCTTGCTTTGCAGAATTTGAATTTTACCCTGACCTACAGCATCGAGTCGGTCAAAACGGCCACCGGGTAATTCCATCTTGCGGGCATCGTTGATCTTAATGTCCTGGTCCGTTTTCATTCGATCCTGATTGTGATGGATCAGGCTGTTGGCACCGGCAATGATATGCCCCGTAGAGCGATAGTTCTGCACCAGATAGTGTCGCTCAGCCTGGTAATCCTGTTCAAACTGTCGAATAAACTTCACATTGGCGTCACGGAAACCGTAGATACTCTGATCGTCATCTCCAACAGCAAGAACACTGAGCTTCTGTTCTCCATCATTCAGAGTCCGGCCAGCAATGGCTGAGATCATGTCATATTGCTGCTCATCAATGTCCTGGTATTCATCAACCAGAACATGCTGAAAGCCTGCCAGCAGACGTTCCCGAGCCGCATCCCCCGCCATACCCGGAAGCAGTGCTTCTCCTCGCAGCAACGCTGTGGCCTTAGGAATCAGGTCAGCAAAGTCGAGATCCTGCGGGCCGGTCTTTTTCTTTTCCTGATTAAAGCTGGTGCCAGTGAGGCGCATGGCCAGACCATGAAACGTCTGCACCGTCACTTCTCTCGATTCATGCCCTAGCAAAGCCTGAAGGCGTTTGCGAAGCGTGCTGGCAGCACTGTGGTTGTAACAGAGCACGAGTATGCTGAAAGGACGAACGCGCTCAACCCGCATAAGATAGGCACATCGATGAACGACGACTCTTGTTTTTCCTGAGCCGGGTCCTGCCAGTACCAGCATGTTCTGATCAACAGGTGCCTGAACAATCGATTGCTGCTGAGGGTTACCCAATGATTCGACAATGTCATTCAGTGACTGTTCACTGGTGGCCAGATCCAGCAACTTTTTCTTATTACGGAAGTACTTTTTAAGAAACTCGGCATTACTGTCACTGAAGTAATCGTTCACCAACCTCAGGGCAGAACTCATCTTATCCAGCCCCAGGCGTACATATTCATTCATCACATGAACTTGGGTGACTTTAGCTTTGTAGTGCCTGAGCAGAGGTGAATAGTCACCCTTGTTGTAGCGTCGGCTTTTGGATTCTTCATTGACCTTCAGCGTCATGGCAGAGCGGAATACGGCTAATCCGTGCTGAAGCACAATAACCTGTTGCTCGTGCAGGAAGAGCAACCCCCGCTCGATAGCGGCTAATTCTTTGTCTTGTGACACCTCAAGTGTCATATCCTGACGAATGGATTCCCGCAGTTTCTCCAGAGAAAATTCAATCAGCACCTGTCGGGTAGAAGGTTGCTCTGAGTCATGAATAGCTTGATAGAGCGCATCCAGAATGCGTTGAGACAGAGCGTGCCGTTTATGAATGATGAGCAGAATATTGGCCCAGCTTCGACAGAGTTTCAGGCTGAAGTGGTCTTTATAAATATAACGAAAATCAACACTGCCTCTGGAACCTGCTAAACCCTTACCATCCTCGGCCAGGCTTTTCAGAAGGCTTTTCAGTATGTCGGGATTACTGAACTCAATGCCAGCATCCACTGTCTTCTGATTCAGCACTCTCAGGTCCAGCGGGTAAGCCTGTTGTTCGTGGTCGTCGGGGTGTTCCTCCTGAAGCAACTGAACCATAGCCAGCTCCAGCTCACAGAGTTTCTTATAGCTGTCCCTGGCATTATTGCGGCCTTTTGGGCGAATAAAAGCCGTCATCAGCAAGCCGTGAGAGACTAAACCAACATCAGCCATTTGATTGAGTATGGCCATCACATCGGTGGTTGAAAGCGAAGGGTTCTCTTGCTGCTTTTCTTGGTGGCTCTTGGTTTGGCGGCCAATGTTCTCAGCCAGAATGTCAGCACTTATGCCTTCATCGGGGTTGGCATTAATCAGTTCTAACAGCACCCACTCCCAGCGCTTACGGCTGACATCATTGAGTTGAAGCTGGTCCAGTTTGCCCTTGGCTTCTTCCAGAGTGCTGAACAGCGGTTTACCCTGAAAGACCTGGTTGGAGTTTTCATTTCTCTCGATAAAGCCGGAGCGTTCCAGCCAGGCAATGGCTGTTTTTACCTTGGTGTCTGCTGATTTGTCATCAAGGCCAAACGAGGTGTCGACCTGATCCGAACGCAGTAACTCGCCCGTGGTGATGACTATGTCCTGGCCAGGTTTCTTCTCCAAACGTCGAACGCCACGGAGAATCTGTTGAATGTCGTTTTGCCGTACCTCGGACAATGCCCCTAATTTAAACTGGGTTTCCAGGTCATGGTCGTTAAACAGCAGGATGCACTCTGCAGGCTGTTCATCACGACCCGCACGTCCAGCTTCCTGAAGGTAGTTTTCCAGAGAACCGGGAATATCGGCGTGTATCACCAGCCGTACGTTGTCTTTATCCACTCCCATACCAAAGGCGTTGGTCGCACAGATAATACGAATATCACCGGAGACAAATTGTTCCAGTGTTTCGGTTTTGGTGGGAGCATCAAGGCCACCGTGGAAGTGGCTGACGGATGAGTGTTGTTTAAGCAGAAACTGACTGAGTTCTTCGGTATTTTTTCGAGTGGCGCAATAAATAACGCAGCTGCCATCGTCTGGCAACCGTTCTTTGATCAGTTCGGAAATCTGCCCATATTTCGCGGCACTGGTTATAGAGTGAACTTCGTAGGACAGATTGGTTCGTTCAACCCCTCCTTGAAACAATGTCAGTTCCTGGTTCAATCGAGTTTTAAAGTGTTGATTGATGTCCTCTATAACATCGGTTTTGGCGGTAGCGGTGTAACAGGCAACAGGGGGAACGGGCAGCTTGTTCTGACTGGCCTGTTCACGAACAAAGCGACCGCAGTAGAGGTAGTCCGGTCGAAAATCATGGCCCCATTTTGATAAACAGTGTGCTTCATCAAAGACCCAGCAGCCAATTTCCCGCTGAGATAAGGCGTTAATAACCGATTTGTTGCGCAGCTGTTCCGGGGAGATATAGAGCAGGCCGATATCACCCATGCGCACCTGCTCCAGCATGGCGCCTCGCTCCGGTGGTGTCAGCATCCCATAAATGGCACCGACCGCCATTGACCCTGTTTTGCTCTTGAGGTTGTCCACCTGGTCTTTCATCAAGGCTTGCAGCGGCGAGATAATAACCGTCAGTAAGCCCCGACGGTGGTAACGCACCAGCGCTGGAATCTGAAAGCAGATGGACTTGCCACCCCCGGTGGGAAGAATCCCTAAAAGAGACTTGTCGTTCATGCCCTCAAGGACAATGTCTTTTTGCAGGGGCCTGCCGTCAGGGCTGTTTCTGAAATCCGGGTAATTAAAATAGCGTTGCAACTGTTTAACCGGGTCATGGTTTTCAGAGCAGTAACTGCAGTTGTCGTTACCACAGTGTTCGTCACGCAACTGTTTTAATAGGTTCGGGATCTCAGGGAAGCGATGACGTACCCAGGGAGGAATCACTGAGTTGCCGCCCGATACTTTCAGCCAGGCGACACAGTAGGGCAGCAGCATTCTTAACTGAGCTTTTGGAAAGTGCTGTATAGCAATACGGTTAATCTGCTTGGGACAGGCTAAGCCCTGGCACAGCATGATCAGCGCTTTCAGTACCTGTGGCCCTGTTTTAAAAGGCTGATCAATCAAACTCTCAAAAACGGCCGCTAATCCTTCACTGTCACTGCGTTCAGATGATTGAGCGGTAGAGAAACAGAAATGGTAGAAACGAATCAGGTCGGGCTCTTGATCAGCGAGTTCTTTAAACGACTGATACTGTTCTTCGAATATCGATAAGGCCAGGCGAGCATCAGCGACCGGATCATTGATGGCATCTTTAACCAGTTTGTAATCTTTAACCAGGCGGTGATAAGGGTTTCGTGGAAAAGCCAGAGGTGACAGAAACAGTGTATCGATGATGGGTTTCTGCAGCAGTGCCAGGTCTGGAACAACAGCCGCCAGAACAGGTATATCATGGCCGATTAAATTGTGTCCAAGGAGAAAGGTTGATTCCTGACAGAAGTCATCAAGCTTTGCTAATGCGGCATGATTAGCTTTTTCGCTGCTGCTTTTTTGTTCAAATGTCTTACCCTGATCCGTACAGGCTCCAATATGACGAATCTCGCCATTAAGGGTTGTTTCCAGATCCAGTGAGGTGACCGGTAATAAACAAGCAGGTACGCAAGACATCATTATTCTTAGATCATCCGTAATTTGGAGGTAAGTTTCGTATAAAGTGAAGAAAATGAGTAGAACAAAATGAACTAAAACATTACTGATCTGGTGCAAGAGTCCAAAGAGCAGTTAAAAGGTTGATCCGTTCAGCGTATTTTGATCAAAAGGTGTCCTCTTTCAAAAATATTCTATTTCTCTTTTCTACTGGCTGTATCCCCGTGTTGGTTTAGTGTCTGTAAGTAGGCACTCACTGAGCGTGGTTATAAATGAACGATCGTGCAGCAATGCTAAAGGCTATTGAACTCATCGCTAGTCAGCACTTTCATACCTCTACGTTAGAAACCCGCCACTCTGATCAAGATGATTTTCATACATTGCCTGTTTGGTCTATCAGGGATGCGCTGATTGCTGCGTACAGAGCAGGATATGATCAAGGAGAAAAAAAAGGACAAGGGTTCGATTTCATAACAATGGAGGGGTATAGCGTATGTGGATATTCACTAACAAAGGCATGATCAGCATTGTCAGGCATAGAGAAGACAGTCGCATGATGATGGTCAGAGCCAGACAACCTGAAGTACTGGCCGAATTTTTCAGCGAATACGTCATCGAAGCAACGCCGGATGCTGACTACCGCTACCGAGTGACCGCTCCACAAAGTGATGTGCTCGAAGCCTTGGATGAAGAACTGGAAAACCTGCACTACGACAACTTCAAGAACAGCATTCCAGACCACGACTACCACAACGCCTGCAGCAGAGTGTGGAGTGTTATGTACCAGTACCAGAACAATATGGAAGCACTGAAAGCTCAGGATTCATTAAAAGCTCAGGATTCATTAAAAGCTCAGGACTCTTTAAAAGCTCAGGACGGTATGGCAGACATACTGACGATTCCCACCAAACCACTTTCACCACAAAAATACGACCCGGTACGTGAATACGTTAAGAAGCCAGGGCAGCAGGCCCGACAAAAAAGAATCGCACGATACGCATTCCCTGATGATTTCGGAGGATGCAGCGATAACTACCGCAAATCATAAAGTCAGACAGCCTTGAGCTGACAAAGGAGAGATACCATGGCAAAAACAACCGAGCAGAAAATCGCTGACGCCTTTAAAACGCTACTGAGCAATGCCGAGGAAGTCAGGGTAAATAACGTCAAGGTTACCAGTGGTACAGCCAGCTGTGTAGGCAAATGGAGCATGACTCTCGCCCTAAAAGGAGGAAAGGAGCTGAAGCTGGATGACAGCCAGCTGAAGAAGATCAGTTACGAAAAAGGCGATTTTCTTATCCCAGCTGCTGATGGCAAAGGTAACTCACGGATTGCTTTCTACAGCATGAAAAAGGAAGTGCCCCGACACATTTAAGGCAGAACGTATTGTCCAGATCCTGCGTTTTACATCGAACCGGACAGCAGAATGAACGAGATAGAAATGATTGTCAGAGGCGCACAGGACGAACTGCCAGACAGCCAGCACCAGTCACAACGGTTGGACGATCTTTATACCGGAGCAAGCGATAGAGACAGGGAACTGATCAATCAAGTTTTAGTCTGCGTGTGTGGCTGGGGATACCCCCCCTTTGTGACTTGGTCAACGCAGCAGACAGTGAAGGAGAAGAAGAATGAAACCATTCAGTCAATGGCTCACCGACATGACCGAAGACTTGCGGGAGGTCAGCAACGAGCCAGCACAACCCAAAGAACACACCGCTATCGACTACAACGCCATTCATGCGCCATTGATCGGAGCCCTCAAGTCCGTAGCGTGGAGAGCACAGAATAACCTGCCGATGGAAAGCCGGATAGAGACAAAGATCGATCTGGTTTTAATGTTGAGCAGGGACATAAGAAATGCACTGAACAGAGAAGTGAAAACCGGGTTGAGAAGTCTGCAACAGCTGGATGAATACGATCAAAGAGTCGAGCGTTGGATTACCGCACTGCAAGATGTCATGAATAATTGCTTCATTGGTGATATACCAAAATGGGATAAAACAAGCAGGTACACACCCTGGAAAATCGAAGGATTGTGAGGCGGACCTGTGGTCGTTGCTATATACCCGTGTTGCACGATAGTGGTAGTACAACAGGCAAACGGGAGAGACAAGATGGAAAGCAACACCATCCCACTTAACAAGCAATTTATCAACGAACTCAAGCAAGCCAAAAGCCTGACCTTCAATAAATTGACCCTGACCAAAGCAAGATGCTTTAAAGACGGAAGTCTGGAGCTGGAATTCAACAACGGGCATACCAGCCGAATGAGCTTGACAGACATTCAGGAAGCCATGCAGACCTTAGAGTACGCACACATGCAGGATGCAGCCGCCTAAGCCGGAAAAAGAGCATATGCCCAGCCAGCCAGAGACAAGGCAGATTAATAAAAATGATGAAGGGAGTAGCCTATGTCGCGTCATTGTTTCAACAGCACAGCAGCCGACAGGCACGCCCATGAGCAAGGTGTCATGGATCAGCGGGAGATAGCCTTAGAAAAGGCCCGTAATGAACTCTATGGGAAACTGTCAGGCATAGCTAAGCAGCATCCAGTGCTGCAAGCCTTTGTTGAAGAAAACAGGGAGCTGCTGGATGCTTTTATGCTTGATTATTTGCAAGAAAATTCCTCGAGGTAGGAACCCTTTTCCCACTACATATTAGTTTTTATATCATCAATAATCGTGAAACATATCGCGTTTCAATACTTTTCTAGAAAAAACAGTGTTAGCTAAACGACATTCCTCGGTAATGCTTCAGATGCGTTGAATGCGCATTTATATCACTGGCAGTTTTGGTACTCTCTGTCATTTTGAATTTCTATGGCAACCATTGAAGTCGTTTGTGTCCACATGCAGTCATGTAAAAGGTGTTGTGAGAAATGGGAAAGCCTCTTCCGGACTCCAGCGCTATTACTGCAGATCTTGTAAACGTAGCTTCTAGACCGACTACATCTACAACGCCAACAAGCCCGGTGTTCGAGAGCGCATTGTTGATATGGCAATGAATGGATCAGGCATCAGAGATACTGAGCGAGTGCTGGATATCAGCACAACTACCGTCATAAGCCACTTAAAAAACTGGCCCCCCCAAGAGTAACCAGCATTCCGTTCGAAAACGCTAAGGTACAGTTATTCTGCGAAATGGATGAACAGTGGTCATTTGTTGGAAGCAAGAAAAGCAGTGGTGGCTTTTCTATGCTTGGGAGCCACGCTTCAAGCGGGTTATTGCTCATGTGTTTGGATGACGCACTAAGAAAACACTGAAGGCACTGCTGAAGCTCCTAAAGCCTTATAAGTTCTCGTATATCTCAACAGATGATTGGAAGCCATACCGAGGGTTACTCCCAGCTAAAAAACACGTAGTCAGTAAGAAACTCACTCAAAGAATTGAACGCAATAATCTGACACTGAGAACGAGGATCAAGCGGCTAAATCGCAAGACTATTTGCTTCTCTCGCTCGGTAGAGTTGCATGACAAAGTTATCGGAGAATTCATCAGTCGGATGTGCTATCAACGTGTTTGAAGCCTTACCGATTTTTCGAGAGATAAGCCCTTACTCGATTCACTTCGATTTCGTTAGTACAATCACTCAGTCTGTTTTTTCGTCAAGTAGTATCGATGATCTCAATATTTAAAAAAATCTTTTCAAGGCCTTTCTCAAAAAACCATAATCAGCCTATTAAGCCAGAGGCATCAACCGCTCTACCAGCTGAAGCTCCTGAGTCAGAAATAAGACTAGAGAAAAAAGTTAGTAATGAGTGCATATCAGAAGAGCAAGTTTCTCAGGTAGATACGGTTCCTAAAGGTCATGCTGAGGAAGTTGATTTAACCTCAGTTAGGGAAGACAACTTTCAAGGTTCGAGTGAAAGTAAGCTTTCTGATCCCCAAAAGTTGTTGAAACCAGAGGAGGGTATTGAGTCAATTAGTGTCGAGCCAGAGCCAGAGCCAGAGCCAGAGCCAGAGCCAGAGCCAGAGCCAGAGCCAGAGCCAGAGCCAGAGCCAGAGCCAGAGCCAGAGCCAGAGCCAGAGCCAGAGCCAGAGCCAGAGCCAGAGCCAGAAAGCAAGAAAGAAGCTGATTTACTCTCTCTGCCTTTCGATAGTGTCTCCCACCTTTTAGTGGAAACCAAAGGTTCTCATAGTGGTGTAATCAATCAAATCCGTGCCTGTATTGGAAATGAGTTTTCAGTTGCTGAACTTGCTGCCCTGGAACCATCGAAGTTCAGTGAGGTAAAGGGGGTTGGTAAAGGGAAGGTAGAACTACTTAAGCAAATTCAAAGCGAAATTCAGTTACTCATATCCAATGATGGTCTTGAAGTCAGTGAGTTGGCTGAATCAGCTACTTCTGCAGTTATCGGTTGGCCTGATGAAAGTAAGTTGGAAGAGTTGTTGGTCAATTTGGCCTTACTGGATGATGCTGAACTCAAGCTTGTTAAAAGGCTGGCTAAAGATTGGCAGATCCCTCTGACAGAAATCAACCTTGCTCGACTGGTTTACCATTGGCCTAGAGACTACGACGTAAAAAAAGTAGCAGGTCATGTGGCTGGTGAAGTATATCAAAGGTTGTTGTTACGAGTTCGTGAAGAGCTGTCAGACTTCGAGAGTAGCGAGAGAGGTGTATCAGTTGGTGGACTGATATCGTCTGGAGCTTTTGTTGATATGACAACAGAAGAAATGGGACAGAGGTTAAGTGATGACCTAACCCGTTTTCTGGAGAATTCACCTGAAAGAATGTCAAGGGTTATTGCAGGACGACTTGGAATTGATGGCAGGGCTTCTGAGACACTAGAAGTCATTGGTAAAGATTTAGATGTAACTCGTGAACGTGTCAGACAATTACAGAAAAAAGCTGATGTTGATTTGGTGGCATCAATGACCATTCACCCTTCCAATATCTGGAAAAACATAAGAGAAAACCTCAGTCACAATATCGTAGAGCTTTATCCTAATCTCTCGAGCCGGTTTCATGGTGAAAAAGACTTTTTACAGTTTCTGTCGACAATTTGCGAGGTCGATAAAAAGGAGTTGAAGCAGCTGATTAAGCCTGTTATTTCCAATGATACCCTTGATGAGTACTTTACTTGCAATCGTGGACCCGTTTCTGAAGATGATGCTGCTTCAGTTATTTCAGAGCAATATGGCTATACAGAATCTCAAAGTCATAATGCTATTGCTGTTCTCATTAAACAGAAAGCAGTGCAAAAGGTTGAACATGGATTGTTACCTTTGAGTCAGACAAAACCGTTAGCTGTTGCGCAAGCTGCTTTGTTCTTTCCTGATGGGACAGGTTTCCGAGAGATTCATGATAAAGCAAATGAACTCGGTATTTGTAGAACTGAACTTTCGCTTGAAAGGCAGGATAGTGGTATAACTTCTGCGGTCGATGAAGGTTACATCTATCAATCTGGTCATGGTCAGTACCGCCACAGTCAATTTTTGGCATTATCTCAATCCCAGATAAATGAGGTTCTGGAGTCCGTTAAATCAGCTCTTGTAGCAGCTCGTGAAAACGGTATGGATACTCTGAACTTGAGAATAGATGTTTATAGTGCAGCGAATTTTGAACTGGATTATTTCACGGTACGACATATTGTGCGCGAGTACGGAATTCAGAAAGATATTTACTTTAACGGGAAATCTGGTGCCGACACGATCAGTCTTGATGAAGAGTTTTCTCTTAAAGGACAAAAGAGCAGTATTATTCAGTTTTTTGAAGCATCCGACCGACCTCTTGAAAATAAAGACATTACTTCCATCATTCGTAGTCAGTCTGAAAAGCATGCCAGCTTCTATCTAAATAACCTGATGGAAGAGGGTGTGTTGGTTAGAGTTGATCCAACACACTATGACCTACCTGAGAAGGCATTTGCATCAGCACCAATTGCTCTAATCATTGAGCGTTCTGAGAGAATTCTGAAAAAAGCGAGTCGTCCAGTTGATGCTGGTATTTTAGCCAGTGACTGTAATACTCGCCTTCATTTATCGCACAGCAAAGCTTGGTATTTCTCTCTGCTTAGACATTTTGCCAAGAGATACGGTAAAGAGTGGTTCTTCAGTGGCACGTTAATATCTGTCGAACCTTTGAGCTACAGCAATCTGAGAAATGTTGTACGCCATCATATGGCTAATAATGATTCAGTCGACCAGATTAGAGAGTCAGTACTATCAGAAGTTCTAGTTGAACATCAGCCACTGATGAATGCAATTCATAGCTGTCGCCAGGCTTCGTGATAATTAGTTTTTAAGATATCGTGCAGATGCTTACTTCAAGCAACTGCACGTTTTTTGACAGTGTGATCTGATTTGTCAGTAACGTAAGCGGTGATTTTCTAAAAAATATAAATGCATTGGGGTATGTGCAGTATGAGATAGAAGTCTGTTAAAAATCAGCCTTCTATTTCCTTCAAAGTAACACCTTGCTCATTAGTCCACGCAACTAAACCATTGGTGCTTCCACCACTGACAATAGCACCTGCAGTACTTGGGCTAGGAAATTCATAATTCTGAGTGAAGATAAATCTTTCGTCTTCAGCAACAATAACCCCTTTTTCAAAGAGTTGTTCACGGAGCTTGATAACGCTTGCAGGGCAGGAGCTTCTGACTTCCTTAACAAGTTCTGAACTTTCAAAAATAGTGAAACCTGTCTCAGAGCGCTGACCCTGGGCAACCAACCCTTTTACTTTACAGAATAAAATCTGACTTGGTGATGTAGTAGCCTCTGTCAGCGACGCTACTACAGCAGTATCAGACTGTGTTTTCACTGGGTTAGCAATGACTGGCGTGGAAAAATAGTGAATGCCCAGAACAGGTAATAACTGAATCATGCGTTCGATATAAATATCCATCTCTGCACGGTCAGCTTCTGGAAGAGAAGAGCCGCTGGTAGCCCCGTTCATAACTTTAACCCGCTTGCTGGCTCTGGCCAGATCAATCATTCGATCTTCAATATAGCGAATATGAGCTTTAGTCAGGTTGTCATCCTTGCTCACGAAAGCTGAAGCGTGAGTCCAGTAATCCTTCGCTTCATTCTTGGAATGCTGCTTGAGTCGTTTAGCAACATTTTCTGACTCACCGATATACAGAACGGGTTCGTCAGTGTCTGCTTCAATTCCTGTCAGAAAATAAATGCCCGGCTTTTCCAATTGCTCTCTTTTCAATAATGATTCAAGGTCACTGCGTGGACCTGCTGTGGCCAGTCCTGTCCAGTTGGAAATCTCAGCAGTTCGTAGCCCTGTTGGACTGCCGTTAACCAGGAATAATTTTATAGTGGCCGGTTGCATCTAAAGGTACTTCTTTGCGTGAAAAATGAACAAGTTACTTGAGTTTTGATGTAAGAAGTATGCGTATAGCGCTATTGAGTTGTACGTGTTGGGCGAAGAGTGCAGCTTTATACTTGAGATGTAGAACTGCTTATAGCTCCTGAATAAAACCCCACCGTCTTGTAGCGTGGGGTCATTTTGGGCTCATTTGAAGGGGAAATAGGGGTGTGTCAGGGGTATTCAGACATTCTCGTATAACACCCAAAAAACAAAATAATCATAAGTATCAGTTAATTGCGATTTGTAATAAGCAGTTAACTTGTTATAGCCAGAAATACGTATGTAGGACAATGAGCCCCGTATACAGGGGTTTTAGAGCAGCTCAGAATGGAATGCCATTTCTATTTTTCTTCAAACCACAAAAAAAGGCAACACCCTAAGGTATTGCCCTCTTCAACTTCACGTTATGTGAAGTAATAAGTTACATCGTTGCCAATGTAACTCAGTCCTTACAGAGGACGAATGTCTTCAGCTTGAGGACCCTTAGGACCCTGAGTTACTGTGAACTCAACCTGCTGGCCTTCAGCCAGAGACTTGAAGCCGTCGCCTGTGATTTGACGGAAGTGGGCAAACACGTCAGGACCATTCTCCTGAGCGATGAAACCAAAACCTTTCTCGTCATTGAACCACTTAACAGTACCGGTAGTAATAGACATAGTCATATCCTGTTTAATCAAAGTAAATTTGCCGTATCATGCTATCTACAAGAGTTAGTCACAAAAAAGCGATAGAGCTAGAAGTTTTGTTATTACTTATGAAGAACATGACGAGCCACTACAGCCAGAACACTTAATCTATACATAAAGAATCAAACACACTTGTAACGTGGAGCCCATTCTACATGACTTTGAGCTTTCGGCAACGAGTAGATACCAAAATCAGACAACAAGTTCTGTCCTATAGAAGAGGTTTATACGCACCCGTATCTCTTTTGTTCTATGTTTTGTACTTTTCTATGCGTCGTGACAAAAATCTTTAATGAAAAGAAAAATAACAGCCCATTTTCTGGTAGCCCTACCATTCACCCTTGGAGGGATGCTTAAAACCTTATAGATCGGAGCTAGGTTGTACACCTATGTTGAAAAACAGCGTGTTAGTCTGTACAACTTCAGGTAAACGGCTGTCTTTATACACATCTACTATAAGATTGTGATGTCGTTCTGTTTATTTTTTCAGGCACAAAAAAAGGCAACACCCTAAGGTATTGCCCTCTTTAACTTCACGTTATGTGAAGTAATAAATTACATCGTTGCCAATGTAACTCAGTCCTTACAGAGGACGAATGTCTTCAGCTTGAGGCCCCTTAGGACCTTGAGTTACTGTGAACTCAACCTGCTGGCCTTCAGCCAGTGACTTGAAGCCGTCGCCTGTGATTTGACGGAAGTGGGCAAACACGTCAGGACCATTCTCCTGAGCGATGAAACCAAAACCTTTCTCGTCATTGAACCACTTAACAGTACCGGTAGTAATAGACATAGTCATATCCTGTTTAATCAAAGTAAATTTGCCGTATCATGCTATCTACAAGAGTTAGTCACAAAAAAGCGATAGAGCTAGAAGTTTTGTTATTACTTATGAAGAACATGACGAGCCACTACAGCCAGAACACTTAATCTATACATAAAGAATCAAACACACTTGTAACGTGGAGCCCATTCTACATGACTCTGAGCTTTCGGCAACGAGTAGATACCGTGAATAAGCAACCAGCTCTGTTTGATAGAAATGATTTCTGCTTAATATAATCGTTTTTGTTTATTCCATTACCTAGCTTGAACAAGATAATGCAGCCTGATCAGATGGAGTTCATCGTAATTTACGGACTCATTGAGTGCTTTATGGATAGGCCGAAGACGTTCAGTGCTGTGTTCATTAAAAGCTTGTACGATCTTATCAACCTGATCCGTTGAGAGCTTTGATTGTTTCAGGAACTCGTCGGTCTGCGGGAGATTCCCGATTTCAATCTGATATTTGTAGAGATGGGTCAAGAGCGTACTGAGCTTTAATTTGTATTCTCTTTGGATACCCCCAAGCGACATACCTTCGGCAAACTTTTCCCCTATAACCACATGTCTGCCACTCTGCCGTGTTGTCCGTTTGCTTGTTTCACTCTGATTCTTTTGGGCAGTATTTCTTCCTGGTTTGATAATTTCTTCAATCTGTTTCTGTTGACAAAATTCGGTTATAGCTTCCAGGAAAGTATTGCCGTATTGCTCTAGCTTTATACGGCCTATACCACTTATTTGCAGCAAACTCTCTTTTGACTGTGGGTAATAAGCGGACATTTCTACCAGCGTTCTGTCTGAAAACACCACGTAAGGAGCCACGTTTTCCTGATCGGCCAGTGTTTTACGGCACACTCTCAATGCTTCAAACAGTTCGTGATTGTGCTCGATATCCAGTGTTGAACTTGCCTGTTTTGACGCTTTATGGCTTTCCTGCTTTTCTGTTAGTCGAGCAAACACCTCTTGATTACCCTTTAAAACAGAGCGCGCATGTTCAGTTAACTTTAAGCTTCCGTACTCTGAATCCTGAACGATTAAACCTTTTTGAATCAGACTTCTGAATAAATGCTGCCACTGATTTTTTGAAAGCTCCATGCCAATACCGAAGACGGGTAGTTGTTCATGATGTCGTTCGATGATTTTTTTAGATTTAGAGCCTCTCAATACATCAATTAAATAGGCCGCTCCAAACATCTGTCCTGTACGGTAAACACAAGACAGAAATTTCTGTGCGGGTACTGTGACATCAACCTTTGGGCGCTCTTCGGACAAACAGTTATCACATAGCTGGCATTTATCTTCTGGGTATTCTTCGCCAAAATAACCAAGCAATGGCTTTCTACGGCATTCTTCCTCTTCAGCAAACCCAACCAAAGCGTTTAGATGCAAGTTGGCCGTTCGTTGCTCTGACTCAGCCTTTTGACTGATGAAAAATTTGATTTTCTGAATGTCGCCATAACCGAACAGAAACTGACAGTGCGCGGGCAAACCATCTCGTCCGGCCCGGCCTATCTGTTGGTAATAGCTCTCAATGTTTTGAGGCATATCATAATGAAGTACAAACCGGACATTGGATTTGTTGATGCCCATGCCAAAGGCAATCGTGGCCACAATGATCTGAATGTCGTCACGGATGAATGCCGCCTGATTGGCTTTTCTTGCCTCATTGGAAAGCCCTGCATGATAGGGCGCTACCGAACAACCATCCTTCTTTAAAGTTTGGGACAGTTCGTCTACCTGCCTTCTCGAGTTGCAATAAATGATGCCCGATTGATTTTTAAATTTGTCGATCAGTTCAAAGGTTTGCTTAACCGGATTCTTTTTATCGGAGATCTGTAAAAACAGGTTGGTGCGATTGAAGCTGGCAATAAACT
>SIHQ01000046.1 GCA_004762125.1 Oceanospirillales bacterium | reverse complement strand
CTCAGCAGGCGAACAACTCGTTAAAGTTAAGGAAAACGCTGCAAGAATAATCATGGTTTGGAAGGATAGACTTAAGATTGATGCTTAGCTTGAAATCGGAACTACTTGAGAACATACGCGTATTTCTCATCGTTCAATATTCGGTAGTGGGTCAAATCTGCAATTTTGCATGGATATCTACGCCAAATTCAACCTTGTTAATAAGCAATCCGATAACGATATCGTGCATTTTTTCAAGTTTGGAAAAACAAATTGTTTTCCGGGTTAGACGCTTAATCCATGTCCTTAAATTCAAGTTTTTACGTTCGATTTTTTGCGTATTCCTTTTTCCTACTTCATGCTTCTCTTTATCAATATTACGTTCATAAGCACCCCAGTCATCAGTGTAAAAGCGCTTGATCCCAAAGGGTTCCAAAAGGGCTTTAAGCTGCTTAAAAATAATGTCTTTTCTTCGGCCAAATACATAGGCCAAGATCGTATTGGTCGCATGATCAACAGCATACCAAATCCATCTCTGGTTAGATTTATTGCCTACAAAGGACCACTGCTCATCGAGCTCTGCAGCGTCACAGGTCAGTTCCATGTGAACTGAACACTCATTGCTCAGCTCCAGAGTTTTAATATTAGGATTGACCTGAATAAGCACCGATTCTCTATTTTTTATAGTGCTCAATACAGTTGTTTTGCTGATCTTGAAAACTCGACTTGTATCCCGAATTCCACTGCCATTGATGGCCATTTCTACAACTTGCTGCTTTACACCAGGTTGATAGGCTTTGTACCGGTATTCCAGCATAAAATAGTTAGTTATACAGCCATCGTTTACACAGCGATAACGCCGTACTCTATAATGATTGAAACCCGCTTTATTCACCTCCAAGCTGTCACAGATTGGGCAGTGAACTTCTACATAACACGTCATGTGCCGTATTATACAGAAATTGCAGATTTGACCCACTACCCAAACAATCAAGTCGTTCTACCCAAAGTCATGGTCATAGAAACCAACAAGGGAAAAATCACCTGATTTTTCTTGAAACTAGATCTGGAACGCCTACTCTTCCACTGCGCTAATGATTTGATAAGCACAGGAAAACTGATCCCGTTGGAGAAATGAAAAGTCAATATGCGAATAATAAAGGTTAGTTTTTTTTTTAGTTATAATGTGCATTGGCCTGGAATCTGCATTAGCTCAAGACCCTCCAGGTACTAAGCACGCGTCCAGCGATGCCAGTCAGTCTAGCGAGCAACCCAAATCCAAGCGACCCAGGCTTTTCGAAAAGGCCTGCCATCAGGCAGGTATGACTTTTAAAAAATTCAAGAGGAAGACTCAGAGACTGGTATCGCAATATTTTACTGCTGAAACAGAGAGCACACCTTCGGATTCAGAGTACGATGATCCCCAGGATGTTGAGATCACCATCTCTGACATGGCTCTCCCGCCCGTTACCGCTTTAATGGCTACCCCTGTCACACGCGACACAATCACAGAAGTGTATGAGCGTGCTTGTTACCTCCAGGTAAGTGGGGCACCTTCTTTAGCCGCTGAAATTATTGAGTATGCTATTTTCGGACTTCAGGACCAAAACACAGCGATGGATAGAGAGGTATTGCCCGAGTTAACCCTTCTGTTTCAACTATGGGCTTCGTTGCCTCATATCACTAAAGAAAAGCTGCCAGCACAACAAAAGATTCAACACTGGATGCAATCATGGCCACCTGACGTTTGGTTAGATAGAGCCTCAGAGGTGTTGATAAAAATGCTGGCGGAAGCCCTTGAAGAAGAAAACAGTAACGAAAAAACCAGTGAAGGCTTGCCCAGCTACCGTGAAATATGGCTTGATAATGTGCTGGGTTCAATTGCAGATCCACAAGCTCGTGACAGTATGAAGTTTCTGATCATAGCTTCCGCCACTGAAAATCCTAATCAGAAAGAAGCGTATCACCGCAGTGCTATTCTTACAGGCTACTCGCACCCTTTACCTTATTTGCAAATGATCAGTCACCTGGTCAATAGAAAACGTTACGAAGAAGCTCATCACATCTACAAGATGTACCGTATGGCTGTTATTTTTAACAAGAAGTGGAGTAATGAAAGGAAAGAAGTGAGCGGTTTGAATTATGATCGCAGAATAGAAGCTCATAGACTTGAGGACACATACGAGAATGCTCTGGGCATAATAAACGATAAAGTCGATACGTTATCAAACCATGACGTACTATTGCAGAAACAACTGGATGACAGTCTAAAAGACTGGCCCGAAAGCTCAAGGCATCAAGCTGAAGATGTGTTATTTGAAAAATCATTTGAAACTGATCCTAGTATACGAGAGCAAATTATTCCATTTTCTGAAGCGGTAATAGCTCGTTCCCGCCAGCGTTGGTTAGTATCCGGAGGCCTGGAAGGCAAAATAACAACCGCACAGAATTATTTTCGTAATGTCTGTTCGCGAACTCAACCGATACTCTGCGAACAGGTTGCCCTGATGCTCACTGATGCAGGAAGAGAGCAAGAGGCCGCCGACTTGATTTATGAGACCGTGAGTCAATACAAGGAGGGAGTGAGCACAGACTATGATTTGTCGTTATATCTCATAGCGGTAGCTCATGAGTTGCATCAGTTGGGAGAGGATGTTTCAGTTCCTTCCTACGACGAAGCATTAGCTCTGGTAAAAGAAATTCAGTCATCGGGTCAACAGGTTGTTCTGGGCGAAAGGCTGAAAGAAATTCGTGACGGAATGCAAACGGAAAAAGCAGATATAGGGTATTTTCAGCAACGTTACCAAAATACTCTTGAAGATCTGACGCGTTTTAATCCTGCCGTCGCAATGTCGGGCTCATTTAGTCAAATGTTGATAAGGGGTTTAACCGAGGCCCGGAAACAAAATCTTTATTCGGGGGAAATCCCTGATCTGGACTTTATGTCAGCGTTACATCGGAAGCTAGATCGCTACCACGGGCGAATCGTGCAACTATTTACTCCCACCTTTCGCCATGCTGATTTGGAAGAAATGACCGGGTTGTACCTTGAGGCTTTGAGTCTCATAAATCGTGAGCCTCTTCCGGGAGAGGCCATCGCTTTGCAATGGCTGGCTCACTCTAAATGGCTGGCGGCACATGATTCATCTATTACGCCCCTCTCCCTTCAGGAAGCCAGGGAACAGGTAAGGCAAGCGGAAAAATACAAGATTCGGCTAACCGGAGCAATGGAGAATATACGGGATGCAAAATGGCTTAGCCGTGACACCGAAACTGTACCGGCGGTAAAACGCGAATATAATGACATAATCAGTTCGATCAAGCAGCAAGAAAGTAAACACTTATCACGTACAAAAATATATAAACCACGTATCCATCAAGTGCCTTTTTATTCAGCACCACCAGGCTACGTACTGTATAATGTTCCTGGTGACGGGCTGTGCATGTATCACGCACTGTCACAAATGACTGGGATTAACATTCGTCAACTGTTGCTCACTATGCATGATAATCTAGTGCGCATACTCCAGCACATAAACAGCAATTTTGCACAAAATCTTCCATGGTTTGAGGATTTGTCAACGTCTGCTCAATTTGTAGTTTTTCCCTTCCTTCCTACGCAGATCAACCTCGGTGGGCAACAGCAGGTGTTACAGGAATTAGGCTACGCAATTTCAGCCTTGGGACACGCTATACACGCAGTGGATTCTAATTCGACAGCCTCCATCTCCAGGAGTGATTGGGGTATGAGTTCAATGCTTAATGCTGCCGCGGTAGCCATAGGGGAACTAATGCCTTTAACAGGCATATCGTCGTTTATAGCCCAGCTCCCTACACTCAATGCAGGTTCAACAGCTTTCACTGGAGCACCGTCCTTTATCCAGTACAATTCCACTGGCTCGAACACGGATTCTAATATTGACTCTCTGAACGGGCTTCCATTACTTATTCATGCACATGGTAATCATTGGATGTATGCTTTGCCTGCTGCCAATGAGGATGCCACTCTCGCACCCACTCTCACACCGGAAATGGAGGCGCTTGCTCATGATACCTCCGAATTAGGATTAGAAGACCTTACCGACCTTACCGATCTTACCGATCTTACCGATCTTGCTAATCTGCAGTATCTGTTTCAGAATTTTCGCTTACAATCCGATTTTAATCTTGGCGTTCAATCCCCGTATAAGGCGGGTATATCCAGGTTTACACACCAATAGTATTGAGAAAAAGAATCTTGGCCAGAAAAAGCTGGATGGACGAAAGGCATCGTTGCTGATGCCTTAGAGAATGTACCTCAATGTAGAGGTTCTACGTTGCAACTGGTTAACACTGCATACACATCGCAAAAACTGACCAGCCACAACTCTAGTTACAGGCTTACAAACGAGATATTAACAGAGAGCGAACAAGTCCTATAAATAGGCTAACCCTATTGATTAACGCAACAGTGTCTGACAATGCTCAGATTTGTAGCAATAATTCGTCGCTTCAATAAAGGGTTCTGTTGCAAACTGACGTTGATTTATAAGACTGCTACCTTATATTCAGTCATAGTAGTTTAGTTGAGCCTTTTACCATGGACTTTTCCGGTCGCCACTTTCCCACAGATCTCATGCTTCAAACCATCCGCTGGTACCTGCGCTATAACTTGAGCTACCGCGATCTGGGGGAAATTTTAGAAGAGCGTGGCGTCGAGATCCATCACACTACTCCCTACCGCTGGGTTCAGGAATACGCTCCACAACTGGAAGCTGAACATCGAAAACGTCGGAAGCCTTATGGTACCTCCTGGCATATGGATGAAACGTACATCAAAATAAAAGGTGAGTGGGTCTACCTCTATAGGGCCGTGGATAAGGAAGGCGATACCGTGGATTTCCTGCTGACCAAGAAGCGAGACAAGAAGGCGGCCCTGCGGTTCTTTAGGAAGGCTATTCGCCTCAACGGCATACCCGAGAAGGTGACCATCGACAAGAGCGGGTCCAATACGGCAGCCCTGGAGCAACTCAACAAAGAACAGGAGAAAACGGGTCAGCCAAAGATCGAGATCCGGCAGATCAAATACCTGAATAACTTGGTAGAGCAGGACCACCGAGGGATCAAACGAAGGACAAAACCCATGTTGGGATTCCAGAGTTTCAAAACTGCCCGAAGAGCTCTGAAAAGTGTGGAGCTATGTCACAGTATTCGTAAAGGCCAGTACGACAAAGCTCAATCTGCCAATGATTGGGAATACTTTTATTCCCTCGCAGTCTAATTGTGTCTGGAGGATGGGGCTCTGTGTTCTATCGAAAACTTTGCAACAGAACCTCGTGAGGTACCTCCCTATCCCGATTATGTGCTCACATATTAATCATGAAATATTGATACCATTATCTGATACTATGATCTATAGTGTCTTCTATGAATGCTAAACACCGAAAAACGCTCATAGCGATATATAAAGATCCAGCTCCAAAGCAGTTGGAATGGAAAGCAATAGAAGCTCTCCTTGTCGCCGTTGGAGCTGATGTTATTGAGGGGCGCGGATCGCGTGTTAGATTCCATAAAGATGGGGAAATCGGTACTTTCCATAGACCTCATCCAAAAAAAGAGGCAAAGCCGTACCAAGTGAAAGATGCGCGAGATTTCCTAATCAGGATTGGAGTTAAACCATGAATACAATGACTTATAAGGGCTACGCTGCCCGCATTGAGTATAGCGATGATGATGAATGCTTTATTGGCCATGTAGCAGGCATTAAGGATAGAGTTGGCTTTCATGGTGAGTCCGTTGCTGAGCTCAAGGATGCTTTCCATGAAGCTGTTGAGGATTATCTAGAAACTTGTGAAGCAGTAGGCAAAGAACCTCAAAAGCCCTACTCAGGCAAGTTGATGTTACGCATTCCTCCTGAATTGCATGCAACCATTGCCACAGCAGCACAGGTTAGTGGTCAAAGCATTAATCAATGGATTTCCCGCACTTTAAGCCAAGCTTCCCGCATTTAAAAATACGCACATAACGAATAAGGATAGATTGCGCCCAGCCGCAATCTTATCCTATTGTTGCACAAGCCCGGGTTGATTAATGGTGAAGGTAGTCTATTGAAGATATCTTTTCTTACGGGTATTAAATCAGAGCGTTTTTTCTGAACGCTCTTTATTCAAGATGTAAGCTAGCCGACCACTGAATAATAGTAGTCTGACGCTTTATCATTCTGTAGGACGACTTTTTATTTCCTCCATTCTTGTGAATGGCGATGAGTATTTCTGATTGTTAACTCAGGTCGGTTTCATAAAACGAAACGCGATGTGCTTCATAGATTCGCCACATGCCCTGCATTTGAATACCGGTCGAATGATGGCTTTTATTGGGCTGATAATGACGTTGAGAAGCAACTGCACCAAAAACAGTCGCTTCTTTGCATTGCTGTGTAGAAATCCGTAATCCCGAGATCGACGGAAGCGTTTGGGAAGGACGTGTTTTAATACCAGCCACAGAAAATCTTCGCCAGACAGCGTTCGGGTGTCTGTTTTGCCGGTTTCGCTGTTGATGTAGGCAAAGGTGACTTGCCCTTGTCGGCTGGACAGGATGTTTTTATGGTTCTGTTGCAAACTGACGTTGATTTATAAGCCTGCTACCTTATATTCAGTCATAGTAGTTTAGTTGAGCCTTTTACCATGAACTTTTCCGGTCGCCACTTTCCCACAGATCTCATGCTTCAAACCATCCGCTGGTACCTGCGCTATAACTTGAGCTACCGCGATCTGGGGGAAATTTTAGAAGAGCGTGGCGTCGAGATCCATCACACTACTCCCTACCGCTGGGTTCAGGAATACGCTCCACAACTGGAAGCGGAACACTGTAAACGTCGCAAGTCTTGTGGTACCTCCTGGCGTATGGATGAAACGTACATCAAAATCAAAGGCGAGTGGGTCTGCCTCTACAGGGCAGTCGATACAGGAGGGGATACAGTGGACTTCCTGCTGACCAAGAAGCGAGACAAGAAAGCAGCCTTGCGGTTCTTTAGGAAGACTATTCGCCTCAACGGCATGCCCGGGAAAGTGACCATCGACAAGAGCAGGTCCAATACGGCAGCCCTGGAACAACTCAACAAAGAACAGGAGAAAACGGGTCAGCCAAAGATCGAGATCCGGCAGATCAAATACCTGAATAACTTGGTAGAGCAGGACCACCGAGGGATCAAACGAAGGACAAAACCCATGTTGGGATTCCAGGGTTTCAAAACTGCCCGAAGAGCTCTCAAAGGTGTGGAGTTATGTCATAGCATCCGCAAAAGCCAGTATGATAAAGCTCAATCTGCCAATGACTGGGAATACTTTTATTCCCTCGCAGTCTAATTGTGTCTGGAGGATGGGTCTCTGTGATCTATCGAAAACTTTGCAACAGAACCTCGTGAGGTACCTCCCTATCCTGATTAGCTGCTACCAAAAAAACAAACTAATCAATGAAATAAGTTTCAGTTTCATGTGGATTAATCTCAACCAACTCAATATCAAATATCAAATTAGAATTTGGTGGGATTGTGTGTGGTATGCCTCCTTCGCCGTATGCCAATTCAGGAGGGATTAGTATCTGCCGTTTTTCGCCAAGACACATATTATTGAAGCCTTGATTAAAACCCTGCATTACTCTTTCAGAACCTAATCGAAAGTTGAATGTTATTCCTCGTTCATAAGATGAATCGATAAATCTTGTTTGATCATCAATAATGACAAATCCTTGATAATGACTAATCAATATATCGCCATCTCTTGTCTTGCTGTCACAGACCGAAGGAATATGTTGAGATTGTATAGAGATCTCCGGAGCATCATCCTCTTTTGACAAACAGAAAATTGAATTAATAAAGAAGCAAGCAATGCAAGTAAATCTAAAATATCTCGATGCTATTTTCATCACATTACAACTTGTTCATTTCTAAATTATCAAGTTTAGCAGCTAACGAATAAGGATAGATTGCGCCCAGCCGCAATCTTATCCGGTTGTTGCACAAGCCCGGGTTGTCTAATGGCGAAGGTAGTCTAATGAAGATATCTTTTCTTACGGGTATTAAATCAGAGCGTTTTTTCTGAACGCTCTTTATTCGTAACTTCTCAATAAGTGCTGGACGGGGAAAATTCCAGTAAATCGTCTATCTTCTTTGCATGGCTTTTTCAGTACACGATGGGCTGCAATCAGGTCTGCCCGAGAAGCTTCTGAAGTTCATCACCCAGCAGCAAGAACAGGTTCTTCAGCTGCAAGGGCTGGTCGAAGCTCTTGAGGCAGAGATCCGCCGACTGAAAAAATTGCTGCCAAAACCTGACATCGTTTTCTTTCATGTTCACTCAGCATAGAAAACCCTTCAAAGCATAAAAAAAGGTTTTATAACATGGGAATAAACAAGAAAATTTTATGGTGTATGATTTTTTTCTTGGTCACCACTGGCCAGATAGCCAGAGCGCAGTTAACGATTGATTGTCGTGAACTGAACCTCTCCAAAACCCCCGCCACTATGGCCAACTGCAAGCCCCATTCGTACCTGCTTCAGAATAATTTAAAATATGATGCTGATATCTGTCAGAGCAAAGCGGGTTATGTAGTGCACCCAAGAGGCGAAGAGACAGCATGGTTCTGTCATCCAACGGTGACAAAAAATGAAGACGAAGATGATGATACCGTATTTGATATTTCCATATCAGCCTCTGCGGACCCAAAAAGCGAGCTGACCACTGTAAGCGGTGGCACTGGTGGTCAGGATGAATATTATGATCAATACCCTGGCAAGCCCGGAGGCGGCAGTCTTGTACTGGACACGGGAATGGACATGAAATCCGCTATAGTGATTCCGGTGTTCCTCGCCGTGCAAGCCTCGCAAAAAGTGGTCGACAATGCATGGGCAGCAATAAACCTATACCATACATTAACTTTGCGAAAAACAGGGTTGTTTCAGTACCGAATGGGTTCGCTCAAAAACCCGGTAGATGAGCTGCTTATGGAAGAGTGGGTAGATTTCGTTTTACCAGAAGAAAATAAAATTTTTAAAGCTTTAGCCTGGACTTTTGCTCTTTATTCTCAGCAAGCGATCCCTTTATACGAATTGCCGACAGACAATAAAAAAAAAGAAGCACAACAACCGTCTTCTAATAAACCCTCAGCTGACCGAACCACCGGAGCCGGGCAAGCACAAGCCGGTACCAGCGGCACAAAAAGGTTTCCATCAGATAACAGTGGCGCAGGAGGCTCAGGGGGGGCTGACAAAAGCCGTTCGATCACATGCGATGAGTGTGGTACGCACTGCAAAGATCAACGCGATCTCATCCGTCATTGCCTGGCCGTCCACTTTTCTTGGGATGAACATAATGAATTAGTTAAGAGAAAGCCAGCAGCAAGTCAAATGGGCGGTACAGACAGTGATTTACAACGAGTAATTGACAATTTTTCAGGTCCCGGGATAGTAGCAAGCCCCATGGAGTCGACTGACGTTCAATATTTTGCTCAAGAGAACAGAGGTCAACTTTTGGGCATAGGACCGAAATCCATGAACATAATAAAGCAGTTGGAGGGTCACTGCCCGAACGAGAAGTTCTTCATTAAGTTTGCACAACATGTCGGTAATTGGGAACAATTCGCAACTTTCTTCCGCATACCAGAGCACCAGCGTGCCTCCATAAAGATTGACCTAAATTTAGGTTTTCAATTCAAAACCGTTGAGGTATTTAAAGCAGCGAGACCAAGCCTTGGCAAGCTTATTACGGCTGCTATAGAGTTAGGATTTGGTACTGTGGCACGCAAAGCCTGGACGATTTTTACAGAGGACTATCTGGGTAAGAAAATAGAACTGAACCAATAGCCTCCCGAAATAAATATAAGCACTTATTATCCCTCTCAATTACCTCTGTAATGTTGTTAAAAAAACCGGAGTCTGATGACTCCGGTTGTGTTTCAGACACGTTGATAATACATCCAACTGATGAATTCTCCGATAACTTTGTCATGCAACTCTACCGAGCGAGAGACGCAAATAGTCTTGCAGTTTAGCCGCTTTATCCTCGTTCTCAGTGTCAAATTATTACGTTCAATTCGTTGAGTGAGTTTCTTACTGACTACGTGCTCTTCAGCGGTAAGTAATCCTCGGTATGGCTTCCAGTCATCTGTTGAGATATACGAAAACTTATAAGGTTTTCGGAGCTTCAGCAGTGCCTTGAGTGTTTTCCTGGTGCGCCGTCCAAACACATGAGCAATGACCCGCTTGAAACGTGGCTCCCAAGCATAGAAAAGCCACCTCTGCTTTTTCTTGCTTCCAATAAATGACCATTGCTCATCCATTTCGCAGAGTAACTGTACCTCAGCGTTATCGAACGGAATGCTGGTTACTCTTGGGGGCGCCAGTTTTTTAAGTGGCTTATGACGGTGGTTGTGCTGATCTCCAGCACTCGCCCGGTATCTCTGATGCCTGAGCCATTCATTGCCATATCAACAATGCGCTCTCGAACACCAGGCTTGTTGGCGTTATAGATGAAGTCGGTCTGGAAGCTACGTTTACAAGATCTGCAGTGGACACAAACGACTTCAATGGTTGCCATAGACACTCAAAATGGCAGAGAGTACCGAAATTGTCAGTGATATAAATGCGTATTCAACGCATCTGAAGCATTACCAAAAAAAGCAGGAAAGATACCCTATTCGTAAAAAAATGGTAGTGCTCTGTCTATCTTGATCAACGTGTTTGAAACATCACCGAAATCTATCGAATCGTGAATTAAATTTTGCATGTACGACTGTCCATACAATAACTTTGAATCCTTGTACGGCAGTGACAATAACTGGGTGTTTCGTGACGGAAGAATCGTTTTTTGTAGGTTTCAAACCTTACATTCAAATTTTTATACGTAAAGATTATAAATTCTTCTATCTTGTTACTGAAAAGAAATCGATATGAACCAAACACATTTTTGATCAACACCATTTTATAAAATATCTGAGAAAGCTATTATTACCATGCCATTGAAAAAAACCACTTCGTTTTTAATTATTATAAATCTGCTTTCTTCTGCCTCAATGGCTGAAAGTGATTCAATCATATTGACGAGAGGTCAATCTTCCAGTCTTTCTTCTACAAATACAGTTATCACTGGACGTTCCGCTCACTATACCTCTTTTGGCAGAGAACAAAATCAATACAATCTATCATGGAGCCGTTTCTCAAAAGGTGAACATCTAACCTTATGCTTTCCAGCATCCTGGTCGATCAGATCAACCAAACTGTCTTTACTCAGTTTCGATGAACTCACGCGCTCCACCTCAGATACACGCTGTAAAAACCTGACATTTCTTGAGTCCAGTGGTCAGTCCCAGTTACAGTTCACTACTAGTACAACGCAAAAATTACCCCAACCCATTCTTTTTGATCTCGAGTTCAGTGGTGTTATTGCCTTTGAGCCCGCTATCTATGAACTCGATGCAACCAGCGAAACTGAAGCTTATTTTTATGACCCATTGCTCCTCAATAAAATAAAAAACCATGTGCAACAAAATGATACTGAAGCCCCATTTTATTTACCGTACAGTGATACTCCGAAACATCGACCTTCATCGCTTCCATCTTATGGTGGTGGTTATGATGCTTATGATCCTTTCAACAGGAAGCCCCCACCTGTCATGCCCTTTCCGGGGGTTGGTAGCGACATTACGCTTTCCGTCATCATACCCATAAGTATGACGATGGACTCCGAACCAACATCTTCCCCGTTAGTTCGGGTAGAAATTTTTTCCGAGCCTTCTGCAGAACCCGCGGTATTAATCTTGTCCCATGATGAAATTTTGACATTACACAATGCTGGGACGCTTATTAATCCGCAAGCTCTGTTAAGTTATCTTCTTAGAAAATCTCAAGGGATAGCTGGCTGGTTTAGTTTGGAGGAGGATCTCGAAGACGCTCTAAACATGGAGGCCGATGACACTAACATCAATGAGCGCTACATTAACAATCTTATCGCCAGTCTGCATGACCTATCCATTACTATCACTCCAGACAATCCTGCTAACGGAAGTATTGCTGTTAACGGAATTCTTGGCGCAATGATGGGCGACAGTTCAAAACAACAGCAGGGAATTACTGGAAGACCTGATTCATCTTCTAATGGCTCAAGGCAGCGTGAAAAAAAGTCGGATAGCAGTGAAAGCCGACAAGATATCAATAGAGACTCCGGCGACGGCGCTCGACAACCTCCGAGTCAGGATTCAAACGAACTAACGGTTGAAAATTCACCATTAAATATCCGCACTGTCTTAGAAGGAAGTGATTTTCAGACTTATTTTCACAGGAGAGCCTCGTATTATCTGGTCGGTTTGTACAGCCATGGTCAGCTCACTATGGAGCAACTTAAAAAATTATTTATGTACGAAGCCGCTACAAAGGATTATCTGCTCAAGTGTGAAATTACCAGTGACGACTTGATCAGTATTCTTGAACAGGGGGATAACACCAGTCAGGCAAAATCTTTGTCAGTATTACGCAGCCTTGCGGAGAGTCCTGATAATGCCTTTTTCAATTGCATTTTAACCAACACACCTAGTCATTGGCGCGATCTGATAAAGCAAAGTCCCAAAGATTTTGAAAGCACAGAAATAAGTACTGCAGACCAATTCAGCAGAAACTTAGCAGGCATTATGCTGCCTTACATCGCTAGTCAAAGTATATTTAACGCCCTAAGTAGATCTGGTTTTATTGACCAAACTCATATCATAAAAAAGAAATTGGCTACTCATTCTCTGATACTTCTGATCGTTCAGAATTACGATACGGACAGTGATACTTACAAAGAAATCATTCAAAAAATCATGGAGACGATTCCTGCTCTGCCCATACCTCAAGATTTTGCGCGATTAATGGGGCTACCTGAAACCCTCGTAGAAGAAGAGAAGAAGAAGAAGAAACCTAATGACTTGATTGATAGCGTTTCTTCCGAAAAGCCGGCATTGAAAGATATAGTCGCTACTATCAAAAGGTATATGCTCGAGAATGGCGTTACTCATGAAACCATAACCTATATGGAAAAATTTGAATTATTTAACGAAAAATCTATAGAGCTTATTCTAAAAAATGGTCATCTCAACGAGAATAATCTTGCAAAGTTTATGGAGGCTACTCAAAAACATGTAACTGCGAAAAATGATGCAATAAGCATACTAATTCAAGCAGACTATTCGGGTGAAGCAATAACAGCTCTTGATTCTTATTTGAATCCCAAAACATGCCAAACACTTCAAGAAGCCGGGAGTGATAAGGCTTCTCAAGTCGCTGATGAAGTCACAAAGTTATTTAAAACTTTCAATGAATTTCTGTCATCTAAACAAATCTCCCATCCCAAGCTGACTTATAAGCTAGGTACTTTTGAACAATGGGATATCAGTGATGGGGTTCAGGCAAGCATCCTGCAAAACGAAGAGCTTGTTAACTCTCATGGATTCGAAACCTTTATCCAAAGAAGAGCTATCACTGTAGCAGAAAACAGTTTCAAAGTAGGTTCTAAAATAATAATGTGGGATAATGAAATAGATGGAGAGATCGCAGATAAAGCAAAGGAAAAAGTCAGTATACATGATACTCATTACCAAGCATTCACCGGTGATGATACTGTAACCTCTCTGACAGTGGCTGTGAAAACGATGATAAAAGATAAAGCCAAGAGACTCTTAAAGAATAAAATTCGACAAAAGGAGAAAATTGATCAGGGAAGAGAAAGCTGGTGTGAGTGGTGTATGCGGATATTCTTAGGAGAATGACGTTATACCAATTCCATTTTTTTGCTTGCATTTTGAGCATGATTTATCGGAGCGACTCAAAAACTATTTTTTTAGTAAGCCCCAAGTACCGCGAATAAGTTTTGACTCATTCATACTCTGAGACACCACTGATATTTTTTTCAGCCTCAAGTTCAATGTCGACCAGACGTATGTTCTCAGATTTCATCCAGAGACCAGAACAGGAACTGGATGGGATCGTTAATGGTACGAGGGATTTCCATGATGATTTTTTACTCTCTGCCAGCCATCAAGTTAATTTGTGTCGAAATTCTATAAATAGGTGCTAAAGTGGTGTATATATGCACCATCTAGTTGAGAGGATAATTCCCATGCCAAGACAAAGTATTACGTTTACCGAGCCTAATGATGATTGGTTAAGATCTCAGGTTGAGGGCAAGGAATACAGCAGCAAAAGCGATGTTGTTAACGACCTTGTTCGAAAAGCTCGTTCTCAAGAAAATGAATTAGAGCAGATTCGAAAAGCGCTGGTTCAAGGAGAAGAAAGTGGAATCAGTGACTTAACACCCAGTGAAATAATGGCTCGGGTTATTCAGCGGAAACGTAAAAATAGGTAGCTATAAGCTTACGGTTAAAGCGGCCATAGATTTCGAACAAATTTTTGAATATGGCATTGATACATTTGGTATGAATCGAGCCATTCTCTATCAGGAAAATATGGAAGCTCGTTTCAGTGAACTCTCTGATTTCCCGCTTCATTATCCTGCTGTGGACCATATTCGAAGAGGCTACCGTATGAGTGTTTATGGCTCTCATTCGATCTATTATCAGGTCGAAGGTAATCAAATTATCATTGCTCGCATATTGGGTAAGCAAGATCCTATCGGTATATTTTTAGCATAGTCATCGGCCCAAATCTCTGGAATACTGGCGTAGCTGGTCAGTCTTGTCGTGATGATAATTGTTCGTATGATGGGCATTCAGCCCTTCATATCTGTCGTACAATCGCTTCCGGCTATCCTCTCTCTGCTGATCAAAATCCAGCCGTGCCCCTTTTCCAGTTAAAGCTTCAAGGTTCATTTGTTTCAGAGTGACTTCATTAATCTCTGGCAATTTATCCTGCAGTTTCAACAATGCCAACCACTCCCCAAGATCAATACGATTCCAATCTACGGTTTGTAGAATGTCCGGTGTAATACCGGAACAGTCAGGATGTTTGGCAGAGCCCCAGCCCATGTTTAATTGTTGTCGTATTTGCACCTGTAAAATACGGGACAGAGGTGAGTTGAAGCAGCAGTAGCTGTTGTATTCCAGACTGCTCAATCCCAGAAGTTTTGATTTACGATAACGACCGACTTTATGACAGGTTTTCATTTCCCACTTTGCTGCCAGTTCAAATTCATTGTCTTCGCATTTATGGGTGATCTGCACAATCAGTTTGGTCAGGATGTAGGCGGTGTAAATCATGGTGACGGCACTGATGGCTGAGGTGATAGCTGGGTTCATGATTAAGGTCTGTTGGCTCAGCTGTCCGCCTTGTGAAGCCATGTTATTGCCGACGGTTCGGAATAACAGGTTGGTGGCATCTTCTCCTAAGACCTTGTGCACGACGTCGACCATTTTCCGCATCAATTGTTGCTGCATGTTCCCGAGCATCGACCGTTGTGCTTCTTGTGATAATTCTCCGGCAATGGGTTGTGCCGTAGCCGTTTGAACGTGTACTTCAGGGCTCTACCTCAGATTGTGTGGGTAAATTTCATCGATTTACCCCTCTGGATAAAGATCAAGGCCACCACAATGAAAGTAAATCGCTGTTTTAAATCGTTCTCTGCTTCTGTAGCCGTAAGCTCGGCTCTTTAATCGTTGTATCTTTCCATTCATGCCCTCTGCACGACCATTGTCCACTTTCAGGATTATGGCGTTAACAATGCCCCATAAGTGTTCTTTGATCATTCTGGCCACTTTACAGACAGGCTCAAGCCGGCATCTCAGAGCCCAACTAAGCCATCGCTTCCAGGCTTTGATAGCCCAAGCTCTGGACGTATAGTCCGTCACCAATGCTCGCGTGCACTCTTTAATATCAGGACTGTGCACTTGTCGGTCTTTTTTAAGGATCAGCTTTTTCTGATAATCACAGCCTTTGAAATGCTGACGCATTCGAGCAATAGTGGCGCTCATTTCGCCGTTGTGATCATAAATGGGTTGGCCTTTAACATCCGTAGGCCAGTCTTTTTGCTTTGACCAAGTGTTGGGATGTTCTAATGCTTTCACACCCAATTCCATAGCTCCAAGAATCTTGTGTTCATTGGCATCGGGGTAATACCGTTCTGGTGATTGATTCAGTAAACGCCAGGCTTCCCCTTCTGGTGATTTTTCTGTTTCAAGCTGTTTTGCACGGTGCTCACCGAAAGACTGCAAGCCATCAAAGTCTTCGGTTTGATAAAAGGTTTCCAGCTTTTGGCGGTGTTGGTTATCGGTGGGTTTTTCCATAATCAGATCGGGTGTCTGCGAGGTAATAGAGCTTGGATTTCTGGTGATAGCTTCTGATTGCTGGTCGATCAGGGTCTTCCAGCCAGACTGGGTATGCTGCTTATATTGTACAGGGGCGAAAAGCCATGACTCGCTTGCCCCCGGGGAAACTTGCAAACAGAGGACAATCAATAGGCAATCTATACTCTTGAAATTCAACGGTTTCACTGGTGTTAAGTTCTTGTGCGTGTAAAACATTGGTTATTGGTATTGATAATATCTGCTCCTGTAATAAAAGCGGATAACAGCAGTTTTGTTGATGAGCACTTTATTCAGGACAGTGCTCTTGTAGTATTAAACGGAGCGGTTGTTTCGGTAATACTGGAAACGATTTGTTGGAAAACGAATACATTACCGGAGAGTAGTCGGGCAGCCTTTTGCCAGAAATCTGCACCAGAAGCCACAGCCTTTCTTTATCTGACAAAGTCTCAATGGCCAACAGATGCTATGGAAACCTGGTCATTTCTGAACATGGCTTTGCTCGCAGGTACGCTGGTATATATTAATCATTCCCCTGGGTTGCCAATTCATCATGTGTGCTTCGCTATGACCTGTATGGTCTACCAACAGATAATACAAATTATGGTGAGCACAGCTACTCGCTGCTTAACAGGATCAAATCAGACCGTTTTATCAAGCTATGGCCTGATTAATGGGGTATCAACGGGTCTTATATCGGGTGGGTTGTCTTTATGTCTCATGTATAAACAAGCATCAGAGTTCAAACCCTCTGTTTTGTTAATCGTTTCAGTGGGAGCAACACTGGCATCTACATTTTTATATTCTGTCTTTGCTGAGTCAGAGAAAATAAGCCTCTTCGATACAGTCGATCCCGTAGCCATATTTGTAGTCGTAGCCGTAGCCGGAGCCGGAGCCGTAATCGGAGGCTTCGCTGGAGCCGGAATCGAAGCCATGGCCTTAGCCGCAGCCTCAGCCGCAACCGCAGCCGTAAACATAGCCGTATGCATAGTCATAGAATTAACCGTAACCGTAATCGTAGCCGAAGCCAAAGCCGCCGGAGCCGGAGTCATAGCCGTAGCCAGACACGGAGCCATAGCCGGAGCTGGAGCTGTAGCCGGAGCCGGAGCTATCATCGTAGTGATAATTAGATATATAACTTCTACACTATCGCAATGTTCTTCTGGCCTTCCAATTGCAAGATCATTATCAATGATCACTGCTGCGGGGCTTCCATTAATGATGAGTGCATGGCTTGTGTCATGGGAGAGATTTGTTGAAGCGGATGTGACCGCACACGAAACCATGCAGAATGAATTCAATCTTTTTTTGAAGGGTTTGAAGGACTTTTATCCTGAAGATTGGATGATAGAGATGTTCAACGTTTGGGAATAATTGACTGACTGACGGTCTGACAGCAATCCCTATACTGCCAAATCAAATACATAGTATCGTCTTTAGCCAATGGGTGCCGATGCATGCCCCAAGTGGCAGCGGAACACTGTAAACGTCGCAAGTCTTGTGGTACCTCCTGGCGTATGGATGAAACGTACATCAAAATCAAAGGCGAGTGGGTCTGCCTCTACAGGGCAGTCGATACAGGAGGGGATACAGTGGACTTCCTGCTGACCAAGAAGCGAGACAAGAAAGCAGCCTTGCGGTTCTTTAGGAAGACTATTCGCCTCAACGGCATGCCCGGGAAAGTGACCATCGACAAGAGCAGGTCCAATACGGCAGCCCTGGAACAACTCAACAAAGAACAGGAGAAAACGGGTCAGCCAAAGATCGAGATCCGGCAGATCAAATACCTGAATAACTTGGTAGAGCAGGACCACCGAGGGATCAAACGAAGGACAAAACCCATGTTGGGATTCCAGAGTTTCAAAACTGCCCGAAGAGCTCTCAAAGGTGTGGAGTTATGTCATAGCATCCGCAAAAGCCAGTACGATAAAGCTCAATCTGCCAATGACTGGGAATACTTTTATTCCCTCGCAGTCTAATTGTGTCTGGAGGATGGGTCTCTGTGTTCTATCGAAAACTTTGCAACAGAACCATGTATTGGTCAGCACCAGAATAAGCACAATAGCTCGATCCATACACAACTGCTGTCGCCACTTCTTCAGGCGATTGATGTAGTCTTTGATAGTCATTTTCGGCAAGGATAGAAAACACGGATATAAGGATTGGGAAGAGTCTTGGCATCGGAGCAATAAAATCCCAGCCAATACAATCGATGACTTAAATGACCATCAGTATGTCGGTCACGAAAGCGGCGGTAAAGTCGAATAGCCATCATGCCCAGGAAAATACCCAGCAGCAGCTGATCAAACCAGATACCCCAAATCAAACCGACGGCTACGGGATAGATTTCATCCAGAGACCAGAACAGGAACTGGATGGGGTCGTTAATGGTGCGGGGAATCTCCACAGGGAGAAACTCCTTGATGCTTTGTGTATCTAACGGCTATACTTAAATGTAAATCTAATAGATATACGGATGATGTGACATGGCTAAGACAGTCCCCATTAATATGCGGGTTGAACCAGTGCAACAGGCGCTGCTTACTATGGCAGCGGCAGCTCTTAATAAAGATAGAACCGCGTTTATTCTTGATGTGGCCTGTCAGGCAGCCATGAGCGTGCTGCTGGATCAGCGGGTTTTTACCCTTGATGAGGCTCAGGTTAAAGCTTTTGAAGAGGCTCTTGAAGCACCTGTCCCAGAACATAGTAAGCTCAGTAAACTATTGGCGGAGCCTGCACCGTGGGAGCAGTGATCAGAGCCCCAGAACTACTGACTAAAGATCACAACATACAAGCTTTTGATTGTGGTCAGAGTGTGCTGAATGACTGGCTGAAAAAAACAGCCCTGAAAAATCAGTCTGCCAATGCCAGCCGTACCTTTGTGGTATGTGTAGGAAATACCGTCGTTGGTTATTACGCACTGTCCAGTGGCAGTGTTGAACGAATGCAAGCTCCAAAGTCGATAGCCCGAAATATGCCAGACCCGATTCCCGTTACTGTCTTGGGGCGGTTAGCGATTGATCAACAGCATCAGGGTATGAAAATTGGCTCAGGTCTATTAAAAGATGCCATGTTGCGGACATTGGTTGTTTCTGGCCATATCGGTGTTAAAGCCATACTGGTTCATGCAATTTCAGATGAAGCGAAACAATTTTACCGACAGTATGAATTTAAGGAGTCACCGTTTAATCCAACGACATTGATGCTTCCCATCAAACATATAACAAGCTTATTTCCTGATTAGAGGTAGCTTGTGACGTAACGTATCAGATTTTATATTGTGATAGCTGTTAATCTGGCTCGGCGTAATCTCATGGTAACGTGACTCCAATCGCTTCCGGCTATCCTCTCTCTGCCGATCAAAATCCAACCGTGACTCTTGCCCAGTTAAAGTTTCAAGGTTCATTTGTTTCAGGGTGATTTTATTAATCTCTGGCAATTTATTCTGAAGTTTCAGCAATGCCAGCCACTCTCCAAAATCAATACGATTCCAATCTACGGTTTGCAGAGTGTCTGGAGTAATACCGGAACAGTCAGGATGTTTGGCAGAGCCCCAGCCCATGTTCAGCTGTTGTCGTATTTGCACCTGTAAAATACGGGACAGAGGCGAGTTGAAGCAGCAGTAGCTGTTGTACTCCAGACCGCTCAATCCCAGTAATTTAGATTTCCGATAACGACCCACCTTGTGACAGGTTTTCATTTCTCATTTAGCGGCCAGTTCAAACTCATTGTCTTCGCATTTATGGGTGATCTGCACAATCAGTTTGGTCATGGTGTAGGCGGTATAAATCATGGTGACAGCGCTGATGGCTGAAGTGATAGCGGGGTTCATAATCAATGTATGCTGGCTCAGTTGTCCGCCTTGTGAAGCCATGTTATTGCCGACGGTTCGGAATAACAGGTTGGTAGCATCCTCCCCCAGCACTTTTTGTACGACTTCTGCCATCTTGTGCATCAGTTGCTGTTGCATGTTCCCGAGCATCGACCGTTGCGCTTCTTGTGAGAGTTCTCCGGCAATAGGCTTTGCTGTAGTCGTTTGAACATGCACTTCAGCCGGTGTTGGCCAGAGATTTTCAGTGAGCTTATCCCAGTTTTTCCCTATGGAAGAAGTTCCATCAGATCAAAAGTTTTTGACAGGCTGGCTGAGTTTGTTTATGCCACGTATTAGCGGCTCACGCATTTTTTGATATTGGCCCGTCAGCTGGTTGGGGTAATTGCTTTGTAGGTGAACCGTGGACTTATCGAACAGATAACCCATGAGTAAGAGATTCATGTAACTGGCGAAATTAACGTTGGTGGGCAGATTGCAGCAGTTCACCATATTAAAAATGCCTTTTTTACAGGTGCAGGCAGAGCCACTGAAAATACGACAGTCACTGCCAGTAGTCTGATTTGAACCATTATTGGGCGAACCACACTGCATATCATGGGACATCTGTTTGGCGGCATGAAGACCGCTGACGGCACTGGCGAAGTCACTGTTGTCAGCTTCTGTGATATCGGCCTGACATTGACCCACACATCCTGTCTTTTATCGATCAGGTCGTGGATCGAGCCAGAGGTACGGGTGCTTTTTCAGCAGCACAAGGCTTTGCCCAGGATCGTTTTAAAAACGATGGCGATGCCTTGAACTACTGTCTGTTTCGGCTCGATGAAGCTCAGTCCGCTTCGGCGGCACCGGCTTCAGTAGCGTAAGCGGCTTGAGTGATGTGTTATGAAGCAGATTAATCTTGAGCAGCGGTCACAAGAGTGGCTGGACTGGCGCAAAGGCGGTGTAACGGCCAGCGATGCTTCAGTCTTGCTGGGAACGTTAAAGGGAGTGGTGCCGTATAAAACCCGATGGCAGCTTTGGGCTGAAAAGTCCGGAATGCTGGAATCGGAAGACTTATCGGCAAACCCCCATGTGCAGCGAGGAATTGAACAGGAAGACGACGCTCGAAATCTGATGGAACAAGCGCTGGGTGACGCACCTTTATTGCCCGTGTGTGTTGAGAGTGATCAGAATCCAATTCTGAGAGCGAGTTTTGATGGCATGACCAGAAATGGTATTCCCGTCGAACTCAAATGCCCGTGCGAAAAAATCTATCAGGACGTAAAAAACCTGAAAGACCAATCAGACGGCTATCGACGTGCTTTTGCACAAGTGCAGTTCCAGATGCTGGTCGCAGGTGCGCCCAATGCCTGGCTCTGTTTTTACCACAAAGGCTTGCCTCTGTTACCGGTGTTGATTCCTCGGGATGAAATACTGGTATTACAGCTGCAATCGGAAGCCGAGGACTTCTGGCAGCAGGTTCTGAAAGGACATGAACCGGAAAAAGACCCTCAACGGGACCTTTACAGCCCACAAGGTCTGTCAGAACAGGCTCAATGGTACAAGTTGTCTATGGCGTATCGCCAACGACAGCAACGGTTGAACAAGCTCAAGGAGGAACTGGAATCCGGCAAAGCTCTACAGAAAACGTTGCAACAGGAGCTGCAGCACTTGATGGGTGAGTTCAGAGCAGCGGAGTCTGACGGATT
>SIHQ01000045.1 GCA_004762125.1 Oceanospirillales bacterium | reverse complement strand
TCGAACTTCTCCCCATGATCGGCCAGTCTTTGTTTTTGAGTTTCCAGATCTTTTTTCTGATCGTGCGAGGATACCCGAGCGTAACCCACGTTAATTCTGTTCTGTTTTATTTGATCAGGATGAGTAATCGACAGGATCTGAGGCACGCTGTACCGGCGATGTCCACCGACCGATCGACACTGAGGGATTAATTTCCGACTAGAGTGCCAACGACGCATAGTGGAAACGGCCACACCCAACATAGCAGCGGCTTCACCGACACTTAAAAACTGTTTCATTATTGTTATTTTTACAGCTAAAAATACCAATATATCAATAAACAGTAGGACAATGAGTAGGTTTGATCAGAAATCATACCTGCTGCTCACTGCCCTAGATCTTTAGTTTTAAAAATCAGAAGAGGCGGCAACTATGCTGACATAGGGGGGGTAATCAGTCAGCTATTTTCTGACTATGGATTATACTTTCTGCTCACTGAATAAATATGGATGTAATATCTGTATGAAAAATGGATCTAAACGACGAAAATCATATGATTATTTAGTTATTTTCTTTTCATACGCCATTTTATGGTTTCACAGTGGTGTTTCTGCGCAAAATACAGAGCAAAACCCTTCTCTCTTTATCCCTCTCGGCAGTTATATGGAGAAGGTTCCATTATACATTATCCATGCAAATAAAGCTGAAAACATAATTACCTATCCAGTTTCTCGATACCATACAGATCCTTCTCTATCGCTCGACTGCTGGAGAGATGGTTTTGATATTATTAAGGATAGTGACAAGTTCTCATGTAATAGATCAGTTAGCAAACCGATTGTTGATGCAGCGCGTTTTCTTTATTCTGTACTGATTCCTTATGGCTCGTATCTTGATTCGTGTATCAGTATTTTGAAAACCAGAGAAATGGTTAATAACGAAATCCGTTCGTTTATTTATGCAACGTGTAAAAACAATCCTTTAACACGAGGGTATATTTGGGCTAATGATCGCGATAATGTAATTAAGCAAAAAGTAGATGTAACAGACTGCCCTATGGATCATCTCGTCAATACCAATGGAAATATAACGTGCGCAAATGAACCTAAAACCCGTCGTCAGATTGTGACTGGTAGCTATTTAAAACAAAGATGTTTTGCAGGTGAAAGCTTTTATAATTCAGATGAAGATACACTATATTCAAGGTGCGGTAGCACAGAATATCATAACAATAGCAGGCAATTAAGTAATATTACTGAATGTCTGGATCTAGGTGGTGACATTATTTTCAGAGCAGATGAGCTTCATTGTGATCTCAGCTCATCTGCGGCAGAAATAGCAAAAATACACACAGCTAGCGCGTTCATTCCTGCAGGAAATTATTCTATAAGTTGCGCAAAAATTGCTTATTATCCGTGCGCAGGTATAAACAACAGTGGTTTGCTTGTGGCACAATGTTTAACAGGTATTGCTTCGGATTCCAATCCTCCCTATACGCAGCTCGAAGACGGAGCCAATGATTGTCGTATGTCAGACTTGGGTTATATTTCAAATATAAATGGGGTGTTAACGTGTGATCCTGAAGTTATATTTTCTGGCGACGAACCAACACAAGGCAGCGATTTAGTTGATGCATTAAGGTGTATCAGTGAGTAATAGGTTATACCCATCGTCTTTGATTCTATGTTTTTCTTACCAATCATCAACTAACTGTAGACTCCTAAGTGGAAGCAAGCAGGTAGAGACCAAAACAGTTTTTGATTTCTACCTGCTTCATCGATACAGCCTAGCGATAATAATCACTGACTATATACGGTACTGCCACTGGCAACCCCAGTCTTCCCCGAAGACAGTAGAGATCATTGACTATCTGACACAATTGAAGGTGCATAAGCAACTCATTTTCATTCAGATGCTGCAGCAGCAGTATGCCAGCTGCTGTAGCTATAGCCCCACTCTCATCTGGTGACAGGAACTGCTGCATTGCCTGATAAATAGCATGTTGCAACTCTGATGTACGACAGGAAGCTGCCAGCTCATTGTAAATACTGCCAAGACCGTTCTGCACCAACTCCAGGATTCTGCCCTGATCAAAAAAGCCTGTAAAATATCCTTGCTGATATTCTGATACAGCCTGTTCCAAATGTATAAATCCAGCACTGACCGGATCCAAATAAAAAGCTGGCGGCTCATATATGACTTCTACATATTGCTGCGGTAGCAGCCAGGCCACAAATTGACATTCAAGAGCCTGTGGTACCGGCATTGATGTCATACTACAAACAGGTGGCGTAGCAGGTACAAGGTTGGCCACTGTTACCGGCACCATAGCCTGCGCGGCCATTTGTACTGACATTGAAGGTGGCGGGGGAGTAAAAGAGGGCGGTGATTGTACTGGTGGCTGACTACAGAGTACTTTCCTACTATCAGTCCGAGTTTTTTTGGGGAAACCCATCTTAGACATATTTTCTGCAACAGCAGGCAATTCTAATGGCGGGACTCCACTACTTTCTGTACTTTTAGGTATGCCCACCGTACTAATTGTCGACGCGTCAAATGAAGGCCACTCTTCTTTCTCCGTCTCCCTGACTTCTACAGCAGTTGAACTAACTGAGAGCTGAACTTCAGGTCTCGTCTCCATTACATCAGTATGACCTTGAGAGCTTTCGCTTTCTGCTACATACCCGTCTTTGAAAAGTGGCTCCGCTGCTGTCTTTCCCTGCTTTTGTAAAAGCCTAGGTTCAGAAACTTCATCTGAACTTCCTCCTGAAATAGCCTGTGGTAATGACGGAGAATCAGCAGTGAAAGTATCTGGAACAGGAACTCTCTCTTCACATGCGACAAGTATTTTACTCTCTTCCAATCGACGACGAATAGTGCGTATGACTCGTTTCAGTCTCGCTTCATGTGAATTTATTTTAGAATCATTAATCTTGTCACAATCACAATACTGCAATAAAACCTTTAACTGAGGCTTTAATGCCCCATCAATCACCGTCATTCTCTCTGCAAGCTCGCCATATCGGATAACAGCTGACCACAACCTGTTTCTAGTCTGAGCACAGGGTATTTCAGGCACCAACGTCAGTAGTTCAAGGATAAAGTCCAGATCTTCAGCCTTTATTTCCTTGACATTCTGCAGCATTGTTAACTTAAGCCCCCATACTTTACAGACTGTCAGTTGCCAATTACGGGTAGTATCATTTATTCCTTCTCTCCGTAACACCATGGTGAAATCCTTATTACGAAGACACTGATCCCGATACTTAGCCATCTCCCTAGCAATAGCCATATAATCTCTATTTGTGCGATTTGAGATCGTATTACAATGTTTAAGAATTTTCTGAAAATATTCTGTGTACACAACGGTTCTAATTGTATCAAACCGTTTTTTAAATCCTGTAGCCCAGCTTTGCTTTAAGATAAGCTCTTTATTACGCAAAAGTGGCAATATCAGCGTCATTGCCGCTTCAACATTTCTTGCTGCTGGAGGTTTGGGAAGGTAACTATTTACCTTGTTAAAGTGTGCATCAATAGCTTCATACGTCAGCGTTACCGAACCCGTCTTTACAGAAAGAGCCTCCATACCTTGCTTTGCTGCCTCCATAAACGCTACGCAGTCTTTACTCAACAACCGTTTCTTATGAAGCCAATCTACGTTTTCCAGAGCCTTCTGGGCGGCAAAACTACCTTTACAAGATTCTCGCTGCATCCACGGATAAGCTTGTCGAGTAAGGCTTGAGCATAGAACAATCAGGCTTGCTTTTATCTCAGGAATATCATCCAGCAGGCAGCCAAAGTGTCGAGCGTATTCAGACAATGTATGCAATAGCGAAACTTTTTCAGAAGTGGTCCGTACTTTGCTTTCACCCAGTAATTCAGTCACCTTATCCAGCTCACAGCGCATAAGATCTTTGACCATCCGCGCCTCCTTGAAAGAACCCTCGGTCCTGGCCACCCATTGACCTGCCTGCAACAAGCCCCTTTCTTTTAGTGCTTTTGCAAACGGGCCTGACTGGCTGTCTTGCCTCGTTCTTGCCAGTTTTTCTTTCAGTTTACTAAGACGATCAAGGTAAGCTCGACATTTATCTTCGTTAAAATACCCCTGATAACAGCATAGTCCTGGTGGCTCCAGCAGCCTGGCAAGCTTTCTGATAACCAGCTGCTCACCTCGGTGATCTTTAAAGCCAAGCCGAAACTCGAGATACAATAATTCTTGCTGTACATAGTGATGAAGTTTTTCTGCAGCTTTTTTAAATACCTTGTGATTTGTACCATCACTGTGCTTCAGTATTGAACTCTGACGCAGCACTTCAGCAAGTAAGTGAATCATTTCTCGGCCTCTGTGCATACTAGCCTCATTGGCAAACAGATCCAGACAGGGATCAAGAAGCTCGGCAAACTTTTCCCGAAACTGATCTATTAAAAACTCAGACTCGGGGGAATTCAGTTGACACTGTTTAAGTAAAGAGTGATACCTTCTCTCCACTTCAAGACAGGCTGCAAATGGTTCCTTCTTATTCCACTTCAAACTCTGTATTTCAGAAAAAGAAGCCCGAACCTTCTCCCTGAAGTTCGATTTCCCCGGATTTGGCCCCTGATAAATTCTGTATTGAGTTAAAGGTTGATCAGTATTTTCTCCATGCCTTTGACGCTCGGGAGCAGCTGATTTACTTCCTTTGCTTAAGCCACCAGGAGCGGCACTCACACTTCGCCCCCCAATACCTCTTCCCCTGGCTCGCCCCCTGCCACGCCCGCGAGGTCGGTAATCCGGCTGGCCACTTTGATTTACTTCGGCAGGTTTATGCATGGGTGCTGATTCAGGGAATGACATGACTGACTCCTTTCAAAAAATAATTCTTTGGCTATTGGAGTCTGTTATTGAGAAAAAATGCCCTGGAATTTCAAAATGTCAGTCATACTGACAAGCTTGTCAGTCTTTCTGAATCTTGACAACAGTCAGCAAAGTCCACTTTTTTCCTTGAGCTAACATGCCATCGTCTTCACTTCTCTAACCAGGGAAATTACCTGGCTCTGCGTTTCGCACACTCAAGGCCATCGCGTAAAGCGGTTCTGTTGCAAACTGACGTCGATTTATAAGCCTGCTACCTTATATTCAGTCATAGTAGTTTAGTTGAGCCTTTTACCATGGACTTTTCCGGTCGCCACTTTCCCACAGATCTCATGCTTCAAACCATCCGCTGGTACCTGCGTTATAGCTTGAGTTACCGCTGGGTTCAGGAATACGCTCCACAACTGGAAGCGGAACACTGTAAACGTCGCAAGTCTTGTGGTACCTCCTGGCGTATGGATGAAACGTACATCAAAATCAAAGGTGAGTGGGTCTACCTCTACAGGGCAGTCGATACAGGAGGGGATACAGTGGACTTCCTGCTGACCAAAAAGCGTGACAAGAAAGCAGCCTTGCGGTTCTTTAGGAAGACTATTCGCCTCAACGGCATGCCCGGGAAAGTGACCATCGACAAGAGCAGGTCTAATACAGCGGCCCTGGAACAACTCAACAAAGAACAAAAGAAAGCCGGTCAGCCAAAGGTCGAAATCCGCCAGATCAAATACCTGAATAACCTGATAGAGCAGGACCACCGAGGGATCAAACGAAGGACAAAGCCCATGCTGGGATTTCAGAGTTTCAAAACCGCCCGGAGAGCTCTGAAAGGTGTGGAGCTATGTCACAGTATTCGTAAAGGCCAGTACGACAAAACTCAATCAGCCAATGACTGGGATTACTTTCATTCTCTCGCAGTCTAATTGTGTCTGGAGGATAGGTCTCAGTGTTCTATCGAAAACTTTGCAACAGAACCGTTTCGATAGCCGAAGCAGCAAGAAAGCCGGTGGTTATTGAAAAGCTCGATTTTAAGCAGAAAAAGAGGCAGCTGCATAAAGAGAATCCGGTGTACGCCCGAATGCTCTCATCGCTGGCTTATGAAAAAATCAAATCCTTGATCGAAGTGAACTGCGCCAAACGGGGGCTGGAGTGCATTACGATTAATCCAGCGTACTCCTCGCAGATTGGGGCAGTAAAATACAAAGAGAAATACGGTCTGTCCACGCACCATGCTGCGGCATTGGTGATTGCGCGAAGAGGCTTGGGCTTCTGGGATAGGCCTTTAAGAAATTACTACCAGACTGAGAAAAAGGGAGTGGTATCCCATCCGGCACCTGCAAGGAAAACCGGATCGGCAATGCCTTACTACCGTGAATTTTTTAGTTGGAAAAGGCGACTCTTGCGAGAGATCGGCACTGGTATGCGCTTTGGGGAGGCTGTCGCTCTGACAGCTGGAACGCAAAGGCGAAGCTTAGCTTCCTAGTCCGATGGAGGGCGCTACGTCGTCCTCCTCTAACCCTTTACTGTGGGGTTGAACTGGCAAATAAGTAGGTTTGCGTAGGTTCATAAAAGCGGTCAATCACCTCTATCAAACGAAATCATCAATTATTGGAGAATATTCTTCAACCGGGATGCATTCAGTCATATTACTACCACTGTCAGCATAATTTTTATAGCCGTATTCATAATTTATTTTTTCTTGTGCGATACGCTTTTCAAGGAAGATCTTGAATGCTCTGCTTTTTCTGGCCCCATCAATCAATGAGGGCCAGGCAATGCACTTTATATACTCCATCTGAAAAGAATTCATCATGCTACTGGTCACCAGACAAAGATCAGATTCCCGGAATCCTTGACGAACATGGATTTTCGATAAGAGTTCCGGGTTATAATTAACAAATTTGTCATCTGAAATCTGAGCCAGCTTCACGAACTCTGATGATGTAGCAGGTTTCAGAAATCCCGGTTTATTGGGTACATCAGGTAGGAAAAGGTCTGGGAGCTTTTCACTCTTGTTCTCCATTTGCTCTTTGTTGTTTGCTGGAAACAAAACTTTAAGGTTCCCTTCAAGCCCTCCCGATCGGTTATAAAAATTCGCCAGAAATGCTTTATGGATCTGTTTTGTAAGAAATTCATTCAGGATCTCACTCTCAGGAATCCTATATGCCAGATTGAGAGGAACTTCCGTCTCCTGGTAAGAAGTATCTCTAATCCGTTCTTTTAGTCGTTTCTCTATGCTTTGTTTAAGCTCTTTATTCCGATGCATTGATGGCACGAGTACCATGGCAGGTCGCAAGGAAGGCTTAAGAGCACTTTGCTTAAAAGCAGGCTGCTGACGAGCCAGCCTGGAGATACTCAAAACGCCAGGTGGTACATCACAGTAAATATCACCTGGAACATCGCCATAAAGTGCATTATTCAACTGCGGTGTATTCATTTCTTTCAGGCTATTTCCAATAATCTCATTCATCTCAGCGTCAGCGTCGGTCTGACCTTCTGGCTCTGGGGTAATATGAATGTCCGTTCCTCTTTCCAGAGAAGTTGTCAGCACTTTTTCAAAATAATCAGCCGCAATCAAGTCCTCCACATAAATATGCTGAGTGCCATCTGGAGCAGATGCAGGGGACAGCCATTTCTGGTCTTTGACAACATAGTCCCACAGCTCTTGATAGCATTGTATCGCAGAGGAATTATGTTTTTTAGCCCATTTCAGAACCGTAAACATCTGTGTTAAAAATTGATCATCCAAAACATTACATTGATGATAAGCCACGAGTTGACCTTTGATGAACTCCACAGAAAAATCTCCGCTTTCACTGATACATTTACCAATTAGTAGAGGTAAACGTTGATACAAAAGTATAAATTCTTTTGATCCTGGCTTGATAGTACGTATATAGTGAGCGACGTTTTTTGCATTAGATTTATCCGTCATGTCGAAACTTAACATTGTGTTTTGAAATTTTTCGGCATCATCTTTTACAACGTCAGGAAAACCTGATTTATTCTCTTTAAGTTGCCCTTCTGATTTCTCATCTTTAGAACCCAACTGAACAGGTTTCCAGTGGCAGGCTCCATCCAGTGAAAATTCACACCAATAACCGCCTATGTCATTCTTGACCACACGACAGGGAATGTTACACCAACTTGCAAGAGTCCAGAATGCCAGACTTCGGAAATAGCTCGGCCCGGGTTTTTGATTTATGATTTCAGTGAGCATGTTGTTATTCGATTTATCCATGCAATATTCTAGATTCTCAAACCCTTTGCAATAACCTGTAATGCTTCTGATTTTGTCATCTGGCGTCGCTATTGCCTGAAGGTTCTTTAAAAAATCATTGCTCACAGCCAAACTATCAAGTTGTACCTTTAACGTGGCGGGGCAAGTTTTTTCCTGATAGCCAGAGAGTAATTGAGGTGATGACCCGAACTCTAGCTCTTCAAGTACAAACGTTATGCTTATTTTTGTACCTGACGGTATTGACTCTTCAGGGTGCCAGCGAAATAAATACATACCGGTAGAACGATCCCGTATAACCTCAAGAGCTCCGTTCTGATCGATAGAAGCCGCCTTTAAGGATGAGTGAGGTTTGTTGCGTAGCCCGTGTAAAGGTATCCAGGTATCAGGAATGCAGTGTATTGTCTGTAAACCAAGTTTCTCTGACAGCGAAAGGGATTGGCTAACGTTGAACTTCCCCGGCTCTACCCAGTCATAGCCTAATACTCCAAATCTATTCTCTACAGTGATGACCTCTCCATTATCTTGTATCTCAGGAGCAATCACCGCCACCCGGTTATTTTCACTGTGATGGTCCGGAAAAGTACGATCTATGCACATATCATAATTTATAGGGATCAATTTTTCGGTCAACGATTCTCTTTTTATATGGTCCTTCGTTGATATGGAAAGAGTACGCAACAGACCAAGACCAGGTTCGGTTGACATGGATGGAACGTCCATTGGTTCTTCTACTGCGATGACTGTCGATGAAAGCTTCGTTTCTGGTATTAACGCTGGTTTTTGCAACAATCGCTTTAAGGCTCGAAAGACCATCGGGCTCGGTTTGAAGTCGTGTTTTTCCAGCATTGCAATGGCACTGTTTATAAAAGGTCTGTTCTCTGCCAAATTGAATGTCTGTGACTCAGAATGACTAAGTCGATAAAGGTTGCTGGGGCACTTTTCTCTCAATATGGATTTAGAAAACTTTCGCTGCCAAGTGCGGTAAATTGCAGATAGCAGTCCATCTTCTGGTTCTGGAGATTCAACACTTAATCCTTGGTTTCTCCACTCATTCTCAATAAGTAACCGTTGAATTTCCAACGCACGAGCGTCACGGCTTTGATGTTGATCACTGATGGTCATAACACCCGCTTGCGGATCATAACAGCTGCTGGTTGCTTCCCTGATTCTGACAGGAGGTAATGATTCAATGCTCCTATAAAGCTGTAACATTTCGTCATCACTGAAGAGCGACTGCATGCTCTTTATCGAGCCAGGAGAAACTGGCTGGCACTTTTCCACGGTTAATCCGGAAATATTATTCAGATACAGTCGGTACTGTGCTTCAAAGCAAGCTTCCAGTTTTTTAAGGTCTAATACATTATTACCACAGGAATCCGCAACTGCTTTCAAATCGCTGGTAGACGGCAACAGTACATGCTTTGCATTTCGCAATTGATCACATAACCCTTTATGCCAGATCGCCAGCTGGCGAGCCAGATCAGGGGAATCAGTCATGGATAACCGGGCAATGGCAATCAGTTCATTCTTGTCGTAATCATCAATCCTGCAAATAATAAAACGACTGGACAAAGCTGATGATAAACTGTGCCGACCGCCATAGTCGATTGGGTTCACCGTTGCAAACAAGTGAAATCCGGGAGCCGCCACACCGGTTAGAACATCATTCAGTTCACCTTCAAGGTATTCGCTGGACAACAGATTAAGCTCTGAAATAATAATAATCCGCCCTTCATCTCGGGCGCGGGCAATTTTCTCTTTAAGACCCTGCCAACTGCTGCTTCCGGCATTGGCCATGATAGGCTCTTGTATTCCGGGCTCTGCAGTCTCTAATTTTTGTTGTAGCAATAATCGCAACAGCTGGTCTTTACCCCGTCCGGCAGGGCCTTCTATCAGCGTTGCATGTTTGCCCTGGCAGCAGGTTTTTGACGCTTTCTCCAACTCGATTTGCTCCAGCTGTCGCCATAATGGCATCGCCAGATCACGTACCCCCTGACCTGAAAACGAAAAGCGCATATCTGGCTTTCTTGCACTGTTCAATTTCAGTTTTGTATAGAAACCTTCAAACTTGTCAGTTGCCCCTTTCACGACACTGGTGTCTAGACCAAAATGCGCTGAAAACCAAAGTTTAAGCGCATCCAGCTTATAACGTTTACCAAGAGAGACCTCTCCTCCCAATGTTGCCATAAAACTTTCCCATATCAGGGTATTTATCGCTGAATTATCCACATCATCGATATGTTCATGGCTTGAGCATTGCAGATAAAAAGCCAACTTGTCACTAATGTCGTGTAAATCCCTGGGAGTAAATTCATGCTCTGGTAACAATGTGCGATACTTTTGCCAGAGAGTCATAGCCATGTCCAGACAGTGTTTTTTCTGCACTGCCGAAAGAACAGGCAGAGTCATAATCCGAGGTTTGAGAATACAGTCTTTCAAAAAACCATCATCAAAAGGTAGATAGTAAAAGGGAACACCATATTGACGAATAAAACTATCCAGATTACGGCCCGCTAAGGATTCTGGATTTCCGGTGACAATCACTCGATGGTTCGGCGACAACAAGCCTGCTTTTTGACCTCCATTGTTGATAGAGCGACCACTTCCAAACATACTCTTCAGGCTGTTCAGAGCGCCGGGGCTCATTAGGTTTGCTTCATCAATAATCAAAACTACTGGCTGTTGATCGACAGAAGGGGTCTCTGCCCACCGTTGCAAGCAGCCTGGAAGCAACTTGGTTTTTTTATCACCAAAATTAAGTTTTACTGTTCTAAATTCATCTTCAGAAAGCATGGACTGAAGGCTAAATTGAATATCTTCTGTGAAGGTGAACGTCAGGTTGCCTGAATCTGTTTTGTTACAACAACACCCAAGGGCTTGTTGTATTCTTTCAGAGAACTGATGTGCCAGACCCTCCTGAGTTACCCAGTATGTTACCGGACATAAAATCTGCCGACCAAAGAGATCTTCACTCGACGTGCCGGGCCCTGCCGTAAACATTAAAGGCGGCGTATGGGGATTTAATTTGGTTGCTACCCACTGCGCTGCAAAGCTTTTACCGGAACCAGCATCACCTTTAAGGGAAACAATCGGATGTGCACGAACCGCGTCCAGCAATCGCTGATTTCTCTTCTTGTTCCAGGCATTCCAGTCGCGACGGCCCGAAACAATATATTCAACCAGCCTGGCACTGCCTGCTGTTCCGGTATATTCACTCAATTCATTCTGCACAACGGAAGATATTTTAGACTGAGGAGTCACGGCTATTTTTTTGGCTACCGCTGCTACTTTTTCACTGGAAGGCATGCATGGCCCTGTTTTAATGTCGCGCTCCATGCTGTGTTCAATAGTTAGTCCAACACAGTATTCCCGAATGCGCTTTTCAAGCGTCCTCTCTCGAGTGTTACTGACCTTCAATGTGACGTCTTTGCTCAGGCTTGCCTGTAACGTCTTTGTGTTTTCAGTGTGGCTGAGAATCAGACACTCACACAGAAAATCCAATTGTTCTTTATTAGGCTTTTGAAACGTCAGGGGAGCATTTTCACGAAAATAATTGGGACTGAACGATCGAGATAACTGCCAGAAATGTCCAGCAACTTCATCCCGATCAGCATCGGGGTGATCAATACAAAAACGGCTCATGGCTGCTGTATCAATCCAGCGAGTCCTGTCCAGGTCGGTTGGGAATAGTCTGTCTCGGGTTGATTTCAACCAGTTATAAACTTCTTTATGCCCTCGGTACTCTTTCAGGATTACGGCACCTATGGCCTTCCGCCAATGCTCAGATTCTAGTGTTTGAGATCCTGTGATCTTTTGTTCATAGCGAAGCTGATGTACCAATTTATGCAGCAAAGCTTCTGTTATCCGAGGAGCTGGCCACGGCCATGCCTTGCGTGAACTTGACCCTAATTGCCGGATGGCACCAAACAATTGGTCCAGCAAGGGAATCGTAGCTAGCAGTTTATTGCAGTCATTGTCAGATAACCCTTCTTTCTCTGCAAAAGCCTGTATATCTGCTCTAATTTCTAAAGATTCTTTCTTACAAGAGATATTTTTCCAGGCTGAACCAATCAGTGATTGTTCATCCGATAATAAGACATAAATAGTCGCCTTATCAAAGGCACGACGTTTACCATTGATAATCAAACTCGCTGGAGTTTCCAGCAGGGTTTCCAATTGTTGCTGTAAACGGAGATTGCACGCTAGCCCCCGAACCAGTATCGGAGTGCCATTCTCTAGTGCCTTAATGAATTCAGACTCACCAATAGAGAACTGACGTTTCTGGCTGGAGAGAATATTAATGGCTCCACACAGTGAAGAATAATGGGTGTCAGGAGTGACATTGAGATCAAAGTGTGTGTCGTTCAATCTGGAAAAACTTGATGTCGCATAACTTTCATCATTACTTGATAAAATTTTGATCTGTGAATGTCTGATTTTTAATTTCAATTTAGCCTTTGATTTCAACATGTCTTTGGAAATGAGTTGCATAGCGTAATCTGTTTTGTTTAATTCAATCTCTTCATCTTGGTGAGTTTCAGGTGGACGAAATTCTTCTGGCTGGACATCGGGGGTATCAATAAATAGCGAGCAAGAGCCGACTCCAGATTTCTTTATTTCACACAGAAGACTTAACCACTGTTGTTTGCTCAGCTTTGATGTCACACGTATTCCTCTAGCTTTTTTAACGACTTCAATGAAAGGGTGATGTTCGATAGGGCAACTGCCATCCTCTAGTAAAATTTCACTCAGCCAGATATCCAGATTTTCACTATTCACCATAATCATTTGATCATTTGGTTCTGGTTGATAAACAACCCGTTTTTTTAGTTCTGTGATAGCGGTTTCTGACGAGGGTTGATGGAAAAACTGACATCCTTCGAGGCTGAATGCTTCACCGTTCACATGCAATGCATGGCTTTGAAGTAGACCGGCCAAACGAATTTTGAAATTAATGTCATTCCACGGCGCTCCTTTAAATATGACTTTTTTCCCTTTTGCATGACTCAAAGGACTGTGGCAATAACAGATCTGTCCCGTCTCATTAATTTTCGGATAACCCAGCAGAACGTTGCGCCAGTTGCTGTCCTGCAAAAAATCGATTTCAAGGGTTTCGTCACCCTTTGACTCCTCAGAAGGAAACAAAGGCAAGTCTAGATTGACAGCGTTAAGGTTTATTGCAGCAGCGAGCGTACACGTCTTCTCTTCATCCGCCATAGACCAGCGGTTTTGGGCATTATTGATTCTTCGCCAAAAATCTGTTGAGGGCTTTCCTTCAGCAGATTCTCCCGGTACTGGTTTCATTTTATGGCTAACCAGGGTTCTGATGCGTACATTCGGCCCCAGTTTTTCTCCTCTTATTCGGGGAGGCTGATCAAATAACTCATTGAATTCAGCCAGAACGCTAGCCGATATATAGCGAGTATCAATGACAAGAATGACGTCTTCGTCGGAATAAAGACGGCCGACCAAAGGGGTTTCAGAGTCCTTGTGAAAATGAACTCTTGTGAGTAAGTCGTCATTAAACAGATCGGAGGGATTATTAATATGGACGACAAAAGCACCCGGGTGCTCGTTTCGGGTGATATTGAGTACTCGCCCCAGTCCCAGGTCATCTTCTACATAACAGGCATCCCTGTTCCATCTTTTCCCTTCATCACCAACTGACTGTAAGGATACCGTTGTTCGATTAAGGTCACATGAACGCTTAGGGGGTGTTTCTGATTCTCTCGCATTTAGATGAGAATACGATTCATCATTTCTTAAGTATTTTTTCTTATTAGATTTTTTTTCTGGAACAATTTCGCATTGCCGATTGAAGGATGATTCGATGCTTTTATTGCCATCGTGAACTGAATCATCTCTTCTCTTTTTCTCTGGAGGTGGAGTGAAATGACAACCTGAATTCGTAGCATCCATATTTAACTCCATATTTAATTCCTTATTTTCTTGAACTTTTGAAAATAATTAAAAGAAAAAGTTTCTCGTATGTTATTAAAACTAACGTATCGGTTAGCTTCATTAACAACATCACCAGTATCAAGAAAAAACTTTTGAGGAAGAATACTTAATACAAATGGCGATAACTCAAGACAGTGATACCTGAAAAAAAGAAGCGAGCTGGGTGATAATTGATAAAAATGGATATAAGAGATATCCATTTAATGCCTAAGTTCCAAACTTTCTTTCGTTTGCCCTCTACGCGAAAGCGGGTGGAAGGTGAATAGATTATTTTTCCTTAATGTCGATTTTATTATGATCAGTAAGAGCTTCTGTGTGATGAAGATTCAGTATCTGTGACGTTCTCTCACAGGAGCATTCGATTATTAAGTGCCCTTGTTTACTGCTTGTCTACTGCTTGTCTACTGTTTGCTGACACTGGGTGTCCGTAATTACCAGCCCTGGATACACAAAAGTGAACTTTCTAATTATTTCAATGTCTTAATTAGTGAATGCAATCATTTAAGGAAGAATGTAATGAATCCAATCATGGAAGGACGGGTTGATACATCATCTCGCAAGCGTGGAAGTCTTTCTGCAGCGGAGTCAGAAGAGAATGCACCTTCGAAAAAGGTAAAACGATTATCCAGCTTCGCCGGGGGACTCACAATATCGCAACTTCCTGATGATCTTCTTCAATGTATATTTAGCTTTCTACCTGCTTCGGATTTATGCAATGTCAAGCGTACATGTAAGCAATTTAAAGAAAACGTCACTGACTCAGTGTCGATCGCTTCCCTACAATTACCTACTGCCCACAAAATCGCGTATGTGCACAATAAAGAGAGCCAAGCAATTGCCGAGTATTTTTTATTCGAAACAATACCTTCATTTAAAACTCTCAATAACCGTTTGATTACCTATGAAGTATTGAATGGATTTATTGAGAATTTAAAACACGTTGATTTTGATAAGACAATTTGTCTTTATCCCGATCATAAAAAAAATGAATCGGACTTTGATCTCTTTATGAAATTATTTTTTATGATGAGTAAACTTGATAAAGAGGATGAAAATAATGAAGAAGCTAAAACAGCTAGAGAAGCTAGAGAAGCTAGAGAAGCTAGAGAAGCATTACTGAGTTTACTATCAAAAACATCGATAGCCGACTTCCTTAATAAAACATTTATGCTATGTAGTATTGAAACAGCAGAGTATGAAATTGTACAGACTTTACGATCAATAGTATTGAGCTTCGATCACCTTATAAATTTTTTTAGCATTATGAATAAATTTGATCAAAATCATGAAAATGTGCGAACTTTACGAGCGGGACTTATATCTTTAATGACTAGATCAACAATAAATTATTTAGATATTCAGCATTTAGTTCGGATGCTCGAAGTTTTATTTAAATATACTGAAGATGGAGCTATAGCGCATGCAGTCCAAAAAATTGTTTATAGTGTACCTGATGAAGAAGTATCAAAATTAGATGCACAGCAATTAGTTTGGATGCTTAAAGTTTATTCAAAAGGTGAAAAAAGTTATAGTGCCGCAAGAACTAAAAAACTCGAACTTTATAGCACTATTATTGCTAAATACAATTTAAGATGGGATGTTCAGCACTTAACTTGCATTCTTGAAATTCTATTAAATGACGATCAAGAAGACAGTCTTGTACAGAAAGCCTTACATTCAGTTTTTAGCACTATCAGTAATGCAGATAAAACAAATTGGAACATTCAGCACTTAACTTGCATTCTTGAGGTAATGCTCAAAGGTGATCAAAATGATGACTCAGTACAGAAAGCGTTAGAGTCAGTTTGGACTGCTATTGATAATACAGATAAAACAAAATTAAGCATTCAACATTTAATCTGTATTCTTGAAGTTTTACTCAAAAGTAATCAAGAGAATGGCTCTGTATGCAAAGTAATAAATGATATCTATAATATTGTAGAAAATGCAAACATTTCAGAATGGAATGTTCAGCTGTTAGTTTATGTTGTTAAGGTTTTTCTTGAAGGTAATCAAGAAAATAATTCTATGCGAAAAGCACTTAATGAGATTTATAAAAATATTGAAAATGCAGATAAATCAGATTTAACAATTGAGCACTTAGCTTCCATTCTAGAGGTTCTGTTAAAAGATAATCAAAAACTTCCTGAGCTAGAGAGTGCGAAGAGTACAATCTATAAGGCTGTTAAAACTGCAAACAAACAATTCCACAATATACAGGACGCTACCTATGTTCTAGAAGTTATTTTAAAAGCTGATCAAGAAATTGATCTTACAGAAGAAGTATTAACCATAGTATGTAAAGAGATTCATTCTAAAAATACAGCAGAATGGAATTCTCAGAAATTGAACAGCGTTACTGAAGTTTTGCTCAAATATAATAAAGAAAATTTACGCGTAAAGAATACACTAGATAAAATCTATAGTGATATTAAGAATGCAGACAAATCAAAGTGTAATATTCAGAAATTAACTGGCATTCTTGATATTTTACTCCAAAGTGATCAGGAAAATGTACTTGTACATCAAGGACTGGATACAGTTTATGACATTATTAAAAAAGCAGATAAATCAGAATGGAGTGCTCAGACCTTAATCAACGTTTTTGAACTTTTGCTCAAAGGCAATTCAGACAATATTTTTTTATCGCCCACTCAACAATCAGTTGCTAATGCTATCCACTATTCTAGCTTATCAAAATGGAATGCTCACAATTTAACTTATTTCCTTAACAACTTATTAAAAGCTGACTTAAAGAATGTAGCTGTTAGCAATACTGTTCAGTTCATATATTTAAAAATACGTGAATTGGATACATCGGAGTGGAGTGCTCGACAATACATCGATCTTACAGAAGTTTTACTCAAAGAGTCTAGAAGTGATGAAAAGAGCAATATAAATGAGGCACTGAACAACATTTTTAAAGATTATAGAAAGCTACGTAATAAAATAAATAAATGGAACAATCAAGATTCAACCCGTTTCATTGAACTTTTAGCCAACATTAACTATAGACCCCGTAATGCGTCAGCTTCTGCGCTAGAATTTTGTCTAAGCAACGTTAATAACTCAGCAACAAAAGACAAGTGGACTGAACAACTATTAATTAATGTTCTTACTTCTTTGGATAAACTTGTAACCATCTCTCTTTGGGAAGACGCTACTCTGAATTTTGTACAACATCGTTTTTTTGAAACTATTGCTAGTAAAGATAAATCAAAATGGAGTACGAAGAACTTAATTCTCACTCGTGAACTTCTATTAAAAGCTAGTGAATCTGTATCTTCTACATTAGAGCAGACTGAAAGTACTTCCTATTATAGTAAGGTTAAAACACACATAGAAACTGGATTAAAAACAGTGAATAAAGTTCTTAATAATGGAAGCCCATTAGCTTCTGAATTTGAGAGCATGCAGTTGGATTAAATATTATTTATATTCAAATTAAACTTTGTAGTCTCTCGCAGGTAGAGAGTATTTTTCTACCTCTCTGCGGCAAAGATGATTTTTCCGGCAAGAACTACGAACACCGTCGACACTGGGTGTCCGTAATTACTAACCTTTGATACAAAAAAGTGAACTTTCTAATTATTTCAATGTCTTAATTAATGAATGCAATCATTTAAGGAAGAATGTAATGAATTCAATCATGGAAGTGCAGATTGATACATCATCTCGCAAGCGTGATAGCCCTTCCGCAGCTGAGTCAGAAGAGACTACACCTTCGAAAAAGATAAAACGATCCTCCAGATTCACCTGGGGATACACAATATCGTTGCTTCCTGATGATCTTCTTCAACGTATATTTAGCTTTCTACCTGCTTCGGATTTATGCAATGTCAAGTCTACATGTAAGCAATTTAAAAAAAACGTCACTAACTCAGTGTGGGTCGCTTCCCTACAATTACCTACCGCTCACAAAATCAAGTATGTGCACGATGAACAGAGCCAAGAAACTGCCAAGCATCTTTTAGTCAAAACAATACCTTCACTTAAAACTTTAAAAAATAGTTTGATTACCCATGAAGTATTAATTGGATTTATTAAGAACTTAAAACGCGATTATTTTAATAGAGCAATCTATCTTTTCACTGATCATGAAGCAGAGATGAATTTTGACTCATTAATGAAAGTAATCAGCACGGTGAACAATTTTGATGGGTATAATCAAGAATTATTATCATCAATTTTTGATAGAAGTGTTGATGCAAAAACAAAATATTTAAATATTCAGGAACAACGGCAGATGCTTAATTCATTATTTAAATGCGCTAATGATGATTTGGTGCTGAAAGAAGTTGATAGTGTTATTTATAGTTTTCCTGGTGAAGGAACGCAAATATTAGATGTGCAGAAATTAGTTCTCGTGCTTAAAACTTGTTTAAAATATGAGCAGAGTTATAGCAGCGCAAGAAGAAAAAAATTAGAAATTTATAGTACTCTTATTACTACAGACCAATCAAAATGGGATATTCAGCACTTAACTTGCATTCTTAAAATCCTATTAAATGACGATCAAGAAGACAGTATTATACAGAAAGCCTTGCATTCAGTTTTTAGCTCCATTAGTAATGCAGATAAAACAAATTGGAACATTCAGCACTTAACTTGCATTCTTGAGGTAATGCTCAAAGGTGATCAAAATGATGACTCAGTACAGAAAGCGTTAGAGTCAGTTTGGACTGCTATTGATAATACAGATAAAACAAAATTAAGCATTCAACATTTAATCTGTATTCTTGAAGTTTTACTCAAAAGTAATCAAGAGAATGGCTCTGTATGCAAAGTAATAAATGATATCTATAATATTGTAGAAAATGCAAACATTTCAGAATGGAATGTTCAGCTGTTAGTTTATGTTGTTAAGGTTTTTCTTGAAGGTAATCAAGAAAATAATTCTATGCGAAAAGCACTTAATGAGATTTATAAAAATATTGAAAATGCAGATAAATCAGATTTAACAATTGAGCACTTAGCTTCCATTCTAGAGGTTCTGTTAAAAGATAATCAAAAACTTCCTGAGCTAGAGAGTGCGAAGAGTACAATCTATAAGGCTGTTAAAACTGCAGACAAACAATTCCACAATATACAGGACGCTACCTATGTTCTAGAAGTTATTTTAAAAGCTGATCAAGAAATTGATCTTACAGAAGAAGTATTAACCATAGTATGTAAAGCGATTCATTTTGAAAAAGCAGCGGAATGGAATTCTCAGAAATTGAACAGCGTTATTGAAGTTTTGCTCAAATATAATAAAGAAAATTTACACGTAAAGAATACACTAGATAAAATCTATAGTGATATTAAGAATGCAGACAAATCAAAGTGTAATATTCAGAAATTAACTGGCATTCTTGATATTTTACTCCAAAGTGATCAAGAAAGTATACTTGTACATCAAGGACTGGATACAGTTTATGACATTATTAAAAAAGCAGATAAATCAGAATGGAGTGCTCAGACCTTAATCAACGTTTTTGAACTTTTGCTCAAAGGCAATTCAGAAAATACTTTTTTATTGCCCACTCAACATTCAGTAGCTGCTGCTATCCTAGAGTCTCACCTATCAAAATGGAATATTCGCAATTTAACTTATTTCCTTAATAACTTATTAAAAGCTGACTTAGAGAATGTAAATGTTATCAATGCCGTTCAGTTCATATATTTAACAATACGTAATTTGGATAAACCAGACTGGAGTTCTCTGCAAATAATCTGTCTTATAGAAGCTTTATTCAAAGATTCCAGAGATACAGAAAAGGCTTTTTTGCAGGATTTATTAGAAAATATCTTTAAAAAGACTTGTTCTACAAAACAATATATAAGTGATTGGAGCAATCAAGATTTATGTCACTTGCTTGAACTTTTAGTTAACACTAAGTATAAAACACAAAGAAATTCGATAGGTGAATCCTTGTATTATTTATTTACAACGCTTACAGATAGAACTGATGTAGACTGGAGTGATCAACAATTAACTAACGTTCTCATTTCTTTGGACCAAATTAAAAACAAAAGTTACAATTCTGAAAAATGTTCATTAAAATATAAAATTTATGAAATTATTGCTGGTAGAAACAAATCAAACTGGAGTAAGGATAACTTAACTTGCGCTTATAAACTTCTATCCGTCGCTAAACTATCTGTTGGTCACGCTGTAACAACACTTAACTGGCACTGTGATATTGAAGCTTATAAAAACATAGAAACTGGATTAATAACAATAAATAAGGCTCTCGAAAGTAGAAGCCCATTAGCTTCTGAATTTGAGAGCATGCAGTTGGATTAAAGTATCACTTTCAAGGCTACCGAATATGATCTGCCTGGAATTTTCACCCTCTTTGGAGTTTTCACCAAAAACTTCTACAGCCTGCGTATTGTCATTGAAGAAGTCTTTGTAGTGTACATCACCTAATCCAACAGCCTCATCTTCCTGAGCGTCAATGAAATTTCGCACTAAAAACAGATCGAGAAATGATTTTCTATCATGCAGAAAATCGGTAGTGGGTCAAATGTGTGTTTTTGCATGAATATTTACCCCAAACTCTATCTTGTTGATCAACAATCCAATGACGATATCATGCATTTTTTCAAGCTTTGAAAAGCAAATGGTTTTTCTCGTCAGCCGCTTGATCCATGTCCTAAAATTAAGATTTTTTCGTTCGATTTTTTGAGTGTTTTTCTTCCCTATAATATGCTTATCTTCATCAATATTACGTGTGTAAGCGCCCCAGTCATCAGTACAAAACTTTTGGATTCCGAAAGGCTCTAATAGCGCCTTGAGTTTATTGAATATTTTGTCTTTTCTTCTACCAAACACGTAAGCCAGAACGACACCTGTCACATGATCAATGGCCAACCACAGCCAACGTTGATTCGATTTACTACCAACAAAGGACCATTGTTCATCCAGTTCAGCAACGTCACAGGCCAGCTTCACCCGCACTTCACTCTCAGAGCTGAGTTTTAGAGTTTTAATGTTTGGGTTGACCTGAATAAGGCTGGCTTCCTTTGCCTTGAGGGTACTTATAACGGTTGTTTTACTGATTTCCAGTACCCTGCTTGTGTCTCGAATACCACTTCCATTAATCGCCATCTCAATGGCCTGTTCTTTCACTTTTGGGACGCACGCGTTGTAGCAATATTCAAGCATGAAAGATTTTGTACGGCATTGGTTATTGTGACAAAGGTAACGAGGAACTCCTTTTCGACTAAAGCCATTTTTTCCAATGAAAGGGAGTTTGCAATTTGGGCATTTTATTTCAATAAGACACGTCATATAACTCATGATAAAGACAACAGGGCTTTTTCATATTCGGAACTCCACGTATCCACACATTTGACCCACTACCCCTTTTTGTTTCAAACCGAGAACAACAGCCCCGTCAATATCTAGTGAGCTTCCTTCTATTTCTACACCTTCGTCTTTGAAGTAATCAAATAGCTGGGCTGCTATTGGTGAAAATATTTCATCGTAAGATATTTGATCGTGCGAACCACCTATATCAGGGAAATAGTTTTTTATCTCATCTGCTAGTGAAGTGCTTGACCTTCGCTGGTTATGTTCATCTTCTAATATTTTTTTTAGATTATTTTTTCCATCCGTTTCACCGTTCACCAGAAAATCGATAATACGTTCAGCCTCTTCAGGTTTTGGATTAGAGTAGTCTTGGTACAATCCAAAAATTGCCGCCTCCATATGACGGCGTTTCGCAATACCTTTTTCTATGCTTGGGGAATCTCCACCATTGCTACGATAGCGTATTTCAAACCAAGCTTTTACTCGATCTCCACCCTTAAGTGCTTTAAGAAGCTGATAATCTTGAAGCTTCTGCATATTCTGGAACCATTTGAACACCCATTCTGGTAACTCGTGAACACCCATTCTGGCCGTGCTTGAACACTCATTCCGGTAACTATTGAACACTTTTGGGTGATTTCCAGAATCGATGTTCAAATGACCAGAATCACTGTTCAAGTCACCAGAATCCTCTATCTCGCGGTAGTGAAAACACCGCTTACGCATTGATTTCC
>SIHQ01000044.1 GCA_004762125.1 Oceanospirillales bacterium | reverse complement strand
ACTGTCGTGTTCGTTTTCTCTACTAAAAAGTAAGTGGTAGCGGGAGCCAGATTCGAACTGACGACCTTCGGGTTATGAGCCCGACGAGCTACCAGACTGCTCCATCCCGCACCGAAACCTGTAGAACCCGACTCTGGTAAAAACTGTCGTGTTCGTTTTCTCTACTAAAAAATAAGTGGTAGCGGGAGCCAGATTCGAACTGACGACCTTCGGGTTATGAGCCCGACGAGCTACCAGACTGCTCCATCCCGCACCAAAGTCTGACTTAATTCTCAGACCGTTGATTTCTGGTGAAGCTAAAGTAGTACTGAAGACCTTCAGGTTTGAATCCGAAGAGCTACGTAATCTGCTTGGCCCCGCATCAACGAGGAGCGCATATTAGGAACGATCATCCTCAAAGTCAACAGAATAATATTTTAATGTTTTTATTATTAGCGAAGAAAAATGTGGGACTTATATCGGATTGAAGATCCATAACGCAACCACCAATACACCACTGCAATAATGCGCACGTAAAAAGCCGGTGCACTATCTGAACACCGGCTTTCATTATGTTGTTACTGTAGCTAACGTTTAGCCCGCGATACGGCGTTCTTTAATCAGGTGATCAACAACATCCGGGTCAGCCAGAGTTGAAGTATCACCCAGAGAGTCAAACTCATGGGCCGCAATCTTTCTCAGAATACGACGCATGATTTTACCAGAGCGGGTTTTTGGTAGCCCCGGAGCCCACTGAATAATATCCGGTGTCGCAATCGGGCCGATTTCATGACGAACCCACTTGCGCAGAGTTTGCTTTAGTTCATTGGAGTATTCTGTGCCGGTGTTCAGGGTGACGTAAACATAAATGCCCTGTCCCTTGATTTCATGGGGGAAGCCGACAACAGCTGCTTCAGCAACGGTCTCGTGTGAAACAAGCGCTGACTCAATCTCGGCCGTACCCATACGGTGACCGGAAACGTTCAGCACATCGTCCACTCGACCAGTGATCCAGTAGTCGCCGTCTTCATCTCTGCGAGCTCCGTCACCGGTGGTGTACATACCCCTGAAGGTACGGAAATAGGTTTGAATAAAGCGCTCATGGTCACCATAAACCGACCTGGCCTGACCTGGCCAGCTGTCCAGAATGACGAGGTTACCTTCCACATCGTTGCCTTCAATAATCAGGCCTTCGTTATCCACCAAAGCAGGCTTTACGCCAAAGAATGGTCGAGTTGCAGAACCCGGTTTCAGATCCGTTGCACCAGGCAGTGGTGTCAGCATGGCGCCACCGGTTTCAGTCTGCCACCAGGTATCAACAATCTGACATTTTTCGTTACCGATAGTGCTGTAGTACCAATTCCATGCTTCCGGATTGATTGGTTCACCCACAGTACCCAGCAGGCGCAAGCTTGAACGATGAGTATCTGCGACCGCTTTCTCACCTTCTGCCATCAGGGAGCGAATCGCAGTTGGTGCAGTATAAAGGATGTTGACCTGATGCTTGTCAACAATCTTGCTCATGCGGTTGGTGTCAGGGTAATTCGGAACACCTTCATGGATGACCTGAGTGGCTCCGTTCAGCAGAGGACCATAAGTGACATAACTATGACCTGTTACCCAACCCACATCCGCCGTACACCAGAAGACTTCGCCTTGCTTATAATCAAAGACGTATTCGTGTGTCATTGATGCATAGACCAGATAGCCGCCAGTGGTATGAACAACACCTTTTGGTTGGCCTGTTGATCCGGAGGTGTAAAGGATGAACAGTGGATCTTCTGCCTTCATTTCGGCAGCGACACAGAATGGGTTGCACAGGGCGACCAGTTCATTCCAGCAAACGTCACGGCCTTCAACCCAAGAAGTTTTTGCACCCGTGTGACGGTACATGATGACTTTTTCTACGGAAGTGATTTCACCGTGGTTGCTCAGGGCTTCATCAACATTATCTTTAAGGTGAACGTGTTTACCGGCACGAACGCCTTCGTCACAGGTGACAACGACTTTGGCGTTGGAATCCTCGATTCTGCCAGCCAGAGCTTCCGGTGAGAAACCACCGAAGACAACGGAGTGAACAGCGCCAATGCGAGTACAAGCCAGCATGGCTACCACGGATTCAACCACCATTGGCATGTAGATAGCGACAACATCACCACGGCGAACACCTTGGCTCATCAATGCGTTGGCAAAGCGACAAACCATTTCGTGCAGTTCACGGTAAGTGATCTTGCGAGCTTCAGACGTTTCTTCATCGGGTTCCCAAATCAGAGCCAGTTGGTCGCCACGGGCTTCAAGGTGACGATCCAGGCAGTTGTAGGAAGCATTGGTCGTGCCGTCATAAAACCAGCGAATGTCGAGGGTGCGATCATCAAAGGAAACTTTCTTGACCTTGGTGTAGGGCTTGAACCAGTCAATACGCTGGCCGTGTTCTTTCCAGAAGGTAACCGGATCAACAACAGACTGCTGATACATTTCCAGATAACGCTTATTGTCGACCAGAGTGTTTTTCAACGCTTCTTCGGAAACCGGATAAATATTGGCTGTCATAAGCTGTCCTTGATTTCTTCTTGTTGTTTTATTCTTAATACCGCCGCCTGCTGTTAACTTTTATTATTCGGGGCGGTTTGGCATTTATCGCCTACGGTTACTTTCTGACAATATATGTACGTCAGTTTTAGTGCATGAACATCGCAGGTGTCTTGGTGGTCATCTTAAGTGGATCACCGTTTCAATAAATTAGACTTTGGTATTGTCTTACTGGAACCGGTAATGCTCAAGAAGAAAATGAAGTGAGAAAAAGGACAGGGAGTGATTCTCTGTTAAGAGCACGATTCTATTGGGTTTAAGAGGAATAAACTGATTTTTTTCTGCAGTTATTTAGTACAACAACGGCCATAAAACATCGCATAAACGTATGAAGAAAATTAGCAGTTGTTGCCCAGTCAGCTAGGCGACCTTGGTCGTAATGTTGTATATTTCAGACCAGAACAAAAATAAATGAGGTTTCAGGTCTACTATGGCCGGATGGTTATTGGCACTGATTGCACTGGTGTATGTAGCACTGTTATTTGCTGTTGCATGGTATGGAGATCACCGGGGAATTCAACTTCGGGAGAGATGGCGTTCTGTCATTTACAGCCTATCGTTAGCCGTTTATTGCACGGCCTGGACTTACTTTGGTGCAGTAGGGCAGGCCAGTCAGGATCTTTGGTCATTTGTGCCCATTTATCTCGGACCTGCGTTGGTTTTTATTATTTTCTGGAAGTTGCTCAGTAAACTTATTCTGGTCAGCAAACAGGAAAATATAACGTCGATTGCTGACTTTATCGCCTCGCGTCACGGAAAATCCCGCTGGCTGGCCATTATGGTTACCTCTCTGTTGGTGGTCGGCACACTCCCCTATATTGCCTTGCAGTTGAAAGCGATTGTCACCGGGTTTGATCTTCTTTCGTTCAGTGGACTTAATGGCTGGACTCAGGAGGATATGGCGCTCAGTGTCACCCTGATGCTGATGGTTTTTGTCATTATGTTTGGCACCCGGCATCTTGATACTACCGAGCATCAGTATGGTGTGATGACGGCTATTGCGTTTGAGTCGATTCTCAAGCTGGTCGCTTTTCTGATCGTGGGTGGCTGGATCACCTATAAGTTTTTTTCGACCGTTGAAGTACCTTCACTCTACTTGGCTGATGCAGTTGAGCGGACAAGGCAGGATCTAAGTTTGTCGGCAATGCTCATTCCTACGTTTATGGCCATGGCCTCTATTATCTGTCTTCCCAGAGAGTTTCATGTACTGGTGGTAGAAAATAGCAATCTCAAAGATTTGAACAAAGCTCGCTGGATGTTTCCGCTGTATTTGTTGTTGTCCTGTTTGTTTGTGTTGCCTATGGCCTTGGCAGGGAATGCCTGGTTAGGAAGCAGTGTTTCTCCCGATGCTTATGTCATAGCGCTACCCAGAGTGCTGGGCAGTGAAGGTATGGCTTTGTTGGCTTATATGGCAGGAGTGTCTGCAGCGATTAGCATGGTTATTGTGGCCACTATTGCCTTATCAACCATGATCTCCAATGAAATTCTAATGCCGTTGATTCTCAGAAAGAGTTATCACGGACGTCAAGATTACTATCGTTTCAGTGGCCTGTTATTGAATGTCAGGCGCTCAACCATTATTGGTATTCTGTTGATGGCCTACGTGGTTTACAGAATTATTAATGAAAGTCATATCAACAGTTTGGCTGGCCTCGGCATGATCTCTTTTGCCGCTGTCGCTCAGCTTCTACCGGCACTCGCAGGTTCGTTGTATTTAAAGGAAAGCAATAAAAAAGCAGTGGGTTTGGGTCTGACAGTAGGCAGCCTGGTTTGGTTTTATACCTTGATTATTCCATTGTTTGCCGAAGCCGGTGGTTATCCCGCTTCACTTTTGGATGAAGGCCTGTTTGGTATTCATGCTCTGCGACCAGAATCCCTCTTCGGTCTCGAGTTCACTGACAATCTGAACGGTGCCAGTGCATTGGCCTTCGGTCTCAACCTGATGCTTTATCTGTTTGGTTGTGTCTATTTTCGAGTAGACCCCTTGGAAAAACGTCAGGCCCGTCGTTTCGTGGATGTTTCTCTCAGCCCTCAGAATGATCACGATTATAAGACGGTTACCGTACAAGAACTGAGTTCGCTGGTGGGACGTTTTCTTGGTGAGCAGAGAGCTCGTCAACTGGTTCGTAGTTTTCATCCGTCAACACCTGTGATGGTAGCTGATTCAGAAATGGTTGCTGCAACCGAGCGAATGCTGGCGGGTATTATGGGTGCCTCTTCAGCAAAAGTTCTTATGAAAACAGCACTGTCACGGGATGAAGTGAGATTCGAAGATGTAGAAGCCATGATGGATGAAACATCAGAAGTGATTCAGTTCAATCGTGAGCTGCTCAGTGGTGCGATAGAGCATATTAATCAAGGCATCAGTGTAGTAGATGGCGAGCTCAGGCTTGTGGCCTGGAATCAGCGTTATCTCGAATTGTTTTCCTACCCGGAAGGGCTGATCAAGGTGGGGCGGCCCGTCGCGGATATCATTCGCTACAACGCAACAAGAGGACTTTGTGGTTCCGGTGAGATAGAAAGACATGTACGTAAGCGTGTGAGTTTTATGAAACAGGGGCAGGGGCATAAATCTGAACGTGTCAGAGCCAATGGCCAGGTAATAGAAATGCATGGCAATCCAATGCCGTCCGGTGGTTTTGTGATGAGCTTTACTGATATTACCGAGTTCAGACAGGTTGAATCAGCGCTGAAAGACGTTAATGAAAGCCTGGAGCAAAGGGTGGAGGAGAGAACCCGGGAACTCTATGAGCTAAATAAGGAACTGCTAAGAGCCAAGAGTACGGCTGAGCGAGCCAATAGCCTCAGATCCCGGTTTTTTGCTGCGGTTAGTCATGATCTTATGCAACCCATGAATGCCGCTCGTTTATTTACTTCAACACTGGAATCGGCGGTCACAGATAAGGAGCAGCTAATGCTGGTTTCTCATCTCGCTGGTTCATTGCAGTCATCCGAAGAACTGATTCGTGACTTATTAGATATGTCGCGCCTGGAAGCAGGAAAACTGACTGCGTTTCCTAAAGCATTCCCGCTATCAGACATACTGGCACCGATGAAGGCCGAGTTTGAGTTGTTGGCCAGAGAAGAGGGGATTAAATTCAGGCTGCGAGAGTCGTCTGAATGGGTAACCAGTGATCCAGCTCTTCTACGCAGGGTATTACAGAACTTTCTGACCAATGCCTTCCGGTACTGCAATTCTGGGCAGGGGCGGGTCATTCTGGCTTGTCGTAAGCGTGATGGACAATTGCAGATTGAAGTTAGGGATAATGGTCCCGGTATACCGGAAGATAAAAAAGCGCTGATTTTCGGTGAGTTCGAACGATTGCATCAGGATGCCAAAGGACTTGGGCTAGGCTTATCAATCGCTCAGGGCATAGCCAATGTTTTGGGACATAGTCTTAAGCTGGAATCTGCCCAAGGTAAAGGCGCTGTTTTTTCTGTCAGAGTTAATCTGGCCGAAAGAAAACAGATTCAGGTACAGAGTTACACTGTGACCAAACGCTCCAAGTTGACTGGTTTGAAGGTGCTGTGCGTGGATGATGAAGCCAATATTCTCACGGGTATGAACGCGCTGCTGTCACGATGGGGTTGTAAGGTTGCCTGTGCAGACAGCGTTGCAGAAACTATCTCGCAGCTCGAATCCGGATTATCACCTGACATTGTGTTGATGGATTATCGACTGGAAGATCGACTGAATGGTATTGAACTGATTGATGAAATTCGCAGGATAGAAGACATTGAATTGCCAGCAATTATTATTTCTGCAGACAAGCAGGGCGATATAGTCAGTGAGTGTCGAAAGAAGAGTATCGATTTTCTTGCTAAGCCACTGAAGCCGGCTTCATTACGTGCATTAATGAATGCCAGGGCAGTGGTGGACACTGCCTGATAAAATCATAATGTAGTAAAATCGTCGTAAACCCTCGCCCAATCGGGCGGGGAGCAGTCACGGAGCGCGTGTAGCATTTCTGTCGATGCTAGGTCTTGTCAATTTTAGGTGCTTCTATTTCCAGCTCTTTCAGAGCAATCACCGCTTGAGTGCGGTTGCGAACGCTCATTTTTTTGAAGATGGCTGTTACATGAGCCTTGATGGTTGCTTCTGAAACTTCAAGCTCATAGGCAATCTGCTTATTCAACAGACCTTCGCTGATCATTCCCAAAACCCTGAACTGTTGAGGCGTTAGGGAAGCGAGTTTCCGTTCGATTTCACTGTTTTCAGGTACGTCACTGACTTCAGTAATGCCTGCGGGTAACCAGTTTTCTCCATCAAGCACCTGAACAACTGCATTCTTCAGAACGTCAAGGGGCGATGACTTGGGGATGAAACCATTGGCTCCATGGTACATAGCTTTTTGAATCACCAATACATCTTCCATAGCGGAAACAACGACTACGGGTACTTCTGGGTATTGCCCACGAAGGAATATGAGTCCTGAAAGGCCATGGGCTCCCGGCATATGAAGATCAAGAAGAATAAGATCCGGTGATGGAATTTCCTCCAGTAAATTCTGGAGTGCGGCAATAGACCCGGCTTCGTAAATCTCCGGGTTTTGAAGTCCCTGTCTCAGAGCAGCCTGCAATGCAGCCCTGAAGAGCGGATGATCGTCTGCGATGATAATCTTGTGTTCCATGCTTCAAAGATTGCCACGCTGTCGTACGACTGTAAAGGAAATCCCCTATACAGTCGTGGTTTTTTTACGGGAAAATACCGGACTAAAACAGTGAGGAATTTTCCCTTCAATGTTTTCATAGAAAGCCTGGATTTCAGCCAAGTCTTTTTCCATATTATTTCCGGGCTTGATGATAGGGCCAAAACCGGCTTCTTTCTTGCCGAAGTCCATGTAAGCCAGAATGATGGGAATGTTTGCACCCTTGGCGATATGGTAAAAACCTGTACGCCAGCGATCACCACAACTGCGGGTGCCCTCCGGACAGACAACCAGTCCTAGCTCGCGATTCCCTTTAAAACAGCATACCGTTTGCTCTACCAAACTACCTCGTTTGGTGCGGTCTACCGGGATCCCTCCGAGCCAACGCATGATCGGGCCAAGCGGTCCCCAGAACAGGCTGTTTTTTCCCAGCCAGTGGCAACGAATGCCACAACTCAGTCCAACAGCCAGACCAACGAAAAAGTCCCAGTTGCTGGTATGGGGAGCAGCCACAAGAATATATCTTGGAACACGAGGTTTATTACCTTCAACCGTCCAACCGGAAATCAGGAGACAGATTCTGGCCAAAAGGGCCAGCAGCTGGCTGATCACCGGCGTATTGAACACCGTTAAACGCATAGCCAATGCCTTGTATCTTTTCGTGGGAGCTGCTGACTCTGAGTCGTTTTTTGAGCCAGCCCCTGCTCGCAGTGAGCGGAGGCGGATTTGACGCCTTTCTGAAAAAATAGGGAATACGTGAATATTCGATCTTGTAAGATGAGTAATTGCTTTTAGGTGAACTGTTTCCTGAATCGTTTTTAAAGCAAGCGTCCTTGAATTATTGTTCGATAGGTATAAAAGACTAAAAAATGAGATTGTTTGGGTGATTCATCTTGTGAGTAACGATTGCTTAAAAAGCATAATAGTTAGGAATTTTAGTAATAACTGTTTTTATATACAGTATTTATTGCTATTAAAATGGATGATTCGTTAAAATAGTCACACCAGAACTCATTGTTTGATCATTGTAATGGCAGAAAACACCTCCAGAAAAATTCTTCATGTCGATGCTGATGCCTTTTACTGCTCAGTGGAAGAGCGTGATGATCCCACATTGAAAGGCCGAGCATTTGCTGTGGGTGGTAAAGCAGAACGCAGGGGCGTTATTGCAACCTGCAGCTATGCAGCCAGAAAAGAGGGTGTCCGATCAGCCATGGCATCCTATAGAGCCCTGAAAGAATGCCCTGAGCTATTGATTTTACCTGCTCGTTTTGACGCCTATAAAGAAGCTTCACGACAACTCCACACTATTTTTCAGCGTTATACCGACATCATTGAGCCTTTGTCTCTGGACGAAGCTTTTCTGGATGTGACTGGCATTGAGCATTGCCGAGGCAGTGGTACGCTGATGGCCAGAGAAATTATGCAGACGGTGAAGGACGAAGTCGGTATAACCGTTTCTGTGGGCGTTGCACCTAACAAGTTTCTCGCTAAAGTAGCCTCGGACTGGAATAAACCTAACGGGATCTGTGTTATTCCACCAGAAAAAGTCGAAGACTTTGTTTTTGAACTGCCTGTGGAAAAACTTCACGGTGTCGGCAAAGTGACTGCAGAGAAAATGCACAGTAAGGGAATAGTCACTTGCGGTATGCTCAGGCAGTATTCAAGGTTGGAGCTCAGTCGCTGGTTTGGCAGTTTCGGAGAGCGTCTTTGGGATCTAGCCAGAGGTATTGATAACCGTGAACTGGAAGTGGATCGGCGGCGTAAGTCACTTTCCGTTGAACATACTTTTGACCACGACCTGAAGAATGAGCAGGCGATACTGGCACAAGTCAGGCCCTTGCTCGAAGATCTAGGCAAGAGATACCAGAAAATCAACAGTGAATACTCAGCCACCAAACGGTTTGTAAAAGTTAAATTTGCTGACTTTACCCAAACCACTTTGGAAGAAACGATTGAGCGGGAAGACCAAAAACCGGAAGCTCATTATAGGGATATGTTTGTTAAAGCGTGGGAGCGTGGGGGTAAACCTGTCCGTCTTTTGGGTATCGGTGTTCGACTTCTGGACCTGAGAATTTCAGGGCAAATGAAACAGTTGGAACTCTTTGAACGGCGAAGAGGAAGGCTGTAGACTTCCAACTTACTTCATTTGTTTCAACACTCATTTCTTAAAGGTTAATCTACATACTTATGGAGCTGAATCTAACGACTCCGGCCCTGCTGTTTCCTGCTATTTCCTTGTTGTTTCTGTCTTATACCAATAAATTTTTAGCCCTGGCTTCACTTATTAGGAATTTGGTGTCCGAGCATAAACGGTTTCCGGATAATCCGGTGATCAAGGAACAGATTGCCAGCCTGAGACGACGCATGGAATTGATCAAGCATATGCAGGGAGCCGGTATTGTCAGCTTTATTACTTGCGTGATAGTGATGTTCTTACTGCATCTTCATCTGGTGGAGTGGGCCGTAATTATTTTTGGTGTTAGTTTGGTGACTTTGCTAATTTCTTTGTTTATCTGTCTGGCTGAAATCAAAATTTCTATTGATGCATTGGAGCTTCAGGTTAGAGAATTGGAAGATTAATCAAATTTTTTGTGGCAGATAATAAACTGCTTTCCCGGCCTTTGGAAAGCAGCTCTTAATTGATCAGGCAGCAGAAGTGTTGTTTCGAGATTTTTGTAATAGATAATGTCCTACCACACCTGAAACCAGGCAATAAGCCAGAAACCAATAAAACCCCGAATGAAGTTCTGCATGAAAGCTGATAAGCGCATTCTCCTGTGCAGAGCCATTGGCAGCCAGCATGGCAATAAATATCCCCATGGCAAACACATCCGCCATTGACCACTTTGCAAGCAGTGCATTGATTTCAAGTGTTTTCGAGGAATAAGCAGGATGGCAGGCAACCAATAATAAAAGGCTCTTGATAAGGGGGATCAAGAGACTGAAAGTCACAATCAATACGGCTACAAGTTTGAAGCCAAAGTTCCACAAGTCGCTAGCAGTTCCAATAATGCTCTGGGTTTTCTTATAAGCCTGATATTCACCGTCTACCTTTACCCCATCAAGAAACTGATTGGCCATAGACATGATAGCTGGATGGATATTCTGTCCGTTGAGTAGCTGTTTACCCTCCGTAATCAACGCTTGCCGCTGTATGTTGGCCTCGAAGGTAATGAAAGGCTGAGTGATACCGGGTACCAGCAGAGCCAGAGAAATAATTAGCGTGAGTAGATACGGGAGTTTTAAAGCCAGTCTTTTATTAGCCATTTTTTATTCATTTATTGATGGGACTGGCTCTCAGATTAGAGGAAAAAGGTGGCCAGAGCTAATCAAGCGGGCTCCAGATAATCAATCATCAGTTGAAGACTGTGCTGGCCTCTAAATTCATTGATGTCGAGTTTATAGACGGTGCGTACTTTTTGGATAGAAAGATCTGGCCACACCTTCGTATCAATGTTGAAAGCAATAGCGTCGAAATAAAATTCGGAAGAGGGTACTTTTAAAACCAGCTTTAGATGCTTCTGACCGACGATTCTCTGCTGTAAAATCTGAAAGGTGCCATCAAAAGAAGGTTCCGGAAAATTCTGTCCCCAAGGGCCAGCGTCACGAAGCAGTGTCGCCGTATCCATACTGAGATCCGAAACATTGAGTTCACCATCCGTATGCAGCTCTGCTTCAAGGTGTTCCGGCTTGAGTTGCTGCCTGACTTCGTGATCAAAAGCCTGCTGAAACAGATCAAAATCATGTCTTTTGATGGTGAGCCCTGCAGCCATGGCATGGCCACCAAACTTGAGAATCAATCCAGGATTTTCTCGCGCAACGGAATCCAGAGCATCTCGCATATGCAAACCCTTGATGGATCGAGCTGAACCTTTAATTTCACCATTGTCTGCATCAGCAAAGGCAACAACCGGACGGTTTAGTTTTTCCTTGATACGAGAGGCTAGAATACCAATCACGCCCTGATGCCAGCCTTCTTGAAACAAACTGACTCCCCAAGGTTGTTCTCTTTCGGTATCCAGTTGCAGAGTAGCCAGCAGTTTCAGAGTAGCCAGCAGTTTCAGAGCTTCCTGCTGCATGCCGGATTCAATCTCTTTACGATCTTGGTTCAAACCGTCCAGTTCTGCTGCTAATTCACGGGCATGATCGAGACTGTCAGTCAGAAGCAGCTCTATGCCTGTAGACATGTCATCAAGACGACCAGCAGCGTTCAATCTAGGGCCCAGAGCAAAACCGAGATCGCTCGAAGTCAGTTGCTGCTGATTACGGTTGGATATTTCGATGAGCGTCTGAATGCCTGGTCGGCATTTTCCTGCTTTTATGCGAGCTAATCCCTGCCAAGCGAGAATTCGGTTGTTGGCATCCAGACTGACGACATCAGCGATAGTGCCCAGTGCTACTAAATCCAACAGAGTGAACGGGTTGAATTCCTGATGGTTATCGAACCAGCCTCTGTTTTTTAACTCGGTTCTAAGGGCGCACATTACATAGAAGATAATACCCACGCCGGCCGTATTCTTACCCGTGAAGGGGCAGCCATGTTGATTGGGGTTAACAATAGCATCAGCTTCAGGCGTTTCCCTGCCAGCCAGATGGTGATCGGTCACCACAACCTGCCAGCCTTTACTCTTGGCCGCAGCAACCCCTTCTATGCTGGAAATGCCGTTGTCCACCGTCACCAGAACTTCGGGCTGGTACTGTTCTGCAACTTCAACAATTTCCGGTGTCAGGCCATAACCGTATTCGAAGCGGTTGGGAACCAGATAATCGGCCCGGCCTCCCATGCCTCTGAGTGCCAAAACACCTAAAGCACTGCTGGTGGCACCGTCACAATCAAAATCGCCGACAATAAGGATTTTTTTATCTTGAGTGATAGCGTCTGCAAGAACGGTTGCAGCCTTATCAATATCTTTTAGGGAGTGATAAGAGTGAAGGCCTTTCAGCTGACGACTGATTTCTTGTTGATCGGTGACGCCACGACCGCTGTAGATACGGGCTAGTAAGGGGTGCAACTCAGGAAGTTGCTGCAGAAAATCCGGTTTAACTGAACGACGAAGGATTCGAATAGACATTCTTAACTAAAATTCCGGCAGCAGGCTGTAGTTATCAGACTATGGTTATCAGATTAATTTAACAGGGTAACATAATGAACAGAGAGTTCAGCCTTAAGTGGCGGCTTAACCTTCATGCTTTTATGGTGTTCAGTCTGGCATTTTTCTGTATCTCTTTATTCGTGCAAGCGGATAGCAGACCCAATTATTCTGCCAAAGACGTTCGAACGCACTCGACCGTGAATTTTAATGACCGTTTTAATAATGAAGTACTGCTGATTGTGAATGTTCCCATGGACTGTAAAGGCAAAGGGCAGTTTCTAGGGCTTCAGAAACTCTATCAACGCTATCGGGATAAGGGCTTCTCTGTTATTGGGCTTATTACCAATGAATTCAGACCACAGATTTATACTGAGATGGAGCCATTTCTGGAAGAATGTAAAAAGCGGTATCAGGTCAGCTTTCCGTTGTTTTTGAGTAATGGGTTATCCGGTGTCAGTGATGATCCTCTTTTTAAATGGTTAGAGCAGGTGTCAGGCATGCCGGTACGAGATGACTTTAGTAAATACCTGGTTAGCAGGCGCTGGGGGACTGTCAAAGGGTTCAGTCATAATTCCAGACCTGATGACATAAAGCTTGCAGTGGAAATTGGTCGTCTTTTGAAAGGCCCAGCTCATAAGAAACGATCTGACTGATCAATCTTCAGATCGAAAAGAGGAGTAGGTGAATAGCTTTCGGGTTAAGTTTCTAGGTGTTTTTACTTAATTTAGGCTAGGTATTTATTGTGTTCAAAGGCCGCAGGAGCCCGAATAGTAAACCAAAGTACTAGGTGTCATCATTTGTTTTGAATTGTGCAGGCATGCACAGAGACAGCCTCGAGTTGTTGAATATAAAAAGCAATCTTGTGTGAGAACAATAAAAATGATGTCAAAACTGACCAAAACCCTGGCTGCTGCCTCGGCGTGTATTGCCATGATGGCAGGCTCAGCTCAAGCCGCTGAAAAAGTATACCGCCTCAAACTGGCTGAAACCTGGCCAACCAACTTCCCTATTTTTGGTGACGCTCCTCGTAACATGGCCAAGATGGCTGAAGAGATGTCAAATGGTCGTTTGAAGATCACCATTGATTCCAAAAACAAGCACAAAGCGCCTCTGGGTATCTTTGACATGGTACGTGCCGGCCAATACGACATGGGCCACTCTGCTTCTTACTACTGGAAAGGTAAGGTACCGAATACTCTCTACTTCACCACTATGCCTTTTGGTATGACTGCGCCTGAACAATATGGCTGGTTCTACCATGGCGGTGGTATGGAATTGATGAATGAGGTGTACGGCAAATTTAACCTGATGAGTTTCCCTGGTGGTAACACAGGCAATCAGATGGGTGGCTGGTTCCAGAAAGAAATTAAGTCTCTGGATGACCTGCAAGGCCTGAAGATGCGTATCCCTGGTTTCGCTGGTGAAGTCATGGCCAAGCTCGGTGCCAAGCCTACCAACATCCCAGCTGGTGAACTGTACACAGCACTGGAACGCCGTACCATCGATGCTTTGGAATGGGTAGGGCCTTCTCTTGATTTGCGTATGGGCTTCCACAAAATTGCACCGTTCTACTACACCGGTTGGCATGAGCCTGCAACTGAGCTTCAATTCTTGATCAACGAACGTAGCTGGAAACGTCTGCCAAAAGATCTGCAGGAAATCCTGCGTGTATCCATGCGTACTGCTGCTTATGATATGTATATCCAGTCCTACGATGCTTCTGGCAAAAACCTGGATAAGATCCTGACTGAATACCCGAATATCAAGATCAAGTCTTTCCCTAAAGATGTTGTATCTGCAATGAGTAAGGCCAACAGCGAATTACTGGCCGAGAAAGCTGCTGCGGATCCACAAGCCAAGAGAATCCTGGACTCTCAATCTGAGTACATGGCTAAAGTACGTCGCTGGACTGACATCTCTGACAAAGCTTACCTGAACAGCATTTCTGCCGAGTAATTCCAACCCTCCCTGACCGAAGCCTTTAACAAGGCTTCGGCTTCAGTATTTCTTATAACTTCTGCGAGGTGAGCTGATGTTTCTCGTCCAGCTGGAAAACACCATTCATCGGTTTTCCGATTTGTTAGGCAGAATAGCCGCCCTGCTGTTTGTATTGCTGTTATTCAATGTTTTTTATGATGTGGTTGCCCGTTACGTTTTCAATGATGTTTCCATTGGCATGCAAGAGCTGGAATGGCATCTGTTTGCTTCCATGTTCATGCTCGGGATTCCCTACACCTTACGAACAGACGGTCATGTTCGTGTTGATCTGATTTATGAACGTTTATCAATGAAAAGCAAAGCACTGATCGATTTGTTCGGTGCTGTATTCCTGTTGCTTCCTTTCGCACTGCTGGTGGCTTACTACGGCGTTGGTTTCGCTCGTGAAGCCTGGGAACTGGGTGAAATATCCGGTGACCCCGGTGGTCTGAGCAATCGGTGGGTCATCAAGGCGGTGATTCCCTTTACCTTCTTTTCAATCGGAATCAGTGGCCTGGGTATGATGCTGCGCAGTATTAACGTGCTTCGCGGACATCATAAAAGCATTAATTACACCCCACCTCAGCACTAAGCAACGGAGACGAACGACATGATTGGTATAGTAATGTTTGTTGCGGCCCTGCTGATGCTATTGATCGGCTTCCCGGTGGCCTTTATTTTTGGTGGCGTGGCATTGATCTTTGGCGTGTTTGCCGAAGGTCCGGATATGTTTGCCTTTATGCCTTTCCGTATTCAGAGCATCATGGAAAACGTGGTGCTCATGGCGGTTCCGCTGTTTATTTTTATGGGTATTGTTCTTCAAAAAACTCGCCTTGCAGAACAATTGCTTGAGTCCATGGCAAAATTGTTTGGTGGCATTCGTGGTGGTCTGGCTATTTCCACTGTTTTGGTGGGCGCTTTGCTGGCGGCATCTACAGGCGTAGTTGGCGCTTCCGTAGTGGCAATGGGACTGATTTCCCTGCCGGTAATGATGAAATATAACTATGACAAGTCTTTGGCCTGCGGCACCATTTGTGCATCAGGTACTCTTGGGCAGATTATTCCACCGTCCATTATTCTGATTATTTTGGGTGATGTGCTGGGTATTCCCGTCGGTGACTTGTTTCAGGCTGCGGTGGGTCCGGGCTTTATTCTCATTGGCATCTATATTATTTACATTCTGGTTTATAGCTGGTTAAAGCCTGAGGTGGCACCAGCACTACCGATGGACGACGACGCTGGTAGTAGGAAAGAGCAATACATAATTGCCTTAAAAGCCATTATTCCACCGTTGACGTTGATACTGGTCGTTTTGGGCTCGATTTTTGCCGGTGTTGCCACCCCGACAGAGTCATCGGCACTGGGCGGTATTGGTGCTCTGGTATTGGCCTTTATTTATAACCAATTCAGCTGGAAAATGGTGTTTGCGTCAGCTCAGGAAACGGTAAAAATAACCTCCATGGTTTTTGCAATACTGCTGGGTGCTACCGCTTTCTCCATGGCATTCACCTATACCGGTGGTGATTACATCGTTGAAGAGCTTCTCTCTGATCTGCCAGGCGGACAAATGGGCTTTTTGCTGCTTTCCATGTTGGCTATTCTGATTTTAGGTTTCTTCATCGATTTTGTTGAAATCAGCTTTATTATCGTGCCAATTCTTGCACCAGTGGCTGATTCACTGGGTATTGCTCCAGTCTGGTTTGCCATCTTGATTGCCATGAACCTACAAACCTCGTTCTTGACGCCGCCCTTTGGTTTCAGTCTGTTCTATCTCAAGGGGGTAGCACCAGCAGGTATAAAAACCACCGATATATACAAGGGTGTTATACCGTTTATAATTATGCAGGTAGGTGTAGTGATATCCATTCTGCTGTTCCCTGAATTCTATGGTCTGACCGGTTAAATACTAACTTGATCATTAAAAAGCGGCTTCGGTTTTAATCGGTGTCGCTTTTTTTTTGGGGAGGGAATAGCGAAACCGTCATAAATAGCGGGCTTTTAGTTCATTCAAAAATGTCGTTTAGGACATGGATACAAAAAAATGTACCATGATATTCACTTGTCACGGATGTTGATTAATAACTGGATGTTGTCGTGAATCTAAAAATAAAAATCCTTCTTCTAGCTCTTCTACCTCTCATTCTTACTTCGGCCGCCATTACCTGGGTAACTCAAAAACAGGCTCACGATCTTTTTGAGCAAGAAATAAAGACTTTCGAAGAAAATCTGATTGCTACCAAAAAGCAGCAGCTCAGGGATTATGTCAGTCTGGCCAATCACGCAGTTGAGAACGCGCTCTCGAAACTGGATGAAGGTGTCAGTCAGGAAGAAGTTGAAGAAAGAGTTAAAACCATTCTTCATAATTTACGTTACGATACAGATGGCTATTTCTTTGCTTATCGGCAGGACGGTGTCAATGTAGTTCACCCGCCTCAGCCTGAGCTGGTGGGTCAAAATCTGATGGATATTAAAGACAGTGACGGCATTTCCCTGATAAAAAATTTAATGGCAAAAGCTGCAGAAGGAGGGGGGTTTAGTCGCTATAAATGGGTAAAACCTTCTGTACGGTATCAGGAAGATAAACTCAGTTATGTTGTCAATATTCGTCACCTGAACTGGATGATTGGCACTGGCCTCTATCTGGATGACGTTACTGCTGAAGTTGAAAAAATCCGTAAAGAAGTTAACCGAAATATTCGCGGTACTTTCTTTACAGTTCTGATGATTCTATCGGGTACCATCATCATTATTATCCTTATCGGTCTGGCGATTAATGTACACGAAAGTCATCAGTCAGAACGAAGATTACAGGAAATGGCACATCGATCTTTGCAGGTACAAGTGACACAAAGGCGACAGTTTGCCAGAGAGCTTCATGATGGAATTAACCAGTTGATGGTCTCTATCAAGCTCAGAGTCAATCTGGTACGTAAAAAATGGGACAATGAAGAGTTAGCCAAAGAACACCTGTATAAAGCAGCAGAAATGCTGGATCTGGCCATACAAGAAGTGCGTCGTGTTTCCCATGATTTAAGGCCTATTTTGCTGGATGATCTCGGGCTTAGGGCTGCTCTGGACACATTGTTAACTGAGTTAAAAGAGCGCAGCGATGTTGACGTGGTATCCGATATTCAGCTGCCTGACCATCATCTTCCTGATACGATCGAAATCACGCTCTACCGAATTGTTCAGGAATCATTGACCAACATTGAGAAGCACGCAGCGGCTTCAAAAGTTATTTTAAAACTCTGGCAAGATGGCGAACATGTCTTTCTGGATTTGCAGGATGATGGTGTTGGTTTTGACCATCTACATCGGTCAGAAGGTATTGGTCTGGATAATATGAGAGAACGGGCGGAATTACTGGGTGGACATTTTGATTTGTATACCAGCCCTGAGTCCGGTACAAGAATTCGAGCAGTACTGAATCTGGCACTGACAAGTGATTGAGAATTATGAGAGAGATACGAGTATTACTGGCAGATGATCACCCTATGGTTCGAGAGGGGTTGCGAGCCAGTCTTGATGGTGAAGAGGGTATTGTCATTGTCGGTGATGTCAGTAACGGGCAGGAAGCTCTGACACTAGCGGCAGAGATTAAACCGGATGTGGTGATGATGGATATCTCCATGCCGGTGATGAACGGGCTTGAAGCAGCGAAACATTTTAAAGAGCAGCAGCCTGATATCCGGGTGTTGATCCTCTCCATGCACGAAGACCGTGGATACATCATGAAAATGGTGCAGTTCGGTGTTGCCGGTTATGTATTGAAGGATGTGGCAGCTGAAGAGCTGGTTCTGGCTATTCAAACAGTACACCATCGAGGAACCTACTTCAGTTCGGGCGCATCAAGCATCTTGTTTTCACAAATGGGATTGTCAGAAGAAGCGCCTGCAGCAAAGATCAGTAAGCGTGAAGAAACCGTTCTGGCATTGATTGCTGAAGGTTTGTGTAACAAGGATATTGCTCGAAAACTCGATTTATCCGTTCGCACCGTTGAAGCCCATCGACAGAACATTAAGAAAAAACTGAAAATCACTACATCGGCGGGCCTGATCCGTTATGCCCTCGACAATGGTCTGGCAGAGGCCTGAGGTACTTATTATGAACGAAATACTGGAGCTTCAATCAGGACAAGTCGCTTACATCAGCAGTTTAATGGCCGGATTTTCTCTCTCTATTGCTGTGCAAATTATACGAAGTAAAAACACCGATGGTGTCGCAACGGTCAGTTACCTGCTTTTTACCTTCACAGCTCTGCTGTTTCTTATTGCACTTTTCGTGGATATTTCATTGAACCTGCGCCTGATTGGCAGAGATGATTTTTCAGGTGAACTGCTAGCGCAAATTACATCTGTTCGAAGCTTTAGTACTTCAGCGGCTACTTCGGGTTTCTTCCTGTTTGTTTTGTCCATTGGTTTGATGGGCTGGTTGCGTTCGAAAAGAGCAGGTATCTTTTCCAGTGTAATGGTACTTATCACCCTTGCTACCATCGCTACCACCAAGGCTGTTATATCAGGGTTGCCTCTTTGAGAAAGAAAAAAAGTTAAGGTCTGTTGAAATCTGATTAAAAGCTGTGGTTTCAAGCTGTAAAAGATAAAAGGTAACAGGAGAGAAAGGATGCAGAAGAACGAAAAGCTCAATTATGTTGAGTTTGGTACCAGGGATATAGCCGCCACAAAACAATTTTTCCTCAAAGCGTTTGGCTGGGAATTCGTTGATTATGGCCCTGAATACACTGTCGTTTTCACTTTGTGGAGCTCGGTGGAAATGAATTTGCAGTCTGGTCGAAAGAGTGTGTTTAAAGCTTAATGGAGGTGGTTGCATTACGACAACCACCTTCAAATATTACTTAGCGTGCTTCGAATGCTCCTGAATAAAGCCATGGAGCTTTTTCAGATCATGTTCCAGCACAGAGTAACGTTCCTCACGTTCCATCAGGTCTGTCATATGATGGGGCAGGGCAGGAGTTTCCAGTCCTGCTTTCTCAATAGCTTCACCAAATTTCACGGGATGTGCAGTAGCCAGTACGACTTTTGGCATGTCGGCAGGAATATCCACATCAGCCAGCGCACGAACACCGGTAATGGTGTGAGGGTCAGCCAGATAGCCGGTCTTATTAAACAGAGCTTTGATGGCCTCACAGGTGTTGCCATTATCTGTACGACTGCTGTCAAAAAGTACCCGGATATCTTTCCAGGTGGGATCATCCACTGACAGGGCTCCAGTTTTCTGAAAGCTGCTCATCAGACTGGCCAGTGCAGAACCATCACTGTTTAGTATGCTGAACAACAGGCGCTCAAAGTTACTGGATACCATGATGTCCATGCTCGGAGACAGAGTATGCTGCAGTTCCTGTTTGCGGTAATCGTTGTTCTGGAAGAAGCGATGGAGAATATCGTTGGTGTTGGTCGCTACTACTAGCTTACCAATGGGCAGTCCCATTCCTTTGGCAATATAACCGGCGAAAATATCACCGAAGTTGCCAGTAGGAACCAAGAAGGCAATCTCACGATCTGGAGCGCCCAGTTGCAAGGCTGCATGGAAGTAGTAAACCACCTGAGCCATGATTCGAGCCCAGTTGATGGAGTTAACTGCGACCAGACGAGTGTTCTCTGGTAGGAAAGATTGATCTGCGAAGGAGTCCTTCACCATAGACTGACAGTCGTCAAAGTTGCCGTGAATGGCAATATTATTAACGTTGTCGTCCAATACGCTGGTCATCTGGCGACGCTGAACTTCTGATACTCGCTGATACGGGTGCAGAATAAAGATGTCGAGAGCTTCGCTGTGTCGACAGCCTTCAATAGCGGCAGAACCTGTGTCACCGGAAGTAGCGCCCAGCACAATGGCTCGTTCGTTACGTTCGGTCAGGACATGGTTTAGCAGACGTCCCAGCAGTTGTAGAGCAAAATCTTTAAAGGCCAGTGTTGGGCCGTGGAATAGCTCCATCACCCACTCGTTATGACCAATCTGTATCAGAGGAGCCACGGCAGTATGAGCAAAACCTTCATAACTATCGTCAATCAGTCCTTTTAGAATACTGTCTTCGATTTCGCCATTCACAAAAGGCTTGATCACTTCAAAAGCGAGTTCGTTATACGGCAGACTTCTCAATGATTTGATTTTGTCGGCACTGAACTGTGGCAGTTCCTTGGGAACATAAAGGCCACCGTCTTCTGCCAGACCTGCTAGCAGAACATCCTTAAAACTTTTCTCGCCACCCTGTCCACGGGTACTGATGTATTTCACGGTTCTATCCATTCATAACAGCTGGAAATATATAGGAAGGCCTGCTTGGCAGGCCTTCAAGGGCATGTAATCAGGCCATGGCCTCAACACGAATACGGGTAACCGGTCCCTGAACGTCATCAAGCTGTTCGATGGCAGACAGTGCATGGTTAAGAGTGGCTTCCCGGGTTTTGTGGGTCAGAATAACGATGTCAGCAAAGCCATCACTCTCCCGTGCGGCTTTCTGAGTCATAGCATCAATATTGATGCCATTATCCGACAAAATTCGGGTTATTGCGTTCATAACACCAGGGTGATCGTCAGCATGGATTCGCAAGTAAGCAGAGGAGTAAGTTTCACCAATAGGCAGAACCTCGGTATCCTGCAGCTTGTCGACACCAAAGCCTAGAGGTTGTGGTGCCGTAGCCGGTGACTCAATAGTTCTGGCAATATCAACAATATCTGCAATCACGGATGAAGCCGTGGGTTCAGCGCCTGCACCTGGTCCCACCTGCATGGTCTCTCCGACAGCGTCGGCATTGATCACTACAGCGTTGAGAACGCCATTGATATTAGCCATTGGGCGACTGGCAGGAATCAGGGTTGGATGAACGCGCAGTTCAACACCTTTTTCAGAATGTCTGGCAATACCTAGATGTTTAATGCGATAGCCCAGTTCTTCAGCGTACTGAATATCAGCGGGTGTTACCTTGCTGATGCCCTCGGTGTAGGCCTTGTTGAACTGCAAAGGAATACCAAAAGCGATGGATGCCATGATAGTCAGCTTGTGACAGGCATCGATACCTTCTACGTCAAAGGTCGGATCAGCTTCTGCATAACCCAGTTCCTGAGCTTCTTTCAGAACATCTTCAAAAGGACGGCTCTTGTCGCCCATTTCGGTAAGAATAAAATTGCCTGTGCCGTTGATGATGCCAGCCAGCCAATTAATTTTGTTACCGGACAGACCTTCACGCAGACATTTAATAACCGGAATACCTCCGGCAACGGCTGCTTCATAGGCGACAATGACATTTTTCTCGCGAGCGGCTTGAAAAATTTCGTTGCCGTGTTCAGCGATCAGAGCTTTATTGGCAGTGACGACATGCTTGCCGTGATCAATAGCCAGCATGATCAGCTCTTTCGCTACATCGTAGCCGCCAATGGTTTCAACCAGAATATCGACTTCCGGATCACGGGCAACATCGAAGATGTCTCTGGAAATTTTTGTATTAGTGGTGTCACAGGCCGGATTATCACGGCGAGCACCAATATGCTCAATAATAACAGGGCGTCCGGTACGAGCAGCAATACTCTCTGCGTTGCGAGTCAGTACATTGAATGTACCGCCGCCGACGGTACCCAAACCACATATACCTACTTTTACCGGTTTCAAACTGTTATCCCCCGGAGCTCTATAGCCCGTTGTTTGTTGCTTATGCCACTCATAGAGTGGTTACCCTGACTTATTCATTTTTTCTACACGGCGTGTCAATTTCAAATCTGTGTAAGAACAACAGATTCTTCTGTCCGGCCATGGTGGGTGGGTGATGTGAAGCGGATTATAGCCAGAAATACGTATGTAGGACAATGAGCCCCGTATACAGGGGTTTTAGAGAAGCTCAGAATTGTTGGGATCATTTTGGGTGAATTTGAATGGCTTATTTGTTTTCTTGTAATGACATCTTCTTATATTTCTTTATGGACTCCCATAACAGTTTGTTTTAAACGTGGGTCTTGATGGCATCCATTCACCATCAGCAATTCCCGCTGAATACCTGATACCCTGCCATACCAAGCTCTCCAGAACACAAGATACTGGGTGAAGTCGTAAACTTTCAGCTATGTTTTGCTGAACCCGATCTGAATGAATCTTCCAGGTTAA
>SIHQ01000043.1 GCA_004762125.1 Oceanospirillales bacterium | reverse complement strand
GTAAGGAGTTGTGTCTGTATCGATCAGGGCGCGTCTGGCACGGGTCATACTTTTTACTGTTTGTGGGAGTCAGGGGAAAAGTAGACGGCGTGTTGGTGTTGTCAAATTTATGGGTGTCCTTTGCTTTGGTTTGAGGGGAAAAGTAGACGGCGTGTTGGTGTTGTCAAATTTATGGGTGTCCTTTGCTTTGCTGCGGGTGGCAATAGCAAGAATAATTGCAACGGCAGGTGCAATTAAGGATAACGACGATTGACTGTAACTAAGTAGTTCCATAAAAAACTGATCTCGTAAGTGACGAGCATCCTAGCTGCAGCACATCCATTGCTGAAGGGTCGAAAACTTTCACGATGTCGGATCAGGAGGGCAATGGACGACGAAAAGGGCAGCCTCCGAATTTTAATTCAAAAACTGACCCTATTCTGTCACTATAAAAGATGATGTAAAAAAGCATCACCTCTTTCAGAAACTAATTTCCAGTAGCGCTCCACAGTAAAAACTGTGACAGTAATACACTTGTTTAATGCATCACCAGTAAATTGGTATGACTTCCAAATTTACTTCGGCACCCTTTCCTTTCATCCGGTTTACAGGTAATTAATATTATTAAACCAGCGGAGTCACCCTACTCCAGACTACTCATAAACGGTGCGCCTCTACTCTCAGTAAAGAGGATCACAAACAGGGACGTAGCGACGGCTTCCTGCCACGTTACCCCTGAATAAGCATGCATTATCCACAATAATAGTGTGCTGGCAATCCTAGAAACTGCCATCCCCGTATTTCTTGCCCCTACGTGACCGAATAATCGAACTTATTGCTTTTAAGCAGGTCAATATTAGTTATATCTGGCTTTATCTATTAACGAATTTAAGGACAAGGAAGCTCTATGGATACTAGTAACAAGATTCTTCAAGCCGATCAGGTATCCCTGCTTTCAGCTATCATTCAGGACGAAAAGATAGCCACCCATAACTACGTTTTCAGGAAGATCCGAAAAACATTAAAAGATGATAATCCGATAAATATGATGCCTACCTCTGATACTTTAGATACTCAGGATCTTAGCCCGATTAGTCTGCCCGTCGTTATTTATGACTCCCCAAAAAAGGCAACTCTACTTCCAGAACGGAGTAAGGTTAAAAATCTCTATTTAATGCATCACGACCAAAAAGAAAATATTGACTGTCGACAGTTAGGTATTGGGTATGCAGAAGGTCGTTTTGGTCGTGGGAAAAACAAGTTTGATTCGTTAATGACAGAAGAAAGTAAACCTGTTGAGTGCGGCCTTCTCTCCCATGAAGAAATCAATAAAAAATATTTGTATCAGCGTATTGCCAAAGAAGCTCTGTATTTTCAATTATCCCATTTTAATGCTGTTCTGCAGCAAGCAGCTCAACCTCTTTGGGACAATACTGTTAAAGAGAAAATTTACAGATTTTATACATCATCCCATCTTATGGTTCTAAGACTGGTGAAAGAAGATGATGTACTCAAAATTTATTTTTACGATCCGAACTGCACCCTGATGCACAGAAGATTAATAATCTCCCATCCTAATCATCTTAAGCAGATAGAATGGGCAAATCAAACGGGAAAAATAGACATAGATAGATTTTTAGATGAGTCATTAATAAAAAAATATTTTCCAGAAGGTATTGAAAGTGGTTGTTTGCTCAGTATGGACACCGAGTCTGACAGGGATCAATGCAAAGTTAACCTTTTTGGAGAAGCAGACAACGGGGTTTTATCCTTAATGCTGGCATATGGGCACCTTGGTCATAAAGTCATACATTCGCAAACTCATTCTGAACTGGTTCAACATAATAAAGAGTTACCAGAACTTAAAGTAAAAGACGGTACATCCGCTTTGTTTTTGGCATCAACTCATGGGTACCACCAAGCAGTTTCCACATATACCGGCTGGTTAACGGAATCCCAGACTTCAGTTTCACCAACATTGAGGGCTCAGTATTTAATGGGTACTGACTGTTACGGCAAACCGGCTCTTTTTACTGCTCTAAAAAGAAATAACGCTGACGTGGTAAGAGAGCTGACTCTAGCCATTCTCAATGGAAATTTCCCACCAAAAGAATTGAAAGATTTACTCATTGCCACGCGAGAAGATGTCAAACTACCTGCATTGATAATGGCATGCCAAAAAAATTCTCTTGAGGCGATTAAAACATTCGTAGATACGTGTATGTCACACGGAGTAGAGAGGTCTTTACTTGTAGAGCTATTCACAGTGCAATGTGACAGAAGCCTTACTCTGCTTACCGAAGCAGTACGTTACAATATGACAGATCTCATTAGCTGTTTATTTGAAACACTTGAAAAGGACAAGGAACTATTAAAGGAAGTATTTAAAAAAATTCTTTTTTTACAATCTAACGATATGTCTTGTTTATTTTTTGTTCTTGAAAACAAGCATTGTAAAGGTGCTCTTGTTTTACTTCAAAACATATTTTTACATCACCAAACACTAGGAGAACAACTCGTAAAAGATTTTTTATTAATGAAGTCTCAGGGGCAAACATTTTGGGATATGGCAGCAAGAGATGATAATTTATCATTTTTTCTTGATAAAGTTGTAGAACTAATAAGAGAGAGTGGATTGGCTGGCTCTGTCAAAGGTGAGTTAATAGAGCATATAAACGGCCCTCTCTATCAACCAACGCCAGATTAAAATAATATTTAACCCCGCAATGCTCCGAAGTGAAATTACGGGATTAAATATTTAGCTAAACAACCAACTTCCTTTAATTATTTATTCCCACTCAATGGTCGCTGGCGGCTTACTGGAAACATCATAAGTCACACGGGATACGTGCTCTATCTCATTGATAATTCGGCCAGAAACCTTTTCCAGCAATTCATAAGGCAAGTGCGCCCAGCGAGCCGTCATAAAGTCGATGGTTTCAACGGCACGCAGCGCAATAACGTACTCATAACGTCGAGCATCTCCAACAACACCGACAGATTTGACTGGCAAGAACACGGCAAAAGCCTGACTTGTCTTGTGGTACCACCCAGACTCATATAACTCTTCCATAAAGATGGCGTCGGCCTGACGAAGAATCTCGCAGTACTCTTTTTTCACTTCACCCAGAACCCGAACACCTAAACCAGGACCAGGGAATGGATGACGATAAACCATGTCATACGGTAAGCCCAATTCAAGGCCAATCTTACGTACTTCATCCTTGAACAGTTCGCGAAGCGGCTCTACAAGATCCATCGCCATATCATCAGGTAAACCACCCACATTATGGTGAGATTTAATCACATGAGCTTTGCCTGATTTAGCGCCTGCAGACTCAATAACATCCGGATAGATAGTGCCCTGAGCCAGGAAATGAACATCTTTGATGGCCGTTGCCTGCTCATCAAACACTGCGACAAAAGTGTTACCAATGATTTTCCGTTTGGCTTCAGGATCTGAAACTCCTTTCAACTTGCCAAGAGAGAAAGAGAGAAAGAAAGAGAGAAAGAGGACATCCATAAATTGCACGAGAGAAAGAGGACATCCATAAATTGAAAGGAACAAACGTACATTGACTTCAACGTCACTGAGGGAGAGCCATTTACGCTGAAGCACTTGCTGATAATTCTGAAACCAACGACCATCCTGTATCCACTGCTGCCCAATCTGCTCTGCATAGGCTTTCAAAGCCGCCAGCTAAAAAAAGAAAGGACACCCACAAAATCTCAAAGAGAAACCACAAAGCTCTAGCAACGATCTATAAGGAACACTACAAAACTGAAACAATGATAAAAGGAGGAACAGATCAAGAGATAAGCGAAGGACGGCTGTCAACCAACAAAAAGATAATGACTAACCAACAAACAACCGCTGGCTGGCACTCAATCCCTGCACCCATTTCTGCCCCAGTGTTTCCGCAAACTCTCTAAGTGCACCAACCCGCCCAATAGCCTGAGTAAAATGTTGACCTTTCGGACGCAGAGTTTTTAACCATTCCTCTGGATCAACTCCCAAGCGCTGGAGAATAGGTGGCAGGCTGTATTCAATGGCTCCGCGTTTATCATCACGCACAGCACGTCCAGACCAATCAACCAGTTCCAGGTAATCGGCCAGTGCAAAAGGAATAGCAGTGTCTTTTTTCTGTCCTTGTATGCAGAGGGGTTTTAACATTGGCGTTTGGCAAGGCGCAGCTTCCTTTCGCGATTTATTCCATTGTCGTATACGCAATTGCAAGGACGTATAATCGAAATCTTCTGGCATCTTCGCCAAGCCTGCCCGCACTGGATTCAAATCGACATAAGCCATACAGGTGAGCAAGGCGGCGTCATCAAGCAGAGCCTGGCTTTTAAAACGCCCTTCCCAGAAACGGCCTTTGCAACCGTCTTCTTCGTTGGCTTTTCGGGCTAAATGTTCGTTCAGGCAGCGCATAAACCAACTGATATCCTGCAAGCGGTTGCGATACTCTTCGACAAACTCACTCACCCTGTTTTGTGACGCTTTATCCAGGGGAACACCTGCCAGAAACTGCTGCACCAACAGCGGGCCAGTGAAAAGCAGCGTCCAGCGTTGCAATACTTCGGTATCGCTCCAGTTGTCACAAGCTTGACGATCCACATGCAACACAACATGGTAGTGATTGGACATCACCGCATAGACGCAGACGTCGATAGCAAACATCGAGACCAGTTCTTCCAGACGCTCAACAACCCAGGCTTTGCGATGTTCGTAGTTGGTTCCTGTCAGATGATCTTCACCCCATAAGAAAGCCCTGCGTACGCAGCGTGCCATGCAGTGGTAGTAAGGAGTTGTGTCTGTATCGATCAGGGCGCGTCTGGCACGGGTCATACTTTTTACTGTTTGTGGGAGTCAGGGGAAAAGTAGACGGCGTGTTGGTGTTGTCAAATTTATGGGTGTCCTTTGCTTTTCTGTATCGACGATGACCACCGATAGATCGACACTGAGGAATTAATTTCTTGGAAGAGTGCCATCGACGTAGAGTAGAAACGGCGACACCCAGCATGGCTGCGGCCTCCCCCGACACTTAAAAACTGTTTCATTGTTATTATTTTTACAGCTAAAACTATCAATATATCAACAAACAGCAGGTAAATGAGTAGGTTTGGTCAGAAATCAGACCTACTGCTCTCTACCCTGTGCTTGATGGGTGTTCTACGTAATAAAGATGAATAAATCTCCTTGCTGTAGTTAGACTAAAGTAGAAAGTAAGATTGTTAACAATCCGGTTGAATGTTTGGACGTATATAGTGTATAAAGTGCTTAACTATGACTGATTGTAAACAATAACTCACCCGGTACTGATTCCGTGACAGTAGTGAAAATCGGCACGCAGGCCCAGGAAGTGGCAGATATATTGATCAGGGATATCACATCCGGTGACTTGCCTGAAGGTAGCCGTGTATCTGAACCGGAATTGTCCCGCCGCTATGGTATAGGTCGCGGACCTCTGCGTGAGGCGATTTTAAGGCTGGAGGGTATGGGGCTGGTTGTTCGTGCTCCCCATGTTGGTGCCAGGGTTGTCAGTCTCAGCCAGCAAGAACTGATCGAAATCTTTGCTCTTCGTGAAGCATTGGAAGGGATGGCTTGCAGATTGGCTGCAAAGAATATGTCGGATCAGGAACTGAATGAACTCGACTCCTTGCTCGACTCTCACGCTTCCTATGTAAAAGAAAATAAAGGTCAGGCTTATTTTGATCAGCAAGGCGATTATGATTTCCATTACCGCATCATTAAGGGCTCACATAATCAGCGGCTGATTCGCTCGTTATGTGATGAGCTTTATCACCTGATTCAAATGTATCGAAAGTCCTCCGAGAGTCGCAAGCGTCCCGAACAAGCTCTGTTTGAGCATCAAATGATCTGTAAAGCCCTTAAAGATCGAGATGCTGATCTCGCTGAAATGTTAATGCGTCGTCACATTGGTAAGGCCCGTAGAGAAATAGAACAGTTTATTGAAACGTCTGAGCAATAAGTTCAGGTGATCACTGCACATACGCCACACAACAATAGAACAAAATAAGAGGAAGTGAAATGAGCGATAAAGGCTATTTTGTAAAAGAAAACGCACTGAATCGCCTGATTGCCAAAGAGGGAATAGTCACGGCTCCGGGTGTTTACGATGGTATCTCTGCACGACTGGGTGAAGAGGCCGGTTTCTCGGCTCTGTACGGCAGTGGTGGTGCGATTGCCCGTTCTACTGGTGTGCCTGATATAGGTTTGTTAACACTGACAGAAGTGGTCGAGCGTTATCGCCAGATTTGTGATGCAACTTCTTTGCCTGTTATTGCGGATGCGGACACCGGTTTTGGTAACGAAGTTAATGTAAAACGTACGGTTGAATTGTACAAAAATGCCGGTGTTTGTGGTTTCCATATTGAAGATCAGGAATTTCCGAAGCGCTGCGGCCATCTGGACGGTAAGTCTCTGGTTTCCCTGGAAGAGATGTGCAAAAAAGTATCTGTTGCTGTCAAATATGCAGGCAATATGACAGTAATCGCCCGTACTGATGCTATCGCAGTAACTGGTTTTGACGATGCCATCGAGCGCGCGAAGGCTTATGTTGAAGCTGGGGCGGATATGTTGTTTGTAGAAGCACCGACGACTATCGCACAGATTGAGGAAATTGCTCGTCAGGCACCTGGTCCGAAACTGATCAATATGTTCTACAGCGGCAAAACACCTTTGGTGCCAACCGAAGATTTGAAAGCCATGGGCTACCAGCTGATCATCATCCCATCTGATCTGCAGCGAGCAGCAGTCACTGGAATGCGTGAAGTGTTAAACGTCATTAAGCGTGATGGGAATAGTGGTGCTATTGCTGACGGCATGATGACCTTTCAAGAGCGTGAGCAGCTGGTTAAAACCCAGGAATTCCTGAATCCTTGATAGACAATTAGTGTCTATTATCAAAGCTGTTCAAATTTATAGTTTATATCCATACAAGAATAAGACGGAGAACTATCATGGCTGATAAAAAGCTGAGTGGCGCAGGCCTGCGCGGTCAATCTGCCGGTGAAACTGCACTGTGTACAGTTGGTCAAACCGGTTCCGGGCTGACTTATCGTGGTTATGATATCAAAGAGCTGGCCGCAAATGCCGAGTTCGAAGAAGTAGCTCACCTGTTGTTGTACGGTAAGCTGCCAAACCAGACTGAGCTGACTGCTTATAAAGCGCGCCTGAAAGATATGCGTGCACTGCCGGCTGCACTGAAAACGGTTCTGGAACAGATTCCAGCAGACGCCCATCCAATGGACGTAATGCGTACTGGTTGCTCCATGCTGGGTAATCTGGAAACCGAAAAAGATTTCTCCGAGCAGTTGGACCATATTGATCGCATGCTGGCGGTATTCCCGGGACTGATCAACTACTGGTATAACTTCAGTCATAACGGTGTTCGTGTTGAGACTGAAACTGAAGCTGACTCCATTGCCGAGCAGTTCCTGTGGACGCTTCACAACAAAAAGCCTGAACCACTGCACGTTAAAGTAATGCATGCTTCTCTGGTTTTGTATGCTGAACATGAATTTAATGCTTCAACCTTTACCGGTCGCGTTTGTGCTTCCACTCTGTCTGATATTCATAGTTGTGTAACCGGTGCCATTGGTTCCTTGCGTGGACCACTGCATGGTGGTGCGAACGAAGCCGCTATGGATATGATTCAGAACTGGAAAACAGCCGACGAAGCTGAAGAGCACATCATGGGTATGCTGGCTCGTAAAGATAAAATCATGGGCTTTGGTCACGCAATCTATCGTGAATCCGATCCGCGGAATGCCATCATCAAAGAATGGTCACAGAAGCTTTCTGCTCAGGTTGGCGATACTTCCCTGTATGCTGTTTCTGAACGTGTAGAAGCCGTTATGTGGCGTGAAAAGAAACTGTTCTGTAACGCTGACTTCTTCCATGCATCTGCTTACAACTTCATGAACATTCCAACCAAACTGTTCACACCTATCTTTGTGTGTTCACGAGTAGCTGGCTGGGCTGCACATGTAATGGAACAGCGTTCTAATAACCGTATCATCCGCCCTTCTGCGGATTACACCGGCCCGGAAACTTCCGAGTGGGTTGCTATCGAAGATCGTCCGTAAAGGATGATGATGTTGGGTTAGCCTCTCATTTTTAGACATATTTTATTAACTGAGTGGCTAACTCAACCAGTATAAAGAAAATAATAATAATGGAGTGTGGTTTCAGACTGCACTCATACAACAAAGAAGTTGATGGATTGCGAAGTCATGAATACTGCATACCGCAAAAAACTACCGGGCACTCAACTGGATTATTTCGACACCCGCGCTGCAGTCGAAGCAATTCAACCCGGATCTTATGAAAAACTGCCTTACACCTCTCGTGTATTGGCTGAGCAATTAGTTCGTCGCTGTGAACCTGAAGCGCTGACTGATTCTCTGAAACAGATTATTGATCGCAAGCGAGATCTGGATTTTCCATGGTATCCCGCTCGTGTTGTTTGCCATGACATTCTTGGTCAGACGGCTCTGGTTGACTTGGCTGGTTTGCGTGATGCAATTGCCGATGAAGGTGGTGACCCATCCAAAGTGAACCCGGTAGTACCAACACAATTGATTGTTGATCACTCTCTGGCCGTTGAACACGGTGGTTTCGATACAGAAGCGTTTGATAAAAACCGTGCCATTGAAGACCGTCGTAACGAAGACCGTTTCCACTTCATCGAGTGGACCAAAACGGCTTTTGAAAACATCGATATCATTCCTGCTGGTAACGGCATCATGCACCAGATCAATCTGGAGAAAATGTCTCCGGTGATTCAGGCTCGTGAAGGCGTTGCATTCCCTGATACCTGTGTCGGTACCGACAGTCACACGCCTCACATCGATGCGTTGGGTGTTATCGCTATTGGTGTCGGTGGTTTGGAAGCCGAGACGGTGATGTTGGGTCAACCATCCATGATGCGCCTTCCGAATATAATTGGTGTTGAACTGACGGGTGTACGTCAACCAGGAATCACCGCTACCGATATTGTTTTGGCCATTACTGAATTCCTGCGTAATGAGCGTGTTGTCTCCGCTTATCTAGAGTTCTTTGGTGAAGGTGCATCCAAGCTGAGCATCGGCGACCGAGCCACTATTTCCAATATGACACCGGAATTCGGTGCTTCAGCCGGTATGTTCTATATAGATGAACAAACCATTGATTATCTGAATCTGACGGGTCGCGAGCCAGAGCAGGTTGCACTGGTTGAACAGTATGCAAAAGAGACAGGTCTTTGGGCTGATAGTCTAAAGAATGCAGACTACGAGTGTGTTCTTACATTCGATCTGTCTACTGTCTGCCGCAACATGGCGGGCCCTTCCAACCCTCACCGTCGTCTACCTACTTCTGATCTGGCTGAGCGTGGCATTGCTGTTGATCTGGATAAGGCTCAGGCAGAAGAAGCTGATGGAAAAATGCCGGATGGTGCCGTTATTATTGCGGCCATTACCAGTTGCACCAACACATCAAATCCACGCAACGTTGTAGCAGCAGGCTTGGTTGCCCGTAAAGCCAATGAGTTGGGTTTGATTCGTAAACCCTGGGTTAAATCTTCATTTGCGCCAGGTTCCAAGGTAGCGAAACTGTATCTGGAAGAGTCTGGATTGCTGCCTGAGATGGAAAAGTTGGGCTTTGGTATCGTTGGTTATGCTTGCACAACTTGTAATGGTATGAGTGGTGCGCTGGATCCTGTTATTCAGAAAGAAGTAACGGATCGCGACCTTTATACAACCGCGGTTCTGTCCGGTAACCGTAACTTCGACGGTCGTATTCATCCGTACGCTAAACAAGCGTTCCTTGCATCACCGCCTCTGGTTGTTGCTTATGCCATTGCTGGCACCATGCGCTTTGATATTGAAAAAGACGTTCTGGGTACCGATAAAGACGGCAATGCGATTACGCTGAAAGACATTTGGCCGAGCGATGAAGAGATTGATTCAATCGTTGCTAAATGTGTGAAACCAGAACAGTTTCACGAAGTTTACATCCCGATGTTTGATCTTGGCGAGTTTGAAAAATCAGAAAGCCCGCTTTACGACTGGCGTCCACAAAGCACTTATATTCGTCGTCCTCCTTATTGGGAAGGTGCGTTGGCAGGCGAGCGTACTATGAAAGGTATGCGTCCATTGGCTGTGTTGGGTGACAATATCACCACTGATCACTTGTCTCCATCCAACGCCATTATGTTAGACAGTGCTGCTGGTGCTTATCTCCACAAAATGGGCCTGCCAGAAGTTGATTTCAACTCCTATGCAACGCACCGTGGTGACCACCTGACGGCGCAACGTGCTACGTTTGCCAACCCGAAACTGTTGAATGAAATGGTTATAGAAAAGGGTGAAGTAGTGCAGGGCTCTTTGGCTCGTGTAGAACCTGAAGGTCAAGTTACCCGTATGTGGGAAGCTATTGAAACCTACATGGAACGCAAGCAGCCGCTGATCATTGTGGCGGGTGCCGATTACGGTCAAGGCTCTTCCCGCGATTGGGCAGCCAAAGGCGTTCGCTTGGCGGGTGTTGAAGTTATTGCTGCTGAAGGCTTTGAGCGTATTCACAGGACTAACCTGGTGGGTATGGGTGTTCTGCCTCTTGAATTCAAATCAGGTACAACCCGTAAGACGTTGGGGCTGGATGGAACGGAAACCTATGATGTGTTGGGTGACTGTAAACCAGGAACCACTCTGACCTTATTGATTCACCGCAAAAGCGGTGAAACGGTTGAAGTGCCTATGACCTGTCGTCTTGATACGGCTGCAGAAGTATCCGTTTACGAAGCTGGTGGTGTGTTGCAACGTTTTGCTAAAGACTTTCTTGAGTCCAATAACTGAGTTGAGCCGTAGGTTGGGCTGAAAAGCCCAACACCTTTTCTTTATTTTTAGAGGTTAATTGTATGGCTCATGCACCCCAGATTAAAATTCCTGCCACCTACATGCGTGGTGGTACCAGTAAAGGCATGTTCTTCAGTTTGACGGATCTGCCTGAAGCGGCACAAGTTGCTGGTCAAGTTCGCGACGATATTCTGCTAAGAGTAATCGGAAGCCCGGATCCTTACGGTAAGCAAACCGATGGTATGGGTGGGGCAACATCCAGCACCAGTAAAACGGTTATTTTGAGTAAATCTGAACAGCCAAACCATGATGTTGATTATCTGTTTGGTCAGGTAGCGATTGATCGACCTTTTGTCGACTGGAGTGGTAATTGCGGCAATCTCACGGCTGCCGTAGGTGCTTTTGCTATCAGTAGTGGATTGGTTGATGCCGATCGCATTCTACAGAACGGTATTACTGTCGTACGTATCTGGCAGGCTAATATTAAAAAAACTATTATTGCTCATGTGCCTATGACTAACGGTGACGTTCAGGAAACCGGAGACTTTGAATTGGATGGAGTGACTTTTCCGGCAGCAGAAGTAAAAGTAGAGTTTATGGATCCCGCTGACGGTGAAGGTTCCATGTTCCCTACTGGCAATCTGGTTGATGATCTGGAAGTACCTGATGTTGGCACTTTTAAAGCGACAATGATCAATGCCGGTATTCCAACCATTTTCCTGAATGCGGATGATATGGGTTATTCAGGTACGGAACTGCAAGAAGCAATCAATGGTGACCCTGCTGCGTTGGAGCGGTTTGAAACCATCAGAGCTTACGGCGCTGTTAAAATGGGTTTAATCAGTGATATTTCGGAAGCGGTTGCTCGTCAACATACACCGAAAGTCGCTTTTGTTGCACCAGCTCAGAACTATGTGTCATCCAGTGGCAAGCAAGTTTTTGCTGAAGATATCGATCTGTGTGTTCGTGCTCTATCTATGGGTAAATTGCACCATGCCATGATGGGAACAGCTGCGGTTGCGATTGGTACTGCAGCAGCTATTCCAGGAACGCTTGTGAATGAGGCAGCCGGTGGTAGTGAACGTTCGGAAGTTACTTTTGGTCACCCTTCAGGCACATTGAAAGTGGGTGCTGAAGCTAAAAAGAGGGATGGTGACTGGACAGCAACTAAAGCCATTATGTCACGGAGTGCGCGTGTGTTGATGGAAGGTTGGGTGCGTATTCCAGGTGACTCGCTCTGAGCTATTTAAATATCAAAAGCCGCTTATGCGGCTTTTTTTTAATTTCAATCATGTCTTCTGGCTATGTAATGTAAGTATTGATGCGTTTAAAAACTATTCTTCAACCTCCGTTGATTACCCATCATTATTATCTCCTTCTCCTTCTCCTTCTCCTTCTCCTTCTCCTTCTTCATCTGGCTGGCTCCCTGATTCGTCGGTAGGGGTATGACGATAATTTAACAGCAATGAGACTGTGGCCGGAATTACTGCAAGTCCATTGGAAAATGAACTGACTATTTGACTGAGCAGAGAGGGCGGCTGCCTAAAAATAACTACATAGAACCTGTCCAGAACCCCTCTAGATATTAATATGCCCATTGAACGGTAAACGTATGCTTGCAAATTAGCGGTGTTAGCAATTAGGAATAGACCTGCGAAGGGTGATAATAAGACATGAATTATTGGCGGATTCATTTGTGTGGGTATACTTATTATATAGAGAAAGCCAGATTCAATTGTATGAAGATTCTGGATGTGAATAACCGTTATTGTTATTCCTGCTATAGAATTGAGATGCTCAAGTGATTCAATTGTTTGCTGTGCCATGATGTTAATTTCAGCAATATTAATGCCACTGGATACTACTATATGGTGTGCTGTCTCTTGATATAACTCTTCGTTGATAACTTCTTGGAGCATATGAAAAAAATGAGGGCTTGTGTTTGGTTGTATGCGAGGAAGCCCGATAACTAATGATGATAAACAAGAAGAAAATCCTGAATTGTTTTGAGGTAGGTGTCTTGCAAGCTGAGTATCTCTGAGCTCTCCGTTAGGCCATATTGCAGTACACACAGTGACACCCAGTTGTACCAGTTCACTGTGTAGTTGAGATAATTCCGGAGATAAATTTGCTGCTTCATTTAAAATTTGCGGGTCATCAATGATCGCTCTTAAGCTAAGAGCATTCATTCTGGCAAAGATATAGTAAGCAGCGAGAGTATTCGGAATATTATTTCCGAGAGTCGCTGGATAATGTATATCAAGCACATTTAGTAGTGGCGGAGGAGGCAGAGGTAGAGGTAGAGGAACATCTTGTATGCTTCCGATGGCTGCTGGTAATGTTCTTATATTGGGTTGTCTGGAGATATCCATATGATTGCAGGAACACAGGTTGAGATCTCTATTACACCCATTACAAATGAGCGCATATACATTGCAGGTAAACAACCAAAGAAATATCATTCTGCATGATAATTTTATGGCTTTCCTACTAAGAGAATTTTTATTCATTACATTGGAACTCTTTCATTCCTCAATGACGTTTGAGATCAGTGAACGTTAGCTTTAATTATTACGATCCGTAAAATTTTTAGTATTTGTTTTAATAGCAATTATTAGACGCTTTGTTTTAATATATAATTACTTATACTGTTGGAGCTAAAAGAAACTCTATTTAGGGTCTCTATTTTAGTCCATGATGTGTCATATATATGAGTATTTGGCCGATTTATAACATCAGGTAACTTCCATGAGACCTGATTGTGCGAATATCCAGATCATCCTGCCTCTTATTGCTTCTCCTATTTAAGTCTTTTGAACTTCAGGCTGTTGAGAATGATACCTTTTGTGTCTCAAATGAACTTTATAAAGTAGCCAGTGCTGTATTCAGTTACACCAGTGTTGGAATAACCATTGAAAGTGGCGGTCGAGTTGTATTTCCAGACGATGGTTTTCCTTATGATATTGGTTGGGCAAAGAGTTGGTGTAGGGAAAGCCGTGAAGGTGAGCAGTTGGTTATTCATGAAGCTCAGTACTGGGGAGATTGGCGTATCAGGGAGAAATTCGATGCCGGATTTCTTGGGGGAATAGATATACGATTGGAGCATGCTGGGCGTAGTGATAATAATTTTGGCATTAGTCTTGTTGCCAATCCTGAAGATACCAAAGGTATTCCCAGCTCTGAATCATGGATGACTGATCTGATGAGAGGTTCCAATCTGGCACTAAACCAGATGTGTATTCCAGGAAGTCATGATACAGGAACCTATGACATTACCCTTGATTCGGCCGTCGACCCCTATATAGATAAAGGCATCAGACCTGTATTTGAAAAAGTTGGGGAAGTTATAGTTTACCCTGTAAAAGAAGTTATCAGAGCGTGGTCAATTACACAGACCCGTGACACTTACGAACAGTTGCTTATGGGTGTTCGCTATCTGGACATCAGAGCTAGAAGGGTGAATGGTCAGTTCTATACGGCTCACGGCCTTCTTGGCGCTACCATTCCATCCATTCTTGATGATATTCGACGCTTTCTGGATGAACACCCCAAAGAACTGATCATTTTTCATCTTCAAGAAACAACTGGGTTGAATCAACAAGACATAGATGATCTCTATGGATTACTTGATAAGTATTTCCCGGATCAATTGGCTCCATCAAATTTGACGCCTGCATCCCCCATTGAAGAGTTTCAAGACAATGGTTATCAGCTGATTCTGGTGTCCGGTGTCTGGCCAAACGGATTCCCTAACTGGCAAGCCTGGGAAGCACTGAGCAACCCATGGTATAACCAAAATACTCCATACCCATTATTGAACAAGTTGAGTAAGGGGATTGCTGGCCGCAGTGATTCCAGGTTTCATGTGGCGCAGATGGTTCTAACGCCAAGAGAGTCCGACATGGCGTTGATGGTTCTGGGAACTTCGCCAGCCAATCTCTGGGAACTGGATAACACCCTTCGGTTTCGTTCAGGATTTGCCCAGTATCTGCATAATGCCGCCCGGGCTGCAGGCAAGTTTTCCAATATCATGTTGAATGATTTTGTGGGAACGGGTGATCTGTACAACAACTGCATGAGAGAGAATCTGAGGAGATTAGGGCAGTGAAAATTGCTCTGATGATTCTTTTATTACTCTCTACTGGAAAGCTTGTAGCCGCGCCTGTGGAGATTCAGTTTCCAGTTCTATCCGAACGATTTAATCAACTGGTTGAGCAGATTGAAAATGTTTCTACTCAAGCCAAATTGCAGGATACAAGAGACGACGTCTTGCTGGCGCTGAATGCCTGGTGTAGCAGGCAGGACGAATGTCAGCCAGAACTTATTAGTGTCAGTGATCTAGAATCACTGGCCAGTATATTATTGTCGTCGCAGGGTAATGAAATTAAGCTGAATGCGTTGATCATACGTGAGCTTGCAAGTATTCATGATCAGAGACGTTACGAACTGTTGCTTAGTCACCAATCTGAACTGGTCAAGGATTTTAAGCGCTACTGTAATCTGAATATCGCTTGTTATGTCGACAGCCTGACCGACGAGCAGGTTCGTAAATTCCTGAGGGTATGGACTCCCTCCGAGAAATCGGAAGTACCAACGGTTGTTGAATCTGAATATGTCATGGGTTCATTACCGCCAGAATTGCCAGAGCCTTATTGGAGTTGTTCGGAGTTTGAAAATAATAAGGATAATGACGTTCGATATGGCTGGCTTTACTGGCGGGATGTGCGGATTTTCCTTAATCCAGAAATAGCCAGAAAAAAGCAGGGGCCATTGGTCTTTTACTGGCACGGCTCGAACGAATCCTGGGAACAGATATATCGTGTTCTGGGTGACTCTGTCATGAGCCAGATTATCAATGAAGGCGGTATTATCGTTGCTCCCCATGCCGGTGCGCCAGACGCCTTGCCCTGGTATGTCATGAATCCTGCGACCTTCACGTTGGAAAACGATTTCTATCTGGCTGATCAATTGGTCAGTTGTGCCGAGGAACTCTACGATATTAATGAACGAAGAATATACAGTATGGGCTTTAGTGCTGGCGGCATAATGAGTGTCGCGATGGCTAGATATCGGTCAAATTATATAGCAGCCATTGCCAGTTATTCCGGAGGTCAATTGCCCTGGTATTCGGCAACCTTCAGTCAGCAACCGGCGAATTATTACAGTGCCTTTGTTACCTACGGTATGCCTGGTAAAGATAGTCTTCCGGCCATTGAATTTTCAGCAACCAGTGAAAGTTTGATTAATTATCTGGAGTGGCGTGGTTTCCACCGGATCAAAGTCTGTCAGGAAAATCGCGGTCACACTATGCCCTATGACACTATGCCCTATGACACTATGCCCTATGACTCTATGAATAAAGGCTGGGACTGGATTAAGAACACCCGCTTTCGACGACTCTATCCCAATGATATTGAAGATTTCGAACAAGCAGAGGTCAGCTACAATGGAGCTGACTGCTGACTTGTATCGTTATTTCAATCGACGTTTTAAATCAGTTAACGACATTACCCGTGTTGCAATTTCTTCTACGGAAGAATCCGTCGTTGTCAGATAGTTAATGTTTTCCCTGCGATAGAGCTGCTCAATAGCCTGTACTTCGAAATGACATTGCTGACTGGAAGCGTAGCGGGAGTCAGGTTTGCGCTCATGACGTATTCCGGAGAGTCTGTTGGCATTAATCGTCAAGCCAAATAATTTTTCACGGTAGGGTAGAAGCGGTTTGGGAAGTGCCAGACTTCCTTCAAAGTCTTCTTCGGTGATAGGGTAATTTGCCGCAAAAATACCAAACTGAAGCCCAAGGTAAATACAGGTGGGTGTTTTTCCTGAGCGAGAAGCGCCTAACAATATAATGTCGGCCTTGTCGTAATAGCGGGTTCTCGCACCGTCATCATTCTCCAGAGCAAACTGCACAGCCTCTATGCGGCGATTATAGCTGTGGCTGTGGGCTGTTGAGCGTTTTTTACCTGGCTTATAAAGTGGATGTTCGCCCATCTGCTGTTCCAGTCCAGGTAGAAACGACTGAAACAGGTCAACGATATAGGCTCCACTTTGATGCAATGCTTCGCTCACGTCTTCAATCAAAACAGTCATGAAGACAATAGGTTGTATTTGTTCAAGTTTGTGAGTGTTGTGAATCTGGCTGATTATCTCAGCTGTTTTCTCAGCCGAGTCAATGTAGGGGCAGGTAACGTGTTGAAACTCATACCCTTCAAACTGTGCCAGTAAACTCTGGCCAAAAGATTCAGCGGTAATTCCAGTGCCATCTGATACAAAAAAAACTGTTCTTTCCACTTTTTTTCTCTTCGGGTGTATCATTATCGAACAAAATCTAACATATTATGGTTGCCTAATCACGGAGATATATGCGGGCTTGACTCCGGTAAGTCTGTTTTCTATCAGGAAACACTGAGAGCACCAAAAAAAATCCACGGGGAATATTGTTTTGAACAGTTTTGTAGTTGGCCTGGAAGTTCTGGGCGTTGGCGATGTAGAGACAGTGGGAGGCAAAAATGCCTCTCTGGGTGAAATGATCAGAGGGCTTTCACAGGTTGGGGTGAAGGTTCCTGGTGGTTTTGCTACAACCGCCGAGGCTTATCGGGATTTTCTTGCCAGTAATGGCCTGTATGAAAAGATTCATCAGTTACTGAATGGTCTCAATATAGATGACATTCGAGCGCTGACTACGGCTGGTGCACAAATTCGGCGTTGGATCATGAGTGAGCCTTTCCGGCCTGAGCTGGAAGAAGCCATTATTACTGCTTATTCCTTGATGAGTGAAGGAAGTAATGAGCTACCTGTCGCTGTTCGATCATCCGCTACTGCAGAAGACTTACCCGATGCCTCTTTTGCAGGCCAGCAGGAAACGTTCCTTAATATTCGCGGTGTCAGTAATGTTCTTCACGCCGTTCGTGAAGTCTTTGCGTCGTTGTTCAATGATCGTGCTATTGCATACCGTGTTCACAAAGGATTCGATCATCGTGAGGTAGCCCTTTCTGCGGGCATTCAACGAATGGTTCGCAGTGAAACCGGATCATCCGGTGTCATGTTTACTCTGGATACTGAAAGTGGGTTTGATAATGCCGTCTTTATTACGGCTTCCTACGGGTTGGGCGAGACTGTTGTTCAGGGATCGGTTAATCCGGATGAATTTTATGTTTATAAGCCGGCTGTTAAAGAAGGTCGTCCGGGTATTCTTAGAAGAAATCTCGGCAGTAAAGCCATCAAGATGATTTATGGACGTACCGGTGTGACGGGGAGTTCGGTTCAAACTGTTGATGTTGACCTGGGCGCTCGCGGGCAATTTTCCATTACCGATGAAGATGTCACTGAGCTTTGCCGACAAGCGCTGGCTATTGAAGATCATTATGGTTGTCCGATGGATATCGAGTGGGCCAAGGATGGTGATGATCAACAGATCTACATTGTCCAGGCGAGACCGGAAACGGTACAAAGTCGAACCTGTAACCGTTCACTTGAGCGATACACCCTGAAAGAACAGGGCGAGTTACTGATTGAAGGCCGCAGTATTGGTCAGAGAATTGGTCAGGGTAAGGTTCGTGTGATTTACGACCTGGATGAAATGGATTATCTGGAAGACGGTGATGTGCTGGTCACGGATATGACGGACCCGGACTGGGAGCCTGTCATGAAAAGGGCTTCTGCCATTGTCACCAACCGCGGTGGCCGTACCTGTCATGCAGCTATTATTGCGCGAGAGTTAGGCATTCCAGCTGTTGTCGGTTGTGGTAATGCAACTCGACTGTTGAAAGAAGGCCAGAATGTCACAGTTTCCTGTGCTGAAGGTGATACAGGCTTTATTTATAACGGTCTGCTCAATTTCGAACACAGTATTCGTAATCTCGACGAGATGCCGGATCTGCCTTTCAAGCTGATGATGAATGTGGGTAACCCGGACAGAGCGTTCAGTTTTTCCCGATTACCTAACAGTGGTGTGGGTCTGGCGCGACTGGAATTTATCATTAATAAGATGATTGGCGTTCATCCCAAAGCGTTGCTGGGTTTTGATGATCTTCCTGTCGATGTTAAACGACTGGTGTCTGAACGTATGTCAGGTTACCAGAATCCGGTTGATTTCTATGTTGAGAAACTGGTGGAAGGCGTATCAACCATTGCGGCCGCGTTTGCTCCGGAAAAAGTCATCGTTCGTCTGTCAGACTTTAAGTCTAATGAGTATCACAACCTGGTGGGCGGCAGTCTGTTCGAGCCCAAGGAAGAAAATCCCATGCTGGGTTTTCGTGGCGCCTCCCGTTATATCTCTGATGATTTTCAAGCCTGCTTTGAACTTGAATGCCGGGCTATGAAGAAAGTCCGGGAAGAAATGGGGCTAACCAATGTTGAGTTGATGGTGCCTTTTGTTCGTACGCCGGACGAAGGCCGTCAGGTTATCGAAATCATGGAGAAGTTTGGCCTTAAGCGAGGCGAGAATGGTTTGCGAATCATTATGATGTGCGAACTACCTTCTAATGCTTTGATGGCTGAAGAGTTTCTACAGTATTTTGATGGTTTCTCCATTGGCTCCAATGATATGACGCAGCTGACGCTGGGGCTGGATCGGGATTCCGGTCTGATTGCTCATTTGTTTGATGAGCGTAATCCAGCCATTAAAAAATTGTTGTCTATGGCGATCCAGGCCTGCCGTAAACAAGGAAAATACATCGGTATCTGTGGTCAGGGACCCAGCGACCACCCTGATTTTGCCCGCTGGTTAATGGATGAAGGTATCGAAACCGTCTCTCTGAATCCTGATTCGGTTCTTGAAACCTGGCTTTATCTTGCTGGCAGTTAACTTTCCGTTCTCATTTCGATGAATGAGCCTGTGTTCTGCAGGCTCTTTATTTTTTTTCTATATTGACTCTGTTTATTTTGAGTATTCACGACAGTGGCGTACGCTTTCTGCCGCAAGTCGGTACACTCTTGGTTGTAATGTTGAACAATCGAGAAAAATAATGACATTCACAACGCCTGATCTCTGCGATGAAAATCCGGGAAAAGTCTCTGTCCTTGAGCCCGGATTCAGAAACTTCGGTGCTATAGATACCTTTTATGGTGAAACCGTCACCTTGAAGTGCTTCGAAGATAACTCACTGGTCAGAGAAGCCGTTGGTAGAAACGGTCGCGGTAAAGTGTTGGTGGTTGATGCAGGTGGCTCAATGCGTCGGGCAATGCTAGGTGACATGCTGGCCGAAAAAGCGGTAGAAAATGGCTGGGCAGGTATTGTTATTTATGGTTGTATTCGTGATGTCGATGTCATTGCAGGTTTAAAATTGGGAGTTCAGGCTCTGGGAACGCACCCTATGAAAACAAATAAGAGCGGTGTGGGAGAGGAAAATGTTGAGATCAGTTTTCATGGTGTGATGATTAAATCCAGGCAATTTATCTACGCAGATAATAATGGCATTCTTGTGTCTGATAGCTGTCTCGTTTAACCATGCTGCTTGTGTCAGCTGCTGTTTTCTTGATGCTGTTTTTTAAATATTGTTTTTTCGATATTGTTTTTTCAATACATTGTGGTCAACAATTAATCAGCTTTTGGTAATGATTGAAATCAACGTTGCCACCAGAGGCGACGATGCAAACCGTTTGGCTCTCAAACAGTTCAGGGTTTTGCATAAGCGCTGCCAAACCTATTGCACCGCTGGGTTCAAGAACCAGCTTTAAATCCTGAAAGGCCAGTTGAATAGCTCTGACAATGAAGGGTTCCTGAATTGACAGGGCCAGAAGATCTGTATTACTTCCCAGAGTTTTAAAGTTACTGATGCCCGGGGTGCGAGCCTGAAGGGCGTCACAAATAGTTGGATGATTACCTTCATCAGTCATCAGAAGTCGGTTTTTTAACGACAGTTTCATGCCAGAAAAGTGCTCAGGCTCTGTCGTGCATAGTTGCATCTGATACTGTGCAGTCTCAAGAGCTAATTTAGCACCAGCGACCAGGCTTCCTCCACCAACGGGACAAACCAGAGTATCCAGGGCAATGTCCAGTTCACGACTCTGCTCAAGCACTTCTAATGTTACAGACGCTTGCCCTTTGATGAGCTCAATATCATCAAAGGGGTGTAGCAGTGTGTAATTATTTTCAGCGGCCAGTTCTATGGCCATCTGACTGGCGGCTTCTTCTCTGGAGGGTGAGTTATTCTCGCACAGAATGACATTAGCTCCCTGCTGTTTGGCGGCTTCAATTTTGATTAGAGGGGCATCAGCGGGCATCACTATCGTGACTTTAATGTTCAGTAATCGGCCAGCCGTTGCCAGTCCACGGGCAAAGTTGCCTGATGAATAGGCGACGAGTCCTTTTTCTTTTTCCGAATCTGATAGCGTTTGCAGTCTGGACAAGGCACCTCTGAATTTAAATGCGCCAGTTTTCTGTAAGCTCTCGGTTTTGATATAGACAGTGCCATTGATCAGCTTGCTAAGCAGTTCGCAGTAGAGCAGAGGTGTTCGAACGGTATAAGGCTTCTGAAGCTCGTACAGTGAGTAGAGTTCATCCAGCGTGGGGTGGTGCATCTTATTATCCAACAATATTATTAACGATTGTAAGATAGACGCTGTAAAGCAGAAAAGGTTCATAAAGGCGGCGGGGTCGTGCGGATCTTGTCTGGCAGGTGCCTTTGCTTTGAAGGCCTGAAACCTACCGGGGGGAGTGTTTCAAGCCTTCAGCCTGTGGCGTCAGGCTTTTTCTTAGAGTGTACTGATGGCTGTTAAGGATCGTCTCTTCTCGCCATTACCTTCCCTTTTGAATCACGTGTGTAATATGGTCGAAATAACCGGTTCCCACTTCTTTCTGAGGGCAGTGAGCAGCAGGTATGATTTCTGATCAAACCTACTCATTGTCCTATTGCTTATTGATATATTGGTATTTTTAGCTGTAAAAATAACAATAATGAAACAGTTTTTAAGTGTCGGTGAAGCCGCTGCTATGTTGGGTGTGGCCGTTTCCACTATGCGTCGTTGGCACTCTAGTCGGAAATTATTCCCTCAGTGTCGATCGATCGGTGGACATCGCCGGTACAGCGTGCCTCAGATCCCAGAGTTTTTCTGCACCCATGCGGGCCAGTGTGTTCTCAACCTTGATGGAGCCGCGTAGACGGACGACGTCTTCTGCTGAATAAGGTCTCGCCACATTTTTCCAGCGTGGATTCTCTTTCCAGTCTTGTTCAATGTGAGCAATTTCTTCGGCGCTGTTATAGTAGGTCATTATTCAGCCTCTCCTGAAATTCAAACAAGTGTTTGTCAAGGCCGTTTCAATCTATAACATTTCTAAACATTATGAATAATTTATTACCATTATTGCTGGTATTGTATTCGGTGAATACCTATGTAGGAAAATTACAATAAGACTTTGGCTGTATATCGAGAGACTGTTTGTAGTGTGATGGACGATCAGGCTGTTTTAGCAGCCTGGTTTTTTTGTGACAAGTGCAGCTATATCGTAATTATTCACTATCAGTTTTTTGTACTGAGCTTGTACCAAGAAGTTGTTCGATCCACCCAATGTGACTTTCTTCAGCCAAGGATGGGTGTGACAATTGATGACCAGTGTCTGCGTTCCAGAAATATTTCGGGTTATAACTCATTGTCATTCTGATTGGGTATGCAGGATTATCTGAGTACCGCAGGTGTTGCATTAGACTATCAAATGTCTCTAAATAGAGCGCTCCATTTTTTTGTGAAATAACAAAGTACTGAAGCTGATCAATACCATTACTACATGCTCGGTGTCTGTAGCTGGCCTTTTCTGTTGATTTCAGATGGAGGCGCTCATGGAATAATTGATCAGAACTATGGAATAATTGATCAGAACTGTTTTCTTTAGATTCGATATCTGTCGTTTGGGAAGTAGATTCCGTTTGATAAGCTACGTTGTGATGAAACACAGGTAGTTGGACGGTCTCGCAAATGACTACATCATTGAATGCTACAGGCCGTGAAGTAATACTACTGATTGCAGCAAAGGTTAAAATTAATACTTTGTGCCGAGTTTGAAAATATTTTTCTCTGAGTGGATCTTCGTTTGGTAGAAGGGTAGAGAGCAGTAGTTGTAATTTCTGACCAAACCTACTCATCCGCTTGCTGTTTGTTGATATATTAATAGTTTTAGCTGTAACAATAACAACAATGAAACAGTTTTTAAGTGTCGGGGAGGCCGCAGCCATGCTGGGTGTGG
>SIHQ01000042.1 GCA_004762125.1 Oceanospirillales bacterium | reverse complement strand
TCGAACGCCTCAAAGCTGAAGCACTGGTTGATACGATCAAAGAAGTGATCGCATCAGATGATCCTGAGGCTGCATTGAAATCCTTAACGAGAGCTTTGGAAGACGTGTTGCCAACGAGGGAATCGAGTAAGCATATGGCTGGTCGCGATCTGGGTAAACAGGAACCAACCGTTTCGTTGAAGTATCACGCTCTGAAAGCTGCATGACCAGAAGAGCATCAATCAACAACTAAAAACTGTAGCATCGAGTGTAAGGAAAACCGGATCGGCAATGCTTTACTACCGTGAATTTTTTAGTTGGAAAAGACGACTCTTGCGAGAGATCGGCACTGGTATGCGCTTTGGGGAGGCTGTCGCTCTGGCAGCTGGAACGCAAAGGCGAAGCTTAGCTTCCTAGTCCGATGGAGGGCGCTACGTCGTCCTCCTCGAACCCTTTACTGTAGGGTTGAACTGGCAAATGAGTAGGTTTGCGTAGGTTCATAAAAGCAGTTGCTTTTGTCGTTATGAAATAAGACCCATTCAGATAATTCTATACGGCTTTCGGCGTGTAATATTCGAGATCAGCTGACAAGAAACTGTATCTGAAAGACTCGGAATAAAGATTAAACTGGAATTCTAAATATACATTGCTACATTGGTTGGAGTGAAAATAAAGAGATTGAGTCCATGAAAATTACGAAACGTCTTATTTTTTATCTATTTTTCTTCACGATATTTTCTCAAAATATAAGTGCAAACTCGTTGTGCGACTCAGATGAAATAAAAACCGAAAAAGATAAATCAGCTTGTGAAAACATCACCAAGGATCGTCCATGGTTAACGTCGGTAAAAAAAATATCACCTGAAGATATACAACTAGATGAATCAATGTTTTCTACGCCAAATCGATTATATTTATTTGAAAGTTTGACCAAAGAAAATCGACCAAGCCTCTATATTTTTCTACAAAATTTAAAGGGAATGAGAAATAGTGCTCTTGCCGGAAACGGTGGCCCTAATGAGCATCCTAGAATTATTTTTAAGGATCCTACTGCAAATAGCTTAATTACGCTCAATGGCGGTGAGCACTTCCTTTTTCAAGATTTGAATATTGCTGACACTTTATCAGGTGGTGTACTGAACGAAATTGATCATAGAACAATTACTGCAGATAGTATTGATCATCTAGAATTTTCAGGAGTTGCGCTTGATGCAGCAGCTCTCGTACAAGTTATTGATAATGGGAATAAAAACAGTCTTTTATGGATAGATAACAGTCAAAATAAGCTTAACAACAAAGTCACTATAACCAATACTACCTTTTTCTTGCTTTTCTGGACGGGTAACCGTCTATCTGGAGCAGGTACAACAGCAGCTTTAACTTTAAATAATCAGTTTGATACTACAAAGCTTTTTTTTGCTGACAATACCATCGTTATACACAATTTAGTCGATAAGGTTAATTATTCCTCTCCTATAATTATTGATGCAAGAAGAGGCTCTATACAGATTGATCCTGAGAGTAAATGTAATCAGATAGTTGATAGGAATGATTCGTTTCTTCCTTTTGAAAAGCATGCTGAAGCTTTCTCCGTTAGTGATCTTTTTTCATTGACTGAAACTCAAGCTATAGGATTTAAAAATCACGTTGTCTGGGGTTGGAAAAAAGGCGGTGAAGCAGAGGTCTTGGTTTGGAATGAGTGGGAAACCATGAGTGGCAACAATTTAAGTTGTGAAAGTAAAATGAGTGACAAATTTCTTAATTAAAGGACGTTAGTCTCAATCGTTATGAAGCAGTGAACTACTCGCCCGCCGCTACTAGAAACCTACGACAATCGCTGATTATCTGGGTTTATCTACACCGTCAACACAGCCGTACACCGAAGTGCGTCTTACGCCACTCTTGTGTAGGGATTAGGGTCGAGCTGTAACGTGTCTCGACCATACCTATCTAAATTTACTGAAGCGTTGAGGTCTCGGTCATGATGCGCCTTGCACTCCGGGCAGTTCCATGAATCAACACCCAGAACCACGGCATCCTTTTTGTAACCACAAGCACTACAGGTCTTGCTGGAGGGAAAAAACCTGTCAGCAATGACTACCTGGCTATCCCGCAACTCTGCCTTGCACTCAATGAACTGGCGCAGCATCCCAAAGCCTGCGTCATTCACGGCACGAGCCAGCTTATGGTTTTTCGTCATGCCACGAACATTCAGGTCTTCAATGGTAATGACCTTGAAATGGGCTGTCAGATAATCACTGACCTCATGTAGCACAGCCAGCCGCTGGTTGTGGATACGATAGTGAAGTTTGGCTACTGCCTGCTTGGCTTTCGCACGGCGCTTACTGCCTTTCACTTTTCGGCTCAATGCCCGTTGTTTGCGGGCCAGTCGTTTCAGCGAGTGCTTTAACTTCTGGTTAGCAGCAAAGGTTTGGCCATTCGAGCAAATAGCCAAATCTTTGATGCCAAAGTCCACGCCAACGGATTCTTGCGCTTGGTGTTTGGGATCGTAGTCCTGAGTGTCGACCAGTAGGGCAGCAAAGTATTTCCCAGCCCGTTTGCTGATCGTCACCTGACAGAGTGTACCTGTGAAGCGCAGCGCTTCTCTCATTTTGATTCGGGTTTTGAGTTTCTCAATACGCAGCGTTCTGTTGTCAACGTCAAACTTGGGTTTTTCGCGTAAGGCAAAGCTGTCATGCAGGCCTCGCTTTTTAAACTTGGGAAACCCCGGCTTCTCGCCTTTTTTTACCCGGCGGAAAAAGTGAGTAAAGGCGTTGTACAGATCATCCACCGCATTACGGGTCACTCGCTGGCTGACCTCTGCGTACCATGGAAACTCGATCCTTAATGCTTTGTATTTTTCATGGGCGGCTTTCTTCGACCACTTCACACCTTCCTGACTGAAAGTAGTTCCTGCTGCCTGTCCAGGTCGGCCTTTTGGTCATGGCTGGATACACGGCAGTAGCAAAGTGTTGGTGCGGCCTCGTTGCTAAACCCCATGAGTTCAGCCACGTCATAATATCGTGTGCCACCCTGAGTCTTTCTTGCTGGAAGCAATTCGCCTGTGCTTTCCCACTTTCTTAATGTTGAGTGGTCAGTACCCAGCAAGCGAGCGGCTTCACCAATCTTGACTAATCTCTTATCCATAGTGGTAGATTATGAAAGATAATCAAATTACTCAACGCTGTTTCGAACCCTGTCCGCTTCTAGCGGAATTATTAACTATTTCATAAAGCGAAGACATTCATTTACGAAGACTATTTCCCATGAGCCATGTTTCTAGGTTCAAAGTAACCTATCAGAGCAATCATAGTTAATAGTGATCCAGCAAGGATTAAGCCACCCATGAGCTTACCGTTTGGATACTGCTCTGCTTGAAGTGCCGATAAGTTTTTCCAATATATTTTTTGATACTCATCACTTGCGACAATTTTAAATATAAGCTCGTCGTAATTATTTAATGAACGATAGAGCTCTAGAAAATGCTCTCCTGCAACCCATCGATAACCTTCTGTTTCTTCTGCCCTAGTGATTTTAGCTATCGCTTTTTTCAGCAACTCGTCAGAATCAAAAGGGTAGGCATCTATCGTGACAAGGTTTTTAGTCTTTTCATCAGGCAGCACACAACCACGTCCGAGTCTATCCGGAGAAACATAAGCAAAACCAAAACTATTGTAAAATTCGGAATAACAGACATTTTGGATAAGCTTTTGTGTCTCTTCTAAACCAGTTAACGTTGTTTCAATTTGGCCCGATAACTGCTTTAGTTCTCCAGGAGGATATTTTGCAAATGACTCCAACTGTTCAATCCAGTTTTTGGGCCACTTAGATGGTGGTAATCCTATAGAAAAGGCTTGTTCAACTAAAAAGAAACACAAGAAAAAAAATACAGTAATAACTTTAAAATATTTTTCCGTATAAAAAAGAGGTGTTTTTGTTATCAATTTACTCACTTAAAGCTCTCCTATAAAATAATTATGCGAAATTTGTTTCGGCTTCTGGCTTGCGAGCAACCAATCGGACTTGATCCTGCTCACCGTGTTTCCATATGGGGTAATGATCTGCGGCCCCTAAGGTTATAGATTCAATGATAAAGCCTTGTTGCTCGAAAGCGGATGCCAATTGCTCAGGGTTAAAAAAATTGAAATAGCTACCAAAAACATGAGCAGCAACATTAGCTTTATAAATCTCCCAAGCTGGGTGATCAGGTGATTCCATATCTCTGGCAGCCCGAAGTATATCCATGTAATTGTTCAAAGCTTTCATACAGTTTGTATCATTTTCCTGTTGCTGTATTTTGTGAGCCTTAAGCCCAAAAGGTTGAAGCAACGCCAGTTCTTCACTGGCGCATGTGATCAATGCCTTGCCTCCAGAAATCAGTAAATCAAAGAGCTGCTTAATGGTGGATAGTACTTCATCATGATCGAGAAAGTGGAAAACTTCAGAGCAAAGAATTCCCGAAAAAGAATAGTTCTTAAAAGGCACATTGTCAGGCAGATGAAGGTAAGAAAACTGAATATTCAGCTCTTTATTCTCTTGCTCAAGCTGAGGTATCACGGACTGATTTAATTCAGTAGCAACAACGTTTGCTCCTGCTGCAGCTGCCTGACGACTATTCATACAGTTACCACAGCCAATATCCAGCAAGGGGTGTTGACCGTCCCAACAGTTAATCCAAGTATCAGCTAGCACGTTCACAGCATTAAAGGTAAAGCCTATCCGCTGATCCAGAGGAGCAAAGCTTTGATTGAGATAAGTCACTTTTGTACCTGTAATCCACAAAAACTATGAGCCAGTATAGACGCTATATATACCCCATCTTACGAGCATTCAATGACGTTGATCCTATGGCTGGTACTGGCAGTCTTTTATTCGTATGCGCTTGAAGAATAGTGTATTGATACGAGGTGTTGATTTTACTAGAAATAAATAGGACACCCTTAAATTAAATTTGAACCTCCGACCAGCTCATCTACTTTTATTCCGGTAATCAACAAACACACCGGAATCTCCATGACCACAGCCCGCAAAAACCTCATCGAACCAGCCAGTACGCCGTATTACCATTGTGGGCTCTACCTCTACAGGGCAGTCGATACAGGAGGGGATACAGTGGACTTCCTGCTGACCAAAAAGCGTGACAAGAAAGCAGCCTTGCGGTTCTTTAGGAAGACTATTCGCCTCAACGGCATGCCCGGGAAAGTGACCATCGACAAGAGCAGGTCTAATACAGCGGCCCTGGAACAACTCAACAAAGAACAAAAGAAAGCCGGTCAGCCAAAGGTCGAAATCCGCCAGATCAAATACCTGAATAACCTGATAGAGCAGGACCACCGAGGGATCAAACGAAGGACAAAGCCCATGCTGGGATTTCAGAGTTTCAAAACCGCCCGGAGAGCTCTGAAAGGTGTGGAGCTATGTCACAGTATTCGTAAAGGCCAGTACGACAAAACTCAATCAGCCAATGACTGGGATTACTTTCATTCTCTCGCAGTCTAATTGTGTCTGGAGGATAGGTCTCAGTGTTCTATCGAAAACTTTGCAACAGAACCCTCTACCCTATGACACAGAGTAAGTAAGTCAGGTAGATTATGATCACGTTATTGCTTTGCTTGCAGTGCAGGAGGCGCAGCTATTGAAATTCTGAAGGGATATGTGAATAGCCTGAGTACGCCTGACTATCCACATAAAAACACTCAGCCGGAATGCTCGCCGCACTCCCGTATTATATCCTCACCCGATTGGGTGAGAGTTTACAACGATTTTGCTAAAAAAACATTTCTGTTTTTATCTACTAAACTTCAAAATCTTTACTTAACATTAATGGTAATATCCATGCATTCTTTCACATTAAAGTACTCAAAACTGCTTGGATTAGTGTGCTTGTTGAACAGTTTTCAGTTATATGCCGGCCAATGGACGCCTGTAGATATTAATAATGAGTGGAAACTCGACAACAATTGCTTTTATCTAGCTCACATGAATTTGCATTTATTCGGTAGCAGAGAAGACAACACAGAAACTGGCTCCCATGATATGTGGTCATTAGCTTCAGGTGTTTCCCCCAGGGCTCTTTATTTGTCACCTATGCGAAGCCTTGTCGGTGCTGACAGCAATCTACTCTACATGTCCTTTAATGAGCTGAGTACAATCCACATGGAACTGGATGGTCGTGGCCCTATGAAATTCACGCAACAGCTTAAAGAATTACTGAGTTTCTGCCCTGATCAGAAAGTTGAAGATGTTGATGTAAATAATAATAGTGATTTCGATAGCAGCTGTGTTTATCGCTTACAGAGTTGGTCATCCGATAGCGGAGGTTGGTTTTTTGCCTCTCAGGCCAGCCAGAAAGAAATTGACCTAGCACCTTATCTGTATCGTGGTGCAAATAAAAATTTCACTATTGAGGTTTCATCCAACCAGAAAAACGTTACTAAAGTCATCGAAGAATATGGCGGTGATAACAGCCAAAAACGTACCCCATCGTTTACTAAGCAGTGCGGCCTTGACTGGGAACCGGTCAATGAGAAAAACTTCAGCACAACGTGTATTTATCGTGTAAAGCTTGATAATAAAGAGGGTTATGACATGGTTCATTCAGTGTCCTCCGATGGTACCTCTCTGTACGTCAATCCATTACTCCCCAGTCCTGCTGCTGATTTTCTTCGTGCTTCTTATTTGATCATCAACAGCGATGACACCTCTATCTATACAATGACATATGACCAAACCGAGAAAAAAACAGGAACAGTGAATGCTATTGAAAAGCTTTGCCCCGATGCTCCTTAACCACTCACAGGAAAAATAAAATTAATAAATAATCCAGTAAGACTGGATAAGCAAGGGAGTGAAGGTGAGAGTCCTTCACTCTGTACGGGTCAAGCTCACGCTATGATTTGTAACGAGGCACAGAAAGCTATCAGTTGGATCCTGCTTTAAAAATGAGTTCTACTAGCCTAGAGCAATAAACAGTCGTTTCTTTCTTATCGGAGATTGATGATTAAGGCTCTATTAGTATTGAATACTCTTGAATTCAGGTCTATTGAAAAGCGCTGGGGATGTTTTCTAAAACATCACACCGATTATGAAAACAATTTAAAATCTAGAGTTTATATTTTCTCTATCAATAAACAGGTACTCTGTTTCAGATTCTTGAAAATTATCAGTTTTTTTCTGCTTGTTTCGGGTCTTGCCTAATAACTGACAGGGTTGTTTTCTTTGTTTCAGTGCTTGATGGTTCCAAGCATTTTTTTTTGGCTGGAGGCTCGTTTTCCTCGTTTCAAGTCCAGACACGGCAAGCAGAGTAGCTATCACTGTACGTCGGTTGCTGTAGGCGATAACTGGATTAAAATCCCCAAATGCGAGTCGATTAAAGCAAGAGTTCATAGAGAAATATCCGGCAAAGTGAAGTCAATCACCCTATCCAGAACGCCCACCGGAAAATTCTACGCTTCTGTTCTGGTTGATGATGAAAAGCCTGAAGCCGTTGCGATAACCGATTTGCAAAGCGATCTGTGGAGACGCTAAAAGTTAAGAACATGCTCAAGAATCATTGCCTTGCAAAATCTATAGCCGATGCTGGGTGGCATTGTCTGATAACCAAGCTCGACTACAAAGCAAAACAAGCGGGTAAGCATCTGGTTAACATTGACCAGTGGTTTGCATCGTCTAAAACTTGTAGTTGTTGTGGTCGAAAGCAGGAGAGTATGCTGTTAAACATCCGGTCATGGACATGTGAATGTGGATACGTTGCCGATCGTGATATCAATGCTGCACTCAACATCAAGCATCAAGGCATATTGAAATTAAAAGCGGAAGGACTGTCCGTTTCTGCCAATGGAGGCAAGCGTAAATCCAGCACACTCCTCGTTGCTGCCTGAGAAGTTGGAAGCCTCGCCCTTTCGGGGAGCAGTCACAAATGAAATGATTTGGCGATCACAAGCAACCTGTACCGGTATCTTTCTTGCCAGCTCTTCACACCTCATCATCTCCGAACCGGAGTTTTCAAGACTCTTTCATTTCTTTAGAATAACGAGTCATAAGAACTCTCTTTAATTAATCAAGAGAGGCGATAGCTAGCCTGACACATGGAGGCTTCTCGCGGTGATTTCTATAAGGCAAAGTTCATAAAAAACTCTATTTTATTTTTCCAATTGATCTTTTAACTCTAAAAGCAGATCATAACCTGAATAATTTTCAGGTTATGGTCTAGAGATATGGATTCATCGAATATAATCCTTCCAAAAGATTTTCTGATAGGAACCGCAACAGCCGCGTTCCAGGTTGAAGGTGCTGTTAAAAAAGATGGTCGAGGCCCCAGCATTTGGGACACATTCAGTCATCTTCCTGGAAAAATTGATAACGGCCACAATGCTGACGAAGCTTGCGATCATTATCACAGATACAGTGAAGATGTTCAGATTATGAAAGATATGTCACTTGATGCTTATCGTTTCTCTATCTCCTGGTCACGGATCTTTCCTGAAGGAAAAGGACAAATAAACAAAAAGGGTCTAGATTTCTATGACAGGCTTATCGATAAACTCCTTGATGCTGGGATATCTCCCTATACGACGTTGTTTCATTGGGATACACCGGAGGCTTTATTCAAGGAATACGGTGGATTTGTAGGAAGAGAAACGTGTTACCACTTCGCAGACTTTGCAAAAACCTGTGCACAACACTTCGGCGATCGTATAAAAAACTGGATAACCGTCAATGAACCTTGGGAGCACGCTACCTTTGGGCACCTCTTTGGAAATCATGCACCAGGCATTAAAAACCCATGGAAATACTGGCAAGCCATGCACCATATTCTCTTGGGGCATGGCTTGGCCAATCAAGCTATTCGGGCCGAAAACAACGACGCAAGAATAGGCCCTGCACTTAGCTATACACCAATGCATACCAAGGGACATCGTCCTGTGGATTTAAAGGCAAAAAACATTGCCAATGCTTTTATGAATAATATCGTCTTTGATCCAATTTTCAAAAAAGAGTACCCAGAGCTTCTTTGGAATAATTTCAGTTGGTTCCGACCAAAGATTGAATCCGGTGATATGGATATTATTTCCACACCGAACGATTTCATCGGATTAAATTATTACAGTCGTGAATTTGTGAAAGGTAATCATTTTGTACCCGGTTTAAAAGGAACATTTGTAGCTCGTAAACCTGAGCCGGACCCATATAAATACACGGCTATGGACTGGGAAATATATCCGGAAGGATTGACTGAACTTTTGATCATGATGAGAGATGTTTACAATAATCCAATGGTCTATATTACTGAAAACGGTGCTGCTTTTTTTGATGAAATCAATAACGGAACAATCGATGATCAACCAAGAATCGATTATTTGTCCAATCACATTAATACGGCTCTCAAAGCAAAAGAAGCAGGTTGCAATATTCACGGCTACTTTGCCTGGTCGCTACTTGATAATTTCGAATGGGCTAAAGGTTTCAATGCCCGCTTTGGTTTAGTTCATGTAAATTACACAACCAAGGAGCGTACGGTGAAAGACTCAGGTAAGTGGCTTGGTGAAAAGATAAGACAACGAGGTCAGATGTAACATTTTCTCCAGTTTATTGCCCTGACTGTTTACAAAAAAATCAGGGCATAAGCCAGATAGGTAATAATAACAATAATAAATACGAGACTTCTTTATCATGGAATTTCACAACAAAACCATTCTTATTGCTGGTGCATCAACAGGGATAGGCAGAGCTGTTGCTATTCAGTTAGGAAAGAAAAAGAATAAACTTATTATCACCGCTCGCCGCCAATCATTGCTTGATTTATTAGCACAAGAGATTGTCGAATTAGGTGGTGAATGTTTGCCAATAGCTGCGGACGCGCTTAGCGTCAATGAATTTACCCGTGTTGTGGATCAGGGAGTACAGGCATTTGGTCATATAGATGCGGCTTTACTGAACATTGGTGATGGACCATCATTTGATATGGCCACAGTTACTGCAGATGAAGTAAAACAAAATATGCGTATCAATTATGATACATTGGTTAACGGTATATCACCGCTTATTGCAAGAATGAAGCAACAAAATCACGGTCTGATTGCTCACACCAATTCACTAGCCGGTTTCCTCGGTCTTCCTCAACAAGGTCCTTACTCTGCAGCTAAGGCCGCTGGTCGTATATTGATGGACACTTGCAGAATTGAGCTAGCACCCTGGAACATTAAATTTGTCAGTGTCTATCCCGGTTTTGTTGCCACTCAGCGAGTCTCGCAAGATGGCATCCCAGCACCTATGGAAATTTCAGAACAAAAAGCAGCTCGACACATCATTTATGCCATGGAAAAAGAAAAGCTGGACTACCTGTTCCCCTTTTCTATGCGCTGGTTAATACGATTAGCAAGAATTTTACCTAAGTCAGCCGTTGGTTATCTGGCCAGTAAGATGATGAACGATGAGACTTAAACTGTACTCTGTAGATTTCCTCTGAAACTCCCCGTTCAATCGAGGTTGGGAATCTCAGGTAGTCAGTCCAAGCAAGCGATTAAACCTGCCCTTCGTTTATTCGCTCGCTATTTATAACATTTCTTCAAGTTCACTCTCCCAACCTTCACAAATGTTAATGTCTAGTTTTTGTACCACTCCAGAATACCCTGCGAGATAGAACTTGATTTTCGAAATCTTTACATATTATTTGTAATCAATACTACAGCCAGATTCTTAAGATTACGTCTTATACCATGTTCGTTTTATCATTCTCTGTCAGAACCTAAACAAAATATATGTTATCTTTGCTCTCAATATTTGCAACGTTTTATGATGAACTAAATGGTTAAAGTAGCGATAAATTCTCCATCTCGCCGAACCCCTATGCAAGCACGAAGTCGTACTCGGGTTGATGCCATTCTGAATGCTGCAAGAGAACTGATTTCAGAGAAAGGTTCTTCTGGCCTGAAAATTCATGAGCTTTCGGAGCGTGCTGGTGTCACACCGAGTTCTATCTATCAATATTTTCCAGGTAAGAAGGCCATACTTTACGCTCTCGATGATTGCTACATAAATGAAACCTATGAGTTAATAACAACTCGGCTAGAGTTGATATCAAGTCTGGACGAAGGCTTTCTTTCTCTTGAAAGTTTCATAGATGATTATTACAACTGGTATAAATCAAATACTGCCGTTTCTGATATCTGGTTTGGTATGGCTGCAGATAAATCCATGAAGGACAGAGAACTGCAAAGTAGCAGAGAATCTGCAGCTATTATTATTGAACGATTATCCCCATTCATTCATAAAATTGATATGCCTACATTTGAGCAAAGTGCCATGTTACTGACGCATTTGGCGGGTTCAACCATCAGGCTATGTGTGTTAACAGACGAAGCAGAAGCTGCGCTCCTTTTACAGACATTCAAACGAATGATTAAAAGCATGAGAATTAATCTGGTTAATAGCTAGCCATCGAACAGTCACTGTTTACACTTACCATTCTTGTATCAATGACTTTAAACCGTTTTGTATAGCAAAACACCGTGAGCAGGGATCTTAACGATGAATGGAGTTGAATTAGTATCGTGAACTGTTTTACTCCATACATTGATGACTTTTTTCTTAGCATCCAGTCCTAACACATTGAAGTCGACCTTATAAGATTTTTGAAACATCGATCGGTTAAAAATACCAACAGTTCTATGATGTCCATGTAATGCCTTGCTCCAAATTTCTGTTGATTTCCATCTGGAATTACTTCTAACCGGAGGCTGTGCCGGATAATCCTGATTGATATCGATAGCATCATCATTAGAGAGTAGTCCTAGAGTAAAACTATCCAATAGACCCATTTCGCAGGTAATCAATAAAGGTGCTGAAAGCAGACACCACAAACTCATCTGGCTTATTTGTTGATTTTTTTTCAACCGACTGGGGGTGAACTCTTTGTTCTGACGATTTGGCTTGGCAGTACTTCCGACCTGAAGCATATCCGGATCAATCCAAAATCCAGGCTTGATGTATTTCAACCAAGGTTCCTGAAGCTTGAAGTTTCGTGCAATAGAAAACCAGTAGGCAACAATATCACTGGTTGTTCGAAGTGACTGGCAGTAAGGTTCCAATCCAATAGCATTTGTAATAGGAGCGTCATTTGACAGACTGATAACCATATCTCTTCCGAGATGATGAATGTCGTTATGCATACGTTTAGTCGTTGCTACATCGTTAGGATTCCAATCTAACTTAACAAAGTCAAAACCCCATTGAGCCCACTGCTGAGCATCTAATCCAAAGAGCCAGCTATCGCCTATTTTTGTCAGTTTCTTTTTTTTCAGAGCTGGGTATCGTCCATAAATCTGACCTGTCTGCAGTCTTTTTCCAAGTGGAATTTCTTTTTCTTTTGTATCTGGTGACTCAGAGCCTCCTGTAAACCCGGCATAAGTCGATACCCAGGGCGTATGATAAATACCGGCTTTCAAACCCAGCGAATGAATATAATCGCACATACCTTTCATATCACTAAAGCGCTCATTAGGTTGTAACGGTTTTTCATTTTCACGAGATGCTTGCCAGCAATCATCAATATTAATATAGCTCCAGCCGTGATTAATTAGATTGGTTTCAACCATTTTGGCTGCAGCAGTGCGAACAGCCTCTTCTGAAATTAACTCACTATGGCAGTACCAGCTGTTCCAACCCATAAAAGGCGTCAGGCAGATAGTATCTCCGACCACAAATAATAATTCGCGGCTAACCGTTTCAGCACTGTCTTCAACGGTCACTATGCAGCTATACTCGCCTGGTTGATCGATTTGCCCGGAAATAACACCATTATTCGGATCAATCATCAGATTCGCTGGTAGATTATCTGATCTGAATGCCAGTTTGCCATGACCTAGTGCAGCGACTTTAAACAAAACAGGCGAACCAGGACGTACCCCGAATGCTCTGGCACCATTAATTCGCAGTGTTTTCACTTGATTTTTCCTGATGTCTTGTATTCTTTTACTGGCTCACTAGCAATCTCAAAACTGTAAAATTCTTTCTGCTTATTAAGTTTAGGTACATCGACACATGACCCTATTGAAGCAAGAGTAAATGAATCAATAGAAAGGTCGCCAAAGAGAACACTCAGCTTCACCTTCCAGGTGTCTTCTTTACTGATGCTGCACGTACCCCAGGCATATCCTGTAGACCAGAAGAATTGACCTTCCTGGGCAGTGAATGTCATTTCTTTTTTAACCGCTGAAAAATAGAAACCGGTTACAGCCAACATTTCTGACCAGGCGGCCATCGCTCTTGCATAGTGGTGGCCACATTCAGCTTCATCAAAAGGATTCCGTTTATGACCATCATATCGATCCCTTATAGATTCAATGACCTTAAGTCCGGACTCTGTCATTCCTTCGTAAAGCATATGAGCCGCCGTAGAATGCTCAAAACCTGTCATCACTTCATTGAAATATGGGAATGGCTGGTCTGGTCGATTTCCTCTTGGATAAGTAGCCATTAACAAACCCGACTCGTCCCCGAGAACATAGCTGCGCATGTGGTTAAAGTGATTATGAAAGTTTTCTTTGTAGTTATATTTCATGACACTTTCTAGCGTCTTTTTAATATTCTCTTCTTTTGTCAGATAACCAAGCCCCAGTGTATGGGACATGTATTGACCCACCAGCTGGTCAACCAAACAGCCTGCACCAAGCTGTAAAATAGGGTTACTTAAATCATCCGACCCCATATCATGGGTTAAGTGTCGTCTTATTTTCTTGGGAACCTCTATTTTGTGCTCATAATACTCGCCATTGAACAGCTCTTCATCCATGTAACGGCTGCCTTTTTCGTATAAGCGCAGGCAACGTACCGAAAAATCATTATCTCCTATTGCTTTGGCCATCTCGGACGCTGATTTTAACGCCCCTAGATACCAGCCTTGCATTTGAGGATTTGGACCATAATTGTTTTTTAACGTGTAGGTAAGAATCGCAACAGGAATACCACTTCTGTCACTGTCACCAGGAATTAGCGGGTTAAAAGCGCTTATTGTCACGTCAAGCGGTACTTCATCGTCTTTAAGATGTACTTGGCCGAGAGGGTACGCCGATGCAAATTCACAGTGACGAAAACGAGGCAGACCATGATTGACTGCCTTACTGCCTTCTGATGCATCGTAATCTTCTGTATCAAGAGCGCCTTCGAGAACTGTGGTTTTTTTCTGACCTTTTGTTTCAGTATAAAGGGCAAAAAAGGGACCGGTATTTTTCATTCCCTTAGTCATTACAGGCGTATAGCCTATAGCAGGCGTATTCATAATAGCCCAGTCTTGTAAATTGCCTCTGCCGCCAAGAGACACGGTACCCGTACCGATGCCACCCACTGGCAATGCAATTCTCCTTAACTGTTTTCCAGTGTAACACTTAAGAACGGGCCAGGCTTTCATGGTTTCTATCTCCAAAATCTAATTAGTAATTCGTAAATCTAATTATTAGTTCGTAATTGATTACTAACGCTGGCTTACTGAAAAGAATCTTTCTCAACAAATAGTCGTTTTTCAATGACACCAAATTCTTCAGAATATATTTTGATGCAAGCCTCGCCTGACCTGCCCTTAGTTTTCACCCAGAAAGCAATACCACCACCAATTAATGCAATATTTTTTGGCCCGATAATGTCGATAGGACCTTCTGTGACAATATTCAAAACATCATGGGCATAAGGCATCACACTGCCATTTTCATCAACCCGTTGAACAGTGACACGAGTTGTGTCCCATGTTTCAGCTTCAACGAGCTTCATGCAATCAACACTTACAGACAATGATTGGTTAAACGACTGCCCTCTGGATTGACTCGACACAAGTGCGTCGTCTTTGTATCCCTCAATTTTATAGGTAGTCGATTTATCTCCCCAACCACCTACGTATTTCCCGTAAAGTTCAATACCATCCTGAATAGTCATTCGATTCTTTTTCAGCAGGAAGAGCATTTTTAATTTGCTCAGTATTGGCAGGCCATCAAGCCCATGGTGGATTACTTCTATGAAAATTGTTTTTAACAATTTACTGTCGAAAGAACTAAACGATTCATTTTTAGCAATCTGATTGCCTATGAAATCATCAATAACGATGGGCGGGTTAGGCAGATTAGGGTATTCAGCTCTGGCTGGATAAAAACTATCCAGATAGACATCATTTTTATACAGCTTTACGTAATCGCAATTAGTAAATATATTAACATTACTCAATTCGCTACCAGCATAGTCTCCCATCCGCATATTACTGGCTATTTCCATTACAACCGCATCATTCTGCTGCGATGCATAAGCAGCCGCAGCGTATTTTGGGAGTCGAAACATGTCCAATACCCCGTGGTAACAGATTCTGTCGCCACTACCAAAATCTTTATGCGTATTGTAATCAAACATACACCAGCCAATAACACCGCCGTGATTCTTCATACCATAAGCGGTATCGATAACGCGTAAATGCCTTAGTGCGTGCTCCACCAATTTATCCTGGGAGTCAAACCGCTTGGTGGGATACATATGTCCATTGTGCTCTGTGACCAAATAAGGCGCGTCGAGTCCTGTTACTTTTTTAGGTTCACTCAGAATATGAGATTTCCCCTGATGGGAAAAATCGTTAAAGGTATAAACATCTTCAAGCAGATTACTGTTCTCTATACAGCGAACACCACCGGTGGGTCGTGTGTCATCCAGATACTTCGCTATCCTATTGGTTTCTTTATACAGTTCATCACAATCATCAGACTCATTGATGCGAACCCCCCAAATAAAAACACTGGGATGATTCCAGTCTTTCTTAATCATTTCTTCGACATGCTGACAAGTGATATCCCACCACTCCCCCTTTTCGCCAACATGCTGCCAACCTGGAATCTCGTCAAACACCAATAACCCTAGTTCATCACATCGATTAAGAAAATGATCGCTTTGGGGGTAGTGCGATAGGCGCACAGTATTCACACCCAGTTCATTTTTTAAAATATCAGCGTCTTTAACCTGAGCACTTTTTGGCATGGCATAGCCGACATAAGGAAACGACTGATGTCGATTTAATCCTCTGATAGTAATGTGCTTGCCGTTTAACTTGAGACCATCTACCTCAAAATGCACTTCTCTGAAACCAAACCGGATGACTTTACTGTCAACCTCACAACCATTGGTTATCAGGTTAATCTCAAGAAAATACAATGTCGGATTATCAGTATCCCAAAGCTGTATACCAGAGACCTCCTGCTGAACATTTAACCGTTGTTCAGGTTGTCCATCCAAAGTAATTTCTTTGGAGAATTTTTTAATGACTGTATTTGACGTATCTCTGAGATAAAACTGCAATTCACTGGAGCCACCCAGTCCTGAGAAGTTCTCAAGATACAGATCAAGATCCAGACTCTTGTGTTCTGTCAGAACATTCCGTGTTCGGATATGACAATTCTCGACAACAACCTCTTTTGTGAACTCCAAACGGACTTCACGGTAGATGCCTCCATAAGTCAGATAATCAATGATAAAACCAAAGGGCGGTATTTCATTTCTTTCTCGTGAGTCAACCAATACAACGATATGGTTGACCTGATCATAGCGCAGATAGTGCGTGATATTGACCTTAAAAGGGGTGTAGCCTCCTTTATGTTCGGTGGCCAGCATTCCGTTAATATAAACACATGCGTAGGTCATTACTGCTTCAAAGTGCAAAATAGCCTGTCTGTTTTTTAACCGCTCTTCGACCATGATGCTTTTTCGATAGCAACTCTCAAACTGATAAACTTCTTCATCAAAATTATTATAAGGCAGCTCGGTATTAGTATGCGGGATGTTAACTGTCGTGAAAGCAGAATCGTCAAATGATGCACTAATATATGACTGATCGAAGTTGGCAGCGTATTTCCAGTCAAAATTGAGGTGCTTTATTATTCTTGTATTCATGGATGAAAAACCTGAATTCAGTCGTTTTCGAAATAATGAGTGGCTATCCTATCAGGTCAACCATAATCTGAATAATATTCAGATAAGTTGTTTTCTTGTTAGCCACCTAACAAAAAGTCATCTTTATTTCAGGATGATTATGGAATTAACACGACACTAAACTGTCATTAAAAGATCGTTAGACAGCTACCACCTTGACCTTTATACATTGTTTATTCTCTATTGTGTTGAAATCTGAAAATATTTCACTTTTTATTGCTATTTATTCTCAGATAGGCAAAATAGAAATTATGTGAAGAATATTCACGTATTAAACGAACAATAAAAACGACAATGTATGTAGGTTTATTATGAAAGACTGGAAAAAAGGAATCCTGACTTCATTGCTATTTATCTTTACCATGTCTGTCGAAGCGGATACTCAACTGTCAGCGTTTGATTATGAGCAACGCTGGATCGAGATTCTGACTGAAGAAAATAGTGATAAAAGAGTTAAGCCATTGAAGGCACTTCTAACCGACATAAATAAGAGCCTAAACTTGCATTCAGAAGCTATCGATCTTTATATCGTTCAAGGTAATACCAATCTGGAAATAGCCAACGCCCTGCATAACCTCTCTGCGCTTTCCTATTTCAGAGCCGCAAAAAAAAGCTTTAAAAAAGCAATTCGCTCTAAGCCTTTGAGCCTGGATGGTATGGCAGAAGCCAGCCTTGCTTCTGCTCTGTATTGGGCTCCCGGTTGGTTTGGTGACAAAGATGAAGCCATTTCACTCTTTGATCGCTCTCTGAAAATGCAACCCAATAGCTTCGAACTTCACACACAATACGCTTACGTATTGCACGACAAAGGTGAAACAACAAAAGCATTGAACCATTTTAAAAACGCACTGAAGTCTCTTGGAACCGCAGACATGAACAATCGTGATGTTCTCATATCTATACGAAAGAGCGAAATCATCGAATTTTTAGATAAGATTGAAAAAAACGATCCATCTCTGATCAATCAGCGCTTCTGGGACAGAAGAGATAGAGCATCCTGAATTATTGGTTTTTATAAGCGACTTGCTTATTACTGCTCTACGAGAAAAGAAATCTAAAGAGCTTTCAACAAAAACTCCAAAACCGAGCAATTAGCTTAGGCAGTACACATAAAAATAAGATTCCTAAGGAGGAACTATGAAACCAACAAAATCAGCTTTGGCAATGGCTATAGCTACCTTATCAATGAGTATCTCAGCGAATGACAATGTTAAAGGCGCATTCGATGGCTTGGGTAGCGCATCAGCATGGGATCGTTTTGTTGACGATTCCTCACTGAATCTTCGCTTAAGAGCGAACCATTTTAACCTCGAACCAAAACGAGGAGAAATCAAGACGGATTTAACCGCAGCAGAAATGACTGAACTGGTATCAACGTTATCTAAGAATAATAAAGCTGAAGCACGTGAAATATTACAAAATTTCGCACCCGCCGTAGCTGAAAGTCCACTCAATCAAACCAACGCCAGTTCGGACGATCTTTTAGAAAGCTGGCTAGCCAGCGATGAAGCGCTTCGCGCAGTTGCCCCTCATAGTTTTGCTAGCGCAAGTTATCTAGGCAGTGTAAATAAGTCGTTAGCTGTAAGCGCGACGAACGCAGTAAAAACTGATGGTGATGTCAATCAGGGTGGCGTAGCCCTTTGGACTCACTTCAAGTCAGGCTATCTGTTTGATGTTATCGGATTTGACTTAGGCACACAGAGTGCAAAGGTTCTTTACAACAAGGGGACTGGTACTCAAATCGCTGTAAAAGACAGCAATGATGAACTTAAAAAAACCATGAACCGAATTGCCATAGCCAATATTAAAATGCGCTTTGGTGACAATGATCGGCATTTGGCTTTACGCACCGGTAAAATGGAGCTGAACACAATACATTTTAAACGTGATCCTGATGAATGGCTGTTAGATAAAAACTTCAAAGCCACTTCGGTCAATGGTAAGTGGGATAACCTGAACGTCTATGGTCTTGCAGTCACGGGCTTAGGCGATGTCGACAATGAAAAATTTACTTACATTAGAGACAATGAAAATTTTGCTAAGGCTGACTTTGATAAAACTTACTCGTTAGGTGCTGATTATTCATCAGAATATGGCAGTGCGGGTATAGCCAGTACATGGTCAAAAAATTATATGCGCAGCAACACAATTAGCGTTGAAAGCGGTATTCCTTTAAGCTGGATGGGCTTTGATATTGATGCCGAACAAGATCAAGACTATTTAATGATCTGGAGTGCTCGTTACAACTGGCAAGAAGCTGACAATGACTTTCTCATTAACGGCATCAACAAACCTGATCATAAGGCACATTCCAGCGCCTTTATGTTAGGACTGAAAGCCGATGCCTTGTTCGTCGGAGTGTCCATGCTTAATGTCAGCAAACAAGGGTTTTATGATGCCGGTATCGGTGGTGGCGGCCAAAGCAATATTTTGGCTGATGAAACTCTGATCAATGATTTCAATAAACCAGGCCAAAACACTTTGACAGGGCTTATTAGTTATGACTGGACAAATATGGGCTTTCCTGGTTTGACCACCAACCTGATCAGTGCTCAGGCCAGTGATATTGACATGACACAAGTTTTAGAAAATGGCGATACTGGTTACTATTTGACCGGACAGAAAAAATTCCACGAAACATTAATGGATATAAACTACGCTTGGCAAGATGGTCCTTTTAAAGGTTTGTCTGCTCGAGCGGTAGCTGGCCTTGAAACCAATCAGGCGTCTCTTAAAGGATCGGGGTTCTTCCTGACTTACGATATGGCTCTGTTCTAGGTCGCATCTCCTTAAGTCAACTCAGTGTGCCCTTTGGGTATCTCTTGCGAGATACCCTTTTTTTATCTTTGTTCTTTCCTGAATACTTTCAACAGAGATTTACTCAGAATAAAAATTTAACGGGTAGTTCACGTCAATCTGATGAGCATTGTCCATAGCACGCTCAAGCGTTTGAACAACATCAGGGTATTGGTCACTGACATCATTCTGCTCACCAGGATCGATGGATAAGTCATAAAGTTCAAGACTGGTCCACCAAATCAGGGGAGATTGTCTGATCAGTTTATACTTCCCCTGCCTTATTGCTTGCTTTTCTATATTCAAGGGGAACTTGCTGCTCATTTCCCAATACAAATATTCGTGTTTTTTTTGCCTCTCTTTTTGACCTAATAAAACAGGAAAAAAACTGATCCCATCATGCTCATTGGTATCGATATTCAATAATTCAGCTACAGTCGGCACCAGATCTACAAATCCGGATAAATGATCTGTTGTTTGCCCGGAAGCAATTTTATCGGGCCAGCGAGCAACGAAAGGCATACGAATACCGCCATCATAGAAGTCTCGTTTACCGCCTCTATAAACCCCGTTGCTGTTAAAAAACTCAATAGGCGCTCCACCTTCTGACGATGGTCCGTTGTCACTGGCAAACATAATTAAAGTATTATCACTGATATTAAGCTGCTTTAGCTTCTTCAAAATTCTGCCAATATCACGATCCATTCGCGAAATCATACCAGCAAAAGCTGCTTTCGGTGTTGAGTGCTCTTTATATCCGTCTAACGTTGCCCACGGAAAAAATGAAGGACGGTCATCACCCAGCTTGCCCAGATAGGGTGCCATGGAGTCTTCGGGAACATCAAGATCCACATGAGGAACTGTAAAAGCAAGGTACAGAAAAAAAGGCTGGTCTTTATTCTCAGTTGCTTGAGATTCATCAATAAAACTCAATGCTTCCTCACTGAACAAATCATGACTGTATGAAGTCCGCAACGTTTGATTATTTTCATAGAATACTTTTTCCTGATTTCGCCATAGAAATTCAGGGTAGTAACGATGGGCATTACCATGATCAAGAAAGCCAAAAAACTCGTCGAACCCTTGTTTATTAGGTACCCCTTCAGACGCTTCGTAACCCAAACCCCATTTGCCCACCATTCCGGTCCGATAACCTGCTTGTTTGAACAACTCGGCAACCGTTACGTCATCGCTTTCAAGGGTTGCACTGCTTAAATTATGGCGAATACGTGTTCTTCCTGTGTCTTTACCTGTCATCAATACACTTCGTGAAGGCGCGCACACAGAAGCGCCAGAATAATGATTAGTAAACTGAATGCCCTCCTCTGCTATTTGATCAATGTTCGGCGTTGTTATCATCTCGCCGCCATAGACTCCAATGTTATTAATTCCAGCGTCGTCAGCAAGAATATAAATAACATTGGGTTTATCACTATTAGCAAAGCTGGAAGTAATAAGAAAGAATGATGTAAAAACAAATATCTTATAGAAACGAAGCACCATAAATCACCTGATAAATACATAACATCACCGAAGATGATTATTTAAAGTCATCTGATACGGATAGTTTTTTTATTTTATATTAACTATATAGATCAGAAGTCTTTGAGTATATGGGTACTTCAACACATAGAGGTCAATAATTTTCTCGTTAGCAAGAACATTCGATTTTATATGCAGAGATACTTACAAAAATGTCGAATATAATCACGATTATTTTCAGATTCTTATTTTCAGAATTTTGAGTGAGTTACAAATGGGCGCTCATAGCTAGAATGACTATAATAATAGCGCTTGTAGTGATTCTGAAGGAATATGTGAATAGCCAGAGCACTACTGACTGCATGCAAACACTCAACCGGAATGCTCGCCGCACTCCCGACTTATATCCCCGCCCGATTGGGCGAGGGTTTACAACGATTTTCCTAACTTAGTTGTTTTATCTATCCATACCACGCACAGATCGGTATAGCTTGGGTCATTGTGCTCCAAACTTTCAACTCCCCCGTTTGTGAAGCGAATTCTACCCAGATCAAGGCAGTCAATCTCCGGGAAGCGATTAAAGATAATCGCTGCTCTCAGAAATCCTTGATACACCTCTTTGCTTTTTTCTAATGAAAGTAAATCCGGTATATTAAGTGCTTTTCTTAATACTCTATCGATGAAAAAAAATTCAGGTTTTGTACCAACTTCAGTCTCATCAACAGTGTTCTCTACTTGGTCATTATTGTATTGCAAATAATTTAGTTTCAACCATTCATATAATGAACTATAAGTCTGTAACACATTTTGGTGACATATCCCGTACCTTTGTGCTGCTAGCTCATGGGGATTGGCTTCGTACAAAGCTGTCATGTGATTCAGATGATGAAAAAACCAATGTCCGTGACGATTCTTAGGGTTTTTCCTTGAATGATGCTTTGGTTGATGCTTCTCGTCATCATGAAGATAAATACCGTCTATAACCGTTTTAAGCATGCTATTTTGATAGGGATAAAGCTTGTTACCCTCTAAATCCGATGGAACATAGTAGGTAAACACTGTTTCTTTATCGTCTGAATTTGCCGTGACACCAAAATTGAGTACAGAATACAAATTTATTCTATAACTCACAAAAAGATTAACTGGTACTAGCTTTAAACCCTCAAGACTAAAATAGCACGCTTCACTTATGTCTTTTTGTTCATAAATATACCTTGGGAAATTCTGATCGTACTGAAAATACTCTTCTCCATCTATAGAAATTAATTCCAACGCTACTCCTGATTTACTTACAGTCAATACGGTGATACTCAATGCAAACAACAGAATCTTTAATAAAATTCTCCTCATACACTTCCCATTTGTAAATAATAATTTCAATCTTATTAGTCCACAAAATGGTGAATTTGTTCCGTAAAATTCAATTAGGCATCAAAAGAGTATAGAAACATTAAAAAATTTTTCTCTTATAAATCGCTTTCCCACCAACAACGGTTTGTAGTATTTGAATATTTTTCAGATTAGTTATTACTAGAGGATTTTCTGAAAGTACTACCAGGTCTGCAAATTTCCCGACTTCGATTGAACCGCGATTGTTTTCCTGAAATATCTGCCAAGCGGCATCGATAGTCATGGCTCGTAGAGCTTGTAAAACTGAAATTCGCTGATATTTCCCGATGACCCTACCTGACATGGAGGTGCGATTAACGCTGTTCCATAACAGATGGATTGGATCAACCGGTGTTACAGGAGCATCACTATGAACGCTAAAGCGTAGTTGGTTTCTGGCTGCCCAGCCTGTCGGACTCATATTTTCAGCGCGAATTGGTCCCATATGTTGGCTGTAGTGCTGGTCACCCCAATAAAAGGTGTGGCCAGGAAAGAAGCTGGGGGTAATTCCTAGTTGTTTCATTTTCTTTATTTGGTCATGTCGTGTCATCTGAGCATGGATTAATATCAATCGAGGGTCGCTCACCGGATACTTCAACTGTGCCTTTTCAAAGGCCTTAATAATATTATCGATGGCGGCATCACCATTCCCGTGAATGGCCATTTGACAGCAATTCCCGCTGAATACCTGATACCCTGCCATACCAAGCTCTCCAGAACACAAGATACTGGGTGAAGTCGTAAACTTTCAGCTATGTTTTGCTGAACCCGATCTGAATGAATCTTCCAGGTTAA
>SIHQ01000041.1 GCA_004762125.1 Oceanospirillales bacterium | reverse complement strand
CAAAGAAGTCACCCGTCAGAGATTTTTCATGCAAGTTAATGAATCGGCCAATGTTGGCATGATCTGGAAAGATACCGCCACTGATCCACATGCAGCCCAGATCAAGACGAGCCAGGCGTTCGAGTCCCCGTAAAGAGGTAATTCCCTGCATAATGCCGTATAGAATAAGACCTGTCATATTGCGCGGTGCGTAAGGTGGGCGTCCCGTGCTGGCATAACGAGCTTCAAAAGCGGACCATGACTGTTGATCGAGCATATCGGCCACGACCATGGGAGTTTTCTGGTCAGCCTGCTTCAAGTGTTGCTCTAAAGCCGTATGACCGAGAACAATGTCTGACGGGGTAGAGAGCAGGAGGTGCAACTGCTGAAACATTGAAGTCGTATGTAAATAGCCAGAGCACACCTGACTAGCTAGACACAAACACTCAGCCGGAATGCTCGCCGCATTCCCGTCTTATATCCCCGCCCGATTGGGCGAGGGTTTACGACGACATTGCTAAAACGTGTGCGTTTTCAATCAGTGCCAGTGGATCAGGTGTACCCTACTTGGATTCCCATAGTGTAAACGGTGCCGGCTGTTCAATAAAACTCGGTTCAGAGGGCTTTGAATTCTATGTGGAATAGCCATAAAAAAAGCCCACTTTAAATAGTGAGCTTTTTAGTGCCGCAAAGGCGTATTTGGTAGGCAGTAGCAGATTCGAACTGCCGACCTCGTCGATGTCAACGACGCGCTCTAACCAACTGAGCTAACCGCCTAAGGTTAGCTCGTCATAATATCAGCACTTATGAAAAAATCAACCGGATAAGCATCAGCCATCTAAATTCATAAATCATTTATAACTGAGCCCACTTCACTTACCTTTGTAGAACTCTATGACTGACTCTATACATGTTTCCAGAGTCTTGAATTCAACACTGGATCTTTTAGCAGGAAAGTTGAGAAGGTATCGACTGAACCATTGACTTAGCTTCCTCAGTTTTTCTTGCTCCTGCATTGATTTTTCATCTTCTGGCGGAGCTTGGTTTGCTCTCACCATTAACATCATTAAACGCAACTCCAATACTGTTGCATTATTCTTCAATTTTTCTTGTTTTGTGTCACTTTCTAAAGCCTTGCTTAATAAAACGGTCATAGAATTACAGATACTCTTACCGAGATTCTCATGTTTAACTAATGCATATTTTTTTTTGTCTGTCGTTATCATTGCTTTTTTATCCGTCGACAAGGCTATTGCTGCGTTCACCTCTGTCTGCGTGATCCGCTGACCGGAACTGATTGGTGCATTCGTTTCTTCTTGTTTTATTGGTTGAAGAGGAATTCTTGGTACTTTTATTTTATCTTTTTCGATGAATTGATTTGGGACTGTCAAAACACTTGCAAGATTACATAAAGGCATTGAAAGAAAAGATTCTGGCTCCTGCCATGAAGACAGACCTGTATCGATATTAATGTCAGTTTCCAACCATGCGTCTAAATCTTCTCTAAGCGTTTTGTTTTTGGCTGGTTTCACGCTATCGCCGAGTTCATGATGCCGAATATAAAACTCGAGTTGAGAGCTCAAGGAATCTATTTCTTCCATCGCTTTTTGTACTCTTTGAAATGTCGTCCGATTCACCTCATTAACATTTTCTGTTCCCTGAAACACTTGTGACTTCTGTGACTGCTCAATAACAGTCAATTGATCATAATAGAGCTGGTTTAATCTGACACTCAGATTTTCTTTCAGTTGCCTGAATTCATTCAGTAGTGACTTATCTGGAAGATTTGCGACAATGGTTCTAGCCAGTAAAATAAATAGATACGTAGCTTCCAAACCTGAAAACAAATCTCGATCAGCTAAAAAATCATTATCGAGTAATAACCGGATTGATTTTTTAGACACTGAAATACGATAGGGGTCCAATCTTTCTTCCGACTGTTTCAATGGTTTGTCAATTACTTCATATTCATCCCGCTTTAAAAACGGTTCAACTTGAATATAATTTTTTTTAATTGTTTCTTCTTTATTCTTTTCGCGGCTTACTTGTTCTTTAGCATTTATTCTCTTAGATGTTCGGCGATTTTTTTCATTGGGCAAGAGATCAGAATCGTTACTATCCGAGAAAGCTGCTTTTCTCGTGCGCTTTCGAACAGAATGTAGAGCAGGTAATGGCAGCTTTTCCCAAGTGAACTTATACTTTTTTGGTAGTTTTAGGCTCTCAATATTATGGTCAGCGTACGAAAGCCTTTCCCTAACAACTTGTACCTGAAGGTCACTCAGTCCACTACCCGGTTGAAAGTTCTGAAACAGGCCAAGCCATTGGCATAACTCTGGATCAGCCTTCTGCAAATTCTCCATGGTGACACGACCATTATTCGCATTTCGAGCATTCCAGTACTCCTTGGTAGCCGAATGCAGGCTTCGCTCCTGCCAAACAAAATCCTTCATCCAGAAAGGCACAAAATCACCGTCCGTTTTTTTCTGTATTTTGGCGTTATCTTTATCGACTACGAAGAAATGCTGATCTTCTGGAAGAACATCGCCCTTATCCATATGGTTAAGAACAGGAGGAACACAGCGCCAGTCGAATGGACACCCATTCAGGCTGATATCAAGCCATTGTTTAATCTGGGTCATCCTTTCACTGCCAAAAGCATTCTTCCGCTCCAGCGTATCCAGTTTGATCAGCAATAGAATCAGTCGGTTATAACCGGGAGGCTTACCGTCAAGAAACTGTTTTCGGTTTTCGTTGTTATCAAAGTATTTTACAAAGTAGTGCAGATCATCATAAATAAATGACTCATCTCTCAGCCATTTGGGCAAGGAGACCGGCAGCTTTACCGATTGACTGAGGTAGTTTTCAGCAGCAATAGCCTTAAGCTGGAAGTCCGACAGTGGTCGATCCACGCCTGTAAAATCGCTTCGAATACTGGCCAAATGGCCAGCCGAAGTGTCCATATCTTTCGTTTCATCACGGTGCTCATGTGTTGACTCGACTCTAAAGCCATCCGCTGGCCCCAATCGCCCAGAATCCATTATCAATGCCTCCCGGTTTCTCCCAGAAGGCTATATCGGCTTGATATGAAGTGTGTAGATACACGTAATCAACTATTTAGTCAGTCATCTTCTCACCTGCAGCGAGAAGGTGACTCCTGAATTCGTATATCTGGTTACTTACAAAAATCTGAGCAAAAATCAGTGTTTAAGAACTCGATCCCTAAGGTTGGACATTCTATCTCGAACAGCCGCTGCTTCTTCAAACTCCAGATTTTTAGCATGTTCCATCATCTGTTTTTCCAGAACGGCTATCTGACGGGTCAATTCCTTGGGTGACATATCAAGATTATATTCAGCTTCAGCCTCAGCCACTTTTCGGGCGGCTCTACTCATCTTCTTGCCAGGTATCACGGCCCCTTCAAGAATATCCGCCACAGATTTATGAATACTTTTGGGGGTAATACTGTTTTTTTCATTGTGTGCTTGCTGCTTCTGGCGGCGTCTATCGGTTTCATCCATAGCCCGCTGCATAGAACCGGTAATCTTGTCAGCGTAAAGAATCGCCCGTCCGTTAAGATTACGGGCTGCCCGGCCAATGGTCTGGATCAGAGCTCGGTCCGAACGCAAGAACCCCTCCTTATCAGCGTCCAGAATGGTCACTAACGATACTTCCGGCATGTCCAGTCCTTCTCTCAGCAGGTTAATACCTACCAGAACATCAAAAGAACCTATTCGCAGATCACGGATGATCTCCACACGCTCCACGGTCTCTATACCGGAATGCAGATAACGGCAACGGACACCATTTTCATGCAGGTACTCAGTCAAATCTTCCGACATCCGTTTGGTCAGGGTAGTCACCAGAACACGGTCACCTTTAGCCACTGTCAGGTTTATCTCGGTGAGTAGGTCATCCACCTGGGTAATAGCAGGCCGCACTTCAATAACCGGATCAATCAGCCCAGTAGGTCGAACCACCTGATCAACCACCTGGCCCTGATTCTCCTCCTCATAGCGACCCGGTGTTGCAGAAACAAAGATGGTCTGAGGCCTTCTGTCTTCCCACTCCTCAAACTTCATCGGCCGGTTATCCAGTGCCGATGGCAGACGAAAACCGTACTCAACAAGGGTTTCCTTACGAGACCGATCTCCTTTGTACATAGCGCCTATCTGAGGCACCGTGACATGGGATTCATCAATCACGCAAAGGGCATTGTCGGGAATATAATCAAACAGTGTCGGAGGGGCTTCACCCGGTTTGTTGCCTGAGAGGTAACGGGAGTAGTTTTCGATACCGTTACAGTACCCAAGCTCCGTCATCATTTCGACATCGTAACGAACACGCTGTTCAAGTCGTTGTGCTTCCACCAGCTTATTGTTCTTACGCAGATCGTTAAGCCGCTCTTTCAGTTCATCCTTAATGGCATCGGTAGCATCGATAATTGTCTGTCTTGGTGTAGCATAGTGAGTCTTGGGGTAGATCGTTACCCGAGGCAGTTTTCTCACCACTTCTCCCGTGAGTGGATCAAACTCACTGATCTGCTCGACTTCTTCATCAAACAGCTCCAGTCGAATGGCATTTTTTTCCGATTCAGCGGGATACACATCAATCACATCGCCACGAACCCGGTACGTTGCACGGCGAAGCTCGGTATCATTGCGTGTGTATTGCAATTCAGCCAAACGGCGCAGTACTTCCCGTTGATTGATCACTTCTCCCCGAGAAATATGAAGCATCATGCTCAGATAGGATTTAGGGTCACCCAGACCGTAAATCGCTGAAACCGTTGCAACAATGATGGCGTCTTCCCGCTCCATCAGTGCTTTAGTCGCTGAAAGCCGCATCTGCTCGATATGTTCGTTTACAGAAGCGTCTTTTTCGATGAAAGTATCCGAAGTGGGCACGTAGGCTTCAGGCTGGTAGTAATCGTAGTAGGAGACAAAATATTCAACGGCGTTCTCCGGAAAGAACTCCTTGAATTCACCATACAACTGGGCTGCCAGCGTCTTGTTGTGGCACATAACGATGGTGGGACGCTGAACCTTCTCAATGACTTTGGCAATGGTGAAGGTTTTACCTGAACCAGTCACACCCAGCAGGGTTTGACTGGCCAGTCCGGATTGAATTCCTGTCAATAACTTTTGAATCGCTTCAGGTTGATCCCCTGCAGGTTCAAAGGGAGAGGAAACTTTAAATAGTTTGGCCATGGACGCTGTAGAAAACCGATAATTTCAACTGCCACCAAGCCTACCAGACAAATCATTGAGCCAACAGACGATCCCACTATTGGAGTGTATCCTCTCTATTCTACAGTCACCACAACCTTCCCAAATTCTTAGGTGAGCCTGCCTGTTTTTAGCTATCCTGACTTTGTTCATAGCCGTGGCAACTGTTATACAAACAGAGCCAACCAGGACAGAAAAAGTCCGCAACGATCTTCTCATATCAATAGCCTTATATAGGGGTTAGCATCTTCTTTCGAGTTCGACGGATACGCCCTTAGATAATGAAAGATGTGTTTGGTTTCATGTTTTTGAAAAAAATGATCTTTAAACGTATTTTGATAGGTATAATCACCTAGTCGCAGAACAACAGATAAAAAATATTTAAATTGACTGGGAATTCGTTTTATGAAATTTTCCTGTAACGAAATAAAGATACGCTAACAAAAATTCCAATAAATCGTATTGAGGTCATTATGTCCCGTTCGGCTCAAAAATTTCATCGCTCTCTGCTGGCTGTTGCCGTTTTAGGCGCATCCCTGTCGTTGTCCGTCCAGGCAGAAGAACTGCGTCTATTGACCTGGGGTGGTTATGCGCCACAGGAAGTCATCGACCAGTTTGAAAAAGAAACGGGGATCGAAGTTAAGGTCACCAAATCCAACAACGAAGATATGATTTCCAAGCTCCGTGCTACTCGTGGTGCAGGCTATGATCTGGTGCAACCCAGTCAGGATCGTATTAACGGTGCCCAGAAAGAGTACCGTATCTACAAGCCTATTGACCTGAGTAAGCTGGAAACGGATCACTTTATTGCTTCCATGCTCGACGCCACCAAGAAGAACACCAGTGTCGATGGCAAGGTTTACGGTGTTCCTCATATCTGGGGTACCAGTGGCCTTATCGCCAACAGCAGCCAACAGAACCTGAGTTTCAACGATCTTTGCTCTGATGACTTCAAGGGCAAGGTTTCCTATCGCCTGAAACGCCCTACCCTAATTGGCTTTGCCTTTGCCATGGGTGAAGATCCTTTTGCGGCTTACAACGATCAGAAGAAATACGCCGAGATTCTTGGCCGTGTGGAACAGAAGCTGATTCAGTGCAAAGACAATGTCAAAGCTTACTGGAGTGGTGGTGACGCTTTGATCAACCTGTTACGCAGCGGTGAAGTTACTTTGGCTATGGGTTGGGACGCGGGAGGTTGGAAGCTGCATAAGGAAACCGGCAAGATCAACTTTGTCGCTCCGAAATCCGGTGCACTCGGCTGGATTGATACTTTTGCACTGCCTGCCAAAGGCAAGAATGACGAAGCCGCTTACAAGTGGATCAACTTTGTTATGCAACCAGAGATAGCCGCTAAAATCACTGATTCCGCCGGTAACTTTACCGCTTCTGTCGGTGCTGAGAACTACGTTAGCAAAGCACTCAGTAACAGTTACAAAATCAGTTACAACCAGGCCAGCCTGGACAACATCAAGTGGTATCCACCTGTGCCTGCCGGACTGGAACAGCTGGAAGGTAAAACATTGGATCGTATCAAGGCCGCGCAGTAACCATTTTTTGTTTGTTGGTTAACTCTCAGGGATGTTACCGCCAACACAGCCTTTCCGGCTGAGTTGGCGGTATAATAATAGGAAGTAATTGATGTCTGTTACACCCGATCTTGAATGTCGTGGAATCAGTAAATTCTACGGCGATTTCCAGGCCGTCAACGATATATCATTCAGTGTTCCACCCGGATCTTTTTTCTCCATTCTCGGTCCATCCGGCTGCGGAAAAACCTCTCTTCTCAGGATGCTGGCTGGCTTCAGTGAACCTGATACCGGAGAAATTCTAATCAAGGGTAACCCCGTCGCGGGTATTCCACCCAACAAGCGCCCGGTGAATATGGTTTTTCAACACCTTGCCCTGTTTCCCATGATGAACGTAGGTGACAACATTGCCTATGGCCTAAAACGTCGAAAAGTGTCTCCACAAGAGCAACGCCGACGAGTAGCTGATGTATTGGAACGCATTGGCCTACCGGGTATCGAAAAGAAATCAGTGGATCAGTTGTCTGGCGGGCAAAAACAAAGAGTAGCAATTGCACGCTGCCTTATTCTCGAACCTGCACTCCTGTTACTGGACGAGCCTCTGGGCGCTCTGGATCTGAAGTTGCGGGAACAGATGAAAATAGAATTAAAAACCCTGCAACAGACCTTTGGCACAACCTTTGTCTATATCACTCATGATCAATCTGAAGCCATGGTGATGTCCGATCAGGTTGCCGTCATGAATCATGGTCGTTTTGAGCAGGTGGGTTCTCCCCAAACGCTCTACTACAAACCTGAAACTCCGTTCGTAGCCGGTTTTGTTGGCAATAACAACCGACTTCGCGGGCAAGTAATCGAGGCCGGTAACGGCTCTGTTAAAGTCAGCACCGAATCAGGGCAAATTTTCCATACAACCTCCACAACACACCTGCAACAGGACACCCCTGTTGATCTGTTCTTGCGACCTGAAGCCATTCGTATTGATCGTGAATCAGACAGCCTCTGGCAGAACTGCATTAAGGGGCGAATTGATAACATTCTATTTGATGGTGGCAACAGCCAGTTACTTGTTAGAGACACAGCTTCTCCCACTCAATTAACCGTCGCATTACCTCAAACCGATGAGTATCAAAATCTTCGACAGGGCGAGATTATAAAACTCGGCTGGAACTCAAAGCAAAGCATTGCATTCAGGGCGGGCTGAACCATGCTTCGATTCTCTGGAAAAAATCTGTCGTTTTATCTATTGCTAACGCCGCTGTTGCTTACACTTGTTCTGCTGGTGATATTGCCACAGCTGGACATGCTGATCGTGTCGCTTAGGGAAAGAATCAGTTACGGTGAATACACATTCAGCCTGTTGCATTATCAGGAATTCGTAAACGAGCCTTTCTACTGGAACACCTTCCTTCGCACCGCTGTTATGTCCATTATGGCCACCCTTATCACCCTGCTGCTTGCTTTCCCCATTGCCTGGTATATAGCCAAAATCGCCCAGGGCAGGAACAAAAGTCTAATATTTCTCGCCTGCTTGATCCCTTTTTGGGTCAGTGAATTGGTGAGAACCTATGGTTGGATGATCCTGCTCAGGGAGAGCGGTGTTATCAGCGTTTTTCTTCAGTGGAGCGGACTGGCTTCCGGTCCCGTTGAAATGCTCTATAACGACATCACTGTAATGACCGGTCTGGTTTATGCCTCCATGTTGTTTATGGTGGTTCCATTGGTTAGCACTCTTGAAGGTATGGATGACAGTCTCGTAGAAGCCGCTTATGACCTCGGAGCCAGCACGTTTACCGTGATCCGTACTGTTATTCTTCCTTACGCCATGCCGGGGGTAATTTCAGGTTGCATCGTCGTTTTCATGCTGACACTGGGTAACTATCTGACGCCGACTCTGCTGGGTGGTAAAGACAGTCTCTGGTTTACCGAGCAGATTTTCACTCAGTTTATTACCCGCTTTAATTGGGAACAGGGAGCCGCCTTTGGCGTACTTCTATTATCCTTGTCTTCACTGATTGTATGGCTTGGGCTAAAGCTTAGCGGTCAATCCTTTAAAAAAGCTGTCGCCAGCTGATGGGAAAGCAATAATGATTCCTTCAATTCCCCAAAGCCAGGCTTTCAGAAAAACCTACACCGTCTATGTCGGTTTGTTTTTTTTGTTTCTACTGGCTCCGCTTATTGTCGTTGCGGTCTTTTCATTGAACGACAGTCTCTTCCCGTCCCTTCCGTGGGAAGGCTTTACTTTGGACTGGTACCTGGAAGACACTAAGGAACGACGTGGTTTGTTTCATGACCGCGCCATAGTCGACAGCATTGGTACCAGTTTGATGATTGCTGCTTCTGTAGCCATCTTATCGGTCTGTGTAGCTGTCTCCAATGCCCTGCTGTTTGAGCGCCATCAATTCAGGGGGAAATCAGTCCTGTACAGTCTGATGTTACTGCCTCTTGTCATTCCCGGTGTGATTCTTGGTATTTCCGTGTTGTCGTTCAGTAGTGGCATTGCCAACTCACTCGAAGACAATTATGGATTGGACTTTGAGTTCTTGAGACCTGGTTTTTTACTGATTGTTCTGGGGCAGTTTGCCTTTATCAGTACCATGGCAACTCTCGTTATTTCTGCCCGGTTAAGAAAGTTTGATATTGAGCTTGAAGAAGCTGCACTGAATCTGGGAGCCAGCCATTTTGATGTTTTCAGAACCATCACTCTGCCCTGGCTAAAGCCGGCGATCATGGGTTCTGCCATTGTTGCCTTTCTCATGTCGTTTGAAAATTTCAATACCACGTTGATTCTGGCGGGCAGTGATTCCCCCTTGACGATTACGTTATTTGATCGAATGAGAGAAGGTTCTACACCCGTACTGAATGCTGTCTCGACATTACTGATGCTGGGGTCAGGTGTATTGGCTCTGGCCAGCTTGTTTATTCAGCGTAAAAAATGAATACATAGATTTAACCCCAATCTGAACTAGAGTGAGTCACTGAACTAACTTCAGTAAGTGACCGCCATGTTAAGTGTCTGGCAATTTCCCGTTCTGATCGTTTCGATTCTGATGTCCTGTACTGTTTACAGTATGGAAGCATTTAATCTTGGGGTCAGATCGGGTGACCCGAGCAGTGATGGTGTTATTTTATGGACTCAGCTGAATCCGGACGTCTTCCGCTCTAAAGTGCAAGACAGGGTTGAACTTAAGCTGACTGTTGCCAGAGATGAATCACTGGAAGACATCGTTGAACAGCAGACTACCTGGGTTACACGTTTAAGGAAGTACACAACCAAAGTAGATTTAGCTGGAAAGCTGGAGCCAGATACCCGTTATTATTATCAGTTCAGCTACAGCGACAGCGACGGCGACTATGTCAGCCGCATAGGCAAAACCAGAACCTTACCCGATGCGAGTAGCACCCGACCTATAACCATGGCCGTTCTCTCTTGTCAGGATTATTCAACCGGCCACTTCAATGCTCACAAAGTGCTGTCACGACGGTCTGACGACATAGACCTTGTATTTTTCAATGGCGACTTCATTTATGAATACGCTCAATACGACTCGAAACATGCCACTATAAGAAGAAATAATCTGTCGTTGCCCAGCTCCGAACAATCAGCAATGATCGAGAGTGATTTCAGTTACCTTTATCGTCACTACCTCAGTGACAAGCATCTTCAAAGCTCTCTGGCTGACCTGCCCTTTATCATGATTCATGATGATCATGAGACCGCTGATAACCAGTTCTGGAACAGAACTACAGGAAGGGTGGACATCCCAGGTGAAAGGTACAAAGGCTTCACTTCGTTTGAACGAGAGCGGATTGTACTCAATGCACGCAAAGCCCTTTATGACTTCACACCCATTAGAGCTGATGTTAACTTCAGAACAGAGAGCCCACAGGAATTTATAAAGCTCTACCGGTCATTTCGTCTGGGGGCCCTGGCAGATTTTGTTGTTACCGACTCAAGAAGCTACCGCGATGGCAGTGAAATTGACGATGACGATCAAAGCAAAACCATGCTGGGTTCTGATCAGCTATCGTGGTTTTCTGACCAACTCATAAAGAGCAATGCCCGTTGGCGTTTATGGGGCAATCAGGTGATGTTCAGTCGTTTTGTGGCATTTGGTAGCCATACTCCTATCCCCGATCAACTGCATAACTCGGATCAGTGGAATGGCTTCAGGCATGAACGTAGTCTTATCAAATCCATGGTTGAAGATGAGAATATGAAAAACCTGGTGGTATTGACCGGCGATCTTCATACGTCTCTGATATCCTACCTCAAACCCTCCGGTGACCCTGACTCTGATGAGAATTTGGGAATCGAACTCATGACACCTTCAGTGACTTCTCCCAATTTTAAGGAGGAACTCGGTTATCTTGGAACGTTGGAATCCTTCGTTAGTCTTGTGGGTGGATATCTGAAAGATCAGAACCACCACCTACAGCACATAAATATCGACACCCATGGTTTTGCACTGATCACCCTGTCCGAAAATGCCATTAACTGGAGAGTTTATTCCGTTCCTGTAGATGAGCATTTTGACAACCCACAAGAAAAGCTACTGATTCATATGAAGTACCAAGGGGGTAAGCTTCATCAACTTAATGGTGAAGAAGATCAAGATATTAAAGGTCTAAAAATGCGTGACGAGTTCTAGTCATTGAAAGTTAGAATACTCGACTCTGCTGAGTAAGGCCTTTTAACGCTTTTGTTGATTTTTATAAAAAAAGTCGGCAAGAGCGCTTGCTCAATCTACCGTCACCGGTTTCTTCAAAACGATTATCCAATACTGAGCATAACTCTGCTTCACCGTTGTAAAGGTTACCGTTGCTTTTCTAGTGCAAGCTGAATTCCCCTTGTGTATGATCACATTGCTGTCGGTTGCAGTCCTGATATCTCAACGTACTTGTACCTACTTATGTCAGGAAGACATCTCAGCACATACCTATCTATCTCGTATTAAATAACGATGAACGAGGAATAACGTGACTGGTCAACCTTCCCAACGCGTTCAAATGGTCAAGCCTTCTCCAACCTTGGCTGTGACTGCCCGTGCTGCCGAACTGCGCGCTGCAGGCCATGATATTATTGGTCTTGGTGCTGGCGAACCGGATTTCGACACTCCGGATCACATCAAAGCCGCTGCCATTAAAGCCATTAATGAAGGTAAAACCAAATACACCGCCGTTGATGGTACTCCTGAACTGAAGCAGGCCATCATTGAAAAATTCAAACGTGACAATGGTCATGAATTCGCGGCTGACCAGATTCTGGTTTCCTCTGGTGGCAAGCAAAGTTTCTTCAACCTCTGTCTTGCACTGATCAACAAAGGCGACGAAGTTATTATTCCGGCGCCTTACTGGGTCTCTTACCCTGACATGGTGGTCATCGCCGAAGGTGTACCGGTCATCGTCAAAGCTGACCTGGAAACCCGCTTCAAGCTGACACCTGAGCAGCTGGAAGCCGCCATTACTGAAAAGACCAAACTAGTCGTGTTGAACAGCCCATCCAACCCAACCGGTACGGCTTATACACGCAAAGAATTGGCCGCTCTCGGTGACGTTCTTGTAAAGCACCCTCATGTGCTGGTGGCCACTGATGATATGTACGAGCACATCCTCTGGTGTGAGGAACCTTTCTGTAACATCCTGATGGCCTGTCCTGAACTCTACGACAGAACTATTGTTCTGAACGGAGTGTCCAAGGCTTACTCCATGACCGGCTGGCGTATCGGTTATGCCGGTGGCCCGGCTTGGCTGATCAAGAACATGAAGAAAATCCAGTCACAGAGCACTTCTAACCCTTGCTCCATTGCCCAGGCAGCAGCGACTGAAGCCCTGGCTGGTTCTCAGGAATGTGTTCAAGAGATGCTGGTTTCCTTCAAAAAACGTCATGATTATGTCTTCAGCCGTCTAAGCAAGATTGAAGGTGTTGATGCCATTGAAGCCGATGGCACCTTCTACTCATTTGCTGACTTCTCTGTTGCCATGAAGAAGCTGGGCTTTGAGAAGGACACCGACTTCGCTGAAATGCTGTTGGAAAAGGGCGTTGCCCTCGTACCAGGTTCTGCATTCGGTTCCGAAGGCTGCATGCGTATCTCCTTCGCCACCAGCGATGACGCTCTGGAAAAAGCCCTGGATAGAATCGAAGCCGCTCTGGCCTGATTCGTCCTTCGCTCAATCTCGCTCAATAGAGAGTTGAAAGCTGCCATCAGCTTCCAACTCTCTGTCTAACCCACTTCTTCTGACACTCTTGTTCAAGATCCTATTCAAACATCGCTCTCAAATTAGAACTGCCCTTCAAAACTGTTCAGTAACGACTATCCTTAGTGTCCAAACGACGCCACCGGCTCCTGATTGAGGTTTATATCCATGGCAGCAAAATATGTCTTTGCTGATTCAATACATCCGTTACAAACCCTGTATTCCAGCCTGTCGATTGTTCTGCTTTTTACTGCCCTCGTATTTGCGCCCATCGATAGTCATGCCGAGTCAATCAGCCGAGGGCTGATGGCAACACCAAAGTCTCTGCACCCTCATTTTTTTGGTGGTAGTCCAGGAGCTCAAGTGATTAAAGACATTTATGAAGGACTTGTGTCTCAGAATCGCAATGGTCAGCCAGTACCTGCTATGGCAAAAGATTACCAAAGAGCGTCGGATGGTCTGAGTTACACCTTTACTCTTCGGGATAATCTTAAGTGGTCAGATGGCTCACCACTTACCGCCAATGATTTTGTTCGCAGCTTTAAGGCTCTGGCCAAACCCGAATCAGTTCGATCCTATGGCTGGTATTTGAAGGTGGCCAATATTCTTGGCGCTGAGAAGGCCCTTGCTGGCGAACCGGATGCTCTGGAGATCAAAGCCAAAGGTAACCAGCTGATTGTTTATCTGTCTCAACCGACACCCTACTTTCTTGAGTTGATGACCTTCCCCTCGTTTCTACCTGTCCATAAAAAGGACAAGGCTGATACGCCCTGGGATCAGTTGATCACCAATGGTTCCTTCAAAATTAGTGAAATCTCTAATGAAAATATTCAGCTGACTTTGAACAAAAACTACTATCGAAAATCAGATTCAGACATCACCGATGTCGACTACCTGATCATTCCCTCGTGGCAACAGCAGCTTGAGTTGTTTGAACAAAAATCACTGACCGCTACCGCCTCTCTGCCTCCTTTTGATATTTTCGAACTGGAAAAGAAGCACCCGGAATCTGTTTTTGAAAATCAGTCATTATCCACTCTAGGGCTTCTTGTAAACCCGGAGTCAGTGAAACTGAAGAGCAAAGACTTCAGGCAGGCTCTGTCCATGGCTATTGATCGCAATGTATTGATCAGCGATGAGTTTCAGGGCAGCGATACCCGCCCTGCCTGCAGCTTTACTGCGCCTCTAACCCATGGATTCAGTCCGGATCCTGATTACTGTAAGGCTTTGCTGAACAACCCTGGCCGAATCAAGGAGGCCAAAGAGTATCTGGCCAAATCAGGTATCAACAAGAAATCAGCCAGTATTCATATCATCAGTCCTAAAAGGCTCGATCAGAAAGATATACTGCCAAAAGTTAAAGAACAGCTTGAGCGAGTGCTTGGCATTAAAGTGACTACCAGCACCAGAGAGTGGCCTGAATTCATAGAGGAATTAAAAGGTAAAGAGTACGATCTACTCTGGTTTGGCTGGCTGGCCGGTTACAACGACGCCACGGCATTTCTGCTGCCGCTCATTGATAGTCCTAGTTTTGGTTATAAATCTGAAGAATTTCGCAATGTACTGAAAAATGCGGCCAATCAGAAGACTTCGGTCGAACGTCTCCCCTATTTTTTACAGGCCGAGAGAATACTGGCAAAAGATCTTCCTTTCATTCCAGTACTCCACCCTTCTTCAATGATTATGGTCAGCCCTGATATTTCCGGCTTTTATACGTCCAATCCGGAAGGCTGGGTTCAAAGCAAGCATCTGTATCTACTGGATTGACCTATCCACCTCGGACTGTTTAATCTGTTGGTCTCAATCCAAGCAATTAAACAGTCCGAGCCAGATTATGAGCAAACCTGATCCACGGATTCCTGACCCACGCACTCCTGATCCACGAATCGGTGTCGGCGTTATTGTGCGCCATCTGGGAAAAGTTCTGCTTGGCAGAAGAATCAATAGCCACGGCACTGGTCAGTGGGCTTTCCCCGGCGGACACCTGGAACACGCTGAAACACCGGAGCAATGTGCCAAACGTGAGCTGATGGAAGAAACTGGGCTGATAGCTGCAGAATTGACGGCAGGCCCCTACACCAACGATATTTTCTTTGAAGAAAAGAAACACTACATTACTCTGTTCATGCTTGCCGATGGCATCACTGGTACTCCTGAAGTCCTTGAACCAGAGAAGTGCCTTGAATGGCAATGGTTTGACTGGCAACAACTGCCTGCCCCTCTTTTCCTGCCTATCAAAAACTTACAACTGACCGGATTCATTCCCTGATCTGCCTAACCTAACCGTTAGTAACACTGACTAAAGAAAGAAGTGATGCAACTCTGATCCATAGAGGCAGTCATAATACTGAACGCCAGGCGATGTCCAGGGTTGGATAGCTGAGGTCGACACCTTGCAGGCTTCTTGCAGGCAAAGGATTGCAACTCTCGCTTATCAGGTGATTAACCGCTTGCGGTTATCAGGCATATGTCTGGCGATCATTTTTTTAAAAATCATGTTTCAAACCTACAGCTGTGCTCAATCCCGCCGATGGCAAATTTCCTCAAACAGTCACCGCACAGCCCAGGGTTATTTTGCAATGAATCAACCACGCCAGAATCACGGAAACGGATCATTTCCGGTCGGCCTTATTCTTACCTGTATTATTCTTTTTGTCTGCCTACTGGAGTTCAGCCTGTCGAGTTCGCAATGACAACCTGAGCCTATGAACTCAACCATCATTTGCCCGTGAGTTAGTATTGTCAAAATGAACAATCAGAATGAACAACAATAGTTGTTCATTCTGACATTCAATGCAGCTCAGCTACTAGAAGGCTTAAACCACTTCAGCTTATCGTGAAGGCTGACAACATCACCAACGATGATAAGCGTCGGGGCTTTTACCTTGTTAACACTGACCTGTTCAGAAATATTAGCCAAAGTACCTGTGAACACTCGTTGTTGTTGAGTAGTGCCCTTCTCAACCAAAGCCACCGGAGTCTTCGCTGGCCTTCCTTGAGCTTGCAGCTCTTGACAGATTCTCGGCAGACCCATCAATCCCATGTAAAACACCAAGGTCTGGGATGGATCGACCATTTCATGCCAGTTCAGGTTATAGCTGTCATCTTTCAGGTGACCTGTCACAAAGCGAACCGACTGGGCATAGTCACGATGGGTAAGCGGTATACCGGAATAGGTTGAACAGCCAGATGCGGCTGTGATCCCAGGCACTACCTGAAAAGGAATACCTTCTTCTGCTAGAGTATCTATTTCTTCTCCACCTCGACCGAAGATAAACGGATCACCGCCTTTCAATCTCAGTACTCGTTTACCTTGGCGGGCATGTTCAACCAATAACTGGTTAATCTCTTCCTGAGGGCGGGTATGTCGTTCCCGTTTCTTGCCAACATAGATGAAGTCAGCATCCCGTCTGCACAAGGTCAGTACCTGTTCTGACACAAGGCGATCATGGAGCACCACATCCGCCTGTTGCATCAGACGCAATGCCTTAAACGTCAACAGGTCAGGATCACCCGGCCCGCCACCCACCAGATAGACTTCTCCGACACTGGCCTCTTTCGACTCACTCAACTGTTGTTCAAAGGCTTGTTCTGCTTGTTCCATATCACCTTGGAAGGCTTTCTCGGCTGCCGAACTGGTCAGTACTTTTTCCCAGAAATAGCGACGGTCATTGAGCTGGTCAAAGCGTGCATTGACCTTACCCCGAAAGCGACCTGCAAGATCAGCCAGGTGTCCATAACCTGAAGGCAGCATGGTTTCCAGTTGCTGCCTTAACATTCTTGCCAGTACCGGTGCTTTTCCTCCAGTAGAAAAAGCCGCCATAACCGGTGACCGATCAACAATGGACGGCATAATGGCATTACCGGAAGTGGCATCATCCACTACATTAACAAACAGTTTTTTCTGTTTAGCCTGCTCAGCTACTTCACTGTTGACCTTTTTATTGTCTGTCGCGGCAATGACCAGAATCACGTCATCCAGATCAGCAACCTGATAACTGCGTTCTATCAGTATATGTTTAGAGTCGTTTAACAGTCTCTTAAGATCTTCAGCTATTTCCAATGCAACCACTCGAATGACAGCACCTGCATTGTTCAGTAACCTGGCTTTCCTGAGGGCAATATCGCCCCCACCTACGAGCAGGACGGGTTGTTGTTTCAGATCGAGAAAGAGCGGCAGGTAATCCACAGGCAGGTTCCATGACTACAAAGGTTGGCTACAACGAGATTAACTATAAAAAGTTACACGGCCGATTCTACCAGCAGTCAGCAGAGTTTAAACAAGACGATTCTGATCTTTGGTTATTCCTGGGCAAAAAAATGGCCCGCATAAAGCGAGCCATTTCGATAGCATTCAATCGTTAGAACAATTAACCACTAATTTTGGTCAGTCCACCCATATAAGGCAGTAAAGCTTCCGGAACGGTGACAGAACCATCCTCGTTCTGATAGTTCTCCAATACAGCAACCAGAGTACGACCTACCGCCAGACCGGAACCGTTCAAGGTGTGTACCAGTTCAGGTTTGCCACCTGCGGTACGGAAACGGGCCAGCATACGACGAGATTGGAAATCAAGACAGCTACTCACAGAAGAGATTTCACGAAACTTGTCCTGACCTGGCAACCATACTTCCAGATCGTAAGTTTTGGTTGCACCAAAGCCAAGATCACCACCACACAGTACAACAACACGATAAGGCAGCTCCAGCTTCTTCAAAATAGCTTCAGCATGGCCGGTCATTTCTTCCAGAGTTTCAAGAGATTTCTCTGGATGAACGATCTGCACCATTTCTACTTTTTCGAATTGGTGCTGACGAATAAAACCACGAGTATCACGGCCGTGACTACCCGCCTCACTACGGAAACAAGCCGTATGAGCGGTAAACTTCAGAGGCAGTTCGCTAGCATCAATAATAGTGTCGCTGACGATATTGGTCAGAGTTACTTCAGAGGTAGGAATCAGGTAGAAAGGCTTTTCAGCTTCTTCACAAGTCGTTTTGAACAGATCTTCACTGAACTTTGGCAGCTGACCTGTACCGAACAGAGCTGTGTCATGAACTAATGCCGGTGTATTGCACTCTTCATAACCATGTTCACTAGTCTGTACGTCCAGCATAAACTGAGCAATAGCACGATTCAGGCGAGCCATCTGGCCACGAAGCAGAGTAAAACGAGCCCCGCTCATCTTGGTGCCGGTTTTAAAATCCATGCCCAAAGGCTCACCAAGATCAACATGATCTTTTACTTCAAAATCGAACTGACGTGGAGTACCCCAAGTGCGTACTTCAACATTGTCGTCTTCGCTCTTGCCTTCCGGTACAGAAGCATCCGGGAGGTTAGGAACACCCAGCAGAATATCGTTCAGTTCTACCTGCAGAGCGGACAATTCCTGCTCGGATTCTTTTACCTCGACAGAGATTTTATCCATGCGAGCTTTCAGTTCGGAGACATCACCGCCCTGAGACTTGATCTTGCCAAACTCTTTCGAACCGGACTTACGTTCGCTCTGCAGTTGCTCTGTACGAATCTGCAAAGAACGACGACGCTCTTCCAGTTCACGCAGACGATCAACATCCAGTTCGAAATGCTTCTTACGCAAAAGTGCAGCAACTTCATCAAGATTGCTGCGAACGTATTTGGGATCTAACATGTTTTACCTTAAGTTCTATTTTTCACAACATTTCGCCATATCCAGCATTACCAAGGGAAGGACGAAACGGGCTATTTATTGGGCTGACCATTTACTGACTCTGACTGCTGGTTTTTGAGCTATTTTTACCGAAGAGGTGCAACACAAAGAGCAACATCTCATTCTCGTTGCACCGTCCCAGAGGTATCGAAAGTGGCTACTTTACTGAAACGTAAAAGGGCTAATGGAACTATAGCTTATACAGCTCAAATCAGAATCAAGCATCTGGGCAAAATGATACATCATGAGAGTAAGACATTCGATAAGAGAAAAGCAGCACAACAGTGGGCTAAGTTACGAGAGGTAGAGCTTCAACTTTCTTCCAGGCAGTCTTGTACAGAAGTATTCTCAGATACTCGACTTAACCAGCTTCTCCAACGTTACATAAGTGAAGTTGATCCTGTTAAACCCCTTGGAAAAACTAAAAAACACGCTTTGGGGAGGCTGCAAAAATACCCACTATCGGAAAAAAACGTTCATGACCTCAGCACTTCAGACATAATCGATTTCTGCAAGTTTCGGAGCATTTCAGAAAAAGCAGGCCCACATACAATAAATGCAGACCTGAGTTATATAAGAAGTGTTATAGCGTTATGTAAACCAGCATGGAATATACCTGTATCCACCGCATTTCTTGATGAGGCAAAGCCTATTTTGAAACAGCTAAATTTGATAGGTTCCAGTAGCAAAAGGAGCCGTCGACTAGAGTCAGGGGAATTCGACTGTATTCTAGAAGCACTAAAAAAACATGATATGAGCAAGCGTTCCTTTATTCCTTTAGCCACTATTTTTAAATTTTCCATCTATAGTTTGATGCGGGTTGGTGAAATTTGCAGAATCAAATGGCCTGATCTAGATAAGAGGTCTCGAACAATTATCATCCGGGAAAGAAAAGATCCTAACAATAAAAAGGATAATGATCAGGAAGTTGCACTACTTGGTCCAGCTTGGGATATCGTAGAAAACCTTCCTGTAATCGATGAGAGAATATTTCCATATAATTCACGGTCTATCTCTCAAATTTTCAGTAATTATATGACTAGGCTCTCTGTTACAAACCTCAGGTACCATGACCTTCGAAGAGAAGGTATTAGCAGGCTGATCGAGATGGGGTACAGTGTTGAAGAGGTCGCAACCGTCTCTGGTCACAAAAACTTGCGTACTATTTGGGACGTTTATACACAGATAAAATCTGAATCGTTACATGATAAATGGATAAGGTTGAACGACAAATAAACTTGCCATTCAACCTTAGCTACTATGCAGTCATGCCTTTTACTGCAGATTTATTACAAGCATCTATCCACTTACCCAGTTCTTCAATATGAACCATGTAACAAGCCTTTTGACTGTCTATGATTCTAAAAGTCGGAAATGGCAATTTGTTTGTAGATGCTAGTCCATGAGCTGTTTTTTTTGTCATTGATAAATAGCTATGTTCGATAAGATCATCGAGCGACACACAGGCCTTATCAAATTCTGCCAATAGCATATAAGTGGTTTTCATCATTACCTCTTTAGAAAATGAACCAAATCCCTAAGAGAGCTAATACCTGAGATTTCAACTGCTCTACATCAGAAATCTGAATGTGTTTAGAAAATATTTTTGATATAAAGGAGCTCGCTATACCCACTCCGATCACATCAATACCTGACACATCACACCTTTTTATCAAATCCAATACTGGGCCCTGATGACTCAAATCCGGACCTCCATCCGTAATCATCAAAATCAACCTTCGCTCAACCTTTGCTTTAAGTACTTCATGGACTGCATGCCATAATCCAGTTGCCATGGGCGTTGAGTCATGACTATCGATCATTGATAAAATCGCCGCCGTGTGAAGCAAGGGCTCATTACCATGAATGATTGTATAAACATGATCATCCTTATCTCCTGGATACGCTGAAACTGTTATCTTCACACCATTGATTTGCTTCAAAGCAATCACCAATGCCAGAACAGCCTCTCTTGCCAACTCCATTCGCGGTCCCATTGACGCCGATATATCCAATGAAATATGTACCGTCGCATTGGTGGCTAGCGTTTCTGATCGCTGTTTAAACACACGACCATCGTTTAATACTGCTCGATGTAAGCGCCGTCCATCCAGTTTTGCTCCGTGTTTTCCTGTGCGATTATGAGCCAAGGTTTTTGCCTGAACCAAACCTGTTAACTGAGCAGCCAGTCTGGAGGATTCCAGTTTGACCTTGTTCAGTAACACTTGACCGGCCTGTTTATCTGCTTCGGATACAGTGATCTTCCCAACTTCCGGTGTTGTCGAAATTCCTGAACAACCATTGCCTTGCTGAAGACTCCAGCTTTCCAGATCTTGGGCAACTGCTTTGAAAGCATCATCCGGCCAGTCAGATTCCGTGGACTCCAGGATGGATTTCAAAACCAAACATTCGTTCTCTGCGTTGGTTGATTCCGGGGTTTCAGTTTTCCCTGAGACACCTTCGGATTGACCCGATTGGTTTTGATTCTCCTGTGTTGGTTTTGAATCAACCGTTTCTCCTTGTGCATCACTGGAATCAGAGTTTTCACTCTGTGGATGTTGTGATTTCTCCTCCTCGTTTTCATTCTGTTGTGCATCCTCTGATTCAGGTGATGATTCTTTGGTACGGGGTGTGTCTCCACGTTTCTTAAACAGATCAATGATCTGATCTGCTAGAGACTGAACCTCCTTCGTACTCTGTAGGTTTTGAACTTCTGCCAACAACGTATTCAGGCCATTCAACAACGCTTTAGAAAAGCACTGTTTCATGACTTGGTTTGCTGCATGAGCATTCTGTTCCAAAGCGTTTTGCTTCAAAATTTCGTATCGAAGTTTCATCAGCAAACCATCATGAAGCACCTTCACAGGTGGATCGTTGACAGTAGGCGCACTTAAACGACCTTCAGCCACCAACTGTCTGACGACTTCCGACAATGAAAACGCGGTGCCGGGGTATTCCCGACTTATGGCTTTTTCAATTCGCACATCTTCAAGCAAGTTGGTCAACCTGTGTCGTAAAGGTGAACCGCTCTGATCCAGACCAAAGTCTGTGTAACGAACGTGTGCGGCTTCATGACTGAGAAAACCCCAAACCTTCGCCTCCTGCTCCGGGCATTCAGGATCAAAGGCCGGTATCAGTATGCGTTCACCATCGGTGCACGCTCTCTGACCGGACACTTCGACCTGAACACCCAGTTTTCTGCCTAATGCGCTGCCAACGATTGGAAGTGCACGTTGTAATACAGGAACCATGTGATTCCCTCCTTTATTCATCATCTATTGAGCATAAAAAAGGGACACAGCTCCTGCCCAAACGGGCACTGTGTCCCGCTGGGGTTTGAGCTTGTTAACGCTCTGGTTAAAAGCTCTGTTTAAAAGTAGAAAGTCGCTGCCGTCTGGTTCACTTCAACCGTTGGGCTTGTGCTTTCTACGTTTTCCTCTTTCTCTGCTATTTCCTCCGTTTCCCGTGGTGTTTCTGTGGGTTGCTCCTGTATTTCTACAGGTTCTGTGCTGACTGAATTGTCTGCGCTCAAGGCTTGAGCACATTGCTGCATTTGTTCTACAGAACAGAGCAATAACACGCGCTCCATCAATTGCGTCAGCGCTTCACCTTCCAGCGAGCCACGGTTGGGCAACTGCGCTAACCCTTCATCCAGTCGTTGCACCAGAGGCACAATGTCCGGATCGACAAACGCCAACCCATTGAGCTTGTCCCGTAACCGTAAATACGGCTTCAGGGCTTTTCGGGTGACTTTTTGTTTATCCTTGAAGGTCTGCTCAAACAGGGTTTGTGCTTCCCGGCTAATCTCTTCCCGCAGGGTGTTTCCCAGCCGATTAACTTGTTGGTTCAGTTTGTCCGGTTTAGGCGACGCCGTGACTTTATACACGGTGTAACCAAAATCCAGACGCTGGCCAACGTAACCGGCATCGGGAACCGCCTTGCGAATGGCTTCAGCAAAATCGGAATGAGCTTGTACCCACTCTTGAATATGCTGATCGTACTGCGCCAGAAACGTCTGCTTTTCCTGATCAAAGTCGGACTGAAGTTGATCCAGTTCCTGACTTAATCCTTCTACACAAGTATCCGGCACTGCATAGCCTCCAAGAAACCGAATCCCGTCACGGGCACAGAGCCTTCCGGCTTGTTCCCGCAATCGATTGAACGGTTTCAACACTTCACGATTGCACAGCTTTTTACTGCCCAGGCTAATGACATCATCAGAGGGCAGTTGCCCACCCTGCCCTAAGATCAGATCTTCTGGTTTAAGACGTCTCGCGCCTGACCAGATGGTGCAATCCACTGTGATCACCGACATCTGGTTCAGTATCCGGGTCACTGTGTTCATGCTTCACCTCCTGAAAGCCACAGTTCACCAAAGATATCTTCACCCAATCGATGTATCGCAGTTCGCTCTGCGGGCTCGGTTCTTGCGGTCAGGGTTTGCTCCAGAGCGTATTCGAACACTCGGGGCGCTCCCTGAAACCGCAATGACAATCGAGCCCATCGCACCAAACCACGAGTAGACAAGGTGCAACTCAGTTGTGCTTCACCCTCCTGACTACCAACAAAAAGACGACGAATCTCGTGAGCGAGTTTCACCATATTTTCCCTGACGATGACTGGAAGGCTAGGTACAGCTTGTTCCAAGATCGTCAGTTCAGTGGTTTCATCCGGATAATCAACTTCGATCACCCTGAATCTATCCAGCCAAGCTAACGACTGTCGTAACACGCCCTGATACAAACCACTTCCGTCTCCGGTTCCGGCACTGTTGCCCGTGGCTACAAATCGAAACCGTGGGTGCACAGGGATAATTTCTCCTCCGTTTTGTGCTAACACCAAAGGTGCTCCGTCCAACAAATCATATAATCCTGCAAGCTCTGCCGGATCGGCCACATCCATTTCATCCAGAATCAGAAGATGACCTTCTCGAACCGCTTTGGTCAGCGCTCCGTCCTGAAACGGTGTCGATCCATTGTCCAACACCTTCTGACCCAAAAGATCATCCAGTTCTAACCTTCCGTGGACAGGTACCAGTTGGCAGGGCCAGTTCAACCGTGAGGCTGCCTGACACACCAGACTGGTTTTTCCACAACCTGTGGGTCCTATTAAAAAGAGACCGTCACCGGAAGGTTCGTCCAGAAAGGCCAGTAACTTACGTAGCCTGTCCCGGTCAAACACATAAGGTTGTTGTGCAGGCACTGCTGGGTGTCCGCACGCTTTGTAACCTTCGAGAAGAATCAGCTGATTGCTGTCTAATCCA
>SIHQ01000040.1 GCA_004762125.1 Oceanospirillales bacterium | reverse complement strand
TCCGTACCGAAGTAAGCGCAAAGCTGGAAAATAATCTCACTGCCAAAACGCAAAAGTCGGTCTTTATGAATAAGAACCAGCTTATCTATTTTGGACTGGCAGACCATCTGAATCAGTCGACGAAGCCCCTTTTTACGGTAGTTCAGGCCGCTCCCGAGATCATCTATCACTTCGAAATTGTCGAACTTCTCCCCATGATCGGCCAGTCTTTGTTTTTGAGTTTCCAGATCTTTTTTCTGATCGTGCGAGGATACCCGAGCGTAACCCACGTTAATTCTGTTCTGTTTTATTTGATCAGGATGAGTAACTGGAGTTACGCACCCCCTACGAATCATCAAAGGTTGCGAACAAAGTCATTGCTCTGCAGCCCTGATTCCTTCGTTAAAAGTGCGTAACATCAGTGAGTAATCGACAGGATCTGAGACACGCTGTACCGGCGATGTCCACCGATCGATCGACACTGAGGGATTAATTTCCGACTAGAGTGCCAACGACGCATAGTGGAAACGGCCACACCCAACATAGCAGCGGCTTCACCGACACTTAAAAACTGTTTCAGTATTGTTATTTTTACAGCTAAAAATACCAATATATCAATAAACAGTAGGACAATGAGTAGGTTTGATCAGAAATCATACCTGCTGCTCACTGCCCTCTGAGTTCGATCTCAGTTAGATTTCAGAAAGCGAATGAGTATGTAGTAGGTATATTGGAATATTGTATACGACATATGCTGATTATTTTGTGCATTTACTGGCCACGGCCAAGTATCTGGTCTATACCATAAACCGTTCTATACGTTTGTTTTCATGACATTTATTCACACTTTATCTGAGTGAATAACCTTTCATAAGAATCTTATTTTATACACGACAGGAGCAAACAGAATGGCCATCTCGCTTAATAAAGGCTCCAGAGTTAATCTTGAGAAAGAAGCCCCCGGCTTGACCCGTCTGCACTTAGGACTAGGTTGGGACTTACGTAAAACCGATGGCAATGATTTTGACCTCGATGCCTCTGTTCTTATGCTCGATGAATCGGATAAAGCCATCGGTGAAGAAGGATTTGTATTCTATAACGCCAGTAAATCAGGCTGTGGCTCTGTAGAACATCAGGGGGACAATCTTACTGGTGCAGGTGACGGAGACGACGAAGTCATCACTGTTGATCTTAAAAAAATCCCGGCCAATATCTGCAAACTCCTTGTGGCCGTTACTATTCATGATGCTGAAGCCCGAAATCAAAATTTCGGTATGGTTGATAATGCCTTTATTCGTATAGCTAACCAGGATAACGGTGAGGACGTAGCACGTTATGATCTGACGGAAGACTACAGCTCAGAAACCTCGCTTATATTTGCAGAGATCTACAAAAAAGATGACCAGTGGCGCGCTGTTGCCAAAGGCGATGGTTTCGCCGGAGGCTTGTCCGTCTTCTTGAAAACCTATGGATTGGGTTGATTGTCGATTTTCTATAGCATAGGTCTCAGAGGACTCTCTCCATGGCAATCTCTCTTCAGAAAGGTCAACGTATTTCTCTGGAAAAGAATGGTTCTTCATTACAGCGCCTATGTATTGGGGTCAACTGGGGAGCCATATCGAAAAAGGGCTTCTTCGGCGGGACAAAAAAGGAAGCAGTAGATCTGGATGCTTCTGTGGGTATTTTTGATGCTAACGGCACGCTACTGGATGTCGTCTATTTTGGCAGCCTTACCTCAAAGTGCCAGAGTGTTAAACACAGTGGTGATGACCTTACCGGTGATATGGATGGAGACGACAACCTTGATAACGAGGTAATCAGTATTGATCTGGCTAAAATCAACCCTGACGCAACTACTATTGGTTTTCTGCTGAATTCCTTCAAAGGACAAGACTTTAAGGACATTCCCTTCGCATCTATCCGTATCTATGAAGGTACTCCGACGAATGTAGAGTCTGTATTCGCGACTTTTGATCTGGCTAATGACGCTTCGTTTGCCGGTAAAGTCACCATGATGATGGGAAAGCTGTACAAGGAAGATAATGAATGGAAATTTCATTCCATAGGGAAAGCAACTACAGATCAGAAGCTTGAGAGTGCGTTACAGAGTTTTGCTGGCAGCTATTTGTAACCAAAGGCACTATATCAACAGCGAGTCTAAAATTGTTTCAGACTCGTTGTTTTTTCAGATTATTCCGATTCAAACAGATTAGATTCAATGACATCTTCCAGTGGAAAATCATCATTAAGCCAGCTAATAAAGTTACGTTTGACCTTATGCTTCACTCTGAGATCTCGCAAGATATTTGCCTGAGCCTGGGCATGCTCAGCTTCCGGTAAAAGCTCCCGAAGTTCTTTCAACAATTCAATGGCTATTCGGTATCTATCATTATTTGCGGCATTAACGTGAAAATCGATTATACGGGAATAGCACAGTAAGGTTCGTTCGGGGGTCTCTTTCGATGCTACCCCAAGAAAGCGCAACAGGTTTGGATCCAATCCTTCATGGTTAGCCAGATCCCATAGCTTATCAAAGTCGTTTTCTTCGTGATAAATCCAACCAAGCAGATTAACTAACACCAATCTCTGAGATTTTTCAATGTAACCTTCGACAATTGAGGCTGTTTTCTGTTTGAGATAGGTTTCAGATTTTTGATACCAATCAGTTACATCCCCTGAACGAACAGCTATGTCTTTTAGTGTTCGATACTCATCAAGATCCTTAATTTCGGTAAAAGCTGTCCATTGTCGCTCTAGAGCCTCTTCGGGATTGCCTGTAGCCAGAAGTATTTCCTGTTGTATCGTTTTAACATCAGCAGTACCAAACATATAAGGGTGCTTAATTCTATCCAGAGACTTCTGGGCAAGGGTATAGTTAGATAATTCAAGATAAAGCCGAGCCAGATCAGCAAAATCATAGTCATCCTCCGCGACTTTCTCACGAAGTTGAATCAATTCTGCAATGTCAGCGTCTTTATTAAGCTGTCGTTCGAGCACTCGGAGTAAAGGTGAATATTGCCGTTTTTCATGCCAATCACCCCCTTCCCAGGGTGGTAAAGCATCCCATTGTTGTCTGACAATCTTATAGAAACTGTCGAGACAGTCCTGGCTTATAAATGCCTGATAATCCTCAGGGACAGCTCCGTAGAAACCATATTCATTATTTTTAAGAATCTCGACCAGATGCTCCGCTTTTTTCTGCTCTGACCAGGACAACTGGCTAAATGCAGTGAAGTGAATCTGCTGCAATAGATCCAGTGACGGATATCGATAGCCACCGGAATCATCTATTGTATCGGTTGTTTTATCCAGTCGTTCTATGGCGTAAGCCACCAGCTCTAGCTGTTGATCAGCCGGTAATAATTGCAATGGTTCTTTAATCGCTGTTAGCGCCTTCTCCAGATCAGCAAAGTATTTTCTGACTCGATGGTAACGTTGAATGCTTTTCTTAAAAGGGATGGCTGAAGTAATACGTTTTCTCAAGGTGCTTTTATCAAGACGACCCAGAGCAGTATCGGCTTGGAGCAGCCACTTCTGACGGAGTTCTTTATCACTGCTAACGACTTGTACCAGGGTCTTCAGCAGATCTTCTTTGCTTTGTCGTTCAAAATAAGCCGTCAACACTTCAACAGGCTTAGCGCCTTTCTTAAGTGGCGGTTTTGATTGTTTAGCTCTTAAAGCCATAGCGCCAGCGACACAGTGCTCACAGAAATCGATACCGTCGGATTCCGGGCAATCACAGCTGCCTTCAATACCTGTAGCTGTGTAATGTAACTGAACATGGCCGCCTTTATCGGATTTGACTGTAGCTGTGCTCTTTTTGCCACGGGTTTTCAGCTCTGATACAGTTCCTTGTTCAAAGCTAGCCAGCCCCAATGAAAACATTTTTTTTCCTGCCAACTTTATCAGCAGGTCATCGGTAATATCCGGATAATTATTCAACGGTATTTCTCTGATATTTGTTTGCACCAAACACAAAAACCACTCTATAGAGTGACTGTAACAATTATTACAGTCACTCTCGATACAAAAATGGGAAGACCACAAACCAGGACACTGAAAACAGTGAACGAATACCGTATCCCGAACCAAAAATAACGATAACGTCACTCATTGCGGGAAAAGACAGCCCGTTAATTTTATTCTCGGTAATAAATATCTTACTGACATGGGGATCAACAAACTGGGAAAGGGGAACACTTCTGTCCGGCAACTTGCTTTTATTCGACAGATGATCTCTATTCAACAGCTGACCTCTGTTCAACAATGGATCAGCCAAACAGGCTTCCGGATCCAGCAGATGAAATTGAATCAGTGTCTCGGCATAACGGAGGCCAGAACGTCGTTCAAAGTTATAGTCAACAGTACCGGCAACAGAGTCGTCAAAATCCTCGAGCTCGAAGGCGATAGTCACCTGCAGTACAAGGTACTGCAATCAACTTTCTGGTTTCTTGTTCATGGTAGTCAAGGATTCAGCAACGGAGTAAGCTCAGCTGAGGTTCCCCGCCGTTTGGCAACCATAATAAGAATATAAATGACAGTGGTTGATTCAATGGCCATAACAACAACAGAAGGTAATCCATTCCAAGCAAGTGTAGAACTGCTTGCTCCATTCCAGACATTAAATCCTAGCTGAGAAAGATAAAAGCCATTTGCAACACAGTCTATAAAAGGCAGCAGGAAAGCTGATTTGAGAATAATCACCGTATTAAATGAGAAAGACCTGACATCGTGTATCAATTCGCCAACAGGTCCACACATGGTAGCGATAGTGGAAGCAACCGATAAAGCGATATCAAGAGTCTGACTACCCGACTCTGTAGCATTATGATAGTCGGGGTTAACAGGTTTTTTGAACTGATCTATAGAGGCTGTTTTTTCTTTGATTACGCGACTCTGTTGCTCAATAATCAGATCGTTTTGTATTGTGGTTCTCTGTAATTGATCCCTGTGGGCAAGCAGTTCGTCGTGAGACATAGGAGCGGTATCATCGGAGGACAAGGCAACTCCATTACCTGCCGCTAATATCAACACCATAAAACCAATCTTACGAATTATAAAGACCATTAATTCACTGATTCCTGAAAATCTGTTACCCATCAAACTCACCTCAAATTACGGGCTCTAATTCTATTTAAAATCATATATACGATGAGTGCTGTATAAACAGGGGCATTGGCCATCATGATCAAAACAGAGGTCGATGCATTGATCAATTTCTCACTTAATGACTCCTTCTCATCCAACCAGACATGTGCGACAAACAGGCCGCTTCCTGTAAAATCCATCACTGACCAACAAAACGCAGTAAGAAGTACGGGCTGAGAACCATCAGCGTATGTTTTGTGGTTTCGATACAGTGCTGTCAAAGGCGCAACAAAAGACAACCCGGTATTCAGGACAAATGCAACCATACTTGCCCCGTAAATATAGGGGTTACCTATGTCAAAATCAGTGTGATTGTTGGCATAGAGCATTTCTGTTGATGCACTATAGCTATCATCAAATTGCTGTGAGTATTCATCGATGAATGATGCCTGACTTTGTATAATTGCTTCTTGTAGCTGCTTCTTTTTCGTAAGGATGTTGATTTCACAATGAATATCACCATCACACGAATCCGCTTGTGTATCACTTGAGTAATAAAAAGCCAGCATTCCAATACAAATAATGGCTCTTAATCCATTTTTAAAAAAAAACACCACGAAATACCATCACTTAAAATCAGAATAAACTTCAATAAAAACATACAGAGTTGCTAGCAATCCTAGTTGACATTGGCTGAAAAACAAGATGAATAATCGATCTCTACCGCTGTTTTTGATGATTATAAATGCGTGATAAGATGCTTAGTTTATATGGAAACAGACTAAGCTGATTCGATATTATTGAACATATATGTCAGCTATGAATAAACTAACACCAAGACATTGTCTCACTCATATCTTTTCCGTTTTGATCATGATTTCTATTCTTGCAGTAATATCACCCATTACACTGGCAAATTGTAACGCTCTCATATTAGATATTGATCGACACTTATGTAATGAAAAGGCCAGCTTTTATGGCATCACAGAGATAGAAATCTGGCAGGCCGACAACACTTCACATCACCCAACAAATTTGACCAGCGAGACTCCGAAATTAGTTATTAAAGAGAATACATCCGCTGAAAGTGAACCATTAGTCTTCGAATTGACAGATCTTCCGATAGGTTCTCTAGTACTACAAGAGGCTGAAGATAACAGTAACGTTGATGATTTTTATACTGAAACTGTTATCAGGTTACGAAAGAGAGATATTGGTAATAAGACGACAATGTTAGTTCTTATACCCAGAGTTGAAATCAAAAGCATCTCAGATTTTGCCATGGACAACAGTACAGATAATAGCAGTGGTGGACAATTTACAACCGTAAATGAGGCAGCCATTATTATTCCAGTAGGTTTCGGAGCACTGTTTCAATTGTTCGGTTGGTTTATGACTTTCACGGATATCTGGGATACCTATTTTTATCAAAACAAGACTGAGAGGGCGTCTACTTTTACGCGAGCACTGAGCACTTTATTTACTCTGGGCTTAAACGGAATACCCTATTTAGTGATTCACCTTATGAAGCTCAAACCAAAGAACGCACCCGCAGCCACTGAAGGCGTCTGATTTATAATCCATTTTTCTACGTTCAAAAAACACAAGAGATACCTGAGAATGCGACACTGTGACATTTTCCAGGAAGAATACTGGCCTCGGACACATTCTATAAGCCATGCAATCTACAGCAGTACAACTTGCACAGACCGTTGATTATCTCAATTGTTGTCTGCCAAAGTCTCTCGAAAAGCTGAGAAACAAATACGTTCCTGTTCCAGCCTAAGATTGACTCCCAATCGGTTATAACGAAGGGTATCAAACAGTGTCATCTCACTTTCTGTAAGATTGGCAAGATCCGTCATAAAGCGTTTATTTATTGGCTCTTCAACACACAGTGATCGATGAGACTCTAATGTTTCCTGATCCATCAACAGTGATTGCGTCTGACAAAATCGCCCCCGTAGCTGAGACAGAATAGAAAAACCATGGGTATCGATGTCACCCCAATAATAAATCTCTTTTTCGTCCAGCCAGGACACTGAAAACAGGGAACGAATACCATATCCCAAACCAAAAATAACGATTGCATCATTCATTGACGGAAAAGATAACCCGTTAATTTTATTCTCGGTAATAAATATCTTACTGACATGGGGATCAACAAACTGGGAAAGGGGAACACTTCTGTCCGGCAACTGGTTTTTATTCGTCACTTGGCCTCTGCCCAACAATGGATCAGCCAAACAGGCTTCCGGGTCCAACAGACGAAATCGAATCAGTGGCTCGTCATAACGGAGGCCAAAGCGTCGCTCAAAGCCATTTTCAACAATACCGGCAACAGAGTCGTCAAAGTCTTCAGGTTCCAAGGCGAGAATCAACAGCTCTGACAGTATGCTTTTGTGGGTCTCAATAAACTTAGTGTCTATACCTTGAATATCCAGTTGCCGGATATAACGGTCAGGCCGAGGGTTGAGTTGAAAATAGCGACACACTTTAATAAGCTCTGGCCAGACATCGGCGTAGTCCAGCAATTTTACCGGTCTGCTTTTCACCAAAGCCATAGCCTGAGGCAACTGTCGTCGAGTCAAATCAATCAGAGCCTTAAACCGTTTAAATGCGGGCTGCTGACCTATAAATACCAGCCAGTCGTCCTGTGATTCAAAGACGATTTTCTGAGGTACTTTCTGTTGCCCCAACTGCTGATGACTGATAAGACGATGCTCCAGCTGATAGCCACTGCCTGTGACCGCTTTTGAATGCTGGTGCAACTCCCCTATCCAGTCCCGAATCTTGATAAATTCCTTACTCAAGGTTCGACCTGATGGTGTTTTAAACGGCACTTCAAAGGGAAAAAGTGACTCACCATCGAGCCAGCTTTTTAGAAAAGCCCCCGACGACCAGAGCCGTCGGGCTTTTTTATTGATTTCAGTCTGGCTAATCATCTTACTTCAATGTATCTCAATTCAGTGAGCTCGGAGTCCCACCGATGAGCCTGGAATCTTTCAGCTCTTTCAGTTGTTCTTCCTGCTGGGCCGCTAGATACTTCTCTTTATCTTTACGGTACTCGTCAATGGTCAGGTTCTGCAATACCGAGTTACAGCCCCCTTCGTTATGGACGAAATGCACAGAGCTGACATAATCTTCAATGACATGAATTTTCTGCAGAGGGGTTACAATCAACAGTTGCAGATTGAGTTTACGGAACAGTTCCAGACCATAACGGGCAGACTCATCGGAACCACGTCCAAAGGCTTCATCAATCATTACAAAACGAAAAGAGCGAGAACGTTTTTCGCCCCATTCAAGACCAAATTGATACACCAGCGCCGCAGCCAAAATGGTGTAGGCCAGTTTTTCTTTCTGACCACCGGATTTACCGGCTGAATCTGAGTAGAACTCTTTTTCCGAATCGTCTTCACGATAGCGTTCAGAGGCATTGAACAGGAACCAGTTACGGACATCCGTCACCTTTCGAGTCCAGCGTTTATCCAGATCGCTCTGCCCTTCCCGGCCGTTGAAACGTTCAATAATTTCTTTCACCTGCAGAAATTTGTTTTCTGCATAGGTTTCACTCTCATCCGGTGTCAGGGTATCGCCCAGACATTTACGAAGATCCACTCTGAATTGATTGATCTCCGGATCACGGTGATTATCTGCTACCAGCCGGATATAAGAACCGTCACTGTAATCAATAGCCGACAATGAGCGGTTAATGGTGTCAATCTTGTCCCGAATCGTCTGTTGCTGGTGGTCCAGCCAGTTCTGGAACATCGCCATATTATGAATGGTGCCTTCGTTAAGCATCTGCTTAAAACGCTGTTCATGGCGAGGTAAGTCTTCTCCCTGCAAGGTCTGTAGCATACCGGCGAACTCTCCGGCAGAAGCCACATCGGCATCTACTTCCCGAGTTTCCTGGGGATAACTGTTCTTATAATCAGACATCTGTCCGGTTATTCTGGAGATCAGACTTTTTGCGGAATTCTGTCTGGACTCAATTCTGCTTGTCAGCCATTTGCGCATAGTAACCTGACTGCTGTCACAACCTTCGATGGTGATCTTTTTGTCAGGCAGAGCTTCTGCTTCCAGCTGCTCTAGCTCTGGAAAGAGACTATCGCGGAGTTCTGTCGACAATTCATCCAACTGCTGACGAGCCTGATCACGATCACTGCAATCTCTTTCCAGCTTTGAATTCAAATCACCCAGATTTTGACCCGATTTATCCTTGAGCCGATCCTGTTCCGTAATTAAGGCTTCTGTGCGGGACTGACGCTCACGGAGGGTTTTAAGAATATCGGAACCCGTTTCCAGTTGCTGTTTCTCTTTTTCCAGAGTCTGAATCTGAACCGCCAGAGGCTGCCAGTTAATATCGGAAAAACGCTGAACATCCAGCAACAACTCCAGTTTGACCTGACTGTTTTGAAGTTTTTTAAGACGTCCGGAAAACTGTACTTGCTCAGCAGCGGCTGTTTGAATCGTCTTTTCTTTCAGCTTTCTTTCGGTTTCCAGAGCAAAAATCTTTTCTCGGTTGCTCCAACCCAATACGTAACGGGAACGATCATCTATTCGAAATCGATCGTCTTTTTCATGGCGGCTGCCACTGCTTTTTATCTGACCATTGGGGGTTATAGCTCGGCTCTCTCTACGAAACTCGGCCATTTTATCGCAGCAAATGTAGTCAAATCGCTGCATCAACTCCTGCTCCAGCCAACTATAAAACAGACTGTCGGTCTTGACCGATACTTTCCGACTCAAGGAACGGCTGTCTACCGAATCATTAATGGGACGTGACGGCGACCGCACGCGGTAATAAACCAATCGGCCTCGCAAATGAGTCTGGTTCACATAGTCGGCTACGGCGTCATAATGCTCGTCCGGCACCAGCAGGCTAAGGGCAAAATTATGGAGCACTCGCTCTGCCGCGCCTTGCCACTGCTTTTCTTCTTCACGGATCTGAAGCAGTTCGCCGGCAAAAGGTAAAATGTCCTGTGACAGTGACAAGCTTTCACAAAGCGCATCCCGAATGGCCAGATTACGGCTGGGAATATTAGATTCACGCCCTTTCAGAGAAACAATTTCCTGATCCAGTTCAGAGTGTTCGTCTCTCAGTTGTTTCAGCGCAACCGCCTGTTCCACCTGTTCGTTCTGTAGTTCAGCCTGTTTCTGCTCAAGTTCTTGCCCGTTTTCCTGAGCATTTTTCTGATTTCGATAAAAAGCTTCGTCATCATCAGGAACGGGTAAATCCAGTTCATCACAGAGAGCAAGGTATCTATCGCAGGCGTTGGACAGCCTTTCCCGCTCCCGGCCCAGACGTTCAATCTCGGTTTTCAGTTCCGATAACCGTTGTCCACCATTCTGATCAATAGCCCGCTCAATTTCCCGCAGTTCTGTGCGCAAATCCGTAAGTAACTGCCGTGCTTCTTCCAGACGACCGATCAGTTTTTTCTGCTCTTGTTCACGACGGACAATTCGTTCGTCCAGAAGTTTGATCTTCTTGTCAGCAAAAAATCCGTGCAACGCTTCACGGCTCTGACGCAATGAGTCGATAGCGGTTTCCAATTCCGAATAACGTTCGCAGTCTTTTACCAGTGGAGAGAGTTTTTCGATCTGCTGCCGGGCTTTTAATACTGCTTCGTGGGCACGGTTCAGGTTATCAAACTGACGGCTGAGCTCGTCTACCCGATCAACCACATCGGTGCTTTCCAGCATATGACTACGGACAAACTCGGTGAGGTTTCCCACCGATTTCATGGACACTGTCTGATAGAGCAGATCCAGTGCCTGGTCATTATCAATGCCCATCTGGCGACGAAATTCAGCTTGATATTGGCTAAAGCTATCAAACAATTTTAGATGATCAAGTCGTTTGAGTTTTTTCTTTAGGTCACTGATATCACTACCAAAGTCACAAAAATGTTTTGCGATGGTCAAAGGCTTTCGGGCAACAATGTAGAAGCGTTCAGGCGTATTGCTATTGTCTCGGCTCCAGAATACCTGGGCCAGAGTAATGGTCTGATCAAAGCCCTCATTTTTGAAACGGGCCAGCAATACGCTGTAACTGTTGTGGTCTCGCAGGGCAACGGCTTTAGCACTGAGCGTATCGTCGTCTTTGGCACTTTTGAAATAACCACGCACATAAGAGGTCAGATTCCGCTCACGGGTTTCAGCACCTGCCGCCTTGTTGTAAGTGATTTTCTGACTGGGAACCAGCAGTGTCGTTAGTCCATCCACCAGCGTCGATTTACCGGAGCCAATATCTCCGGTCAGTAGACTGTTATTACCACCGGGCACCGCTGACCAGATTTTTTTATGGAAGGTTCCCCAATTAAAAACCTCCAGCTTTTCAAGACGAAAACCCATTTTGGCTCCCACTTCACTGAAATCAAACAATGGATTCTGCATGGTTCCGGTACACCTTCAGTTTTTCATTAAAATCAGCCAGCCAATCAGCATCCACCAGAGCTTTTATAATTCTGCGCACTTCCCATGCGGGAGGAGTTCCGTTAAGTTTTTTCAGAAAACCAAACTCAGTCACTTTATTGATATGAGTATCGATCTGGTCAAACAGCCGTGCTTCATTCGCGCGATCCGGAAGAAATACCCGCATCATTTCTACGATCTGCTCACGGGACAGAATCAGACGGGATTCACCGCCACCTGCATCCTGCTCTACCATTTTCTTCCGTAACAGAACGCAGAGCAGGCTAACGGGAAAACTCAACGGACGACGAGCGACCAGTTTTGGCAATTCTGATGTCTCATCATTAGTCTGCTTGAGAAAGGCATAACCTTCTGCTTCATCCAGTGTTAAATCCATGCCGATAACGTTTACATAGTCGATGACTCTGGCATGGAGCTCCTGCAGTTGCTGCCAAACCGATGGCTGGGTATCGCGATATACGACCCCTTTCATCAAATGAATGACCACCGTACCCAGAGCAGTATCTGCTTCATCAGACGGGCCATTATTGGAACCATAAAGGGCGTTCTGTTCCGAGGTTATCTCACCACTCACACCCTTGCTCCAATCAAAAATAACAACCAGAAATAACAATCAGGAATCAATAGTAATCACCGAACAACGATGATCATCAACGGATAAACAAGACTTCCGCCATGCCCGCACTTTTTTGATAGCCACTGTCGTCCTTCCAGCTAATAGTCTCTTCACGGTCAGAGTTAATCATGGCCCGGTCTGACTCAGTAGCAATGTGCAGATAGGCGACCACTTCACTCAATCCTTTGCGAACCGGATACTGCTCGATCAATTCCGACAGACTGATTTGCTGACGATCCTGTAGCGCCTGACGGATACGAGCCCTCAATTCACGCTCATCCACATAATGCTGACTGTAGAGGACGCTGCTGTCAAAGCTGGCTTTACCTTGTTCCGGAGTTTCATCGATTACAGGACGCAGAGCGGGCCGGAAAAGACCACGGGACATAGGAAGCTCTATCTCGGGCTTATAAGGCTGTAGACAGGCGAACAACTTATCCGGCGGTGGCTTCTGCCTAACAGCAATGGCACTCTGCTCAATTTCTCGAACAATTTCCATTATGCGGCGATTTTCCAGCCAGGCCTGATCAGCCAGGTAATGTCGCAACTGTTCCACCAGCTGAGCACAGGTGCTGTTCACTTTGTCCCCAGCCTCTAGTAGCCGAAAACGGATTCGCCCCAGCAGCTCATCGTGCTCCAGACTTTGAACTTCCGGCAGAGCCAGAACCTTTTCAAGAGTCTGCTGTAACTCTTCCTGACTGGCCGGTGACATAAGCCAGCTCCAGAACGCTTTAAAACTGCGACCCTGGTCGGATTCGGTAATGGCATCCTGCTCAGAGAAAACATCATCCAACATCTGCCCCTTCCCACTGTTTCCGGTGGTAATCCGCTCACGTACGCCCCGATCAAGATGACGAAAGTTCTCTTCAACCTGGCGAAAATCAGACAACAGATGCCTGGCGGTATCTTCTGCCTGAAGAAACTTCTCCTTCACTCTAGTGGGATCATGGGGGGCTGACTGACCATTTTTAAGACGTGCTATTTCCTGTTCAAGAGCTACCTTTTCTTGCTCAAGGCGATCTATTTTTAGTTGCGGATCTGCTTCCGTTTCGTGGGCTATTTCATTGAGCAGACGAAACACTGTCAGCAGACGGGATTCTGTTCCTACAAACTGTTTCTGCTCAAATCCGGACAGCCATTCGATGACTTTTTCTGTGGCAGGGGTCAAATCAAACAGAGGCTCATCGCCGACACTGGCTGCGGGATAGTACTTCCGCAGATAACCCTGTTCACCAGAAGCCCAGTCATTAAGATAGTCCCGGCCTTTGCGGGGAAACTTATTATCCCCCGTGCTCTCCCGTAGATGATGGAGATAGTCATCCAATCGTGTGGCCAGTTCTTCAGCGGCTATGGAGCGTTGATTGGTCAGGATAAACGCGCGATTGAGAAAACTGATGATCAATGGAGCACTGTCTGCCTGCAAAAGACGCCAAGCCGGATGGCTTCGTAGGCCAACGAGTCTGTGAAAATCCATAAAATTCCAGGTTTGTTACTGGGTCAATCACTGAACCGACGCTGTACATTGAGTTTTCGGCTGCTCATCCTTTCAAGACCTCTTCGATACTGGAAGGCATAAAGTCAGCCTCCTCAGTCAAAGCTGCCAGTGATTCGAGCTCTCCAACACACTGCCAGAGTAATATAAATTGTCGCAACGAAACCTGCCCAGTGGTTTCAAATTTTTTGATTGTCGCTGCCGGTACAGAACTCCGCTCAGCCAGAGCCTTTCGTGACCACTTTTTTGCTTTTCGCTTGTTTTGAATAGCTGCAGCCAGTTGCTCCTGAATATCAGCGGGAGTCAAAATCGATAGTAAGCTCATAGGCAATCGCAATAATCATATTATTAGATACTATTATAGCCATTTAATGCATTTTTAACACATTATGGACACTATTATATCCTTAAAAATTAAACTCAAGAACGACCATAGCTATCCTCAAGGCGGACAATATCTTCCTCGCCCAGATAACTGCCGCTCTGTACTTCGATCAATTCCAGATCAAACTTGCCGGGATTTTCCAGCCGGTGAATCTCACCAATAGGGATGTAGATGGACTGATTCTCAGTGAGCAGGATTTCCTTATCGCCTTTTGTCACCAACGCCGTCCCCTTCACCACAACCCAATGTTCGGCGCGGTGATAGTGCTTTTGCAATGAGAGTTTGGCACCCGGTTTTACGGTGATACGTTTAACCTGAAAACGTGGCCCGCTATCGATGGAGTCATAGGCACCCCAGGGGCGATAAACCTTTCTGTGTCGTTCTGCCTCCGAGCGATCATCAGCCTTTAGTCGTTCAACAATCTTTTTTACATCCTGAATGCGATCCTTGCTGGAAATAAGAATGGCATCGTCACTCTCTATAATTGCTAAATTATTAACACCGACAGTGGCAATCAGTTTTTTATCGCTGCGAACGTACATGTTATGACTGTCATGGAGAATAACATCGCCTTGTACGACATTACCCTACTTGCAGCCCTTTGCTGATATTGATAAACGCACATCACGATTGGCGGCCAATTTACCCTTACTGAAGGCCAATCTCTGTCCACTGACGTTTCTCGACATCCCCGAGCAAGCATACAGCCGTGCAACACTGGGTGTTTATGAAATGACTCGAATCGAGTTATTGAGAGACCTGTATTTATGGGCTTATGAGCGCTCAACGCAGGAATATCTTGCTATCAAACAGCAGTTGGCTGAACCTGATCCTTTAAGGCTACAGCATCGCAGTCTCATAAAAACAGGGCTCTTCAGGGATATCTGTGGGTTTATGCTGCAGAGCAATTAATCTGACTTTGCATAAGAATGTATTCAGAGAGATTTTTGGTAGCAGTAGCGTGCTTACACATTTATCGTTTCTTGTTGGGTGTACTCTATATGGCGTTTACGACCCAATATGATCGCTACTGGAAGCCAGAATATCAGCCAGTTTTCATCAGGGTTTATAAACAGCCGGTGCACCTCAGTCATCATACAAACCAGACCATAACACAGCAAGAAGAAGGCCATTTTAACCAGCCTATCCTGCCAGTGCTTATAAGCCGCAATAAACGTGGTAATAATTAATCCACTGAAGAAGAAAAAGCCGATAGCTCCATAGCAATACAGTGACTGAAGATAATAGTTATGAGAATAGAGAAACTCTCTGCCATGAAATACAGCGGCCATGCTGGCATCATATCCATGACCCATCATAGGCTTCTGCTGAATATATCCTATTACCTGTTCCCAGATCATTGCTCTACCACTAAGAGTTGAATCGGATGCCATATTTAGAAAAAAGTCATGGAACATCCAACCAATAGCGACACTGCTTACTAACCCAAATGAGAGAAACACATTAGTTTGCTTATTTCTCACCAACAAGCAAGTCAGTGCAAAAGCGACCACCAGAGCCAGCTGCGGTCCCCTTGAGCCTGTCATAAAGAGGTAGAGCAGCACGGGCGCCAAGGCGATGATCAGAATAGGTGTTTTGTAGCGTGACAACTGGTCCAAACATAAACCTGAAAATAACAGTGTACCGATAGCACCAAAGTAGATCCCGGCCGGTATTGGATTGCCAAAATCACCAAACTCCTTATAGCCGATACTGAAGAGCCTCATGGAGCGATAAGAAATATCTCGCCCTGGCAGGAGCACCTGATTAATCAGTGCTATCGTTGCACCAGCAGCCGCAATTAACCCAGCGATTAGCATTATATGCTTCAGCTTTTCAAGGTACTGGCTTAACAGATAAACACTGTACAGATACACCACCACGTACAGCGTTCTTTTAAACAGATAACTGAATTCTTTATCCGTATCACTCCAGAGCCATGACAGCATAGCGATAAAACAGAAGCCTATAAGAAACAGTTCCTGCAGATCAGGCCGCCAATGTTTGAGAGCAGAACTGTTCATGAAAAAGATAATTATTGCAGGCAACAGTAACCAGATATAGGTTTGCGAGATACTGCCGCCTTTACCCAGCCAATGGATGCCCGTCATCTGAACTATAAGCCCCAGAGGCAGTAGATAACGCACTATAAAATGTTCAACAGAAATTCTGGATATCATCTTTAACCATGAAAAGTTGGATTAGTACTGGATTCAAGTAATAAAGTCTGGACTGGTTGTCATTGAATATACAGCTCAACCGTCACTCAGAGTTTTCTCTCTTTGCTCAATCTAACTCGATAGATACGTCAGGCCTTTACCTGTAACAGTATTGCTGCCATAGAGCATGGGCAGTCAAACAAGTAATAGCAGAAATAGCCAGAAAAGTCCCTGACTCCTGCGGGAATGTGTTGTCATGATATTCTTATGTCGCTATGAGCCAGATACAAAAATGGCGGTAATCATACCGCCATAATATAAATGCTACAAAATGATTATTTTAAAGCGTCTCAGACACAGCGACTCCATTTTCAACATTATTAGTAATAGGGACACATTCTGATGTATTGAACAACCAATCGACTACTTGGGAAGAAGGCTGATAGCCATTTACATACTCAAGAAGAAGTGCTCTAGTCTGAGAATAATCATGACTGTGCAATGTTAACTGAATCTGATCAAGTACTTTAGTTAACTCACACCAACTGAGCATCTCTTCCTGTGCTCTGCAAATTCTTGGATGCTCTGTTCCGGACACATTGTCCCCTATCAGTAACTCTTCATACAGTTTCTCACCGGGACGCAAGCCACTGTAGGTAATTTCAATATCACCATCGGAATGATCCATATCTTTCACTGTCAATCCGGACAAAGATATCATCCGTTTTGCTAGGTCAACGATTTTAATCGGCTCTCCCATTTCCAGAACAAATACGTCACCGCCTGTACCCATAGCTCCCGCTTGTATAACTAGCTGAGCCGCTTCTGGAATCGTCATAAAATAGCGATTAATGTCTGGATGAGTAACCGTAATTGGCCCACCCGTACGGATTTGATCCCGAAACACAGGGATCACAGATCCACTAGAGCCCAATACATTACCAAATCGAACCATAGTAAAAAGGGTATCAACCTTTACACGCGATTTTTTTGGTAGACCAAACAATTCCGCTTGATAAAGCACTAGGTCTTCTTCACTGCTAATCGCCTGAAGTGCCATTTCAGCTAACCGTTTCGAAGCCCCCATCACATTGGTCGGCCTTACGGCTTTATCCGTTGAAATCAGAACAAAGTTTTTAACATTCGCAATGACAGCCGCTTGAGCGGTAAGAAGAGTGCCCAGTACATTATTTCTAAGACCCTGAGATACATTGTATTGAACGATAGGTACGTGTTTATAAGCAGCGGCATGGTAGACGGTTTCAACCATATAAGTCTTCATTACGTCTAGCAAACGACGGGGGTCATTGATAGAGCCCAAAACAGAGATTACTTTTATTCCATGGCTCTTTTGTGATGCGAGCTTTTGAATTTCCTGATCGATGGTATAGAGGTTAAACTCAGAGTGATCAACCAAGATAATCATCTTGGGGTTTCGGCGTAACGCCTGCCGAACCATTTCAGATCCGATGGAACCACCGGCACCTGTTACCAGAACCACTTTTCCTGCTATATGTTTTTCTATCAAATGAGGCAGAGGTTTTACTTCATCACGCCCTAAAACATCAGCAATATCGACTTCCTGCACATCCTGAAGTTTAAGTCGTCCACTGGCAATATCCCGCATATCCGGCATGGTCTTGATCGGTAAACCAAAGGATTCAAGATTCTTAACAATTTCGCCTCTTCGACCTCTTTTAACAGAAGGAATGGCCAAAAGAACCTCTTCAGCACCTGTCGCTTCAATCAGGGCTTGCATCTGAGCAGGTGCATAAACCTGACTGCCCATGAGAATTCGACCTTTCATCGAAGGGTTGTCATCAATAAACGCGACAGGTTGGTACTCCCTGCTCCGCCCCATAGACAACACGAGTTGCGTACCCGCAGCCCCCGCTCCATAGATAGCAACAGGTGTTCCTATCTGTGCATGACGCCCCACGGTTTGCGAAAGGCTAAAAGTAGACATCAAAATATCTGAAACTTTATGACCAGCAAGCCAGAAACGGATGGCATAGCGGGAAACACTGACAAAAAAGACAAGAACAGAACCAAACAAAAAGGGAATACTACGGGGTATCGCTAACCCAATAAGATAAGAAACCAGAACAAGCAACAGTATTCCAAGTATATTGGCCCTGATTATAGTGAACACTACATGAGTGCCCATATACCTGAGTACGGCACGATAAAGACCAAGGCGCATATAGATAGGTAGAATAACCAGTGGTGCAAGGGCACAAAGGTTTATCATGAGCCCTGTATACTCTTGTACGCCTTGAAAACCAAAACGCGTAGAAAATGCCACAAACACAGACAGCCAGATAAAAGCAGTGTCCACTGTCAGGCTGACTGCCCGCTTTTGCCATCTTGAGAGGGTTATTAGTTGGTTTCTTAACATAAAGGATTCAATAATGATTTAAACCGACAGTCATCTTACTACTGCTATGAGATATCTAGTCATGCTAATTATAATTATTTCACTTTTTTACCGCATCACCCACACCACTTCCAGTTACTGTCATCAAGATATATTTAAAGTAATACCCTACTGACATATCTTCTATCATCTCTTTATCTGTTTCAGCCAGTAGCTTCGGTGTAGACATATCAATATTCGATACTTGGGCTAAACCCGTGATTCCTGGGCGTACTTTATACACACCAAACTTTTCACGCTCATCTATCAATTCACTTTGATTAAACAGATTAGGTCTTGGACCAACCAAACTCATATGCCCAAGCAACACATTCCAAAGCTGAGGTAACTCATCGAGTTTAGTTTTACGAAGGAAACCACCTAGCGTTGTTATTGAAGAGGCTGAAGCCAGATGACTGGCAACGGAGGCTGTATTAACTGACATCGTACGGAATTTTACCAAGGTAAACTTTTTTTTGTTACGTCCCACTCTTTCTTGTAAGAATAGAGGTGAACCTGTATCAAATAATCCAATGATAAAAATCACGAACAGTACAGGGAAACCGCACAGCAAGCCTAGTAATGAAAATACAAAATCAAATATACGTAGCATAAAAATTGCTCTTAGTTAAAACAACGTCGGATACCATCATGAAAGGAAACAACAGGTTTCCAGTTAAGAGTTTCCTTTGTATGAATAATATCCACTTGCAGGTCACTGCCCAACTTGTCCACAACAGATTGCTTACTAAATAAAGAAGCAACTAATCGAAGAATTGAGAGTCTTATAGGAAGCAGTAGTGGTTTCTTTCCAGCAGCAACTCTCATTTCTTGCAGCAACTCGGTTGTTGAGACATCATGATCATCACTAACCAGAAATAACTGATTTTTAGCATTTGGGTGGTTAATACAAGTAGCAATCAAATCAACAACATTATCAATAGAAACCAAACTTCTTTTATTATAAATGGCTCCCAATGGCAGTGGTAAATTCATATTAGATAGCTTCATAAGGCTTCTAAAATTCCCAGGAGCTTTGTTTCCATAGATCAGAGGAGGTCTAATGATTACATACTCCATGCCAGTTTTTCGTTCTATCTCTTGAAGTACAACCTCAGCACGATGTTTTGATATAGAATAAGCATCATGTGGATCTGGTGCATCACTATACTTAAAAGGATTCTTTGACGTATTTCCATTAACACCAATAGAGCTAATAAAAATAAACCGTTTAATACCAGCGCAAGCTGCTTGCTGTGCCAAGTTTCGTGTTCCCTCTACATTCACTTCCTGGTATTCATCATAATCAATTATTCCTTTAGTACCGGTGATATGTGCACGAGCAGCTGTATGAATGACCACATCTGCACCACTAAGAAAACATTGCCAATTTGTCTCAGCATTAATACAAGGAATTAATGCACTTTCACCAAACTCTGATGTTAAGTTATTTCGACCTACACTTAACACTTCATATTCTTTACACAATACAGGTAACAAGTTTCGACCAAGAAAACCTGTAGCTCCTGTAAGAACGATTCGAAGTTTCAAAAACCACCTCTCAAAACATACCTAATATGATCATTACCAAAAGTGTTAGGCGATCACGCAGTCTTCGTCTAAGCTGAAAAACATTTTTTAGCATAAATTTGAAATCTGTAACTTTTGATAACTTTCTTCCTCCAATAACGTAAGTAATTTGAAAAACCTGTTTCCGGTACCAGTGTTCAACAACTAAATTAACACGTTGCTTATAGGCAATAAAACCGGCATTAGTCCCAAACTGATTATTAGCATGCTGCCGGTATAACATGAGAGGTTTGTCATCAATATGCCACTTATACCCACTGTTACGGCAAAAGGCATAAGCTAACCAATCATGAAGAGCAATTTGTTCAGTGCTAACTCCCGAACTTAAAATAAAATTCTTCAATCCAGTTGCTGATTTTTTGTTAAACACATAGGTACAGCCTGGACCAGCAGATTCAAAGAAGTGATCATATTTTCGCTGTGGGTATGATTTCTTTATTAAACTCTTTCGGCCATTAGACCAGAATGCAATAACATCAGAAGAAACAACATCAACCTTCTCTTCTTTCATTACTTCATATGCATGCTGAAGTTTATTTTCCAGCCAGATATCATCTTGATCCGCAAAAGAAATAGCATCAAATGCCTCAAAATCAACATCTCTTAATAAGCGAAAAAAATTCGGACCAGCCCCCCCAAAACGCTCTCCATAAGGAAGTATAATAACTCTGCAGTTTGATATCGCTAGTTGACTAGCCCATTCATGGGTACCATCTGAAGACAAATCAACGCTGATGTATAGTGTTATCTCGATACCTTTCTGATTGAGGATAGTATTAACCTGCTCTTCAATCCACTGCATTCCATTATATGCAGCCATCAGAACTGCAAATTTAGGTAATATTACTTCTTTTTCTTTCATGACTGCCTTAATGAACCTAAAACATAACCTAATTCTATATTCCAACTTGGCTGGTTAATCCCAAACTGCTTATATATTTTCTGACAATCTAATATAGATGACATTGGTCGCTTGGCAGGCGTCGGATAATCTTCCGTAGTGATTGCCTTAACTTTCGGCATACTATCTAGTATTCCAATATTTATTGCCTGACGAAATATTTCGGTGGCAAAGTCAAACCAACTACAGGCTGACTGATTACTAAAGTGATACACTCCCCATGGAAGATTCTGATTGTCCTTATAATGTCGGGTAATTAACCACAAGACATCAGCAATGCTAGCCGCACTAGTAGGACAACCTTGCTGATCGTCCACTACTCCAAAGCTTTTACGATCAAATCCGAGTCGAAGCATCGTTTTTACAAAATTATCACCATGGGATCCGAATACCCAGCTGGTGCGCAAAATAATATGTTGAGGGCAATATTCGTTTAAAATCAACTCGCCAGCGTGTTTACTAGCACCGTATACCCCAATAGGGGCTGTAGGGTCATTTTCTTGATAAGGTTTATCCCCCATACCATCAAACACATAATCGGTCGAGACATGTATAATTGGTATACTCTGTTGTTTAGCAAACAGGGCTAAATATTTAACACCTAGCTCATTAACTTTGTACGCTCTTTCTTTTTCAATTTCTGCTTTATCGACTGCTGTGTAAGCAGCTGCATTAATAATCACTTGTGGTTGCAACTGACACAGTATCTTATTAACACATGCTTCGTCAGTAATATCTAAATCAGAAGAAGCCAGACCAACAACCTCAAAACCATCTGATGCACGGTTAATCAATTCATACCCAACTTGCCCTGAAGCACCTATAACAACTACTTTCATTCTACTTTTCCAAAAGTTCTTTAAGAGTTGAGTTACGTAGATCCTTTTCAGATAACTGCGGATTCGCTACTGGCCAAGGGATAGCCACATCCGTATCATTCCAAATCAAACCACCTTCATCTAAGGGGTCATAAAAATCAGTACACTTGTACTGAAAATCCGCTACCTCACTCATTACACAAAAGCCATGAGCGTAGCCTGGGGGAATCCATAGCTGTTTATGATTATCTTCTGTCAGGTCAATACCAACAAAGTGACCACAAGTTGATGAAATCGGATCAATATCTACTACTACGTCATATACTGCACCACGGGAACAACTAACCAATTTCCCCTGTGGTTTGGATTTCTGAAAATGAAGGCCACGTAACACACCATACCTAGAACGGGAGTGGTTATCCTGAACAAAGGGCAATTTGATACCAGCCTTATGGTAAGCATCTAACTGAAATGTTTCTTTAAAAAAACCGCGATGATCACCAAATATGTTAGGTTCAATAATCAACACACCAGGGAGCTTTGTTTCTGTTATATCCATTAAATTGTCCCCGACTCCAATAGTTGTTTTAGATACTGCCCATAACCTGTTTTGCTGAGAGCATCAGCCTGATTACTCAATTCTTCTGCTGTCAACCAGCCTTGTCGATAGGCAATTTCTTCAAGACAAGCTACCTTCATTCCTTGGCGGGCTTCAATAGTTTGCACGAAATGACTAGCCTCCATCAAAGAATCATGAGTACCGGTGTCCAGCCAAGCAAATCCGCGGCCTAATAAACTTACATTCAAATCACCACGCAGAAGATAAGCATTGTTTACATCCGTAATTTCCAATTCTCCACGTGCTGAAGGTTTAACCTGCTTAGCAATTTCTACAACATCTTTATCGTAAAAATACAGACCAGTCACTGCGTAATTTGATTTTGGATTAACTGGCTTCTCTTCAATAGATAAAGCCTTTCCTTCAGAGTCAAACTCCACTACACCAAAACGATTTGGATCTGATACATGATAACCAAACACTGTCGCACCAGATTTACATGTAGCAGCTTCATGCAACATGCCACTAAAACCATATCCATAAAAGATATTGTCACCCAGAATTAAGCACACACTATCATTATCGATGAAATCTTCACCAATCAGTAAAGCCTGAGCCAGTCCATCAGGTGATGGCTGTTCAGCATAAGTGAGTTTAATACCGAAGTTAGAACCAGAACCTAACAGGTTACGAAAATTTGGCAGATCTATAGGAGTTGAAATAATTAAAATTTCACGAATATCCGCTAACATCAGAACAGAAAGCGGATAATAGATCATAGGTTTATCGTAAACAGGTAGCAGCTGTTTAGACACCCCAAGAGTAATAGGATGTAAGCGGGTACCAGAACCGCCAGCTAATATAATGCCCTTCATAATTCGCCTCCTAAACGATCTAGACGATAGTCACCACTCAATACACGCTGCCACCACTCACGGTGACTAAGATACCATGTTACTGTTTTACGCAGACCCGATTCGAAGGTTTCTTGAGGTTTCCAGTCTAATTCCCGCTCAATTTTTGTGGCATCAATAGCGTAACGAACATCATGCCCAGGTCGATCATTTACAAAAGTAATGAGATCTTCATAACGAATGAGCCCGGATAGCTTCTCACTTGGTGCAAGCTCCTCAAGCAAAGCACAAATAGTTTGCACAACCTCAATATTCTTTTTCTCGTTATGACCACCAATATTATAGGTCTCTCCGACTTTTCCTTTAGTAAGTACCGTTATCAATGCCCGAGCATGGTCCTCTACATAGAGCCAATCACGGATCTGATTTCCATTTCCATATACAGGAAGTTGCTTACCAGCCAATGCATTAAGAATTATGTGCGGAATCAGCTTTTCAGGAAAATGATATGGGCCATAATTATTCGAACAGTTGGTCACAATGATAGGCAACCCATAAGTACGCCCCCAAGCACGAACAAGGTGATCAGAACCAGCTTTGGTTGCAGAGTATGGAGAGCTAGGGGCATAAGGAGTAGTTTCCGAAAAGAGACTATTCTCGCCACACAGATCACCATAAACCTCATCAGTAGAAATATGATGGAAACGAAATTTCTTTCTTTCAGAATCTGTTAATTGACCCCAGTAGTCACGTGTAGCTTCTAATAATGAGTACGTACCAAAAAAATTAGAGCGAACAAAAGCAGCTGGATCATCAATCGATCGGTCAACATGACTTTCTGCAGCTAAATGCATAACATGAGTTGGTTTGAAGCTTCTAAATATTATATCAAGTTGATCTCTGTCACATATATCAACATGAAAAAACTCATAGTTTTCTGAGTTGCAGATTGATTTTAAAGAATCTAGATTCCCAGCATAAGTAAGCTTATCAATATTACCTATATTACAAACTTTATTAACAGATAAATGTCTAATAACAGCAGAGC
>SIHQ01000003.1 GCA_004762125.1 Oceanospirillales bacterium | reverse complement strand
TTCTTCGTTCAAAGGCGGCCCAGTTGAGTGTTTCAGTGACAACAATCCCCATAATCAGAGCGGTCAGGACTGTTTTTTGGATCGTTGTGAGTTGAGCAGAGGGAGTAATGCTTTTCAGTGAATCGCTCAAAGAGTCCAGAAATACAGTAACAACAGAAAGAGGACGAATCAGCACTACGACACTTGACGGTTATAAAATTGGAATGCAATCTTACCCTGTCAGTCTGCTGTTGTGTCGTTGATCGTATCTCGCTGGGCTTGATGCAGGAGACGCAGCAGTAGTCTGGTTCATTTCCACACTCAAAGTATTCTATCAAGCTCTAAAAACTGCAGCATCGAGTATAAGTAACTTTTCTTTGAGGCGTAGATATTTTTTTGCGTCTTTTTATCACCATTCATATTCTTTTTTGATATTTCATCTCGTGTTTTGACGGATTTCGCATAATGCTCGCTCTGGTCACTTGGTATGATAACTGTATCAAGCGTAACTACGGCAGGCTCCTTACCTGCAGAATGATGTCGAAGCTTGAGTCGCTTGGCTACAGGCAATGAGATATTGGGTCTATTGGGTACTGATCATAGTACCCGGCAACGTCATCGATGAACTCAAGGTAATGAAAGTGTTTTTTCTCAGGGGGTGAAGCTGCATAACACCACCTCTGGTTTTTCACACTATAGAAGTCTGAAGCCAGAGCTCTAGAGCTCAAGTTCCTATTGTTTAGGAAGCCGCGATAACCGTTTATCTGTACATCAGCGACCCAATCAGGGTAGCTCTGCTTTGGAATACGAGGCATTGGAAATGCTGGTTAATTAATGGATCGAAGACTGTTGTGTGGGTAGTAGTCCTGCAGTAAGACGACCACCCACACAAAGTGTAGAAGGGATTTTGAGAAATTGTCGTTTATTTTTTAAATTGTCACTTCTTTTTTAATTCTCCAGAAGATCATGTCAGCGCATCGTAACGAATTCTTCAGAAGACGTTGGATGAATTGCTACGGTGTTATCAAAATCTGCCTTGGTAGCTCCCATTTTGAGAGCTACAGCAAAACCTTGAAGCATTTCATCGGAACCATGGCCGATGGTGTGAATGCCTACAATCTTTTCATTATCGCCGGCGGTCACCAGCTTCATTCTACTTGGCTGACGGTGGCTGGTCAGAGCGCTGTACATGGCGGTGTAACCGCTCTTGTAAACCTTAACGTTCTCGTCGCCGAATTGATCAATAGCTTCCTGCTCAGACAGCCCAACCGTACCGATAGGTGGGTGGCTGAATACGACAGTTGCGACATTTTCGTAGTCCAGGTGCTCTTCTGGCTTATTGTTGAACAATCTTTCAGAAAGACGACGGCCAGCAGCTACTGCAACAGGTGTCAGTTCAATCTTTCCGATGTTGTCACCCACTGCATAAATGCCTGGGACATTAGTGTTCTGGAATTTGTCGACAGAAATGTAGTTTCGTTCATTGGTTTCCACACCAGCAGCTTCAAGGTTGATACCTGCAGTATGAGGTTTTCGTCCTACCGCCCAGATTACGGTATCAACATTGATTGAGTTACCGCTTTCCAAATGCACGGTCAGACTGCCATCACCTTCTTTGGTGATTTCCTTCGGTACAGAGTGTGTATGAAGTTTTGGACCATCGGCTTCCATGATCTCAACCAGAGTATCGGAGAGCATGTCATCAAAGTTGCGGAGAGGCTTATGTTTACGAACCAAAAGGTGCGTTTCTGTCCCCAGGGCATGGAAGACACCCGCTACTTCTACAGCAATATAGCCGGCACCAAGAACAGCGACCCGATTCGGACGCTCTTGAAGCTCGAAGAAACCATCAGAATCAATACCGTGCTCAGCACCTGGAAGTTGTGGAATAGCTGGCATGCCACCAGTAGCAATAGTGATATGGTCTGCAGTGTAATGAGTGCCGTTAACCTCAATAGTTTGAGCATCAACAAAACGACCATAGCCTTTAATAACAGTTATTTTGTTATTACCTAGAACCCGATCATAAGACTGATGGATGCGACCAATGTAAGCATCGCGACTTTCAATCATCTTGCTCCAGTTGAAGTTTTTCAGAACTTCTTCGCGATCCAGGTCAAAGCCGTAGTCAGGGCCATAGTGAACAGCGTCGGAAATCTGGCCGGCAAACCACATGGCTTTCTTGGGAACGCAACCAACGTTCACACAGGTACCGCCGAGATGCTTGGCCTCTATCAGGCCAACCTTTGCACCGTGCATGGAGGCACGGTTAGCTGTTGCGATACCGCCACTGCCACCGCCTATTACGAGGTAGTCAAAATGTGTTTCTGCGCTCATGCTGGATCCCGGGTTCGGTCAGTAATTGAATATTTGTATGGAGGCACTGTATGCGATTTAAATAGCTATCGGCCAATTAGCTCTGTGTATCATCCTGATAGTTATCATTAACAAGTACCACTCTTGCTATAAAAGGTTATACGAAAAACGCACCAGAAAGATGCAGTAGATATATCTTGCAGGAAAAAAACTGTCATTTTTATATGTGTAGAAAATTAAGCTAAAACGATATGTGTTACTCGTGTGTTTACCTGTTACCGACAAAGTGTGCGGGGGTAACGTTTTTAGAGTAGTCCTCTTGTTACCTCTACAATGTCGTATTGCGTGGAAACTACGTACCGCAAGGGATGAGAAGGGTTTTTAAAAAGTTGGCACAGGATTTGTATATGTATGAGTAGAACCAAAAGAATTGCCAACAATAAAAATAACAATAGGCAAAGAACATCGACTAACAATAAAAATAATATTGGTCGGTAGCAGTACAAGCGGATTGGTTTACAGGGTGTTTTTTTGTGGTATAGCTACTAACAGGGAAACCGGAAAGCTGAGAAGATTGCGAAAAGCAACGCGAGCAAACCGGATATCCAGGGAAGAATAATAAAGCCATTAGCCACACAGCCTGCAAACCAATCCGCTTTTTCTTTTTTCGTACCCGCGATTTTATCTCAAACCTCTACGCTATTGTTCTACCCTTCAGTTCAAAATCCTTCTAGGCATAGTTATTTACCATTAATGTCAGAAATCAGATAACTACCAGAGAAATCAAAACAGCATTATTTACGGCTACTAATAATTAGATGGCGATAAGGCCGAAAACAACCGACCTTATGCCCGTAAGTGACAATCAGTTTTGAGATTCTTCACCGATATGATGGAAGTCTATATACTCTTCATCTTCAGCGGCATGTACATTATTAAAAACATCAAAATTGAGTTCGTTTTCACTTTTGGCAACGATACAGCTGACCACACTATCACCAGTGATATTAACAGCAGTCCGTGCCATATCCAGCAGACGATCAACTCCCATAATCAGGGCTATACCTTCCAAAGGTAAACCTACCTGCTGTAGCACCATGGCGAGCATAATCAAACCAACCCCAGGAACCCCTGCAGTCCCAATGGAAGCGAGCGTGGCTGTGAGAATGACCATCATATAGTCTCCCATGGACAGATCGACACCGAACGCCTGGGCAATGAATACCGTGGCAGCACCCTGCATAATGGCTGTGCCGTCCATGTTAATAGTGCTACCAAGAGGAACGGTAAACGAGGCTACTTTGTTAGAGACCCCCATACGACGAGTGACTGCTTCCAGTGTCACTGGAATAGTGGCATTACTGGATGCAGTTGAAAAAGCGAACATGAAAGCATCCTGAATTTTACTCAGAAACAGCCATGGACTCAGTCCGGTAAAAGCTTTTAACATTCCACAATAAGTTATAAACAGCTGCAGAAACAGTGCTCCCAGAACTACCAGGAAGTACTGAATCAGGTTGCCAATAGCTCCTAGATTGATGGTGAAAAACAGCTTCGCCATCAGACTGAGAACACCGTATGGAGCTATATGCATTATAAGGGTTACAAGCTTCATCATGACTTCATTCAAAGCCACAAACAGTTTAGCGATAGGCTCTGCAGGCTTTCCAGCTGCGGCAATGGCTATACCAAAGAGCAGAGAGAAAACAATAATTTGAAGCGTATTACCCTCAGCCATGGCTTCGATGGGGTTGGTTGGGAACATCCCAATAATAACTTCGGAAATGGAGGGCGCTGTCTTGGATGCAAAGGATGAAGTACTTTCAAGATTGGCACCAATTCCCGGTCCTATGAGAAATGCCAGCCCCATGGCCAGACTGATGGCTATACAGGTGGTTGCGAGATAAAAAACCACTGTTTTTATACCGAGTCGACCCAGAACAGCAATATCCTTGAGTGAACAGGTACCACAAACGATGGAAGCGAAAACGAGAGGTACAACAATCATTTTCAGTGACGTTAGAAATATTTTACCAATGACGTGAAATAGGCCGCCGACCAGATATTGTTCAACAAAGGTGTTATCGGAAAATTGTCGCATGATAAGGCCGATCACTAATCCTGTGATCATGCCTATCAGCACCTTTGCTGTGAGGGATAAACTGCTCCAACGCTTCATAGAATTATCCTGATTTGCCTGACAAGTAGTTCTTTCCTGCCGAACCATTCTTGTGGATCTCGACACTTATAATAGTGGTATTGCCGGCTTTTCAATTGGTTGATTAAGTATTTATTCTGAGGTGGCACAGCTTAAGCAGGCTTGGAAATATATCGGTTGATACGAGTCAATCATTGACTGATCGATAACCAAAAAGAGCTATTCATAACGATATTTTCTGGTAACGGCGTTGGATGCAGGTAAATGAACTGATTGTTAGTGGCTATCTTGGCAGGATTTCGTTGTTTCCGAACGAAAACATACCGATTTGAATCAACTACCGTGGGTAAGAATTGGTATTAAAAGTGCCCATATCAAAGATATATGGACACTCTTTTCTGTTTTAACAGTCAGACATGCGAATACGTTTGTACTCAGGATGCCAGCGTTTACTTCTGATACGGTGCTCCAGTTCTGTCATTTCGGTGACGTGAGCCAGACCTTCTTTCTGTGCCTGAAGGGCAACAGCAAGAGCAATATCATTAGTCACCTGTTGGATGCGATCCAGTAGTGGTAACAGCGGAGCGTCATTGCTGATTAAGGCAGGGGAGGACAGTGCCAGTGTTTCTACCGCTGCATCCAGCATACTGTCAGAAATACGATTAGCGCCGGATGCCAACACACCAAGACCGAGTCCCGGAAAAATATAGATGTTGTTGCACTGGGCAACAGGGTAACTGTCTCCTTTGTATTGAACCGGATCAAAGGGGCTGCCTGTGGCAATCAATGCCTTGCCATCAGTCCACTTGATAATATCTTCAGGCAGAGCTTCTACCTGACTGATCGGGTTAGACAGTGGGAAGACAATAGGCTTCTCATGATTCTCGGCCATCAGCTCAATGGTTTCCTGGGTGAATAGCCCAGGTTGACCGGATACACCGATAATGGCATCAGGTTTGGCATGACGAATAACATTCGATAAGGATGCTAAATCACCGCACGACCAATTTTGTATGACAGAGTGGCACTGAACCAGTTTCTGTTGGAAAGGACGTAGATTTTCCAGTTGGTCATGTAGTAGACCATCTCTGTCAACCATATAAATTCGGCTTCTGGCTTCTTCTTCAGCAAGGCCGTTGTTCATCATCAGTCTGATGATTTGCTCGGCAATACCGCAACCTGCAGAACCTGCACCAAGGAAAGCCACTTTCAGATTTTCTACAGACTTACCCGCAGCCTTGGCGGCTGCCACCAAGGTTGCAGCGGTTACACTAGCCGTTCCTTGAATATCGTCGTTAAACGTACACAGTTCATCACGATACTTTTCCAGTAATGGTGTAGCGTGGTTGATAGCAAAGTCTTCAAACTGCAGTAGAGCACTAGGCCAGCGACGTTTAAGAGCTTTGATAAACAGCTCCAGAAACTCGTAGTACTCATCATCGTTTATACGGTTTTGACGCCACCCAAGGTAGTTAGGGTCATCAAGTAGCTTCTGGTTGTTGGTGCCACAGTCCAGAGCTATAGGCAGCGTTAGATTTGGCGTAATACCACCAACGGCAGAGTAAAGGGACAGTTTACCAATACAGATTCCCATACCACCGATACCCTGATCGCCCAGACCAAGAATACGTTCACCGTCGGTTACAACAATCACTTCAATATTCCGTTTGAAGTTCGCCAGCATGGAGTCAATACGGTCACGTTCCGGGTAAGAGATATAAAGACCACGGGGACGACGGTAGAGATCGCTGTAACGCTGACAGGCTTGACCAACAACCGGTGTGTAAATAATAGGTAGCATTTCCTGCAGGTGACGCTGAACCAGAGCGTAGAACAGGGTTTCATTGGTATCCTGCAGTGAGCGCAGATAAATATGCTTTAAAATGGGTGTGGGCTTGATAGCAAAAGATTTGTAAGCTCGTCGACACTGTTCTTCAAGAGTTTCGATTTTTGGGGGCAGCAGACCGTGAAGGTCTAGTTCGCTGCGCTCTTCCTCTGTAAAGGCCGTGCCTTTATTCAATAGAGGGCTTTCGAGCAACATGCGTCCAGAGAGACCGGTATGAATGCTGTTTATGTGGGTATCAGTCATTGTTCATTTGCCAGTGATGCCTGGGTTATAAAGCTAATCGGTCAGGCAGAATGCTTATTCGATAGCAGTAAAGCGTCTGGATAGGTTGGTGTACGATTTTGTGCAGCTAAGGATAAGTCCTGTTACTGGGTATAAATAGACAGGGAAAGCCGAAATCGTGAGAAATTTTGTAACTGATTACTTATTATATTTATCAAATAGACAAGTGTCGTATGTGTGAAGTGAGTGTTACTTAGCGACTCTTTAGTTACACCTCACCTTTGCGAGGTAACATTATTTTTGCTAACAACGGTTTGGTGAAATACATAGCTCTGCTCGTAGAAGTACGTATCACGCGGGATAAGGAAGAAAACCAGAAAACTGGCACGGTAGTTGTATATGTATAAGTAACAAAAACAAGATTGGCCATAATAAAAATAATAAAGGCCGAGCGCTGACCGACAATAAAAATAAAAGTGGTCAGTTACAAGTGAGTGGGAAGATTTTAGTTGCATGAGTTTACATGCATGCGTAGAAACTCCCATTCGCTTGACTGTTTTTTTATACCTATTTTATCTAAATTTTCGGATCTTCCTCCTAAAAATATTAATTTTTCATCATATATGGTCACTTTCTGATTTATGAGTTTCTTCAGGAATGTGCTCACAGACAGCTGTTGTTATGTCCTGTTTTTACTCTTTCGTAGCTGTTTTTGACAGGAGCTGAATTACAGCTCCTGTTTATTGTTCGGGGAGTCAGAGAAGCAGATTAAGTCTCGATAAGTTCTCTGGCATATTCCAGGCTGTCGATAATGGCATAGGCTTTCTCTGTCACCTCTTCTATAGGTGCAGAAAAGTCAGGAACCATGACTGCTTTACAGCCAGCGTTGATTGCAGAAAGGCTGCCGTTATTGGAGTCTTCGAAAACCATTACCCTTGCAGGATTAATCCCGAGAAGTCGGCAAGCTTTACTATACGGCTCTGGATCAGGTTTGCTGCGGGTTACCTGCTCACCGGTGACGATGACGTTGAATGAGTCAAGAGCATCAAGCCCTGAGAAGTTGTGGTGTACTGTCTGTTGTCGTGAAGAGGTGACCAAGCCTAGTTTGACAGGTTGGGTTTTCAGCCAATCAAACAGTTCTGCAAAGCCGGGTTTTAACTCAATATCTGCAAGACTTATTTTCTGATTGAAGAGTTTCCTCTTATGTAAATGAAACGCTTCTGCGGGGAATTGCTCTCCAAATACCTCTCTTATCAGCTTTAGAGTATTCTGCCCTGTCAGTGAGGCACATCGCTTGAGGAAAGTATCATCTATGTCATAGCCAAAATCTTTCCCAGCTTCTTTCCAGCAAGCTCTGTGATACTTTTCTGTATCAAAAATCAGTCCATCCATGTCAAAGATGATGGCCTGTAGGTCGTTCAGCATGGAGCTACTCCACATGCGGCGTTTTGAGGGGAATGCGGTTTTGATCAGATTTAATTTTGAACTATGGTTTTATTAAGCCTGTCAGAACTAGGCGAGGACTTTACTACAGAGAGAGTTCATTTCATTAACCGACGTCATGAAAAATAATTAGATATTAAGTAAATGTCGATTTTCATCAGCAGATGTCTGAAATCTACTCTAAAATGTAATTTTTGATACACAGTAGCTTTTAGAAATAGTCTGGCCTTAGTAACAGACAGGTGATAAAAAAGCCGTGTTAATACCTAATTAAGTAATTGTAATGAAAAGAGTTTATGACTGAACAGAGCCATATCTGCGGCACAGATCTACCGGATTTATCCAAAGATCATCTGACCAGAGTTGCCTCACTATTCAGACTTCTCGGTGATGAAGGTCGTCTGAGACTGGTTATGGCATGCTTGGATACTCCCCAACCTGTCTGCTGTCTTTCCGAATTGACTGGAATGTCTCAGCCGTTGACTAGCCACCATTTGCGAGGGCTGAGAGAGGCGAGAATTCTCAAGTCCAACAGAAAGGGCAAGCAGGTACTGTATGAACTTGATGATCATCACATCAGGCATGTGGTTCTGGATTTGTGCAGTCATGTTCTTGAAGAGTGCCAAAATACTGGTACCGAACCTGAATGTAAAAAAAAGCCTCTTCCGTCAAAACAGAGCCAACCTTCAAACAAGCCTTCCTGATTTCGCTGCCTGTATAGCTAAAAATTGTACAGGTAGCAACAAACCCTAAATATTTTTCAATTCTGGGCGACCTTTCTAGCAGACTTCATTCTGCAAAGGACAGCCTGTGCCTACTTCTGACAAAAATGACAAAAAATCAACAAAACCTAGTCAGGTTCCTGTTCTGGACATTGATGGCCAAAAGGCGAGAGGTCTGGATGAGTCAATTACAATCAGCTTTAAGGGTGTAAAAGACTATAAGGTTGCTATCAAACCGACTGTGGAAGCAAAACTGATTCCTGATCCAGCCTTGCTTGCCAGAAAAGAACTCTCTTTACAGCTTCATCCGGGAATGAATGTTATTCCCCATGCTTCTTTACGAAATGAAACATTAAAAGACCGAGATCTGGAAAGAATCTGTTTCAACCAGACCAATCTATCTCACTGTAATTTTCGTGGAAGTAAATTAAGAGGCGCAAGGTTCAAAGGCTGTAATTTGGCTGGAGCAGACTTTCGAAATGCTGATCTGGTGGACTGCATCTTTGAAGATTGCAATCTTGAAGGTGCAGACTTAAGGTTCTGCCAGCTGGAAAATGCCAGGATAGTCGACAGCAATCTCTTCGCTGCGAACATGGATGGTAGTTGTCTGGATAATGCCATTATCGATAGTTGCAACATGGGTGCACAAAGCTTTCACGGAAGTTCTTGCAAAGGTATCAAGCTTTATAGTAATCAGATTCTCCACGGTTTTTTTGATGATGCCAATCTGGAATCCTGTGAACTGAGAAATGTGGAGTTCAGAAACTGTACGCTGACGAGTACCAGTTTCAAGAACGGCCTGATTGATGACTGTCAGTTTCGGGGCTGTGAAAGCTTTCAGACAGGGCCCATATTTTCAGGTGCAGCTCTCAATCTGGTATCAATAACTGATTCAGAGTTTCAACTGCCAAAAATGGTCAAAACTCGAATAACCAACAGTCAGTTTGTTCGGGTTGATCTTGATTCATGCTTATTGGATGGCACTCTTTTTGATAAGGTAATATTTGAAAGAGGCGAGATGAAAGAGTGTTATAGCCTTGATCAAGCTCCTATTTTTAATCATTGTCGTCTGGATCATATTTCTATGAATCAGCTTGAATTAAGCGGTGCTCGGTTTGATCAAAGCCTCTTTATTGGTGCGACCATTCGAGATTCTGATTTCAGTGAATGGAATATGAATCATACCGGTCTGGACAGTGAAACCAGTGTCGAATAGACACAGTCCATCTATGGTTAGCTTCTGCCAATATTAAGTACATTGGCAGTTTGCTCTGGCCAATTGATGTCCAGAGTAATTAATTCAGGTTCTCTCAGTTCTCGGTTTTTCTTATCAAGATTATTGATAACAATAGATGCCGTGAAGTGTTCGGGAGTATCTTCGGCAGGAATAAAAGTCAGCTCATCCAGATTCCAGGTACTGATATTAATCGGGTGCCCATCGGTTTTAACTCGTTCAAAATCATCTTCCAGTTCACAACCCTCCGGTAGATCTTCTATCACGATGGACTGGGCAATGGTTTCATCCCTTTGAATTAGCGTTGATAGAAATTCAAGGGATAGGGGTGGGGCCTCAAAGACATTCTGGTCAGAAGTGATCTTCTGCTTCTCTTCATCCTGAGTTGTATGGTTTGTTACGAGGATGAGAATACTCAGGATTTCCGAGTTATCTTCTGAGCCAGCCTGAACTTGAATGAGATATTCTGACTGAATAGAAGAAGTGTCAGTAGTTCGAATCTCTCCCGTCTGACTATCAACAGTGAAAGTGCCGTCGGCATCATCAATCATAGTGAAAACGATATTCGGGCTAGATTCTGCTACTTCCAGTGTGCCTATATATTTATTGGGTGTATCCAGAGAATCAATATAAAAGCCAGGCGCAATGACTCTTTCGACAGTGTCGGCCAAGTAAACAGCCATGACAGCTTCACGGTCAAGAGAATGGTTGACGATCAGTAAGTCATCAATATTACCGTTGAGGAAGCCGTCGCCAGCCCAGTGACTTTTACCAAGGAAATTGCCTCTACGACAACATTTTTCAGGAACAGACCCTTCTTTGGATTTAATCAGACATCCATTACGGTAAATAGACATCAAGCCTGTGTTGTCTATCGTTGCAGCGATGTGAACCCATTTCTCTTGTTGGAAAAAATCAGTGATTTCAAGAGCATTATACTGGTTACTATCACCATCATAGATTCTGAAACTCAATCCGTTCTCATTAGCAATATGACTGAGAATGATATTGTGTTCAGCGGGACCATCGCCAAAATCAATAATTCTGGACCATGGCTGATTAAAGTCATTAAAGCGAACCCAGGCAGCAATGGTCATCGGGCCACCTGTTTCCAAATGAGCTATTTCTGCAAAGCCTTCTGTGCCATTCATGGCGAAAGTACTGCCACTGTGTTTTCTACAGGTCATCCAGTGTGCATCACCGGACAGTGAAGCGTGATTCTGGTTACCAGAGTCATCAATAATCTTAAGACCGGCTCCTGTATTGAAGCTGTAAGCCAGAGAAACTTCTTCTATCATAGGTGTTTTTTTGATCAGCAAGTTTTTATGCTCTGGACAAGTTGAATCTAAATCTTCGATACACTCTGCCTGAATGATGGTTGCTTGAAAGGAGAAGGTGATACATATAGGGAAGTGTTGTTTTGGATCAGGAACATATTTCAGCCTACCTGTCAGTAGGTCTGCACGGTTAATAATTTGTCCAGCTTTCAACAGTCTGTTGTTGAATAATAGCTGCCCTGACTCTGGTTGCTTGATAATAGAAAGTTGAAAAGAAAGGGCAGTTGTTTGAAATTGAAAGTCACTGTCAGTGAACGAAACAGGTGTACTGTCGGAGACAGTCACATCGATATTGCCAGTTTCGATGGTTAGCTGTTCATCTTCACTTTTTTGCTTTTCGGTTTCGAGCTTTTCTTCCGTCTGCTTACACTGCTTCGAAGGCTTCAAGCCAATAGCCGTGCCAGGCTCCGCTGTAAGCTCAGGCTGATCGAAGTTAACCAGTAAGAGTGCTTGAGGTAACTGATAGTCGTCAGGAAGCGTTGTGGCAACTGTTAGACCGGATATTTCTGCAGCCCTTGAAGATGTATCGACGAGAAACGAGAGCTGCCTGTGCAGTTTTTTTCTTTCAGAAGAAATCAGGTCATAGCTGTAAGAGAGAAGCTCTGAATGGCTTTGGTAGGCCGCAGTGTCTATTTCAAGACAAAGTGAGTCAATGCTGACGGTAATCCCTGATTCTTGCCCTGACTTAAGTTTTAAATTACTGATTTTATAGTGTTTGCTTTCCTTAGGGTTTAATAAATCAACCTTAAGAATACTTCCGCCTGATGTTTTATTCATAATGATCTCTTTGAAGAGTTGTCCAGGTGGATATAACCAGTTTAGCGACTATTGAGATCAAATATCATGATCTTTTTATAAGTATTGGATTACAGGCGGAATATTCAGGTGATGAAGCAAAATCATGAGCGGATTAATTAGGCTTAACTTTATAAGAGCACTATTGGTGTTTCTCTTGAGTGTATAAATTGAAGTGGTTGATGATGTCAGAATTTTGACCAGGAAAAAAATGGTTCATTTTAGCGAAATTAAATCTTTTGTCGCAAAGCGGTTCTCTGCCAGAGCTATTGCCAGAGAACTGGATACCCTCAAAGGTACTTTCAAAGGAATGCTGGCGCAGGCGGTTGATGTTATTAGGACGCAGCTCGATCGTATTGGCAGAAAATGTGTGCCAGAGCACTTTGCTTTTCAGTCAGTGTCGGAGCGAAAGATCTCAAAATGGAACCTATTGGGCAAGATTTACCATTCTCATTGTTCGGATAAAGAAAAGGCAGCGGAAAAGCGATTGAAAGTTGTTATAGCAGGCATTAATAACAAGAATGTTAAGGAAATACGCCAGCATCACCATCAGCTCTGTGCTCAGATTCAAAACATCTTTTACACAATTCATGGCGAACGACCAACTGATGACCAGTTTGAAGAGCTGTTTGACCAGCTATGTACGAAGGCTGGTTATCAATCCACTGAATACCTGAATCGCATCACAGAGGTTGAAAAAGAGGTTAAGTACAAGGAAATCGAAGACAACATGAAATGGTTGATCCTGGCAGGAAATGATATTAAATCGAAAAATGCTTCTGAAGGTTACAAGCAGCTACGCCATACCATTAATCAATATTTCTATCAGTTTGAAGGCAATTACCCAACGACAGATGAATTTAACGAAATGATAGATGACCTATGCAACAAAATGAATAAGAATCCTTACGAACACAGGCGAGAGCTTTTCAAAGCAAGAAACTCTGAGTTAGCAGCGAAATCAGAGCGTGTAGCACTGACTTTAAGTGACATGATCTCTAACCTTAAGAGTGGCAACGTACACGATATCGCCCAGAATTGTTTGCAACTGAGAGACAACTTAGGTGCAAAGTTATTGCTTGAAAGAGAAGGTCGATCTTTTTCTGCAGAAGATCTTGTTTTTCAGGTAAAAAAGATATTTGAGAAACAAAGAACAACTGAGAGTTTCAAAAATGAAATGCAGAACTCACTTCAGCCTGGTGGTGAGGCATTTTCTATCCTGAAATCACTTAATGAGCTTGCGTTTAGAAACTATTCAGTGGACGGAAGAGAGCGTGATCTGCTTGGTTATGCCGGAGAGGAGGCCAATGTTAGCGTCCAGATGGTACCTTTATTATTTGTAGAATTGATTGAGCATTACTTTCCAGGTGAAACAAACAAGGAACAGAGAAAAACACTAAAAAAAGCGTTTACAAAAGAAGTGACAGCAGACGATCTTTCTCTAAAATACACCGATATATTGAGTGTGGATTTTAAAACAGCCGCAGCTAAGGGTTAAACCAGCTTGGTGTAACCCTATAAAGCTGAGCCAATACATAAACCCCGTCTTTTTCCTATTTCAGGATGAACTAACTTCCGTCAAATACCTCTTCCTGAATACGTTTGATACCAATATGTCGTACATCGGTGCCTTTGACCAGGTAAATAACATACTCGGCAAGGTTACGGGCGTGATCGCCGATTCTTTCCAGTGAACGCAATACCCACATGATGTTCAGTACACGAGTAATTGAACGTGGATCTTCCATCATGTAAGTAACCAACTCACGGGTCGCACTCTTGTATTCACGATCAACCGCTTTATCTTCTTTGGCTACAGCCAAAGCCAGGTCGGCATCAAAGCGGGCAAAAGCATTCAATGAATCCTGCACCATCTGACGAACATGGTTGCCGATATGGCGAGTTTCAATATATCCCTTGGGAGCTTCACCCTGTTCGCTCAGGCTGATAGCAAAGCGGGCTATCTTTGCTGCTTCATCACCAATTCTTTCCAGATCAGTTGATGCTTTGGAGCAGGCAATTACTAGACGAAGATCGCTGGCCGCAGGCTGACGTCGAGCCAGAATACGGGAGCATTCTTCATCAATGGCAATTTCCATGTAATTTACGTCTGTGTCTTTTTCACAGACTGTTGCCGCCGCATCGCTATCGGCACTGATCAGTGCATCGATGGCATCGGTTACCTGTTTTTCAACCAGCCCGCCCATTGAGAGCAGGTTATTACGTAGCTCTTCCAACTCGGTATTGAATTGCTGGGAAATATGATGGCTGAGCAGTTCGCCTTTAGTATCCATTGTCGTTCAGGTCCTGAGTGCTTCAGCCGTAGCGGCCGGTGATATAATCTTCGGTTTGTTTTTGAGACGGGTTGGTGAACAGAGTGTCTGTATCACCAAATTCGATCAGCTTACCCATATACATAAAAGCTGTGTAGTCTGATACACGAGCAGCTTGTTGCATGTTGTGGGTAACGATCACAATCGTGAATTTGGATTTCAGCTTGTTAATAAGCTCTTCGATCTTCAGCGTAGAAATCGGATCCAATGCAGAAGCCGGTTCATCCAACAGCAAAACTTCAGGTTCTACGGCAATAGTTCTGGCAATAACCAGACGCTGCTGCTGACCGCCGGATATCCCCAGAGCACTTTCGTGGAGGCGGTCTTTTACTTCATCCCAGAGTGCCGCATTCCGCAAAGACCACTCAACCACATCATCCAGTACACGTTTCTTGTTAATGCCCTGAATGCGCAAGCCGTAGGCTACGTTTTCGTAAATGCTTTTCGGGAATGGATTGGGCTTTTGAAATACCATACCCACTCGACGACGAAGGTCGGCGACATTAACACCTTTCTCGTAGATATTATTGCCATCAAGAGCAATTGTTCCATCTACACGGCAGCTATCGACCAGATCATTCATGCGATTCATGCTGCGCAGAAGAGTCGATTTACCGCACCCGGAAGGACCGATAAACGCGGTAACGCGCTTTTTGGGTACTTTCATGGCAATGTCGAATAGTGCCTGTTTTTGATCATAGAAAAGGTTGAGATTGCTGATGTTCAGACAGGTCTCTTCATCTTCCAGGTTAAGCTTTTGGCGGCTGCGGCCCAGGCTTTCCATATTAAAAGCAGGTGAGCGGCTAACCGGTGAAGCTTCAGGTGCGTTTTTCCGTGTTGGTGTACTCAAATCCAGTGCCTCATCCAGCATGGTGATACCTTCGAATTTTTATTAAACCTTTCAGGCTGAGCTAAATACAATTCTGTTGCTCCTAAGCCAAGCTAAACGATTAAACTTCCAGATTTTTATACTTCTCTCGCAGGCTATTTCGAATAGATACTGCGGAAAGGTTAAGTACTGCAATTACCACAACCAACAGTAAGGCTGTTGCGTAAACCAGTGGTCTGGCAGCTTCAACGTTAGGGCTCTGGAAACCAACGTCGTAGATATGGAAACCCAGATGCATAAATTTCTGATCAAGATGCAGGAATGGATAGTTAGCATCTACTGGTAAACTGGGAGCCAGCTTAACGACACCAACCAGCATTAATGGTGCAACTTCACCCGCTGCACGGGCTACCGCAAGAATCAGGCCTGTCATCATGGCCGGGCTGGCCATTGGTAGAACTACGCGCCATAAGGTTTCGGCCTTGGTTGCTCCCAATGCCAGACTGCCTTCACGAACAGAACTTGGAATTCGTGAAAGACCTTCTTCAGTGGCAACAATAACCACTGGCAAGGTTAACAGAGCCAAAGTAATGGATGCCCAGAGGAGACCTGGAGTACCAAAGGTGGGCGCTGGCAGAGCCTCCTGAAAAAACAGTTGATCAATCTGGCTTCCTGCGAAATAGATGAAGAAGCCAAGACCGAAAACACCGTAAACAATAGAAGGCACACCGGCGAGGTTGTTTACAGCTACTCGAATAACGCGAGTCAGCCAGCCCTGTGAAGCGTATTCACGGAGGTAAACGGCAGCGATAACACCAAACGGTGTCACGATAATTGACATCAGAATAACCATCATCACCGTACCGAAGATCGCTGGAAACACACCTCCTTCAGTATTAGCTTCTCGAGGGTCATCAGAAACAAACTCACCGATTTTGTCGATATAGAAGCCGATCTTATCGATCAGATTCATGGAGTTAGGCTGATAAGCGCGAACCACTTTAGCGATGGACTGTTCAATCTCGTCACCTCCAATGGTGGTAGCAATGAAGCTGTCACGGTTGAATTCAACATAGAAATCACCGAGTTTATTCTCCAGAATTTTGTATTCAGCATTAAATACCTGACGTCTGATTTTGATATCAGCTAATTTTGCAGGAGTGTCATTACCACTCAATTCCAGGCCTCGTTGTTCCAGTCTCAGTCGTTCCAGCTTTGAATTGATGGCCCCAATGTCATGCTTCTCAATGGCGTAGATCTCTTCGTAGATATCCAGAGTTCTTTGCAGGCGTTTCTGAAACTCAGGCCACGCGCTATCACCTTCAGCAACAATACTGCCATCCTGTTTGATGGTTTTGAGATAACCGTAGAAGTTGCCCCACTCTCGTCGCTCAAGCGCCATGATGTTCTCAGGATAGCGGCGATTTTCCAGCCAGAGGTCAATGACCCAGGCGAAGTCGGAACCGTTCACATCACGGTTACCCACCTTCAAAAGATTGCGCTCTAAAATATCCATGCTTTTTGGTATAGGCATGCCAGCTGATTGAAGGCGGTTTGCAGACACCTCCTCGACATCGGCTATTTCACCGGCCACGATCCGGGTTGTTTGCCCCGGCACAGAGTATTCTGCCACAAGAATTTGCCCCGGCCAGAAATGTCCGAGACCTCGAACAGCGATAAGACTTAGTAGGCCTACTACCAGAATTACGCAGATGGCCACGGCTCCGGCGTTGAGCCAGACCCAGGGCGAACCGCTTTTGTACCAGGCTTTGACGGATATACTCATGATTAAAGCCTCATTCCTTAAAGCGAACTGTATTTCTTGCGCAAGCGATGACGAATTATCTCGGCTGCGGTGTTAACGACAAAGGTAAACAGGAACAGCACCAGTGCAGCTAGAAAGAGAATTCGGTAGTGAGAACTGCCCACTTCCGATTCCGGCATTTCTACGGCGATGTTAGCCGCCAGTGTTCGCATACCTTCAAAAATATTGGCGTCCATGATCGGTGTGTTACCCGTGGCCATCAGCACAATCATGGTTTCACCCACGGCTCGACCCATTCCAATCATTACTGCTGAAAAAATACCGGGGCTGGCTGTCAGCAGAACAACTCGCATCAGGGTCTGCCATGGTGTTGCACCTAGTGCCAGAGAACCGTAGCTCAGGTGCTTTGGCACACTAAAAATCGAATCTTCAGCAATGGAGAAAATAGTTGGGATAACAGCAAACCCCATGGCCAGACCAACCACAAGAGCATTACGTTGGTCGTAGGGAATACCCAGTTCGGTCGTTAGCCAGGTTCGCATATCACCACCGAACATGACGGTTTCCAGTACGCCATTCATACCCATAGCAACACCACCACTGATGATGATAACAGGGATGAGCAGAGCTGCTTGCCAGCCTTCCGGAATTGAATGTCGAATGTGACCAGGCAGTGAGTCCCAGAAAAAAGCAAACAGCAGAATACCTAAAGGGACAAAGATCAGCAGAGCAAAAATGCCGGGCAGGTTACTCTCAATCAATGGAGCCAGCCAGAGTCCTGCCAGGAAACCGAGAATAACCGTAGGCAGAGCTTCCATCAATTCGATGACCGGCTTAACCTTACGGCGCATACCAGGAGCCATGAAATAAGCGGTGTAGATGGCTCCGGCAATAGCCAGGGGCGTTGCCAGCAACATGGCGTAGAAAGCAGCCTTCAGGGTACCAAAGGCTAGAGGTGTCAGGCTGAGTTTCGGTTCGAAGTCATTGTTGGACGCAGAAGATTGCCAGACATACTCAGGCTCCTGATAGCTCTCATACCAGACTTCACCCCAAAGAGCAGACATGGATACTTCAGGATGTTCATTTTCAAGACTAAAGAATCGGGTTGAACCTTCACTGTCCCGCAACAGTAGATAGTTACTACGGGGAGAAATGGTCAGTTGCTCGATACTGTTGTCAGACAGCGTTTCAGTGAGAAGCGTTCTTTCAGCGGTGGTGTAGAAAACACCGACGTTCCCGAGCACATCTGCGGCCAAAAATCCTTTGCGACGATGCTCGGTTACGATCTGGGTAATGGGTGCGTTTTCAAGCTTAAAGTCGCGAATGCGTTCCAGATGCCATTCATTCTGATCATTACGAACCATAAACCATTGACTGATATTACCGCTGTCATCGCCTATTAGCAGGGATGATCCTCCCAGAAGAAAGGTCATTACCTGAACTTTTTCAGAGCCGGTTGTCAGGTCAATCTCGGACAACAGGTTTGTCTGGTTAATGTTATTGATATTGATCATGCTCAATCGGTCAGAGCCGGATTGTACATACAGCCAGTGTTGCTCCGGGTCGATCAGAATACTTTTAACCTCACCGGCAATCACAGGAAGCGTAACGCTGGATTTTTCCAGAGTGACTTCCTCGGTCAGAAAATCTTCTTCCTTGGTGAAGGCCGTCATATAAAGCTGGCCACTGCTATAACCGGTGATTAGAAGTTGATCTTCATTATCACTCAGAGACAGCAGTTCGGCAGAGGTGTTGCTTGTTATCAGGTCCAGAGTTTCCTGACCATAGGGATAGCTGACAACAGGTGTTATCAGGCGCTGATCATCTGGCCAGGTAATTTTGTAGTCATGCTTGAAAATAATGACCTGCCCATTATTGAGGCCGGCGGCAAGCACGCTAGCATTGGCTGTGTCCTCTGTAATGGACGTGATGCGGGTGCCAGCAGGAAGCGGAAGACTGAAGTTGTGCTTCTGTTCGCCTGTCTGGGTAGAAGTGAATGACAGAGTACCGGTTGCAGAGACATTAAGAGCCAGCTCTGCCTGCTCTTCCATACTTTGATAGAGAGTGGGTGAACTTCTATCCTGCTGTTGAGTCCAAGTTGTCTGTTCCTGTATTTCAGCGCTCTTGAACAGAGGGACAACCTCATAGAGCAAATAGATGAATATCAACAGGATGGCGACAATAACGCCAAGCCCTCCGACGGCGACGCCCCATCGGGCCAAATGGTCCTTGAGGAAACGAAGTGACTTGTGTCGCTGTAGTGCCGGGCTGTTGTAATCAACGCCTGGACTGTCTTCTATTATTGGCTGATACATGGCGCTACTTGCTCATATCGTTGAGCGTACAATAAGATGCTTGTATGACAAAAATGTTACAATTCAACAAAATTGAGCAGGCAAAGTGTGTTTACAAAAGGCCTTGGAACAGGCTATTTTATTGGCTCGAATTTCTGGCAGTTGATAGCTTATTGATTGTCCTGGATTTTTGCTTTTCTGCGAGTAACGAGAAATGATACAAACGAGAAAAAATTGTCCTTTGGGGGCAAATAAAAAAATTGAACGCTCTGCTTTTTCCAGCACTTTGTCTGTTGCCTCTCTACATCTCCACCATCATCATTTCCATCACTGATTCCTGATTTTATTCAGCGAGTCTTTATATATTCTTATTGAGCCAATTTTGTACTCTTATCAAACAGGCAAACAGACATTAGTATTTAGTCTAATCAGACTCAAAAAAATACTCATACTGTTTTGCCATAGTTCATAGTTACTGGCTTACAGAAAAACTAATAAAATATTGGTATTTATATGAACGCAGTCATTATCGCGATTGCTGTGATGCTCGTGCTTAGCCTTGCAAGAGTTAATGTCGTACTGGCCCTGTTTATTGGCGCGATGACAGGAGGCCTTGCAGGAGGCCTTGATCTGGCTGGCACCCTTGATGCTTTCTCTTCAGGTATGAGTGGTGGTGTAGGTATTGCCATGAGCTATGCCATGCTGGGTGCCTTTGCCGTTGCTATTTCCCGTTCAGGTATACCTGAATGGATGGCCATGAAGGTTATTAATCGAATCAAACGTGGTGAAACTTCCGGTAATCAGTTGATGCTGAAGTACGGAATCTTCGCAGCCTTGTTATTGATGGCCTTCTCATCTCAAAACTTGATTCCTGTTCACATTGCTTTTATTCCCATTCTGATTCCGCCTTTGCTGGTGGTGTTCAGTTCCATGAATATCGATAGAAGACTGATTGCCTGTCTGCTGACATTTGGTTTGACGGCGACTTATATGCAGGTGCCAATCGGCTTTGGTAGCGTTTATCTCAATCAGATTCTTGGTGGCAATCTGATTGCCAATGGTCTTGAGATTGATCTTGCCCTGATGCCAAAAGCCATGGCTATTCCTGTCTTTGGTATGTTCATAGGTTTGTTGGTTGCGGTGTTCATCAGCTATCGCAAGCCAAGATCTTATCGAGTAGAAGGCACTGAAATAGCCTCACAAACCGAGATTGATCTGAATATCAGTACTGTGGTGATCTCTTTGCTGTCGATTATCATGGTTCTAGGTGGTCAACTGCTGACAGGATCCATGATTCTGGGAGCAGCAATGGGCTTTGCCACTATGGTGGTTGGGCGCGTGGTTTGCTGGCGGGAAGCGGACAGTGTCTTTACTGATGGTTTGAAACTGATGGCAGCCTTTGGCTTTATCATGATTTCTGCGGCTGGCTTTGCCGAGGTACTGAGAAGTACCGGTGAAATTCCAGCTCTGGTGAGTCAGGTTCAGGCTCTGGTGGGTGATAACAAGTCGATGGCAGCTCTGCTGATGTTGCTGGTTGGGTTGTTCATTACCATGGGTATTGGCTCTTCGTTTTCTACTGTTCCGATCATTGCCACTCTTTATGTGCCGCTGGGTATGGAGCTGGGCTTTACCCCTCTCGCAATCGCCTGTCTGGTGGGTACTGCAGGAGCTGTTGGTGATGCCGGTTCGCCAGCATCTGAGTCAACCATTGGGCCAACAGCAGGTTTGAATGTAGACGGTCAACACGATCACATTCGAGACTCTGTCATTCCAACCTTCCTGCACTTCAACGTGCCAATGGTTCTGTTTGGTTGGGCTGCAGCGATGATTCTCTGATCCATGTCAGTCTGACAATCTGAGGCGGAGATAAGGTTGGCTTACAGTCAGCCTTCCATCTCCAACTCCGGAAAGAGCTTTAAAGAAAGCGGTTGTTACCGGGAAATACTTGCCTGTCTTCACTTCTTTTACTTTGATAACCAGTTGATTCGTTTCCCTGTCCAAATACATCTCACCATGACCCTCAACCGGTAAATCCCAAATTGGAGTGGGTAACTTCAGAGAAAATCGAAATTTGTTATTCTTGAGCTGGATTTTTATATTTTTGACCTTATCCCCAGCATCTGCACCTTGAGAAGACACGTGGCCTGTAAGCTTTTTTGCAAAGCTGCTGATGGACTGATTGTTATGGACTGCCGATGTCAGCTCAGCAAGCGTCAGAGTTCCCTGTTTGAGGCATGACTCCAGTAAATCGATAACTTCGCTTTCCAAAAGTGAGAGTTTCTGAAAACACTTAGAGATACAGTATTTTCACGGAAGGTATCCTTTCCTTCTAGCAATGAATACTGTCAGTTTAGAGGAAGCGGTCGGTGTGTCTGCTTTAAACAAAAAAAACCGCCTGCGAGGCAGGCGGTATCAGCTAATTCGAGAGTTTAAAAAAGAAGATATTACAAATTCAGGCGAGACAAGTACTTCTCAACAACCTTGGATGGCAGAGGAATATAGCCATCTTTCACTACGACTTCCTGACCCTGTTGGGATAGAATCATCTTCAGGAACTCAGACTCCAGAGGAGGTAGTTTCTTGTTTGGTTGCTTGTTCACGTAGACGAACAAAAAGCGAGACAACGGGTAGCTGTTATCAACGGCGTTATCCGGTGTTGCTTTAACGAAAGGCTGACCGGCTTTTCTGGCCAGAGGCACGGTGCGTACGCTGGAAGTCTTGTAACCAATACCGGAGTAACCAATACCGTTCAAGGAAGCGGATACTGATTGAACAACAGAAGCAGAGCCAGGCTGTTCGTTTACGTTATTGCGGAAGTCACCCTTACAGAGAGCTTTCTTCTTGAAGTAACCGTAAGTGCCGGATACTGAATTACGTCCGTACAGTTGAATGGAGCGGTTTTTCCAGCCGCCATCCAGTCCAGTCTGACCCCAGGTTGAAATGTCAGTACCGCCACCACACTTTCTGGTTGAGGAGAAAATGGCATCAACCTGAGCCATTGTCAGCCCCTTAACAGGGTTGTCTTTATTGACGAACACGGCCAGAGCATCGATAGCAACCGGAACGGCTGTAGGCTTGTAACCATGCTTTTTCTCAAAAGCAGCTAGTTCTTTATCCTTCATCTTGCGGCTCATTGGGCCAATGTTAGATGTGCCTTCAGTCAATGCAGGAGGTGCAGTAGAAGAGCCTGCAGCCTGGATCTGAACATTTACATTTGGATATTCACGTTTAAAGTCTTCAGCCCAGAGAGTCATCAAGTTGGCTAGAGTGTCGGAACCAACGCTGGAAAGGTTGCCGGAAACACCGCTGGCCTTTTTGTAGGCCGGGATGTCGGCATCAATTTGGCTGGCGTTGACAGCCCCAGCACTTAAAACCAGAGTGCTGGTAGCCAGAGCCATTGTTGTTATAAGCGCTTTCAGCTTCATCCTTGTTTCTCCCATTAGAATTCAGTTAGATCTGCTGTTCGGATAATGAGTAATTTTTTCTACTGGCTGAAACTATAAAGTTGCAATATGACAGTTAGATGAAAGTTTTATTCAACTTATATGACGGTCGCTTTGTCTGGCGAAGGCAGCTTATCAATGCTGCAGTCTTCTGTCTGGCCTCTGATAAAATCTGTTTTTTTATCTGTCCTGACGGCTTTCGCCGAAACAGGATGTAACTTGCTGTCAGCTATCGTTATACTCCCCTGACGATAGACAATAATAAGAACAGGGTCGCCTATGAGCACCGGCTGGATACTGATATCAAAAGCTGTCGTCGGTATCGATAACTTCACTGAACGACTCGGTCGTATTCTGAGTTGGTTTAATCTTCTGCTGGTAAGCAGTGTCTTCACTGTCGTTATTCTTCGATACTGCTTCAACTCTGGTTCTATTGCTTTGCAAGAAGCTGGAATGTATTTCCATGCTCTTATATTTTTAGGGGCTAGCGGCTATTGTCTGAAGAATGGCAGCCATGTTCGTGTGGATGTTGTCTATAACCGCATGACTGCAAAGCAGCAGGCTCTGGTTAATAGCCTTGGAACCCTGTTGTTATTAATGCCTGTCTGTTTGTTTATTGGATTAATGAGCTGGGAGTATGTCACCCAGTCATGGAAAGTTCAGGAAGTCTCTCTGGAGGCTGGTGGACTCTCCTTTGTTTATCTGCTGAAAAGCCTGATTCTCTTTTTCGTCGGAACAATGGTTTTGCAGGGAGTGGCTGAATTTCTTCGCTCTGTGATGATTCTTACGGGCAAGGAGGCTGTCTCCCATGGCTGATTTTATCCCCCTGTTTATGTTTGCCTGTGTCTGTCTGGTGTTGATGGTTGGTTATCCGGTTGCGTATTCACTGGCTGGCACAGCGCTTATCTTTGCTGGCGTTGGAACTCTGACCGGTTATTTTGATCCGAGTTTTCTGAGTGCTCTGCCCAGTCGAGTGTTTGGCATTATCAATAATCAGACGCTTATAGCTGTACCATTGTTCGTTTTTATGGGATGTATGCTGGAAAAATCGAAGGTAGCTGAGGAGCTGCTGGAGAGTATGGCCAGACTGTTTGGCAAAATGCGTGGAGGCCTAGGTCTTTCAGTTACTTTGGTTGGTATGTTGCTGGCAGCCAGTACAGGTATTGTTGGTGCGACGGTTGTGACCATGGGACTTCTGTCTTTGCCCACCATGCTTCGCCGTGGCTATTCACCCAGTCTGGCGACAGGAACCATCTGCGCCACAGGTAGTCTCGGTCAGATTATTCCTCCTTCCATAGCTTTGGTTCTTCTCGGAGATGTGCTTTCTTCGGCTTATCAGCAGGCACAGCTGAAAATGGGCATCTTTTCACCTAAAACGGTATCTGTTGGAGACCTTTTTGTTGGTGCCATTATTCCCGGTTTGCTGCTGGTGGCTGCTTACTCCATTTACATACTGTTCATAGCCTGGCGTAAACCGGATATTGCTCCTGGCCTTACTGATGAGGACATTCGAGAGTATGACGAGAGAGAGCATACTTCCCTGTGGATGAATCTGATTCCGCCACTTCTTTTGATTGGCGCTGTTCTTGGTTCAATTCTGGCCGGTGCGGCAACGCCAACAGAAGCTGCCGCTGTGGGTGCTGTAGGTGCTGTTGTATTGGCCATATTAAAACGACAGTTAAGCATTAATACTCTGTCTGAAGTGGTAAGAAATACGACTGAAGTCACCTGTATGGTTTTCCTTATTCTTATTGGTGCGTCTATATTCTCACTGATATTCAGAGGGTTTGGCGGTGAAGAGCTGATTCATTCAATTTTTTCTTCCATGCCCGGCGGTGTCTTCACCGCCGTGCTGGTCGTGATGATTGTCATATTCCTGCTTGGCTTTATTCTCGACTTTATTGAAATTACTTTTGTTATTGTACCAATGGTAGGTCCTGTACTGCTGGCTATGGGGCTGGATCCTGTTTGGCTGGGTATTATGATTGCCGTTAACTTACAGACATCTTTCCTGACACCACCCTTTGGTTTTGCCCTGTTTTATCTCAGAGGTGTTGCGCCACCGGAGGTTAAAACCTCGGATATTTATCGAGGTGTAATACCGTTTATTGTGATCCAGTTGCTTCTGTTGGGAGCTTTGGCTTTATGGCCTGAACTCGCTACTTGGCTACCAGAGCAACTTTATGGATAATGCCGGAAATTAATATCTGAACAGCTTTTAGATGTCTTTCAGAATGAAAATAAGAATAAGTCGTTTGCAAGGATGATAAGCGACAGCTGGAGACAGCATATTTTGGAGATACGTGATGGTGCTTGATAGTGATACTCCTGCTCCCCAAGGAGAGCTGACACTTAAGATTCTTGCTGATTACAAGTCCGTGAATTCTATGGGTGATGTGTTTGGTGGCTGGGTTGCGATGCAAGTCGATCTGGCTGGTGAGATCATGGCCAAGAAAATTGCCAATGGTCGTGTAGTGACAGTAAGTATCGGTTCGATGAGCTTTATGCGATCGGTGAAAATCGGCGATATTCTGGCTCTCTACACACGAATTACTGAAGTAGGTAAAACCTCAATAAGGGTGGTGGTAGAAGCCTGGGTTGAGGATAGTGAAGGAAGTGTCAAACTGACTGAAACCAGCATGGTATTCGTGGCTATTGATAGTAATGGCCGAACCAGAAGAATCACTGAATCCAGTAGCTGAGTAGCAAAATAACGATAATTACAACTGGTACTTTGACAGGACGTCTGCCAGTTTTTCAACGGACGCAGGTTTGCTGAGAAACTCATTCATGCCAGCAGAAAGGCATTTTTCCCTGTCTTCTTCGGAAACACTGGCGGTATAAGCGATAATTGGAATTTGCGAGTATCCTTTGTTCGAAGCCCGAATCAGCTGTGTGGCTTCGATACCGTCCATTACTGGCATCATAATATCCATCAGAATCAGGTCGAATGGTGCTTTCTCGAGCAGTTCAATCGCTATGGCGCCATCTACTGCCAGCTCAAATCCACAGCCCAGTTTCTCCAGAAGCTTCCGGGCTACCATCTGATTGACCTTGTTATCTTCTGCGACCAGAACGTTCAGGTTCAGTTTATCTATCTCAGGCATGGGTAGCTCCGCAGGTCTCTACTACCAATATCTGAAATTTTGAAAGGTTCTTTAAGGGTGGAGGGAGTGACAGAGCAGAGTTATTCCTTTCCAATCAGCCTTCCGAACCAACTCGTCAGGAGCCAGCCAGGTACCGGCAACGCAGGGAACTGAGGGTAAAGAGAGGTATTTTTGATAATTTTTGCTATTGATACCACCGGTTGGGCAGAAGCTGATTTCATGGAGAGGTCCGGCTAGAGCTTTCAGCATCTCTATACCACCGGCTGCTTCGGCTGGAAAAAATTTCAGACAATTAAAACCGGCGTTGAAAGCTGTAATAGCTTGAGTTGGGTTGGATACACCAGGAAGAAAGGGCAGAAGGCTGCTTTTTGCAGCATCAAGAATACTGTCTGTTGAACCTGGAGATACTAGAAAGTCAGCTCCCGCCTGCTCTGCCAGCTCTAACTGTGTCGGGGTTAGTATGGTTCCAGCACCAAGAACAAGATCTTCAGGAAGTTGGTCTTTAATTGCTTTGATAGCATCAAGTGCACAAGCGGAACGAAGCGCAACTTCCTGGGTTTTCAGGCCACCCTCATAGAGTGCTCGTGACAGGGAAAGAGCCTGACTAATGGAGCCCGGAGTCATTACAGGTATAACCGGTCTGGCAGAAGTCAGGATATCTTTCATTGTCATTATTCTTATTCCCTGGTTTTTTTACCAAGAAACATTTTTCATAACCGAGGGTAACAAAAAATGCTTCTTTCGCTTATGGCTGATTTATTAATAGCAGGATGTCTGAATATTTATTCGATCCAGAATAGAAAGTTCCAATTGGTCGCCTTTTTCCAAAGGACCTACGCCAGCTGGTGTGCCTGTCAGAATGATATCACCCGGCTCAAGAGTGAAGTGTCGGCTGATATAGCTGATTAGCCCTTGGATGGACGTCAACATATGAGAGCTGTTGCCTTTTTGGCGCATTTCATTGTTCACCTTAAGATTGAAACTGATATCCTCAAGGTCATGAAAGTGCTCTTTGGCAATAAATCCGGATATAGGGCAGCTGCCGTCAAATGCTTTAGCGGTTTCCCATGGCAAACTTTTGGCTTTGAGTTGCGTCTGAACATCACGTAGGGTCAAATCCAGTGCCAGAGCAAAAGCCCTTATAGCATCAATGCTTTCATTTTCACTGGCCTGTTTCAGTCGTTTATCGATCAGAAGAGCCACTTCTGTTTCATGGTGTACGCTGCCTCGGCCTTTAGGAATAGAAAAAGGCACTTCCAGAGGGACAAGAGCAGTTGCCGGTTTCATAAAAAGAACCGGATCATCAGGTAGGGGATTGTTCAGTTCGTGAATATGTTCTACATAGTTACGGCCTACACAGACTACTTTCCCGGTAGGGAGGTCAATTCTGTCGCCACTCAGCCAGTGGTGTCTGTACTTCATAAGACTTCCTTTTTATCCTGACCTTTCTTATTCTAGAGTTATCAGGCTCTCTAACGTTTCTGCAGTTGGCAGGAACAGTTTTTTCTCTCAGTACGCACTTATGCCCAGGCACTTATGCCAAAGGAGCGAGCAATGTCCGAAGAGCTTCACATTAATATTCAGAACCTTCACGATCTTCTTGAAGGTCAACCTGTTGACGATTGCACTGCCGGTTCGTTGAAACAGATCACTAATGAAATTCAGTTGGCCCTTGCACAGGCTGAGGGAGACATCCCCCTGCAGGGTTACAATGAGCAACTGGAACAGGAACTCATCGGGTTTGGTGAAGATCATCCGGCACTAACTCAAGCGATCAGGCAGGTTATAAATACGCTATCCAGCATAGGTATCTAAACGATCATCATACCTTTCAAATAAGCCAAGTTTAAGCCCTGATACAATTGCTGGTCAGGGTTTTCCACTATCAAGTAGCGGCATTTCACGTTAAGGCATGCATCTGTGCTATGATTCTCGCCGATCCGTTATACGCCAGCGACTATAATAATTCCAATGCTTGAAGCAGTATTCGGTCTGTCAGGAACGAACAACAACTAACATCAGTGCTGTATGACAACTGTACGCACTGAACGGCAGAAGAAATATAATCCGAGCAAATATTATGCCCTCTATTTCCCTGGACAAGAGTAAGATCCGTTTCCTTCTGCTGGAAGGGGTACATCAATCTGCTGTAGAAATACTGGAAACTTCCGGTTATACAAACATTGATTATGTTACCAAATCCCTACCAGATGATGAGCTAAAACGTCGTATTTCTGAAGCTCACTTTGTGGGTATTCGTTCTCGTACCCAGCTGACTGAGGATGTATTTTCTGCTGCAGAAAAACTGATTGCGGTTGGTTGTTTCTGTATAGGCACTAACCAGGTTGACTTGGCTGCTGCGGCTGCCAGAGGCATACCGGTATTTAATGCCCCTTACTCAAATACACGCTCCGTTGCCGAACTGGTTTTGGCTGAAGCCATTCTTTTACTGCGTGGTGTTCCTGAGAAGAATGCTGTTGCCCATCGTGGGGGCTGGATCAAAAGCGCAGCACAATCCTACGAGAGCCGCGGTAAAAGGTTAGGCATTGTTGGCTATGGCAGTATTGGTAGCCAACTGAGTATTCTGGCTGAATCCCTTGGTATGAAAGTCTATTACTATGATGTAGTAACCAAGCTGGCCATGGGTAATGCGAAGCAAATTAGCAGCTTGAATGAACTGCTTGCCAAGGTAGATGTAGTCAGCCTGCATGTTCCTGAAACGCCTGCAACCAAATGGATGTTTGGTGAGGAACAGATGGCTGCGATGAAAGACGGCAGCGTGGTAATTAACGCTTCCCGTGGCACAGTGGTTGATATCAATGCACTTAGATCAGCCATTGAATCAGGTAAGCTGTTGGGTGCAGCTATTGATGTGTTCCCGGAAGAACCTCGCTCTAATAATGATGAATTCTTAAGCCCTTTGCGTGGTCTTGATAATGTGATTCTGACGCCTCACGTAGGTGGTAGCACTCAGGAAGCGCAGGAAAACATTGGTCGCGAAGTTGCAGATAAGTTCATCATGTACAGTGACACTGGTACGACTTTGTCGTCTGTTAATTTCCCAGAAGTTTCTCTGCCAGGTCATGCTGACAAGCACCGATTGCTACACATTCATAAGAACATCCCTGGTGTTCTGGGCGCGATTAACAAAGTGTTCTCAGAAAATAATATCAACATCAGCGGTCAGTTCCTGCAAACTAACGAAAACGTTGGTTATGTAGTCATGGACGTAGATGCCGATCGCAGTGAAATCGCACTGGAGAAATTGAAGGAAATCGAAGGCACTATTCGCTGCCGCGTTCTTTACTGAAACAGTTTCTTTTCAATATTAAAACGAGCCGGTTTGTCCGGCTCGTTTTAATATTACTGCATCATTTTTAGCGCTTCAATTTCATCAGCCCACCTTGTTTCGTCGATGGTTTCAAGAACCATGGGTACACCATTAAAGCGGTCATCAGACATAATGTATTTGAATAGGTTCCAGCCTATTTCACCTTGACCAAGGCTTTGGTGACGGTCCTTTCTTGACCCCAATTCACACTTACTGTCGTTCAGATGCATACCTTTCAAATAGTTAAAGCCTACAAGCTGCTCAAACTCAGCGAAGGTTTTTTCACAGGTTTCTGTGGTTCGAAGATCATAGCCAGCCGCGAAGGTATGACAGGTATCCAGACAGATACCCACACGGCTTTTGTCTTCCACTCTATCAATAATTTCTGCCAGCTCTTCAAACCGCCAACCGAGATTACTGCCTTGCCCGGCGGTATTTTCAATGACAGCAATCACTCCTTCAGTCTGATCCAGAGCCATATTGATAGATTCTGAAATACGTTTCAGACATTCAGCGATATCCAGCTTTTTCAAATGACTGCCTGGATGAAAGTTAAGACGGTCCAGGCCAAGTTGCATGCACCGTTCTATCTCATCAACAAAGGCATTTCGTGATTTATCCAGAGCTTCCTGTTCAGGGTGCCCGAGGTTTATCAGATAGCTGTCATGGGGAAGAATTTGCTCAGGCTTATAGCCGTATTGTTCACACCGTTCCTTGAACAGGCTGATGTTGTTGTCTGTTAGTGGTTTGGCTTGCCACTGACGCTGGTTTTTGGTGAACAAGGCAAAGGCAGTAGCACCGAGTTTATGGGCATTCAGTGGTGCATTTTCTACCCCGCCAGCAGCGCTGACATGAGCTCCGACAAACTTCATTTAGGTCAAAATCCTTATATATAAAAAAGTTCATAACTTAGACGATTACGAGTGTCAGTTTACAACACGAAATTCAACTCAGACATCGTTCTCTATAGGGGCTAACAATGAAAAAAATGATCGCAGCAGCAGCGCTGCTTCTGACCATGCCGCTGGTTGCTTTCGGCTCCAGCTTCTCTGAAGGTAAGAACTACACGCAGCTGCCAGCTACCTTCCAGAAGAGTGAAAAGCCTACTTTGACAGAAGTCTACTCAGTCTATTGCGGTCACTGTTACAAGTGGGAGCAGGGAATGATTCAGACAGTGAAGAAAAAGATGGCTGACAAAAAGGTAGGCTTTAAGCAGGCACACATTGCTTTTGTTGCTGACTATGGTGACAAGATCAGTAAGGCCCTCTTGGCAGCAGAAAAGACCGGTGAGAAAAAAGCAGTCAAAGAAGCACTGTTTTCTGCCCTGCAAGAGGATAAAATTGGAGACTGGAAATCCGATGACCAGTTTTTTGCTACTCTTGCTAAAGCTGGCCTGACCCGTGAAGAATTTCAGAAAGGTGTGAGCAGTTCAGACACTCAGAAGACGTTTAAATTGTGGGAAGCATACGAAGATGCCGTTACTTCCACACCTTCGTTTATTGTCAACGGTAAGTATGTGGTCAAAATGGACAGCCTTGAGTCTTTTGATCAGTTTTACGCTCTGATTGACTATCTGCTAGTACAGCCCTGATTATCATAGAAATAACACAAGCATATGGAGCAGCACCTAAGTGAACGCACTGGCAAAAATCTGGACTGACTTTCGTTCTGCTCCATTGGGAACAATCAGGGAGTGGCAGAACCATCGTATGACCTGGTTGATTATGCTGGTGACGGCCTTGTCACTGGAATCCACTGCCTGGTATTTTCAGTACGTAATGCTGATGGATCCTTGTGAACTCTGTGTCTATCAGCGCCTTGCTATCATGCTGCTGGCCACTGCTGCAGGCATCATGTTGATCTCTCCCAGAAATAAGCTGGTACGTAGTGCAGGTTATCTTGTATGGATCACTGGTGCTCTCTATGGGTTGAAAGCAGCGGTGCAACAACTGGGTTACTACGGTGATAATGATTTGTTTATGACCTGTAAAGCACTGCCTGATTTCCCGTTTAGCTTGCCTCTTTACGAATGGTGGCCTGAGATGTTCCTGCCTGCTGGTTTCTGTGGACAGGATGGCTGGATGTTCCTGGGGCTGAATATGGCTAACTGGATGAGCTTTATCTTTGGTATGTACGTTGTTGCTTTTGGTCTGTGCATCATCAGTGAATTGAAAAAACGTTAATAGATCAGCTCTTTGAAAAAGGCTTCACTTGATCTGAGTGAAGCCTTTTTTGTATTACCACGCTCTGGTTTCAATTATTTTAGTAGCGGTGATATCAGGTAAGAGCATCGACGAGAGCCTTCAAGAATATGCTCCTGTCTGGTGATGGTCGCCAACCCTTCAAACAATGACTGAAAAATCTCCAGTTCAGAACGACAAAAGTTCTGACAAGCAGATGCGGCAAAGCAAATAGGGCAGTGGTTTTCATAGAAAAGAAAATCGTTATCGACGGATGAATAGCCAGCCATATAACCTTCTTCCGAACGAATTCTGGTTAGAGTACTCACCTTGTCTTCAAGACTTATGATTTTATCCAGTTCGATTCGATATAGATTTTTTGTCGTCTGACTACGATGATTAATCAGTTGCTCCAGTCCCTGATCTCCAAACACATTCTTGATGGAAATCAGCATATCGAGTGTCAGCTGATCATGACGGTCTGGAAAATGTTGTAGAGACTTTTCTGACAAGCTCCAGAACCGTTTTGGTCTGCCAACACCTTGTTTCACATCTTTTGAAATCAGTAATCCTTCTGATTCCATTCGTTCAAGATGCTGACGTGCCCCCATGCTGGTGATATTGAGATCTCTACCCAGTTCTGAGGCAGTCTTCTCTCCCTGAGTTTTAATCAGTTGCAGGATTCGATCTTGTGTTTTGAGATGCTTCATAGCATGAGTATATCGAAGCTATAGAAAGTTTATAAAGTATTTTGTTTATAAATAAAGCTACCCTGTATATGTAAACGAAATGCTTTATAAAAAAAAGAGAGATCATCATGAGTATCTACATTGAACATGCCAACATCACAGTGAAATCCATTGCTGAATCTCTAAAGCTATTACAAGCCGCATTACCGGAATTCAGGGTCAGAGGAGAGGGTGACGGTAGTGAAAGAAAGTGGCTCCACTTCGGTGATGATAAAACCTATATCACCCTGAATGAAGCTCTGGATAGTAGCGGTAAGGTTTCCCGGAAAGACTATTCACGCTCAGGCGTAAATCATTTGGCTTTTGTGGTGGATGATATTGATGGAGTTGATCAGAGGCTAAAGGCTGAAGGTTTTGAGAGTGATCCACAATTTCAGGAAGACAGTGACATTCGTCGTCGGTATTACTATGAGGATGCTAACGGTCTGGAATGGGAGTTCGTCCAGTATCTGACTGATGATCTTGAAGCCAGAAACCAGTATTGATAAGGGTGTTCAGCATGCCCGAGCTTAGCGGGGTTGATCATATCTATATCTATACATCGGACTTAAGCCAAATAGAAAAATGGTACGACGAATACCTTGGTTTTAAGCCCGTATCAGCGAATCTGATTATGTGTGCAAGCAGATCAAACCTGAAGACTGTTAGTTAATAAATGCTGAATGGTACTCACTGTATCAGGTAACTCATTGGGTAGGTGGTGTCCTGCTTGCTCTAGATAGTAAATCTCAGGATTTTTAAACAAACGCTGAAGTACGGGAATATTGTGTTTGGCATCAACAGTTCGATCATCGGTTCCCTGAAAAATCACCGGACTAATAAGGCTTTTTTCTGAACAGGACTCAATGTCTTTGATCCATCTGTCCAGTGCACTGACCCACGCTGTTGCCAGGATGTCAGGTGTAAGAGGATCGTTGTGTGATAGCTGTAGAAAATGCCTGTTTCTGGAATTGTTGGTGTATCTGCGACGTATTCCTTTCGTAAAAGGTTTCAGAATATGCAACTGAATCCTGCCCAGCTTCCAGAGCCAGGGTCTGATCAGAGGTGCTGAAAAGAAGACCTGTTCAAAAGGTGAAGACTGTCGTTTTTCCGCTAACTCCATAAAGTAATCTGTCAAAATGGCACAACCGGTACTTTGCCCGAAGGTATGCCAGGGCTTTGGCAGGCTGTGCTCAAACTTCTCGAGAAGATCTGCAAAAATACGTGTGTAAATTTTAAAGTCAGGGATGGAGGCAGGTGCTCCACTGGATAGACCATGCCCAGGCAATTCATAGGCCAGCACGTTATAACCGGACTTCAGCAGAAACCCTATGATATTGCCAAATAGACCGACATGATCGTAATAGCCATGAAGCAGGAAAAAACTGCCTTTGGCATTTTTTTTCAAAAACAGATGACAAGCCAGTTGATAACCATTGCTCTCAATCCGCCCTATAGAGTGCCTGACATCTGACAACTGATGTTCAAAATCGATACCGTAAAATCTGACGTAGTTACTCAGCTCTTCAGAAAGGGGTGCAGAGTTCTGTAAGTTCTCTGTATCCATTTCTTCAAGTAGCGACTTCAGTTGTTCTGGGTCAGGGCGGTCATACTTATTGATGTTATCTGTATCTTTGTTCATCCGGTTTTCTGCAGATCTTTCTTTCTTACTGTGATTTCCTGTCGAGAAACCACCTCATCAGTGGTAGACCCATTGGCACAACGCTGACGTTTTATGTGCTGAATCAGGATCGCGCCGCGGTCACAGCCAACATCGTACATAAACGTCATCTCAAGATTTTTATAGAGCGGGTGATCCATAATAACCTTGTCGCCTTGTTTGAATCCTGTATCAGCCTGTTGCTGCTGCGTCCCCTCAGCGTTGTCATTGACCAACTGAACAATGCTCTTAATGGTGTCTATTACATGCTGACCATTAGGTATCGGTTTTGGGAGCAAGGCGGAGTCATTGTTCATCTCTGCCTTTGATAGACGTCCGTCCCGATGAAGTTGTCGAGTGACCCGGTTGAAATAAACCATTTCGCTGACACCACGAGTGGAGCGGATTTTGTGATATCGGGACAAATCATGCAGATCAAGGTATAGAAAGATATATCCTGGGAACAGAGCTTCTTCTTTTAACTGCTTTTTTTTGCGAACATAGATCTCAGGGTTGTAGGAATCAAACCCCTGGATTTTGAGATTATCAAATGCGATCGCTTCCTGCTTTGACTTGGTCTTGAGCAGATACCAGCCTTCCTGCAAGCTCATTCCTTCTTGCATATACTCTCCCTGATTTTGCTCCAGATGCCCTGAGTTAGACTGAATTACAGCCATGTTGAGCGAGCCTCTGCCAAGTTCAACTATTCAAACGTCCCATTATAGATGGGATAAGTGATGTTACACAAACAGACTTGAATAGTTGTTTTACTTACTAACTTAGTGATTTATATATTAATTTTTATATAAATTAGAAGAGTAGAAAAGGAATGATACGTCGAACCCTGACGTAAGTGAATGGAAACTCTTGGAAAGGGAGGAGTGACCAGCATAAACAGGCTGGTCACTTTTGAACAGATCAAAGCTTACTTGGAAGCTTCTTCCAGCATCGTTACTGCAGGCAATTTTTTACCTTCAACAAACTCCAGGAAGGCACCGCCGCCCGTAGAGATGTAAGAAACTTGCTGCTTGATACCGTATTTGTCGATAGCAGCCAGAGTATCGCCGCCGCCAGCGATGGAGAAAGCGGGAGATTCAGCAATCGCCATGGACATGGAACGAGTACCTTCACCGAACTGGTCGAATTCAAAGACGCCAACCGGGCCATTCCACAGAATAGTTTTGGCTGATAGTAGAGCGTCGTTGAACAGTTTCTGGGTTTCAGGACCAATGTCGAAGATCATGTCGTCGTCTTCAACTTCAGTGACGAGCTTAACGGTTGCAGGTTCATTTTCGTCAAATTTCTTGCCGCACACTACATCGATAGGCATAGGAATGTTGACTTTTTCCATCAACGCTTTGGCGTTAGGAATCAGGTCCTTTTCGTACAAGGATTTGCCAACATTGTGGCCGGCTGCAGCCAAGAATGTGTTGGCAATACCTCCACCAACGATCAGTTGATCGCAGATGTCAGACAAGGATTCCAGCACGGTCAGTTTGGTAGATACTTTGGAACCACCAACGATGGCGCACATCGGACGCTGAGGTTTGCTCAGAGCTTTACCTAATGCATCCAGTTCACCTGCTAACAGAGGGCCGGCACAAGCAGTATCAGCAAATTTACCAACACCGTGAGTCGAGGCTTGAGCACGGTGAGCTGTACCGAAAGCGTCCATCACGTAAACATCGCACAGAGCGGCCATCTTCTTTGACAGAGCTTCGTCGTCTTTCTTTTCGCCCTTGTTGAAGCGAACGTTTTCCAGAATGACCAGCTCGCCTTCAGCAACGTCGAAGCCACCATCAACCCAGTTCTTGATCAGACGAACTTCTTTGCCCAGCAGGTTACCCATGTAATCGGCAACAGGTTTCAGGGAAAACTGTTCGTCATACTCACCTTCAGTAGGACGACCGAGGTGGGAAGTAGCCATAAGCCTGGCGCCGGCTTCGAGAGCCAGTTTGATGGTAGGTAGTGAGGCAAGAATACGGGCGTCGCTGATAACCTTGCCATCTTTTACTGGTACGTTCAGGTCTTCACGAATGAGGACACGTTTGCCAGCCAGATCCAGGTCAATCATTTTCTGGACGTTCATGAGAATTTCTTCCTATGCAACGAGTTTCACAGAAGGGGAGCAGCTATCGCTTTAGGCCTTGAAAATAGTACAAAAGCACCGGTTAGCGAAAGTGCTGGAATGAGAAATCGAGTTGGACAATAGCATAAAAAAATTACAGCGGGTATGGCTTGAAAGCCGGAAGTGACGTGGGTCAATGCAAATATCAGGGGTTAACGGAAACGCACATTTATATTGTTTTTACGTGAGAATAAACGTGCGTTTTTTTGTTGTCAGTGCTTTAGCCAGTAACTGGCCACATCCAGCATCCGGTTGGAGAATCCCCACTCATTATCAAACCAGCAAAGCAGTTTGATGAGTTTGCCGGATGTCACCTTGGTTTGTGTTCCATCCACGATGCAGGATCTTGCATCGTGGTTAAAGTCGACGGAAGCATGGGGCTCATTGGAAAAACCAAAGATGCCTTCTAATCGCCCATGAGTCGCTTGTTCAAGAATCCGGTTTACTTCTTCTTCCGTTGTTTCCTGTTTTATATGGACGCATAAGTCAATGCAGGAAACATTAATGGTCGGCACACGAACCGAGTTAGCTTTGAATTTTCCTTCCAGCTCAGGCAACAAACGATCAATACCTTTTGAAAGGCCGGTGTCTACAGGAATAATAGAGTGGAGGGCACTTCGGGTCAGCCTGAGGTCACTCTTGTGATAAGCATCAATAACAGGTTGATCGTTCATGGCTGAGTGAATGGTTGTGATGCTTCCATACTCAATGCCCAGAGTATCATTCAGTGCTTTTATAACCGGAACAATACAGTTGGTGGTACAGGATGCGCTGGAGATGATCCGGTCATCTGAATTCAGGGTTTCTTCATTGATTCCGTAAACAATAGTGGCATCTACATCGGACTGCGCCGGTTGAGAAAATAACAGTTTTCTTGCGCCACTCTCGAGGTGCAACTCTGCAATATCTCTTTCCTTGAACGATCCTGAACATTCTAGCAACAGGTCGATGTTCATGGATTTCCAGTCGACATTGCGTGGGTCTTTCTCGTGGAATACCTTGATACGATCACCAGACACAATCAGATGTTCACCCTCATGATCTACTTTGGCGGGGAAACGCCCATGGGTTGTATCGTAACGGGTGAGGTAGGCCAAAGTGTCCAAGTCTGATAGCTCATTAATGGCAACAATTTCCAATTCTGAACGATAGCCGTTTTCATAGAGCGCGCGGAGTACACATTGCCCGATACGGCCATAGCCATTAATTGCCAGTCTGAACGCCATTCTTGTTATTCCAATATCTGATTACTGCTTTGGCGACATTATAAGCAGGATTACCACAATTGAGCAGGTTAGCTGTGCTTTTTCTGTAAAACCTGTGAATTGATGAGGACTTGTTCCATTTGAAGGTATTTTCTTTTTTGGGTCAGTCGTGTAGCTTACGGCAACAAGGATCAAGCGTATGACTTAATTATTTTTGATAGGAGTCAGACGACCTTAACCCGTACTTTGTGATGTACCCCACGGGTAATCATAAAAACAATAAGAAAAGGAACCAATCATGACTTCACGTTTTGAAGGCAAACGCATTTATATCACTGGTGCTGCTTCCGGTATGGGTCAGGCTACTGCTATCCAATTGGCTGCTGAAGGCGCTGAACTGTACTGTGTTGACCTGAACAGCGAAGGCGTTCAGAACACCGTTGATGCGATCAAAGACGCTGGCGGTAAGGCTACTGCTGCGACACTGAATGTGAGCGTGAAAGACGATTGCGTATCCAGTATCGCTAACGCTGCTGAAACCATGGGTGGTCTGGATGTTCTGTTGAACGTTGCTGGCCTGGGTGGCATCGCCCGTTTTGAAAATGAAACTGAACAAGCCTGGAAACTTGCTTTTGCAGTAAACGTCGATGGTCCTTTTTTCCTGAGTCAGGCAGCTCTGCCGCACCTGCTGGAAAGCAAAGGCAATATCGTTAATGTTTGTTCTACTGCTGGTCTGAAAGGGCAGGCTTATATGACTTCCTACGTGGCTTCCAAGCACGCTCTGCGTGGTCTGACTCAGACTATGGCTCTAGAGTTTGGTAAGCGTGGGTTGCGTGTTAACGCTGTTTGCCCGGGTGGTACCAAAACGGCCTTCCTGGCGGCATTTTCTAATATCACCGAAGATATGGATTTCAGCTTGATTGAGCGTAATAGCCTTCAGGAAGAGATGGCTGATGCGGCTGACATTGCTAAGAGTATTTGCTTTCTGGCTTCTGATGACGCGAGCTTTGTTAACGGTGCTATGTTTGCTGTTGATGGTGGTTCTACTGCAGGATAATTCCTTCAGTTAGACTAAAAAAAACCGCAGCTATATGTTGCGGTTTTTTTGCTTTTGAAAAACAGTTAGTTAGGAATTAAAGCTTCATTCATCCTGTCTTCTGTAGCAATTTGAGCACGGATAGCGGTGATTGGACTGATAATAGCGGCCAGTATTGGTGTGTAAATCGCCTTGCCTATGATGGCTTGCATAGGGATGAGTGTTTCTCCGCAGATCAGGTAAAAACCGGCGAATACCATAGGTGCAACGATCAATGTAGCCACTGCCCCCAGAGCTATTGAATAAACAAATCCGTTGGAAGCAGGGATGATCTGACCAATACCGGCAAAGAAACCCTGACCTCTGCGAATAGGATCAGGCAGTACGTCAAGCTTACCCTTCATAACCTTGGAACGGATTTGGGCAAACAAAATCCAGGTGCTGATCTGAGTGAGTAGGAACACCGTGAGTAGAGTATCCAGTACCATTCCATGCAGAGCAAAAAGACCAATGACTTCTTTACTGGAAAAAACTGCGTAAGCAATGCCACCATTAATAATGGCGTTGATGATGGCGGGCTTAATCATATGCTCTTTACGAAGGTGAGCACTGAAAGACGCTGAGGACATGGTGAGCATTCCGTTATTGTTATTATTTTGTCGGCAATACTTCCTCTACTGCTTTGCCTAGGGTTTTCGGATTCAGGTTAACACGGAAAGATTTGAGTAAAATTCACCCTGTTGGACTACAGGGCGAATGCCGGAAAGTGCTATTGGAAAGAGATTCAGGCGGAAGCTGGCTGCTCGTTACTGATATCCATTTCTTGTTCAGGGTCATCCAGAGGAATGCCCTTATTTTTGATCAGAGTGAGGCTGCATACTGAAAGCACACCGCAAGTGGTCATCACCATCACCATAGGCAATGTTGAGCCATCATGGAAAAAGCCAACCACTGCAGTCGCTAAGCCTCCAATACCAAAACGTAAAGCGCCCGCTACAGCGTTAGCGGTACCTGCAGATTTTGGAAAGTGTGAAAGAGCCAAAGCATTGGAGTTCGGGCCGGTAAAGCTGATGCAGGCAACATAGCAAACAATGGGGATTATCAATCCGGTCAGTCCACCAATCTCCAGTTCAGATACCGTCAGTAATATCAGAGCGCTCACTGCCGCGACACAACAGCCAGCCTTGACGAGGGTAAAGAGTTCGAACTGATTAATGATTCTGATATTGACCATGTTAGTGACCATTATTCCAAGAATATTGACACCAAAAAGCAGGCCGTAGTTTTCCGGCTTAACACCGAAAAGTTCAATATAAATAAACGGTGAACCGGCAATAAAAGCAAACATTCCGCCAAAGAAAAAACCGTGACACAGAATCAAGCCAACAGCTTCCCGATTTTTCAAAATAGTCAGATAGGTTTTACCAATCTGGCTTATCGGAACAATGAGTTTTTTATCATCTGACAGTGTTTCAGGAATTCTGATGCTCGCGAGAATGAAAGCAAAACCGGCCAAAATAGCCAGAAACAGGAACAAACTTTCCCAGCCTGCGAATTTCAGAATCTGTCCACCCAGAAGTGGTGCGACCAGTGGAGCAACGGTCATTACCATCAGAACGGATGACATCACCTTGGCACTTTCCTTTCGAGGGAACAGATCGCGAACCATAGCTGGAATGGTCACCATCACAGCGGCACCAGCCATGGCCTGAAGAATTCGAACAATAATCAGCTGAAGGCCAGTCTCACAGAAAGCCGCCAGAGCATTGGTAATGATATAAGCAATCAGGCCCGGAAAAAGAATTTTACGGCGACCGAAACGATCAGACATTGGGCCATAGATTAACTGCCCCAGAGCAAAGCCAATGGTGTAGGCGCTCAGTGTGAACTGAATAGTGCTCAGAGGTTCATTCATATCTCTGGCGATGGTTGGAATGGCTGGAAGATACAGATCAATTGCCAAGGGACCCAGAGCCGTTAACGCCCCCAGCGTCAGAATAAAGAGAAGCCTGTCGCTCTTTTGATTAATATTTATTGTCATTCGAACTGCCTGAAAAATTATTATCGACTGATGCGTTGTTGTTCCTTCTGCTGTAAATCCGTGAAAGGTACGGGGTACGGCACAGCCGCCGTGGTTTATAGATAAAAAGAATGCTGTCGTTTAACAGAGGAAGATCAGTAGTCTAATAGTTATCGGATCTAAAAAATATTGTTGATAGTCGAATTAAAAATAACATTGTCGAGGGAGTTCTTGTGGCCAATCCTGCGCTGGCAGACAATGAACGAAAGAAAAATTTCGGGTGGATAAAGAATGAACGAATGGCAAAGTCGTTGGCAGGAAGGGCGAATCGGTTTTCATCTTCCTGAGTACAACGAACAACTTTTGAAATACTGGGCTGAACTTGGGGTAGAGAAAAGTTGTTCCGTTTTTGTACCACTCTGCGGTAAAACTCTCGATCTAATCTGGTTGAGACAGCAGGGTCATCAAGTAACGGGTTCCGAGCTGATTGAAATGGCTGTTAAAGCCTTTTTTGAAGAGCAAGGAGTTGAGCCGGACGTAGAGCAGCAAGATGAACTTTGTCATTGGAGCTATTCAGGGCTGGGGCTTATTCAAGGTGATTTCTTTGCCATTCCTGAAGGCAGTATCAATGCATCTGTTTTTTATGACCGTGCAGCACTAATCGCGCTCCCAGAGTCGATGAGAAAGCAATATGTGGTGCAGCTTCTAAATGCAGCGCCAGCCATAAAGCAGGGTTTGTTGATTACCGTTGAGTATGACGAATCTCAGATATCTGGCCCTCCATTCTCTGTTAGTGAGCAGGAGGTGCGTAGTCTCTATTCTGACCTGTTTGATGTTGAGTTATTAACTAAAAAAGATACAAAAATATCGCCAAAAATGAAGTCAGCCGGCCTGACTGCTATGATCGAATCCGTTTATAAGTTGGTAAAGAAATAGGGTAGCAGGTCAAACCTGCAATTTCCGTATAATACCGGTACAAAGCCTATCAACCGGGTGTAAAGCAGCAAGTTGTAGAAATGGCCATCAATGGCAGTGGAATCCGGGATACAATCCGAGTTCTCAAGATCAGCAAAACAACTGTATTGAGTACTATAAAAAACAAAGAGTCGGTGCTTATTCAGGTCGATCCTAATATTAAAACTCTGGAGCTGAGCAATGAGTGTTCAGTTCACATGGAACTGACCTGTAACGTAGCTGAGCTCGATGAACAGTGGTTCTTTGTAGGCAATAAATCTAACCAGAGATGGATTTGGTATGCTGTAGATCATGCGACCAATACGATCTTGGCCTATGTGTTTGGCCGAAGAAAAGATATTATTTTTAAGCAGCTTAAAGCTCTTTTGGAGCCCTTTGGGATCAAGCACTTTTACACTGATGACCGAGGTGCTTATGAGCGTAATATTGATAAAGATAAGCATGAAGTAGGCAAAAGGAACACGCAAAAAATTGAACGTAAAAACATGAATTTAAGTGCATGGATTTAGCACTCGATCAGAAATAACAGTGACGCTTTAAAGAAAAGCCCAGTCATAAAACCGGGCTTTTCTCTTTTATACCGATAAAACGATTTTTATCAGTCGATCACTTCTTCAGCCGCAGCAACGATGTTTTCTACGGTAAAGCCGAAGTATGGGAACAGATCTTTTGCTGGTGCAGACTCACCGAAGGTGGTCATACCGATAACGCGTCCATCCAGACCCACGTACTTGTACCAGAAGTCAGCCGCAAGAGCCTCAACAGCAATACGGGCTGACACTTCCAGAGGCAATACGGACTGTTTGTAAGCAGCATCCTGAGCGTCAAAGACGTCAGTAGAAGGCATGGAAACAACGCGAACGTTGTGGCCTTTGCTTTCCAGCTCGGCAGCAGAGTTGATAACCAGCTCAACTTCAGAACCGGTCGCCATCAGAATAACATCAGGCGTACCTTTGCTGTCCTTCAGGATGTAACCACCGCGAGCGATGTCAGCAACTTGCTGTTCAGAGCGATCCATGTGCTTCAGGTTCTGACGAGAAAATACCAGAGCTGAAGGACCGTCTTCACGTTGGATAGCGTGCTTCCAGGCTACAGCAGATTCAACCGTGTCACATGGACGCCACGCGTTTACTCCAGGAGTCATACGCAGGCTTGCCATTTGCTCAACAGGCTGGTGAGTAGGACCGTCTTCACCCAGACCGATGGAGTCGTGTGTGTAAACGAAGATGCTACGCTTCTTCATGATCGCGGCCATACGTACGGCATTGCACGCATATTCCATGAAAACCATGAAGGTGGCACCGTAAGGTATGAAGCCACCGTGCAGAGCGATACCGTTCATCATGGCGCTCATGCCGAACTCACGCACACCGTAGAACATGTAGTTACCAGCAGGGTTTTCCTTGCTGACACCTTCGGAACCGCTCCAGATAGTCAGGTTGGAACCCGCTAGGTCAGCAGAGCCGCCCATCAGTTCTGGCAACATAGGACCGAAAGCTTCCAGAGCATTCTGGGATGCTTTACGGGAAGCGATAGTAACGCCTTCTTCCTGCAGAGACTTGATGTAAGCCTGAGACTTAGCTTCAAACTCAGCTGGCAGTTTACCGCTCTTGCGACGTACAAATTCAGTCGCCAATTCAGGGTAAGCAGCCTTGTAAGCTTCGAACTTTTCGTTCCATGCAGCTTCTTTGGCAGCGCCGGCTTCTTTGGCATTCCACTGGCTGTAAATGTCAGCAGGAATTTCGAAAGGACCGTGAGTCCAACCCAAACGTTCGCGGGTCAGCTTGATCTCTTCATCACCCAAAGGTGCGCCGTGACAATCTTCTTTGCCTTCCTTGTTAGGAGAGCCAAAGCCGATGACGGTCTTGCAGCAGATCAGGGTTGGTCTGTCGGTTTCAGCCTTGGCAGCAACGATAGCAGCTTCTAACGCTTGAGGATCGTGGCCATCAACAGCTGGAACTACGTGCCAGTTGTAAGCTTCAAAGCGTTTCACTGTATCGTCAGTGAACCAGCCTTCAACTTCACCGTCGATGGAGATGCCGTTGTCGTCGTAGAAGGCAATCAGTTTGCCCAAACCGAGAGTACCGGCCAGGGAGCAAGCTTCATGGGAAATACCTTCCATCATGCAACCGTCACCCAGGAACGCGTAAGTGTTGTGGTCAACGATTTCATGGCCTTCACGGTTGAATTGGCCAGCCAGTGCTTTTTCAGCAGTAGCAAAGCCGACAGCGTTGGCAATACCCTGACCCAGAGGACCAGTAGTAGTTTCGATGCCAGGCGCATAGCCGTATTCAGGGTGACCAGCGGTCTTGGAGTGCAGCTGACGGAAGTTCTTCAGATCGTCGATAGACAGATCGTAACCACTCAGATGCAACAGAGAGTACAACAGCATAGAGCCGTGTCCGTTGGACAGCACGAAGCGGTCACGGTCAGCCCATTCAGGGTTGCTTGGGTTGTGGTTCAGGTGGCCGCGCCACAGTACTTCAGCAATATCCGCCATGCCCATAGGGGCACCTGGATGACCGGATTTAGCTTTTTGTACTGCGTCCATGCTAAGGGCACGGATAGCGTTGGCTAACTCACGACGAGAGGACATAGAACTCAGGGCTCCTGATGATCGTGTCGGAAAAAGTGCGAGTATTCTAATCGGAATTGGTAAAAACTGAAATCGGAATATCCACATATCACAGCTATATATAGCCGTGTTAAAGGCCTTGTGGGTGTTTGCCTACGGCAAATGTCTGATTTGAACGTAAGTTCCGCACAGGAGATCTGTTAATTTCTGAACTTATTTGGTGTGTTCGGAGCCTTTCGATCCCGTTCTCTGTTTATATTTGTAATATTTCAATGAAATTCAATTTTTTAAAACAATGTGTGAAAGATCAGCTATTTTTATAGACGAAACCGCTATTTATGAAACCATGGTCAACTTTTAAGCGTATTCAGATACTATTCACAAGAAAAATAGCCCACTAGAAAAATAGCCGACTAGAAAAAGAGAGTATTCATGGTTCTGAACGAAGGCGCAGCATCGATAAGAAAAAATGATGAATGTTGTATGTCAGAAGAAATCAGTAAGCATCTGCAGGCAATTATTGATTGCTACTATAATTCTGAACGACATCTGTTTGATTATGAGCAGTGCCGTAACTCTGAAGATTACTATCGGGCTGTGTTGTTTGCCAGGCAGCTAAAGAATTTCGATCCGGTTCTGAAGTTGACTACCGATGCAAAACGGTTGGCCTTCTGGATGAATACATACAACCTGTTACTGATTCATGCAGCTTGCTTCTCTGGTGTGGAAGGCAGCCTGAAAGAGAGTGGCGGATTTTATCGTGAGCACTCTTATGACATTGGTGGCTATACGCTAAGCCTTGATGAGATCGAGCACGGTATTCTCAGACGCAATGCCAGATTACCGGGATCAATCACTAAAGCGTTCGCAAATTCTGATCCCAGGCGAGAATTAGTGTTGTCAAAGCTGGATCCAAGGCTGCACACAGGCCTTTACTCAGCCTGTTTTTCTTCTCCTCCGTTGAAAACCTTCAATTCAGCAACGGCTGAAGAATGTATTGGTAAAGCGACACAGGGATACCTCAAGAAGTTTGTGGAGATAAAAGCAGGAAAGCTGCAGTTGCCAATGATTTTTAAGTGGTATGCAAAAGATTTTGGCGATTCTGGTATACGACATTTTATTATTAATCATCATCCCGACCGAAAATTGGTTCAGGGGTTGTTGCAGAATACAGGCATGAAGGAAAGTTATATTTCCTACGACTGGCAAATGAACGCAGCTTAACTCGCACGATATTTGTTCAATCTGTGAACCACTTTTATTCATATAGTAATAGATACCATAAACAGGCCCGTAAGCTGGAGTGTGGCGAGGGCCAAGATTCCAACAACACAATCTACTTTGTTGAAACAAAGCGCTTCCGGATTTCCCTGCTCTATTGACAAGGGTCTCAACGGAGGCTTTTTCTTAGCAGAAAGAGACTCTAGGCAGCTTGATGGTTCGGAAAGCTCTGTTCGACTTGAAGATGCTATTGATCCTCGAACACCTCTTCGGGAATAGTGCATTTTTGTCTATTAATAGACAGTAAAAACAACTGGCTGGATATGTGGTGCAAAGAAGATACCGATGAGTAATTTTTCTGAGCCAGTGACGACCGGATCGTTTTTCTAAACGAGAAATGGCATATTCCGCTGTCTGATCTTTACTTCCCCCTATTGCCCTGCATTTAATGAATCGTAAAACTACCTATATCAAAAAGTTTTGATATACCTTTGATCCCTTGATAGACTTCGCCGCCAGACAAATGGAGTGGTAAAAGGCGATACTTGCTTTCGGGAAACAGAGTGTCTTGAGCATCTTTTATCCTGATAAGTTATAGCCAGACTGCCAGTCAAAGGAGCCTTTTGTGTCAGATTCAGGATCAGTGGAACAGCTGGCCGTTTTGGGAAAAGCGTATGGTGATGTACTGAGGCTGAAAGTTCTTCGTGTACTCAGCACAGACTCTTTTGGCGTATTGGAGCTCAGCAGCATCTTTGATATGCGACAGCCAGCCATGAGTCACCATTTGAAAGTTCTGGCCCAAGCTGGGCTGGTCAGTACTCGCAAGGAAGGCAATACGATTTTTTATCGGCGCTCTCTGCCGGCAACAGAAGGGATTAACAGTAACCTGTTACGATCGTTGTTTGCGGCTGTCGATGAACTGGTTTTGACCGATGAACTCAATGCTCGGGTTGAATCCATAAGAAGTCATAGAGCAGAACAGTCCATGGCTTTTTTCGCCAGGAATATTAATCAGTTTCGGCAACATCAGGAACTGATTGCAGACCATGATCTTTATGCCCGCTGTGTGGCAGATGTTCTGGAAAAGACAGAACTGCCTGCACAAACGCTGGCTATGGAGTTGGGGCCGGGTGAAGGAGAGTTCCTCGATACCCTCAGTTCCCGTTTTGATCGAGTTTATGCTGTTGATAACTCCAGCGAAATGCTGGTTATCAGCGAGCAGAGAGTAAAGGAAAACAATCTGCACAACGTTCAGTTCGTTCATGGCGAAATAGATACGCTCAATGAACTGAACGAACAGTTTGACTGCATCGTGGCTAATATGGTGTTGCATCATGTAGCCAGCCCATTCGGCATATTTTCATGGGTGTCCAGGTTGTTGAAACCGGGAGGCAGTCTGCTGGTCAGTGAACTCAGTAGTCATGATCAGGAATGGGTCAAAGAGTCCTGCGGCGATTTATGGCTGGGTTTTAGTGTCGAAGAGCTGGATGGCTGGGCACAGGAAGCCGGTCTTGAAATAGGTGAGTCCCAGTTTCTTGGGCTTCGTAATGGTTTTCAGATTCAGGTCAGGCGTTTTTACAAGTCCGTGGCCCGATAAATAGATAAATAGATATATAGGATAAGAGGCGGAAACGACAATGGCAGATTATTCACTGTTTACCTCTGAGTCAGTATCCGAAGGTCATCCGGACAAGATTGCCGATCAGATTTCTGACGCCATTCTGGATGCCATCCTGAAAGATGATCCAGATGCCCGAGTTGCGGTTGAGACTATGGTTAAAACCGGCATGGTAGTGGTTGCCGGTGAGGTTCGCACCGACACATATGTGGATATTGAAGACTTGGTACGCAATGTTGTTATTAACATTGGCTACAACCATGGCGATCTGGGCTTTGATGGTGAGTGTGTTGCTGTTCTGAACGCTATTGGTAAACAGTCTCCGGACATTGCTGTGGGTGTAGACGAAACGGGTGAGCGCGAACAGGGTGCGGGTGACCAGGGTCTTATGTTTGGTTACGCCACTAATGAAACTCCGGTTTTGATGCCTGCGCCAATTTACTATGCCCATGAGTTAGTAAAACGTCAGGCCGAAGTACGTAAGAATGGTACTTTGCCTTACCTGCGCCCGGATGCTAAGAGTCAGGTGACTATGCGTTATAACAGCGAAGGTAAAGTTACCAGCGTTGATGCGGTGGTTCTATCTACTCAGCATAACCCTGATGTGACTCAGGAACAGCTGAAGAAAGATATTTTAGAGCATGTCATCAAGCCGGTTCTGCCAGCTGAATGGCTCCATGAAGACACCAAGTACCACATCAACCCAACCGGTATTTTTGTGATCGGTGGACCAGTGGGCGACTGTGGTTTGACAGGTCGTAAGATCATCGTTGATACGTACGGCGGTATGGCTCGTCACGGTGGTGGTGCATTCTCCGGTAAGGACCCATCTAAGGTTGACCGTTCTGCTGCTTACGCTGGTCGTTATGTTGCCAAGAACATAGTGGCAGCGGGTCTAGCCGATAAGTGTGAGATTCAGGTGTCCTACGCTATTGGCGTTGCTGAGCCTACTTCTATCTCTATAGACACTTTTGGCACAGGCAAGATTTCCGACAGCAAGATTGTTGATCTGGTTCGCGAATATTTTGATCTGCGTCCAAAGGGCCTGATTGATATGCTGGACCTGAAACGTCCTATTTACCAGGCAACGGCCGCTTATGGTCACTTTGGTCGTGAAGAACCAGACTTTACTTGGGAGCGTACTGACAAGGCAGACGCATTGCGTGCTGCTGCAGGCATCTGATTCAAACTGAATCAATGTCTCTGAAAGGCTGCCTTCGGGTGGCCTTTTTTATTGTTAGTTACCCTGACCGTTTTGACAGTGTTTTCTCTTCTTCCTCCATGCAAACTGCCTGTGACCAATAAATGGAATACACATAGGGGAGGGGAGAGATGATTACTATAGGTGCAACGTCTATTTACAATGAGTTCTCAAGGTTAGCCTCGCAAATTCTGGAAAAAGTCAAAGTCGTTTTTGGTAGGTTCACTTGCTTTAAAATGAAATCTTCAGAAAGTGGTGAAATACCCAAAAAAGCATCTCATCAGCCTCCAAAAGTTACAGCTCCATTGCAGGAAAAAAAAGCAGCTATTGTTCAACTGACTAAAGTTTCAGCTTCTGTACAGACAAAAGAACCTGTACTTAAAAAGGAATCTGCTGGTCTATGCAAAAGAGCAGGCAACCTACTTGGCAAGGTAGCAGGAAGTATTTTTTTTACTGGAGTTGATGCAACAGCAAGTGTAGGAAAGACTCTTGCCTATACAGGTGGTTATATTCTTGGCGCTGCAGCCGGAACGGTTACATCTCTTCCTGCCGCTATACCAGCAACAATGGTTGATTGGTGCCTTAACACAGATCTTTCTAGATGGACTGTTGAGACTGGTGCTTCAATAGGTGGTGCAGTCGGTGGCAAGACGGCTCATTTATTAGCACAAGGTACCTGTTTACTTGTTAAGGGTGGGTTCAAGGTTGGAACAGGGATTGTTAAAGGATCGTACAAGCTTGCCTGTGGAAGGCCCGATCACAATGCAACCCATTTGGAGAGTCGACTTGGTAAGACTCCGATGTTAACAACGCAATGAGAGTGGTCTAAAATCCAGACAGCCATGTGTGAAATATCAAATGCTCTTTGAGATATTCAGGGAGCATTTTTTTTGCAGAAGATCTTCAACAACCATCACAATATTTTGCTCTTTCATCTATTCTGAAGGCGTTCCGATGGCCTGATTTTTTAGAGGTAAAGGTGTATGGAAATAAATCATCCTGAGCGTCTTGAGCCGCATATTCTTCTGAGCATTGCCAATGAACGGTTGAGATTGGGCTGCAACAATCTTGAACAGCTTTCCGATGACTTGAATCTACCGTTAAAGCAGCTTGAACGTTCAATGAAGCAGATTCATTACCACTATCAGATCGAAAACAACCAGTTCACAGCTGATTGACGGATAGCTATGCACAGGCCAGGGAAGGCTTTCTTCATCCCCAACGAAGAGAGCACACTATGTTGAGCCAATTAAACTTCTGGAAATCAGTTCGGTTTTCTCTTGCTACTGCATTTATCACTTTTCTGGCTGCAGTGAGTCACAGTAAAGAAACAACTGTTTTTAAAAAAATTGAGCAATCGTTTGATTCAGGGAAGCAGGTCGAAGGTTCTCTCAATATGAGGAAATGCACACTGATCAAACCAAGAAAATCGGCAAGAACCAGTGATCCTAGGAGCTTTGCCTTTATGCTCAATCCGGCTCAAATATCAAGAACCGACAGTAAGGATGGCAACTTGCTGAAAACAACCTTCAATATCAGGCAGCAGGATTTTTTGATAACGCCTATGGGTGTGCCTCCGGGTATTTATCTTCGGGAGGTGAATGTCACTGCTGATGGTACGAATAATGTTCGGATCAAAGAGAGCGAATGGCAAGGGCTTTGGGAATGTCCTGATGAAGCGTTCAAGTTTGACTGAGACATGAGCAACCTATATCAAAATTATTTGATATAGGTTTGGGCCGATGTTAAACTGCTTTCAATCTTAGGTAAATACGAATAACGGGAAATGTCCATGAGAACCAGCCCCGAAGCAGTAGAAAGCCTTACAGCAGACTCATTCTCGGATTACCGGGTGGCAGATATGTCATTGGCTGAATGGGGGCGACGTGAGATTCAAATTGCTGAAGGCGAAATGCCGGCTCTCATGGCTATCCGTAACAAATATCGTGATCAGCAGCCTTTGAAAGGAGCCCGGATTCTGGGCTGTATTCATATGACCATTCAAACCGCCGTGTTGATTGAAACGCTGGTGGATTTGGGCGCAGATGTTCGCTGGTCTTCCTGTAATATTTTCTCTACTCAGGATCATGCTGCAGCGGCTGTTGCCGCAGCTGGAATTCCGGTTTTTGCCTGGAAAGGTGAAACAGAAGAAGAGTTCTGGTGGTGCATAGAGAAAACTATTGTTGGTGAAGACGGACAACCCTGGGGGGCAAACCTTGTTCTGGATGATGGTGGTGATCTGACACTGCTGCTCCATGAAAAGTATCCTCACCTGCTTGATAAGATTCACGGTATTTCTGAAGAAACCACAACAGGTGTCCATAGATTACTGGAGCGTTTACAGGAAGGTTCACTCAAAGTGCCTGTCATCAATGTGAACGATGCCATTACTAAAAGTAAAAACGATAATAAATACGGCTGCCGTCATTCACTGAATGATGCAGTGAAAAGAGCGACTGATCATTTGCTAGCGGGTAAAAAAGCACTGGTCATTGGCTATGGTGACGTGGGTAAGGGTTCAGCTGCCTCTCTACGTCAGGAAGGAATGATTGTCAGGGTTTCAGAAATTGATCCCATCTGTGCTATGCAAGCTTGTATGGACGGCTATGAAGTCGTTTCTCCTTATCTGAAAGGCATAAATAATGGCTCACCAGAATCAGTAAACCAGCTATTGCTAGGAACGACAGATATTCTGGTTACCACTACGGGCAATGTTCATGTTTGTGACCGGGATATGCTTAAGGCACTAAAAAATGGTTGTGTTGTTTGCAATATAGGACATTTTGATACCGAAATTGATACAGCGTTTATGCGAGAAAACTGGGAGTGGGAAGAGGTGAAGCCTCAGGTCCATAAAATCCAGCGAAGCAAAGCGTGGAGTGACCATCTTATTCTTTTATCCGAAGGTAGGTTGGTCAACCTGGGAAATGCAACGGGCCATCCTTCCAGAATCATGGATGGCTCATTTGCCAATCAGGTTCTTGCTCAGATACATCTTTATGAAGCAGATTTTGCCAATCTGCCGAGCGAGAAAAAAGCCGAAATGATCTCTCTGCGAGTATTGCCGAAAGAACTGGATGAAGAAGTAGCCGGTTATATGGTGGAAGGTTTTGGTGGCGTTATCACCCGGCTGACCGACCAACAGGCAGACTATATAAACGTTTCAAAGCATGGCCCGTTTAAGGGTAATGACTACAAATACTGATGCTTGACTAAAAATCAGGCGAGTAAAAAAACAGAAGCAGTCTTGAGCTGTAGAAGTAAACGACCTGCAAGAGCAGGCGAAAGCAGAATATAACAATGACAGATACAGTACTCCCAATCAGTTTTGAATTCTTTCCTGCCAAGACCCCTGAGGGTTCTCAAAAGCTGAATGACACAGCAAAAGAGCTGGCTGAATGTAACCCTCACTTTTTCTCCGTGACCTATGGTGCAGGAGGATCCACTCGTGAAAAAACAGCGGGTACAGTTCGCAGCATCAAGGAATTTACCGGTATAGAGACTGCTCCCCATTTGTCCTGTGTGGGTGATAGTCGCGAAGAGTTGAAAGCGTTGCTGGAGCGATACAAGTTAGAAGGCGTTGACCGTATTGTCGCTCTGCGTGGTGATCTTCCTTCCGGTATGGGTCGTTCCATGGGTGAGTTTCAGTATGCGAATGAACTGGTTTCATTCATTCGTGAAGAAACCGGGGATCATTTTCATCTGGAAGTAGCGGCTTATCCAGAAGCTCATCCACAGTCACCTAATTTCGAAACGGATCTACTGAATTTTAAACGCAAAGCTGAAGCCGGCGCCAGTTCAGCCATTACCCAGTACTTTTTCAACGCTGACAGTTACTTCTATTTTGTTGAGCGGACTCAGGCTATGGGGCTGGATTTGCCTATTATTCCAGGCATCATGCCTATTACCAATTACACTCGGCTAGCTCGTTTCTCTGATGCTTGTGGTGCAGAGATTCCACGTTGGATACGCAAGCAGCTGGAAGCCTATGGTGATGATTCAGTCAGCATTAAACAGTTTGGTGAAGAAGTTATGACTCGAATCTGTGAACAACTGATCAGTCAGGGCGTACCAGGTTTGCACTTCTATGCACTGAATCAGGCAGCACCAGCAAAGAACATCTGTCGCCACCTGAAGCTGATCTGATTAGCGATCAGTACCTCCAATTCAGCCGGACTTCCTCCGGCTAAGTTCTCTACAGTCTGTAGATAAGCTGTATAATCTCATTATTTGATCTGCAGACAATATCTTCCATGAGAAACCCTCGCATTTACACTCAGCAGTCTTTGGCAGTGAATCAACAGCTTGAATTAACGGACAGTGCTGCCAACCATGTTGGTAGAGTTCTGCGCATGAGACCTGAAGAACTATTGATTCTCTTCAATGGTGAAGGAAAGAGTTATCAGGGAAGGATTATTGACATCGGTAAGAAGGCTGTCAGTGTACTGCTTGAGTCAGAGATCGAGTCGGTCACATCATCTCCACTCAGCCTTCACCTTGGTCAAACACTCAGCCGTGGTGAAAGGATGGATTATGCCATTCAGAAAGCCACTGAAATGGGCGTTCGAGAAATTACACCGCTGTTTTCAGAACGCTGTGAAGTGAAGCTGAAAACTGATCGTCTGGAAAAGCGACTGAAGCATTGGGAGCAGGTTGCTATCAGTGCTTGCGAGCAGTGCAGATTAAACAGGGTTCCTGTTATTCATTCTCCCATGTCAGTAGAAGATTGGGTAAAAAGACAGCAAAGTGAACTGAAATTCGTTCTTCATCATCGGACTGAGAAAAAACTGGAAGGCTTTGCAAAACCTCAATCTGTATCTTTATTGATTGGGCCAGAAGGTGGCTTGACTGCAGATGAAATAACGATGGCTGAAAGGCAAGGATTTAACCCTTTGACACTGGGCCCTAGAGTACTCAGAACAGAGACCGCACCTATTGCCGGTATTACGCTGATGCAATATCTGTGGGGCGATATATAGAGCAGAACTAACTATAAATATGCTTATTTAATTAAATAGGCAACCAGAGCAGTAAATATGCTTGGTTGCCATGTGCTATATCAGTCGGTGAGTAGCTTTTCCATGCGAGGCAGGTTAGGAATAGCTACGGCTATCTCTTTTACTATCAGCCGAGTGATTTCAGCGGGGCCGGATGGGTCGGTAGACTCTCTGACGTCTATTTCAGTAACAGGAATGCTTTGGGGAACACCCTGTATTACCATTCCGTAGAAAGGCAGCTGTTTATTTCCTGTCGTACTGTTCATAACAGCAATTCGGGCTGTTGCTGAAAACTCGGCAAACCTACCCTGGTTGGCACGTTCAAAAGTAATCAGAGGAATAGATAGGCCGCGCCAGTCTATTTTCCCCAAATACCAGTCTTCATCACTTTCCGCTTTTGTTGGGCGACTGTAGTCAATTACATCGGCAATGCACTCTGTGGGTACGAATAGAGGGCGTTGCTGCATAGGAAGCAGGAGGGAATCAATTGTTGCCGTATTGGTCATCAGATAACTCCTTCTCTAGGGCCAATCAGTTTGTCGATGGAAGACAGCAATACCGTTTCCTGGAATGGCTTACCCAGATATTCATTAACACCCAGACTGAATGCTCGAGTCTTGTGCTTTTCGCCGGTACGGGAGGTGATCATGATAATGGGCAGTGCGGCAATTCGGTTATCGTTACGAACCGCACTGGCAACTTCAAAGCCATCCATTTTCGGCATCTCGATATCCAACAGCATGATGTCGTAGCTGTGCTCGGACAGTCGTGTCATTGCTTCTACGCCATCACGTGCACTTTCAACCTCGAAACCTGAACGTTCGAGCAGTCGTGTAGTTACCTTACGAACGGTTACTGAGTCATCGACTACAAGAACTCTGCGTGCTACATCAGGTCCTTTCGACTCTTCAACCAGACGGATCTTTCTGGACACTGTTCTCTGACGTCTGGCCAGCGCTGCAGGGTCAATGATGATAACGACTCGACCATCACCCAGAATGGTGGCACCGTTAACACCCGTCAGACCGCTAAACTGTGGGCCCAAGCTTTTGGTGAAAATTTCACGGCCACCAATAACTTCATCTACATGAAGGGCCAGACTCTGACCGCCACGCTGAATGATAATTACCGGACACTGGTCTGCCTGAATGCGCGGGCGGGATGATCCTAGTAGCTCACCAAGGAACATAACCTGATGCTCCTGATTCGCATACATCAGAGGCTTCGAGTTCTGATAGCAGTCGGTCAGTACTTCTGGAACTACCGTGGTAATACCATCAATGGACTGCATGGGCAGTGCGTAGAGGTTTTCACCAACAGCAACCATCAATGCACGGTTTACCGACAGGGTGAACGGCAGTCGCAGTGTGATGGTTGTGCCTAGATCTTTTTCGGTATCAATCTGGATACTGCCGCCTAATTGACGGATTTCAGTATTAACAATATCCAGACCAACCCCGCGGCCGGATATTTGGGTAATGGAATCGGCAGTGGTAAAGCCCGGCTCCAGAATCAATTCGGCAATTTCCTGGCTGGTGAGCTGGTCATTTGAATCGATTAGACGTTTTTCTATCGCTTTGGCATGAACTTTTTCAAGGTTGATGCCACGTCCATCGTCTTTCAGTTCCAGAACAATATCAGAACCATCACGAGCAATGGAAAGCTCAAGGTTACCTTCCGCAGATTTACCTTTCGCCAGTCGCTCATCGACAGACTCTTCCAGTCCATGACCAATAGCATTTCGAAGCATATGCTCGAGAGGAGCCAACATGCGCTCAAGCATGGTACGGTCCATCACACCTTCGGCATTGCTCACATTCAGATGAGCAGGTTTACCTAGTTCACTGGAGAGCTGACGAGAGATTTTTCTCAGTCGTGGTAGTAGACGACTGAAGGAAACCATTCGAGCCTGAATGAGCTTTTCTTGAAGATCCAGCTGAGTTCTATGCTGTTGCAGCAGCAGAGTTTCCGCATCACGGTTTTTGTCCTGGATCGCTTCCTTAAGGTCTTTAAGGTCAGTCGCGGATTCGACGAGAGAGCGTGAAAGCTGGGTCAGTTCCGAATACTGGTCCATTTCCAGTGGATCAAATTCCGGGTTGTCTGCATCTTCACCGTCGTAGGTTGAGATAATCTGTGCTTGAGTCTCGGTGTCGAGACGGCGCAGCTGTTCCTTCACACGGTCAATTGTACTGTCCATCTCTTCCAGAGTCTGACTGACATCTTGAATCTGCTGTTCAATTCGTCCCCTGTTGATGCTGGATTCACCAGACAGGTTGATCAGTTGTTCGATCAACTGTGCTGGTACTCTGATCAGCTCATTGCTCTTCACCAGATTCTGAGTGACAGGTGTATCAATCCTGGTGATTACGGGAGCAGATCTTTCGAGAGTTTGCTGTGGTTTCAACCCGGTAGGTTGGAACGCAGCGGCTGCCAGTACATCGCTTGTCTCCAGCGCTTCCGGTCTGGTTTCAATAATGACTGTTTCAGTCTGGCTCAGGTAATCTGGCAAAGGCTCAGCTTTAGGCGGTGCTGATCCGATTGCTTTTGTCTGTTCAATATCTTCGTTGTTGAGAACCCAGCTTTCCAAACGCTCTATCAACGGCGTAACCGTTGGTGGCGTTTGCTGGTTCTTCAACGTCTGAACCATCAGATCAATATGGTCGTGAGCCGCCTGAATCATCTTCAGAGGTGGACTGTCTGCCTGGCGACCATTGGTTATGCGACTGTAAACGTCTTCGAGGGCATGGCTAAGGTCGCCGATATCCGGCTGATCTGCCATCCTTGCGCTGCCCTTGAGGGTGTGAAGAATACGTTGGAGTTCAGCCAGTGGCAGGGTATTTTTAACATCATGCAGCCATTGCTCGAGAGCTAGGTTAGAGTCTTCAAGAAGGTCTCCTGCCTCTTCAAGGAAGAGTTCCTGGAGTTCAAGGTCATGTTCTTCAACCTCTACATTCAGTCTGTATGCAGGCTCTTCAGTCCATTTAGGCTCAGCGACTGGAGCTGATTGAACAAATGCATTTTCAATGACAAATTCTTCGAGAACAATTTCTTCAGTTTCGACTCGTTTCTCAAATCTGATTTGCTCTTCAGTTGTTGAGTCAAAGTCTTCCAGTATGGATTCCAGTATCAGCTCTTCAGCATCAACCGCATCAATATTAGTTTCCTGAGCGTCGACGTCTATGTCACTCGCCCATTGCTGATCTTCAGAAAGCTCTAAAGCGATCTCTTCTGTCTCAGAAATCTCAGAGTATTCGAGAGCAAATTCTTCAATTTCCGGGGAAACCGAAAGCTCTATAGCAACATTTTCTGTCTTTTGACTCTCTGCCAGTGCGGGTTCAGAGTACTCACTGATCGTTGGAGTCAGCAGCTCTTCTAGGGACTTTCTCAGCTCACTGAATATACTCTGTGGTGATACTGGTGTCTGTTGTGCCGCCACCTGATTCATCATGTCGATCAGCGCTTCAAAACCATTTGAGAGCGGTGCAGAAAGAACCGGTGGCAGAGTTTCTTCATGGATATTCAGGTAACCGACGACGCCTATGAGTACATCGCACAGTTCGGCCATTGCATCCAGGCCAGCATCGTCAGCTCTTGATCGAATACTGTTCAGCTCAGCTTCGAACTCAATAAGCTCATCAGAGGAGAGTTGTTCCCGCCATGACGTCAGGTATTGATCAGCATTGAGAAGAACCTTCAGATCAGCATCTGCGAACAGGTCAGACTTCTGGCCACCGGTATAAATCCGGGTGGTGTCTTCTTGCCTCTGTTGTTCGGAAAGTAGCTGGGCATGCATAGCTTCAAGCCAGCCCAGATAATCTTCGAGTTCCAGTTTTGGTTCGTTCGGTGATACTGATAGCTGTTGAAGACCATCATCAATGAGCTCTAGCCCTTTCTCCAGCATATTGATGATACGGTCATCAGCTGGAATCTGGTGAGCTCTGAAGTCTTTGATATTTTTTTCCAGAGCGACAATCAGAACTGCCAGAGGATCAATTTCTGTCATCAGCGCAATACCTTTCAAGGTATGCAGTGATCTCTGGACGTCATCGCTGATCTGGCGTTTGGCGCCTTGAGTCTTGACCTGATCTACGAAACTTTGAACGGTGTCCAGATGCAGGTGAGACTCGGCAAGAAAGACATTAAGCAGTTGAACATCGTAGTCTGCTTTAGGCTCTTCTTCTTCTTTTTCTTCAGACACGTTTGCAAAAATAGGCGCAATGGTTGCATCTGCAGCAGTTTCAATAATGTCAGCGTTAAACTCGAGTTCTATAACCTCGATTTCGGCATCAGAAATACTCTTTGGTTCACTCGCGGTATCGTCACCAGGAACCGTATATTGCTCGCCTTTTGCCAGAGCGTCGGCTTTTTCCATACACTCCAGTACTTCTGGAGTCAGTACTTGGCTCTGTCTGGCAAAATCGTTGACCAGGGAAGGTAACATATTGGTTACCTGATCGATCAACAGATGTAACTCATGAGTTGATTGAATGGTGCCATCAATCAACCGGTTCAGCATATTTTCGACGGACCAAGCCAGTTCACCAACAACGTTGGCTTCAACCATACGTCCACTGCCTTTCAATGTATGAAACGCACGGCGAATATCCGACAAGGCTTTGTCGTTATCTTGGTTAGTAAGCCATATAGATATACTTTCAGTCAGCTGTTGTTGAACTTCTTCTGCCTCTTCAATAAAGACTTCCAGAAGTTCATCATCGATGAAACTGTCATCATCCTGCTGGTTTTCGGTGTTGAGAATCTCGACTGCAGTCTCAGAAGCCTCAAATCCAGTAGCTTCTGTAGAGGGCAGTACCCGGTAATCCAAAGCATTATTAAGTTCTGGTGTTAATTCCTGAACTTTTTTTGGTGCTTCTTCAGAGGCCGTCCCTGTAGAGGCAGTCCCTATAGAGGCAGTCCCTATAGAGGGAGTACCTGCAGAAAAATCAAACTCGATAACATTTTCACCGGAAAGGAATCCCGGTGTGCTGTCTGTCTCAGCTACTTCTGTGTCTTTATCAAAAGAGACAGGGGCAGAACCGTCCAAAAAGTTTTGTTCGACATCATTGATGTGAGAATCGTTGAGCCGAGTTTCCTTAACCAATGCTCCTTTAACAAGGGCTTCTTCAATCAGTGGGTTAAGAGCATTAAGGCTCTCTTCCGCAACATCAAGAATGGCGTCCTGACTGCCTGGTATTTTATCATCGAGCCTTTCAAGGTAGTACTCAATGCTGGTTACAGCATCAGCCAGATGCTCCAGTTCTTCCTTTTCCGGAAGACTCTTACGCTCAACCCACTCTAATTGTATGTGCCGTGCACAACGCTCGAGCAAGCTAGCCGCTCGGCTAAGTGGTGTCATGGCAAGGCCACCATGAACCTTATGAAGCAGTTCCGGAATTTGTGTTAGATACTCTTCGCTATGCTGACTATCGATGTAGTCGACAATGGCATCTTTAGTCTGGATTAACTGCTGGCGAGCTTCCTTGACTACAGTTCGGTAAATTTCTCGAATTAGCAGTGTTTCGTTGCTTTCGGATTGGCTTTCACCAATAGCAAAGCGTGCTAATGCTGATTCGAGCTGCAAAATGGTGCCGGCAACATCCATAAGATGTTCTTCAGCATTTTTACCCGTATTGATAACAGACCTGACCAGTTCCGCTTTTTCTTTCAGACTGACCTGAAAGCTCTCCATACCAAGGATTGAGAGAGTGTCTGCAATCTGTTGAATGACAGGTAATTGGTTCTGGAGAATCAGAGGATCTGGATTCGTTGAAAGCAAATAAAGATCAAGAGCTTCCTTGACACCGGTAAGCTCAAAATTAATAGCATCAACAACAGGGCCTGTTGCATCGACCCCTGCAAGTACAGGGGTAGTCTCTGACCTAAAACGAGCCAGAGTTTCAGGCAGCTGATACCGAGTGCTAAGAATACCAATAAATCCACTGCTGCTGTCTGCGCAGGCTAGATAGTAAAGAATTTCCCGGAACAGCTTGTCATCAGGTGTCGCATTGATGAACGACGCACCCTGCTCAATGAAGAAGCGAAGCTGATGATCCAGCTCTCTCAACAGGTTGACTGTGTGCAGGTTATATTCAATAGACTGCTCTTCAAGACCTTCTGTCAGAGCAACGCCGGCTTCCCATAGAGGGGCTTGCGGAGCACTCCAACAAATGTCCTGAAGCTTGGCAAAGATTTTCTCAAGGGTTTTGATCTGCTTGTCGCGATCCTGATTGCGAAGGTATCCGGCAAGGCATAGCTGGTATTTCTGGCGAATCTTTCTGAGTAGACTGGTCAGCCCCGATTTTTCCAACTTATCCAGTTGAGGTTGTTCAACGGCTTCTGCTGAAAAAGAAATATCGGGATGAAAGAATATCGCTTCAGAAAGAAGATCAATGCCACGGAGTTTTCGCAGGTCATTGATCAGAGGTAGTATCGATAGTGGCTGGTCAACACCGCTGTTGATGGTTTGCTGAATATAAGCGGGCAGTTGAAGTACCCCCAGCATAAGCATTTCCAGAGACTGCTGACGATCTGAAACAGTGTCATTGACAAGAGTGTCGGTGAGACGAATCATTTCCTGACACAGTCGGGAGGCACCCTCCTGGTTCAGCATTTTCAAGGCTCCAAAAACCTGTCGAAAAGCTGCCTGACAAGCAGTCAGATGAGCAGGGTTTACGACATCGTCCTGATAGAGTTCTAGGGCCTGACGGGCTTCAGCAAGCGTGTTCTCTATTTCTTCCCTAACCCAATCCAGGCCGGTGTAATCCTGTTGTTCAGCCATTAAAGGCTCCCATCATCTTGTAGCTGTAATGAAGGCGGTATACATCATGCGAAAAGAAGCTAGTAAACAGTGGCCTGTAAAATGCATCCTTCATCACCTTGTCCTGAGATACGACCATGACTACCTGTAAAAGAAAATGGCGGACTTTTATGTCCGCCAAATGTTTATTAGACAGGAATTGTCTCTTCGTTTATCTGGCCTTTCTCATTTCTGGGTGAAGGCAGACGGAAGCCGGAAACAGACTGACGCATTTCCAGAGCCATCTCAGCCAGGTTACCTACCGAGCTGGCAGTGGCAGTGGTGTTGGAAGTCGTCTGGGTCGTAATGTCCCGAATAGTGGTCATACGTTGTGTAATCTGGCCAGCAGATAGAGTCTGGTGTTGGGCTGTCTCGGAAATGTGACGGATCAATCCGGCCAAACTACTGGATACTTGCTCAATCTCTTCCAGGGCAACACCTGCATCCTGTGCCAGCTTGGCACCGGTGACTACCTCGGTAGTGGTTTGCTCCATGGAAATAACAGCTTCATTGGTATCGGTCTGGATGGTAGATACCAGTGCTTCAATCTGCTTGGTCGCACCAGACACTCGTTCTGCCAGTCGCTGTACCTCATCCGCTACTACCGCGAAGCCTCGACCAGCTTCACCGGCCATGGAGGCCTGGATTGCAGCGTTCAGAGATAGAATGTTGGTCTGGTCGGCGATGTCGTTGATCAGGGCGATGATGTCACCGATTTCCTGGGATGATTCACCAAGACGCTTGATTCGCTTGGAAGTATCCTGAATCTGTTCCCTGATAGTATCCATGCCGTCGATAGTATTACGTACTACCTGGCCACCGGTTTCCGCTATTTCTACAGAACGTTCAGCTACTTGTGCAGACTCAGAGGCTTGTTCGGATACCCGGTTCATGGACTGGGTCATCTCGTTAACGGCCTGAGATGCAAAACTGATTTCTTCTGCCTGGTGGGTGGCTGCTTCAGCGAGCTGTCTGGCGTTGGCCTGAGTGTCCTGGGCTGAGGTATCTACTTCTACTGCTGTCTGGTTGATGGTATTTACCAGTGCACGCAGCTGCTCGATGGAGAAGTTGATGGAGTCAGCAATCGCACCGGTAAAGTCTTCGGTTACGGTTGCTTGTACGGTCAGGTCACCATCCGCAAGATCGGCCATTTCGTCCAGAAGACGTAAGATTGCTGTCTGGTTGGCTTCATTCTGGGCAGCGGTTTCAGCCAAACGCTGACGGGTTTCTCTTACGATGCTCACTGCGATAATCAGCAGCGAGAGCAAGGCGATGATACCGGCGACGATGTTTACAGTGTTATTTATAAGACGCTGTTCGGCAGATAATTCAAAGGTATCTACCAAAATGGAGGTCTGTTGCAACAGTTGCTGAGAGTCGGTGAAGATCTGATCCGATGCTGCACGTACCTGAAACAGTTCTGGAGAAGTTTCCAGAATTTCGTCAACACTGCCTTCTACAAAACCGAAGAGGTCGAGAATTTCAGCAAGACGGTCAATGGCTTCTTCGTCGGTTACCTGACTGATTCGCATGGCCAGGTTGCCTTCCAGCATACCGTTTAGTACTCGGCCAAACAGCTTGGCATCACGACCAAAACTGTCCGCTGCCATGATGGAATCTTCACCACCTTCCAGTACTTTCGATACACTTCGAATAATACGTTCAGCAAGCCATGGCTGACGCTGAGCCAGAGCTATCTGATCGCTGGGCGCTTCGTTCTGCAGCAGAATTTCTACAACTTCGTCGTATTCAATCTGCAACTGCGGAATGGTTTCACCCAGGGTTATTGCTACATCGTGCAGAGTCAGTACTGTTTCTTCGGAGGCAAGAATATTATCCGCTTCCACTTTTAGTGCCGACCAGGATGCATCCAGAGTTTCCATCTGTGCAATTACAGCTTTATCTCCGGGGCTCAAAGCAGGAATTACTGACAGTTTGGAGTTCTGAAGCGTTTTAAAACGCTTATCGAATTCGTTACGAGCTTCACGAAGTAGGGAGAAAGCCTCCTCCTTACCGGCTGATGCTTCAGATGCACTGGTCGCAATACGCTGAGACAGTACGCGAAGTTCACCCGCATCGGTCAGGTGAGCCTGATCCAGAGTGTTTTGCTGACTTATATAGATAAAAGAGCCAGCAATAACGGTGAGAGAGACGATCAACAGGATGATCGAGGATAATACGCCTCGACTTGCCCCTGTTCCCTGGGCTTTTTTTGCGGTGTTGCCTTTCATTGTTGGGTCCCCGGAGACTTCTTTGAATGCTCGCTGTTTTAGAATTTGTCTTTTGCCGCTTTTAGAAAGCGGGAATTCATTGTCAAAAGCTCAGTGCTGAATACGGCATACAAAGTATCCTGATGATGATAAGAGCCTGTAGAAAACGGCTGCACCACTTCAGATAAGTTTACCGGGAGCTTTTCGCTGAAATTGCTAGCAGAGAAATGAACCATTCCCTGAACTTCATCTACAATTAATCCTGCAGCCAGCTCATTTTTTTCAATAACCATAATGCGGTTTACAGACTTATTTATACTTCGTTTATTGCCCAGAAATTCACCTAGGTCAATGATCGGAAGTAAACGTCCTCGAACATTAGCAACGCCTTTAGCCCAAGGTTGTACTCCCGGGAGTGGCGTGGTGTCAGGAACCGGCAGTATCTCCAGTACTTCACCAATCTGAACAGCAAATCGCTGATCATTCAGAGTAAAGCCGACACCATTCCAGCGCTCATCTTCACTCTGTTTTTCTGGCAGATTGAAACGGTTGCTCCGCGCCTGCTGTTGCAGGTTTCTAATATGTTCAAACGGAGTCATCCGGGCTGGTTGTCCAGTAGTATTCATGGGATTGTGCTTCCAGGAATTGACGGCGAAACAGTACCTGCCTGATTCCACATAAACTGCATATCAGTTCAGACGGATTCGGTGGTCAATACACTACCAAGCGTTTCAATCAGTACTTCTTCCTTGATTGGCTTGGTAAGGTAATCTCTGGCACCTTGTCGCATACCCCAGACTCGATCGGTTTCCTGATCTTTGGTGGTGACAATGATGACTGGAATGTGTGACGTATCCGCACCTTTGGATAACTGTCTTGTAGCCTGAAAGCCGTTCAGGCCAGGCATAACAATATCCATCAGGACCAAGTCAGGACGTTCGGCACGACAAAGCGCTACGCCGTCGGCACCGTTTTCTGCGGTAAGAACGCTGTGACCATGCTTTTCCAGCATGCTCTTCAGCTGAAAAAGCTCGGTTGGAGAGTCATCTACAACAAGTACATTGGCCATAAAAAAGAAATCCCCCATTTACTGCTATTACCAGGCGTTCGACGCCTGACTTTATGGTTGTTCTGCAGTAATTTGTTATTGCTTACCCTGATAGAGCGATAAAATTTGAAGCGTACCATCGTATCAGTTTAAGCCAGATTGTTAACCGATATTATGCTACAGCCGGGCAGTAATTCCTGATAGCGCCGAGCAATTCGTCTCTACTGAACGGTTTTGTCAGATAATGGTCTGAACCAACTACCCGACCTTTTGCACGGTCAAACAGTCCATCTTTGCTTGATAGCATGATCACAGGAGTTTTTTTGTAAGACTGATTGTTTTTGATCAGTGCGCATGTCTGGTATCCGTCCAGGCGCGGCATCATGATGTCGACAAATATGATATTTGGCTGGTTATCAGCAATTTTGGCCAGAGCGTCAAAACCATCGATAGCTGTTACAACGTCACAGCCAGCTTTTTTTAGCAGTGTCTCTGCTGTTCTTCGGATGGTTTTACTGTCATCAATGACCATGACTTTCAGATTATTCATGCTTTCGTCCATAGGTGTTGCCTGCTTATTCAAAGCTGCTCTGTCAGGGCTTCAAATATTCTCATACACCTTTAATAATAATGATGGCTCAGATCGATCATACTCTGCTTAAAGATCTGAAGATCCAGTCTTCAAGGCCTGAGCATATCGTCATTACAGCAGTAACCAATTTTACGAGAGCATGCTGACTATGTCCGTGTCTATCTGTTGATCAGCGCCTTTGTACCAAACTGTTTCTGATCAAATTAACTTCTGGCTATTTGCGAGATGATCCATCTCTTGAAAATAATCAGATTGCTGATCAGTAATCGAATTACTTAATCTTTTATTGCATTCAGATTCAGGTATTGGACTTACCCACCTTTTTATCATAAAAACAAGCCATCTGACCAGTTTCATGAACAACAGAAAACTCTGTATTTAACGAGGTTTTTTGATTTTTGACAGCTGAGTCACTATTTAAGCCTTTATATATCCTTTTGCTGCTTTCAGGTCTGTCATCGTTAGATAGGGGGGATGGAGATTAATCAGAAACGTATCTGTATTTTTTGGCCCTATGCAAAAAAATTTATGGTTCGATGTTTTCCACATTCAATATCTTCTACTAGCCTTGTCTCTGAATGCGTAGTGCTGCAATCAGTTAGCTCTACTGCCTTGGTGTTTTCGAGGCAAGAACACAAAAGTAGAACAAGGGACGGAGCAGGATGTAAGTGCCAGGCAGGCGTATAGATAAGAGATGTCCAGGAGGTTCGGATAAATGAAAATCGTAGCCGTAACAGCTTGCCCAACCGGTATTGCACATACCTATATGGCGGCAGAAAAACTGATAGAAGCCGCTCATAATCAGGGTCATGAAATAAAAGTTGAAACCCAGGGTGCTATGGGTGTTGAAAACCAAATTACCGAAGATGATCTTCAGGGAGCAGATGTAGCGGTTCTTGCTGTTGATATTACTGTCGACGGCGAAGAGCGGTTCAGACATCTACGTGTTATCAAGGTGCCGGTTGCCGAAGCAATCCGAAATCCGAATGCTGTGCTTGATCAGCTTGGCAGCTGACTCAACTTTTTTGTGCTATTGGAATGAGGATAAGCGGGCGAATGAGCTGTAAGGAGCTGATCTTTACCTGTGAATTGATCCACGGATTGCATGCAAGGCCTGCCAGTGCACTGGTGGCCTTGGCAAAAGAGTTTGAGGCGGTAATGGAGCTTGAAAACCTAAGAACTGGCTTCAAAGCCAGTCTTAGTAGTGCCCTCTCTCTGATAGCTGCAGACATCGCTTACAGAGACACCTGCAAAGTGAGAGTCGAAGGTTCCGATGCTCAAATTGCATTGAAAAAACTGAAAAAATTTGTCCTCAAAGAGTTAAAAGGTTTTGATACCAAAGTGCTCTTGGATGATAACTTGCCTAGCTTGCCCCCTTCGCTTAGAAGACTGAATCTTAAGCACTGTCTTGGCCACTCAATTGGTGGGAGGTGGGTGGCAGGCATCCCATTTTGTCTCAGTGACCAGAGTCATTATTCCAATCGAGATAATCTTGCTTATACCGGCATCGCTGGCGAGAGGATGAGATTACTGGGTGCTCTTGAGCAGCTTCTGGTTAATATCAGGAAAAATATTACGAAAGCTGAGCTTGATACGGAGAAATCGATTCTCAATGCTCATTTCATGCTGGCAAGCGATCAGGAGTTTAAGGACAGGTTGCTGAATTACATCAGTGAAGGTAAAGCCGCCCATGAAAGTATCAGAAAGACTCTGCAGTATTACTCGGAGAAGCTGGAAACAGCAGAAAACAGTTATCTCAGGGAGAGAGTTCTCGATATTCAAGATTTATGTAATCAGCTACTACAACTGATTTGTAACCACTCGGTCGAGAGAGCTGATGCTCTTACAACCCCGAGTATCTGCTTGGCGGATAATCTTACACCGAGTCAGTTTCTTGCACTCAATAAAAAATTCCTAAAAGGTCTTGTTCTGGAAAATGGCGGCAAGGCCTCCCATACCGTGCTGTTGGCTCAAGCAAGAGGTATACCCGTTATTGTTGGTGTTGAGGGCGCAAGGAGTTTGATGGAACAGGCTACCCGAGTAATTCTTGATGCTAAATTGGGAGTCTTGATCGCAGATCCTTCGGAGAAAGTGGATCGCTACTATCAGCAGGAAGCAGAGAGACTGAAAATGCTTGAAAGGAAATATCAGCCATTTATTCACAGGGAGGCAAAAACCGCAGATCAGAAAAGGCTGGAAGTCGGAGCCAATATTATTGGGCTAGACGATGCTGTTCAGGCATTTTCTTCAGGAGCTGAAGGGATAGGTTTATTCAGAACAGAAATGATGTTTATGGAACGAACTCAAGCACCGGATATGGATGAGCAATATGGGGTGTATGAAGCGGTTGTAAAGGTCGCTGGCAGCAGACCCGTGATTATCAGGACAATCGATGTTGGTGCTGACAAGCCGGTTGATTACTTCGAATTGCCTGAAGAACAGAATCCTTTTCTGGGCTTTAGGGCTGTGAGATTGTATTCAGAATTTCTGGATATCTTTAAGGATCAAGTCAGAGCGATTTTGAAAGCTTCTCGAACTAAATCCCTAGGCCTCATGATTCCCATGGTTACCACCGTTTCTGAAGTCCTTTGGGTTAGAAAAATCATTTCTGAGGTCAAGCAGGAGATGACAGCGGAAGGTGTTCATTTTGGGGATGTCAGGCTTGGTATCATGGTTGAAGTGCCGTCCGCCTGTATGATCATTGATCAGCTATCTAAGTATGTGGATTTTTTCAGTATTGGAAGTAATGACCTTGCTCAATACGTTCTGGCGGCAGATCGCTGCAATGATCGCATAGGTGAGTTGTATAATTACCTCCAGCCATCGTTTCTCAGATTACTTGATAAAGTAGTAAAAGATGCCCAGAGCAAGAATAAGTGGATTGGTGTATGCGGTGAGATGGCCTCTGATATCAATACGCTGCCCATTTTAGTGGGATTGGGTGTTGATGAGATTAGCGTATCGGCAAACCAAATCAGTGCAATTAAAGAACGAGTGAGTCACCTAAATAGTCTGCAGTGTCGAAAGCTGCTTGATTCTGCTTTAGATGCTCAGGATTGCAAGGAAGTATCTGAACTTCTGAAAAACACTTATAGTGAGCTTGCTCCCAGGCCACTGTTCGATCTGTCTATTATTTGCATTGATTACGATTGTCTCTCCAGAGAGGAAGCGATCAAACAACTGGTGGATATGCTTTATCTGGATAGCCGTATTGCAGATAGCACATCCATAGAAGAGGCTGTCTGGTTGAGAGAAGAATTTGCATCAACCAATCTTGGTAATGGTATTGCGATACCCCACTGCAGATCGGATCTTGTATACAGTCATTCAATTGCTGTGCTGAAACTGGCGAAGCCGATTCAATGGCTGCCTCAGGATGATAGTTATGTTGATACTGTCTTTATTCTGGCAGTGAGAGAATCTGATACACCTGATTCACATATGAAATTCTTCGCCAGCCTAGCTAGAAAACTGATAGAAAATGATTTTGTAGAACGTTTTCGTCAGAGTGTTAGTGCTGATTCAGTGAATCAGCTTCTGAGAACAGAGCTCAAACTCAATAACTAGAAAACAGTGCCCGTCGAAATTATTTCTACTGACGCGGTAGGGTGTTTGCATTGTAAAAATGAGCCAGTAACGGGTTTTTCAACATAATGTTTTTTTGGGATGTATAAACAGTACTGATGCTGGTCATTGCTAGAGGTTTGTCATCTACGACTTTTGGAATGACATTTGCGACGATCACACCTCCCGATTTTATATTACAGCTTACTACTAACTCTCCCTGATTTTTTAGGCCATCTAACCAAGCGAGACTTAGGTCTATGAATTGTTTTTTCACGGCTCTTTCTTTGGAGTGCCACTGCTGCTTTTGCTGTAACTGTTGTTTGATTATATTAAAAGATTCAAGGCTTTCAATTTCGAATTGAGGCATAAACCTCATGCGCTCCAGTCTTTCAATATCCCTGATAAGGCAAGCTGTCAGTGGGGAAGGGTCGTCGGTGTGTTCAAAAAGATCATTGGTTCCTGATACATCAGTGGCGATCGTGGTCGAGATATCTGAATCCATTTCGATGAAATCTTTCAGGGTATTTTGAATTATTTTTTGTTGTTCTGTAGAACCATTCCTTTCAAGTACACCTTTGGTATCCGGTGTAGCTGTAGCCAACCCAAGCTGATAAGCAGGAATGGTTTGGGTTGAATGTCGAATTGCCTCAGGGTGTTGCCAAGCTTTCATACAATTCATCAATACAGGGAAAAGCAGGGCTTTGCGGGCAGAGTGGACAATGCCTTGTTTACCGGAAGTATCTATTCCTGGGTTAATGCCCGGGATTTTTGACAGTGGACTAGCTGTCCCATCTACATCTACATCTACATCTACATCTACATCTACAGGACTGGCTGCCAATCTTATGAGCGCTATTTTGTTAATACGATCATCAATGTGGCCTAGTGGCTCGGAACTGATGTATGGATTAATGGTTGTTGTCTGGATTTTTTTTCTGCCAGTTTTGTAAGCCTTACCAAGTTTCTTTTGCTTGTCTTTTGGTCTGGAAGTGAGTGGTAGGCTACTTTCTTGTTGAAAAGATGATGGGCTGTTTTTTTTATGAGTTCTTTTCTTCTTTTGTACGTCAGATGACAGATAACTTGGTGACGGAGGTGTTAATGTTGCTTCCGTTTCGGTTGATTCATGAAGTGTGTCAGGCTTCTTGTGTACGTCTCGATCTGCGAAGTAAGTAAGAGGCTTTTTAGGCAAGTTTTCAGGATTGGATGGAATAGAGTCAGGCCTGATGCGGGGCTTCTGTTTATTCGAGAAATCCAGGTCCAAGCCTGAAGAAACAAGAGGTGGATTGGTACGGGTGGGTAATGAAATACCTCTTTCTGCCAACTTTCTCCTGATGCTGTTCAAGTCATCTCTGGCTGACTTTAGGTCAGAAGATAGCTGCTTTTTTTTATCCCCGGTGAAGTATGTATCTACCGAGCTAAAGGTTGTAGCCAGAGCTTTGCATAGAGCTGCTGATTTTTTTGGATCATGCATGCTTTGGTCAGGTGGAGTGACATTTGTCATCTCGCCATTACCACTGATATGAATAATAAGAATTCTGGAAGATAAAAGAGGTAGCGTCTGGTTACGGAACATTAGGCTTATGTTTCCGGCCTCTCTGGCCAGATAAGTCTGGTGTTCGAGAGACTCTTTTTTCAAAGTTGCTGCCCGATAATCGGTTATCAATTTTTCTGGAGATGTATCTTCAGTTTTCAGTGACGCGGTAGCACTACTTGTGGTTGTTTCTCGGTCAGTCAAAAATTTCCCAGATGTCTTATCACGTTCAAGAGGTTCAGGAGGTTTTGTTGGATCTTTGGCAGGTTGCTGACCTGGGCTGGGAGATCCTGTGACTAAGGAAGAATCGGGAGAGTTTGGAGGATCTATCATAACTAAAGCCTATGATGCCGCGCGGTTGTGTAGCTGTGGCGGAAGCTGAATCTCTTTTATTAAGTTTTGATCTGCTGCACTCGTTTGATAAAGCAGAATTCCCTTTCTAACGGCTTCTTCTACCTCAGCTGGATCGCAGTCTTTGTGACGATATAAGCCACTGCTGATAGCGGACATTCTCAGGGTTTCAAGCTTGGGTAGGTGGCCTCTTTTTACAGCCAGATGGTTGTAGTTATTGACCGTTGAAGGAATGTCAAAGGCTGTTTTGGTAACGGCTGCCAGGAATTCCTCCTTAGTATTATATGCCTTTCCTTCGGGCGGGTAGACATAAACCATTGCTTTGTTTGCCTCACATCCATTGGGTGGTGTGTCTTTGAAAACGTCTACAAATACAGCTCCCATTCCATCACCTGTGTATTTTTTTCCTTGAATTCTTGGGAAAAACGCATACATGGCTTGAAGTGGTGTTCCATCGAGTGCTTCCTCACTGAGCTCCACAACAGGTTCTGTTTTGGTTTTAGCAAATTCCATAAGCTTATTATGGAGAGCTTTGTATTCGTCGTTGCGACTGACTTTGTTTTTGAATGCAGCGTTGATCCCGGCTCCACCTATGGATAGATCGCTTGTCCCGGCATTGACCGATGCGACTGATCCTTGAATTTTTCCAACCTTTACCTCTTCATTAGTAGGGAATATTGATGCATGAATTTTATCTTTTTCTGCCGGAATTTCTGTAATCGTTAACTCGATTGGAGCTGCTTTTCCAGAAGTAACGAGTTTTTTTATGGGTGCTGTCGGTGGTCTGGGTTGAAATGAAATAGGAGGTAATGATGCAGGCTCATTCATAGACAGTGTTGGCTTTTTGGGTGTAAGAACAAAATGAGGCTCTATCTTCCCTTTTGTTTGTGGTTTAGGTGGTTCTGACTGCTTCATTGGTTTTGCTGCGAAGATAGCATCGTCAATAAAGAGCTGGATGGGTGGTAAATTAATACGAGGCAGGGGGAGGCTTAATTTTGAGAATTCGTTCCTGACTCTTACAAAATTTTGAAGCGCAGCCTCTTTCCCGGCTCTCAGTGCCTGCACACTTTCTTCTGTATTACCTTTTTGAATATTTTCTAGTTTACCTAACAGACTTTTTTTAATGGCTTCAGCGTCAGGGTGACCATTCAAGCCAGCCAGCACAGAAACAGGTTTACCTGATTCATTGATGTAAAGAATATCGAAAGGGAAGCTGTCCAGCTTGAAACTGGGATCTGTCAGGAGTTTTTTAAGATCAGGAATACTGTCCAGAAACTCTACTTTGGTACTTTCCACAACAGCCAATGCCGCCTGTTGCTGGAACTGTTCTGTGAGTTGAACAGTAGGGTTGAGCTGGGGTTGAGGCTGGACTTCGCCGACCCTTCGTTGCATGACAGAGGGCCCCGATTGATCCGGGCCATGAACTGACTTAGGAATTTGTCTCTGAACATCGGGAGACAGCTTTTTACCATGATTTCCATGAGAGTCAGGTAGTAGTGGTGAAACTCTCCCGGAATCTCCTGGGCCTGCAGGTGGAAGTGACATGACTCAAAACCCTTTTTAACCAATGCCTTTTTATCGGTCAGTAGAAGCAATAAATGAGATCTCTCGGGCAAGTCGCTATACTGCTCTGTTTTTAATTAAGCTAAGCCTGGTTCAGTGACCTGGCAGTGGACAAGTAGAGTCGTGCATGAGCAATAAAGACCTGGCCCAACGATTTATTTTTGATAATGCCGATATTCGGGGAGAGATTATTTCCCTGCAAGACAGTCTCACGGCATCCCTTGCTGCCCATAACTACCCGGTGAACGTCAAAGCTTTGTTGGGAGAGCTGGTGGCTGCATCTGTACTGCTGAGCTCAACTTTGAAGTTTGAAGGTATTTTGAGTTTGCAGGCTAAGGGCGATGGTCCACTTTCTCTTTTAATGGTGGAGTGTACAGATCAGGGAACTTTCCGAGCTCTGGCTCGTTGGGATGAAGAAAATGGCGAGAAGCTGGCTGCCAAAGATCTGCAGGGGCTGCTGGGTAATGGACAGCTAGTGATGACTGTCGATCCTCACAAAGGTAATCGCTACCAAGGCATTGTTCCATTGCATCATGAAACCATTGCAGCAGGACTGAATGATTACTTCGAACAGTCCGAGCAGCTATCAACCGGGTTTTGGCTGACCAGTGATGGGGATAGTGCTGCCGGTATGCTGTTGCAGGCTCTGCCGGTTAATCTGGAAGAAGATGAGACAGTTCGTGCTGAGACCTGGCAGAGAATTGCTATGCTCGCAGAGACAGTGACAGAACAGGAAATGCTGGAACTGGATCATGACACACTGCTGACCCGTCTGTTCCATGATGAAAATGCTCGCCTGTTTGATGGCGAAAAAGTGACGTTCGATTGTAACTGCTCCCGTCCACGCAGTGCCCAGATTATTCAAGATATTGGTCAGAAAGAGGCTGAATCGATCATTGCTGAGCAAGGCGAGATTTCAATGGGTTGTCAATTCTGTAATCAAACCTACGTATTTACTGGCAAAGATACAGCTGACATCTTTGCAGGACAGAAACCCCGCACTCACTGAGTTTTCATCTGAATCATTTTTCTCTAAGAGAGTTTTTATAGGGTCGATGTTCTGTCGACCCTGATCAGTATCTGAGCCTTCGATTTCAAATATTGTCAGAAATCAACATTTTCAATCTGTTAACTTGTTAAGTTACTCCTTAAAGAAAGGCTAAAAAAGCGCAGTTCCAGCAAGTTTTACTGTTTTGGATACTTTCTAGGCGGTTTGAATGTTGTATGAACAGTCAGTCGAATAGGAGAATGCTTCGTTGCCTGAATGAGATGTTTTGTTTGCTTGTGAAAATTATTTGTAGAATCCGGAAAGAAATGACTAAAAGTGCGTTTATTCGGGTCGTCTATTCCCCTATGATAGGCGCCTCTACAACTAATACCAAAAAATCACAAGAACGAACAAAGATTTTGTAAAAAGCTTAGGAGAGCTTGTAAATGACTGAAGTTAGAGCAAAAAGTGAGCTGTGTGCAGAGGCTCTGGCCGGCCTTGGCATCAATGATGCTGCAGAGATCGTTTACAATCCTTCCTATGACCTGCTGTTTGAGGAAGAAACAAAGCCAGAACTGGAAGGTTATGAAAAAGGTGTAGTGACTGAATTGGGTGCTGTATCTGTTGATACCGGTATCTTCACCGGGCGTTCCCCCAAAGACAAGTACATCGTTAGAGATGACACTACCCGTGACACTTTCTGGTGGGCAGACCAGGGTAAGAATGATAACAAAGCCATTACTCAGGATACCTGGACTCATCTTAAATTTCTGGTAACCAATCAGCTTTCCGGTAAACGCCTTTTTGTAATTGATGGATTTTGTGGTGCTAACAGAGAAACTCGACTCTGTGTTCGTTTTATTACTGAAGTAGCTTGGCAGGCGCACTTTGTAAAAAATATGTTTATCCGACCAACTGAAGAAGAGCTGGCAGAATTTGAACCTGACTTTGTGGTAATGAACGGAGCCAAGTGCACCAATCCGAACTGGAAAGAACAAGGTCTGAATTCCGAGAATTTCGTTGCCTTCAACCTGACTGAACGCGTTCAGATTATCGGCGGTACCTGGTATGGCGGTGAAATGAAGAAAGGTATGTTCTCTATCATGAACTACCTGCTGCCATTGCGTGGTATTGCCTCCATGCACTGTTCTGCCAATGTCTGTAAGGACGGTGATGTAGCTGTGTTCTTTGGTTTGTCCGGAACGGGTAAGACCACCCTTTCTGCGGATCCAAAGCGAGCACTGATTGGTGATGATGAACACGGTTGGGACGACGATGGTGTCTTCAACTTTGAAGGTGGCTGCTACGCCAAGACCATCAAGTTGAGCAAGGAAAACGAGCCGGAAATCTATGAAGCGATTCGCCGTGATGCCCTGCTGGAAAACGTAACGGTAAGAGACGGTGGAGTTATCGATTTTGATGATAATTCAAAAACTGAAAATACCCGTGTTTCCTACCCGATTCACCATATCGAAAATATCGTCAAGCCTGTATCCAAGGCAGGCCATGCCAAGAAAGTTATCTTCCTGACGGCTGATGCTTTCGGTGTGTTGCCTCCGGTGTCCAAGTTGACTCCAGAGCAAACCAAATATCATTTCCTGTCAGGTTTTACAGCTAAATTGGCTGGTACCGAGCGTGGAATTACAGAACCGACTCCCACATTCTCAGCTTGTTTTGGTGCTGCGTTCCTGAGCCTGCATCCAACCCGTTATGCACAGGAACTGGTTAAGAAAATGGAAGCTAATGGTGCGACCGCTTATTTGGTTAATACTGGCTGGAACGGCACTGGAAAACGTATTTCCATTAAAGACACTCGTGCCATCATTGATGCCATTCTGGATGACTCTATTGATAAAGCTGAGACCATAACGGTTCCATACTTTGGTTTGCATGTTCCAACTCATGTTAATGGTGTATCCGACGGTATCTTGAATCCTCAGGATACCTATGAAGATACATCTGAGTGGGATCAAAAGGCTCGAGATCTGGCTGACCGGTTTATTACCAACTTCAATAAATTTACTGACACCGAAGAGGGTAAGGCTCTGGTTGCTGCTGGACCTGCTATTGGCTGATTTTTATTAGTTGAGAGTGCCTGATGTGTTGATTCCCTGAGCGTATATTTTGCTCAGGGGGCCAGCGCCTGGTTTAACGGCCTGAAAAATAGTCCATGTCTGTTGCTGCTTTTTGATTCTCTCAATATCGCCTTTCCAGCCTTCCACTAATGCCTTGTAGTTGGCTTCAGAGTTTCTACTCAGAAATTCATTTTTTTGTTGCCTGAGTTGCTGCAAACTGGATTTCAGTAACTTCAGAATTTCAGTTTCTTTATTAAGCGCTGTAACGCTTTCAAAACCGGTCATTCTGAGTAATGTCTTAAGCTCTTTAATGCTGTTGGGAAAATAGTTTCTCTGTTGGAATTGAACTTTGGCGGTATCTTGCAATGGTTCCGTATCCAAACAGAAGGTAGTAAATAATAACTTTCCTCCAGGCTTTAACCAGTTATAGGCTCTGTTCAAAAATGACTGCTTGTTTTCGAGATAAATAAGTTCACCTGAGCTGAATACGGCATCAAAGGATTCGTTAGAAAATGACACTTCAGTACTTTTTTTATTGAGAAAACGTACGGGTAAATCAAAAGAATCTTCACTTTCATGTAGCTGCTCACGAATAGCCTCTGCTATACCGATTGCTACTACGGAAACGTGAAACTCTTTAGCTAAATAAAATGCATTCCTACTCAACCCTTCGCCAATTCCGAGAATATGTTGTCCCGGTAGGGGAGGGTATTTTGTGATCAGTTTTTTGGTAAGAGTATCGTGTTCCGAACTGTTGGATGTTCGTTCTATATGTAGATTTTCAAGAAGAATGGTTTCGTTTGAGTCAGGGTTTAAGGTGAGTTCAGCGATAGAAACATCAAGAGTGATCAAACAGAGGCTGACCAGTAAAAACAGAGTGATGATGGTTTTTAGTATGTGAACAGGGCGATACATTTATATTCCTGAATCAGCCATATGATAAAGCATGGCTGAAAAACAGGTAATTGCAAACAGTCCGTATCAGCTAACGATAAGCGTGCGCATCTTCATCATTCTTCAGGTTAGGCAGTGGTTTATTCTGTTGTTCCAACCACTGTGAAAGTTGCTCATGGTAGTAATCCCAGACACAGGGAGAACAACCTCCACCGCAACAATCGTCATCAGCGGGTCGTTCGGGTTTTTCAATTTTTGTTGTTGTCATTGTTATTTATTTGGCACTGGTCAAGTAATCGATCAATGGATATAGAGGTCTGTGTAGCAAACTTGCTGGACAGAGAAAAAGGTTCCTCTGTGGCATTTTCAAGACCAAAATCATTTTCCGGTATCAGGTAGCCTAGCGAATCGTGAGTCAGGCCTAAAACCACAACTGGACGATTACGTACTTTTTTCATCAGCTCCCTACCCAATTGCGTCACTGGTTCCCCAGGAACCGTAATTAATACCAACGAACCAAGAGTCAGAACAGAGGTACGAGTGGTTACTTGAGCATTGACGGTTGTTTGCCAGTCAATTGTACCTTGGCCTAACCCTTTAGTAAGGCCGATCAATTTTACGTTTTCAACATCTATTTTCAATGGTTCCGTGCAATGTGAAAGCTTGCCGGTCAGTGTAATCATCTCTTTTGCACTGGTGTTAATAACACTGTTGGCAACGCTTTCTCCATAGCGACGGGCACTTTCAAAATTACGTTCTCTATGTGCTGGTAGTGGAACCACATCACCTAGAACACCATTAATAAAAATGACATTGGTTTTATATTTTTCTTCTAATTTCTCTCTGGCAAAGCCAACCCAATCTGAAGTCACCTGTAGATTATTTTTATCGAGAACAACAGGGTGAGAACCAAAGGTGAAAAGCAAAGCGACAGGCTTATGGTCAGGAGTCTCAATGTGAATGGAGGTAATTTGTTGAATAATTCCATCAGATCCATGGCGGCGGTTCACACCTTGTCCATTGTTAGAGCGACTCAGTTTCATGGAAACAGGTGTTTGATGAGTAAGAGCTTTTCTCGCCGATTCAACAATTCTGCTAATCAATTTATGTTTTTGCTGCTCAGTGATACTGCCCCAGATACCCTGCACATCAATACTGCTGTGGGTATGGGTGGCAGAGAGAATGATATTGGCAGCTTTGATATCAATACTTCTTGTTAACTCTTGCCTTAACTGTTTTGCAAATACTTGACTGAAACCGACGACGTCTAGAGAGATGAACATGATTTCCCTAGAACCATCGCTTACATAAAGAGATCTTGCTGACACATCATCGTGGATATTATTGGCTGCTCTGTTACCAAAAAGGCCATAGCCTGCGAGATAGACAGGATCTGCTGTCAATAAATCCTGTTCTGTGATCAAACGTTTCATACCAAAGCCGGCAATCCAGCTGGAGGCAAGAGCAGAACCTGACTTTAGAATCAGAACAATTACTACTACAAAAATGGCTTTGGTATTCATTCAGATAATCATTTTTTAGTGTATTTATGAGAACTGATAGTGGCTGAAGATCGTACACTGTTTGTTTATGCTACAGCCAACCGGCTTCATCCGTTATAATTTCGTGCCCGAATTTTACAGGACAGGAATTAGACTGTTTTTTTTTGCCGATTATCCGGCATAGTTACCTGTCCTTATTGATGCAGTCATATGACATCAAAAATTCTACATACTTCAAGCTGATATCGAGTGGGTTTTATGGAAATCATCTTTCAGCGCATAGCGGAAGAGCTGAGTGTACGTCCAGCGCAGGTTACTAGTGCTGTTAATTTGCTAGACGATGGTGCCACAGTACCCTTTATCGCCCGTTACCGGAAAGAGGTTACTGAGGGGCTGGATGATACCCAGCTTCGTAACCTTGAAGAACGGCTGAGATACCTACGAGAACTGGAAGACCGTCGAGCCACTGTCCTGAATAGTATCAAGGAACAGGAAAAATTGACTCCTGAGCTTGAAAGAGACATTAAGGGAGCCGACACCAAAACCCGTCTTGAAGATCTGTATCTGCCTTATAAACCCAAACGTCGCACCAAAGGGCAGATTGCTCGTGAAGCGGGTTTGGAGCCTTTGGCAAATAAGCTGTTTGATGAACCTGAAACCAATCCTGAAGAAGTTGCTGAAGGTTTCGTTGATGCAGACAAAGGTGTCGCTGATGTAAAAGCTGCACTGGAAGGCGCTCGCTATATCCTGATGGAGCGTTTCAGTGAAAACGCCGAGTTACTGGGTAAACTGCGTGAAATGCTTTGGAATGAAGGCATCCTGTCCAGTCGTGCTATCGAAGGCAAGGAAGAAGAAGGTGCTAAATTCCGCGACTATTTCGAGCATGACGAACCCATCAAGTCAGCACCGTCTCATCGTGCTTTGGCTATTTTCCGCGGACGTAACGAAGGTGTTCTTCAGGCCAGTATCAAACTGGAAAACGAGCCTGAATCTCGTCTGGAAGTTCATCCTTGTGAAATAATCATTGCTGAATTCTGGAAGATTTCCGGCGAAGGTCGTCCGGCTGATAAATGGCTGAGAGATGCCGTACGTTGGACCTGGAGAGTGAAACTGCTGACTCAGCTGGAAACAGATTTGATGTCTCGCGTTCGCGAAAGTGCAGAAGAAGAGGCGATCAAAGTATTTGCTAAGAACCTGAAAGATCTTTTGCTGGCCGCTCCAGCGGGTTTACGACCTACTTTAGGCCTTGATCCTGGTTTAAGAACTGGTGTGAAGGTTGCCGTTGTTGATGGTACGGGTAAATTTGTAGAGCACGCGACTATTTTCCCTCATGCGCCTCAGCGCAAGTGGAAAGAAGCTTTGGGTGTATTAGCGACTCTGTGTCTGACACACAAGGTCGAACTGATCAGTATCGGTAACGGAACAGCGTCCCGTGAAACGGATCGTCTTGCTGCAGAATTGATGCGGGCGTATCCAAAGCTGGGGCTGACCAAAATTGTTGTTAGCGAAGCCGGTGCATCGGTTTACTCTGCGTCTGAATTAGCCGCACGTGAATTCCCTGATCTTGATGTCACTATTCGTGGTGCAGTATCCATTGCCCGTCGTCTTCAGGATCCGCTGGCAGAACTGGTAAAGATTGAACCTAAAGCAATCGGTGTTGGCCAGTATCAACATGACGTTAGCCAGACTCAGATGTCACGCTCTCTGGAAGCCGTGGTAGAAGACTGTGTAAACGCCGTTGGTGTTGATGTGAACACTGCGTCCAGTGCGCTGCTTACACGAGTGTCCGGTCTTAACCGGACTCTTGCAGACAACATTGTTTCCTTCCGTGACAGCAATGGTGTGTTTAAAGATCGTGAATCCCTGAAAGGTGTGGACCGTTTTGGTCCTAAAGCGTTCGAGCAGGCTGCTGGTTTCTTGCGTGTTATGAATGGTGAAAATCCTTTGGATTCATCGGCAGTTCACCCGGAATCCTATCCTATCGTTCAGCGCATTGCTTCTGAGGCAAGTCGTGAAATTAAAGGTGTGGTGGGTGATACCCTGTTCCTGAGAACGTTGGATCCAAAGACCTTTACCGATGAGAAATTTGGATTGCCTACAGTGACTGACATTATTTCTGAACTGGATAAACCTGGCCGTGACCCTCGTCCGGAGTTCAAGGCTCCTGAGTTTCAGGAAGGTGTTGAGAAAATCAGTGATTTGAAGCTCAACATGGAACTGGAAGGTGTTGTCACCAACGTGACCAACTTTGGCGCCTTTGTTGACGTAGGTGTTCATCAGGACGGTCTGGTGCATATCTCTGCGATGTCTAGTGAGTTCATCAAGGACCCTGCTGAAGTTGCTAAAGCGGGTGATATCGTCAAGGTCAAGGTGATGGAAGTTGACCCGGCACGTAAACGCATAGGTCTGTCCATGCGTATGAGTGACAAGGCAGAAGAAATGGCTGAAGCTCGTCAACAACCTCGAAGTGGACGTTCAACGGGTGCCAAGAAGCCTCAGCCAAAGAACAACAATCGCAGCACTCAAAAGAGCAGTGATCAAAAAGCACCAAGTGCCTTTGCGGACTTGTTTGCTAATGCCAAGAAGTTACGTAAGTAATTGTTGAAAATGAAGCAGTGCTTTTGACAGGTTCTGCTCCTCTATGAGCGTGACGCTTCAGTCACGCTCATTCCACTCTATTTTTACCCTTCATTGACAGACGTAACTGATGCACGGTTTTCGTTTCCGTTATATAGTCCGGCAGATATTTTGCCAAAAAAACGATTTGGAACTGTATTTTGACTAGCCTTTATGAGCAACGCCTGCACCTTTTTCAGCAGTCGTCCAATCAGAAACTGTTCAGCGGTATTCGACACGGAATTGAACGTGAAGGTCTGCGTATTACTTCAGATGCCCGGTTGTCACAAACTGAACATCCAGAAGCTTTGGGTAAAACCCTGACTCATCCTTATATCACTACTGATTACTCTGAAGCTCTGCTGGAGTTTATTACTCCTGTTTATTGCAAAGTGAGTGACGTGTTGAAGTTTCTGGAAGAACTGCATGCTTATACCTGCCGGAATATGGAAGGTGAATACCTTTGGGCAGGAAGTATGCCAGCCATTCTTGAAGGCGATAAAAAAATCCCTATTGCCCGCTACGGAAGTTCAAACCCGGGTACGATGAAATCTGTCTACCGTGAGGGTCTTGCCCATCGTTATGGCAAGCCTATGCAGACCATTGCCGGTATTCACTATAACCTTTCGCTGCCAAAAGAAATTTGGGAACAGTTACAAGAAAGCCAGAAAAATGATGGTTCTCTGGATGACTTTCAATCTGAAGGTTATCTGGCCTTGATCAGGAATTTCCGTCGTTACTCTTGGTTATTGATGTATCTGTTTGGTGCTTCTCCAGCAGTAGATAAAAGCTTTGTACCCGACAGTGGTAACTCCGGATTAGAAGAACTGGATGATCAAACCCTATTTTTACCTTGGGCAACGTCTTTGCGAATGAGTGATCTTGGTTATACCAATAATGCTCAATCGGCACTCGATATCTGCTACAACACTTTGCCGGAATATGTCTCCAGTCTGGAAAAAGCAATCAGAACTCCTTACGCGCCTTATGAAGCTCTGGGCGTTAAAAAGGACGGTAATTATTTGCAGTTGAATACCAACGTTCTGCAGATTGAAAATGAGTACTACAGCAATATTCGCCCCAAGCGAGTGGCTAGTCGTGGAGAGAAACCTCTGGATGCTTTGAGCAAAGGGGGTGTTGAGTACATTGAGGTTCGCTGCATGGATATTAATCCGTTTGAACCTCTAGGTCTTTCATCTACCGATGCTCACTTTCTGGATGTGTTCCTGAGTTTCTGTGCATTGCATGAGAGTCCAGAGATTGCTGGTGATGAGTGTCGTAGGGCAACATCTAATTTTGCAGTTACTGTGGCAGAAGGGCGTAAACCTGGCTTGCTACTGCAAAGTGAAGATGGAGAGACCCCATTGCCTGAATGGGGTAGTCAGTTGGTTGAAAGTATGATGCCGGTTGCAGAGTTGCTGGATAAGGCAAACAGTACTAATGATTTCACAGCAGCCATGACGGTACAGTTGGAAAAACTGCAAGATGTTGAAAAGACACCATCAGCAAGGCTGCTTAAAGAGCTGAAAGACAGCAATCTTGGTTATATTGATTGGCTAACAAATGTGTCCAGAAAACACTCAAACGATTTTTCAGATCTGGCGCTGGATGAAGAGCGACAAGTGTATTTTAAAAAATTAGCACAAGAGTCCATATTTGATCAGGCGCAATTAGAAACTTCTGATAAGGGCAGTTTTGATGAATTTTTGAGAAGCTACTTCGAAAATAGTTGATTAATTATTTATAAAGGCGACTTGTCTTGGTCGCCTTCATTTCCATTATATGAAGAGGGATATATCGGTTAATTAAATCAAAAAGAGCAGTAATATCTAAATTTTCTCTTCCAAGATAGATAATATTTTTAAATTATCATTATAGTTTTTATCTGCATTAGTTTTTAAAACTCTCAGAACTCCCTATAAATAGAGTTAGTTGGTACATTCATACAGCATTTTTTAGATTTTTTTTACCAGGTTTTTAAATTACCTCTTGCCGCAAAAAATCCGCTGTCATAACCTAGCAACTAAGCCGTCCTAATCAGACGCATCTGTGACCTCGTTTATAAAGATGAGATCCAAACCAAGAGGAATGATCATGCTGGAGGGGTGCAAGTCGGCCAAAGAGCGTTGGGGAGGCGTATCTGAAATTATTGATCGCTGGCTCAATTCTCGTCAGGAATTGATAGTTCTCTATTGTTCTGTCAATGGAGTTAATCAGTTTCATGATGATAAACGGCCTGTTGCAAACAAGCTGAAGGAGATGTGTCAGATTCTGGTTGATTATGTTTCAACCGGGCACTTTGAGGTTTACGAACAGCTTGTACAGGAAGGTCTTGAATTTGATGATGGCAGTATCGAGATGGCTAAAAGTATTATTCCTAAATTGGAAAGAAATACACAAACTTGTCTCGATTTTAATGATGATTGTGAAAATTTGAGCAGTGTTGCACAACTCCAGTCCAGCCTCTCCGAGCTAGGTGAAGCTCTTGAAGAGCGTTTTTCCCTGGAAGATGAATTGATTAAAGCACTCCATGAATCACATAGGGAAATGGTGACCTGAAGATAGAAAGCAGGGTCGGCTAGAAACCGCCCTGCGAAATAATTACTTCTTCCGATCTACTGCCTTTATCTTGATCAACTCGACCTTAAATGTAAGTACTGAATTAGGTGCAATTCTACCGGGAATGCCTCCTGGACCATAAGCTAGCTCTGCAGGAACAAACAGTTCCCATGTTGAGCCTTCCGGCATTTGTTGCAATCCTTCGCTCCAGCCACGAATAACTTGATTCAATTGGAACGTTGCTGGTTTTTCTCGCTCATAAGAACTGTCAAAAATATTCCCATCCAACAATCGACCCTCATAATGAACAGTGACCTCACTGGCTTCGCTCGGTTTGTTTCCTTTACCTTCTTTAATAATACGGTACTGGAGCCCATTATCCATCGTCATGACGCCTGCTTTTTTTGCATTTTCCTTGAGGAATTTTTGTCCTTGCTCAAGGTTAGTTCTTGCGTCTTCTGCCAGTGCTTCCTGTTGTTTTTTATCTTCTTCTTTACGAGCTTTCTCTACATATTTGAGCATTTCCTGCTTGCTGAGTTCGGGTGCTTTACCTTCCAAGGTGTCTGTTATCCCTTTCGTCAGTACATCTGTATTCACATTCCCGAACTGCTTCAGCTGTTCAGCCATTAAAGAGCCAAGACTGTAACTGAGCTTTTCTGACTCAGTTTCAATAGCTGCGTCTGCATGAAAATTCATGCTTACCATGAGCATGACAGTTGTGATTTTTAGTCTCATAAACCCTCTCTTTGAAAATTTTCGATTTACTGATTTTTTCATTTCTCGAAAAAACGCAAAAATTTATATTTGTTCAAAGTATCTAAGATAGCAATAGTTATTTTCATTTGCTGGTTTTTAAAAACAACGAGAAAAAAAGGTTTAAATCATTTTCATTTTTTTTAATCGGATTTTTTATTTGAAATTTGCTTTTAATTTTTTTTGAAAAAAGTAAAAAAAAAGTATAAAAAAATTTGCAGTATGACGATAAGCACTCTATTAGTATTAAAAACTGAATTGTTTTTTATTCAGCTTTTAACATGGAAGTACTTTATTAAGGCACTGACGAGGGACGACAAATGCCTATAACTAAAAAGAAGCCAGCCGCTAAAAAGGCTGTTAGAAAACCAGCTGCTAAAAAAGCAGTTAAGAAGCCAGTTGCTAAAAAAGCAGTTGCTAAAAAGGCTGTTAGAAAGCCAGTAGCTAAAAAAGTAGTCCGCAAGGCAGATCCAGTTATTAAAACACTGGAAAAAGAAGTAGCTGCTCTTGATAAGCAGCTTAAGAAAGCTAAAGAGTCTTTGAAAAAGGCAAAAGTAAAAGCTAAAACTGCTACCAAGAAAGCTGCTGCTAAAAAGCCTGCTGCTAAAAAGAAGGCCACTGCCAAAAAAGCTACAGTCAAAAAGACAGTAGCCAAAAAGAAGGCACCGGCAAAGAAAAAAGTTGCAGTTAAAAAGACAGTAGCCAAGAAAAAGGCACCTGCCAAAAAAGTTGCAGCTAAAAAGACAGTAGCTAAAAAGAAAGCTCCAGCTAAGCGTAAAACTGCTGCCAAGAAAGCTGTAGCCAAAAAAGTTACTGCTCGAAAGGCTCCTGCCAAGAAAAAAGCTCCAGCTAAAAAAGCTTCAGCCAAGCGTAAAGCTCCAGCTAAAAAAGCTAAACGTTAAGACTTAGACTGTACCCTCGCAGGGGGCTTGCCCCCTGCAATACTTCTCTCATTATGACTCTTCCTTTTCGTTTGCCATCGATGCGAGTACTTCCTGTGATGGTTCAGCTTTTCTGATATAACTTCATTTGCGTCTGACTATAGTTCCTTTATATATCAGTAAAAGGGAATTAAGTGATGAGTACAGGTGGTCCTATTCGCCCGAGCAGTAAACCTACACAGTTGCCTACAGCTGCCCCCGAATCTAATAGTCAACCAGTGGCAGAAGGTTCGACCGGTAAAAGAAAGGTTTCCCCTTCTGAAGAGGTGACCCCAAAGCTCTCGCTGGCTGGAAGAAGAAAAAGGCTGGGCCTGAAAAGTCTGGCATTAACCGCTACAGGATCTCGATCCATTTCAAAACAGCCCTCCTCTGCTTTGAATGAAAGTAAAGTCCCTGAATCAATTGTGAATATGTGGGGTCGACTTGAATCGAATAAGCCGGAACCATCAATGTTTTCCGAAGTTAACGTAAAAACAGCTTATGAGTTTTTATCCAATAAGATTGTTGCTGACACCTCTGTCAGCTTGTCCGGTTCAGAGCAAAAACTGACACCTTATAACTGGGTGACACTCGGTGGTCAGAAAATAGGTATTGCTGCAAGAGGGCCGGTGTCCCATGAAGGCGAAGATCAGAGAGGTGTTTTCCTGAGGACAGTTGTGGAAAAAGAGTGTAATGCAATAGTTAATCTTGCCACTCCTCTGGAAGGGCTCTCTGATTACATTCCAAAACAAAGTCAGTCGATGGAGTTCGATAACGCTTCCATTGAAACCATTGAGAAGTTAGTGCCAAAATCACTGGAAGAGCAGAGTAAGGTCATCATAAAGTCTGAAGGAAAAAGTAAAAAAATAGATTACTTTCTCAAAGGAGATATTGCTAATAGAGCCGCCGCTGATCCCAAACAGCTAATAGCCCTTGCTAAAAAAATGCCAGCTTTTCCAATTATGGTGCACTGTAAGCATGGTATTGGTCGTACAGCTATGTTCATGCTAACTCTGGCTCTTGTCAGAGACTCCGATTTAACAAAAGAAAATCTGGTTAAAACTGTTTTTGATATGATACAGCAGGGCAGAGAGTGTCGTGGATATTTCCTCGAAAGGCAGGAACAGCTTGAAACAGTATTGAAAGTTGGGGCCGAACTGCTCGGCATGGAGAATGAAGAACTCCAGCAACGGGTAAGTCAGTATCTTACTTAGAAACTGCATAAGTGAAAACAGCTTGAAGTAATCAATAGGAAACAATAACTGGCCGCGCTTATAATGCGCGCCATGATTAATTTGAACTCTATAAGTCTGCTGCGTTCCGGCAAAACTCTGCTCGAAGATACCAGCACAATAATTCATCACGGCCAGCACGTTGGTCTTGTTGGTTCCAATGGCTGTGGCAAGTCCAGCCTGCTTGCACTGCTGATGGGGGAGCTTCACCCGGATCAAGGTGACATTTCCATTGACTCTGGTCGTGGCATTGCTCACATGGCTCAGGAAGTTGAAGCTCTTAATCAGCAAGCCGTCGAGTACGTTCTGGATGGTGATCTAAAACTACGAACCATTGAACAAGCTATTGTTGATGCTGAACAGAAAGAACAGCACGGTAAGCTGGCTGAGCTTCATGAGCAATTGCTACAGGCAGAGGGTTATACTGCCCGCTCTCGAGCTGAACAGCTACTGCATGGCCTTGGTTTTACTCACGAGCAAGTCACCAACAATGTAAGAGACTTTTCCGGTGGTTGGCGAATGCGCCTGAACCTTGCTCGAACACTGATGTGCCCTTCCGATGTTCTTTTTCTTGATGAACCAACCAACCACCTGGATCTGGATGCCATTGTCTGGCTGGAAGGTTTTTTGAAACGTTATCAGGGAATCCTGATTATCATTTCCCATGATAGGGATTTTTTGGATGAAGTGATTAACGTCACTATCCATATTGAGAACAAGAAACTGAATAACTACAAAGGCAATTATTCTGCCTTTGAAAGAATGCGTTCAGAACGTTTGCAGCAACAACAAGCAGCGTTTGAGAAACAACAGAAACAGCGTGCGCATATGGAATCGTTTGTAGAGCGGTTTCGTGCCAAAGCAACTAAAGCCAAACAGGCACAAAGCCGTTTGAAAGCTTTGGCTCGTTTAGAGGATATTGCTCCTGCTCACGTAAACTCTCCGTTTACTTTTAGTTTTCCTGCACCAGAAAAAATGTCTTCACCCCTGCTGACTCTTGATCGTGCAGAGTTGGGTTATGGCGACAAGGCCCTGCTTAAACTCAAACTAAGTATTTTACCTGGAAGTCGAATTGGTTTATTGGGAGCCAATGGCGCGGGTAAATCGACATTAATGAAAACGCTCGCAAATGATATGCCGTTATTGGCGGGTGAGCGCCATGATGGCGAGCACCTGAAAGTGGGTTACTTTGCCCAGCACCAGTTGGAAGAGCTGGACCCTAATGCAAGTCCGTTTCTTCATCTGCAAAGAATGTCACCGACTGCTCGTGAGCAAGAATTAAGAACTTTTCTGGGAGGCTTTGGTTTTCATGGAGAGAAAGCTCTGGAAACCATTGAAGGTTTCTCAGGTGGTGAGCAGGCACGTTTAGCTTTAGCTATCGTTGCTTGGCAAAAACCAAACTTGTTGTTGCTCGATGAGCCAACCAACCACCTTGACTTGGAAATGCGTCACGCGTTGACTATGGCATTGCAGCTTTTTGAAGGTGCAATGGTGTTGGTCTCTCACGATAGAAATCTGTTGAGAAGTACAATAGATGATCTGTTTTTGGTTCATGATGGAAAAATGGATTACTTCGAAGGTGATCTGGATGATTACAGCCGCTGGCTGCTTGAACAGAAACAGGAAGTAAAAAGTGAAAGTTCCGACACATCAGAAGGTGTAGTTGAGCATTCGGCACAGGGAAGGAAAGAACAGAAACGTCTGGCGGCGGAGCGTCGTAAGCAGTTAAAGCCACTCAAAAGTAAAGTGGAAAAACTGGAAAAGAAACTGGATAAGCAGCAGTCTGAGCAGGGGGAGATAGAAGAGAAACTATCAGATCCAACCATTTATGAAGGCGCAAATAAAGATCGCCTCAAAGCCTTGCTCGATCAACAGACTTCAATGAAGAAGGCGGTTGCTGATATCGAAGAGCAATGGATGGAAGCGCTTGAAGAGCTTGAACAGATGGAATCAGATATCTAAATAACTGAAACAAGATACTGATCGGTTGCTATTGAGCCGATCAGTGATCTGAATTCGTTCAGGCTGTTTCGTAATCAACCTGTTCGGCTTCATCAGAAACCTTATCCAGCTTACCCAGCAGTGCGCCTACGCGCTCAGTCCAGGAGCTCAGTTCAGTTTTTAACTCGTTATTTTCCTGCTCAAGACGGCCGTTAGTTGTACGAAGCTCATCCAGCTCCATACGGGTCAGTTCCAGCTTATCAATCAGGTTTTGGAGTTTGGATTCCAGCTGACCCAGGGATTCAATGGACATATCTATTACTTTTCACCAGCAAATCAAATTAGACGATCATCGCCAGTCATTGCCTTTTTTGCGGGGCATCGGGCGATAGGTTTTAAACCTACGATACCACATACTTTTGACCAATTCAGAACTCTTGCCTTCTGTCATTGTAAAAGTCACTGGTTTTATATTCAAAAAAGATTGGGAGACATTTTTTACCTGAAATCTCAGGACGGCTATACTTTCTCATTGATTGATCAATCAGGGTTTTAAAAGCGTATTTTCTGATCGTAGCAGCTGTTAAATCACGATTTAGAGGCTGCTGCATTACAGGTTGTGCCTGAGGCTGATTACTGTGCCCAAAGGAGAAGGGGATGTCTTGCTGATGGTGTAAAGAGGCTGCGGCCTCAAAGGAGTCATGCATGAGCGAGACGATCCGACCCTGTGCGATTATTATTTCTGACCTTAATGTTGAGAATGAAGCATTAAAGGCTTTCTATATATCTCTCACTTGTAATCAGAGTATTGATGACTACATCAACGATCGGCATCTTTATTTTTCATCCCGTCAAATTGAGGGAACATTTCTGAGTCATTTGTTGGCGTTGACTGAACTGGCTTTGGATCGTTGTGTCTGTACGGACAAACAATCAGTTTTGGCAAACTGATTTGTACTCTGTCGTTTCAGGCTTTGCTGACAAGCATTCATCAAGACTATACACTTCGGGATTCGTGAATCTTTTTATGTACATCAAAATATTTTGATGTACATAAAAAGATCAAATTTCATCCAGAGTCCGGATTATTCCGGAAACAAGAAGAATGAGCCCGCCGCTAACTGTTTGTTACGCGGTAGTGAGTGGCTAGCAATACAGACATTATTATGCCGAAAGCTATACCTGCTGACTCGGTCGGTCTGGTAACACCTCAGACTATTCACTTCAGTCAGCCTCTGCAATTAAGTTGTGGCCAGATTCTGGAAAAATACGATCTGGTCATTGAAACCTATGGTCAACTCAATGAACAGCGCAATAACGGTGTGTTGATCTGCCACGCACTCAGTGGCCATCATCACGCTGCAGGTTATCATTCCATGGGTGATAAGAAGTCCGGGTGGTGGGATAACTTCATCGGGCCAGGCAAGCCGCTGGACACTAATCAATTTTTTATTGTCAGCCTCAACAATCTTGGTGGTTGCCATGGCAGTACGGGACCCGTCAGTACGAATCCAAAGACGAGTAAGCTCTACGGTCCTGATTTCCCCTTTGTTACCGTTGAAGACTGGGTTGAAAGCCAGGTGCGACTATCTGACCATTTAGGGATTGACCAGTGGGCAGCCATTGTTGGCGGCAGTTTGGGAGGAATGCAGGCCTTGCACTGGTCTATTACTCATCCAGACCGACTACGTCATGCACTGGTGATTGCCTCTGCTCCAAAACTCTCTGCCCAGAATATTGCTTTTAATGAGGTTGCACGTCAGGCAATTATGTCTGATGAAAACTTCAGGGGTGGTCGTTACCTTGAAGAAAATACCTTGCCAAGAAATGGTCTTGGTCTGGCAAGAATGGTGGGTCATATCACGTACTTGTCTGATGATGCCATGGGTGAAAAATTTGGTCGTGAGCTGAAGAACAAAGAATTCAGTTTTGACTACGGTGTTCAGTTTCAGATTGAAAGCTACCTTCGGTATCAAGGGGCTAACTTCTCAGATATTTTTGACGCCAACACTTACCTGCTAATGACTCGGGCTCTGGATTATTTTGATCCGGCCAGCCGTTATGACGACAGCCTTGCGAAAGCGATGGCTCAAGCTTCAGCCAAATTTCTTCTGGTGTCTTTTACGACCGACTGGCGATTTTCCCCTGCACGTTCCAATGAAATTGTTAGTGCTTTGCTTCTTGCCGCCAAGGATGTTTCTTATATGGAAATTGATGCGCCTCAGGGACACGATGCTTTTCTGATGAATATTCCCCGTTACGTCAATGGTGTTGCCGCTTATATGCAGCGGGTAGCGAACGAGTGCAGGGAGGCATCATCATGACATCGAGAGTCGATCTGAAAGTCATCAGCAAGTGGGTTAAAGAAGACAGTCGTGTTCTTGATCTGGCTTGTGGTGATGGCGAACTATTGCATAACCTTGCCAGAGATAAAAACGTCAGTGGTTATGGCCTGGAGATTAATCCTCAAAATATTCAGGCGTGTCTCGAAAGAGGCGTTAATGTGTTGGAGCATAATATTGATCAGGGTCTGGGAAACTTTAACGACCAGAGTTTTGATACAGTCGTTATGACTCAAGCGCTTCAGGCATTACAATTCCCTCATCTGGTTCTTGATGAAATGTTGCGGGTAGGCAGGGAATGCATCGTTACTTTTCCCAACTTTGGGCATTGGCGTTGCCGTCTTCACCTTTCGACAAAGGGCAGAATGCCGGTTTCCAAATTTATGCCTTATACCTGGTACGACACACCAAATATTCACTTTTGTACTTTTAAGGATTTTGAAGATCTTTGTCGTCAAAAGAAGTTGAATATTATTGAACGGCTCGTAGTCGACAGGGAAAATAAGGGTGATTGGAAAGCACGACTTTTACCCAATTTGATGGGAGAAGTGGCCATTTATCATGTCACTCGCTGAAACATCGAGGCTTAAGGTTCAACAAAGGTATTCAGAGTTTATGAAAATACGGTTTTCACAGATTTCTCTTTTTGCCCTGCTATGGGTTTTTGTTTCGGGGGTAATGGCTGCACAGGAAGGCAGAATACTGGACAGGGCTCCAAAGCAATTTGGTGACTTTGAAGTGTCGTTCAGCGCTTTTCCAAGCACTTTTCTGACACCGGATATTGCCAAGGCATTTAAACTGAACCGTGGGCCAAGAACAGGGCTGGTTAATATTGCTGTCAGAAATGTCAAAAGAAGTGAAACAGGTAAAGCGGTGACCGCTGTTTTTGATGGCAGTAAATCCATCAATCTACTGGGTCAGCAAGCGGGGCTTGATTTCAAGGAAATCAAGGAAGGGGATAATGCCATATACTATTTGGCAGATTTTCGTTTCAGCCATGAAGAGATGATTCGTTTCGATATCTCTTTAAAGCCGGAAGGATCGAACCGTACTCACAGTTTTCAATTCAGGCAGCAGTTTTATGAGGATGGCAAGCAGTGAGCGAACAGCAAAAAGTAGTACTGGCCAGTGGTAATAAAGGCAAATTGAATGAGCTGCAGCAGATGCTCGGTGGCCTGAATTTTGAAGTATTACCTCAGAGTGATTTCAATGTTAGTTCTGTTGCTGAAACAGGTCTGACTTTTGTGGAAAACTCTCTCATCAAAGCCAGACATGCTGCAAAGATTTCAGGTTTGCCTGCCATTGCTGATGACTCGGGATTGGAAGTAGATGCTCTGAACGGCCAGCCCGGTATCTATTCAGCGAGATACGCCGGTGAAGGCTCCATTGATTCAGACAATAACGCCAAACTTCTGAAGGCATTGAAAGATGTTCCAAAAGAAGAGCGTACAGCTCGTTTTCACAGTGTGCTGGTGTATATGCGCCATGAGAACGACCCGACGCCTTTGATTTGCCACGGTAGCTGGGAAGGTTCAATTCTTACAGAGGCAGCGGGTGAGGGCGGTTTTGGTTATGACCCTCTGTTCTGGGTGCCAGAGAAAGGCTGCGCTTCTGCTGAATTAACCAAAGAGCAAAAGAATGCGGTCAGCCATAGAGCTAAGGCCATGGCTCAACTGCTGAAGCAGATGAAATCCAGAGTGGTTTGACTCTACTGGTTTAGCTATGGTCGCATGAAAGACAGGGAGTGGAAAATCAAGCTGCTCCCTGTTGTGGATAAATACAGATCTTCCATTCGAAGGTATAATTCAGACCATATTCTTATTCAAACCAAGCGAGTTCCATGCTTTTACTTCCTCCCCTGAGTCTTTACATTCATATCCCCTGGTGTATCAAGAAGTGTCCTTATTGCGATTTCAACTCCCATGCAATGAAGGACGGCATTCCTGAAGAGGCTTATGTGAATGCACTGCTGAAGGATTTTGATCAGGAGCTCTCTGCCATTCAGGGGCGCGTACTGCACTCAATTTTCTTTGGTGGTGGCACTCCAAGCCTGATGTCGGCAAAAGGCTTTGACCGGCTTCTGAAGGGCCTTCAGAAGCGTATTACTTTTGCATCTGATATTGAAATAACCATGGAAGCGAATCCAGGCACTTATGAACATGACAAATTCAAGAGTTACAGGGATGTAGGAATCAATCGTTTATCGTTGGGTGTTCAGAGTTTTCAGAACGATAAGCTGCAAGCCCTGGGGCGTATTCACTCTTCTGAAGAAGCTTATGAAGCTATTGCTTCATTGAGAGAGATTGGTTTTGATAACTTCAACATAGACCTGATGCACGGTTTGCCTGATCAATCGGCAGAAGACGCTATGTCAGATCTCGAAAAAGCCATTGAACTGAACTCGACGCATATTTCCTGGTATCAACTGACCATTGAACCCAACACTGTATTCTTTTCCAAACCGCCAAAACTGCCTCAGGATGAAATGCTCTGGTCTATACAAGAGCAAGGTTGGGAGTTACTGGAGCAGGCAGGTTTCAAACAGTATGAAATATCGGCCTACAGCAAAGGTGACCGTCAAGCTCGCCATAATCTGAATTACTGGACCTTTGGTGATTATATCGGGATTGGTGCCGGTGCTCATGGCAAGATAACAGATATGGCAAACGGCTCTATTTATCGAAACTGGAAGACCCGTATGCCGTCAGACTATCTTGCGCAGGATAAATCTTTTGTTGCCGGGAAAAAGCTGCTAGAAGAGAGCGATCTGCCGATTGAATTTTTGATGAACGCACTGAGACTCAATAGTGGTGTGGCTCACTCACTGTTCCCGGAACGAACTGGGTTGGAAATAGAGGTTATGAACGATGGCTTGAAAAAAGCCATTGATATGGGATTGTTGGAAGAGAACAGACTACAGCCTACTCAGCAGGGACGATTGTTTTTAAATGATCTGCTGGAGATTTTTGCCTGAGGCAAATGGACAGTACATTGAAACTATGTACCGGATAACAGAAAGGAATTTCCAATGGACTGGCTATCAAACATCATTATTCAACTGTCTGCTTTTGGTCGGGACTATCTTGGCATTATTGCTATGGCCCTGACTGCGGTGGCTGTTGTGATCTCAGGTAAGTCTTTGGCTGCGATAGCTGGTGGCTGGTTGTCACGGCTTCCAACAGTGTTGCGGATACCTGGGAGAGCCGTATTCAATCTCGGCTTGTTTGGTGCAATTTTTTACTTTGTACCTTATTGGCTAGGGAGTCTTTTAGGTTACTTCAATAACTACACACTGGCGCCAGTGCTCTTGGTAATTGCTATCTGTATTGGTGCGCTGTCTGACAAAGTTAGTCGTTAAATAAGGTCGGCCGCTGAAAAGACAACGGCTGGCTTATATTTTTCAAAATAACCTATTTGACATCCTATGCTGAGACGCAGCGATCCAATAGGTAAGCGATGGAGTGGTAAGGAATTCCGCTGTGATGGCTCAAACCAATTTCACAGGTTCTGTTTGCTGAGACTCCTTCACGACAATTGTCAGGTACTTGAGCATTCAGAGGCTCCAGAGCGCTGGCATTGAGTTCCGGAACAGAAAAACCCTTGTCACCGGCAAAACCACAACAAGTAATATCTCTCGGTACAACCATGTTACTCGTACAGTGACCGACAATATTCTTAAGCTTTTCTCCGTCGCCCAGCTTCTCAAGACTGCAAGGGATATGCACCATTACGGGCTCGTCAATTGCTGTGATTTTGAGGTTGTTTAACAAGAAATCATGGATGAATTCAACAAGGTCATAAACCTTCAGGTTCTTGCTCTCATTCCCACTATCACTGTCTTTTTGCTGCCAGCTGCAGCTACTGGTGTCGGAAATAATCGACCACTGCCCTTTGTTGCTCAACTTCCAAAGTGTGTTAAATAGCTCATCGGATTTTTGTTGAGCCGCTTCTGGCTGACCCTTCGAAGCAAAAGGTTGGCCGCAGCAAAGATCGGAGATAGAGTCAGGAATGAGAACTCTGTAGCCCGATTTTTCCAGCAACCTCTTAACGACAGTGACCTGAGACTCGTCTTCAAAATCCATTCGTGACGGTGCCATGGAACGACTGGCACAGCTTGGGAAATAGACCACTGTTTTCTTATCTGATGATTCAGCTTTGGTAGGTTCTCTCAGGATTTTCTGATCTGCTGCTTTTGGCATAGCATCCAGCCAGAGAGGCATACGGTTGCCAGACAATTTTCGTGCAGTACCGGTAAGACGGCTCATGGTATCAGTGCCGATAATACCGTGCATTGTGTCAGCGGTAGCTAAAGCGGCTCTCGTGATTTCGGTCGTGGTACCAAAATGGTTAGCCAGCCACTTGGCTTTGCCTTTGTGTTTCCCGTTTCGCTCTGCTCGAAGTTTTAGTGTCAGGTCGCCGGTATTAATACCGACCGGACACCGAGTCGAACAGAGGCCACAGGCTGCACAGGTATCAATGCCTTGCCATGCGTAATCTTTCTCCAGCTCCTGGAGCCGCTGATGCTCCTGGACTGATTTAGCCTCACGACGAAGGCGGCTAATTTCACGCCAAAGTACGATTCGTTTTCGTGGAGTCAGGGTCAGGTTTTGGGAAGGGCAAACAGGTTCACAGAAACCACACTCAATACACGTATCAATAAGCTCGTCGGCTGCAGGCATAGGCTTCAGATTGCGAATATGTGCCAGGTGATCGTCATTGATAACAACGCCCGGATTTAGCAGGTTTTCCGGATCAAATAATGACTTGATGCTTCTCATAAGTTGATAAGCATCCTTACCCCATTCCAGCTCCACATAAGGTGCCATGTTTCGTCCGGTACCATGCTCGGCTTTTAGCGATCCACCAAACTCCACAGCAACCAGTTGGGTAACATCATCCATGAATTGACGATAGCGTTCAGTCTCTGCGTCTGTATCAAATGCCTGAGTAAAGACAAAGTGCAAGTTGCCCTCGAGGGCATGACCAAAGATCAACGCTTCGTTGTAGGCGTATTTATCAAAGAGATCCTGAAGCTTGTGAACACCTTCAGTCAGTTGTTCAACCGGGAAAGCTACATCTTCGATGATCACCGTAGTGCCAGTTTCACGAACGGCACCAACGGCGGGAAACAGGCCTTTACGAATAGCCCAGAGAGCCGCGTATTCGTTCTCTACGCTGGTAAAGACAACTCGTTCATGAATAGTGAAGTCGGTAAGAACTGCTTCAATATCTTTGATGCGAGATTGTAAGGTGTCTTCATCAGGTCCACGGGTTTCTATCAGCAAGGCGCAGGCTGATTTGGGCAGGCTCTGATTAATAAAAGAAGGAAGCCCCGGCTTTCCAGCCACGGACATCATAGCTCGGTGGTCCATCAGTTCAACGGAGTCTACGGGAGCTGATTTCAAGGTTGTTACTGCTCGGCAGCAGGTTTCCACATCGGGAAATACAACCAGTGATGATGCTTTGTGAGGGTGATCTGCGACTGTGTTGTAGGTAACTGATGAGATAAAGCCCAGTGTGCCTTCAGAACCAATCATCAGATGAGCGAGAATATCCACAGGTTCGTCAAAGTCGACCAAGGCATTGATGCTGAAACCGGTAGTATTTTTCAGGCGATACTTGTGTTGAATTTTTTCTTTCAGTGTCAGGTTGTTGTTCACTCGTTCAGACAGTATTTTCAGGTTGGCCAGTAACCCCTGATGCTGTCTTTTAAACTGCTCAACACTGTTCTTTCTACCGGTATCCAGCAGTGTTCCATCCGCCAAAATTAAGCGAATACTGTCCAATGTATGATAAGTGTTCTGGGCAACGCCACAGCACATGCCACTGGCGTTGTTGGCAGCAATGCCACCTATACGACAAGTGTTTATTGATGCCGGGTCCGGGCCGATTTTTCGACCAAAGGGAGCCAAAATAGCGTTAGCTTCAGCGCCAATCACACCCGCTTCCAGCCGAATTTTATTACCTTCCTCAAGAACGCTGTGACCTGTCCAGCCTTTACTTGCGATGACTAACACGGAGTCGGTAATAGCCTGACCGGAAAGGCTGGTGCCTGCCGCTCTGAAAGTCACAGGGACTTTAGATTTGGCTGATTCAACAATGATCAGCTGAATTTCCTGTTCATCTTCAGCAAGAATCACCAATTGAGGAATCAGTCGGTAAAATGAAGCATCAGTACCAAAAGCCAATAATCTGGATGCATCTGAGATCAAGCGTTTTTCAGGAATGGTGCCCTGAATGGCCAGAAGGAAATTTTTTACGGCTGTATTCATTGTTATTCGATTTGTGTCATTAAATTTATGAATGAAGAATCAACTAATAAAAGTAGCTGTTAGCTCACCAGAAGAATGATTAATTCTTTTGGACCATGGGCTCCGTAAGCGAGGATTCTGGCGATATCAGCCGTTTTGGATGGTCCGGAAATTAATAGTGCATTGGTCGGCATACCCCGTGCCCAGCCTTCGGCACGAATAACGTCTGCCAGGGTTCCATGAATATCTTGTGCACGTAGCAAAACCAGATGAACAGGCGGTACCAATGACATGCTTCTGGGCTCTTGCTCGTCGGGCCAGAGCACTAAACTTCCGGTTTCTGCAATGGCACTTTGTGCCGTGGTCAGAGATGCCGGAATGGAGAAAAACAGTTCATCCTTACGTTCATCAAACCCTGTCGTGGGTATCAGCTCCAAAGTGCTACCGATGAGCCTCTTTCCAGTCTGTTTTTCCTCTGATACCAGCAGACGATCGATACCTCTGTCTGACAACAGTGTCTGTACTGCTTCTGGCCAGTTGCTTTCAGATACTCGGTGAACCTCACCCTTCACGCCAGAGATCACTTCAATAAAATGCTCGATTTTCTCACTTTCACTCCAGTTATAGTGAGCTACTGAGCCCTGATCGCTACCTTTCGTGAGCGGAGAGCTCTTGCCTAGTCCAGCTCTTAACCTGGAAAGGATATTGGCTCTGGCTGACAAACTCATAATGGCTCTCCTTTCCGGGCTTTACGATGTTGCTTTATGAGAGCGTGCATGCTCTTTTCTGCGGGCTTTGGTGTGGTTCGGTAGTCGGTCCAACCTTTCATTTTTGAGGGGGTCAGCCCTCGCATCATTGAGGCCGAGAAAGCAAAAGTACGGTACAGGGCTGGAGAACTGTACAGTTTACTCCAGCTACCCCAGGCCAGTTTTTCCGTGTGGGTGTACTTGGCTCCATGGCCACGAATGACAGGCTCTTCATCTTTCTTGAGCTTGCGAACGCCTTCATGACGCAGTCGCCTCAACAGATCAGTAATAGGGATTTTTACCGGACATACTTCACTGCAGGCTCCGCACAGACTGGATGCGCTGGGAAGGTCTTTGGTCGCTTCGAGACCCAGCAGATGTGGAGACAAAATGGAGCCAATGGGGCCGGGGTAAGTGGCGCCATAAGCATGACCGCCCAGCCGGGTATAAACAGGACAATGATTCATGCAGGCTGCACAGCGAATGCATTGCAGTGTCTGGCGCATCTCTTCATCAGCAAATGGAATGGTGCGACCATTGTCCAGCAGCACGAGATGAACTTCTTCTGGGCCACCTTCTCCACCTTTACGTGGAGAGGAAATTATATTCACATAGGTGGTGATGGCCTGACCGGTTGCCGAGTTGGTAAGTAGTGTTAGCAATGGTGGAAGGTCATCGAGGTATTCAGTGACTTTTTCAATGCCGGTCATGGCAATATGAACTTTGGGTACGGTAGTCGCAAGGCGTCCATTACCCTCATTTTCAACCAGCACCAATGAGCCGGTTTCGGCCACCATAAAGTTAACGCCGGTCAGGCCAATGTCAGCAGAGTGAAACTGTTTTCTCAGTTCTTTACGAGCGGCCTGTATCAATGTGTCGACGTCTTCTGTGTACTCACAGTCATCCAGATTCTGTTCAAACAGTTTGGCAATGTCTTCTTTGCTCTTGTGAATAGCGGGCATGACAATATGCGAAGGTTTTTCTTTTGCCAGTTGCAGAATATATTCACCCATGTCGGCCTCAACGGGATGAATGCCTTCTTGCTCCAGACATTCGTTCAACTCGGTTTCTTCGCTAACCATGGACTTGCCTTTTATCATGGTCTTCGCGCCATGGTGTTGGGCAATATCGAGAACGATCTGGTTGGCCTCTTTCGATGATTCTGCCCAGTGGACACGAATACCATTGTCTCTTAGCTTGTTTTCGAGTTGCTCCAGTAGATCAGGCAGCTTTGACAAGGCTCGCTTACGAATACTGGAGCCTAGCTCCCTGAGAGATTGCAGTTTTTCATCGTCGGTAAAACTGTGGCTACGCTTATCCATCAGGAAGTCCATGGCTTCCCGAAAGTGAGTGCGCAGCGCCGGATTATTCAGATCACGATCGACTCTCTGGTTGAAGCTCAGGTTCTGCATTGGAATCTGTTCAGGCATTGTTCTCTCCTGCAGCCTGTTTCGAGGTTCGCTCCCAGAGGTAGCTGGCGATATGGGTTCCTTTTAATTCATAACCTTGAAAATCCAGAGCTCCGTTAATATTCATCAGACAGGCGTAATCGGCACTGATCAAACGATCCGGTTTGATGTCAGTAATGGCTTTTACTTTATCGTTAACCATAGCGCCGGAAATATCCGGATAGCGAACACAGAAAGAACCACCAAAGCCACAGCATTCAAATTCATGGTCGTGTACTTTACGAACGACGTTTTTCAGAGAATCGATCAGTAGCCATCCGGTTTTATGAACATTCATTTCCCTTCTGGCTGAACAGGAAGTATGTACGGCAACAGTCTGGTGGTTGCCTTGATCTTCAGGCTGGTAGTTAAGGATATGAACCAGAAATTCGGTGAATTCAAAAACCCGACTGGCAAAGTATTTTGCCTGCTGCTCCTCTGGTAAGCCTTTAAATAGCGAAGGATAGTGATGATGCATCATACCTCCACAGGAACCGGATAAAATGACGATAGGCCATTCCTCGGACATGATATCCATCTGCATTCTTGCAACCGTTCTGGCTTCGTCATCGTACCCGGATGTGTAGGCAGGCTGACCACAACATGTTTGCTGCTCCGGAAATACGACCTCAATACCTTCTCTCTCAAGCAGCTTTAATGCATCAAGCCCCGCTTCCGGTTGAAGCAGATCTATAAGACAGTTGCCATATAGATAAATCTTCTCCGGTCTGGATGGATAAACTCTTGCGTGAGAGTTTGTTGTATACGGTTGCTCTGCGTGGGGTTCATCACTTCCCGTCTGATCTGGCATAGCGTTAACAAACAAATCTGGCATATTATTGTTCTCTTCAAATTGGTATGACCAATTATCCAGTTTGCAAAATAATAAAGATTCTGACCTACTTGTGTCAATCTCTGAGCTGTTTCGATTTCACAGCCAATCATGTTTTTGAAGGGCTCACTTCAAAAGAACAAGAGTCAGAAGAGCGTGAATCAGGAAGGCTTGAATAAAACGCTGGTTATAGTTCCAATAACCAGCAAATCAAATCACTGACCGGAATCCAACGGCTTTGAAGCAACAGACGCTGGCAAAACGAATAACAGACAAACTTGAAACCCTGATCGTGGAAGGTGTTTTTCGTCCGGGGGAGAGACTACCTGCTGAACGACAACTGTCGGAACAGTTTGGAGTTTCGAGACCTTCTTTACGCTCAGCTCTCCAGAGTCTGGCCGTGAAAGGCATTATTCGTTCCCGACAAGGGGGTGGGCATTATGTGACGGAAGCGCTGACCAGTTCTCTTACTGATCCACTGCTGGATTTGTTGGGTAAACACCCGGAAGCGCGAGATGATGTTCTGGAGTTTCGTTTTTTGTTGGAAGGAGCGAGCGCTGCTTATGCAGCTCAGAGAGCGACAAAACAGGATTGTGACAATTTAAAGCAGGCTTTTGCTGAACTTGAATTAGCTATAGAGAAAAAGGATAGAGAGCGTGAGAGTAAAGCAGACCTGAACTTTCATCTGGCTATTGCAGAAGCTTCCCACAATATGGTTTTACTTCACTCCATGCGAAGTATGTTCAGTTTGTTGAAACACAATATTTACACCAATATTGGCGGATTATACGACAGGAATATTACAGGCGAAGATCTGAGCTTGCAGCACAGGTTGATTCTGGAAGCGATACTGGCAGGTAACCCGGCTGAGGCTAGAGAAGCGGCTGAACAGCATATTCTTTATGTTCAAAAGGCTCTAACGAAACTGGAGCAACAATTAAGGCGTGATCAACGAGCCAGAAATCGAAAGGGTGAACTGGAATCGGTATAAACCGATTCCAGTAAATACAGGTCAGGCTGTGCGTTCAAACAACAAGTCCCAAACACAATGTCCCAGACGGTGGCCACGTTTTTCAAACTTGGTCAGAGGTCGAAAATCCGGACGTGGTGCATAGTCACCTTCAGAAACAGTGTTCTTGAAGCCTTCCGCAGCCGTCATCACTTTCATCATTTGTTTAGCGTAGCTTTCCCAATCAGTAGCTAGATGAATCACACCACCAATAGCCAGCTTGGGTCGAATAGCCTGAATAAACGAATCCTTAATCAGACGACGCTTATGATGACGAGTCTTGTGCCATGGGTCAGGGAAGTAAATCTGTACACGGGACAGGCTGCCATCAGCAATACAGTCGCGCAGCACTTGAACAGCATCATCGCAGTAGCTTCGAATATTAGTTACGCCAGCAGCCTGGGTCTCATTCAGCAGACTACCAACACCAGGACGGTGTACTTCAATACCAATGAAGTTCTTGTCCGTCTCGGTACCAGCCATTTCGATCAGAGACAGGCCCATGCCGTAGCCAATCTCAACCACAACCGGTGCTTCACGGCCAAAGGCTTCGCCGATATCCAATAGGCCGTCTTCTTTTTTCAGGCCCCAGGTATCCCAGCACTCAGCCCAGCCACGCTGCTGGCCAGCGGTCATACGACCGACACGAAGCACAAAGCTTTTTATTTCGCGGGGGTGTTCAACAACAGAATCATCACTCATGCAGACATATCGTTCGATAATGAAAAATCGCCGTACAATACCGAGGTATGAAGCATTTGGAAATAGCGGTTCATCGGGTTTCCGTATCTTTTGCCGTAGGTTGGGTTAGAGACAATGGCTCGCAATCCAACAAACCTTATTAATTGGAACTCATTTCTTTTGTGGAAAGAGCCAGCATTAGCCACCCCAGCATAAAGCTGACGCCGCCCAATGGAGTGATAGCACCCAACCAGGTAATGCCTGTTAGTGCCATGGCGAACAAGCTGCCACAGAACAACAACAATCCGATAATAAAAAGGTGACCAGCCCATTGCAGCCGTTTGATATGGGGAAAAAGATGAATCAATACGGCAACCAGAATCAGAGCGAGACTATGAAACATCTGATAATCAGTTGAGGTCCCCCAGGCCGCAAGCATTCGTTCTGAAAGCATACCTTTCAAAGCGTGAGCGCCAAAAGCACCCAATGCTACGGATAGCAAACCGGCGGCTGCACCAATTTGCAGGAAAAATCTCATTAAAGCTCCTTGTTACCAGGTGACGGCTTCAGCGACTGATTGCAGTGGCTGCTGGCAGAGGCAAATCTACAACACTGTTCGCAGCTAATAACAGACCTTTCTGAAAATAGCGCGAGCTGCCTTCGTGGTCTTCCATATGAGCCATTAATCGACCCAGTTCGTTATAGGTGTCGACATTTCTTTGGTGGCGTAGACTGGCTTCAAAATACTCTTTCGCTTTACCCCAGAGTTCATTTCTCAAAGCCAAACGGCCAAGAGTAAGTAACAGGCTAGAGTCGTTAGGTCGCTCGTTCAGAAGGCTTTCAGCAAAGTGCAGTTGCCTGCTGATATCTTTGCCTTTGATTTTGCCAAAAAGCAGAATCATATCGCTACTGAAGTACTTACTCAGTTTTTCTCTCAATAGAGTTTCAGCTTTGGCTTCAACATTGAGTTGGGCTAGGCAGTCTGCGTATCGATGAATCATCACCGGATCCCGCTTTAAACCTGAAGATAGATTGTTCCAAATCTGATTAGCTGGCTTGATGCGATCTTCTAATGTATTAAAGCTGCGACCTTTATTGAAGGCCTGCTCGAACAGAGCGGCATAACACTTCTTCTCAAGCTGTCGAAACTCCTGATCAGCAACAATTTTATGCTTCTTTAGCTGTGGCAGAAGTGTGGCCAGTGCCTGCCAGTCATGTAGACGACAGTGTGCCTGTTTCAACATTTTCAGCACATAGGCATGGCGTGGGTACTGCTTATGCAATTTGCTGAGAGTCGCTAAAGCTTGCTCCAGCTGACCGGATGAAAGCTGGAGCTGGGCTTGTGTAATACCGATGGCTAACTCGGAGCCTGGCTCCTTGCGATCAGCCTGTCGCAAGTACTCAGCAGAGGCCTCATGGTTATCATTTTCATGAGCCGCGCGTGCTGCTGCGAGATAATTCAAGAGCGGTGAATCACCTGATTCAGCGGCTTTTGAAAGATAGCGCTCTGCTTTTTTCCAGTGACCTTGAGTAAACTCGACAAAGCCCCGGGTGGTCAACTTACGAGCATGACGTTCACGAGCTTCACGGGTGATTGGGTAAACAAGACTGGTTACACCAAAAAGCAGTTTGATGGCTAGCCAAGTTAACCAACTGACGCAGGAAACCACCATTACCAGAACCAGCATGCCCCAGAGAGTCGTCTCGAAGGTGGCGTCATTGTAAGCAATCAGCACATAACCGCTGTCGCTTACCATGATATTGGCCAGTAGAAAAATACCGGCCAGTGCTGCCAGAAAGTAGATAAAGCTTTTCATTATTGCTTATCTCCTTCGGGTACAAAAACACCAGGCTGTTGACTGGATTCAGTGGCTGCACTGGGCTGGATAATCGTTTCCATAGTTTTGGGAGACGCAGTTCGAGGAACGGCTATTGGTGCTGCAGCTTTTACTGCGGGTGTTGATTGAACGGGAGGAACTTGTTTAGGTTGGGACTGTTCAGGTTGAGACTGTTCAGGTTGAGACTGTTCAGGATGAGATTTGAGCTGTGGAATTACGGTCATCTGGTACTCCTTCAAGGCTACCAGTGCGTGGCTGATGTCTGGCTGTACAGGAGTAATTTTCAATTCCTGCAATTTAATCAGTTCCGATACCATGCCACCTGAAGATGTTCCGGCGAGAACAAAATTGCGTTTAATCCAACCTGTAGCCTGCTTCAGGCTGCTTTCATAAATAACCTGATCTCTTGTCAGAAGAGCCAGTTTTGCTTGTTCAAGTATAAGGCTAAGATTTTGACGTATTATGCTATCTTCTGCCGGAGACAGTAGTGCTTTGACAGGCTCGTCCCGGCTGGGTGTGAATCGGAACAGACTGGAAAAACTGTTCCAGACGTTTTCCATCATACCCATAGCAATGGTTTGCCAGTTACCAGAATTCTCGGAAACAGCTTTGTTCTGTTCCGATGAGCCAGGTTCGAGAGAAGGTATTTTCTGTAAAACGGGAAGTTCGTTCACCTGTCTGGATAGAGCTTCCAGACGGAGATAGAGACCTTGCTGGTCAAATTCAGGAATAGCATTCAGCAAAGAAGTATCTTCTGCCAATGCTTCACGGACACTGAATAGTCGGAAATCGTCCAGATCCAATAGAATTACGTCGGCACTGTTCAATAGTTTTTTGGCTGCTTTGATATCCGCGCCCATCAGCATTTGCTGGTTAGCCAATCTCAGCAGATATTCTACTTCGGCAAGTTTCCAGCCAGAACGGCTGGTTCCAGAGAGTTCACTGATACTTTGAGCCAAACCATTGGTACGCTTCAGTAGTCGCTCACTGCGATCCTGCTGGTTATTAATTTGTGATTTCAGAGGTGCAAGTTGCCTGGCGGCCTCAGTCAGACGCGCCTGTTGGCGAGCAATCTGAGCGGTCAGTTGTTCTTGTCCGGTGATCAGTGATGGCTGCTTTTGCTCAAGAGGCATGGCTCTCCAGCCAATATAACCGGATAAGCCGAGGGCAGAGATAGAAACCACCAGAGCAAGAGCAGCAATGCCACGGCCTGACTTGGCAGACTTTGGTTGAGGCTGAGCGACCGGTGTTGCAGTTTTCTTTGCAGTTTCAGCGAGCTTGTCGGTTTCAGCTTTTACAACGCTTTTATCGCTATCACTGCTTTTCTGTTCTTTCTTGCTCACGATAACCCTTCACTGTTAATCAGGTCCATAGCCGATAGCATGGCATTGTTGCCAGCTCCCTCAGCCGTATGGACTCTGGTGAATCCCATGTTCTTTGCCAGCTCTCTGACTCGTTTGCTGGGAACGATCAAGCAACAATGCTCATATAGTTCTGATGTCAGGTAGTGAGTAGTGTTGGTCAGTATTTCACCACTGCTGGCCAGAATAACATTAATTCGATGCTCCTTTATCAGGCTGTTCAGCTGCTCATTAGGGTATTCGGGGCGTTGTCGTTGATACAGCTCAAGTTCATCAACCAATGCACCTCTATCAGTCAGTGTGCTTTTCAGCAACTCTCGACCACCTTTACCTTTAATGAGAAGGACTTTTTCACCGGCAACTGCTTGAAAATCTACCAGTGATAAAAGCGCTTCGCTGTCCAGAGCCTGATCTGGACAGACCGAAGAAACGTCGAAGTGTGCCAGTGCCGTTCTTGTCTTCTCACCAATAGCATACCACTGGATACCAGTCGGTAACTGAGGCCAATAAATGTCAATATGTTTCATGCAAAGCCGGGCAGCATGATGACTGATAACGATGACCTTATGGTACTGGTCGAACTGAAGTACCTTTGAACGTATATGCTGATTTTCGGCATAGGGTTCAATGGTCATCATTGGCATAACCCAGGCCTGACCACCCTGCTCCTGAATCGACTGAGCCAATGGTTCAGCCTGCTCTTTCGGGCGAGTGATCAGCGCTCGTATATCTCTCAGTGAGATATTGCCTGAACCTCTGGTGTTGTCATCGTCTGTCCGGCTCATAATCATGGCATGGTCTGTATCAGTGCATCAACTTTGCCAAAATGCGATTAGCACCCTGGCTGATTACGGAGTCTGCCAGTTGAATGCCTGCCTGTTCTCCCTCGGTGAGAGAGCAGCGGATTTCATCAGTTAGCAGCAGAGAACCATCCGGTTCACCCACCAGACCGCGAATATAGAGTTCATCACCTTCGATCTCCGAGTAGCAGGCAATAGGTACCTGACAGCCGCCGTTCAGACGACGGTTCATGGCACGTTCTGCCAGCACTCGAATGGCTGTTTCTTTATGATGCAGAGGCTCGAGCAGCGCTTCCATCTCTTCATCATTAGAACGAATCTCAATGCCTACGGCTCCTTGACCGGCAGCGGGCAAGCTTTCTTCTGAAGGCATGCAGTACTTAATGCGTTCCTTCATTTCCAAACGAATCAAACCGGCAGCAGCCAGAATAATAGCGTCGTACTGGCCATCATCCAGTTTCGCTAAGCGGGTATTTACGTTGCCACGGAGGAATTCAATTTTCAAATCTGGGCGACGAGCGAGAATCTGGCATTGTCTTCTTAGACTGGAAGTACCCACTATGGCACCTTTAGGGAGATCATCCAGCTTTTTATAAGTGTTGGAAACAAATGCATCCAGCGGGTTTTCCCGTGGGCAGATAGTGCTTAGGCAGAGACCTTTGGGAAACTCCATTGGCACGTCTTTCATAGAGTGCACAGCAATATCCGCACGATCTTCCAGTATGGCTGTTTCTAGCTCTTTTACGAACAGACCTTTACCTCCGATTTTCGCCAGTGGTGCGTCCAGTATACGGTCACCCTTGCTGGTCATCTTTACCAGTTCAACCTGAATTCCAGGATGGAAGTGTTCCAGGCGTTCTTTGACGTATTCGGCCTGCCAGAGAGCGAGGGCGCTTTTTCTTGTAGCGATACGGACAGTTTTCATGAACGAGTCTTACAACAGTTGCTGGTCGGCAGCCATATATAAAGAAGACCTCTCTGCCGAGAAGAGGCTTAATGAATTCTATGGGAATTCAAGCTGCTCTGATGATACGACAGCTTGGAAGAGTGACCAAATTTTCGGCTTAATTGAAGAGGAAGTTGCATCTATTTCTATGATTTGGAGCAGGCTGGGATAAATGAAGGAGGTTTATAAGCTGTTTGCCCACCAGAGGCGGGCAAACAGTCAGATCAAGCTGGATTCAAGCAACAACAGATTGCGAATGAAGGGAGACTTCTGAGCTTACAGAGTTTGCATAAATTTCTTCATCAGTGGTACATGGCGGCGAGAGACCGAGATAGGTATCTCCACACCGGTCAGCTTAATAAAATAGTGACCATGTTCATCCCGGGTCATTTTTTCAATGGTCCGGCGAGCAACCAAAGCATTTCTATGAACTCGAACAAAACGGTTATCGAACTCGGCTTCCAGTTCTTTTAATGGATCATCGATCAAAATCTCACCATTCTTGTGGAAAACAGTGACGTACTTACTGTCGGCCATGAAGTAGTGAATATCATCCAATGGAACCAGCTCAATGCCCCTCAAGGTTTTCGCGGCGATATGACTGCGAGAATTATCGTCTGGCATTTCCTGACGTAAACTAGCCATTTGCAGCCTGTTGATCTTGCTGGCGTTGTTCAAGGCTTTCTGCAAATCTTCCTGCTTAACCGGCTTTAACAGGTAACCCACTGCTTGAACCGAAAAAGCTTCAATGGCATGGGTGTCATAAGCGGTACAGAAAATAACAGCCGGCGGCCGCTCCAGCTTACTGATATGTGCTGTTGCTTCCAGTCCGCCCATTCCGGGCATGCGGATATCCATCAGAACAATATCGGGCTGATATCTCCGGCACAGCTCTATAGCTTCAAGGCCATTCCCCGCATCTTGCTCCAGGGGTTGAAATCCGTCGAGACGTCCTAGCAGGTGACGCATGCGGTCACGTGCCAGAGGCTCGTCATCGGTGATCAGTATGTTCATGGTCGTCGCCACCGTAAGGGTAAATAATCAATGTTTCAAATTCGCTGTCATCTCCACTGTCATGCATTCGTGTCTGAACGCTGGCTTGGTTGCCAAACAGCATATTGAGCCTTGAGCGAATATTCTTCAGTGCCACCTGGTTTCCCTGTGCATGCTCTCCTGGTACAAACATACCCTGGTCGGCTGACGGGTTTCGGACCGGGTTTCGGACTCTGATATGGATGTTATCGTTGTTTCTAGTGATATCTACACTGACGGTGCCACCTTTTTCCAGAGGTTGAATGCCGTGATAGACCGCGTTCTCGATAATAGGCTGCAGAGTCAGTGGTGGAATGGTTAAGTCTTCAGGCAGTCCGCGAGTTGACCATTCACAGTTAAGGCGGTCTCCTAGTCGGTGACCTTCGATGCGAAGATAGCGCTGACAAAGGTCTATCTCTTTTGTAATGAGAATGCGGTTGCCGTGTTCCTGCAGACTGGATCGAAACAGATCAGCCAGGTCTTCCACTGTTTCTTCAGCTTTGTCTGGATTGATATGAATTAGGCTGGCAATGATATTCATACTGTTAAACAGGAAGTGTGGTCGTATACGAGCTTGAAGTGCATCAAAACGAGCCGTGTGACTGGCTCTTTGCTCTGTTTTGGCTTCTTGTTGGATATAGAAATAGCGAAGCAGCATGGCCGTAATAATGAGTGCTACCAAAGCATGGCGAACCATCTGCTGCCAATCGGGGAAAACAGTAATAAAGGCATCCCGATAAAGAAACCATTGAGCAAGAGCTGTGAAAATCTCGGTGATGGCCATAACTATCAATAGGCAGGCCGTCACTATTATCGGAAGGCTTCTGGTTTTCAGCATTGGCCTTAGACGGCAGAGTACGGCTCCTGATACCAGTGAAATCCATTGAACAAACATGGAGGTCATCGCCAAGCGATTCCAGTCAATGTGCTGCGGGCCTGGCAGGGCAAGTACCTGAATCAGTACAAACAACTCCGAAATAAGCACCAGCATAAATACAGCTTTCGGTGAACAGAGATCGGGCAGGAAAAAGCCATCATCTTCCGAGTTGTCAGTGGCAGTAAGTGGCAAAGATCTATCCTTGTGACTAAAATTGCTGTTTTTGTGACTAAATATTCAAATATGACTCAGTTGCTGTTTTAATAGAGCTGTTTTTATTGAGCAAATTTTCCCTATAATGCCCAAGCGCTCGATGCCTATCTATAGCGACAGATAACACTTCTCCCGGAAGCTCTTCTTTCAGAAGCTCTTCTTTCAGAAGCTCTCCTTTCAGAATGTGTTGATCGGCAGGTAAGAGGCAGAAGCAAGATAATAATCAGAACAGCCATGATAGATCCATGGAGCAAGAGGTAAACAATGTCTGACAGCAGCAATCAGCAGTGGGGAGGTCGGTTCAGTGAAGGTGTTGATGCCTTTGTTGCCCGTTTTACAGCGTCCATTGATTTTGACCGCAGACTATATCGTCATGATATCCAGGGATCCATGGCTCACGCCCGTATGCTGCAAAAATCGGATATTATTAGTCAGGATGAACTGAATGCCATTGTCGGTGGCCTCGACAGTATTCTGAACGATATTGAAAACGACAACATCGATTGGTCTATCGAACTGGAAGATATTCATATGAATATCGAAGCTCGGCTGACCGATCGAATTGGCGATGCAGGTAAGAAATTACATACCGGTCGTTCCAGAAACGATCAAGTAGCTACAGATATACGTCTATGGTTGCGTGATGAGATTGATACCATTGATGGTCAATTGGCTCGCTTTCAAGAAGGCCTTCTGGGGTTGGCAGAAAAAAATGCTGACACCATTATGCCTGGCTTTACTCATCTTCAGACGGCTCAGCCAGTGACCTTTGGCCACCATTTAATGGCCTGGTTTGAAATGATGGTACGTGACCGTGAACGTCTGCAGGATTGCCGCAAGCGGCTTAATGTATCCCCTCTGGGCGCTGCTGCATTGGCAGGAACAACATTTCCTATTGATCGTGAATTCACGGCTAAAGAGCTAGGCTTTGACAGACCGACCAGAAATTCTCTGGATTCTGTTAGTGACAGGGATTTTGCTATTGAGTTCTGCTCAGCCGGTGCATTGATTATGACGCACCTGTCGCGTATGTCAGAAGAGCTGGTACTTTGGACTTCAGCTCAATTTAATTTTATCGATCTGCCAGACCGCTTCTGCACAGGCTCATCCATTATGCCTCAGAAGAAAAACCCTGATGTACCTGAGCTGGTTAGAGGTAAAACGGGTCGTGTAAATGGTCACCTTGTTTCTCTTTTGACTCTGATGAAGTCCCAGCCTCTTGCGTATAACAAGGACAATCAGGAAGACAAGGAGCCGCTGTTTGATACGGCCGACACACTGAAGGACTGTTTGCGTGCCTTTGCCGATATGATTCCTCATATCGAAGCCAAGAAAGAGAGTATGTACGAAGCGGCCAAGCGAGGCTTCAGTACAGCTACGGACCTGGCTGATTATCTTGTACGTCAGGGCATGCCTTTCCGGAATGCTCATGAAGTGGTCGGTAAAGCGGTTGCTTATGGTCTTAAAACAGGTAAAGACTTGTCAGAGATGAGTTTGGAAGAGTTGAAGGTCTTCTCTGAAACCATCGAGCAGGATGTGTTTGATGTGCTGACGCTGGAAGGTTCAGTGGCTGCGCGGGATCATATTGGGGGGACTGCGCCTAGGCAGGTGTTGTTTGCAGTTGAGCAGGCGAAAATGAAACTACTGTGAACCATTAATTTCTCCAGAGAGTTATGTGCTCTCTGGAGTTAAATTATCAAGCGGTTCTGGTAATTAAAGATTCTTTTCTGGTTATATAAGTGGCATCACAGGGAACATCTTTATTGACAAAACTCATAGCGCCGAAAGTTACATTATTACCAATTGACAGGTCAGATCCAACGATACAAGAGTTAGCACCTATGAAAACGTTATCACCAATTTTGATAGGTAGAGAACTCTTTCCATCATCTCCAATTGTTGTATTTTGGAGAATTGTGAAATTCTTTCCTATAACTACTTTCTTTGTGACTACAATGCCACAGGCGTGTCCTATAGCTAGGCCAATATCGATATTAGCTCCAAGCATTATTTCTACGGAGTATTTATTCATCAGCCGCTTATTGATTTTCCGAGCAAGGGACTTTTTTAATCGGCTGTCACTACGGTAGAGAATATCTGCTATCCGAAACCAGAATAAATAGTTGTAGCGCCTGCTACTAGAAGCTCGCTGTAATACTTTTATCCATGAAAATTTCTTCCCTTGTTTTCGAATGATTTCGGCTTGGTAGTATTCTTTTAATGTGTAGATCTTATTATCAGGCATTGATTTACCGTTCCCACGCAATATTTTCTTTTATCTTTTTAGCGGGAGCTCCAGCAAGGATTATGTTCTTCTCAGTGAACTTCTTCGTCACTATAGCTTTAGTACCTACAACAGAACCGTCATTTATATGAGAACCTTTTAAAATGACTGCATCTCTTCCAATCCATACATGTTGTCCAATAGAAATATTTTCAGAGTGATTGAGTTTTTTTCCGGTATCTTTATCAAAAATAGGATGCTTATCCCCGGTTCTGATCATAATACCTGTAGAAAACATACAGTTTTTACCTACAGTGATGCTGCAGCCATGGTCAGGCAATAAGTAAGCTCCTTCTATAGATGTGCCCTTTCCTATAGTCACGGTGAGATTATTCCCATATGTAAGATAGATTTTTGAATTTTTGATAATACAATCATCCTCGATAATCAGGGTATTATTATTACCTTTCAACCTGATCTGGGAGTTTGATATTAAACAGCCCTCACCAACTTTTAAACAACAGTCACCGTTCTTTATGGTGACTTTTGTATTATTGAAAACTTGATAAGAAGGCTCTGATGTTATTAATTTACAGCTAGTGCTTTTTATACTGATGCGATTTCTTCTCATCAGATTTCTGAAGAAACTAAACATTTTTTTTACCGCCCCAAAGATTCTGCTTTTTTACTAAACGAATCACGTCCAGTGCAAATTCTTTTTGTTTAGCTGAAGCAATCTGCCCAAAAGCAGCATGGTAGTGTTCCAGAAATCTAAGGCGATCTTTAGCAGTAAACTCATCAAAACTGATTCGTTTGATCAGCTGAACAAGGTTTTTCTTGGCAAGGCTCAGAGGTACCGCTTTGTGAAAACTGTTGCGTTCAATATCAATCATCATGAACAGGGCTGGAGATGAAGGCTCCATCAGAATATTCCCTGCTCGCAGATCTCCATGGACGATACCGGCCTTGTGCATCTTGCCAATATAAGTACCAAATTCCCTGATCCACTTTTGACGTTTTACTTCATCACTGGAAGGGCTCTTTACCAGAAAGTCAGAAGCCGCTCGACTGGGGCCAGAGGCTGTGATCAGGTAGTGGTTACCACTTGATAGTTCACCACTTTCTAAAATGTCTGGTACTGGAAAACCCGCCTTTTTAGCGATATGAGCCTGTTTTATCCAGAGTTCACACTTCGATCCACGCAGCTTGGATTTGACGATCTCGAGGCGATTTTTAGGGATAAATTCTTTGAAATAGCTTTCCTGGTCACCTTTGTGTTTGGCCATGCGAGCGAGCTTTGAACAGCCAACCCACTCCCAGTTTTCAGGGAGAATATCTTTTTCAAGCAGGGGGACGGCTTTCTCGAAAATATCTGACATATCGCTCTGGCACACAAGTAACAAAAGGCCAGAGGATAGTGCCGTTTATATCAAAATGTTTCAATGTGAAATCCTGTAATTTACTTTCGCAATTACTAAGATAATTTGTAGTGATCCTTATCCAGAAAACTCGGTTTCAGGGATGATGCCCCGCTACTTCGCCTTTACTCTTCTGACAGCCTAACTAATCTCAAATTTTTCCAGATGTTTGGTACAATGCCCCGACGTCATCGGTACATACGGATTTATTCATGAGCCAGCTGTTACACCAGATCCTATTGGAGCAGGCAGAAAAAACACCTGCCGCATCTGCACTGGGAGCAAAGTCAGATTGGTTTGACTATGCAGCTGTTTCCAATCAGGTTAGGAGCGTAGCGGCAGGCCTTCAAAGCCTTGGGCTTAACCGACATGAGCGGGTTGCTATTTATCTGCCCAAGCTACCTGCAGCTGTGTTCAGTTTTTTTGGCGTAACGGCCGCTGGTGGTGTAATGGTACCAGTGAACCCGGTTCTCAAAGCGCCGCAGGTTTTGCATATTTTAAAAGACTGTAATGTCCGTGTACTGATTACCAATAAGGGCAGATACAAACAGCTCAGAGAGCACCTTTCAGAATGCCATGATCTCAGGCAGGTTGTTCTGGTTGATGAGCTGGAAAGTGATCAGGCTTCAAATGTATACAGTTGGGCTGACTTTATCGGTGATGCCAGTGAATGGCATACACCGGCATCCATTGATATGGATATGGCGGCTATTCTCTACACTTCTGGCAGTACCGGTAAACCTAAAGGCGTTGTGCTTTCTCATCGTAATATGGTGACGGGAGCTCACAGCGTTGCTGAGTATCTCGAAAACACATCAAGCGACAGACTTCTTTGCGTTCTACCTTTTAGTTTCGACTACGGGTTCAGCCAGCTGACTACGGCATTTTCTGTAGGTGCCAGCTGCTATCTGCTGGAGTATCTGTTACCAGGGGATATCATCAAAGCGGTTACGGCTCAAAAAATTACCGGCCTGGCTTTGGTACCTCCCGTCTGGGTTCAACTGGCTGACATGAAATGGCCGGAAGCAAGCGGGGATAGTATTCGTTATTTCACCAACTCGGGTGGAGCTATGCCGACGGTTACTCTGGATTCTCTGAAGGAAAGAATGGTTAATGCAGCACCCTACCTTATGTATGGTCTGACAGAAGCTTTCCGATCCAGTTACCTGCCACCGTCCGAAGTAGATACAAGACCTACATCCATGGGTAAAGCAATTCCCAATGCTGAACTGATGGTGATTAATGAAGCCGGAGAAGCCTGCCAGCCAAATGAACAGGGAGAGTTGGTTCACCGAGGTAGTTTGGTGGCCATGGGTTACTGGAACGATACTGAGAGAACGGCGGAACGGTTTAAACCTGCACCTCTCACTATTGCAGAAATACCGACACCAGAGTTAGCGGTTTGGTCTGGTGATCTGGTGACTCAGGATGAGGAAGGTTATCTGTATTTTGTTGGTCGTAAAGACGACATGATTAAGACATCCGGCTATCGTGTCAGCCCCAGTGAACTGGAAGAAGTTATCTACAGTTCCGGACTTGCTGTTGAGGTGGCCGCAATCGGTGTGAAACACTTGAGACTGGGGCAGGCTGTGGTTTTAGTAGTGGTACCGCAGAATTCAGCTGAGTTTGATGAAAAGGTATTTAAAAAATACTGCCAGCAACAATTACCGGCTTATATGGTGCCTGCCAAAATTATTAGCCAGCAATCGTTGGCTCGAAACCCTAATGGTAAGATTGACAGAAAGGCACTGACCCAGAAGTACAGTGATCTGTTTGCAGACTGAGAATTGATGTTTATGACCAAAATCCATGATCGCCTGCACAGAGTGACTGTTCAGGATAACCAGTTACTTATAGCGGATAAAACAGCTGAGCAACTGGTGGCTATTGCAGGGAGCTCACCTGTTTATGTCTACGCGAGAAATGAACTGGCTGAGAGAGTAGCGCAGCTCAAGGCTATTATGCCAAACAAATTGAAACTGCACTATGCCATTAAAGCGAACCCTATGGCTGCTGTCGTTGATCATATGGCGAGTCTGGTTGATGGCCTTGATGTAGCTTCAGGGAAAGAAATGCTGGTGGCTCTTGGTTCAGGAATATCTTCAGAAGATATCAGCTTTGCTGGTCCGGCAAAGAGTGAGACTGAATTGAATGCGGCAACGGCTGCCGGAATTGTGATTAATGTCGAGTCTGTTCTGGAACTGGAGAGACTCTATGATATTCATGATAATACTGGCAGAAAGGCCAAAATAGCGTTTAGGGTCAATCCTGATTTTGAGCTGAAGTCTTCAGGAATGAAGATGGCTGGTGGTCCAAAGCAGTTCGGTATTGATGCTGAACAAATGCCCGATATTCTGGCCAACCTTGATACCCAAAGAATCGACTTTAAAGGCTTTCATATTTTTTCTGGCTCACAAAATCTTAAGCCAGAGGCACTCATTGATGCTCATAACAAAACCTTTGAACTGGCAGAAAGGCTCATTGCCCTGTCTCCCGCTACCGTTGAACATGTCAACATTGGTGGAGGTCTGGGTATTCCCTATTTTCCGGGTGAGAAGAAACTTGACGTTGCACCAGTAGCAGAAAATCTGAAACAGTTAATTGTTGGCCGAAGTGCGGCTTTTGCAAAAGCAGACGTGGTGATGGAACTGGGTAGATACTTAGTCGGTGAAGCAGGTTATTACATCTGTCAGGTGACGGATAAAAAAGTATCTAGAGGGCAGACATACCTGATGACAGATGGCGGCCTTCACCATCATCTGTCTAACTCAGGCAACTTCGGGCAGATTATACGTAAAAACTATCCGGTTTTGATTGCTAACAAAATAACCGGTGAAGAACTGGAAAAAGTCGAAATCGTTGGTCCCTTGTGTACACCTCTGGATATTGTTGGAGCAAGGCTTGAGTTACCAATAGCTGAAGTAGGCGACTACGTTACTGTTTTTCAGTCAGGTGCTTATGGAGCAACAGCCAGCCCACAGGATTTTCTTGGACATCCTCATGTTAAAGAGTTACTGATTTAATGGCTGATGCGTCTCTTTCAAAAAAAGGACTGATCAAAGCAAGGCTCAGGCCTGCTGTCGTTGAAGATTTTGACCGTACTTACCCATTGTTGCAGGAGCTGAACAATAGTCGGGTCACCCGTAAGGTATGGCAACGATTGTTTACCAACCTTTGGCAGCAACCGGATTGGTCACCAGGCTATGTGCTGGACAACGGTGAAGAAATTGTTGGTTTTATCGGTGCTTTTTACACCACGAGCGAGGATGGCAGAATAATCTGTAATCTGACTTCCTGGATTGTGAAGGATGAGTATCGCAGTAATTCAATCATGTTACTCATGCCCTTTCTGAAAAAGAAAGAGCTTGTGCTGAGTAGCCTTACCTCTTCACCGGAAGCTTACAGCGTTTATAAAAAACTGGGTTTTAAAAATCTGGATTCCGGTGCTCGGGTTATCTACCCACTGCCTTCTTTTAATCGCTCGATTGAGTTGGTAACAAAACAGGATAAGGTCAGGGAATCGCTCTCTGAACAGGATCAAAAATGCTTTGATGATCATCGTATGCTGGACGTCTTCCAGTGTGCAATTAAATCCGGGGAACGAGTTTGCTACCTGCTACTAACATACAGGCTCGGGCGTGGGCATATTCAGAAAGTGGGTGATATTGAGCTCTTTAAGGAAGCTGTATCAGCTATTAGCAGAAGGTTATGCCGAGAGATGGGCGTTAAAAGCTTGCAGGTAGATGAGCGGTTTTTGGAGGGAGTAAAACTGTTTATGTCTCGGACTAAAATTTTTCCTCAAGGGAAACAAGTGAAAGGAAATATTTCGCTGCAGAAGGTCGATGGCGCTTATTCAGAACTTACAGTTCTGGCAACACCCTGAAGAGGGTTGCCAGAAAAACGCTTAAGAAACAAAAAATGCTCAGGCAGTAGCCTGTTCAATGTATTCCAGCAGACTGCCCACTGTTTCAAAGATAGTAGCGTCAATATCATCGTCGGCAACATCGATACCGAAGGACTCTTCCAAAGCGGTGATTACACCGACAACGGCCATAGAGTCGAATTCCGGCAAAGCTCCAAGAAGTTCGGTAGATTCATTAAAATCCCCAGTATCCACTTCAAGGATGCCAGCCAGGATTGTTTTTAGTTCATCAATTTTAGCCATACCAGTTCCTGGTGCTGCCAGCCTGTGGCAGTACTGTATATTCCACCTAGCAAGTTACTGACCAATAAAATAACTGTCACGTGTCTCAAAGAAACCGTGGGGTCTGTAACTACTATTTAATAATGACCGGCCACTTTATAGAGTTTCGTATTTTCCTTCAAGCTCTGAACTGGTTAGTTGGTGAGCCTTAATAGCCAGCAGCTGTTGTACTTCTGGGCGCCAATCATTATCAAGACGGCCAAGTAACGCCTTTAACTTTCCTGTATTCAGGCAAGAGTTTTCTGGTCTTGCTGCAGGTGTGGGGAAAATGGATGAATCAACTGCTTCCAGCTCAGGGAGGGAATGGAGCATACCTTTGTTGAGCATATCGTTCATAAGGAACTCAACGAATTCAAAACGGTTGACAAAGGGTTCGCCACAGTAGTGATAGAGGCCCCATGGCAGAGTAGACTGTTGCTGATATAAAGACAGTAATTGCAGGATGATGCTGGAAAGCAGCTTCACGGGAGTAGGCCCCGCTTTCTGGTCATCAACGACTTTCAGGTGCTGCTTTGTTAAACCTAACTTCAGCATCGTGGTGAAAAAATTGCCGTCTTGTTCACTAAAGACCCAGCTGGTTCTCAGGATAAGGACTTTATTGAAAGCATCTAAAGCAGCCTGCTCACCAGCCAGCTTACTTTTACCGTAAAAATTAAGCGGTGAGGGCTGATCCGTTTCCAGATAGGACTCAGATTTGAAACCATCAAAAACATAATCTGTTGAGATGTGAATGAATGGGATGTCCCATTGTCTGGCTATTTCAGCTAAATGAGTGACGCCATCACAATTAACCCGCCAGGCTTGATCATGCCTTGATTCTGCCAGATCAACTGCAGTGTAAGCAGAGCAGTTGATAATCAAATCAGGTCTGATCAAATTAACTTTGTCACTTATCTGGCAGAGGGATGTTATATCCATCTCCTGACGTGTAAAGCCAAACCACTCGATACCTCGAGTCTTCTGGTTTACAAGACTGTTTCCTAACTGACCTCCACTGCCAGCTACAAGCACTTTCAAGATAAGGACTCCCTTAACGTCGGTAGTTGACTGTCTTTGGCTGAAATCAAAGGGTGCTCTACTGGCCACTGGATAGATAGATCTGAATCATTCCAGATAATACCTTTCTCACCTTCAGGGCAATAATAATCAGTGCATTTGTAGCTGAAGTCCGCTGTTTCTGAAAGAACGCAAAAACCGTGGGCATAACCTGGTGGAATGTAGAGCTGACGATGATTGTCGTCTGATAACTCAACTCCCACATACTGGCCAAAAGTGGAGGAATTAGGATTGATGTCTGCAGCGACATCAAATACGGCTCCTCTGGAGACACTGACAAGCTTACCTTGGGGTTGAATCGTTTGATAGTGAAGTCCCCGGAGTACCCCTCGGGTTGATCTGGACTGATTATCCTGCACAAAAGGTAAATCGATACCCAATGCGCGATAGTTTTCCTGGCTCCATGTCTCTAGAAAAAAACCTCTGTCGTCAGGGAATACCCTAGGCTCTATCATTAGAACACCGGACAAAGCTGTTTCTGTAACTTTCATTAAAATACCGCATTTGAAAGAGTTTTGGTTTTATTTACCGTAATTTTTTTATCACTACGAGTGACGAAAAAAATTCCCTTCAGTTGATGGCTGATTTATGGATACTTAAGAAGGTTCCGCAGATACTGACCATAACCACTTTTTAACAGTTCCAGAGCCAGACTATCCAGCTGTTCACTGGAAATCCAGCCATTTCTCCAGGCTATTTCCTCCGGAGCGGAGATCTTCATGCCTTGTCGTTTTTCAATAGTTTGAACAAAATGGCTGGCCTCCAGAAGGGAATCATGGGTTCCTGTATCCAGCCAGGTCATTCCTCGTCCCATTACTTCAACCTGAAGTTTTTTCTGATCGAGGTACATCTGGTTTACCGACGTGATTTCCAGTTCTCCTCTGGCTGACGGCCTGACCTCTTTGGCAATATCAACGACCTGATTGGTATAAAAATACAGGCCTGTGACTGCATAACGAGACTTTGGGCTATCAGGTTTTTCTTCGATAGAGGCGGCTCTACCCTTTTGATCAAACTCTACAACACCGTAGCGTTCAGGGTCTTGTACTGGATAAGCAAATACCGTTGAAAGTTCATCGCTACGTGCTACAGCATCTTTCATAAGCGAGCTGAGACCCAACCCGAAAAACAGGTTGTCACCCAGAACCAGAGAGCAGGCATCGCCAGCAAGAAACTGCTCACCGATGATGAAAGCCTGAGCCAATCCATCGGGTGATGGTTGTGCTGCATAGCTGAATGAACATCCCCACTGAGATCCATCTCCCAGCAGCTGTTGAAAAAGAGGCTGGTCATAGGGTGTCGTAATGATCAGAATGTCCCTGATGCCTGCCAGCATAAGAGTGCAGAGAGGGTAATAAATCATGGGTTTGTCATAAACAGGAATCAGCTGTTTCGATATGGCACGAGTTACTGGGTGAAGTCGAGTGCCGGAGCCTCCGGCCAGAATAATTCCCTTCATTATGCTTCCATTCCCAGACGCTGTCGTTGATAACTCCCGGATTGTACAGACTCGCACCAATTCTGGTTATCCAGATACCATTCCACTGTTTTACGAATGCCGGATTCAAAAGTTTCTTCAGGGGTCCAGCCCAGCTCTGTAGCTATTTTGCTGGCATCTATTGCGTATCGTTCGTCATGACCGGGGCGATCCTGAACATGAGTAATCAGTTCCTGGTATTTTTCAATACTTTCGTGAGTACAAGGCTTTAACTCGTCCAGCAGTGCACAAATGGTTTTAACCACTTCAATATTCTTACGCTCATTATGGCCGCCAATATTGTAAGTCTCGCCTATGCCGCCATTCTCCAGAACAACCATCAAAGCTCTGGCATGGTCATCTACGTGCAACCAGTCCCGTACCTGATGACCCTTTCCGTATACAGGCAGAGGCTTACCTTCAAGAGCATTCAGAATCATCAGTGGAATCAGTTTTTCAGGAAACTGATAGTGTCCGTAGTTATTGGAGCAATTCGTCAATAAAACAGGCAAACCATAAGTTCTGTGCCACGCTCTGACCAGATGATCCGAAGAAGCTTTGCTGGCGGAGTAAGGTGAGCTTGGGGCATAAGGCGTTTCTTCCGTAAACAGCTTGCCTTCTTCCAGATCACCATAAACCTCGTCAGTGGAAATGTGATGGAAACGAAATACAGCTCTTTGTTTATCGTCGAGCTGTTGCCAGTAGTTTCTGACCGCTTCAAGTAGGGTGAAGGTACCGACAACATTAGTCTGAATAAACTCTGCAGGACCATCAATAGAGCGATCAACATGTGATTCTGCCGCCAAGTGCATTATGGCATCAGGCTGATACTGATTCAGTAAGGCAGCCATGGCTGACTGATCACATATATCCAGCTGGTGGAAATGATGTCTGGGGTGCTCAAAGGTTTCTGCAAGAGACATCAGGTTACCCGCATAGGTGAGCTTATCGACATTGATAACGGTATGCTCAGTGTTGCGGATTATATGTCTTATTAGAGCTGCACCAATAAAACCGGCACCACCTGTAATTACAATTTTCATATAAATAATATTTTTCGCTAAAGGCTTAGTGTGATCATGGTTCCTGATCAAATTACTTGGCAGGAGAAACTAAAGTACTTATGGCAAATGGCTGACATGAGCCATTATAAGTTTTATGTTAAGATTCTGCTCTTGTCAGACTTGATCAGTAAAATAGAATGCCTGCTGTTTCCGTTATTATTGCTTCATATAACCATGCTCACTACATAGCTCAGACTCTCAGAAGTGTGTTTTGTCAGACCTGTCAGGACTTTGAGCTAATTGTGCTTGATGATGGATCAACGGATAACAGTATTGAGGTCATTGAAGCTCTCAGGCAAGAATACGATTTTCACTTCGAGCAGCAGACTAATATGGGTCTGGCTCGGACACTGAATAAAGCCGTAGCACTGTCAAAAGGCCGCTATATCATGCCACTGGGGTCTGATGACTTGATGTTTCCGGATAAACTGGAAAAGCAACTGGCCTATATGGAAACCCATCCAGAGTACGGTATCTCTGGCGGAAACATTCTGAACATTGATGGCGATGGCAAACTGTTCGAAAAACAGAAAATCTACGAAGCCCGTGAACTTTCCTTTGATGATATTTTTCTCAAACGTAAAAAAGGTGTGCCAGCTCCAACCTTGATGTTTCGAAGAGACATATTGGAAGAAGCCGGTGGTTTTAATCCGGATATACGTCTTGAAGATTTATACATTGAATTCAAAATTACATCGCTGGGCTACAAAATAGGCATGCTCAATGATGTGCTGGCTTATTATCGAATTCATGACACCAACAACTTCAAAAATCTGGATATGATGCTGGAAGCAGTGCTACAGACTTACGAGCGCTTCTCTGATCACCCTGATTATGAGCAGATGCGGTTGAGCACATTAAACAGTTACTTGTTGATGGCTGCCAAGAGCAACAAGCCCTTGGTTAGAAAGATCATCAAGCAAATTCCTCTCAAGAGCTATCGTTTGAAAACGGTAAGAGGAATTGCACGGTCTGTTATTTAGAACGGCCTGATCATGAGCGACCATAGTTATCATCCAGTCTGACTATATCGTCTTCACCCAGATAACTGCCGCTCTGAACTTCAATCAGCTCGAGATCGAACTGACCCGGGTTTTCCAACCGATGAATTTCACCAATGGGGATATAAGTAGACTGATTCTCGGTTAACAGGACCTGCTTTTCTCCAATCGTCACCAGAGCCGTTCCCTTAACCACAATCCAGTGCTCTGCACGATGATAGTGTTTTTGTAGAGAAAGCTTGGCGCCTGGCTTCACAGTAATACGCTTTACCTGAAAGCGTTCACCCTCATCAATAGAGTCATAAGCTCCCCACGGACGATAGATCTTTCGATGCTGTCTGGCTTCAGGGCGCTGACTGAGATTTAACTGCTCGACAATTTTCTTTACATCCTGAACCCGATCTTTGTGAGCGACGAGAATAGCGTCATCACTTTCAGAGATGACCAGGTCTTTCACGCCTATAGTCGCAATCAATTTACTTTCACTGCGAACATAGGTGCTTTTGGTATCGTGCAATAACACATCACCATGAACGGAGTTACCTGCATCATCTTTGTCACTGATAGCCCAGAGGGAAGACCAGGACCCAACATCCGACCAGCCAGCATCAAGAGGTACTACAACAGCGTCAGATGTTTTTTCCATGACTGCATAGTCAATGGATTCTGATGGACAGGATAAAAATGCAGTTTTTTCCGGCCTGATAAAATCCAGATCATGAGCTTGCCCTGACATGGCTTGTTGGCAAGCTGTTAGAATATCTGGTCTGTATTTACCCAGTTCATCCAGATATTGACTCGCCTTGAACATGAACATTCCTGAGTTCCAGAAGTAATCCCCTGAAAGAAGGTATTCTTCAGCGGTTTCAAGGTCAGGCTTTTCTACAAACTCTTCAACGGGGCTTGCTGGGCTTTCTGAATCGTTTGGTTTAGTTGCACTCTTTATATATCCGTATCCTGTTTCAGCATGAGTAGGCACAATGCCGAAAGTAACCAGTTTTTTCTCTAACGCAGCTTCTCGTGCTTGCTCAATAATTTTATGAAACTCAACAGTGCTCTTAATAGAATGATCAGCCGCCAGAACCAGTAATAATGGATCTTCACCAGTAGAGATTGCTTTTAATGCGGCCAGAGCAACGGCAGGTGCTGTATTGCGCCCTTCAGGTTCAAGGATGATTTTATCAAAAGAGGTATTTATCTGACGGAACTGTTCAGCAACAAGAAAGCGATGCTCTTCATTGGCAATGACCAAAGGTGCAGATACGTTACTAAGACCATTAAGCCTCTGAACGGTTTCCTGCAGCATACTCCGCTCTGATGTCAGCGGAAGAAACTGTTTAGGGTATAGCGAGCGTGATTGTGGCCAGAGTCGACTGCCGGAACCACCAGACAAGATAATGGGAATGATATTCATGTATGGAGTCAGCTACAATTTTTATATTCTAATATTTGATGAATACAGGCATTATTCGAGTTAGTGCTAGGAGTGCCTGCCCTCTAAATTTTGGTTTGTAAGATTTGTTTCTGATGATCTCTGTTAAATGTTGTTTAGGGATCGCTCTCAATGTATCTGTGAGTTTGGTTTCAAGGTTTTTATAATCTGACTCTGATATTTGATCTTTAAATTCATACAGAAACTTATAAAGATCTCTATACCATTTTAGTGTATCTAAAGCCCATCCCATTCCAGTTTCGTTAAGGATGTCTTCTTTTTTTAGGAAGTTAAATATTTCTATCTGTGCATCTAAAAAATTAAATCGTTTTATCGTGAAAGTTTTAGTTAATGAACCAGGCATATCGAAATTATAGTATCTGCCATCTGTTTTACTAACCCTATTAGCCTTGTAAAGCAGTATTCGAGTTGCTACTTCATCAGCATTATATAGTTTCGTGTCAAAACTATTATAACAACTAACATATCTATTTTTTTCATAAAGCGCATAGCCGTGAACTTCCCATGCTCCTAGAGATTTTTTAAGAGCCGTTAGTCCATCCATAGGGTATTCAAATTTATCTAAGTCAATTAGTCTATGCTGTTCACTATTGGCAGAATCAGAAAATAGATCGAACATTACCGCCTGACTATCAGATGCTATGGCTTCATGATATGCCTTCTCAAGTGCATCATCACTTAACCAATCGTCATGCCCTATTGGTACAACGTAATCTCCATTCGCGTGGTTTGCTGCGGTCTTAAGAGCTCCGCCAACTCCTAAGTTTTTTTGCGAAATCAATTTAATATTTGTTATATTATTTTTCTTAAAGTCATCAATTAACTGATAGCTAGCATCTTGTGAGCCATCATCAACACAAACAATCTCTATATTTGAGAGAGTTTGTGTTGATAGTTTGGAAAGTGTGTTTATGATAAATTTTTCTGCATTATATACAGGAATGAGAACGCTAACGTCAGGTTTTTTCATGTTTTCTTCAAATTAAATATTGAAATTATTGAGAGCTATAATTGTTTTATCTATGTCATTTCTGGACAAAACGGGACTTAATGGTATTGATAGAACTTCATTATGCAGGATTTCTGTAACAGGTAGATTAAGATGAGATAATTCTTTATAAGCTAACTGCTGGTGTGGAGCTATTGGGTAGTGTGTAACAGTTTGTATTTCGTTTTTATTTAAGTGTTTTATGAGTTTTTCTCGATGATTTGTCCTGATTACGTATAAGTGCCATACGTGAGATAATGGATTTGATGTGCTTGGTAATTGGATATTGATATTTGTTACTTCACGATCATAAAGGTTAGAAACTTCTCTTCTTTTTGATATTTCCTTATCAAGATACCGTAGTTTTACTCGTAAGAAAGCAGCTTGTATCTCGTCTAATCGACTATTGACACCTTTGTAAATGTTCTTATATTTTTCGTGTGATCCATAATTTCGTATAGCCTTAATAGTGGTAGCTAACTCACTGTCAGATGTTGTAATTGCTCCTCCATCACCTAAAGCACCTAAATTTTTTCCAGGGTAAAAGCTGAAAGCTCCCGCATCACCAATACTACCTGCTCTACTTTTGTTATATGTTGCTCCATGAGATTGGGCACAATCTTCAAGAATTTTAAGGTTATGCTTATCAGCAATATTTAAGATTTCACTCATTCCTGATATCTGTCCATATAAATGCACTGCAAGAATAGCTTTAGTCTTAGACGTTATATTTTGTTCAATGAGGTCAGGATTAAGATTAAATGTTTTTGGGTCAGGTTCTACCAGTATGGGTTTAAGTCGCATTTCTGAAATAGCTAATATTGATGCTATGTAAGTATTTGCAGGAACAATAACTTCATCATTTTCTTTTAAAATTCCAAGTTCAAGCCAAGCTCGAAAGGTCAAAGTTAGAGCATCAAGTCCATTTGCTACGCCAAGGCAATACTTAGTGCCACAGTAGGCAGCAAACTCTTCTTCAAAGCTGTTTACTTCTTGTCCAAGAATATACCAACCGGAATCTATTACTCTTGAGGCGGCTTCTTTTAGCTCATCGCTGTATTGCTGATTGACCTTTTTAAGATCTAGAAAAGAAATCATATATCAAATCTTGAAGTTGATTGGTGGCTGAACATGAGACTTTACTTAAAATAGCATTGCCTGTGTCATTGCAACGATAACTAATATCATAATGCGAATTTTATGTGAATTCGCATTTAGACAAGCTCCGAGAGTAATTGCTCAGAAGAATCATGATGTTTTTAAATAAGTTTACGAACAAATAGTTAAAAATTTTTTAGTCTATTTCAAATAGGTTGAACTATTTATTCATTATTGAATATCACTGCTTCGCTTCTGAAGCAGGATTACCGTAAACAACGGAAGATGAAGGAACATTCTTCGTTACTACTGAACCTGCACCGATAGTCGATTTTTCTCCAACCTCTACACCCGGGAGAATGGTTGCATTTGCTCCAATGGATGCCCCTTTTCTAATGACAGTCTTCATGAACTGATCTGGGTATTGTTTAGATTTTGGATATTTATCATTGCAAAATGTGACATTTGGCCCAATAAATACGCCGTTTTCTATAACAATACCATCCCAAATTTGAACACCACTTTTGACGGTGACTTGGTTGCCAATAATAACGTCATTTTCTATAAGACAGTGAGAGCAAATATTACAGTCTTCACCAATGACTGCATCAGGTAAAATCACACAGAACTGCCAAACTTTCGACCTTTTACCTATATTCTTTGATTGTACGTCTGAAAGAGGGTGTATGAACATCAGCTCACCTGTGTGATAAAATCATTGTAGTTTCTAATGTAGTCGGATTCGTCATAAAGGTTGCTTGCCATAACTAAAAGGACGCAGTTTTCAGTAAAGTCATACATCTCTCTCCAAACGCTATTTCCTATGTATAAGCCTCTTGACGGTGTATCTAGCCTGATATGCTGTTGTGATTTCCCATCATCCAATTTAAAAGTGCATGCGCCCTTAATGCAGACGGCGACTTGCTCTAAGTGCTTATGAGCATGAAACCCTCTGCGAACATCCGCTTTGGTATCAAAGATGTAGTAAACCCGCTTTACATCAAAGGGAATATCCTTATGTTGCTCAAGAGCAATCAGGCTACCACGGTCATCACCATGGATGTTGAAGTCAATTAGTGTTGGTTGCATTTTACTATGTCAGTTATGTATATGGCGATTACAGCCAATGAGAACAGGTATGCTAATATCTGGCACATTCTGTCATGTCTGTAGTTGAACAAATGTCCAAAGTATCGGTTGTTATTCCTTCCTATAACCACGAGCACTATATCACCCAGTCAATCATGAGTGTTATTCAGCAGACCTATAAGAACATTGAGCTGATAGTGATTGACGATGGCTCACTGGATAATAGTGTAGAAGTTATTCAAGGGCTTCAGGAACAGTATGGCTTTAAATTTGAAACTCAAGAAAATATGGGGCTGACCGGAACACTAAACAAAGCATTGGCCATGGCTACGGGCGAATATATAGCTTTCTTTGCTTCCGATGACATCATGATGTTGGACCGTTTTGAGAAGCAGGTACGCTACATGGAGCAGAATCCGAAAATTGCTCTCTGTGGTGGCAATATGCTTTCTATCGATGACAGCGGAACTGTCATGGGTAAGCAGAAAATGCTGCCGGAACGTATCCTTGAATTCGATGATATTTTTCTAAAGAAGAAAAAAGGTATTCCAGCCCCCACCATGCTGTATAGAACCAATGTCCTAAAAGAAGCAGGAGGATACGACCCTACTGTACGTATTGAAGATATGTATATGGCTTTTAAAGTCACGTCTATGGGTTACCGCATTGCTGTTTTAAGTGATGTGCTTGCTTACTATCGCTACCATGGTGACAACTCCATGAAGAGACTGGAGCTGATGCTTGAAGGTATTCAGCAAGTCTATGGTTTTTACTCGGATCATCCTCAATATGAACAGATGCGAGTCAGAAATCTTCAGAGCTATCTATTGATGGCTGTGAAATCAGATAAAATCTTGGCCAAAAAAATTCTCAAACAAATACCATTAAAGCACTATAACCTCAAAACGATTCGTGGTTTTTTAAAGATGCTGGTAACTTAAAGCCAATTCCGGCCTTGGTGAATCAAGGCTGGAACATCACTTCGTTTTTCCCTATTCTCGTGCTTTTGTTTGACAGAGGCCTTGCCAAGTGGGCAGTAAAAAGCGGATTTTACAGCTTCAGAACAGCTATAACGTGATGTCATCTGATCTGGCAGAACAGATCATTAAGGCTCTGCCAGAAGATCAATATGAAGTCACAACCGCTTTTCTGAAAGGGAAGCCGAAGTCAGGGCAACCAGAAAGTGCTGCCAGCAAGTCAGTCTATTTTGATTTCGAACAAAAACAGTTAAAGGGCTATCGACGCTATTTTGCTACTCGAAAGATTCAAGCGTTCTGTGAAGAAAATAACTTTGATGCGGTGATTTGTCATCGCTTCAAACCGACCCATATGATGCTGAACCTTTGTCGTAAACTGACCACAAAAGCTTTTATCAGTATTGCTCATGGTTTTGGTGATTATGACAGGACTTATCGCCAAAAATTGGCGGATAAGCTGATGGATAATCGCTGGCGTTTTATTGGAGTCTCTGAGCCCGTTCGACGTTACCTTGTAGACACAGTCAGCAATATGAATGATTACAACACTGTGACCATCAGTAATGCTATTGACCTTGAACAGTCTCTATCTATTCAGTTAACTCGTGAAGACGCTCGCAAAAAACTAAACTTGCCTGAAGATCGCTTTATTTTCGGAACCATAGGCAGAATGGTCGAAATAAAGGGGCATGCCGTTATGCTCAATGCTATTCATCAGTTAAAAGAGCAATACCCTCAAGCGGTGGTGGCCATTATTGGCTGGGGTGAAGAAGAGGAGAATCTAAAACAACAGATTCAAACCCTCGGTTTGGAAAATCATGTTCGCTTGTTAGGAAAGCAGGAAGAAGCTATTCGTTTTGTCAGAGCGTTTGATGTCTTTTGTTTACCGTCATTTACTGAGGGTTTGCCTCTCGCATTGCTGGAAGGCATGTCAGGAGCCATCCCTGTCATAGGTTCTGATATCGATACCATTAAGCCCTACATCGAAGGCCTGGGACAGGTGTGTAAAGTGAAAGATCCTGTCAGTTTGGCAGCTTCTATGGAATATTTTTTAAACCTTCCCGATGACCAGTTGCATGAAGAAGGTCAAAAACACTTTCAAGCGCTTAAAACTCGTCACAACATTAATGACTTCAGACGTGCTTACAGGGAACTTCTTGAAAGTATGCTGAAGTAATATCTCTACGGATTTATCAGGTAGAATAGAGTCTCTTATTCAGCTCTGGTAAGTCCGTATCATGCAAAAACAGCAGAAGCTTCCAGTATTGGTCGTAGCCTGCCTTATCATTATATTGGTAGTTCTTTACCCGAGTTGGTTCTGGCTGACACTGCTTCCGGTTATCTATGTATTACATTCAGTACTTCTGACTGACCACATATACTACCAACCTGCTTCAGACTATCGGTGGAATCCCAAAGGTTATAAAAGCTATCCAGCCACCATTAATAACGGCGAACTTATTCTGCCTGAAGAGCTTGATAGAAAAGATACGGTTCTACTCAAGATAAAGGTGACTGCTTCACTGTCTGGTCGATGGTTTGACCCGAATGTGGAAGTCTCTACAACTGATCGAAGCTATCAACAATATGTAGAACGAGACTGCAATGGCTGTCGTTATATCAATCTGACGCCTGCTTTTGAAACTGGAGGCAAATTAAAAATTTCTGCAAATCACTGCTCTCTGGAGAATGAAGGTTCTGAGTTGTTGGTCTTCTCTCGGCCCGATATACGAAACAGCAAAGTGTTGATCATCGCTCCCCATGCCGATGATGCTGAGATAGCGGCATTTGGTCTTTATAAAAACACAGACAGTATGGTGGTCACTGTTTCTGCTGGGGAAGCTGAACCTGAAACTTTCAGGCAATATCAGAAGGATAGCCAACAGAACAGTCAGAAAACAGCCATTTTAAAAGGTCGTGTCAGAGCCTGGGACAGTGTTGCCATACCAAAATGGGCTGGTCTTGCTGAAGATAGAGCTATTCATCTAGGTTATTTCTGCAAGCACCTGAAAAGAATGCACGACCAACCCGATCAAATTATTTCATCAGATTATGCTGGTATCAGCGATACTAGAGTTTTCAGAGCCTTCAATTCAATCAAGCTAGAGTCAGACAGTCATGGCACTAGCAGCTGGAAGCAACTGGTTGCGGACCTAAAAGAAGTTATTGAACAGTTTGAACCAGACTATATTGTCACACCTCATCTGATCGTTGATGCTCACGAAGACCATCATTACTGCACACTTGCTGTGCAGGAAGCTGCAGCTCAGTCAGAGCAGATCACGCCAGAATATCTGTATTATGCCAACCATTTAACCGAGACGGATATGCATCCGTATGGGCCGTCGGGCTCACTGGTTTCTCTGCCACCTGTTGTAAATCAAGATATTGAGCTGAACGGTGTATTTTCGTTCACTCTCAGCGATGAAGATCAGCAGGATAAGGTCTTTGCTATTGAGATGAACCATGATCTTCGACGTCCGGTACGATTCAAAAAATGGTTACGCAAGCGCTTGCAGAAAAAACTGATTGGTCGTTATCAACCCGACTTTGGAGAAGATGAATTCTTCAGGAAAGCGGTGAGAGTTAATGAACTGTTTTTTTACTGAGCTCTATTGGCTAGCCACAGAAAAACAGCTTTGATCGCTTTTCTTAAGAATGAACCCTGTAATAAAGCTGAAGGAGAATTCCTGACTGCTTGCCAGTAAAAAGATAAAGCCTGTTGGTAATTGCCAGCAATATAAAGAGTTCGAAACATAGAGAGTATTCTGGAAGTTTCGAACTCTTTTTTATATTTCAGTAGGTGTGCCGGTATGCGGTCTGGTGAAAAAACTTCATCAACTAACTCAAGACCTACCGACATATCTAGGCTTACATCATTTCTCATACTGTCATCGTGTTTATGAATACGCGCTACAGGCTGTTGAATGGTCATACAGTCATGGTTGGCCAGAACATAAGCAAACATGGAAATATCTTCCACACACCTGAAGTTTTCTGGGTAAAGATAGTGCTCAAATATGTTTCGGTGCATAGCCGTTGCGCCGTTGGATATAGGCAATTTTTCTTTCAGGGCATATAGATGGAAGCACTCATCTCTACTTTTAGGAAGAGGAGCTCTCGATCTCAGCCGTTCACGACCATCGGGCTCAACGGATATGTGGGAGCCAATGACCATGTGTATATCTGGCTTTGATTTGATGGCCCGTTCAAGATGAATGAGAGCCTCGGGAGCAAATTCATCGTCGGCATCAAGAAAGATCAGATAATCACCGGAACTTTCTTTTATTCCCCGATTTCTAGTCGCAGCCAATCCGGAATTTTGTTGGTGAATAGTTTTTATTTTTTCCGGGTATTGCTGCTCAAGACTATTTAAGACTTCGGCTGTGTTATCGGTAGAACCATCATTGATGATGATAAGCTCTGACAACTGATCAAGTTGGTTGATGACTGATTTAACAGCTCGCTCAAGTGTATGAGCATAGTTGTATGCAGGAATAACTACCGTAAAAAGGGTGTAAGTCATAGATGTTAATTTTCAGTCAATAATGCTCAAGCGCTCAATAGAGGCTTTAAAGTATTCGCGAGCTACAGGTTCCTGCTTCCAGTTTTTGGAAAAGCGGGAAAGATCTTTGTTGTAGTGCTTTAAAAATGTTTTTTCAATCTTGCAGGACTTCATGGAATCCAGATCTATAAGCATCGGTTGATTGTCATGAATAATAAAGTTCTGAGCTTTTAAATCCCCATGAATCACCAGCGACCGTTTCAGGCTGTAAAGAATTGCATTAATCTCATCAGCGACAGTCTGCCATTCGGGTATCGGTGTAGCTCCTTCGGCAAAATATTTCATCCCATGAACACTCTCGATGTATTCATGCACGACATAGGATTCCTGCTTCAGGAAACCAAATCGCTTTTCAAGCAGAGCCACAGGTTTTGCGGTAGGTACCCCGATGTTTTCAAGTAACTGAGCAGCATGCCAGGTAACGGCTGCTCTGGATGGAATGACACTGCGCATCATACCGTAGAATCGGTTTTTCTGATTGTATCGCTTAAGAAAGTATTTTTTATCTGACACCGTAACAATAGCAACGGTGGTTGCCCGTCCGGACTTTATAATATTACCCGATTCTATGTATTTATCAGGCGCTGCCAGCAACTGCTTCAGCTCTGTACATTGATCTCTTTTGTCGATGATACAGAACTGCCCCCAGCTTTTATCCAGCAGGAAGCCTTCACGCTGTTTGAGACACTCTGGTAGTGTCAATTCTCTGCTTTTTCGCTCTACTTGAATATCTTTCAGTAAAGACGGCGCAGCATTGAGCTGCTCCAGAAGCAGATCATAACGAGGCAGGATAAACGACAAGGTTTTAGCAGAAGGATTCGACATCAGTAACTGACGTAAACATACAGTCCTCTCTGTATCGCTTTTGAGCTGCTTCCAGTTTTGTAGGAACTGATCCGGCATGCTTATTCGCGCCCCTCAAAGAAGCTCAGTATTCTTCTGATACGGGCCTTATCACGGGTATTAAGGCGGTGCCCCGTATAAAGCCGATAGAACTTCATTCGCTGGGTTCGAGTCAGGTGATATTTCGCCACTTTATCCAGACAGGCAAGATCTTTGACGATTCCCCGTTCAAGAAAGAAGGGCAGAACCTTTTCACCCGCCGGGCAATCAATCAGGCAAATTTCAGGAGATTCTGATTGGCTGACCAAAACATTTCGCCATTTTAGGTCGGTGTGAATAAAGCATTTACGGTGCATTTTTCCAGTGGCATCCGCTAGCTGTTCAATCACCTGAGCCATCCACTTCCGATCTTTCAATCCCGGGTGGGCATCCCTGACCATTTCCCGAAGGTCCTGAGTGTTTGGCATTTCTTCGGTGACAAGGGCGCCTCGAGTCATAACTCCCCATTGCACCTCTTGACCATAGGCAATCACTTTTGCAGCAGGAATGCCCTGTTCAGCAAAAAACAGCATGCTTTCCCACTCGCCACGGATACGGGTACGGCCAATATATCTGCGAAGGTTTTTTCCGCCGCCAGTGTAACGCTTCAGGTAATAGCCTTTACCATCCAGTTCCATCCGGGTCATGGTGCTGATGATGTCGTCAGTGACAGGCTCTCCAGTCAGTGCGAACGTTTTGTCCAGTGACGCAACAGCCTGCCCGATAACGGTATTTTTGTATGGCTCGGTAATGGACCACTTGTTGGACATCAGAAAAGGTATCTGCATAGTAAGAGTGTTCGGCAGGTTTTCAGCCTGTACCTTAATAACCGGGTTGCCCCGTCTTTCTTTCCATCCGCTGATACAGTTTCAGCGCCTTTTTCTCAATTTTTGATAATAACGGCTGGTACATATCCAGCGTTTCACGCAGCGATACTCCAGAGTAAAGCTTCAGAAATCTGTATACATCATTACGAGTGAACCCATAATCCATCGCCGAAAAATAAAGTCCGGACAAATCTTTCAATCGCCACCGATCAGGAAGAGATGGTCTGATCTGGGCACGATGCAGGTCAATCATATAGAGCTTTAAATGATCAGGATCCGGTTTTGTATCAAGCATCATAAAATGACAAAGATAATAATCCCGATGATTAACGCCATTGTCGTGCATTAACTTGCTGATCTCGGCAAGTTTTTGAACAATCGCTCGTTTCAACGGGATGGAAGGTGGGTTGTCACGCCAGGTTTCACAGAAATCTTCCAGAGTAATCATATCCTCAAGCTCTTCTGTGATGAGAAATGATCGTTGGGTAGCGGGATTAAAACCATTTTCTCCAAAACCAACGGGTGTCATGGTATCAATGCCAATGGATTTCAGCTTGGTCAGGGCTTCCCATTCATCACGAGCACCGAGCACTGGTCTTCTGAATCGAAAGATATTCTCCAGAATCTCTTTCCAGCCCACACCCATATGAACCTTGGAGAAATAACCCTTGCCGTTAAACTCAAAGCGGAAGGTTCTTCTGGCTTCCAGCTCTCTGAATACTTCTCCATCCATGGTTTCGAGGTAAGATTGAACATCTTTCCCTTTCCAGGCTTCTTTGAAATCATCTCTCAAGTACAGCATTCAGTGGACTCCAGCCGCTGTTTTCTTTTCAGCCATCTTCAATATGATGTCAGCTGCCTTGTCCGGCATACTGTAAAGATCTGTTTTTTTACTGAATGTGACAGCGTTGTCCTGCCAGAGTTGCCGGTGTGATGTTCCCAGCATGTCATCCAGCAATTGATTCAATCGAGACTGTTTAAACGGTGATTCAACGACATAACCGCTCTCGGCATCGAGAATGTAGTGAGCAAAGCCGCAAACATCGGTTGTCAGAACCGGAAGGCCGGAAACCAGTGCTTCAAGTAAAACAGTGCCTGTGTTTTCGTTGTAAGCCGGATGAATCAGCAGGTCTGCTCCCAGAAGAAAGCGTGGTACATCGCTTCGCCCTGCCAGAAACTGTACGCGGTCATGAATACCTTTCTGAGTAGCAAGAGCCTCAAATAGCTTTTGCTTATCCTGACCAATAACGAAAAATCGGGTCTTACTTTTCAAAGAGTCAGGCAGTGAAGCGATAGCTTCAATGGCACGATCGAGCCCTTTGGTTTTAAAACCGGAGCCGACCATTAATACCAGCTTTTCATCATCAGCCAGTTTGAATTCTTCCCGAAACGCTTGTCGAATTTTGTTCGCATTTGCAGGACGACAGCGGTCTTTTGATATACCAGGAGGCAGCAGAACAATTCGTTCATCAGGTGTTTGGTAATGCTGTTGAAAAATAGTTTTTTGTAGAGGTGAGATTAACAGAGAAAGCGTTTGGCTCTCTGTAGAAAAGACAGCCTGCTCAAACGCTCGGTACTGTTTATAGCGAGAAGTAAGGCGATACCACCAGCCTTTGCTCAGAGCTTTGTCCTGATAGCAGGTGTCTGCGGCATAATAAACATCCAGCCCCGCCATTTTATTAAAGCCAACCAACAAAATCTCAGGTTCACTTTTCAGGTCAGCCTGAATGCTGTTCTGAAAGTTCTGCATCTTTGCGTGATTGGATGTTCCGCTAGAGCGCAGGAACTTAATATCAAAGCCTTTAGGTTTATCGCCTTGCCAACTGGTGGTGTAAACCCTGATCTTATGCCCTTGCTTTTGACATTCCAGAGCAATTCTCAGAAAGTCTCTTTGAAGGCCTCCGAATGGGAAGTATTTATAGAGCGCAAAAGCAATAGTCATACCGCTTCCTCAACCGGTTTGCGCAAAATCTGTTCCAATGCCAGCCAAACGTAGTCAGGCGTCATAGGCGTAAAAATGGCCGGATCAGCTCTGGGTATGTCTACTTTGGGGCAGTCTTTTACGGACAGATGAATCTGGGAACCACCATAGGCCCCCACTAAGTCAGGACTGGTTGGGCCATATAAGGATATGGATGGCGTTTCCAAAGCGGCTGTCAGATGACCAAGGCCGGTATCTACAGCAACCGCTGCTTCAGCATTGGCTATTACGCCTGCTACACCTGCGAGACTGAGCCTTGGCAGAACTTCAATATTGGCTGAGTATTTGGCAATGCAGTTTGCACGCTCTTTCTCTTTCTCGCTGCCCCAGGGAATGACCACATGGTAGCCAGCGGCTTCTACTTTTGTCGCAAGCAAACACCAGTAAGCTTCAGGCCAATGTTTGGTGGCCCAGGTCGTACCGTGAATAAAAACGACATAAGGCGTTTTCTCAATCAGGTCACTGTCGAACCGTGTTCGATCCAGTTGAAACTGGCCCATGCGTTCTGGCAGCTCGTAACCCAATGACTTGGCGAACAGTTGGCGTACGCGCTCAACGGCATGTTGTCCCCAGGCAACGTCTTGAGGGTGATCATAAAAGCGTGAAGCGGCAGGTTCTCTGGCAGAAGTTTTGTTAAGCCCATACTTTGGGCCTTTTGCCATGCGAGTAATCAGCGCGCTTTTTATTAATCCCTGGGCATCTATAACAGCATCGTATTTTCTGGCCTTTAGATCTTTTCTGAACCGCCGCCACTCTCCTGAGCGGATGGTATTGAAGACAGACTTGCGCCAGCGTCGAACAGCGACAGGAATAACCTTGTCTACCGCCGGGTGCCAGCGGGGAACTTCAGCAAAACCTTCTTCAACGACCCAGTCAAATTTAATACCGGGAATAGCCTTGGCCGCATCGGTCAAGGCTGGAAGAGTATGGATAACATCGCCCATGGAGGTGGTCTTTACGATCAGAACCTTCAAGCTCTTATCTCCAAAGGCTGCTCATTGGTCAGGCGACCGATGGCGTCAATCACCATTTTTGGACCCAGTTTGTTCATACAATCCATATGACCAAGTGGACACCGTCGTTCAAAACAAGGGCTGCACTTCAACCCAAGCCAGAGTGTTTCACTGTTCTTATTCATGGGTGGAGTATGCGCTGCAGTAGTTGAACCATAAACCGCAACCAAAGGCCGTGATAAAGCCGCAGCAATATGCATCAGCCCAGAATCGTTGCTGACCACTGCATTGGCACGAGACAGTAGGTCAACGGCATCTGCCAGAGAGGTTTGTCCGGCAAGGTTGAAGCATTGCTTTCGTAATGCAGTGGGTAGATATTCCTGAATTTCGTTAGTTACGGTTCGATCTTTCTCTGAACCGTATAGCCATACTTGCCAGCCTTGTTCGGCCATGGTTCTTGCCACTTCACCGTAATAACCTGGAGGCCATTGCTTGGAAGGGCCAAACTCGGCACCTGGGCATAATGCCAGAATAGGCGCTTCGGTATTAAGGCTGTATTTTTCCAGAACACCGCTGACCAGCTCTTCGTCTACCTGTAAAGCAGGAGCAGGAAGTGGGTGCGGAAGCACTTCATTGTCTGGGTATGCCAGAGCAACAAAACGCTCGACCATCAGCGGGTAATCTTCTTTATTTAATACTCGCAAATCATTCAACAGGCCGTAGCGCATTTCACCACGCCATCCTGTTCTGACTGGAATGCCTGCAAGAAAGGGAATCAATGCTGATTTTAGAGAGTTTGGCAAAAGGATTGCGTGATCATAACCTTCCGCCTTCAGGTTTTTGGCAACCTGTCTTCGGATACCCAAATCCAGTTTTCCATGGCCAACGGGCATATCGATGCCTTGGCGAACTTCTGGCATGCGGTCGATGATCGGACGACTCCAGCCAGGAGCCAGAACATCAATAATGGCATCAGGGTTTTGCTGCTTAAGGGCGATGAACAGGGTCTGCGCCATCACCATATCCCCAACCCAGGAAGGGCCGACAATCAAGTACTTCACTTTACCGCTGATTCCTGTTTCTGGCATTCAGGCACGCTACCGCCCTCAGTAGAGCGAAACTCAACCGAAGATTGCCAACTTGTTGTATGAATACTCATCATGAGTATTCCAGTTATAGGCTCAGCGAGTCGCTGATACCAGTGAAATTTAGCCGGCGATTATACGCCAGTTATCAGCATAACCCCAACAGCGGGAGAGTCCTTAGTGGAAAACACGGATACGTTGAGAAAAATAACGATAAAGTCGGAAATATATTGGTACTTTAGTTCTCGTTGTTAGTCCAAATTTTGAGATTTTACGTGGAAAGGATTTATGGATAAACAAGGCTCTTTGCCATCACTGACAGGCAGTCAGTCTTATTTACCCAGCTTTTCTGTCGTAGGCAAAAAGGCAGGGATAGCTGCGCGTGAAGGGAGCTATTCTGTTTTTTCTAAAGTCCTTGCACCTCGCCAGCCTGGTCTGGTGAAACCTGTAGCCGCTCCTCCTGCCAGTGGCAGACTACTTCGTAGACCCATTTCATTGAGACCATGTGTTGTCGGAAATACAGTCAGAATAATGTCTGAAGAGACCTTCAGGGAAAAATAGTCTTCAGTTTCAGGAATATATTCATACCTTGTTCTTTCGTCTAGTAATGTTGCCTGCAGGCAACAAATTGCTGAGTGCTATTATGGCAAACTCTACTCTGGTAGAGATTCGTGGTTATAATGGCACGAGCTGCTGGCATTGCAGATCGATAAACCCGATATTGGTACGGAAAGCCTGCAGAGCTAAAAGGCAATGAGGAGGACTCAAGTAGTCTTCCTCTATTACCTTCTGGGAGTTAAGGGTTCAGGCTACCGCTTTTTCCACTACACGAACCTCAGCAATCGCTTCCATTCTACGACCATCAGCTGCAAACAAATGACAGCGTGATAAATGAAAGCTGAAAGTTTTGATTTCACCGCGTTCAAACACCACATCACTGTCAGCTTCGATAGTAACAGCCTGTCCTGCAATATCGCTGTAAATGTAGGTTGTTCCGCCTAGGTGTTCAGCAACATCAATATTCACATCAAGAGAAATATCGGCACTGTTGCCAGAGGAGAAATGCTCAGGGCGAATGCCTAGAGACAATTTGTCACCTTCATTCAGAGTACGACCATCGTAGTTTAATGACAGCTGCTGGCCATCATGAAGAATAACTTTTATCTCATTCTTGTTGGCTGAAAGAACAGTAACAGGAAGGAAGTTCATTTTCGGTGACCCGATAAATCCCGCTACGAACTTGTTAACCGGCTGGTGGTAAAGCTCCAACGGTGTTCCCACCTGTTCAATAATACCGTCCCGCAGAACTACAATCTTGTCAGCCATGGTCATGGCTTCAACCTGATCGTGAGTTACATAGATCATGGTGTTCCCAAGCTGTTCGTGCAGTTTGGAAATCTCAATGCGCATCTGGACACGCAGTTCGGCATCCAGATTAGACAGTGGCTCGTCAAACAGAAAAATTTCAGGTTGGCGAACAATGGTTCGACCAATAGCAACACGCTGGCGTTGTCCGCCGGACAGCTCTTTGGGTTTTCTTTCAAACAGCTCATCCAGCTTCAATATGCGAGCAGCCTCAGCAACGCGCTGCTCAATCAGGGCTTTTGGCTGGCCGGTGACTTCCAGGCCAAAGCTCATATTTTGCCGTACAGACATATGTGGGTATAAGGCATAGGACTGAAAAACCATGGCAATTTCACGCTTACTGGGTTGCCAGTTGGTAACACGGTTGTCACCGATATAGACCTCACCTTCGGTGACTTCTTCAAGTCCGGCAATCATTCTAAGTAGAGTGGACTTACCACAACCGGATGGCCCAACAAAGACGACGAATTCCCCATGCTTGATATCAAGATCAATGCCATGAATGGTCTCAACCTTGCCAAAACGCTTAATGACTTTTTCTAACTTTACGTCAGCCATGACGGCTCCCCTGTAATCAAAAATCTTTGTCGTTTATTTCATTGCGCCGGTGTTTATTTAACCGCGCCGGAAGTCACGCCACCGATAAACTGCTTTTGCAACAGAGCAAAAACAACCACAACCGGTGCGGCAGCAAGGAATGAGGCAGCCATGGCACCACCCCAGTCGGAATTATTTTCATTGATATAGCGAAGTAGCAAACCAGGTCCAACCGTACGGTTTTCCTCTGAAGTGATCAGGGTCATAGAGTAAAGCAGATCATTCCAGGACCACATGAAAGCGTAGAGAGTAACGGTAATAAAGGCGGGAAAAGAGATCGGCATAACAATTCGATAGAAAATCTTTAAATTGCTGGCACCGTCCACTTTAGCGGCTTCAATCAACTCATTGGGAAGCTGCTTGAAGTAGCTGTACATCATATAGGTACTCACAGGGAGTGCAAAAACGATGTATGAGATTGTAAGTCCCAGTTTGGTGTCGAGTAGGTTCACGGCTTGCAGCATGGGGTAGATGCTGATCAGCAAAACACCAAATGGGAACATCTGGGCAGACAATATTAGCAGCATGAGTGGCTTTTTAGCCGGATACTCAAACTTGGCAAAACTGTATCCAGCCAGTGAAGCCAATGCTGCATTCAGTAGTGCTGACGAAGTAGACGTTAATAAGCTGTTTTTCAACTGCAGCAGCAGGTTTCCCTCGCTGATAGCCGTCATAAAATGACCCAGATAAAAGTCATTGGGAAACAGTGTGGGATCCATCTGGTAGAGCTCGCCGTTTCCCTTGAAAGCACTGCTTAAGGCCCAGTAAACGGGAAAGAACAGAAAGAAGGCAATCAACAATAGCAGTGCCATAAAGCCCGCTTTCGCCTGCCAAGAACGTAATTCAAACATGGCTTAATCCTCTTTAAACAGACTGCGGAGGTAAAACACGACCAAGGGCATTAGTGTGAAAACCCAAAGTACACCGATTGTTGAGGCCATACCCAGATCCCAGTTTTCAAAGGCTTGCTTGAACACTTCGATGGAGAGGACGGTCGTTGCGCGAATCGGCCCGCCGCCAGTGAGAGCGTAGATGATGTCAAACTGCTGCAGGTTGCCGATCATGCCCAGAGCACCAGTTACCAGAAAGACCGGTTTTAAGTGGGGCAGAATCAGACGTCTTACGATGGTCAGGTTACCGGCACCATCCAGACGGGCGGCTTCTATCTGCTGAAAGTCCATACCCTGCAGGCCTGCAAGGAAGAAAGACATAAACAGAGGGATAGAAATCCATGTTCTTGTGAGGATGATGGCCACCATGGCTCCTACATCATTGGACAAAAACTGAATATTTTCGTCCACAATGCCGGCACTCAGTAGCATGGCATTAACAACACCGTACTTACCGTTCAGCATCCATGCCCAGACAAAAGCGCTGACAGTGCTGGGTAAAATCCAGGGCAGTAAGGTCATGGTTCTGAACACAGCACGGCCATGAAAATCCTGATACATCAGCAGGGCCCATGCCAGTCCGAAGGTCATGGTTAACAGAGTCGTTCCCACGACAAAAACAGCGGTCGTTACCCAGGACGCAAGGACATAAGGATCGGTTAGAACGGTAACAAAGTTGTCGAAGCCGATAAAAATCGGCTCCATGTCGTAAATAGTGAACTGAAAGAACGACATGGACATGGCATCCACGAAGGGATAAAAGACCATTACCATGAAAGCAGTCATTGCCGGTATCAGGATCAGATAGGCAAAACGACGGTCTCCTGCTTTCAGACTTCGTTCAGTTTTGGGTCTTTTCAGACCCCGGTCTTTGATAGATACCATATCCATTTTAATCAGCCCTTACTTCATCAAACGCTTCATGCGGGATTCCATGTCAGCAGCGGCTTCCTTCGCATCTTTCTGACCCAGAATTACAGACTGCACTTCTTCACTGACTACAGCGATGTAGTTGGCGCTGTTCTTGACGGCAGATAGTTCGTTACGCTTTGGCAGGCCGAGAGAGGCATTCCAGTTAACGATGTAGGTGTCCTTGCTGATCAGTTCATTACTACGAGCCGCAAGAGAGCCGGGAATAGCTCCGGATTTCTTGAAGTAATCCAGCTGGATGTCAGCATTCATAGTCAACCCTTCAATGAATTTTGCAGAAGGACTGTCCTTGCTCAACTTGCCGTTAATTTTTGCTGAATCAGACTTCATCATGACCAGCAGATGACCCCATTGCATGGCGTGAGATGTCATACCTTCTTTAGCAACCGGTGTTTGCATTGGCAGAACATACTGGTCGTACTCAGCACCTTTACCGCTGAAGTCACGGGCAAAGCCACGGGCAACAGGGGCGTCAAAGTAGTAAGCAGCGGATTCCTGACCGAACAAGCGACGCGCTGCTCCACGGTCGGTATCCAGTGAGGCCAGTTTCTGATCGATTAGCAGTTTCAGGAAATTCAGAGTCTCAACGGTTTCTTCAGAGTTGATTGCCAGCTTACTGTTTTCGTCAAAGATTTTACCGCCGTGTGCCCAGAGCCAGAGCTGGAAATCACCAGAGATCAAGTTATTGGACTTGGTCATTAGTGCGTAGGGTGTGCTCTGAGGGTATTGAGATTTCACTTTGCGAAGAGAGGAAACGAATTCATTAATGGTCTTTGGTGTTTCGCTGATGCCACTCTCATCAAGCATTTTTTTATTAGCCACTAAGCTAATTGAGCCAGTGTTCCACGGAAGTCCCAGCTGCTTTCCATTTAAACGACCAGCCTCTAATACTTCGGCTGGAATTTGCTTCTCGAGGAATTCCTTGCCGTATAGATCATTGAAATCAACCAGATTTGGCATTTTGCCCAGTGTGGGTAGCCAGCGAGCCTGAAGTTGGGAAACATCAAGAGCCTGTTTTGTTCTGAGGCGCAGATAGATGTTCTTCTGCATGTCACCCCAGGAACTGTCGAGAATGTTGACAGGTACCTCGGTCTTATCGATAAGACCCTGAATGACCGGTTTATTGCTGGGTTCGGCGGTTACCCAGTTAAGGAAGGTAATGTCCTTGCTAGCAGCAAAAGAGCTGCCTGTTGCTGCGACAAGTGCTGAGGCCAGCAGCGTCATTTTTATTATTTTCTTCATTGTTCCCTCACTTCCAGAAGTACTCAATCACAGATTCAGGTTTTGAATCTGTAGCTCTTGTGGTGTGTCGATGCATATATGGTTATGCATTAACTCTGGTGTTTCAAACCCTGGATGCGGTTCCTGAACACTCCATCAAGGCTTGAGCTTGTTACAGGCTGATCAAGATACCAGTTGTATCTATAATAGATATACTGCACGAGTAAAAAACATCTGGCAAGGCGGTTTAGCGACCGAAAAACAAGTTAAAAGTACTTTTCTTGTAGCTTGTCATTTGGCTATACCCCTTGGTACTTATGGTCTTTGGTTATTCTCTAACTGTGTTTCTACGGATTTTTTAAATTTATTGATAACTAAAATCATGATGTTGATCAGTTTTTTGGTTTTTTTGGTTTTTTTGGTACATCTTGTAATGATTTGAGAATTTCAATTTGTTATGGTTATTATGTATCTATAGTAGACACAGTAAAAAATTGAAGATAGTTTAGTTATAGAGAAGCGATGAAGTAGACAACTAACGACGTTCATCGCCTGACGTTCATCGCCTAAAGGTGCAATAGCACCAGAGGCAATGAAACGGATCGAAGAAGAAAGAATTTTCTCTGGAAAGGAAAGTTAACTGGAGATTCGAGCAGACAGAGACTGGAGATGATGAATGTGCTGCTCCAGATCTTTGTCAGATTGATTGTAGAGGCGAGAAAAAGCCAGACCGGCCTGAGCAGGTTTGAGAACAGGAACTGCGATGCTGTATTCACCACTGTCAGCATCACGTCGTACAGCGAAGCCTTCACGACGAATCTGTTCCAGTTTTGGTGTCATGGCTTTGAATCGATCAGCTCCCAAGCGTAGCTCGATCGCTTCATCGCTCTCTTCTGCCATCAACACCTGTCCGATGCTTGAATGACATGCGTCGTAGAGTGGAAAAGAGCCGATGCCACTGGTTAAGGAGGAATTTGGAAGACCATGAAACAGATAACTGACTTTGTCCTGCCAGAGCACACCAAGCGCCACAATAAACGGCAGCGGCATTATTTCATCAATAACAGGCAGGGCATTTCGGAACAGATCCGATCCCCTGATGGCCTGAGAGGCCAGCGCATGAATGCCAGGGCCAGGCATGTAAGCACGATGATCATTCTGAACAGCAAGACCAATGCTTTTCAGGGTCCTGAGTAAACGATTCACCCTGGTGGGGTCCAGCCCCAGTTGTCGGGCCAGCTCCCGACCACGAACGGGTTGATCAGATGCCGCAAGGCTCTGAAGACAAGTGATGCCATCAATCAAACTCTGATTTGGCTGGGAAGACATAAAAAACCCGCAAACAGTTAAGAACACAACGAGCCAGTAGATTATCAGCAATGAGTCAACTTAGAAAAGAATTCAATCAGGGTCCACGTACACTCAGACAGCAGTACGTCTCAGTGGATTTTGTTGTCGTAGGTGGTGGCCTTGCTGGTGTTTGTGCAGCCATAGCGGCAGCACGGAAAGGTCTGGAAGTAGCATTGGTTCAGGACCGTCCTGTTTTGGGCGGTAATGCTTCCAGTGAAATCCGGCTTTGGGCACTGGGTGCTACGTCCCATATGGGCAATAACAACCGCTGGGCCAGAGAGTCCGGCATCATTGGCGAGATACTTGAAGAAAACCTGTTTCGAAACCGTGAAGGCAACCCGGTTATTTTCGATCTGTTGCTGCTGGAACTTGTTCATCGCGAGAAGAATATACAGTTATTACTGAACACAGCAGTGCTTGACGCAGACATTATCAGTGATTCCATTAAAGGTGTAAAAGCCTTCAACAGTCAAAACTCAACGCTCTACGACATCCGATCTCCGCTGTTTTGTGATGCATCCGGTGATGGTGTGCTGGGTTACCTTTCCGGTGCCGACTTCCGCATAGGAGCAGAAGACAAACAGGAGTTTTCTGAAAAGTTTGCACCTGATGAAGAGTACGGCCAGTTGATGGGGCACTCTATCTACTTCTACAGTCGTGATACGGGCCAACCAACCGACTTTGTCCCCCCTGAATTTGCTTTGGAAGACATTACCGAGATACCACGTTATCGCCGGTTTAATGCCAAAGAAGATGGCTGCAATCTCTGGTGGATTGAATACGGAGGTCGTTTGGACACCGTACACGACACTGAAGAAATAAAGTGGGAACTCTGGAAAGTTGTACACGGTGTTTGGAATCACATTAAAAATTCCGGTGAATTCCCCGAAGCTGAAAACATGACGCTGGAGTGGGTTGGGCATATTCCCGGTAAGCGTGAAAGCCGCCGTTTTGAAGGCGACTATATGCTTAACCAGTCTGATGTGGTTGAGCAGAAGAGTCACTACGACGCAGTCTCTTTCGGTGGCTGGTCTATTGATTTACATCCGGCTGACGGTGTCTACAGCGATGATAATGGCTGTCACCAGTGGCACAGTAAAGGTGTGTATCAGATTCCGTTCCGGAGTATGTATAGCCGAAATGTCAGTAATCTGTTGGTCACAGGGCGTTTAATTTCTGCGTCACATGTTGCCTTCGCCAGTACTCGAGTCATGCTGACTTGCGCGAGTAATGGCCAGGTAGCAGGTACTGCCGCCGCTGTTTGCAACAAGCACGGTTTGTTACCAAGAGAGCTGGCAAAAGAAGAGAATGTCAGTCTGCTTCAGCAAAAACTGTTACGAAGCGGGCATTTTATTCCAGGCATTCCCCAGGCAGGGGATTGTGATCTGGCGCTGTCTGCGGATCTTTCTGTGAGCAGTACACTGTCACTTCAATCATTGAAACCGGATGCTAGCTGGCAGAATCTGGCTGATCGAAGAGCCATGATGATTCCGGTTCCTGCTGGCAGTCTTCCTGTGTTCTCCATGATTTTTCGAGCCTGTGAAAACACAACGCTGGAAGTATCTCTTCGTCGAAGCGACAAGCATTTCAATCACACCCCGGAAATCATACTGGATACACAAACATTGGTATTGCAGAAAGGCGAGCATGCCGCAGTGGTTGAATTCAATACGGACTGGCCAGATTGCACGTACGCTTTTCTCTGTCTTGAAGTGAACAACAAGGTTGATGTGGCACTCAGCAGTGAGCGGCTGACTGGCATATTGAGTTTGGCACAAAAGGGTAACGCTAAAGTTTCTTTGGGCAGCAGGCAGGAGCCGGAAGGTGATATAGGTTTTGATGCTTTTGACTTTTGGTTGCCCGAACGCCGCCCGGAAGGAAAGAGCTTTGCTATCGATTTTTCCAATCCACTGGCCATTTACCAGCCCGGCTTTATGAAGAATGGTCTGCAAAGGCCTGTGAAAAAAACCAATGCATGGTTACCAGCAAGAGATGATCGTCAGCCAAGAGTTACTCTGGAATGGGCCGAGCCCGTCACTATCAGTCAAATCGGTATTCATCTGGACAATGATTTCGATCATCCAATGGAAACGGTTCAATGGGGGCATCCGGAAAGGGTTACACCTTTCTGTGTGAGGTCGTATCGAATACTTGATGCACGAGGTAATACGTTATTGGAGAAGAGAGACAATCATTTAAGTTTTAACAAGATTCAACTGCCCAACGCAGTCACAACACGAAAGCTGATTTTTGAGTTCGACAGGGATGGAATCGACCATCCGGCAATATTTGGAATCAGTTGTTATTGATCAATTCATTTGAAGAACGGGCAAAAGAATTCATTTTCCTGAAGGGACTCTTTTGCCTTAAAAAAACTGGGGAACAAAATGAAAAAGACTATTATCGCTGCTGCTATTCTCGCTGCCTCCACAGCAGGTACTGCTAATGCCGGTTATGAAATTTTTAATGATGGTGAACAGAAGGTCACTCTGGGTGGTCGAATTCAACCATTAACCATTCATGAAAATGGTAACAGTTATGATTTGCACCGTGCCCGCCTGGATTTAAAAATCAACCGGACTATTTCTGAAACTATGACTGGTTTTGCTCGTTGGGAGAGTGAATTCCGTCAGAACACTGGCCAGAAAAACATCAAAATCTATGCCGGTATTAAGTCAGGTGATCATTCTGTCCAGTGGGGTAGAACAGGTGGTTCACAGGGTTTGGTCACCGACATGACAGATATCACCAGCTGGTTTGGTGGTCAGGCTACCGATAAGCTGAGTGTTGGTAATGAAATGGACGGTGTTATTCACTACACCGGTAACTTCGGTGCTTTGGAAGTTCAGGCAGACGTTTCTACGGCTCGCACTGATTTTGAAGATCGTAAAGAAGGAACGGTTTGGAGTAAGGACAGCCTGCTTGACAACGCTAATGGCAAAGTAACGACTGAAGGCTATTCTGTTGGTGCTAAATACAAGACTGATATGGGTATCGCTTTTGGTTTGACGGCAGGTCAGGAAGAGTACGAGCAAACTGATACTGTTAGCCAAACTACTTCTGATTCAAAGGCTACTAACTATGTTGCCGCCGTCAGCTATTCAGCAGGTCCTGCTTATTTTGCAGCTTCCTATGTAACGGGTGAACGTGCTGGTGTTGATCGTAAAGGTTATGAGCTCGCTACTTCCTATAAACATGGTGACATGAAATTCTACGGTCTGTATCAGGATCGCAAGAATGATGACGTTAAAGCAGTAAAAGCGATTGTGGCTGGTGCTCGTTACTACTTCGCTCCAAGTTTATGGGCTGACGTAATCTATAACTTTGATAAGCTTAAAAAAGCGAATGGTCATACAGGTAAGGATCAGGTATTCCTGGATCTGCGTTATAACTTTTAAGAGTGGGAAAGTGTTAAGGACTGTGTCTTTTTAGCAATGCTTTTCCAGGGCCGCAAAAAAAGTCACGGGAACACTCCCCACCCGAGTTAGAGCTTATACAGAAAAAGCTTGAAAAAGTCAGCCAGACTTTAGTCTGGCTGACTTGCAGTGAATGAAATAAAGAGGTCGATTGCGTAAGGATAACTGGCAATCAGAAGAACGGACAAAGACGTATAAGTATTCAGACATACGAGTTTATAAGTTGTTTTCCCGCCACAGGTGGGCAAACAGAAATTTAATATTCGATTACGTGTGTCTACATACTTAAAGGACATCAACAACGGATACTGTTGAAAGAAAGAACATTCAAATACAGCGCTTTTTGTATTGCTTTAAACCGAAGGAGTTTTTAATGATCGCTTTAGCCTGCGGCACCGGGCTGGTCGTTAAGAACGAATAACAAAAAAACAAACAGGTTTGTTTAATGAAAAAGCCAATCACCAGCAGAGGAATTACATTTCTTCTTGCTGCACTACCTCTTGCTGTTTCGGCAGCGACGGTCAATCAGAGCAGTAACTCGGTTGAGATAACTGAATCTGCCTATCAGATGACCATTGATCTTGAGCAGTTTCAATTCTCATTTGATGACGGTAGCGGGGCAGAGGTCGTTGCTGCACATAGTGAGTCAGGTCTTACTCTCGATGGTTCTCCTGCCCAGTCAGTTGCCTACAATGCAGGCAGTTCCAGCTCATCAGAACTGAACTTTTCCGTAACCTTTGACAATAACGCTTCAGCAACGGTCAAAGTGTACCCAAATGAGCATTCTGTAAGAATCAGTATGGAGCCGACCTCCCAAACTTCAGGACATGCTCTTGCTACCCGAACAGGCAGTGTTGAAGGGCCTTTTTACGGACTGGCTGACGACGGTAAAGCAGGTAATCTGGGCAGTGTTACCAATAAAACCATCGTCAATAATGGCGGTGGCTCCCGATTTACTTCTACCTTCGCTATTGCACCAAACAGCTCGTTTGCCCAGGTAGCCATTTCTCAGGTTGATGAACGCTTCCTTGCCGCATCCAGTCAAACGGTACCTCACAAAGTTTCCCTGAACGACAGTGAAACCATGATGAGTATTGCCAATGTAAAGACGGCAAAGCACTTCTATTACTTCGTGGGATCGGCCAAAGAAATCTATCAGGCTTTTTCGGAAGCAAAAGAGAGCGCTGGTTATGGTGATGTGAAACCGCTTTACGGCATGTTTGGTATTGGCTGGGAAGCCTGGCCATTTGAGAAGTGGCATACCACCGCACAGACGGTTGAAAACAGTATTACCCAGTTTGTTGATGATTATGATTACCCACTTAGCTGGGCTGTGATTGGTTCAGGTTTCTGGGAAGAAGGTGGCACAACGGTCAGCACGGGTCGTTTCAATCATGGGCGTTATCCTGACGAGAATGGTGATGGCAAACCCGATGTCATTGATCTGATTCATTCCAAGGGGGCTAAAGTGATGTTTGGTCTTCGTACCAGTTTCCCGGATTGTAATGGCTCCAACGATTTCAGCTCAGGCGGTGATGGTGGGCGAGGAAACTGTTTTACCCCCGTTGTTGAACCTGAAGAGTATGTGACCGCAAAGAACAGCAGCTACTTTGCTCAGATTGCCAATGGTCAGAACCATGCCAGCAGTTCTAATATTTTCCCTCAGTGGGATAAGAATCTGGATATTCTTGATGCGGGTAATCCGGATGCAGTGGAATGGTATAAGAATGAAACCGCTGATTGGGGAGTCGATGGCTGGAAAGAAGACACTATGCTGACAGGTGGTTCTGGCGGCGCAAAGGTCTATCATGATGGTGCCTGGAATGCTCCGATGAAAGCACTGCATGAGCGTGGCGATTACGTTATGGCTCGTAATGCTTATGTCAGCAGTCCCGGCAGTATCCAGCGCTTGAATGACACCCATGGTGAGCAGGATCGAATTCCTCAGTTAGTATTGTCCTATGCAGCCAGTGGTGCACCCAATGTTTATACCGACATCATTGGTAATGGTCATCAAGGCGATGCACGCTATCTTGAGAGGCATGCCAAACTGGCGGCTTTGACTGCCAGTATGTCTTTTGGTGTTCTCCCATGGCAGAAGTCTACAGCGGCTAATATCAAAGCTGCAGCTGACTGGCATGAAAAATATCGCCCGTATATATACAGTGCAGCCCTAAAAGCTTACAACACTGGTTATCCTTATACCGCTACACCTTTGCCTATTGCTTATCCAGACGATTCATCTACTTATGACCTCGATAACAGCAGACTTTGGCAGTGGTTGATTGATGAGTCTGTTCTGGCCTGGCCGAAGATGTATCACTCCAGTTCTGACGGTAATAGAGACGTCTATCTGCCTGAAGGTTACTGGATTGATATGAATACAATGGCTGGCTTTCAGGGGCCGGGTATGCTCTCTGATCACAGTCAGGCCGGTACGAAAATACCTGCTTTTGTTGGCGGGAAAGGTATCACTGTCAGTAAAAACGACAGTGGTCTTCAGGCTGAAATCTGGCCTATCAAGTCAAACAGTATTGCCAGTGCCAGTTATGATTACCGACACTTTGAGGCCAATGCAGACGGCAGTGATCAGGTTTCTACCATTACTCTAAACAACACTGGCTGGGATACCGGTCTTTTAACCGTTACTGATACGACTGACGGTTCATCAGTGAGCATGACAGTGGTTGCTGAGCGTGGAGGAGTCAACTTTGAGCTGCAGCCTGGTCATGACTATGAAGTATCGGGTGGTGGAACCGAAATTGATGCTGGTGGTCCTAACCTGCAGTCGATCGGTGCGCCAGACAGTGACAATAATATTGCCCTGAATAAGCCTGTATCAGTGAGTTCATCGCACTCTGACAGTTATGGTGCCAGCAACGCGGTTGATGGTGACAAAAGCAGTGACAGCAGTCGCTGGATTTCTGAAGAGCATGCAGGCGATAACTGGATAGAAGTTGATCTGGAAGGAGAATATCAGCTCAATGAAGTTCGATTCTGGACTGGCTGGAAGGGATACAACACGGCGCTATCCAACTATATTCTTGAGTACTGGAACGGTAGCAGCTGGGTTGAGGCAGTGAATAGAACTGCAAACAGCAGTGCTGAGGTAACAGAAGCTCTGAGTAATGTATCGGGCTCTAAAATACGTCTGTCTTCTACTGACTGGATTAAGCTCTATGAGATAGAAGTTGATGGCAGTCAGGTTAACCTGGCATTGAACCAATCGGTGACAACCACAGCAGATCATAACAGTAGTTATACCGGTAGTAAGGCTGTTGACGGTGATAAGGACAGTGATTCCAGTCGCTGGATCTCGGTTGATAATGGTCAGGTTGATTCTATAGAAGTTGACCTTGGATCCTTGAAGGCACTCTCGCAGATTAAATTCTGGACAGGTTGGAAGGGTTACAACTCTGCTTTGAGTAGCTACCAACTGGATTACTGGGATGGTTCTCAGTGGGTTAATCTGTTTGATGAACAAGGTAACAGTTCAGCTGAAGTGGACAAAAAATTCACTGCGGTAAATGCTTCGAAAATCAGACTGAGCAGTTCTGACTGGATCAAGCTGTATGAAATAGAAGTCTATTAATATCCTCTAAACCTTTCCCCTTTATTTCGCAGTCACTGGAAATAAAGGGGAAGTTCACAAGCCGTGAGATTAATGTGCGGCACTTCGTTGTTTTTCTATGGCAACAAATATCTCATTCGCATCGGCATTCATAGCACGCAGTCTATAGGGCTTTTTTTGACCTGAATAATAAATTTCAACCTGAGGTATTCTGGAGTTCTGAGAGTAGTGCTCGTTGAGTTCGACTCGTATTACGCCTTCGAAAAGTAAATGTCTTTTGGTTAGCGGGAAATGAAGAACCAGACTGTCGGATAGAATATCTATTTTACTGACGGTTAAAAAGTATTCATGGCTCACAATCAGAGTGAAAAGCAGAATAGCCAGTGATGCCCACCAGGAGACAAGGGCTGATATCAGGGCAAAAAGGCCAAAAACGATAAGAAATATAATCCAGCCAATCTGATCAAACCGGTTTATACGATAACTGGGTGCATAAATTTTATTCCGGGTGCTTTGTTGAAGCTTCTCAGTCAGAACGATCTGAAGTTCCTGAAAGTTTTTTAGCTGGCGGGATACAGAGATGAGTGTTTTTCCCTGAGCATCTTTTGCTTCAAGGGTTCGCAGCCAGTCACGTTCTTTCCAGCTATCAATCCTTTTCCACAGGATTAATGTTTGCGACTTTGAGTACCTGAGATACCAAATACCTTCTGGATCAATGGCAATTTCCTGATCGGGCATTTTTTTATAGCTGTACCAGCAGGCCGCAGTCATTCCTCCAAATACCAGCATTGAGCATGAAAATATAAAGATGAATGCTTTTAATCCACTCTCACCGCTGGAGAATAAAACTTGATAATCCTGATCGCCCCCAACCAGAAAAGGCACTGCCAGCCCCAATAAAAGACAGCCAGCGGCTAATGCTTTTGCAATAGTGAAATCATACAGGTGAAAACAGTAACTTTTCTTTGATATGTTCCCTCACATGACAATGCCTGATCGGTAATAAGGCTGTTGCATCGATTGGGCAGGTTAATAATTAACCGGATTATTTGAAAAATGTGTGAGATTTACCAGCAACTAAATGGGACAAGGTTCGCAGAAAGGGAAAATTTAAAGCTGCCTGCTTTCTCAGGCAGCATGTTTCAACAAACGGAAATGATTAAACGTGAGCTAACCACTCAGGATATTCTTTACGTTTACCAGTCACCTGATCAAAGTACATAGCCTGTAACTTTTCAGTGATTGGCCCACGCTTACCGCTACCAATGATACGACCGTCGTGTTCACGAATCGGCAGAACTTCTGCAGCCGTACCGGTAAAGAAGGCTTCTTTAGCGATATAGACTTCGTCACGGGTTATACGCTTTTCACGCACTTCCAGACCAATGTCCTTGGCAAAGCGAATGATGGTGTCACGAGTAATGCCTTCCAGGCAGGAAGTCAGCTCCGGTGTGTAGAGAATGCCATCTTCTTTAAGGATGAAGACGTTCTCACCACTGCCTTCCGCAACATACCCTTCGTTATCCAGCAGCAACGCTTCTTCACAACCACTGTCCAGTGCTTCTCTTAGAGCCAGCATGGAATTCATGTAATTACCATTGGCCTTAGCCTTGCACATGGTGATGTTCACATGGTGTCGTGTGTAAGAAGAGGTACGAATCTTGATGCCTTGTTCTTTGGCTTCAGGGCTCATATAGGAAGGCCAATCCCAGGCTGCGACAATAGTATGTACTTTCAGACCTTCTGCACGTAGACCCATACCTTCAGAACCGAGAAAGCACATGGGGCGCAAGTAGGCTGAATCCAGACCATTTTCACGAACCACCAGTTTCTGGGCTTCGTTTATTTCTTCTTTAGTATGAGGAATCTTCATACCAAGAATATGAGCACTGCGGAACAGTCGGTCAGTATGCTCATTCATACGAAAAATGGCGGGGCCATTTGGTGTGTTGTAGGCACGGACACCTTCAAACACGCCCATACCATAGTGAAGGGTATGAGTCAGAACATGAGTCGTGGCTTCGCGCCATGGGATCAGCTGGCCATCGAACCAGATTACGCCATCTCTATCGGCGAAGGACATAAGAAAACTCCCGGTGTAATCAATTGTTTGAATTTTTGTTCAGACCCCAGGCGGGACACAAGTTTGATTGATATCCCTAAATAACCATGGCTAGTTGGCTTTTGATAATATAGCGCGGAATTGCGGGGCATCAGCTATTCCGGCTGTCGCTATTTCTGTAGCGACAATTTTTTTGTGGTTTCAGATTTGAGTGATCTGCGTTTCGGTAGGTCGCAGATTTGTACGTATTGGAGCATAAAACGTAGCTGAATCCAAACGCCAACTGAGAGTTAATTCAAGTGGCGTTCTTGTTATGCAGTGTTGCGGCTGGGGATAGTTGGTCTAGCCTCAGCCAGCCAGAACAATCACAACATTTCTGGGCTGGTGAGTTATACGATACTGTTTTGAAATTACTCCCCCATCCAGTTCTTCCAAAGTGTGATGACCGGCTCCTTGTGAGGATCAACAAGTTTAGTGGGGACAAAAGATCGCTCGCTCAAAAATGCCCTTGAGTGTGCTGCTTTTCTAAGAAGTTTGTAAGCTTCCCGAAGGTCATGGCCTTCTTGACCGGAGAGGTACTCTGCTTTTTCCAGAGACTCGGAAATTCTTACGTTATCAGTGAATTCAGTGATTTCAGGGTGTTCATGTGCATACGCCAGCACACCGAATTGCATCAGAAACTCGATATCGACAATACCTCCGTGACCGTGCTTCAGGTGAAACATGGGTTCACCAGTAGCATCCAGCTCTATAGACATCAAATGTTCACGCATCTTCTGGCGCATCTTAGTGACTTCTGTTTTTAACTCTGACTGATCTCTTTTCGTAGCCAAAATATCTTTGCGCAGCTCTTCAAATTTTTGAGTCAGAGCCTTGTCACCAGCGACAGCTCTTGTTCGCACCAGAGCCTGATGTTCCCAGATCCAGGCTTCGTTGCGTTGATATTTTCCAAATGCTTCAAGAGAACTTACCAGCATACCGGATGCTCCGGATGGCCGCAGTCGCATATCCACTTCGTACAGTCGGCCAGAAGAAGTCTGGGTTGTAAGGATGTGAATAATACGCTGCCCCAGTCTTGTGAAAAACATGGAGCTATCCAGTGGGCGCTGCCCGTCTGTTGACTTACCAGTGTTGCCATCATGGATAAAGACCAGATCCAGATCAGACCCGGGACCCAGCTCTATGCCTCCGAGCTTGCCATAGCCGATGACCGCGAATCCGGGGTTGCACTGGGTACCGTCTTTGGAGACGGGATAGCCATGTTTTTCAACCATATTTTTCCAGGCAATATCGACCACTTGTTCCAGCAGAACTTCAGCAATCCAGGTCAGGTAATCACTTTCCCTCATGAGCGGAAGCGTACCTGCAACCTGAGCTGCAGCTACTTTGAGTACATGCCCCATTTTGAAATGACGGAGCACGTCCATCTGGGCTTCTAGATCGTCTTCTGGAATATGAGCCAATTGTTGTCTGAGGTCGCTTTCGAGATCAGAGCGTTGCGGTGGGTTGTAAAGGTCGTCTATGTTCAGGAATTCATCCAGCAGTGCAGGGTAGCGGGATATTTGATCAGCAATCCACGGGCTGGCAGTGCAGAGTTTGATCAGATGTTCGAGAGCACCAGGGTTTTCTATTAACAGAACAAGGTACGCGGTACGACGGAGAACGCTCTCAATTAAGGGCAGGAGTCTGTTCAGTGCCGTATCAGGAGAATCTATGTCCGCTATTTGATGCAGTAAGTGAGGAATAAAATCATCCAGCCGTTCCCGACTGGCACGGCGAACTCTGGAAATGGCCTTGCCATCGCGCAGTGCCTTGAGGCGATTAAGGGCGGGCTCTGGCTTGTGAAAACCGTGTTTCTCAAACTGTTTTAGCTCTTCTTCCTGAGAAAGGTGCCCCATCCATAGGAGATGCCAGCCTGTTGCTTCTGCTGATTGATCTTCAGTACTGTCTTCAGGGTCTGCGATAACGTCATTAAAGTGAGCAGTGACATTCTCTCGATAATTATCCAGAACGGACAGCAATTCTTTTCGATTTTTCTGTCCCATGCTGAAGGCCACTCGATCGAGACTGTCATTATCTAAAGGCAGTTGTTGAGTCTGCTTGTCCTGCAAAGCCTGGATAGCGTGCTCAAGATTACGAAGGTAGATATAAGCGGCTCTAAGTTCATCAGTAACCACTTCCGGGAGGTACTCTTTCTGCTTTAGTTCCTCCAGAATGATCAGTAGACTTTTTTGTTGCAGTGCTCGATCACGACCACCATGAATCAACTGGAAGGATTGGACAATGAACTCTACTTCCCTGATACCACCCGGTCCCAATTTTATATTGCTTTCCATTCCCTTGCGTTTTACTTCTCGCTGAATCAGCTTTTTCATGTCTCGAAGAGATTCAATGGCACTGAAATCGATGTACTTTCTGAAGGTAAATGGTTTCAGGGTGTCCAGTAGCTGGTGGCCTGCGTCAAGATCTCCAGCAATGGCTCTTGCCTTGATCATGGCGTAACGTTCCCAGTCACGGCCTTGATCCTGATAATACTGTTCCATGGCAGAAAAACTCATCGCCAGCGAGCCACTTGAGCCATAAGGCCGCAGTCGCATATCTACTCTGAACACAAAACCATCAGCGGTTTTACTATCAATGACTTTGATTAAACGTTGGCCAAGCCGGATGAAAAATTCTTGATTATCCAGAGCCCGTCTTCCACCTTCTGTCTCTCCTTTATTGGGAAAGGTAAACATAAGGTCGATGTCAGATGACAGGTTGAGCTCATTGGCACCCAGTTTACCCATGCCAAGAACAATCATTTTTTGTTGTGTGGGTTCTTCGCCATATTGGGCTCCCATAGGAGTGCCCCAGGTATTGCAGGAATCTTTGTAGAGCCATTGCAGAGCCTTGTCGACACAGGCATCCGCCATTTCAGAAAGATCGGCAGTGGTTTCCTGCATACTGGCCAGACGATTCAAATCACGGTAGATGATTCGAACCATTTCTCTATTGCGATAGATTCGTAGCTTCTGAATCAGATCAACTTCATCAGTTGTTGAACGAATTAAGTCTTCCAAGTTTTGGTGATGACTACCGGAAGAGAAAGGTGCAAGGCATTTATCTGGAAAGAATAGGATGTCCGGATGTTTGAGGCATTGCTCGAAAGCAAAATCACTGCCCGCCCAAAGTTTGGCGGCTTTTTCGAGAGTTGAACCGGGTAATGTGTCCGGAGAGCCAGGGAGATTTTCGAATGACTGACAAGTCTCCTCAAATTCTGCCCAGTTACTTTTCAGCCGGCTTTCGATTGCCGTGGGATACTGACCTGCAAACTCCATGGGTAAAAACTCTCCATCAACCAAAAGGTAACTAGGGGCTGTAGAGTCATTTTATTGCAAATGAAAGTGTGCGGCACCTGTTTCTTTGTATGCTCAGATTAATATTGTCGTTTATCCATCAGGACCAATACTCCTGTTTTTCAAAAGCAGAAAAGCTGGGTCCGTCGCATCGTTCTTAAAATCCATGAGAAAGTAAGGGTGTTTCAACACCTCTTCCGAAGTGATTCTTTTTTCTGGATCAGGTTCAAATAGCCTTTTGGCGAGATCTGCTTCCGGGCTGGCTTCTCCATAAGCTTCCGAGACCAGTCTTATACAATGACCACCTACCTGTTGCTGAATGATCTGACTCAGTTCAGACCCTGACCTGGCTTGACGAAACAAGTTACTCGCATCAGCCAATTGCAGTGCATTGCCTGTAAGCAGACTGGTAAGGTGGAGACCGAAAGCCCACATATCTGCGCTTCCTGGACGCTCTCCGGTGGCAGTGAAACGCTCCGGTGGTGATAGAATAATGCTGGGTGATATTCGAAGAGGAATAGTTTCAGCCTTACTTAAAGGTGTCTCTCTTGGGGCGGAGAACAGCTGATCATCACTGCAGCACAGGCCGAAATCTATAATTTTGACCCTGCCCGCACCGTCCACCAGAATATTGCCAAAGTTAAGGTCCATATGGTTCAGTTCATTGGCGTGCAGATCACTTAGCCCGCTGGCAATTTGTGAGAGTATTTCTTGAGTCAGGTGGGCTGGCAGTGGTTTTTGTGGTTTTTCACCGGATTTTGTCAGTAACTTTTCTATAGGTTCTCCTGCCAGAGGGCTCAGCATACCCTCTGCACTCATCTCGCCTCCCACAAGCACACTTGATTTAATGGCGGCTATTTCTGTTGCCATAGCTGTTTCATTATCAATAAGGCCTGTGATCTTCTGCCAGTGATCTTCTATTGCCGTTTCTGCTTTTTCTATTGACTCCCAGCTGGTAGAGAATTCTTCCTGATGGTCATTTAGCCAAAATTGCACTGACCAGCAGAGTGAATTTAAACCCAGTTCATATTCTTTCAGCTCTTTGGCGTCCTCGGTTACTTTTCTCAAAGCATCGACGTCATCGAGAGAGACGGCGTCGCTGGATCGAAATATTTCGAGATAAGCATCAATTTTTGAAAAAAATGCGCTCAGTTTGGGAGATAATGGCTCTAGATCAGATTTTTTAGCTTTGATTTTATCTTCTAGTCGAGCCAGATGGTCAGGGTTATCACCTTTTGCTTTTTTTAAACCTGTGATTCTTTTTCTAGCAAGAGAGAATTCATGCTCAATGTTGCTATAACTATCCTCTTTCGTCTGTTTTGCAACGAAGTACCGGTTACCCCTTGTCACCATTATGGCTTTGGCGAAAGCGCCTTCCCCCAGAGTCCATTCAGGGTCATCACCTTTAGATAGCTTCTGTATATGAGACTCATCAGTGGCCATATATCGTTTTTTTGTTTTATTCACCCTGACCAGCCGACCGAGATATCTGACCAGCCTTTTTAAAGTTGTCAGTGGGTGGAACCGGCTTGGGCTACGTTCTGGGTTACGTATAGGTGGCTGCTTTGGTATCTCTGGCATAAGCTCTGTGCAAGAAAATAGTTTATACAGTGTAAAGCGACAGCTGCAGTAGTAAGTGAAGTGAGTGAGGGATACAAGTGTATGAAAATCTGGTTTAGTCAGAAGGAACGATTGTGCAATCTTGTTAATATGTGAACTGTGTTAATCCCACTAATACCCTGTCAATACGCACTTTATTTCGGGATGCTCTTACGCATTTTATGAGGTCTGCCCTTCCTCTAGTTAATTTCGTTACTAATTTGAATTACTTTGCTGGTGTTAGAGGGCTTTGCTGTAGTTTTGCAGTGAGTTTTGATGTATTTTTGTAACTTTACTACACCTAAGTACTGGTACTGATTGCGGCGATTGCGTATCTTGTAGTTCAATTACAAGATTGATCAATATCAATTTTTGAGACGTTTTTTACCACTGTCTGCTTCTTACCTTTGATCCGAACTGCAGGTTGGACAAATGTTCTAACTTGCTGCTGAGTATGAATTTTACTCGCTTCGGCTGAGTGAATTTGTTGAAGATCCGGACAGTTAACATTTAATAACAGTTTGGCGCTGGCGGTTTACCCTGCTTTTTCGTTAGTTTTCGCTTTCGAATTAACCCATCCCTATGGGTTCGACAGAGTAAACCGGAATTACCCTGTAGAAACAGCCAAGGCGGCAGAACTGGTATCTGAAAGCTAAAGTCTTTAGCAGTTCTTAAAAACAGCAGCAACAGGCTTGTGCCGCGCTTAAGGCTCATAAATCGTGCCGAACACAGCGCTCAATCCCGGAGCAGAAATATATGCATGACATCGATCCCATCGAAACCCAGGAGTGGCTTGACTCTCTGGAATCCGTTCTGGAAAAGGAAGGGGAAGATCGGGCACATTACCTGATGACCCGCCTGTCCCAGTACGCGAGGGGAAAAGGTACCCAGCTGCCCTACGCGATCACTACACCTTATCGCAACACTATTCCGCCTGAAAAAGAAGCGAGAATGCCGGGCGACCTGTTCATGGAACGTCGTATCCGTTCTCTGGTTCGCTGGAATGCTTTGGCGATGGTTATGCGTGCCAACCAGAAAGACAGTTCTCTGGGCGGTCATATTTCTTCCTTTGCCTCCAGTGCCACATTGTATGACATAGGTTACAACTACTTCTTCCACGGGCACGAAAACGACCGTGAAGGCGATCTTATTTACTATCAGGGGCACACTGCACCAGGCGTATACTCCCGCGCATTCCTGGAAGGTCGTTTGAGTGAAGATCAGCTGAACAGTTTCCGTCAGGAAGTGGATGGCAAAGGTCTGTCTTCTTATCCTCACCCTCACCTGATGCCCGACTTCTGGCAGTTCCCGACTGTATCCATGGGTCTTGGCCCACTGCAGGCGATCTATCAGGCTCACTTTATGAAGTATCTGGTAAACCGTGGCATGTCTCCGGAACAGGACCGTAAAGTTTGGGCGTTCCTGGGTGATGGCGAGACCGATGAGCCAGAATCCCTGGGCGCTATTTCTCTGGCCGGCCGTGAAAATCTGGACAACCTGATTTTCGTCGTAAACTGCAACCTTCAGCGTCTGGACGGACCAGTTCGTGGTAACGGCAAAATCATTCAAGAGCTGGAAGGTGTCTTCCGTGGCGCTGGCTGGAACGTTATCAAGGTGACCTGGGGTCGTCATTGGGACCAGCTACTGGCCAATGACAAAGACGGTATGTTGCAGAAGCTGATGGATGAAGCCGTAGACGGTGACTATCAGAATTGTAAGGCGAAAGGCGGAGCCTGGACTCGTGAGCACTTCTTTGGTCGCTATCCTGAAACCAAGAAAATGGTTGAGCATCTGTCCGACGATGACATCTGGCACCTGAACCGTGGTGGTCACGATCCTTATAAGGTATACGCTGCGTATCACGAAGCGACAAACCATAAAGGTCAGCCAACTGTTATTTTGGCCAAGACCGTTAAAGGCTATGGCACAGGTGCTACCGGTGAAGCATCTAACGTTTCTCACAACGTGAAGAAACTGCCTGTCGAAGATCTGAAATTATTCCGTGATCGTTTTGACCTGCCTATCAAGGATGACGATCTGGCTAGCCTGCCTTACTTCAAGCCTGCAGCAGATAGCCCTGAAATGGTTTACATGCGCAAGCATCGTGAGAAGCTGGGTGGTTTCATTCCTCAGCGTCGTCAGCAGTCTGATACTCAGCTGATCATGCCAGATTTGAAGTTGTTGGAACCGGTACTGAAGGGCAGTGGTGAGCGTGAAATCTCCACCACCATGGCTTACGTACGTATTCTGGGCGCTTTGGCAAAAGACAAGAACATCGGTAAAAACATCGTACCTATCGTTCCTGACGAAGCTCGTACCTTCGGTATGGAAGGTATGTTCCGTCAGTTGGGTATCTACTCTGCTGAAGGTCAGAAGTATGAGCCGGTAGACTCAGATCAGGTGATGTTCTACAAGGAATCCAAGACCGGTCAGATTCTGGAAGAAGGTATCAACGAAGCGGGCGCCCACGCTGCCTGGATCGCTGCTGCGACTTCTTACAGCTCCAACAACGTACCGATGATTCCGTTCTACGCCTTCTACTCCATGTTCGGTTTCCAGCGTACAGGTGATCTGGCTTGGGCTGCTGGTGACATTCAGGCGAAAGGCTTCCTGATCGGTGCGACTTCTGGTCGTACTTCTCTGAACGGTGAAGGCCTGCAGCATCAGGACGGTCACAGCCATGTACTGGCTGCCACTGTCCCTAACTGCATCAGCTACGATCCGAGTTACGGCTATGAACTGGCTGTGATCATTCAGGACGGTCTGCGTCGTATGTACGGCGACAACGAGAATGTGTGGTACTACATCACCACCATGAACGACAGCTACAAAATGCCTGCACTGCCAGAAGGCGATAGTGTTCTGGAAGGCATCGTGAAAGGTCTGTACTGCTTCGAAGAAAACTCTCGCGATGACGGCCTGAAAGTTCAGCTGATGGGCTGTGGCACCATTCTGGAAGAAGTTCGCTATGCGGCCGACATTCTTCGTGAAGAGTACAATGTCGAGTCCAACATCTGGTCTGCTACCAGCTTCAACGAGTTGCGTCGTGATGGTATGAGCGCTGCTCGTTATAACATGTTGAACCCTGAAGCCGAGAAGAAGGTTTCCTGGGTAGAGCAACAGCTGTCTGGCCGTAAGGGTCCAGTGGTTGCAGCGTCTGACTACATGAAGATTTACTCGGATCAGATCCGTGATTACGTACCGGCTACCTTTATTACTTTGGGTACCGATGGTTTTGGTCGCTCCGATACTCGTGCCAAGCTGCGTGAGTTCTTCGAAGTGGATCGCTATTTTGTTGTTGTTGCAGCTCTGTACGGCCTGGTTAAGGACGGCGAGCTCGAAGCTTCCGTACTGACCGGAGCTCTGAAGAAATACAACATCAATGGCGACAAAGCCAATCCATTGTACTGCTAATAATTAACTGCTGATGCCGCCCGATAGGCTTTGTTCGCGAAGCTTGTTGGTCGGCATACTGAAAGGTATCCCGAATGAATGATGAAATTATCAAAATACCGGACATCGGCAGTGGCAGTGCAGAGATCATTGAGATCTGTGTTGTGTCTGGCGATTCCGTTTCTGCAGAAGATTCCCTGATTGTTCTGGAATCCGATAAGGCTTCCATGGAAGTGCCAGCGCCTCGCGATGGTCAGATTACCGAGATTCTGGTCAAGGTAGGCGACAGCGTTTCTGAAGGCGATGACATGCTGAGAATGGCAGCGGCTGGCTCTTCTGAAGCTGTTGCTGTTGAAGCAGCGCCAGTGGTTGAAGAGAAAGCGGCTCCTGTTGCAGAAGCACCAGTTCCTGTTGTTGCATCAGTTCCTGTTGTTGCATCAGTTCCTGTTGTCGCACCAGCCGCGAGCAGTGTTCAGGCTTCTTCTATTCAAGAAGTGCATGTCCCTGACATTGGTTCTGAAAACGTACCGATTATTGAAATCTGTGTTGCCGTAGGTGACGAGATTGCTGAAGAAGATTCCCTGGTGGTTCTGGAATCTGACAAGGCGACCATGGAAGTACCTTCTCCTTTCGCTGGCGTGATCAAAGAGATCTGCGTTAAGGAAGGCGATGCCATGAGCCAGGGTGACCTGGTGGTTAAAATGGAAATCACTGGTGGCACTGCAGTTCCTGTTGTTGAAGTGGCAGCTCCTACTGCTTCAGCTCAGGCTCCAGCAGCGCCGACTTCAGTAGTTGCCTCAGCTCCACAAAAGGCTGCGCCTCAGGCTCCAGCCAAAAAGAATCTGGTTGAACTGGAAAAAGCCAACCGTGACTTCCACGCTGGCCCAGCAGTTCGCAAGCTGGCTCGCGAGTTTGGTGTTGATCTGTCTCTGGTGAAGGGCTCTGGTCCTCGCAGTCGTATCCTGAAAGAAAATGTTCAGGACTACGTGAAGGCGAAGCTGTCCGAGAAGGCGAAGCCTGCCGCTGTTGTAGGTGGTGCGGGTATTCCTCCGGTTCCGGGTCAGGATTACGCCAAGTGGGGTGAGATTGAAGAAGTTGCCCTGAACCGTCTGCGTAAAGTAGCGGCCAGAAACTTCCAACGCTCCTGGTTGAACGTACCTCACGTAACCCAGTTTGATGAAGCTGATATCACTGAACTGGAATCTTTCCGTAAAGCCAACAAGGCGATGGCTGAGAAGAAGGGCACCAAGCTGACTCCGCTGCCATTCTTCCTGAAGGCTGTGGCTTACGTGCTGGCTGAAATGCCTCAGTTCTGCACGTCCCTGAGCGAAGACGGCGAGTCTGTTATCTACAAGAAATACATCAACATTGGTGTTGCGGTAGATACTCCAGACGGCCTGCTGGTTCCTGTTCTGAAGAACGTTGATCAGAAGGGTATCTGGGAACTGTCCCGCGAGTGCATCGAGTTGGCTGGTAAGGCCCGTGACAAGAAGCTGAAGCCTGACGAAATGCAGGGTGGCTGCTTCACTATCTCCAGCCTGGGTTCTATCGGTGGTACGGCCTTTACTCCAATCGTTAACGCACCTGAAGTGGCGATTCTGGGTATTTCCAAAGCGGCTATGAAGCCTGTCTGGAACGGTAAGGACTTTGATGCCAAGTTGATGTGCCCTCTGTCACTGTCGTACGATCACCGTGTGATCAACGGCGCTGATGCAGCACGTTTTACTTCCATGTTGGGTAACCTGCTGGCTGATATTCGTATGCTGCTGCTGTAATCGATTTATTTCGATTCAAAAAAAACCGCCGGGTTATGCCCAGCGGTTTTTTTTGATCAATTCAAAAAGCTATGAATTCATGAGTCATCGTCCCTCGCTCACAGCGAGCTTTCCCAAAACTACCCAGTCAGAGCCAGAAATAACGTTTAGCTTGTTTTTAGTATGGTAATTGCGGATGCTTCCGAGATCCTTCATGCCATAACGAGTATTTTTTCGATCTTTGACGCTCATATCATCATAGTTAATTGCAGGTGGCGCAGGTTTGGGCGTAGGCGGTACGTATGCCGGTCTGTCGGGTGGTGGTCTGTCACCTCATCCGGAGGCTGCTTCTTTTTTAGAACTGGTTTTTTGTTTTTCTATAAGGGAATGATATCAAGTAGTGCATAAAGCTAACGTTGAGTTAAGAAATAAAGCGCATAACGTAAGCTGTTTGAATGATAAGGTACATTGAACAGCTTACTCAACAGTAAACGGGAGGTCGTTAGCCTCCCGTTCAATACAGCTGGAATGTACGGTTAAAGATTCATGTCTTTCTCGATATTTTCTATCACCTGCTGAAAACCAGAGTAATCATGCAATATAGCTTTCAGTTCAAGCACGTTTTTCATAGCGTGATGAATTTCAATTAAGTTAGTTATCGTAGTAAGCAGTTTTCTTGCTTTGTTAGTATTAGTCTCGTTTAGCTCTTGAATCTCTTCATTTGTACTTTTAGGAATCTTCCCTTTGGCAAACAGTTCACCTGCAATATTCTTTGGGTCCTCTTTCAGTGCGGCAGTCAATTCTACATAATGGCTTTGCCATACATCCCGCATATTTCGGTCATTAATAATTTCTGCAACCTCTGAAGCTGTCCGCTTTAACCCAGACGACACTAGAGCATCTAATAGTTCCGAGAGCTTGCCTGAGGGGAAAGAATATCGAGTACCCCCCCAGTGTGATGTTACTTGAATATACCCTTGCCTTCGCAACTGATCGAATTTTTGAGGTTCTCTTTGCTGCAGGCCTGATAATGCACTACTTATTGCGGCTTCATTAATGTAAAAATTTGATTGAGGTTCTGTTACAGTGGTTTGCGCCGCTGTAATCAACCTCTCCTCCATTGTAACCATTGTAACCATTGTAGCCATTGTAAATGATGGCTCCGGAGAAACCGTTGCGGAGTGAGAAGTTTGCGCTGGAACAGGCATTACTGACGGTTCAGCGTCAATATCCAGTCGAGATACCCGACCAGTAACAGCTACTACATTAGAGGCTACAGCTTCATTAGAGGCTACAGCTTCTGAGTGGTCGTCAAATGCTTGTTGACGCTCACCGAGTGGAGGAACTTCTCTCATCAGGTAAAGCCAAACACTGTCATAGTATTGTAATGCAAAAGCTGCCCTCTCTGCTCTACCTACTGCAGTTTTAAGCATTTGCCGATAACTCTGTAGAGCCTGCTTCAAAGCTGCTCTAATGTGAGGTTTGTTATCCAGTAGGATGAGACCGGCTATGAATAATTGAGGAGAGATTACTGTTCCTTCGGTTCGATTTTTGAGCTCAGACAGTGCGGCAGGCTTTGCTGCCAAGCTGTGTCGCGCGTTATTGGGATATAGCATGGATAACCAAGACATTAGCCTCTGATTTGTATCACCAGTCAATTCCGCAGGTAGTAAATTATTGCTGGAGAGACTATTAAATACGGCTTGCAAAAAATCAAAATTGCTAGTTGATGGGTTTTCTATTCCTTGAAAATTTACCTGTAAATCATTATTTGTATTAAAAAAATGTTCTGCAAAACCCGTTAATGCCAATTGCGCTTCACTACTGCTGAAACTTACGACATTTATAGTCTCATCAATATCTATATCATGACGATTCCGATAAGTCTGAACCGTTTGACCTATTTCGCGGCTTAATTCCGTGAATACTGAATTGACTGTGCCAACAGGGCTATTCTGGATTGCGAGAAAACCATAAGCCAGGTGTACCATTGCTGATGTTGGGTCAAGATCGCAATTAAGTTCATTCCCATCCGAACTAAGCAGTGATACCAGCTTATTCAGAATCTCTTCGTTGGACTGTGGCTCTCGAATGACTTCCATATAGCGTTGTCGAAACCGCAACTGATTTTCTTTGGGTACCAATGCCTCGACAGCGCCGGTGAACAGAGCCCAGTTTATTCCTGGGTACCTATTCAAAATAGAAATAATCTCTCGCTTAAGCTCTTCAACCTTCATGGTGGCCTGAAGTTGCAACATTGCATCCGTTTCACCCTGGGATGGCTCCCGTGCCATATTCTGAGAGGTTGGTTGTCCAGGCATACCGAAAATGTCGGCCAAAGAGATTGTGGATATTACTGGCCTTCCTGTAGACGTAGTAGTAGTAGCAGTAGCAGTAGCAGTAGTAGGTGTGGGAATAGTTGGTGTGGGAGTAGCCACTGGCCTGGTTCGAGGGGCTGCTCTTGGGGGGGCGAGAGGCTGGGTTGGTGTGTGTTCTGGCTCTGGGGCAGCTGGTGGCAGCATTGTCGTGGGTGGTTGTGGCACCACAGCTACTTGTTGAGATCCATAAAATAGTTGTTGTTGAAATCCATAAAATGGTTGTTGTTGAGATCCATAATAAGGTGGTGGTGCGTCATAGGAGGCAAGCGTAGGTTGTCCTTCCGTGTCGGAAAACGGAACATGACGATCAGCCATATGCTTTTCGAGAGCAGTGTCGCTAGGTGCAACGAAGGTGCATCTATTGCATTGCAGTGGGTTGCCCATGGGAGGTGTTCCATCACCGCCGTTATTGCCACCCTCAGACCAGTTAGGGTTACGTGGAGGAGCTGAAGGTGCTGCTGACGTTGTCGATTGATCTTTTTTAGAATCCCCATTTGTTCCATCGTTTTTTTTCTTTTTACCAAAACCAAATATAGGCGCTTCATTATAAGGAACATTGCCATGGTAGGTTGAGGCCATGGCCGCAGCCAGTGCTCTGGTCAAACTGTCGTCTTCTTTTTTCTGGATATCAGGATAAAATGGTTTGAAGATATAGGTATAGAGTGATGGCTCTTCTGACGGGACGTCCATGGTAATTTCAACAATGTCGATCAACGAGTCTTCGACGAAAGGTGAAGATGAGTGCCGATAGATATAATACATGCCCTCTCTGCCGATGACGACAATCTGGGTATTATCTGAATAATGAATAACCTGATGAAAGAGAGTCTCATCGGCTTCAAATCCTGGAAGGTAGAGGTTCTGATCGACAATCAGAGAACCGACCATTTCTAACTCACTTTCTACACCGAGCACATAGGGCGGTGCAATGGTTCCTCCTCCGGGTCTTCTTCCTGGTTTGAACTCATCATCGTCCAGGCCGCCGTCATATCCGCCACCAAAGGAACTGGTATCTGTGCCTGTTTCTGAGGAGTCCTTATTAGAGGTATCAGCGGATGAGAAAGTGATAACAAGATTATCGTTACTGCTTATGTCATCAATAGATTCATTGTCCTTTTCTTTCCTGCATAACAGTGTTTGTCCGGCAGGAGAGTTTGGAATCAACCAATAAACATCTTCACCTGAGTCAGCGAATTTGCAAGCTGTGACTGTGGATAAATGAGGAGGAACAGTGCTATCTATACGAACAGACTTGCAGTTTTTTCGATCAATACCGTCCAGCGTTGCAGATACTATACAGTTGTATTGATTGGTTTCTGCAGTCAAAAGTCCGGGCAGGAAAAATAACATTGAAAACACTGCCCTAGTGACATATCCGCTCATGTCCCGTTGCCTCACAAATCGTAGGAGGCCTAAAGCTAGCAAAGATGAATGTATGTAATAGAATTATTTTAGTATTAATTATGACTATTTTATTGCATTAAGTTTTCATGTTTTTGCTAGGTCGATAGAGCTAGCAAAAAAGCCCGATTCCTGTTTCAGAGATCGGGCTTTTTACTTTCTGAGGATTGGGTTTTACAAAGCTCTGAGAATGTTGTTCAGTGCGTAAATAATCAACAGCAGAACCATCGGTGAAAAATCCAAACCACCCATAGGTGGAATCATTTTTCGAATACGACCGGTCAGTGGTTCGGTGATTTGATACAGCATCATCAGTCCCGGGTTTTGGCTGCCAGAGGCGACCCAGCTGGAAATAGCAATGATGATCAGGCTGTAGAAATAAATGTTCAGAAACTGCATGGCCAGTTCTTTCAGACTGTAGATCAGAACCTGAGGGAAAGGAGCAAGGCCACTCTGAACGGACAGCAGCAGATAGACCAGGCCAATTTGCAGAGCCAGAGCCAGAGCCAATGCGGCCATGTCCAGTCCCGCTACCCCCGGTACCACTTTTCGAACAGGGTTGAGCAGTGGTGAAGTGATTTTGACGATTGCCTGGGAAATCGGGTTGTAGAAATCGGCTTTAACCAGTTGCAGCACAAAGCGCAGCAACACGGCCATGATATAAAGCCCACCAACGATTCGAATCAGATCAAGAAAAGTGGATGTGAGTACTGATGACATAGTTGTCCTTACGGTTTACTTTGAAATATCTTTCACCACGGTTGGTGATAAAAACACCTATTAGCTCATGGCTGTTGGTGTTTTGAGGCTAATCAGCCAGCTCTTCAGCCATCTCACCGGCTCTTTTAACGGCCGCTCTCATGGCTGTATCGACCAGTTGTTCAAGGCCGCCATTCTGGAATGTTTTGATGGCCTGCTCAGTGGTGCCATTGGGTGAGCAAACTCTGCGGCGCAGTTCGGCGGCATCAACATCGCTTTCTATTGCCATCTTTGCAGCACCCAGTGCAGTCTGCAAGGCCATTCGGCTGGAGGTTTCCTTGCTCAGGCCTAATTCAACACCGGTTTTACTGATCGCTTCCATAAACAGGAAGAAATAAGCTGGCGCAGAACCTGCTACGGCTATCACAGCATCAATCAATTCTTCGCTTTCAACCCACTCAGCGATACCAACTGCCTTGAAGATATTCTCTGATATTTCTTTCAGCTCGTCTGTAACATTGCTGTTTGCATACAAGCCACTGACACCACAACGAAGCAGCGACGGTGTGTTGGGCATGCTTCTGACGATGGGAAGAGAGGGGTCACTCCACTGTCCAAGACTTTTCAGAGTGACTCCAGCGGCGACTGATATCAGCAGAGGCTTTGTTTCATTCAGGGTTGGAGCCAGATCGGTCAAAACAGCTTTCATTACCTGAGGTTTAACAGCCAGTACGACAATGTCAGCTGCTCTTGCCGCTTCGTGATTATCGTTACTGACCTGAATACCAAACTCATGGTGAATTTTGTCTGTCGTTTCCTTTGTTCTGGCTGTGGCCCAGATCTTGTTCTTTGGCCAGCCGTTATCAATCAGACCAGCGAAAATACTGGTGGCCATGTTGCCTGCGCCAATAAAGGCTATTGTCTTTTCGCTCATTCTTATTGCCTATGAAACATTATTGATTCCTGAGACTGTTCAGGTGCGGCTGTGCTGTTTTTCATCGATAGTCTCTGGCTCCGAACAGGGCGGTACCTATTCGAACCATGGTTGAACCTTCCTCTATAGCCGCTTCAAGGTCGCCGGTCATGCCCATGGAGAGAGTATCCATATCAAGATTGAACGCTTTGTTCAGTCGTTCCATGGCATCAGCCAGATCTCTAAATGGTTGCTTCTGCTTTTCCGGGTCGGATTCTGGAGCAGGAATAGCCATCAATCCTCGTAGTTTTATATTGGGCAGGTGGCTGATTTCTTCAACCAGCGCCGGTAGTTCAGAAAGAGTAATGCCGGATTTACTTTCTTCACCACTGATATTCACTTGCAGGCAGATATTCAGAGCGGGTAGAGAGCCATCACGCTGGTCACTGAGCCTTTTTGCAATTTTCAGTCGATCAACGGAATGAACCCACTGGAAGCTGCAGGCAATATCGCGAGTTTTGTTGGACTGAATCGGACCAATGAAGTGCCAGATGATTTCATCCAGACTACCAAGCTCCTCTATCTTGCCAAGAGCCTCTTGAAGATAGTTCTCACCAAAATGTCGCTGACCCAGTTCATAAGCTCCCTCAACCATGGCCGTAGGCTTGGTTTTGCTGACGGCCAGCAGTGTTACCTGGCCCGTTCGCTGGCAGCTCTGCTCAGCAGTATGAATTCGTTCAAAAACCTGTTCGAAGTGACTTTTTAAAGGGGTCATCAGCCTGTACAGTAGTGCGTCATTTATGGATAACCGATAAGTACCTGATTCGCTGGATAGTTTTCACTTCCAGTCGGAGGGAATCGGTCGATAAAAAAAAATGTGCCCGGTTATTTTAACCTTGTCCGGGTTTCAGAGGGAATCTAATGGATATTACCGAACTTCTGGCATTCAGTTACAAGCAAGGGGCTTCGGACCTTCATTTGTCTGCAGGCTTGCCACCCATGATTCGAATTGACGGTGATGTCCGTCGAATAAACCTGCCAGCTATGGAGCACAAGCAGGTTCACGGACTCATCTATGAAATCATGAACGATAGGCAGCGTCGAGACTTTGAAGAAAATCTCGAGACTGACTTTTCGTTCGAAGTGCCCGGTGTCGCCCGCTTTCGTGTCAATGCATTTAATCAGGCACGTGGTGCCGGTGCTGTATTTCGTACCATCCCCAGTAAAGTACTGACCATGGATGATTTGGGTATGGGACAGATTTTTAAGGATATCTCTCTCAAGCCGCGTGGATTGGTGCTGGTGACCGGCCCGACCGGTTCCGGTAAGTCGACCACTTTGGCTGCCATGCTCGATTACATCAACGATAATAAGTACGAACATATCCTGACCATCGAAGACCCCATTGAATTTGTTCACGTTTCCAAGAAGTGTCTGGTTAACCAGCGAGAAGTTCATCGTGATACTCATGGTTTTAGTGAAGCACTGAGATCAGCACTTCGTGAAGACCCCGATATCATTTTGGTCGGTGAAATGCGTGACTTGGAAACTATTCGTCTGGCTTTGACTGCAGCGGAAACCGGTCATATGGTATTCGGAACCTTGCACACGACCTCAGCTGCAAAAACCGTTGACCGGATTGTTGATGTATTCCCGGCAGAAGAGAAATCCATGGTTCGTTCCATGCTATCGGAATCCCTTCAGGCTGTTGTTTCTCAAACCTTGCTTAAGAAAACCGGTGGTGGACGTGTAGCTGCTCATGAAATCATGATTGGCACACCCGCTATTCGTAACCTGATTCGGGAAGACAAGGTTGCCCAAATGTACTCTTCTATTCAGACGGGGGGCGCTTTGGGAATGACAACGCTGGATAACAGTTTGCATGAGTTAGTCAGAAAAGGGATCGTGTCCAAGGATATGGCTCGCGAGAAGTCCAAGGATCCGGATAAGTTCTGATACCCGTTAACAAGTCATTTTAATTACGTAGGTTGGGCTTTATTTTTTCAGCTCAATCTACGAACAGCGGTATGAATTTCTGTGGATATCAATCGACTTTTAAAAGCAATGGTGGACAAAAAGGCATCAGATCTTTTTATTACCGCCGGCTTTCCACCCAGTTTTAAAATCAATGGTCGGCTAGTTCCGGTCAGTAAAGAGCCATTGTCGCCTGCAGCCACCAAAGATATCGTGCATGGAGTTATGGATGACGATCAGAGAGCTGAATTTACAGAGAAACACGAGTGCAACTTTGCGATCTCTGCAGCCCGTATCGGTCGTTTTCGTGTCAGTGCCTTTTATCAGCGCAATCTTGCCGGCATGGTTCTTCGAAGAATCGAAACAAAAATACCTGAAATAGATCAATTGAAGCTGCCCCCTATCGTTAAAGATCTTGCTATGAGCAAACGCGGACTAGTGATCTTTGTAGGTGCAACGGGGTCGGGTAAATCAACTTCTCTAGCGGCCATGGTAGGCCATCGTAATGAGCATGCTTCTGGTCACATCATCAGCATTGAAGACCCCATTGAATTTGTGCATCAGCATCGCAATTCAATTGTGACCCAGCGTGAAGTCGGTATTGATACCGAATCGTTTGAAGTGGCATTGAAAAATACTCTGCGACAGGCTCCTGATGTCATTATGATCGGTGAGATACGTTCCCGTGAAACCATGGAGTACGCGCTGACCTTTGCTGAAACCGGACACCTCTGCCTGGCAACTTTGCATGCGAATAACGCGAACCAGGCATTGGATCGTATTATTCATTTTTTTCCTGCGGATCGTCATGACCAGATCTGGTTGGATCTGTCGCTTAACCTGAAAGGCATTATTGCTCAGCAATTGGTTAGGGACAGAACGGGTAAAGGGCGACGAGCGGCGATTGAAGTTCTGCTGAATACACCATTGGCTGGAGATCATATTCGTCAGGGAGCGGTTCATGAATTGAAGGAACTGATGAAAAAATCCCGGGAACTGGGTATGCAAACCTTCGATCAGGCGCTTTTTGATCTCTACAACGAAGGAGAGATCACTTACGAAGATGCGATTCTACACGCAGACGCGCCAAACGACTTGAGGCTACTGATTAAACTTCACTCGGAATCTGATGGTGAACACCTGATTGAAGTATCGGATAAATTGTCACTTCAGCACGAACAAAGCTATTAAAAGTAAGGCTACTGCTGGATTAATAAAAGAAGTGCAACAGACTGAACAGGGACGTTCAGGCTACTTTGCACACTCAGCAATAAATTTGATTTGAAGTTCTTTCATCTCTTCTGCATTTAATAGCACGGTGTATCGGTTGGCCTCTGTTAGTTGGTTCAGGCAACGTTCTTTTTCTGAATCCGAACTTCTGGATTGTTTTGGGTACAAGGTAACCGACGTTAATTCTCTTTTTCCCGTTACAGTCACTCGCTCAGTAAAACTGCCAATGCAACAGAGTGCACAGTCGGGCAGGCCTTTGGTTATTCTTGCTGCTTTTTTTACGGGAAGTCCGTACCCAAGCAGAGCACTGGCTGTCATCTTGCGCCGTACCTCAAACTGATCAGGAGCGATAATAGACAGCTTCTCGATACTGCCAAAACAGCGGTCGCCGCCTTCTATGGCGACAGTCTGCGTCAGTTCGGAATCATGATTATTATTATCCAGTGATATGCCCTGAACAAGGTAGGCATGGTTGAAGGTTCCAGAGCCACCATAATTGGCGGTATAACTCATCAGCACTTGGTTGTTCTGCATCTGCCCAATAATTTCATAGCGAGAATAATCAGGCAGCTCTTCAAAGTTTTTTATCTTTACCTGATCATTTTTTTTATAAACAGCCTGCCAGGGAGATGGTTGCGTGAAAACATATTCTGAAAAACGTTCCTGGCAATCATCCAGATCGATTTTTCCTGGTGAAAACTTGCTGTTTAGGCTGAGAAGACGATCAAGGCATAAAGGGTTAATGGCATTTGATGGCGTGCTGTCTGGTAGTCGAACTGTTGTTGATGAGCTGCTATCAGTGGCCTGAGAGGTACAGGCTGACAGCAGCAAAAGCAGGGAAAGAAAAAGACTAGTTATCAAGCACTGAATTATTTTCATTGTTCATCCAGCCTTCCAGAATAATTTGGGCTGCCATCGCATCAACCGGATTAGAACCATAATGGCCTTTGTGACCAAGTTTTCCAGCCCAACTCTTGGCTTCAACAGAACTCAGTCGTTCGTCTGCTTCGTAAAATGGCAAATTGAAACGACCGTGGAGCCGTTTGCCAAATTTTCTGGCCCGTTGGGTCATCTGAGATTCGGTACCATCCATGTGTACCGGGATACCAACGACAACTGCATCAGGTTGCCATTCCTTAATCAGTTTATCCAGATCATCCCAGTTGGGAATTCCGTCTTTGGCTCGAACAGAAGGTAATGGAGAGGCCGTTTTAGTGATGACCTGGCCAATGGCGATACCAATGTTTTTGGTACCAAAATCAAAGCCCATAATAGTTTTCAATGATTTTTCTGTCATTTGATCTCAGTCGTATTTTTTATCATGAACACTCTTTTATTTTTAAAGAGGGTGGAAAGTGTTTATTTGCCTGCGGTGCTATGACGTATTAAATCAGGCATGACCTACTTGATTCGACATCAGTTTCAGGTTGACGCCTATTAAGCTGGCAGCAGCATCAAGCCTGTAATGAAACGGTGTATCGAAAATAACGCTGTTATCAGTCACACAGGTCAACCAGGAATTATCTGATATCTCCTGTTCCAGTTGTCCTTTTCCCCAGCCAGAATAACCTAAAGCAACGATGGCATTTTCTGGCCCTTCGTCGGTTGCCATAGCAAAGAGTATATCTCTTGAAGATGTCAGCTGGAGGCCGTTGTTTATTCTGAGAGTGGATTCCCAACGAGCTTCACCAGAATGAAGAACAAACCCTCGTTCTTTAGCAACGGGACCGCCAGAAAAAACCGTCTCGGGGCTTCTTGAACAGATTTCAGGTTCTTCAATACCAATTTGAGAAAATACTTCTTGAAGTTTCAAGTCAGTAGGGCGGTTAATAATAATACCTAACGCACCGTCTTTACTATGCTCACAAATCAGTGTCAGGGTTTTGGCAAAAGAAGGGTCTGCCATACGCGGCATGGCAATGAGGAAATGGTTCTTTAGACTCTGGGTGATACTGCTCATGAGCGCAGTATCAGGGTAAAAATCGAGATTGGCAAACTTTCTGTAAAAGAAGCTGATACCTAGAATATCGTACCAGCCATATATACCCGAGACACCTGTAGATACCGGTAATAATCCTGAATCTCGCCCGTTTCGACTATAGACTCCCAAAGCGATCAATTACTCAGTAAACGGTCGCCTCTTTCAAAGCGCCATGTTCGAATGATCTCAACAATATCGTAGTCTTTCAGGTCATTACTGAAGGCTGAGTAGGGAGCTGATAGCCTGACGATTCGAATAGCCGCATCATCGAGAACCTTGTAGCCGGAAGACTCCAGGATTTCAACATTCGACAGCGTACCATCACTGTTTATAGCTACTATCAGGCGAAGCTCGCCGTACAGTTTCTGTTGTCGAGCCTTAGCCGGGTAATTCAGGTTACCGATTCGTTCGACTTTTCTCCGCCAGGATTCCTTATAGTAAGCGCCAGGCTCCTGCATGGTAGAGGCAGCAGTCAGTCGTTTAATTCTGGGGCGTTTGGCGTATTCCTGTCGCTGTTGGCTGAACTGTGCTTCAAGGCTGGCAATTTCCTGTCTGAAATCGATGCGTTTTCTGGGCTCTGCATTCGATGCTTGCTCTGGAGAAGGCTTTTCAATTTTCAGGGTTTCCCTGATTTTTTTCTTACTCTCTCCACGAGTAACCAGCTGCTTGGTTTCTTGTTTACTTACCTTAGGGGCAGCTGCTTCCTGAGGTTTCAGTTGAACCTCATTGACCTTGTTGTCCTGAAAATCAGCTTTTCGGTCGGTAGACGGAGCTGCTTTTTCATCAAGGGAACCGCTGCCTTGTTGATTGAGCTGAGCCAGATAATCAGCCTCTTTTGGCTTTTCCTGACTTTTGTAAGTCGCCAAAGTGACTTCCAGCGTTTTTGGTGGGGCGGCCTTTTCTTCAAGCCCGAAGCTGATACCCAAAACCACGACAGCATGAATTGCTGCTGCCATGAACAGAGTAAAGCCTAAACGATCTGTGGAGGAAACGGTCGTCATCGACAGAAATGGCCTCTTAAATACTGCATCCCGGACTTATTTTTAATTTCCATTAACCGTCTCTTAAAAGCTGAACATGAGACTGCCAAGAAGTCCTTTCGTTATTATTTCAATTTTATCCATGTCAGGAGCGAATAGATATTCGCTCCTTCACGTTTCAGGATAATTTTTCTTCTATTTTATCCATCAACATTCCACCAATATCGATACCAAACTGGTCATCCAGTTGTCGAATACAGGTAGGAGAGGTGACATTGATTTCGGTTAGATAATCACCGATGACATCCAGACCTACAAATAACAGGCCTTTTTCTTTTACAACCGGAGCAACCTGGGCTGCAATCCAGCGATCCCTTTCTGTTAATTCCTGACCGGCACCTCTGCCACCGGCTGCCAGGTTGCCACGAAGCTCACCATCAGCGGGTATACGGGCCAAAGCGAAAGGAACAGGCTCGCCATCAATTAACAAAATGCGTTTGTCGCCCGCTGTAATTTCCGGAATGTACTTCTGGATCATGGCCTGTTGCTGGCCATAATGGGTCAGTGTTTCAACAATGACGCTGAAATTCTGATCACTTGGATTCGTACGGAAAATGGATGAACCACCCATACCATCCAGAGGTTTCAGAACGACATCTCCATGTTTCTCGGCAAACCCTTTCAATAGACGGGCGCTACGAGCCACCATTACTGGAGGAGTACATTGAGGGAACAGTGTTGCAAAGATTTTTTCGTTGCAGTCGCGGATGCTCTGGGGCTTGTTAACTACCAGAGTACCTTTCTGTTCAGCTTGTTCCAGCAGATAAGTGCTGTAGATAAACTCCATATCAAATGGAGGATCCTTGCGCATCAGAATAACGTTCAGGTCAGACAATGGCTGTTCCTGACGTTCGCCTAAGGTGTACCAGTCTTCAGGGTTATAACGTGCCTGTAATGGTCGAATACTGCCGTACGCTATGCCTTCCTGCTGATACAGATCTTCCTGTTGCAGATAAAACAATTCCCAGCCTTTGTTTTGGGCTGCGACCAGCATCGCCAGAGTGCTGTCTTTCGTGTAATTGATGGACTCAATCGGATCCATCACGACGCCCAGTTTGATAGTCATGGGTAATCCGTGATTGTGAAAATTAGATGAATAGCGCAGTTTATCCTGTATTAGCGTTCGCTTCGAGTCGAGAGCTAAAAGGAGAGGTGCAGAAAGGTATAACAGGCAGATGAAATCTGCCTGTACGAACAAAAAAACAAAGAACAATCTTATTCGGAGACGGCTTCAGCCAATGCTTCGCCCAGCATTATTTTAGAACCGGGCTGCCATTTATCGAGCCAGTCTACCTGGTCTTTACCAAACAGGACGATAGCGGTAGAGCCCATTTTGAATCGACCCATTTCATCACCACGACCGAGTTCTACGTGCCGGGCTGAATCTTCACCGTATTCGAATGTACGCACTTCTTTACGCTGTGGTGTCACCAAGCCGGACCAAACCGTTTCGATGCTGGCAACGATCATCGCTCCCACCATAATAACGGCCATAGGGCCGTATTCCGTGTCGTAGATCGCAACAACACGTTCATTACGAGCAAACAGACCGGGAACATTTTCAACCGTGGCCTGATTAACCGAGAACAGACGACCAGGAACATGAACCATCTTTCGAAGTGTGCCACCAAACGGTGTATGTACACGATGGTAGTCTTTTGGTGACAGGTAGATGGTCGCAAATTTACCGCCCATAAACTCTTGACCCAAATCACTATCGCCACCCACCAGTTCAATCAGGCTGTAGTCGTGACCCTTGGCTTGATAGACACGGCCATGTTCGATGTCACCGATTTGGCTGATTTCACCATCGGCAGGGCTGACGACCAGAGACTTGTCTTCTGGCAGTGGGCGCATGCCTTCCTTCAAAGGACGAGTGAAGAAGTCATTAAAATGAGCGTAGGCCTCTGGTTTTTCTTCAGCGGCCTCGGTCATATTGACGTCGTACTGCTTGATGATTTTCTTGATCAGCCAGTTTTTAAACTTTGGGTTCCGGCATTCCACAAAGGCGTAAACCGCCCGTGAAATCAGGTGGTGAGGCAGAAGGTATTGAATAAAGGCAAATAATTGTTCTTTCACAGTCAGGAGTCATCCTGTTACATAGTATGGGCGAATTGTAATGATGCACTGATTTATCCACAAGGGCGCACTTGAAGTAGCGAGTACCTTTTAATCCCAGTGCTTAATGAATATCCGTTATTTATCTGCTAAATCAATAAGCTTTCAGAGTACGTGTAGCCGGTTGTTGCTTACCCTCGTCCGGAACCCACTGAAAAGGTGAGCGGTAAAACCTTGAAATGAATTCAAGGCAGACTTACGGGGCTGTGAAACAACTATTTAGCCGGTTTTTATTGATAACCGATCAGAAAGGCACTGATGTTTTACGAGTTCAAACGGCTATTTCAGACATCAATATTTCCAATAAGCAATTAGCGTTTTATGAACTGATCCCGTTTGCTCTTCTCAGAGCTGGAGTTACTCAGCCATTTGATCTCGTTGATATGATGGGCTTAGCCTTTCGGGACATGATGCCGGAAAGGTGAAAACCAGAAACATAACAGGGCTAAATACCGCTTTTATGTCCGTTTAAAGCTCGATAGGTGTGTCTTGAGAGTTGCCCCATTCAGACCAAGAGCCGTCATAAGCTTTGATATTGAATCCCAGTATTTTGCCAACCAGATAAGTGAAACCGGAACGGTGATGGCTATGACAGTGAGTAATAATCGTTTTGTCTTTGGTTAATCCCAGTTTTGGTAGAACCTCTGCCAGATCTTCTCGAATTCTCAGGTTCCGATTTTGGTCCATCGCCTGAGTCCATTCGAAATTGATGGCACCAGGGATATGACCGGCACGTTGCGCCATGACTCTGATACCCGCATGTTCTTCTGGAGAACGTGCATCCCAAACCAGAACATTTTCATCACTGAGGGATGCAATGATGGTCTCTTTTGAAATCAAAATACTGTCATCAATCGACAGGTTTACATTGGTAGACTGAGGAACATTAGGCGTGCTTTCGGTAGGGAAGCCTTCCTTCAGCCAGCTGTGAGCACCGCCATTCAGATAGCTGTAATTCTTGTGGCCAATAACATCCAGAGTCCAGATAAAGCGACCGGCCCAACCACCACCTTCATCATCATAAACAACGATATGTTCATTGCCGGTATAACCCAGCCCGGAAAACAGATCATTTAATTGTTCAACGGCAGGTAGTTTGCCCGTTGCAGGTTGAACACCGGATACCATTTGGTGAGCGCCAATATTGATAGCACCTGGAACATGAACCTGAGAATAAAGTTGAGGATTGCAAATATCGACAATCAGAAGCTGGTCATTGTTGAGGTGTTTGGCCAGCTCTTCTGGTTCAACAATTAACGGAAGCAATGGGTTCTGACTCATATTCTATTGTTTTCCCGAGCGGTTAATTCTCTTTAGCTGCATTGTAATGGCAGATGGATGAAAAGGCATTAGTTGACCTAATCAGTCAGGTATATCTTTCCAGGGAAACTTATTTTTATTCACGTTGATGTAATACCCGCTGGATTTTAATATGCGAACAGGCGTCAACTAAGCGAATCCCCAGGAGCCTACAAGTAGTAAGTGACTGGGGTGAATGAAGGCAGACGATGAGAATAGATTAGAATATTTACTTTTACTTCAAGGCTGGTCGAGTGAGTTCAGAATCTGGCGATAGCTGAACATTCGTTCTTCCAGGATATAACCTTCATCCAGTGCTTTTAATAGTGCGCAATTAGGTTCTTGTTCATGCTTGCAGTCTCTAAAGCGGCAATAACCGAGGAAGGGTCGGAATTCTCTGAAGCCTTCCAGTACTTGCTCAGGTTCGATATGCCAGAGGCCAAATTCCCGGATTCCGGGAGAGTCGATCAGCATGCCGCCAGCAGGGAAGTGGAACAGTTTCGCTGCTGTGGTGGTGTGCATTCCCTTACCAGTGGATTCGGATAGAGGACCTACTTTGGTGTCTATGCCCGGCAGAAGAACATTAACGAGGGATGATTTACCAACACCACTTTGTCCAACAAACACGCTGACATGCTCATCAAGCAGTGTTTTCAGTGGCTTCATACCATCTTCGGTCTTGGTAGACGCTCTAAGAACGGTGTAACCAAGCTCTTCATAGATGGCCAGCATGCCATTAACCAGCTCCATACCTTCTTCGTCCAGCAGGTCGACCTTGTTAAGCAGGAGAACCGGCTCAATACCAAGTGTTTCAGCAGCGACCAGATAGCGGTCGATCAGATTGGTAAGAGGAATAGGCACTGGAGCGATGACCAGTACGATATAGTCGATATTTGCTGCGACTGGCTTGATACGTCCGTGATTATCCGGACGTGTCAGCAGGCTCTGGCGTTCTTCCAGAGCAACCACTACACCACTGCTCTCTTTCTTTGACGGGCGCCAGACAACTCTATCGCCCGTTACCAGCGGTGGCAGGTTACTTCTCAGGTGGCAGCGATGGGCGATACCAGGTTCGTTGATGGTTTCAATATCAAGAGTTGCTCCGTAGTGAGCAATCACTAACCCTTGCTTTTCCGAACCAAGGTTGTCATCAACAAGCTCCTGCTCAATCTGGTCTTCCTTCTTCTTGGCTCTTACAATCCGCTCTTGCTGGACTTTGTCTATGCGCCATTGCTGTCTGCGTGTCAGTTTGCGCTTGCTCATTGTTTGCTCAAGGTTGTACCGGGATAATGATCTGCAGGTCGGCCTAGTGATAATACCCGGTGAAATGGTAAAAACAGGGGCATAATAAGAAAAGACCAGTGCAGAGTATGAATTTCACGGTAGGATTATGATCGGTTAAACTTAATAAGTCAGCCGTGGCTTGTCTATTTCCATTTCTTCATGGCTGAAAATACAGGAACATAGGTATCTAATGGCTAAAGCTGACAACCTTATCTGGATTGATCTGGAGATGACCGGTCTTGATCCGGCTCAGGATACGATTCTGGAAATTGCCACTATCGTAACTGATAGTGATCTTAATCAGCTTGCTGAAGGCCCTGTTATCGCTGTGCATCACTCTGATGATGTACTGGCAAACATGAATGAATGGTGTATTAAAACCCACGGTGAGACCGGTCTGACTGAGCGAGTTCGCAAGAGCACCATCAGTCTGGCAGAGGCTGAGCAACAGACTCTGGAATTCCTTAAGCCCTATCTGGATGCCGGGATCTCCCCGATGTGTGGCAATACCATTGGTCAGGATCGTCGTTTCCTTGACCGCTACATGCCTGAGCTCCATGATTTTTTCCACTACCGAAGTGTGGATGTCAGCACCCTTAAAGAGCTGGCCAGACGCTGGAATCCTGAGCTGCTGAATCAGTTCACCAAAAAAGGTACGCACCTGGCTCTGGAAGATATTCGCGAGTCTATTGAAGAATTACGCTTCTACCGCAAACACTTTATTAAGTAATCTGCTATTCAATCAGCTCAGGTGAGCGTGAAAGATGCTGATGACGAATTAGCCACTCACCTGAGTGATTCTCCAGAAAAACAGTTACTCTGATTTTAACCGGTATATCACTTTTTACGGTGAGTGCCGTGCAGATGCAGGCTGCTTCTCCGAACAAAAAGACCGTTGGTTCTTCTTTCTCTGCTTCAAAAACCTCGTTGTTTTCAAAGTACTCCTGAAAACGGTTCCGAAGTGCGACTCGACTGCTGAGGTTGGTATGTAGGCCAAAGCTGTGAGTTTCATCGTCGTGAACAAACAGAGATAACAGGCCATTAACGTCCCTTGCTGTAATGTAGTCGTCGTATTTTTTCATGAGTGTCTGAAACGGAGCCAGAGCATCATCAGTCAGTTTGATGGACATAAAAAAAACCTGAATAAATACCAATGTTTATTCAAGGTAGATCATTAATGCTTAGGTACCCAAACATTCGATTCGGTGTGTATACACATTTATTCAGAGGGATTGCGTCAACACTGATGTTGTTTTAATGCCCAGTGAACATGTTCCTGAACGAGTTCTGATGGGTGTTCAACTCGAGAATTGAGTGCAGCCATAACTTTCTCTGTGGAAGGCGCGTTACCGAGGGCTACTGCCAAATTTCTCAACCAGCATTCAAAACCGGCACGACGAATGGGAGAGCCGGCTGTTCTGTTGAGAAACTCTTCTTCTGTCCACATAAACAAATCAGCCAGTTCGGTATTATCGAGACTGTGCCTAGGCTTGAAATCACTTTCCTGAGTATGCTTGGCAAAACGGTTCCAGGGGCAAACCAGCTGACAATCGTCACACCCGAACACCCTATTGCCTATCTTGCTACGCAATTCTTCTGGAATAGGGCCGCTGTTTTCTATGGTCAGATAGGAAATGCATTTTCTGGCATCCACTTTATAGGGTTCGATGATGGCGCCAGTGGGGCAGAGGTCCATGCACGAAGTGCAACGACCACAATGGTTCTTTGTATAAGGCTGATCAACAGGCAATGGAAGGTTGGTGAATAATTCTCCCAGAAAGAAAAAAGAACCTGCCTGACGGTTGATGATAAGGGAATGCTTACCCGTCCAGCCAAGACCTGCCTGTTGAGCCAGAGGTCTCTCCATGACCGGAGCACTGTCTACAAATGCACGGTAACCATGATCGCCAACGGCCTGCTCGATCTGTTTACCTAGCTGGGACAAACGTTTTCGAATCAGTTTGTGGTAATCACGTCCAAGGGCGTAGCGAGAAATGTAAGCCTTTTCCGGTTCGGAAAGTATTTTGACGGTTTCGGTTTCTGCTGGCAGGTAATCCATTCTGGCGGAGATGACTCGAATGACACCCTCGTGCAATAAATCAGGTGAAAACCTCAGTTCCGTATTTCGTTCCATATAATCAAGGTCACCATGAAGCCCTTGGTCGAGCCAGCTCTGGAAGTGGTGCTTGTCCTGTTGGGGAATAGTGGCCTCGGTAATACCGACAGCCTGAAAGCCAAGCTCACGCCCCCAGCGGCGAATATCTTCAGCCAGTTGCTCAAAATCAGGTTGGGAAAAAGTGCTAATTTTCGACTCCTGAGGAGTTAATAAAGATAAAATTCACTGTATGTTCATTTTATCACACCAGTAGAACTGAGGAGTCTTCCGCACTTTGAGGGAAAATTAATATTATTGTCTATTTTTTAGCAGTGGTTCAAAGTTCAAATATTGCATACTATGAACAGCTGTTGGGAGAATATCTGACTGTATGTAAAATATAAGCCGTTAGCTATCAACCTGTCGTTGTAATCAGTAACAGGGTTGTTCTGATGCTAAATAAGAGAGTAGGGCAAGAGGCAGTTTATGGATAATGCCGGCAGTGTTATCTGGGATATCGCACACTTTAATCAGAAGAAAAAGGCTGCGGACTTTTTTGATTCTCTGAGAAATGTGTTTGCGGTTTATAGTCCCGGTACTTCGCAGATATACACGAATTATGACGTATTCTGGAGCAGTTATAACCAGGAGAAACTGGTGGTACTGCCAAATCAGCACGCCCATCATGACACCTTCTTTGAAATTGAGCAGGATGCGACCCGGGCTTCAGGTATCTTTGTCATACCTGGAGAGATCATTGGTCGTGAAGAGCTTTACGTTGCACTGCCAAAAAGCAAAGGGCGGAAAACGAAGCCGATGCTGGCAGAAAAAGGAATTGAACTTTTTGCCAGGGCTTATGAAAAAAAGTACCCAGGTAAATTCTTCGTGCCCATTGTGACCACTGGGGATTTGCGTGAGTTCAATAAAAAAGCACCTTTGCTTCACCTCCACATGCTGGACGTATCACGTCTTGCAGCTCTGTCTGCGTTCAAAAGAGAAGATTTGAAGCAGTCATTGGTCGGTCGGCTGGGAAATATCAGTGACGTGGCTCTTGCCTAATTAAATGCGTGTCATTAAAAGTACAGAGCTGATTTATATAGTCATTAGTTCTGCACTTTTTATCGCTTTAAAGCACTGTTCCGTGTTTTTTCTTTCTGTATGACAATGTTGCTTATGATCACTGAATAAAGTGCGCTTATTCGGTTTCACTTGATTGAGTTACGTTATTTTCGCTGATTTTCTGTTGTTTTATTACTTTTTGTACGTAACTTTCTCAATAATGTTCGACTGTTGATCATTATTATTAGTAGTTATTTGCACTGTGCCATTTATTCCCTGCCTGTATATTTTCTGCCACAACCTGATTTGACTGATACAAGCTCCACATAGATGGAGATGTGATCTCCTTGTGAATAAGTTGCAGGAGAAAACTCTTTTTTTCAGTGAGATTACCTGCGTTTTGTTTGTCTTGGATCAACGTCGAAAAGTTCCTTATCACAGAGTATTCATTGTCTTTGCGTTTCTATGCGATGAGTTTCTTTGCAAGGGATATCACCTCGTTGAGCGATGTTGCAAAAATGCGCTGAACCCAATCGTGTCATCAATAAAGAGTATATGTATGTGGAATAGACTGAATAAGTCGATGATGATCTGCCAGATGATGTTTGGCTTGTCTTTCTATGGCGTCATGGTTATTTTGACCCGCTTCTTCCTGGAAGATCTTGGGTACAGTGAAGCCGACACCATGATGGTTGTTGGTGCTTTCTCTTCTATCGGTCCGCTGTTTGCTATTGCCGGTGGTTTCATCGCTGATAAATTTCTGGGAGCCTATCGCTCCCTAACCATTGCTTATGCAGGCTTCACCACAGGTTACGTTCTGCTGGTTCTGGGAGCCTCTGCCGCCAACGTGCCTATGGCTCTGGTAGGTATTGCTCTGGCCAGTTATTCTCGTGGTCTGATGTCTCCATCCTATCCAAGCCTCTACAAGCGAACCTTCAAAACAGCAGAAGACTTCGAAAACGGTTACCCTGTTAACTATTCCGTGAATAACATTGGCGCCTTCCTGGGCCAGTACCTGTTTCCAATGTTTGTTTTGGCCATTGGTTTTAACGGTGGTTTTGCTATCTCGGCTGCAATGGCCGGTATCGCTCTGGCCGTTATGGTTGTCTCCCAGAAGCCTCTGAAAGCGGTTGCCGCCGAAATTGATCAGAAGCCTGTAAGCATGGCTCACTGGTTCGGCTTTATCGCAACCTCCATTGCTATGATCTGTCTGGTGTTCTTCATGTTCAGCGACATGGACACTGGTAAGTACATTGTATACGCCATCGGTGGCGCTGCTATTGCCTATTTCATGTTCCTGATGGCAAGCTCCGAAAAAGCGACAGCCCTGAAGATGGGTACCATCCTGATCATGGTTTTCCTGACTACTGCATTCTTCGTTTATTACGGTCAGATGATGACCTCCATGAACATGGTGGCTATCAACACCATGCGTGGCGATCTGTTCGGCTTTATTCCTGTTGCCGCTGAAGCTAATATGGCTATGAACCCACTGTGGTGTATCGTTGCTGGTCCGGTTATTGCCATGTTCTTCTCAGCACTGGAAAAGAAAAACGTTCATTTCTCCACAGCAACTCGTGTTGGTTTCTCCTTTATCCTAACGGCTGTTGCTTTTGGTATTCTGACTCTGGCTGTTCAGGGAATCGGTGAAGACGTTGTTCTTCGTCCGGAAGTTTTCCTGGCTATTCACTTCTTTCTGGCGTTCGGTGAAGTAATCGTAGGTAGCATGGTTGTAGCCTTCATTCTGTCTGTTGCACCTAAGCACATCGAGAACTTCTCAGTAAGCCTGTTCTCCGTAGCGATCGCCTTGAGTGGCATCGTTGGTGCGGTGTTCTCTACCTCCATCGCTTTGGAAAAAGGACAGAAGATCACTCAGGAAATCGTACAGACTGTATACGGTGACTACTTTAGCCTGCTGACTGTCCTGGCTATTGTGATGGTTGCTGTTGCGTTCGGCGCATCCTTCGTTATTCGTAAGATGCTGGAAAGCGCAGAAAGAGCTGAAGCAGCGGCTCCTGCCGTTGCTGTTGGAGCCTGATATAACGCTTCACTGCTGAATAAAAAAAGCCCTGAATGACTATTGTCGTTCAGGGCTTTTTTGTATTGCGGATAAAAAAATCAGGATTTAATCGTTGATCAATTTCAGTTGATCAATTTCCAGTTTTAACGCGTCGTCCGCAATATAGTCACGGTGATCTAGAAAAATACGGGTTGGATAGCCCCACTGGCTATCAAAGCTTAACTCTCTTCGATGATAACCTTCTTGAACAGAGCATCAATGGTTTCCAGGTCCGTAACCTGCTCAGGCGGTCTCATGTTCTACATGCAGATGAAATAAACTCGCTTCCCCCTCACTACGGCCAACGTTTGAAGGTGGAACCTTTACACCATCCTTGACCGTGACATGCCCACCCTGACCCTGAAGCCCACCGATGACATTACCTACCAGATAGGTTGGGAAAATACCCGGGTCATTCTCATAGTTTGGGTTGTGGATCAGTCCGATCATCTGGAAGCGGCCACGGGTGTTTCGCAGGGATTCCAGCGAGTCCTCGATCAATTTTTTGTGGGATAGTTTACTGAACAAACCATCGAGAATAATCACGGATTCACTGGACTTACGTTCGCGGCGACGATATTGGCTGGGTAGAGATTTCAACTCACGTTCAATGGCAAATTCGGACAGTTTGACTAGCCACATCAGTGATACTGCTTCACGTTGCCCTTCACTCATGTCTTCATTAAGGCTGAATAAACGACCGTGTTGTCGTATCGCGTTATGTTTGAGTCGAATACGAACGTTGGTGAAGAGTCTGCGATAAATCTGCTTGCGCAGATTATCCTGAAGATCTTTTACCTGTTTTTCTTCACTGCCAACGGTCAAGTTTTTGGATTGTCGGTTACGGATCTGCTGTTGGAAACTCTCAACTTCAGCAAACAGTGAACGTACTAGCTGGTTTACGCCTTCCTCATCGACGGTATCCGCATCAATGGTGAAATAAGCATTGTCATCTTTAGAGCTACTCACGACGTTTCGCAGGATCCTTAAATTAGCTACGGCATGAATAATAATGCTGGAGATACGTTCGTAGAGCCGCTCGTGGTAGCCAGACATGGTATCTTCAAGCTGTTCGAGGGTTTGGCTGTGGCGAACAATCTGCTCTTCTGTGGTCTTAATAATGCTGACTAATTCATCGAGAGCCCGGTCGTCATTCTGTAGCAAGCCGGACAGACGACTCCATTCAGAACTATTAAACAGATGACGCTCACTGGTTTTGATACGCTCAAGGGTACCACTGAATAAATCTCGTTTTTCGCTGTAGCGGTTTTCCTGACGTTTTAGCTCTCGACCCAACTCCCTGATATTTTCCTGTTCAAGTTGCTCTGACAACTCCATCGCTTTTTGTCGAACAGTTTCGGAGCTATCTGCATTTTCTGTGCAAGCTTGAATATAGGCCTCTGCCTTCTCGTACAGAGCCATTGAATCCAGTAGATCTTCATCTTTGGCAGGTAGGCTTGCCAACATCTCCGGAGCAAAGTAGATGAGTTGTTTTAGCCAGCGGCAGGCTGTTTCATCGATCTGGTGAATGGCCTGAAGCTGCTCTGGCTGATTGTCCTGAATACGGGTGATATTGCTCTCACACCCATCTCTGGACTGCTCAATGCTCTTGATCTGTTGTTTGATGCTGGCAATACGGTTTTTCAATTTGGCTGCATCATCTTTCTGATCTCTAGCATTCAGGTAAGCTTTGATACGATCAAATTTCAGATTTGCTCGTTGTCTGGCCTGATTCAATTGTTGCTTGAGCGAACTACGAGCTTTGTCAGCCCCTGCCATGAAATGGGGGCCACCGTCTTTCAGGAAGTTATCCAGCTGATGTAATCGTTCCTTCTCGCCCGAGTTGTAGACAGCATCTATCTGTAAGCGGTTTTGCTGTACCAGCTGATTGAAACTGTCCAGTTCTACCAGACACTGTTGTAGTTTTTCACTTAACTGTTCGCGCGTGACAACTAATCGTTCACTCTCTTCCTGCCGTTCTTTGAGCTGGTTATTGCCACCGGCCGCCAGATACTCTTCAGCCTGACTGAGCAGTTTACGATGGGTTTCTGACAAGTTATCGGTCAGTTGATCGATGGTCTGCTCAACCCGTAATAGCCTGTCAGAGTTGATTTCCAGCTGTTCTGCAGCAACGTCATGCTCTATTTTCCCGCCTTGAAAAAGATACTGCTCAGCCGAGCGAATCAGCTGTCTGTTTTCATCTGACAGCTTTTGGTTAATGGCAACAAGGCGATCTTGATTAGCATTGAGATTTTCTCGGGTTTCAGCCAGCGTCCGTTCGGCATTCTCTTCAACAGCAACTGTCGCTCTGGTCGCTAATTTGAAACTGTCCGACAGAGGGTTAAAAAACGACAGCTTATTGTTAACGTCAACTAACTGTTGCTGATAGGTATCCAGTTCTTCTTGTAACTGTTGAACCAAATTTTCCACAAACCGTGGGTCGAGCAAGGATTTAACGGCCATGCTCTGATAGCCAATCACCGCGCCCAGTAGAGATCCTTGGCCATTGTTGACGGCATTCTTCAGGGACTCGACAGTGAAAACCGGAACCGGAATACGGTGGCCGGCAAACAGCTTGGACGCTTTATTTGCCAGAGTCTCAGAGGCTAAAACCGGTGCAAACAAGAGGTTATGAGCTTGCCCTAGCCACTCTTCTCGACGACTATCATTTTCAGACAACAACTCAGTGATAACAGAATGCAACGGTTGATAGTCAATACCTGCACCGTTGAGTTTCTCTTCAACCTCCAGATCCGTGGAGCCGGGGCTAACTGGATGGGTTGCTAGGTCTTTCAGTTGTCGCTGGTTGTTGGATACCGCTGACACAAGACTGGATTGACGAGTCAACAGTAATGGATACTGACTCTGGGCATGACTCAACCACGCTCTTGAATCAGTATCAGGAAACTGTTGCTGGAATTGTTTCAGATCTGCTACGAGTACTTCGAGCTCTCTAAACTGGCTATCCAGTTGATGGAGCCTACGTTCACAGTCACTCTTTTCAGTGCCAAGTAGATTCTCCAATCCTTCTGGCTGTTCATCAGAAAATAGAGTTATAAATTTCTGGTAACTAAAAGACAGTTTTTCAAAGTTGTCCAGTTGGCTTTGTAGTTTGTACTGTTCTGATGTCAGCTGGCTTTGTTGCTCCCGTTGCAATCGCAATTGCTGATCAAGTTGAGTGGTCAGTCCCTGAAGTTTTTCATTGGGAAACAGCAATACTGCCTGCTGATAGCTATCAAACAATCGAGTGAGGTGTTGCCGCTCGGACTCGATATGAGGCAGTTGGCGCTCTATCTGTTGCAGCTCTTGTATCAGCTGTCGTTCTTTTGTTTGGCGACTGTCTCGCAGCTCTGTGTGTTCCTGCAGTTGCAGGTTTAGATTTTCCAGTTGCTGATCTTTTTCCGTGATCAGCTGCTCAGGTGTCAGTGCATTGCCATTCTGCTGCACAAAGGTCGACCAGCTGTCCACCATAGGGGAAAAACGACCTTCATCTCGCAGAAAGTTGTTATGGTTTTGTTCAATGGCTTGAAAGCGCTCTCGAACATTTTTTTCGGTACTATCAGGACTGTTTAATTCCTGCTCTGTAAACAGAGCTTCCCGGATAGCGTCTTTGTAGACTGTTTCATTATCGATGAATTCTTTGTCTCTGGTTTCCAGCTCTTCACGTTCGGCGTCCAGCTGAATTCGCTGCTCTCTGAATTCGGTAACTTCCACTTTCAGGGTTTTAAGGAACTCACGGTCTGCCAGATAACTGTCTCTGAACGGATTGGTGTCCAGATCAAGAAAAGCATCAACTGCTTCCTGCAGCTCTTCAATTTTGTGAACTCTTTCAGCGTCGTCTTTGAAAAGCTGATGACTGTCGCCCAGTAGTTCAATCGCTTTGCCTGACGGATAGAGCCGCATGGGTTTGCCTCGGCACCAGCTCGCATCAGGATGGTAGACAATATCTGAGCGGTCATGGCGTTGGCCTGAAAGCTGACGACTTTCCAGAAATTCTTCGACCTTTCGACTGCTACTGCCGGTTTGCTGAGCAAGTACCGAGAGAGGAATCAAGGGTTCAATCTCACCGGGGCGGATGGCTAGCTCACTGGCGATTTTGGCCGGATTTTGCTGATCGTCAGAGGTGACCGGAATACCCGGTAAACCTTTCTGGCTGATGGCGTTCAGACACAACGCTTGGGACTCAAGTTGATGTCGAGCCTGATTGCGAATGGATATAGCTTCTGTCAGCTGACTGGCGCTGAGGTGCATTTCATCCAGCCGTGCTTTTTTATTCTGGTTTCGCTGAAGGTCTGCTGTCTTTTCATTAATACGATGTTTCAGCTCGGAAACATTGCGACCCGAGTTGATCACCAGATCTTCGATGTATTCTTCAGACTCATCGGTTTCCCCCTGACTGGCACCAGCCAGAATTTGGGGAGCTAATACTTCGTAAAAGAAAGCCTGATCCGCTTTTTCACCAGGTCTGGGTTTAATGGCGTTAAAAATCTGGCTCTTGTCAGCACCGCCCTCTTTCTGGAAAGAGGCCAGCTGCTCGAGCTCTCTACGACTGATGTGTTCCTTAATGGCTTCCAGCCAGCTTTCACGGTCTTTTGGTTTTTCCGGTTTCAGTTTACGAAGACTGTGCTGAAAGTGATCGTTACTGAACAGTTGAAGCTTTCTGTCGGCAGTCAGTGAGTGAACCGGTAATTGTTCCAGACGACCCTGATAATAATAAAAGTGCGGATCGGTATCGGCGTGACCATACATGCCAAAGACCCATTGTTCAGAACCTCCCGTTGCTTCGCCAGCTGCGGCGAGAATATCGGACTGGCCTATATGGCCGGAGGAGTAGCTGAACTCAACACGAACATGAGTCCATGGTTTTCCATCCCGCGAAGGAGACATCTTGCGACGGGTCTTTCGCATCAGGCTGCGCTCTCGTGAGAGCATGCCAATCAGTGCATCGGACAGCGTTGTTTTACCAAAGCCGTTTTCCATATTCATGGCGGTGGACTGGCCTTTGAGATTCAAGATCAGGTGACGCATCTTGGCTTCCCAGGGGCTGCTTACATCACCGTGTTTATTCAGCAAGCTAGCGATTTCAACACGATTAATGACGGACATTTTCAGCCTCCTGCTGATTTTTTATTGTTTCAGGTGTGCTTTCTTCTACTTCTATCGCAATGTCATCGGTCTGATTAGGCATCGTGATGCGCTGAGCGATATCGTCGGGAATTAAGTGGCGGAGATGGTTCAGTCCGCTTTGTTCCACCTCAAGTGCGCCTAACAACGTCTGCTGAAAAATACTTTTGCCTTTCTCGGTCAGATGCTGGGCGTCAATCAACGCATCAATAAAGTTGCGAACCCGACGAGGTGTATCTTCACCCTTCTCCTTGAGAAGAATGGCGATTTGTCTGGGTTGAGACTCGTCGGATTGAGTGGTTCGGCGCAGAGTTTCCAGATGACTTTTCAAGGAATCAGTCAGTTCTTCCTGACTGAAGACAGCATCTTGATACAGACTGACATCGGACAGTGCACGATTTTTGCGGGTATAGAGTAAACCCAGCATCAACATCCAGATATGAATAAACCAGACCGCTGTCGTTTCCTGAGAATCGTTTCGAATCTTGAGTTTCTGCAAAAGTTGCTGCTGGCTGAACATGGCTGGCAGTTCGGCTTCAGGGTTTCTGAGTAACAGATAGACCTGAGCTCCGGGAGCAATGCCGGGATAGTCAGCACTGTCATAGACGGCTAACTGTAAGCCCTGACCAGCGAGAAAAGAGCGGAGCTGTTGCAACTGATCTTCATCAGACTCCTTCAGAATGGAGCTGGCATCACGTTCAGACAGCAGACCGGTCTGGGATGAGCGTCGACGGCGTTCCTGAGGGCTGGTTTCAACAATTCTATGGCGAAGCAGGTATGCGTAAACCTCACCCATTTCATTCATATTCATGGGCGACAGTCCCTTGTCAAAAAACGTGTTATTACTGTGTGATAGGTCATTGTTTTACGGGCATTAAAATTGGGTTGTCGCCGTTTAGACGTCGGCCGTCGGACAGCGTTATTTTCAGGTTGTCAGAATCTATGGCAACGGTCAGATCAGGTTGCAGTTGCTCGGTATCAACAAACATATTGATGAGCTGAGGCAGAAAATCCTGCTGTTCGTGTTGTCCATCCTCAATTCGGTGCCAACCAAACTCTATGGCTTCACTGAGCGACAAAGGGTGCTCTTTGAGATGATTGCGAATAACTGAACCGTAATGGGTCAGGAACTGCTGAAGTAACAGTGATTCGGTGTCTTCTGTATCGACTGCATCGTATATCAGGCTGGTGGCACTGGAATCGGCCTGACGGTTATCCAGGATGCTCCTGAAGTCTTCCGGTGCAGGTAAGCCGACTGAAACATCAAAAGGAGCTGACTGGCTGAATACTATTTGCATCAGTTCCATCTCATTACTGACAGGTGGATTCCAGGCAAGATTCAGAGCCGCCTTGTTAAAATCAATGACGCCCATGCTCTGGATTCTGCCTTCGGCAATATCTCTAAGCAGATCGGTCAGACGACGATTCAGGTTTTCCAAAGCACTCAATATGCGGGTGAACGAACGATCCAATATTGACAGTTCCCACTCTAGTTCTTGTTGGCTGGCCCACTCTTCAAAACGTTCATGGACATCCGGTCGCAGAAACTGTTTTTTGCAGTCCATGATGGTGGCCTGAATATTTCGAATGGCCGTGACATAGTGTTTGCGATTACTGCGAAAAGATTGCAGTTTGTCTTCCAGTGTAGGGTTTTCCCGAATTCGACGAATATCCTGAGTTAACCCTCGAATGGAGAGCAGGATGGAATCACAGATGTTTGGAATTCGATCAAAATCATCACGGGCAACGGCTGAAATGATTTTCGCTGCATCGTGTTCACTGTAGAGAATGTCGTCTACTTGTTTGGACAGAGTGACACTTTGGCGTCCAGCTTGGGACAGTCGAATGTGGCCAATCTGCGACTGCTTTTCTATTAATGCCGTACGTTTGGTACTGACACACACTGCACTTTCTGTTTCACTTCTTTGCCGAAAATACAGTTCGCTGGGTGTACTCAGGACATTAGCCACGTAGCTGATATCGTCAGCGGACAGCTCAGGTATGCTGTTGCGCAGATGATTCAGGCAACTGAGCTGGGGAATGTATTTGCCGTTGGTTTGGTAATCCTGCTCCAGCAGAAATTCCAGCAACAGACAGGCGACATCCAACCAGTAACCGTTGCTTAGTCCCGGGCGGGTTTCGATTGAAATACCAGTATGTTCAGAGCGCTGTTCATGATTGCTATCGTGTAAATCCACCAGGCGCAGTGTGGATGACAGCAGGTGAATCCACGGAGTCATATCAATTGAAGATCCCTGATAAAAGGAACAATAGTCTGGTTCCAGCGGAACAAAATCAAGGTACTATTTTAACGGGAAGCATTTTAAACAGAACTTTGATTCTTGAGTCCACTCAATGTGTGAAAAACATGATCAGTGAAACCAGTCAGATACCAGAATCCCTCTATACCGCCGAACAGGTCAGGCAACTGGATAGTTTTGCCATTAATCAGTGCGGTATTGCTGGCTTTGAATTAATGACTCGAGCGGCGGTGGCTGCGTTTTCAGAGCTTATGAATCAATGGCCTGAGACAAAGCGCATAGAAGTGCTCTGTGGCGGTGGTAACAATGGCGGCGATGGTTATCTGATTGCGATGCTGGCAGCACAGAAAGGTTTGGATGTATCTGTTTACTGGTTATCAGACCCGCAAGCACTGGCAGCTGATGCCCAGAAAGCTTTTGAAAGCTGTCAGTCCAAGCACATCAAGATTCATCCGTTTGAAGAGTCTGTTGTTTTGTCGGCTGATGTAATTGTCGACGCTATGCTGGGAACCGGGTTGACTCGAGATGTTTCAGGTCACTGTATGGCGGCGGTTAAGCGGATAAATCAATCGGCTAGCCCTGTTCTGGCGGTGGACATTCCATCCGGTCTGAATGCTGACAACGGTGCTGTTATGGGTGCTGCTGTCGCTGCCGATTTGACTGTGACTTTTATTGGTATGAAGCAGGGACTGTTAACTGGCCGTGGAGCTGAGTTGACAGGTAGGTCGGTATTCAATGGCCTGAATGTGCCTGAGCAGGTTTATCAACAGTTTCAGCCAGCCAGTCAAAGACTGACTGAGCAGAATCTGAGACAGCTTGCTCAGCCTCGAGCCAGAGATGCCCACAAAGGAGATTATGGTCATCTGCTGGTGATTGGTGGGAATTATGGTATGCCTGGGGCCATCATTATGGCGGCTGAAGCCGGTATCAGCTGTGGAGCAGGTAAAGTCACTGTGGCGACACGGCAAGAAAATCTCTTGGCTCTGGCTGTTCGACGGCCGGAAGTCATGGCCTTTGGTGTTGAAGATGCTCCAGCGTTGGCAAGCCTTATCAAGGGTAAAGATGCTATTGTGATCGGTCCCGGACTGGGAAGGGATCACTGGGCTAAAGAGCTACTGGTGGCCGCATTGAAAGCGGATTGTCCATTGGTGCTTGATGCTGATGCTCTGAACCTGATTGCGGATGATCCAGAGTTGCTTCAGGCTAGAAAGTACCCGATGATTCTGACACCTCATGCTGGTGAAGCGGGAAGGTTGCTGAAATCCGGTTCGAGTAAAGTGAATGCAAACAGAGTTGCGTCAGTAAAAGAACTTTGTCGTACTTATAAAGCGATTGTTGTGCTGAAAGGTGCCGGTACACTGATTTATGATGGCAGTGATTTGAGCCTCTGCTCGGCAGGCAATCCAGGTATGGCTGTAGCAGGTATGGGCGATGTGTTGAGTGGTGTGATTGGCGCATTGCTCGCTCAAAGACCGTTAGCACAAAAAATAGCGGCCTTTGATGCTGCAAAACTCGGCGTATGGCTTCATGCCAGTGCAGCAGATTCAATAGTAGAACAGCAGGGCGAGATAGGACTGCTGGCGACAGAAATCATTTCGGCGATTCGTCAGCAGTTGAACAGGCTGACGAGTAGCAAACACAATCTTTGAAACATAACAATTGAAACATAATAGATAGATGACAGTGAACGACACGGATTTAAGCATTGAGCTGCTGATTGATAATGAAGAAGAGATGGTGGCTTTCGGACGGCAACTGGCCGAGGTGACTGCAGGTCATGCCATCGTCTATCTGGAAGGTAATCTTGGAGCGGGTAAAACAACCCTGAGCCGAGGGATCTTGCAGCATATGGGGCATAAGGGCGCGGTAAAAAGCCCGACGTACACATTGGTGGAGCCTTATACCGTTAACGGTCGTCAGGCGTACCATTTTGATTTGTATCGATTGGCCGACCCGGAAGAGCTTGAGTTCATTGGTGGCAGGGATTATTTCGAGGAAGAAAGCCTCTGTTTGATTGAATGGCCATGTAAGGGCAAGGGCGTTTTGCCTGAGGCAGATCTCTGGGTGACTCTGGATTACAATCTGCCAGGCCGAAAAGCGTCGGTTAAAGCGGGAACAGAAAAAGGACAGGAAATGCTGAGAAATCTGCAGGGATTGCAGGAGTCTTGATGCACCGATTGAACAATAAAAAAACGTTTGGCCGTACGTTAAAGAGCTTTGTTTATCTGATCTTATCCGGACTGGTTTTGAGTCCGGTTCAGGCCTTTGCGGAAAAAATTAACGACATTCGTCTCTGGCGCTCACCGGATAAAACTCGATTGGTGTTTGATATTTCCGGTGACGTACGACATTCACAGTTCTTTCTGGATAAACCGGATCGTCTGGTTCTGGATATTCATGACGCCAGCAAATCTTCTCTGATAGTGACCCCTAGTCTGACTAATACGCCCATAAAAAGGCTTCGCTACGGAGTTAGAAATAAAAAAGATCTGCGCATCGTGCTGGATCTAAAAAATAAACTAACCAGTAACAGCTTTCTGCTAAGCCCCAACGCGACCTATGGTTACCGGCTTGTGGTCGATCTGTTTGATCAGGAAAAGAAGCCGCAGGTAATTCATAAGCCTATTTCTCAACCTTCTGCGAACAGGGACATAATCGTTGCTATTGATGCCGGTCATGGTGGCGAAGACCCGGGAGCTAAAGCTTATGGCGGTGGCCATGAGAAAGTGGTTACACTAAAAATTGCCAAAGAACTGGCTGCGCTTTTAAAGAGAGAAAAAGGGTTTGAACCGGTGCTGGTGCGTACGGGTGATTATTATATTCCTCTTCGACAGCGTACGAAGATCGCCCGTAAAGGTGGTGCTGATCTTTTTGTTTCTATTCATGCGGATGCCTTCAGGGATTTCAGAGCGAATGGAGCTTCTGTCTTTGCCCTCTCCCGTGGTGGTGCGACGTCGGAAACTGCACGCTGGTTAGCTCAGAAAGAAAACTCGTCTGATCAAATTGGCGGTGAGGGTGGTATCTCTTTGAGTGATAAGGACGATATTTTGGCGGGGGTTCTGCTGGATCTCTCCATGACGTCTACTCTCTCTTCCAGTCTGGAAGTGGGTGATATGGTGTTGAAGAATATTGGTGGCATAAACCGTCTGCACAAGAAGAATGTTGAGCAAGCAGGTTTTGCAGTTTTGAAGTCACCGGATATCCCTTCCATTCTGGTAGAGACCGGATTTATCTCCAACCCGAAGGAAAGCCGCAAACTAAAAAGCCGTAATCATCAGAGGGCTATGGCTCGGCAGGTATTCAAAGGCATAAAAAGTTATTTTGTGAAGAAACCGCCCCCTGACAGCTTAATTGCCAAACTAAAAAAACAGGGTAAGGTTAATACCCGACCTGATCGTTATGTGATCAGGGCTGGAGATACTCTGTCAGAAATTGCTAAAAAATTTGAAACCAGCCTGAGTTCTCTTAAGCGAGTTAACAAGATTGGCCGTGCTGATCGAATTCGTACAGGACAGGTACTGGTGATCCCTAATTAATATCATTTTCGACGGCTCAATCAGAATTCGAAAATGGCACTTCCATATGAGGTGGTTATGGAACGGAAGCATTCGGTGGATGCTGAATTTGTAGAAAAGATTTCCGGTACAGCTCGAATGCTGACTGGAAGTGTTGGTTTGGTATTAAGTGTGTTTTTGCTTAGGTATCTGGGGCTTCTGGATACCTCTCTATTGAATAGTGTTGCCTTGGTTGTCGTGCTTGTTTTCTGGTTGAGTGTGCTTCGGTTGGCCTGGCTGACATCTGGCAAGCCAACGATTGTGATCACCTTTCTATTGATCGCTTTGGCACCCTTTTTGCTGATCCCTATGATTGTCTGCTGGGGCAGGGCAAAGAAACTGCTGGCTACGGGTGGTTTCAGGCTGACACTTATGGGTGCTGAAGGTCCAATAGCTTAAGCCCTGCAGTTGAAGCTTCGGGCTTATTTCTGCTTCTCACTGTTGTCTCGATTGCAAGGTAAGAAAGAGCAGCCACTAATTTGATGAGGCACTGGATGAACTCAGGAAAGTAGCGACTGAGGGCGGGGATAGGCTTGATAATTCAGTGGCCGAAAGAGTTTAGAAGTTAATGGCGCGCATGGCTACACCATTGAAACCTGTCAGTCGAGGTTTGGAAAAAGCTGCCGGAAAGGTGATCTCAAAAAAACGGTTGCAGAAAATGCAAGCTTTCCTCAAGCGACAACTAAAGGGAAAAGTAAAGTATGAGGTGAATCAAAACCTTGGTCGAAGAGCCATTCAGCTATTACTACTGACAGGTGCTAGTTCTGTGCTTGGCTCTGCGGCTCCGGTGCTACCGATATTATTGAAGTTATGGCGTGTGACGGATGTTTGGCGGGAAGGAAAAGCGCTTTATTATGACAAAAATCCAGTACCCGCTTTGAAGGATGCGTCTGTGAACCTGTTGCCATGGATGGCAATGAATCTGCTGTTTTAAGTGTGCTCTTGCGGTCGGTATTTCTGACATAGCAATCCATAGAAACCGCTGTTAACCTTTGTGGTTCAGTTTCTGTCCGGATACCTATTCCTGTTTATGGAAGCCACTAGTCCTGTAAAAGCCATTCGCCTTCTTGATAACCGTCTTGCTAACCAGATTGCAGCGGGTGAGGTTGTTGAACGCCCTGCTTCTGTGGTGAAAGAGTTGTTGGAAAACAGCCTGGATGCAGGAGCAAAACGGGTCAATGTTGAGGTCGAAAGTGGCGGTGTAAAACTGATTAGAATCCGTGACGATGGCCATGGAATCGTAAAGGATGATCTTGCTCTGGCGCTTTCAAGACACGCGACCAGTAAAATATCCGAACTTGAAGATCTTGAGGGTGTTGCCACTCTTGGCTTTAGAGGAGAAGCTCTGGCATCGGTCAGTTCTGTATCCCGGTTAACCTTGACTTCAAATATAGAGAGTCAGGAATCCGGCTGGCAAGTGCGGACTGAAGGGAGAGATATGGAGGCCGTTGTTAGTCCAGCTCCACACCCTATCGGTACAACTATTGAAGTCAAAGATCTGTTTTTCAACACCCCTGCGCGCCGAAAATTTCTTCGTACAGAAAAAACTGAATTCTCACACCTGGAAGAAGTAGTAAAGCGTCTGGCTCTGTCACGGTTTGATGTTGGTTTTGGTCTGCGTCACAACCAGCGCAGTATTCACCAGTTACGTCCCTGCGCTACACAAGCTGAAAAAGATCGAAGAGTAGCTTCTCTGTGTGGCCCGAAATTTATTGAAAATGCGGTCATCATTGATGTTGAAGTATCTGGTCTGAAGCTTTGGGGGTGGGTTGGATTGCCAACCTTTTCCCGATCCAGTGCTGACCTTCAGTATTTCTTTGTTAATGGTCGTGTCACTCGTGACAAATTGGTCGCTCATGCTGTCCGTCAAGCTTATCGTGACGTGCTATACAACGGCCGGCACCCAACCTTTGTTCTTTATTTGGAACTTGATCCGGCTATGGTGGACGTCAATGTTCATCCAACTAAGCACGAGGTTCGTTTCCGTGATGGCCGTACTGTCCATAACTTTTTGTACAGTACGTTGCATCGGGCTTTGGCAAAAGTCTCTCCTGAGGATGCTCTGCCACCTGGAGGTAGTCTTGATGGTCAGCTTCAAGAAGTAGCTGTAGGTGTTGCTGGCGGCGAATTTAAAAATCAGGAGTCCATGAGACTGGTGAATGAGACAGCAGCCTCATACGAAGCTAACAGTAGCTCTCCAATGGCTACGTCAGGCTTTACACAATCTGGCATGCAGATTCCTGACTCTCCGGCTCCCGGGCAGGTTCAGAGGCAGATACAGGCCTACAGTGAACTCTATGCCTCTGCAGCGCCAAGACATGAAGTGGGTGATGAACCTGTTGCTATGGCAGTCAACGGCTCAGCTCAATCGGTCACTGTTAATCTGCCAGAAACGAACTCGGAAGTTCCTCCTCTAGGTTTTGCTATTGCCCAGTTGAAAGGCATTTATATTCTTTCAGAAAACGACCAGGGTATGGTTCTGGTTGACATGCATGCAGCTCATGAACGAATCACCTATGAACGGATGAAAATCTCATGGAATGCAGAGGGAATTAAGGCTCAACCATTGCTGGTACCAAAATCTATATCAGTTAATGATCGTGAAGCTGATTGCGCAGAAGAAAATCTGGCGTATTTTCAGAAGCTGGGTTTGGCATTAGAGCGCATGGGCCCGGAAACTCTATTGATACGTCAAGTGCCCGTTATGTTGCACAATGCTGATGTTGAACGACTGGTTCGTGACGTGCTGTCAGACCTGACCAAGTACGGCAGCAGTGACAGGGTTGAAAGCCAGATTAATGAGATTCTTGGAACTATGGCCTGCCATGGCTCCGTCAGAGCAAATCGTCGTTTGTCCATTGAAGAAATGAATGCATTGCTGCGTGATATGGAAGCAACAGAGCGTAGTGGTCAATGTAATCATGGCCGACCTACTTGGACACTGCTGACCATGGGACAGCTTGATAAACTCTTCCTCAGAGGGCGCTGATTCCTCGGGTTATTAAACCAGCAATACACTTCTGGATCAGAAAAACTAAATATGAGTATCTATAACAGGTTTATCCTGCCCAGCCTGGTCAATATTGCCTGCGGCTCACCCCAAATTCGATCTCAAAGACAATGGCTCCTGCCGCAGGCTTATGGCCGGGTTCTCGAAGTTGGTTTTGGGACAGGTCTGAACCTTCCCTGGTACAACTCAAGTCAGGTAGAGCTGCTATGGGCACTGGAGCCGTCAGAAGGTATGCGTAGAAAGTCAGGTGACATATTAGAAACATCACCAATGGACTGTCGCTGGCTTGATCTGGAAGCCGAACAGATCCCACTGGATGATAATAGTATTGATACTATCGTATTGACCTACACCCTCTGTAGCATCCATGACTGGAAGTCCGCTCTGCAGCAGATGCGCAGAGTATTGAAGCCCGGTGGGCAACTACTGTTTTCTGAGCATGGAAAAGCACCGGATCAATCTGTACATCGCTGGCAGAATCGCATTAATCCTATTTGGAATAAACTGGCCGGAGGATGTCACCTAAACCGAGCAATCCCTCAGTTACTAAAGGAATCGGGATTTTCAATCAAGGAAATGGACAGCAGCTACCTGCCAGCAGCACCAAAAATGCTCGCCTTCAATTACAGAGGGTGGGCAAAAGCTAATTGACCAAAAACCAAGGACAGCAGTACATGCCTGGAACCAAGCGCAGCAATATTAAACCCGGCCTGAAAGTGAACATCGTGATGAAGGAGGACCAGCGCACTGGATACCTTACCGAAGGTGTTGTAAGAGATTTGTTGACGAAATCACAGAACCATCCTCATGGAATCAAGGTACGGCTGGATACAGGGGAAGTGGGAAGAGTGAAAGAAATACTGGATGAGTAAGCAGGAAGGAGCTTATAACTCTCTTCCTGCTTATCATTGAGTCAGCGGATAATGATCAGTTTGTAGTTACAGGAAAGATCATCATCACCGTGGAGAGATGGCAGTTGCTCGTATGCATCTAAAATAGCATTCAGCTCATCTGGGTTGAGAGACAGGTCAGAAATATGACTTTCCACTTCCTGCTCGCTGGGCTGGGTATGTTCTAAATCATCATAGAGATACATAGCCCAGCCAATTTGGTACATGCCATCGTCCTTCTCCATAATCCCGACATAAATCCGGACATGGTTACAGGCGACCGCATGAAATTTCTCTGGAAAGTGTGCAAGCAATACCTGAGAGCCGCTCATCTTCAAGTCCTTTGATCCATTTCTTTGTTGTTTACATTGATAACAGCGATTCCAACAGTATGGAATAGAAATCAGGTTTGTCCCAAATTTATTAGCAAAGAATTATGTCTGATTTAAGTATCCGGACAGATATTTTGCGATATTGGGACGCTGTTCTTCATGCCCTTGGCTCGTTACAACTTCGATTGCGTAGCCAAGGCTCCGATCAAAACTGCCGTCAGTGAGAAAACATACCTTGGTTCTTCCTCTTTCCTGAGCAGAAATCGATAGCCTTTTTAAAGTCATTGACCAATGCATCGGCCATATCCATTGAAAAGCCTTCATACATCGCTGTTTTCTGCAAGCTCAGCATAATACGACGGTAGCCTTCAAAGCCCAAGCGAATAAAATTGTAATATTGCGCGATGACCTGGTTGCCCGGGCGGGAGAAGTTCAGTGTAAAGGTTGGCATATCTCCACCCAGGTAATTTACGTGGAATATCAGTTCATCAGGCAGCTCCTCAGCATCACGCCAGATAATCCATCCCACTCCGGGATAAACCAGCCCGTACTTGTGACCTGAAACATGAATAGATTTCACCTGTGGCAATCTGAAATCCCATAGCATTCGTCCTTATCGATCATATTCTTGTCGAAGGTCTCTGACATTAATGCTTCTGCTTCCGGCTCCATCCATGTGGTGACGAAGGTTGCCAAATTTAGTCTGGAGTTACCGTCCAGCATGAGTTCATCGTGGATCAATCGATAAGCTGTCTGCGCTGGCATAGATGTCTCTGGCAGAGAAAACTTGGGAATAAGCGTGTTCATTTCCCGACCGGCATAACTTGGCATGCAAACGTTATCAGTCTCATTTTTTATACGAGAAACCATCAATAACTCTCCACGATTGATAATTGAACAAATCAACCGTGATTATCGGAATACTTAGAAGTAATCGTAAAAACCACAGAATAGTCTGCATTCATACTCTCCTTATAGTTTTATTTATTGGAGAAACTTCAGCATAACAAGATTTCATTCAATGAGAATCACTTTTAATAAAGCTGTCGCTTATTTGATCAACTGATTTGAGAACAATTTTCAATAGCAATAAATTTCGAAAGCAATCTACCTCCTTGGGAGTATATTTACAGACTACTTACAGTTTCTTGACTTGAATCAATGGTGAAAAACGAAATTAAACCGGTGATAACTTAACATATTAACGTAGTACTCATCTTGGAGTGCTGCCAGTTGCGGCTGAAAAAAAGGATTTAAACCCCAGTACCTCGATAAAATATGATGCAGCGCCTACTTGTGCGACTTGCCACATGTCTGCTACCAAGGAATTGCCAATCACCCATGAAATTGGTGATCGTATTTCCTGGACTCTGCGTCCTCCTGTTTCCGAGAAAATCGATGCCAAGAAGCGTGGCAAAGTTAAATCCTGGGAAGCGCGTCGCGATGACATGAAGAAAGTATGCTCTGCTTGTCACACATCCACATGGGTTGAGAACTTCTACGTTCAGTTTGACGGTGTCGTTAATCTGTACAACGACAAGTTCGCGAAGCCTGGTGTTGGCATGATGAAGTTTCTGAAGACTGAAGGCCTGATCACCAAGACCGGCTTTGACGACAAGATCGAGTGGACCTGGTTCTACCTGTGGCACCACGAAGGTCGTCGTGCTCGTCACGGTGCGGCTATGAATGCGCCTGATTATGTACAGTGGCACGGTTTGTTCGAAGTGGCTGAACGTTTTTACACCGAGCTGATACCAGAGTTTGAAGAACTTCTGGAAAAAGCGGATCACGATGGCAAGAAAGACGTTGCCAAGCGCGGTCGTATACTGCTCGACGAGATCCTCTCCCGTCCTGAAAACGCGTGGTTCTCCGGTAAAGAGCCAGAAGCTGTGAAGAAGGCTCGTCTGAAGGCTCAGGAAGAGTTCAGAAAGCGTTACGCACAGTAATTCGTCACTAGCTCCCTTCTTGCTGTTCAGCAATGAGCAGCAGGAAGTTTTAAGAGAATAAGCCAATGAAAAAGCTACTCCTGAAAGAGCTATGGGAAAAGCTCTGGAAGCGACCAACAGCCAAATGGCTGCTAGGTATTCCAGTGGGCGCCTTTCTTTTTCTTGGTTTGGGCGCTGGAGGTCTGCTGACATTTAATGTGTCCATGCAGATGACCAACTCCAACGAATTCTGTGTCGGTTGCCATATCGGTATGGATACTGTGGTGGAAGAGTATCGTGAATCTATCCACTACAAGAATGTCCACGGCTTGTCAGCCTCATGCGCTGATTGCCATGTGCCCGAACCCTTTCTGGAAAAGATGGAAACCAAAATTCGCTCTGGCATCAAGGATATCTATAAGAAATACTGGGTTAAAGACATTAACCTGGGATAACTTTGAGAGTGAGCATCGTCTCAGATTGGCTGAACATGTATGGAAGACAATGGATGAGCAAAAATCATCCACTTGTCTGAAGTGCCATGATGTTGCCAAGATGGATAAGGAAAAACAGCCTGGTCGTGCGGCCAGACGCCATGATCCGGTATTCTGGGAAGAAAACGGTAAGTCTTGTATTGACTGTCATACAGGGATTGCCCACAAGCGACCTTTTGTTCAGGATTGACCCTGGCAATGCACAGTCTTGTAACGATGTATGTCGTTTGAAAAGCGGAGCCATCGGGCTCCGTTTTTTTGACCGAGATTTTATTTATTTATTTATTTATTTATTTATTTACTTTCTTTCTTTCTGCTTGGCTTGTTCTCATACACCTGACTACTTTTAAGTCTGTATTTTGATATAACAAAAAACCTCGTGATTGGTAACGACTATCACTAAGAAGTGGTTACGGTGGTGATGCATCGTCAAGGTCTGCCCTTCGAGCTAACAAAGCTGTTCGTGTGACTAACAAAATGCACAGAGTGATGGAGCATTTCTGTGTTTTTTGCATCTAACTTGTGATTAGCAAGCTGAGGTGCAAAGTGGATATATCGAATATTGGTGGTTCGACAGCTTTCGGAATACAAGCGACTTTCGATCAGAACGCAACAACCGAAATAATAAAAAATACGACTGTCACCGTGGTAGGAAGTGGTGCTGTGGGAATGCTAACCATGCATCTGCTTCAGGGAAACCGGTTTATTTCCAGGTGTGATGACCCTTCTCACGCCCATATAAAGACTGAGCATAAGAATAAGTCCATCTATGACAGGGAAGCCTGGGGACAGGAAGTAACAGGTGCTCGAGGTAAAACCTCAGCTGGTCAAAATCTTGATGTCTTTCGCTATACCACAACACTGCCTGCTGAGTCATTGGACTGCCTGTCATTGGTCAAGGATGGCCCTGAGGTCGATTGCGTGATGATTTCCAACAACCCACCTGGCGGCAGTTGGCACAAATATGATGAAGATCAGAAAACAATAAGTCCTTGGAGCTGGATGTTTTTACCTGGTTTTCCAGAAGGAGATCAACAAGATTTTAATCTTTTTTTACCTGATAGCGGTCGTGAAGACAGAATGAAAACGGATGCGGGCTCTCTACGCCATTACTTTCAGAAATGCAGCCAGCAACTGCCCACAGATAAAATTTTCGATAATCATCAAGTGACCCGTGCAGAAATAATCCCTCAAGGCTGGAAATTAACGGTCCAGGGTCTTAAGGGTAATATGACTGTGGAGACTAAATTCCTCGTTCTGGCGGTGGGAATGACGAAACCGAGGGAAGTAGGGTTTGAGGGCGAAAATAGCGTGCGAGTCTCTCATTCCACGGCAGAAGCAGTGGAGAAAATGTCGAAACTGGATGAGCAGTCAGAAGTTCTTGTAGTGGGAACCGGCTTATCAGCCGCAGATACCATTAACCGAGCCTGGGATGCAGGCATGAGAGTGACTCATCTAGTGCCGGAAGAGTTGCTTCAACAGAGAGGGCGCTACAAATCCAGAGGGTCGACGGCAATCCTTATGAGTCTATCAGGGCGAAATTCCGAGTACCCGCAACATTGCCAGGTGATTGATGCAATGACCAATGCTAGTGGGCAGTCTGACTCTTATACTCGATTGACCGACTACCGATTGAAAAAACTAAGTGGCGATGGAACTGCATCGCTCATGCATGACATAAATCCGACATTGATCGAACAGTTTGATCATGTGGCTGTTCTTTGTGGCAGCATGCCGGACTTTTCGTTTTTGAGGAATGAGCAGGATGAAGAGTTGCTACAGACTGGTAAGCCTATTGTTGACCCTGGAACGATGCGCATAGACGGTATTTCCAATCTTTATATTGCTGGTTCCTGCAGTGGCGATCCGTTCCAGCGGTTTGTTCTTGGGCATGCTGTTGCAGTGGTTGAAGACATAAAAGAACAATTGTCCTCAAAGTTGGATGAAGAGCTTGTCGTGGATGCGGTTATGGATTTGAAAATGGAGCTGATCTAGTAGAGAGCAACTATTTCATCTAGCCTGATTTATCTGACTTTTAAAAAGTAATAGGCACGCACTGTCATTGTCTACACTTCGTCTTTTTTCGGGAAGAAAGGCAATTTCATGATAGTTCGATGGCTAGTAGCCGCTGCAATCTTAGTATTATACGGCTGTGAGACAGGCCCAAGGATAGACTACCGTTACAACCCTCCCGTTACCGAGACGGGGCGACTTTGTCTCAGTAACTGTCAAACGAATCGAACTCTGTGCAGTCAAGATAAGGATCAAACGTACAGGCAGTGCAAGCAACAGCAAGAAATGAAAAGACTGTATCGGGAAAACTGTTTTTTACGTTTGAAGGATGGTGATGACCGATCAGTGTGTTCCACTCATTCTATGGATAGTTTCTGCTGGTTACCTGACTACACAGTGTGTGAGAAACAATACAGAGAGTGTTACCAGAATTGTGGTGGCCAGGTCGAGGCTTACACACTTGATTGACCAATGGAAAAGAACGATCGTACTTGTTCCAGTGCTTTTAGTTTTTATTTAAAAGCTTCAGGCTTTTATTTCCGGTCAGCTTGGGTAAACTCAGCGACCTTTTTAGTGCTTCCACCGCTGCCTAAAATGGCGGGAGAGATATGACATCTGACTTTCAATCGCAATCTGGCCAGCCATTGCCTCCGGCTATTTTCCTGATGGGGCCAACCGCTTCAGGTAAAACCGATCTGGCTATTGCTCTTACGGAGTATTTGCCTTGCGAGCTGATCAGTGTCGATTCCGCTTTGGTATACAGAGAGATGGATATTGGTACTGCCAAGCCAACTGCCGAAGAGTTGGCGAAAGCACCGCATCGGTTAATCAATATCAAGGATCCCTCTGAACCTTATTCAGCAGCAGACTTTCGTGAAGATGCCTTGAGAGAAATGTCTGAGATTACTAGCCGAGGGAAAATCCCTCTACTGGTGGGCGGCTCTATGCTTTATTTCAAAGCGCTCAGGGACGGTCTGGCAGAATTGCCTGCGGCTGATCAGATGATCAGGGACAAACTGCTGCAAGACGCTGAAACGTTTGGTTGGGAGCAACTCCATAAAAAACTCCAGCAAGTAGACCCTGTAGCCGCTGAGCGTATCAAGCCAACTGATGCCCAGAGATTACAGAGAGCACTTGAGGTTTACGAATCGACAGGCCGATCGTTGTCTGACTGGCATGCCGAACAGAAATTGCAGCAACTACCGTACAATGTCGTTAATTTGGCCATTGCTCCGAAGGACAGGTCCGTCCTTCATCAGCGAATAGCGGTTCGTTATGAGCGCATGATGGAGCAGGGTTTCGTTGAGGAAGTGCGTAAGCTTTACGAACGTGGTGACCTTGATCCTACTCTGCCTGCCGTGCGAGCGGTTGGTTATCGTCAGGTGTGGAGTTACCTGAATGATGAAATGGATTACCCGACCATGGTCGATAAAGGTATTATTGCTACCAGACAATTAGCAAAGCGGCAGTTAACATGGCTTCGAAGCTGGCCTGATGTGAATTGGCTTGATAGCTTATCCGTAAATGTTGTGGAAGATGCCTTGAAAGTAATCAGATCTGTCCATATATAATAGGCTTTGTTTAAGAGTATTGTCTGAGGCTGACTCTGAACGAAGTGACGGCATTCGAACCCGGTTCATGTTCTCGGACGGAAAAGGTGAATGCTGGTACGCAAGAACCTGTAATAGTTTCTGCAGGTCTCTTGTTAGTAGCTAGTATTACCTATTGATGGCAGTGCGGGGCATCGCTTACTGTTGCCGAGCTAAATTTCTGGGCTGTACACAGATTGAACAATCAGGTACTGGCGCTGCCGGTAAAACGAAATAGCCCATATAATGGTTAGTAAAATAACTCACGAATCTACGGCTATTCCAACCCGAGAATTAATAAGGAGTACAGAAATGTCAAAAGGGCATTCTCTACAAGACCCTTACCTTAATGTGCTGCGTAAAGAGCGTGTGCCTGTTTCCATTTATCTGGTAAACGGCATCAAGCTTCAGGGGCAGATCGAATCTTTTGATCAGTTCGTGATTCTTCTCAAAAATACAGTCAGCCAGATGGTATACAAACACGCTGTTTCTACAGTGGTTCCAAGCCGTCCGGTACGTCTGCCTATGCAGGGTCAGGAAGGTGAGCACGAAGAGCAGGAGTAATTCTGCTTGAACAACTAAAAGGCGCTTTATGCGCCTTTTAGCGTTTCTGTTGCCATGAAAAATGAATAAACATTGAGCAGTATTTCCTGAAACGTGCAACTTCAGGTTAAAAGATTACAATGGCGGCATTATCCTGAAAAAACGATTCGGAGCTTTTATTGTTTTTTGATCGCCACCAAGGGGGCGAAACCGCCATCCTGATTCACCCTGAGTTATCAGACGACCGTGAACGGGAAGACCCCCAAGAATTTATGGAGCTGGCTCGCTCCGCCGGAATTAACTCTCTGGCATTTATCACTGTTAACACCCGTAACCCATCTCCCCGTTATTTTGTCGGTCCAGGCAAGGTCGAAGAAATTCGTCAGGCGGTTCTGCAGCATGAAGCTGAAGTCGTTTTGGTTAACCATACCTTGTTCCCCAGTCAGGCTCGAAACCTAGAGGCAGAACTTGAGTGCAAAGTGATTGACCGTACCGGTCTGATTCTCGACATTTTCGCACAACGAGCTCGCACCTTTGAAGGTAAGTTGCAGGTTGAGCTTGCTCAGTTGGAGTATGTAAGTACCCGATTGATCCGTGGCTGGACCCACCTTGAGCGACAGAAAGGAGGTATTGGTCTGCGTGGGCCGGGTGAAACCCAGCTGGAAACTGACCGTCGACTGCTGAGAGCACGAATCAAGAATCTTACCAAGCGTCTGGAGAAAGTACGTAAGCAGCGTGAGCAAGGGCGACGTTCCAGAAAAAGGGCAGAAGTCCCACAGGTAGCCTTGGTAGGTTATACCAACGCTGGTAAGTCAACGCTGTTCAACAGCATGACTGCTTCTGATATTTATGCAGAAGATCAGTTGTTCGCGACTCTTGATCCAACGTTAAGACGTCTTGAACTGGATGATATAGGCCCCATAATTCTTGCTGATACGGTAGGGTTTATTCGACATCTGCCGCATAAGTTGGTGGAAGCTTTCAGGGCAACTTTGGAAGAAAGTCGTCAGGCTGACTTGTTACTTCATATCATTGATGCTCACGATCCTGAACGCCTTGAAAACATCAAGCAGGTCGATACTGTCCTTAAAGAGATCGAGGCTGACGAAGTGCCTTCATTGCATATCTATAACAAGATAGATTTGATGGAAGGTGTTGAGCCTAAAATCCAGCGTGACGATGAAGGTAGGCCGGAAAGAGTCTGGGTCTCAGCCAAAACAGGTGAAGGCCTGGAGCTGATTGAACAGGCAATTACCGAGTTGCTGGGCAATGATATGATCCAGGGGCGTCTGTCTTTGATGCCGGCTCAGGGAAAAGTTCGTGCACGATTGTTTCAGGTTGGTGCCATTAAGGGCGAAGAGTATTCGGACAAAGGTGACTTGCTACTGGACATTCGTATGCCGCGCGGTGATTATGAACGTATAGCCAAACAAGAAGGCTTATCTGCTGAGTGTCTTATTGAACAGTGTCTTGCTGAACAGTAAGGTGCTTATAGAACCGGGCAGAAATACTCTGTCTGGTTACCACTGGTAAGCTCATTGTTGCGGAAGATAAGAAACGGTCAGAATCTGATAGGGTAAGCAAAGCGTAAGAACTTGCGGCCAATACTAATCTCGGCTTGCACACTTCACTATGCAAACTCTACAATCTCGCCTAGAACAACTCCGCTCTGGAAACTTCCAGAATCAGTCATCGTTGAATGTACTGAAAGTGGATATCACGGACCTGTCCAGCCTATTGGCATGGATCAGTGTAAAACATGTTTGTTTAGCCGGTTGAGGTACGATTATCAACCCGATGCTGAGCAGAGAATTTGTTACCGACTCTACGGAGACATATATGGCCTGGAACGAGCCGGGTGGAAACAATCAGGATCCATGGGGTAATGGAAACAATAAGGGTGGCGGCAAGAATCAAGGGCCACCGGATCTGGATGAAGCATTCAAGAAACTTCAGGATAAGCTGAATTCCATGTTTGGCGGACAGGGCGGCAGCTCTTCCGGTAAAGGTGGTAGTACCGGATCTTCTTCCGGTATGTTCGGTGGCATCCTGATATTGGCGCTGGTCGCTTATTTTTGGAATGCGGTCTACACCGTTGACGAAAAGGAACGTGCGGTTATTCTGCGTTTTGGTGAATATGTCGAGACGGTTGAACCAGGTCTACACATCTATTTCCCACCGATTGAAACCAAGTTTCAGGAAAAGGTTACCGAACTGCGTACCTATAACCTGAGACAGCAGATGCTGACCGAAGACGAGAACATCGTTGAAGTGTCTATGTCTGTTCAATACAACATTGAGAATGTGAAAGACTATGTTCTGAATGTGGCCAAGCCGCAGATGAGTCTTGAGCAGGCAACCCAAAGTGCATTACGTCACGTAGTGGGTAGCTCTGAGATGCATCAGGTTCTGACCCAAGGTCGTGAAGTGATGGGGCAGGAAGTTCGTGCCCGTCTGCAGGACTACCAGAACAACTATGGTACTGGTCTTCTTATCAGAAAGATCAACATCGAAAGTGCTCAGCCACCTAAAGAAGTACAAGCTTCTTTTGACGATGTTATCCGCGCCCGAGAAGATGAGCAGCGAGCCAAGAACAAGGCCGAGGCTTACGCTAATAAGGTTATTCCGGAAGCCCGTGGTAAGGCTCAGCGAACTTATGAAGAAGCCAGTGCTTATCGAGATGAAACTATTGCGAGAGCAGAAGGTGAATCTCAGCGATTCAATAAGCTATTAACGGAATACACTCGTGCACCGGATGTAACTCGTGAGCGTCTCTACCTGGAAACTATAGAAGAAGTTCTGGGTAGCACCAGCAAGGTTCTGGTGGACGTGGAAGGTGGCAATAACATGATGTATCTGCCACTGGATCGATTGGGGCAAGGTCAATCAGCAATGCCAACGAGACTGTCATCGGACCTAAATGGTAAGGAACTGAATGATATCAGTAACCGGGTTGCCGAGGAGCTGAACAAGCGAGTAAGTAACATACGCAATAGCAGCGGGAGGATTGGACGATGAGTCAAAAAGGTTTTAGTGCCCTTATCGTTGTTCTTGTTCTACTCGTTGTTAGCTGGGGCAGTTTATATATTGTCAGTGAACGCGAGCGTGCGGTTCAGTTACGTTTTGGTGAGTTGATAGGCCCGAACATTGAACCAGGCTTACACTTCAAACTTCCGTTTGTTGATAAAATTAGAATTTTCGATGCTCGTCTTCAACACTTGGAAGTACCTTCCGAGCGGTTCCTGACGTTGGAGCAAAAAGCGATAATCGTTGATTCTTACATCAAATGGCGAGTTGCCGATGTAGCCAACTTTTATAAAGCGACTGCCGGTGATATTTATCGTGCTAACACTCTTTTGGCTCAGCGTGCCGAGTCCAGACTGCGTAACAAGGTCGGTGGTTTAACCTTGAACGAAGTGGTCTCTGGTTCACGTGACAGCTTGATGAGAGACATTACCGATGAGCTGGATGTTGTTGCTCGACAAGAGTTGGGTGTAACGGTTGTTGATGTTCGTGTTAAACGTGTTGATTTACCACCACAGGTAAGTGATTCCGTTTTTGAACGTATGTCTTCCGAGCGCGAGAAAGAAGCTCAGGAATTCCGTTCCAAGGGTCAGGAAATGGCTGAAGGTATTCAGGCAAACGCTGATCGTGAACAACGGATTATTCAGGCTGAAGCTTACAAGCAGTCGCAAATCGTTCGAGGTGATGGTGATGCCAAGGCAGCTGAGATTTATGCCAAAGCTTACAACCAGGACTCCGAGTTTTACGCTTTCCACCGTAGTCTTCAGGCTTATAAAGAGTCCTTTAAAAGCAGTGGCGATATTATGTTGCTAGAGCCGAAGAACGACTTCTTTAAATACCTGAACAGCAAAACGGGTAAGTAACCTCACCGGTTCTTTCTGATTAGTTGCTAATTACCGCCTCCATATGGAGGCGGTAATCGTTTCAGGGTATGATTACGCAAACCGGGTCCTGCCCGGTTTTTTTGTGACCAGAATGGCTCGTTTGAAGCCTTATCTGAAGCGCTGGAGGCCGCAGTTTTGGATCTAATGCAACAACTGGGAATAGCCTTCAGCCTGATGCTGATACTGGAAGGTATTATTCCCTTTCTCTATCCGCGCAAATGGCGCAATTTGGTTACCCGGTTATCTGAGATTGATAACCGGCAACTGAGGATCGCAGGACTGGCCAGTATGTTGCTGGGGCTGCTGATTCTTGGTGCACTTACATAAACAGCTGTACTCGTGCGGAAGAATGTTGAGTTCAGAGCCGTTTGCCTGAACCATTTTGCGTAGCATGAGTTGAATGTAAAAGTGTCATAAGCTGTAAGCCGGAATTATCCGGTATTAGGACAATAAGAGAGGCTGTTATGACCGTCGCTGATCGCTGGCTGTTGCCGGACGGAATTGAAGAAATACTGGCTCCCAGTGCTCGCCGGGCAGAAATGCTGCGTCGCGAGATGCTGGATCTGTTTGACTGCTGGGGCTATGAACTGGTGATCCCTCCGCATCTGGAGTTTATGGAATCACTGAGTGCAGGAGTCGGGCATGATCTGGATTTGCAGACCTTCAAGGTAACCGATCAGCTGACGGGTAAAACGATGGGGCTGAGAGCAGATACTACGCCAGCTGTTGCCCGAATCGATGCGCGTACCAGCTCTGAAGGCCCCGCCCGCCTTTGTTATGCCGGCAGTGTATTTCATACCAAACCAGCATCCTTGGGAGCTTCACGTTCCCCTATTCAGTTGGGTGCTGAACTCTATGGCCATGCAGGTGTGGAAAGTGATATCGAAATCATTTCCCTGATGCTTGAAACGTTGAGCAGTGTTGGCATGAACTCTGCCAATGTTGATCTTGGGCACGTGCAGATTTATCGTTCGCTGGTTCAGTTTGCTTCGCTGACTGCTGATCAGGAACAACAGTTGTTTGATGCCCTCCAGAGAAAAGCGGGCTGTGAAGTCCGTGATTTGCTGGACAGTTGGCAGGTTAAACCTGATGCTGCTGACATGTTTATGGCGTTGACCACTCTGGCGGGCAGTCCAGCTATTCTGGATGTTGCTCGTGAAAAGCTGGTCGCAGCACCGGATGAAGTGTTCGCTGCTATTGATCAGCTTGAAACCATTGCTGGAATCGTTAATAGCCAGTACCCGGAAACAAATCTGTATTTTGATCTGGGTGAGTTACGTGGTTATAACTACCATACAGGTGTCGTTTTTGCGGCCTATGTTCCAGGGCAGGGACAGGCTATTGCCAAAGGCGGACGTTACGATGGTATTGGTCAGGTCTTTGGCCGGGCCAGAGCAGCCACAGGATTCAGTACTGACCTGAAGGTTCTTCTTGAGCTGAAGGCTCTGTTGGATATGAAGCCTGCTGATACAGAAGAGCAGGGTGCTGTTTTTGCGCCTGTCGATGCGGATGCCTCAGTTATAGGGCAACTTCGTCGAGAGGGTAACCGGGTAGTTTGCCAACTGCCTGACCAGGAGACTGACGCTGCGGGCACAGGTTGCAAGCGGCAGCTGGTCTGCCGTGATGGGGAATGGACTGTCATTGACGTCTGATCCTGTGCTAATGCATGAGACCGGTCCTGCCGGCGTCATGCCTGAATAGTTTAGAATTTAAGAGACCGTTTACCATGGGTAAAACTGTTGTCGTACTGGGCACTCAATGGGGTGACGAAGGTAAAGGCAAAATCGTTGATCTGCTAACTGAGCAGGCTGAAGCGGTAGTGCGTTTTCAGGGTGGTCACAATGCTGGCCATACGCTGGTTATTGACGGTGAGAAAACCGTACTGCACCTTATTCCTTCCGGTATTTTGCGTGACAATGTCGTTTGTTATATCGGTAACGGCGTTGTGCTTTCTCCGGAAGCGTTGTTGAAAGAGATTCACAAAGTAGAGGCTGCTGGTGTTCCTGTTCGTGAACGCCTCAGAATCAGCCCTGCCTGTCCTCTGATACTGCCTTACCACGTAGCGCTGGATCAGGCTCGTGAGTTGGCTCGCGGTGAAGCCAGGATCGGAACGACCGGTCGTGGTATTGGTCCGGCTTATGAAGATAAAGTGGCGCGTCGTGGTCTGCGAGTGTCTGATTTACTGCATCCGGAGCGTTTTGCAGAGAAGCTGAAGGAAGTGATGGAATATCACAACTTTGCTCTGGAGCACTATTACAAAGTTGAGCCCATTGATTTCCAGAAGACTCTGGATGAAGCGCTGGTTATGGCTGAACAAATCAAACCAATGATCGAGCGTGTGACCGACAAGATCCACGAGCATCATGGTAAAGGTGAACATATTCTGTTTGAAGGAGCCCAGGGTTCTTTGCTGGATATCGATCACGGTACCTACCCGTTCGTTACCTCATCCAATACAACGGCTGGTGGTGTTTCCACGGGTAGTGGTTTTGGTCCGTTGTATCTGGACTATGTTTTGGGTATTACCAAAGCTTACACCACTCGTGTAGGTTCAGGCCCTTTCCCGACCGAGCTGTTCGATGACGTAGGTGCTCACCTGGCCAAACAGGGTAACGAATTTGGTGCGACTACCGGTCGTCCACGTCGTTGTGGTTGGTTTGACGCCGTAGCTCTGCGTCAGGCGGTTCAGATTAACTCTGTATCTGGTATGTGCCTGACTAAGCTGGATGTTCTGGATGGTCTTGAAACCATTAAGATTTGCGTCGGTTACAAGAACGCTGAAGGCGAATCCATTACGACTCCGGTTGATGCGGAAGAGTACGAAGCACTAGAGCCTATTTACGAAGAGATTGCTGGTTGGAGTGAGTCTACTTTCGGTGTTAAAAGCATGGAAGGATTGCCTGCTAATGCTCTCGCTTATATCAAGCGTTTGGAAGAAGTGGTTGGAACGCCAATTCACATTGTTTCCACCGGTCCTGATCGTGTAGAAACTATTATTCTTGAGCAGCCATTCGGCTAACCAATCTTTCGGGTATCAGTGATCTGATACCCGTTTCCCTTCCCGATACATCTCGACCCATCGAACCAGTTCTTCGGCAGAAATTCTGCTGTCGGTGCATTCTGTAGTACAGAACGCTGCTCCGAGTTTGAGTAAACCTCGAATACTGACTATTTTTTTAAGGCTATCGTCGGTAGGAGGACAAGTCATGGCCAACCTGATTCTCTGAGCGGCTGTCCCTGCATTTTCATACTGAGAAAAATCCAGTGACTTCCTAATTATTACAAATATTTCTGGGTGTTCTTTTGTTTGTTCATCGACTATCTCCGTTTTATGTTCATTAATCATAAGCATGATCAGAATGCTTAATGAATACATATCTGATGATGCACTCACCTTCTGAGTAAGATTCACAACTTCTGGTGCTATCCAACCTTCTGAGCCGCAAAGGTAAGGGGTAGATTTTTTGGCAATGTGCTCTAGCTTTCGGCAGCATCCAAAGTCAATGATATATGCATGAACTATAGCCTGATCAGTAATGATGTTTTCGTCTTTTAAATCCCCAAATACGTATTCATTTTCGTGAATGTATTTGAGAGCAGAAGTTATCTGGAGAATAAGTACTGAGCTATTACTCTGCACCCAGTCTGACGATGTATCGATCAAGTCAAACAATGATACGCAACCTGCAGCAAAGACAAGAATGGGTACTTCACCCAATATGAGATCTTGATATAAAAAAGAAGCCAACAACTGAACAATATGGGTGTGATTAAGTTCAATGAGACAGCTTACTTCATGATGAGCACTATCATGAGTATCTTGTATTGTATGACCGGGAGCCTCTGCATGATAGTGTGGGATTTTTAGAAGGTAAGCATGTTCGTCTATAACAATTTTGAAAATTTTAGAAAAAGAACCTTGTTCTATAAGCGGCGAAGAGCTTTCACTAGAGGGCTTAAAATGAGCAGTGATTGCATCAAAATATTTTCCCCTGTCTTTCTTCACAATTATGTACGACAGTTTTAATGATGGCTGTGGATCATTCTTGTCTTGCAGCTCAGTGCTAGTACATACCTCTAGGGTGCTTAAGCTAGCAATTAATGTCGGATGTTCTTCTTTCTTGATTACGTCCTCATCAATATCACTATTGTCGTCCGTATCGCTATCATCTGATTCACTTTTAGACTCTGCGTTATTTTGTGTTTTATCCGGATTATCAGCATTATCAGCAAAAATCACACATCCTTGAACTATTCTCCGAGTTTCAAAGCTTTCCAATAATGCAGAGTCATTAGTGGTTAGTTGAGCGTTGTTCTCAGTTTCAAGATAAAGAATGTCACCTTCTTCTGTTAAAGATAGAGAAGATAATTCGGGATTAATTATATTCTCACCGTAGGGTAGGAGCTTATGCGACGAGGCTGTGGAATCATCTTTTGAATCAGTTATTGGTTTATTGTCTTGAAACCATTCAGAGTCGAGTAAAGAGCTTGAATACGAGAAAGTTTCGAGAAGGTGATTGTATTTTGTTGGTAAAACAGAAAATAAAAGATATGCGTCAAAAGCAAGGTGAACTTTTATATTTGAAACTGCAATCGAATCGGCCCTTCCACTGTCACCATAACTTTGGGTGGGTGGCATCAGAGCCAAAAATAGTATCAGTGGCAGTCTGTAAAAGTGACTTCTCATGGTTGTCAGATAACATTTCAAAAACATAGGAATAGGCATTCAGACCTCCATAAGGAAGTCACAGGAAAGGAAGCAGTTATGAAGTATAGAAGTGATTAATTGAAGTGCTTTATAAATGAATATTTGAATTTGACGTGAGCATTGTGATGTCTAATTGATTTAAGCAGAACGTAATAGCAATCAAAAAAGCGCACTTCAAAAAAGCGCACTTGATGCTCAATTTTGGCTGAGGTCAGAACTTGTAAGACACTCCAGCCATGTAAACCATTGGATCGAGTTCTACGTCGATTTTGTATTTAGTAGTACCGGCAGTAGACTTGAAATTAGCTGTGGTATTGATATCGATATACCAAGCGGCCGCATTCAAGCTCCACTGTTCATTCAATTTATAATCAAAGCCCACTTGACCAGCTAAACCCAGAGAACTATCAAGTTCAAGACTCTTAAAATCTGCGTCGGCTTTACCTTTTAGATCTTCGCTGAAGAACGCGGTGTAGTTCAAGCCAACGCCAACGTATGGTTGGAAGGCAGAGTTACTTTCCATTGGGTAATACTGAAGGCTTACTGTTGGTGGCAGGTGTTTTACATCAGCAAAATCACCGTATGCACTCAGTCCTTTAACACCTTTTATGGTGTGCTTGAACGGGGTTGCGGCTAGAACTTCAACACCGATGTTATCGGTGTACATGTATGTGAATGAAATACCTGCCTGTGTGTCATTACCAACATCAACTGCAGTATTAGTTTGCTTAACTCCATTTGCCTCTAGTAAGCCGCTATCAACATTTGTCTGAACGGTAGCCAAACCACCACGAATCAAAAAATCGCCGGCTTCATAAGCTTGGGCTGAAGTGGCAGCAATAGCCGTGGTGGCAGCAAGAATGGTTACAGCAAGAGGACGCTTGAACATTGAATTTCCCTGTCTACTCAGATGTTTTGTTTGTTTGTGTGCGTAGATGTCCGATACTTTAATAAAATGTTAACTTTAAAGTATTGACCTGAATCAGTGTCCGATAAGGCTTTGTTCAGTGTTTTGCTGCTTTAAATCCGGTTGCAAGTCTGGGCATACTGGGTGAAGATGCAGCCGATTATCCTCAGCTATATTCTTCTACATTCCTGAGCTTGATTCTGCTGCAATGGCTGTTGTAATAACGCCTAATTTATTCTCAAAAGGTTGATAACTCCCCCATGTCGAAAAAGCCAGAAGGTTGGAAAGAACTGGACTCCCAGGCAGCTGATGAAGCTGTCCGTTACGAAAATCCGATTCCCAGCCGGCTTTTCATTATGGAAATCCTGGAAAATAGGGGAGCACCGGCTAGCCATAAAGCACTTTGTCAGGAACTGGGAGTTAATAGTACTGAACAACAGGAAGCTCTGTTGTTTCGCCTCAAAGCCATGATTCGTGATGGTCAGTTACTGGAAACCCGTAAGGGCACCTATGGGCTGCTCAGCAAGATGGATTTGGTTACGGGTCGTATACAGGGTAATAAAGAAGGCTTTGGTTTTTTGATTCCCGACGAAGGCGGAGATGATTTTTACCTGTCATGGAAAGAAATGCGTAAGTGTTTCGATGGAGACAGAGCGGTTGTTCGTGGAACGGGTATCGATCGCCGTGGCCGCAAAGAAGGCCAGATTGTTGAGATAATCGAACGCAAGACAACTCAATTGGTTGGCCGCTTTTATACCGAGCACGACAATGTCTTTGTGACTCCCGAGAATCAACGTATCGATCGAGAGATCCTGATCAAGCAGGGGCCGTTGATGCCTACTCATGGTCAGTATGTTCTGGTAGAAATTATTGAACAGCCCAGTCGTCGTACACAACCGGTTGGGCTGGTTAAAGAAATATTGGGTGACCGCCAAGATGCAGGAATGGAGGTGGATGTCGCTGTCCGTACTCACGACATTCCTCACGAGTGGCCGCCAGAAGTAGAAGAACAGGTTAGTCGCCTTAGTGAGAAGGTCACAGAAAAAGATAAGAAGCTCAGAATTGACCTCCGCGATACACCATTTGTCACTATTGATGGCGAAGATGCCCGTGACTTTGATGATGCCGTTTATTGTGAAACCAAGAAAAGCGGCGGCTGGCGTTTATTCGTTGCCATTGCTGATGTATCACACTATGTAAAAGTGGGAACGGCTCTGGATAAAGAAGCCTTTAACCGCGGAACATCTGTTTATTTCCCTGGCCATGTTATTCCCATGTTACCGGAGATTCTTTCCAATGGTCTCTGCTCCCTGAATCCGGAAGTTGACCGGTTGGCTATGGTCTGTGAAATGACCATCAGTGCCAATGGTAAAATGTCTGGCTATAAGTTCTATGAAGGTCTGATTAAGTCCCATGCCCGACTGACTTATTCCAAGGTCTGGAAAATGCTGTCTGACCCTAAGGGGGAAGAGGGTGGACCACTGAGAGAGCAATACAAGGCACAGGTTCCTCATGTTGAGGAACTCTATAATCTGTTCAAGGTACTCAAAGGCGTTCGCAGTGAGCGTGGCACCATCGATTTTGAAACCATTGAAACCCAGATTGTCTTTGGCCGTAATCGTAAGATTGAAAAGATCATTCCTGCTGAGCGCAATGACGCTCACAAGTTGATTGAAGAGTGCATGCTTTCTGCAAACGTCTGTGCAGCAAAATTCCTTGAGAAGCATAAAATTCCCGGGCTCTATCGAGTCCACCAAGGGCCAACTCTTGAGAAGAAACTGAATCTCACCAGTTTTCTTAGCAGCCTGGGACTTTCTCTGCCATCAAAAGGTGAGATCAAGCCGGCATATTTTAAGGCGCTGCTGGAATCTGTAAAGGAACGACCTGATTACAATGTGATTCAGACGGTTGTGCTGCGTTCCATGAGTCAGGCTGTTTATACCTCGGATAACCAGGGACATTTTGGTCTCGCTTTTGATCAGTACGCTCACTTTACCTCGCCCATTCGACGTTATCCTGATCTGCTGGTTCACCGTGCTATCCGTCATGTCATTCGCTCTGGCATCGAAACACGACACGTTCAACGTGTTGGTGCCAAAGAAATGAACAAGAAGACTATTTACCCTTATGACGGTAATGAAGTTCATTCCATGGGTGAGCACTGTTCCTCAACAGAGCGTCGAGCTGACCTGGCAAGCCGTGATGCAATGGACTGGCTCAAATGCGAGTATATGCAGCAGCATATTGGTCAAACCTATACCGGTGTGATTGCATCGGTAACCGGTTTTGGCTTGTTCGTAAGACTGAATGAAGTGTATGTAGAAGGCTTGATCCATGTGACCAGCTTACCCGGTGATTACTATCATTTTGATGGTTCCCATCATCGGTTGGTTGGCGAACGAACAGGTAAAATCTATCGTCTGGGTGATGAAATCGAGATCAATGTTGCCAGAGTGAATCTGGATGATCAGAAAATTGATTTTGAACTTTCTTCAGCTCCAGGCTTGAAACCAGCTGCTCGTAAAGGACGAAAACCATCTGCTGGCGGTCCTTCTGGAAAGGGCGCCGGGAAAGATTCTGGTCAGCTTAACAGTGTGACTAAAAGCCGGGCAGCGAAAAGAGCTTTACTGGATAAAGCCAAAGACGAAGAGCAGAGTAACAAAGCTACCAAGAAACGTAAGCCAAACAAGAAACAGAGAACAAGAGCTAAAAACCGAAAGCAAACAGATCAGGATAAGGCCGCACCTGCGTCCGTATCTGCGCCTGCACCAACGGTTAAAAAACCAGTCAGTCGTAAACCGAGAAAGAGAACAACGAAAAAATAAAAGCGGTTCTCTAGCCTACATGTCATCTTCTCGCTGTGTGCGGGGAGGTGACTCAGTTACTCGATTATGCGTATCTACACACTTAAGCGTTTTGATATCACTTCATGAACTATGAATGGGTCTGCTAATATTCGACCCATTCTTTTATTTCCTTACTGAAGCTAAATTCCCCCATGAGTGATGATGTAGTTTTTGGTCTGCATGCAGTGCAGAGCCTGTTTGAGCATTCCCCTGAAAAAGTACTGGAGCTGATGATCCAGAAAGGACGAACGGACAAACGAATCAGTGTGTTGGTAGACCAGGCCCGTGAGCACGGAGTGACGATACGTTTTGTAGAGCGTAGTCGCCTGGATTCCAAAGTGGAAGGTACTCACCAGGGTATTGTGGCTAAAGTTTCTCAGGCTAAGGTTTATCGCGAAGGCGATTTGGAAGAGCTCCTGGAGAACCTCAAAGAAACGCCTTTTCTGCTGATTCTGGATGGTGTAACAGACCCACATAACCTTGGAGCCTGCTTGCGAACAGCAGATGCTGCCGGTGTTCATGCCGTGATCACTACGAAAGACAAGTCTGCCACACTGAATGCAACCGCTCGAAAAGTAGCCTGTGGTGCGGCAGATAATGTACCGCTGGTTCAGGTAACCAATCTGGCGCGCACTATGGACTGGTTGAAAAACCGTGGTGTATGGATGATTGGTACTGCGGGTGAAAGCTCTGGCAGTGTTTATAAGGCAGACTTGAAAGGTTCTCTGGCGTTGGTCATGGGAGCGGAAGGGAAAGGTATGCGTCGTTTGACCCGTGACAAGTGTGACTCCCTGATATTTATTCCCATGTCAGGCAGTGTTAGCAGTCTCAATGTATCAGTAGCAACCGGTGTATGCCTTTTTGAAGCGATCAGACAGCGCTCTGAATAAAATATAAATCAGCTATGAGCGAAAGAAGTACTTTTCATCATCCACGGTGATAAAAAATACTCGTGGTGAACGTTAATACAGAAAGCAGGAAAGCGATAATGGCAAAGGTAATGCAGGCCGTCATTCTGGATGCAGGGACACTGGGTAATGATGTTTCTCTGGTATCCTTTGAACAATTGCCATTATCACTGACTGTGTATGATCAAACATCACCTGATCAATTGGCCGTTCGAATCGCTGATGTACAAGTCGTATTCACCAATAAAGTCGTCATTGGCCGAGAACTGCTGAAAGCCAGCCCCGAGTTGCAATACATCGGTGTACTGGCAACCGGCATGAATAATATTGATCTGACTGTTTGTGAGGAACAAGGTATTAAGGTTCAGAATGTTGAGCGGTATAGTACGTCGTCTGTCGCTCAGCACTCTATGGCTCTGATGCTTTCTCTGGCGAACAAAATTCCAGCCAATTCTGCCAACACCTTGAATGGCCAATGGGCAAACAGTGATATGTTTTGCCTGCTGGATCATCCGATGATGGAGCTGGCTGGCAGAAAATTATTGATTGTCGGTTACGGAGATTTGGGTAAGGCGACGGCAAAATTAGCTGAAGCGTTTGGTATGGAAATTCTCAAAGCCCGAATTCCTGGTTCCGAGAGTTGCTCTAGTGATCGTATTGATTTAGATGAAGGGCTTGCTCAGGCCGATATTGTCAGCCTTCATTGCCCCCTGACTGAACTGACTCACGGCCTATTGAGCGCAGAACGATTAGCTTTGATGAAACCGACCGCGCTCTTAATCAATACAGCACGTGGTGGACTGGTTGATGAAGAGGCTCTTGTAACAGCTTTGACGGCCGGAACGCTGAGCGGTGCCGGTTTTGATGTGCTGACTGAAGAACCTCCGCTTAACGGAAATGTATTGCTTGAAAACCCAATGCCTAACTTAATTGTGACGCCACATTGTGCTTGGGCAAGTGTGGAGTCAAGGCAGCGTATGATTAACAAGGCTGTAACTTGCTTCAATCAATGGCTTGCTGAATGACCGTTTTTCTCTTCGCTCACTGTTCATCTTGAACAGGAAATCTTATCAAATCTTCATACAGCTCCAGTAATTTCTCATATCCAGGTTCCAGTAGTTTTTTATGTATCAGATCATGAAATAACCATCTGCCATCTGCCATCTGCCATCTGCTGCTGTCACAGAGATAATATGAGTCATAAAGGTCTCTTCCCCCATAGCCGATGCTGAAACCTGATAGGAAACGATTCCAATGAGAACGGGGGCATTTCCTATTGCTTTTTCCTTATAGGTCATGGTTTTCCCAGCTCCATTTTATGAGAGCTATTGTTTGACTTCAGCTTCACGCTTCTCATCGGATGGAATGGTAAACCGGTAAAAAATATCCACAGCCTGATCAAGTCCGGTAACGAATTGTAGGTACAGCTTTGGCAGCAGTTCGTAGCGAGCCTTCAGCTCTCCTATAGAGCTAAAAACGCCTGCGCCGTACTGAAGCCTGAGTCCGGGAGCTACATAGCCACCGATGGTTATTTGAGTATCATCGCCAGAACCTTCAGCTTCCAGCGCCAGATCATTCACTCCCAGTTTCTCACCCAGATTACTAGTGAAACCTCCGAGCTGACCTATTCCAGCGCCGATAGCAAAGGATTCAAGACTGGCTTCACCCGGATCACTGACACTTTTTCCCTTTAGCAGGTAAGAGAGTTGCTCCTGTCTGGACATGGAGGGTGAGGAGTAAACCGTCCACTCCGGTTGGGTAACAATGCCGCTGACGTTTATTCCAACGGTAACATTATCTTCGATGGTATCCGGATTACGTATAGCATCGATCTGAAGATAAGGAGATTTCAGCGGTCCCTGGAAAATAACCTTACCTTTTTTGATGACAAGATCCTGACCAAACTGGTGGTAGCGTCCATCTTTCAGGTGAATGATGCCTTTACCTTCAAGTTCTTTATTGACTGCTTTTTCAACATCAATCTGCCCGGTAAGATTTGTTGTCAGGCCGTAAGCATCCAGATTTACATCTTGTCCAAGTCGTATACTGACAGCCAGTGTGTAAGGGTTCTCCTTCTTCTGTTCTGAATGTACCTGATTTGAATAGTAAACGACGGTGTCATCGGATACTTGTACGGCATTATCGGGCAGTTTTTTTACTGATATTTTGGCCGACGGAATGTTCACTGTTCCGCTGATTTTCGGTTTCTTGGCAAGGTGAATCAGAATATCTGGAGACAATGTTAAAGCACCATATCCTGGATAGAAAAAAAGCACATCCTGACCATGAATTTTGAGTGAGCCTTTGAAAGGGTAACCATCCTGCCAATTAAGATCACCGCTCAGGTACAGCCTGCCATTATTAATTGTCAGCGCTCCTTGCAGGGTTCCCGATTGACCATCAGCCAGCAGTTCGGTTTCAATTTTTTCAATGCCAGGTAGCTCATCCGATAAATTGAGAGCGCCTTCAGCTATAGAAACTCTTCCGTACACCAAGGGGATTTCGGCTGTTCCGGAAATGTCTGTTTTTGCAGTCAGCACTCCTTTCAGACGTTCGACTTCAGGAAAAAACGGTGACAGGGCTTGTAGATCGAACTGTGAAATATCTAGCCTGCCGTTGAGGTCTCTATGGGTCGATAGCTGATTGATTGTCAGTTGAAGTTGGGAGCGGCCCAACTGGTGAGAGCTGAAATCACTACTGACCTTCAACCTGTTTTTATTAATAGAGCCTTGAGCGTTCAATGTTTGATAGTTTTGGGGATGCCCGTTGACACTGATATGCCCGGGTGAAGAGCTGAGATCAAAGCTCACCAAAGGTTGGTTCTTTTGCCAGCTCATCAGGCCGGAAGCATTCAGATTTGCCTGCCATTCGAGCTTACCAGGGAGCAGTGGTAAGAGTTTTTCAGTGTTGAGGTCATAGAGATTGAATGCCAATTGATTCTTCTCTTCAGACCAGCTCCCTGCCTTGATACATAAAATAGCTGGCAGTGATTCAAGGCAAAGTGCTTGATAGCTGAGCACTTTATTTTCGAAAGCTAATGTTGTGGGAGCTTTCAGCTTCCATTGTCCGATTGGCGTTTGCAGTGAAAGCTGGTTGAGGTGACTCAGATAAACCTTATCCTTGAACTCGCCATTGGTTTGAAGATTTACAGCAAATTCCTGACTGGAGCTAGTTAGTTTCAACGTATGGTCTGCCTCACTCCCATTCATTAAAAGTTGAATGTTGTTCAGGGAGTGTTGCCTAGTGGCAATACTGTTGATCTTAATATCGGCTTTGCCAGTGATGGTGTCTTCACTGATGGTTTGGCCATTGGCTTTTATTCCAGAGAGTTGAAGTCTCTTATACGACATATTCTTGCTATCAAGTTGAAAGTCGATAATCGGTTTATTGATATGTCCTGATAGGTTGGCGGTACCGGAAAGGTCTCCCTGTAAATCAGGGAGTAAGTCAGAAAGATCGGTAGCATTCAGTTTTGTACTCAACTGCCAGCGATCATTGAGCTGTCCCTGAGCTTCAAGAGTGTTATCACCTATCACTAACCGAAGTTTTTCAAATGACCAGCTTGTGATGTTACTGGTAGACAGTGCCCCGGAAAGTTGGGCGGGTTTTCCAAGATAATCCCCGGTAATAGCCAGAGGGGTGAGTTTGAGTGATATTCCATCGACCTTATCGCTGAAATCCGTTGTTACGGAGCCGTTTAGTCTTGAAGAGATTTTCGGAATCCAGAGCGAAAGATTCAAATCGTCAAGGTAGACATCACCCTGCCATGCCAGATGATTAAACCATTGAAGGGTGCCTGTACTGTTTACTGAACCATGGTTGGCAGTACGCAGTTGAAGAGTGTGAACAGTGAGTTGATCCAGAGTCAGGGTTGAGTTCAAGTTTGCTTCTACGGTGAAACCTCTGGGAGTATCAACGTTGGTTGTAGCGGTTAGCTTGTAATCTGGCCATTGCCCGTGAAGTTGAGCGTTTATTGGAGTGAGTGAAATATTCTTGAAGGATTGTTTGGGTGTTAACTCGGCATCAATTTTGGCTGAATAATCTCCGGAAATTTTAATAAAACCTCGTGCTTCCGCCTTCAACGTTGGGTTGGAAAACGATAATTCACGGATGGTTAGATGGGATTCGCTGAAGCCAAAACTCAGTTTCAATGAATCAAAGGTCTCTTGGGTATCACCGGATTCAAAACCTAACCCATTGATGGACAGTTGTTTAACATCAATGGGAAGGGGTGCTTTGATTAAGAGCTGTTGATCTGTATCGGGAGGCTTTTTTTCGGAAGAGTCTGAAGTGGATGCAATATGGATGTTCAGTTTTTCTGCAGTGACTTTCTCAACAACAAGATCTCCAGCGAGAAGCTCTGATGGTAGCCACTCGATGGATAAAGAGTCACTGGCGATTGTTGTATCCGTATCGGCCCAGACCACTTTCCCAATGGTGAAGTTTGAGAATAGTGCCCCTGTAGATAACTCTCCTTGCAGTTGAGGAATGCAGTATTTGGTTAACTGCCAGAGTATTTTTGAGCCGATGTGAGTCGTAGGGAGGGCAATAAGTATCAGCAGCAGTCCTGCGACAAAGAGAAGAGACAGATACCTTGCTTTTAAAGATGTTGCTTTTAATAATGTTAAAAACTTCACAGCTCTGACCCCATAGTGAAGTGCAGCCGCCAGGGTGACCCTTTATCGCTGATGGCAAAGGCCAGGTCTGCCCGCACTGCTCCAAAAGGAGTAACCCATCGGAGCCCTAGGCCTGTGCCGGTTTTCCAAGCATTGCTGTAATCATTGGTTGAGATGCCTTGGTCAATGAAAGTGGCAATCCACCACTTTTTGGTAAGCCGGTAATTATATTCTGCACTGGTTACTGTCAGATATTGCCCTCCCACCAGTTTGCCTGCGTCATTTTTGGGAGCGATACTTTCAAAGTCATACCCTCGAATACTCTGGTCACCACCGGTAAAGAATCGAATAGAGGGTGGTAATTGAGTGATGTCATTGACGGAAATAGCACCCTGCTCGGCCCGTAAAATAAACCGATGACGTTTATAGAAAGTATTCAACCATTTGGTTCGTCCCCAGATTTTAACGAAATTCTGATCTGACCCTAGCGCCTTGTGAGCTCCTTCCAGCTTCGCCATTAGAAGGTAACCTCTGGCAGGATCCAATGCTTTATCCGATTTCCGAAGCGTTAGGGATACACCCGGTATGGTTAGCAGACTGTCGCCTTCTTCCAACCCCTGACGGAAACCTTCTTGCTGGATACGGAAGAAGTAGTCCTTGTCCCAGCCGTGTATTTGTTTTTTCCAATGATGAATGGATGCTGTCGTAAGATTACTTCGGGTATCTTCAATTTCTTTATATTGGTATCCCAGTTGCAGGTCATAGAACTCAAGCAATGGGTTACCGTAGGGGACTTTATAATTACCCGTCAGCTGTACTCTTTTTTGCGAAGCAAAAAGTTCACTGCTCATGCTGTGACCACTTCGATTGATCAGTGGTCTGTCCCAGCTTAATGAAAGCCTGACGCCTTCATTGGTGGAAAACCCGATACCGGTTTCCAGTTCATGGTCTGTATTCAAGGTGGTATTGATTTGTATAGGGATGTGATGATTGCTGGTCTGATCTCGTAATGGTTCAACACTGATGGTTTTAAAATAGCCTGTTGCTGCAAGATCACGATTCAGGTTGTTCAGCTTGATCAATCTATAGCGTGAGCCCGTTTTGAAACGAATCAGTTGTTTGATCAGAGCTTTAATATCGTCAGGCATATCACCAAAAAGAATGTCGCCCACTCTGTAACGGACACCGGAGTCCAGTATCAAATCAATATCAGCAGCATGCTCTTGTGGGTGGACCTTGATGCTATGGCGTATCAGGTGAGCATCAAAGAATCCCAGAGAAAGGGAGAGAGCGTTGAGACGGCTCTTCAGTGATTCATATTTACCTTGATTCAATACAACACCTGGCTTTACGGGTGTTTGCTTCAGCAGATGCTTAAAAGCCATTGAATGCCGTGCTTCTCCCAGCAACTGGACAGAAACCTTCTGAAGCCGAACAGGTTTACCGGCCATGATCTTCAGGGTTAGAGTATTTTCTTTTAGTTGCTGGTCAATATCAGGCTGATAGTAGCCCAGTGCTTGAAGTGCTTTTTCAACGGCCTCGGTAATGCTCTTTCCGGAGCGCTGGTAGTGCCGGACTTCGATATCTGGCAGAGCTTCCAGAAATAAGCTGACATTCTGTTTCAGCGGCTTGTCCAGCCCCTGAATGCGATATTCAAGTTGTTTGGCATGAACGGGCGAAATGTACAGTAGGAAAACAGCGACAGAGCAGGCAAAAAATATTCTCACAGAAGTCAGCCATTCAAAAAAACAGTGAGGGAATGAGTACGCCTATGGAATAGCCTACTACAGCCAAAGATTTCAGACCATTTACAACGACATGACAATTTTCCCGGTAGTGCACTGCTGTCCCATAGTTTTCAGGGCTTCTCCGGTTTCTTTCATGCTGATGAGCTGTAATTCAGGTACCTGAATCTCACTCTGTAGCGGCAATGAAATAAGGTCATTCCCTGTTTTCAATAGGTCGCCAGAGGTTTGTCCCCATAACGGTGAGCGGACCCCAGTGACAATTGGTGAAAGCTTAGGTCTATGGGGCTTCGCTCGGTTGCCGGCTACCTGCATTTTCAGTTCCTTTGGATATAGTCCTCTGGATGGTTGCGGGTATTGGCTCTTGCAACCATGGTCACACTTCTCTAGAATTCCCGCCTCTTGTATGCTGGGCATAGGCTATGGTTACTGATTCGGTTTTTCCGAAACAAAAACCAAGGTCTATTTCCACCTCCTTGCCTTACTACTAGTAAGAAGAACACTAGTTCTGATTATTGAGTGGGAGGCTATTTAACCCGTAAGGAGCAAATAATGCGTCATTACGAAGTTGTTTTCCTGGTTCATCCTGACCAGAGTGAACAGGTACCAGGCATGATTGAGCGTTACACACGCGCAATCTCCGACAATGGCGGTCAGATGCACCGCTTGGAAGATTGGGGCCGTCGTCAACTGGCTTACCCAATCAACAAGATCCATAAAGCTCACTATGTTCTTATGAACATTGAGTGCAGCAACGAGATCCTGGAAGAGTTAACTGATAACTTCCGTTACAACGACGCAGTTATCCGTAACATGGTGATCCGTCGTGATGAGGCTATCGCTGAGCCGTCCATCATGATGCAGGCTGAAGAGAAGCGTGAGCGTCGTGATGACCGTCGTGACGACCGTCGCGAAGATCGTCGTGAAGCTCCAGCTGCCGAAGCTCCTGCTGAAGAAGCTGTTGCTGAAGAAGCTGCTGCTGAAGAAGCTGCCGAGTAAGTTCTAATCTTTCGGGATTGAACATCACTATTTAGTTAACTCAAGGAGACGTTGCAATGGCACGTTTTTTCCGCCGCAGAAAGTTCTGCCGTTTCACCGCTGAAGGCGTGAAAGAGATCGATTACAAAGATCTGAACACTCTGAAAGCTTATGTTTCTGAAACTGGCAAGATCGTACCAAGTCGTATTACTGGTACTAAAGCCCGTTATCAGCGTCAGCTGGCAACAGCTATTAAGCGTGCTCGCTACGTAGCACTGCTGCCTTACACTGATCGTCACTGATCAGTTCTGGCAAAGATATTTGAAACTGTAGGTATTGCTTGATGCGTAAATTGGCGGAACTGGCGATGAAAGGCCCGAAACAAGCTCTGTTTCTGGCCGTTTTGTTTGCCTGTATTCCGATGGTCTCCTGGCTGAGTGCGGCGATTGTATCCCTGGTGATATTGCGTCGTGGTGTGGACCACGGACTTAAAGTCCTGATGTGGGCCCTGCTGCCAGCGATTGTCTGGGCCGCCTTTGGTCAGTTCAGCGTTGTTATCGGGTTAATAGCCACTACGCTATTAGCCTGTGTTCTGCGACAGACCGTTTCCTGGCAGAGTACTCTGCTGGCTGTGGTACCCACCGGAGCAATTATTGCTTTCGGTATGTATCAGTTTGCTCCGCAAACCATTGAATTCATGTCTAACGCTGTGATCAGGCTTCTGGAAGGAAGTTTGCCAAAAGCAGGAAATGAAACACTGGTTAACAAGCTGGAGTCGATCAGGCCAATTATGGAATACGGTGTGGCAGGCGCTATGGCGTGGGTTCACAGCTCATTCAGTGTTTTGTCACTGATGCTGGCCCGTAGCTGGCAGTCTGGTCTTTATAATCCTGGTGGCTTCGGAGACGAATTCCGCCGAATAAGACTGACTGCTGGTGTTGCGATAACACTGCTGGCTCTGACAGTGATGGGTTCTGCTATATCACCGGTATTAACGGTATTGCTACCTATCGCTTCGCTGCCATTGTTCTTTTCTGGCATGGCCATGATGCATGGTTTTGTTAAAATAGGACGCATGAGCAGCTTCTGGTTGATCGGCATCTATGTGTTGCTGATCACCCTGACGCAACTGGCATACCCGGTTATGGTTTTGATTGCTTGTCTTGACAGTCTGTTCGATTTTCGCAAACGCGCATCGATCAAGGCTGAGAGCTGACAGGCACTAGGCATAAGGTAGAGGCTAGCGATGGACGTTATCCTGCTTGAGAAAACCGCCAATCTTGGCAACCTGGGCGACAAGGTATCGGTTAAATCCGGTTATGGTCGTAACTTTCTGATTCCTTTTGGTAAGGCTGTGCCTGCTAACAAGGCAAACGTCGAAGCTTTTGAAGCTCGTCGTGCCGAGCTGGAAAAAGCGGCTACAGCAAATCTGGCTGGTGCTGAAAAGCGCGCTGCTGAGATGTCAGAAGTTGAACTGACCTTGACCGCCAAGGCTGGTGATGAAGGTAAACTGTTCGGTTCTATTGGTCCTCGTGACCTGGCTGAAGCCATCACTGGCGCTGGCATGAAAGTCGCTAAAAGCGAAGTCCGCATGGCGGATGGTCCTATTCGCGCTACTGGCGAATACGACATTGCTATCCGGCTGCACACTGATGTTGCAGCTACGATCAAGGTATATGTTGAAGCTGAGTAATTTCAGTTTTAGCTAGCTTGATGTTAAAAACGGAGTCCTTGTGGCTCCGTTTTTTTATGTCTGCCCATCAGCCAAATATACGAGATAGTCTGCATGGTTAAGCCCGTACTCCTTTAAATAGTTGATGATCTTGCTAGAAACATCAGTGTGATTTCCTGTTCTGGTCGGCTCGAATCTTGTGTAAAAACATCAGTAAGTGAATGATACGGTTCAGACTCGGGAGAAGTTGCGGTATTCTTTTTGTTTAATGCCCATGAAATCTGAATGACATGTTTGAAGGTTTAATCCGGGACAGTGAACAACTCCCCATTGATGAAGCAACAATCTCTCTGAAGACTCCGCCTCACTCCATTGAAGCAGAACAATCAGTGCTGGGTGGTCTGCTGCTGGACAATGAAGCCTGGGATAAGGTGGCAGATAAGATCGTGTCGGAAGATTTTTATCACCCCCGGCATAGAGTCATCTTCAAGGCTATGGCTACCTCAGCCAATGAAAGCCTTCCGTTTGACCCTCTGACTCTTGCAGCGGCTTTGGATAACCAGAGTGAGTTGGAAGGCGCTGGTGGTATGGGGTATATCACTGAAATCGTGGCAAACGTGGCAGGTATTGCCAATATTGAAGCCTATGCCTCCATCATTCAGGAGAAGTCGGTTCTCAGAAAACTGATCAATGTCAGCTCCCGGATTTCCGAGAAGGCTTATCAGCCCGAAGGGCTCAACAGCCAGGCCATTCTCGATGAAGCTGAGCGGCTGGTGTTCAACATTGCTGAAGAGCGACCCAAGGAAGGTGGCCCGGTCGGTGTTCGGGAGATTCTTGATAATACGGTTCAAAAGATTGATGAACTGTTTAACAGCAAAGGCAGTCTGACCGGTATTACCACAGGGTTTAAAGATCTGGATGAAATGACATCCGGTATGAACAAGTCGGACATGATTATCGTTGCTGCCCGACCTTCCATGGGTAAAACCACTTTTGCCATGAACCTCGTTGAGAATGCCCTACTGAACTCCGACAAGGTGGTGATGGTATTCAGTCTGGAGATGCCCAGTGATCAGTTGATGATGCGAATGTTGTCATCTCTTGGCCGAATTAATCAATCCAAAGTGCGTTCCGGTCAACTGGAAGAAGAAGACTGGCCAAAACTGGTTTCTGCAGTAGAGCGAATCAAGGACAAGAAGCTGTTCATTGATGATACGGCCGGTATCAGTCCATCTGAAATGCGTTCCCGTATTCGCCGTGTAGTGCGAGAGCATGGTGATGTGGGTCTGATCATGATCGATTACCTTCAGTTGATGCAGATTCCCGGTTTTAGTGAAGGTCGTACCAATGAGATCTCTGAAATTTCCCGATCTCTCAAATCGATTGCCAAGGAATTTGAAGTTCCGGTTGTAGCTTTGTCCCAGTTAAACCGCTCCCTTGAGCAGCGCCCTAATAAACGTCCGGTGAACTCTGATCTTCGTGAATCCGGTGCGATTGAGCAGGATGCTGACGTCATCATGTTTATCTATCGTGATGAAGTTTATAACCCGGATACCGAGTATAAGGGTGTTGCTGAGATTATTATTGGTAAACAGCGTAATGGTCCCATTGGATCATGTCGATTGGCCTTTATTGGCCAGTACACCCGCTTTGAGAATCTGGCGGCGAATGCTTTTGCTAACTTTGATGACGAGTGATTGAAAACCCGCTTTAAACCATAAATCACCCCTGTTTTGTTACCAGTACTGTCATTGCAGTGAGTACTGGTAACAACTTCCTTCCAGTTCCTTTTTTTTAAGGATATTGGCTTCTAGCCTGTAAACAAGCTTACGAATAAACGTTACAGGGAAGGAACGTTATGAAATATTTACGCACTCTTTTAATCACACTATTAACTGCGTCGAGCATGGTGCTTGCTGAACCTGTGTCGAATGAAGCAGACGATAAAGTAAAGATACCTCAATCGAAGTACGTCAGGTCTATCTATTCGGGTGGTGACCCAAGGGACTATTCGGAAGATATAAAACAGAACCATAAAGAATATACCGACTTTCGAGGTATGGGTTACCAGTTCCATGATCTTGCGCAGCCAAATTCGGCTGTTATTAAAGCATTGAACGGTAAGCAAAAATACTGGGCCAAAATTGTCATTCTTCAACAGGCTATGAACGATTCAAATGTCCCTGAGAACAGCTGGGTAGCCTGGGTTGATGATGACATTGTTATTAACGATGTTAATAACAGTCCTGCCATGATGGATCGAATTATTCAAGCATATGGAAAAGACAAGAGTGTCATTGTTGCAAAAGAAGACAGTGATTGGGCCTATCTAAATACCGGAATTATGCTGATTAAAAAAGATCAGGGTGGTAGAGATGTGCTGGAAAAGCTTATGGACAAATCTCAACAAAGTCGATTTGGAAAACTTGATCAGACAAAAAGCTTTCATGAGCAGGGTGCTCTGAAAGAACTCTACTTAGGCGTAAGCACCAACCGAAGTCATGACCACTATTTAGAAGAAGATGATGTGGTTTTGGGCATTAATGAATCAGAGAAGCAGGTTGAGATAATTTCGATCAAATCTGATACCAGTAGCTCTGATAAAAAAGTGAAACAAAAATCAGAGATTATAACTGTCCCTGATAAAGAGGCTGTTATTCAAACCTGGCAATCAGAAGATAGAAAGGGAAAAAAAATTCATATATCAACTAGCGAGTTTGTTTGCGACAAGGATGCTTCAGGTGAGTACATCGAACGACATGTCTCAGTTGTTCCTCAGCGAGACGGCAAACTGAATTTTAATAACTTTAGAAGATTCTCTCATACTGATGAAAGTCGACTAGTACTCAACTCAGAAACGGGCAAATATGAGCCTATAGTGTTGGTCTATGACGACAGCGACAACGCTAAGGCAAGGGACAGTGATGCATTTATTCATCACACTGGAATGAAGCAGAGCCTGCGTTCTGAATCGATTAAACAAACGATCAGTGAGATTAAAAAAACAGCCTTGCTTGTTTCTGCACCGGAAACTGACGAAGAACTAAATACACAGAAGAAAGAACATCGCAGAAAGGTTAAAGAAGAACAGTTGAAAGAGCGCGATGAAAAAAAGCGCATCATAGCTGTGAACCCATCTACAGAAGCAGTACTGAAAGCTGAACAAAAAGAGAAACGAGAAAAAGCCAAAGCTGTTGCAAGAAAAAAACTGAATGAAGCAAGGAAGAAGGTTGAGTCAGAAAGTATTGATGAGAGTATTGCTGCCGCTGAGAAAACTAGAGAATCTGTTGAGACACCTGTCGAGCAAGCTGTCGAGCTTGTTGATTTACACGCTGAGTTTAATTCGAGAATTCTCATTGAGGCCAGTGAGTCTGTGGAGCAGGGAATTCTCGACGTTCAATCCTTAAACAGTGCTGCATCGATGATGATACTGACGACAATGGCAGGCTTCAGCAGTGTCATGAGTGGTTTCAGAACCGGTCGATTATTTTCCTACGGTATGACCAGTATTGACGATGTTGTGCCCGATAATGCAGTAGCCAGTATTCATCCATCGGCCCAGAGCCGCACCATCAATCGTGAGGTGGGAAGCTGGCATAATTTCGTGCAACTCAATATGCTTCAGGGTAATCGAAAAGCTACAGGTGGTTTGCCGGGTGGCAGTATAAAAGGTCATGGATTAACAACGGGTGTTTTTTATCAGCTGAATGAAAACCTGATCACAGGCATGATGCTTTCCATCGGTAAGACTCAGCACAATCTGAACCAGAGCAATGGTTCTGGCCGCATCGAGAGCATTGGTATTGGCCCATTTATTTCATACACAAGGAATGACTGGCATATAGATGCTGCGCTCACTTATTCCAGTGACACCTATGTAATGAAGCACAGCGATACTGCTGGTACTCAATACCAGTCAGAGTTCTCTGGACATACTCTTACGGGCTATCTGGGTGTTGGCTATGACATTCATCTTGATTCATTGTCACCGCTTTTAACACTGACGCCTATGGTTGAAGTTATCAATAGTCGCTCCAGTCACGGTGACTATCAGGAAGAATCTTCTCAGGGGAAAGAGGTAAAAGTAGGAAGCTCAGCCAGCCAGGTGACAGTCACTCGTCTGGGGTTGGAGTTGGGTTACCTGATGGATATGGAAAGCCCGATGGAGCTGAAGGTACGTGCTGGTATCCAGCACCAGACGATTTCCGGGCAGAGTACCCGATATGAATTGCCATTCGGTATGCAAAGACAATTAAATGTTCCTGGCAGCAGCGACAAGGCTCTATTCACCGGGCTGGCCCTGCATAAAAGAGCAGGAAGTGGTCATATTGCATTGAGCTACTCAGGCACCCATTCATCCACCAGTAACAGCCACGGACTGCAGCTGGAGTATGAAAGAAGCTTCTAACCGGAAGCTTCTGCTCCTTTAATCCTGGCAACAGCTTTGCCAAGCTGAACTACCATTAAAGGTAACCTAGATACCTTGAAATGGACTTGAGGCGAATATGGAATTTCAACTTGGCAGGCGATTGTTCTTCAGAAACAATCTATGGAATATCTTCACTGGTTTTATAGCCTCGGTGGCTTTTACTTCTATATCTGTTCAAGCAGATATGACGCTCAATCGTATGATTGTCGATTTTCAGCCTGATGTTGCTCCTCATCAGGACATCACTGTTTTCAACGGCGATCAGAGCAATTTGTATGTCACCGTTAATGTTTTTGAAATCGTGAATCCCGGCACAGCTAAGGAAAAAAGAGTGCCTTTGCAGGATTTGAAGAATGTTCCGTTGGTGGCCACGCCTAAAAAACTGATTATTCCAGGCAACAGCCAGAAGAATGTCAGACTGGTTTCACTTGAAGAGAGTGTTTTGAAAGATCGAATCTTTCGGGTCAACTTCTCGCCAGCTATTGGCAAACTGAAAGCCAAAAAATCCGGAATCAGAATATTAGCGGCCTACGACAATCTGGTTATAGTGCGTCCAGAGAACCCTATAGCCAGTATCATTACTGAACGTCAGCCGGGACGTATTATTTTCCAGAACAAAGGCAACAGTAATGCCATTCTTCAGAATGGCTACCAGTGTCATCCGGAAAAGAAGAAAGAGTGTGAAAAATTACCGAATCGAAGACTTTACGCAGGAAATACCTGGGAACTGAAAACGCCATTCAGTGGCCCAGTATTTTATGAAGTAGATGATGGTAATGGCGTGAAAATCCAGACATTTGGTACTGCCGTTAAAAACCTGACTTCCAGATAACCCGCCAAGAGTAAATAAGGTGCCTAAGCACCTTATTTACAAATCAATTCTCCAGCCAAAACGATACCTCTACGAACTTTCAGCTGCTCAGGCAGTTCAAATGTACAGCGACCACCATTTTCAAGATTGGCACTAAGCTTCCGAGTGGCTGTATTAATTCTTGCCTGAAAATTACCATCTAAATCCGTGTCTGCTACTCCGGTCACACCTTCCAGTTCTGCTCTTTTAATCGGTTGACCATTGCTGTCCAGCAATTGACCGATAACAACCAGTACCTGCTCAATGTCCCAGCTAAAGCTTTGAACATTGCCGGGGTAAAGAGCGAATTCCAGATCCCGTTCATCAAACTCGAAGTAAGACTCGCCCCTGGATCGAATAGATACGCGGTAGCGTTCAAATGAAGGTAAGTTAATCAGGGTACTACTACCAACACTGCCATAACCACGGCGCTGGCCGTTCACCAGAATATCGAAATCTCCTTTCACCTGACCGTTCAGCTTAATCAGAAGACCACTTTCGGTATTACCTTCGCCACCAATAACAATTCTCTTTCCATCGGTTATCAAACTGGTATTCAAGCTACCGGAATAGCTAGTGACATCGTCTCTGCCTTCCTGTCTGAGGTGGTTGATGCGAGCAGTAGAGTCCAGATATTGACCGTTATAGTGAATACCGGCTCCCAGGGTTGATCGGTTATTCTGCTTTTCAGCATAACCTTCAAGCTCTACGTCAGCTTCGAAGGTGTCACGGTCATACCAGGTAGTGGCCGCTCTGTAATGGTCATCCCGGTCGGTTTTTTTGGTGTCGCCGATTTTATCGCTGTGATGTTCAGCTTGATAAGAGACTCGGTTGTACCAGCTTCGAGTCCACTGCCGAAGCTCAATGCCTGCCAGAATACGCAGGTTATCTCGTTCCTGTGACAGATCGGTTTTGAATTGAAGTTCATAACCTGATTCCCGCCAGAGTGGGAAGCTGTATGAAATGCCATCAATGATGCGAGTGCCATCACTTGAATTGTCTTTGAAATAACTTCTACGTAGATCGAGGTTACCTTTACCGGCAGCGATACCCAGCGAAGCAGTACCCTGATAGAAGCTGTTACCCAGCAGAAGGTAATCATCTTCCGTAGGGTTCTCCTTAATAGGTTTGCTCCAAAGCCTTCTGTAACTCAGGTTCAGATTGGCTCGCCCCATTTTCAGGAACGACATCATGGAGAAACCATACCGGTCCCGGTCTGCCACCATAACGCTGGTTCCCAGCTGATAAAAGTCGCCCAGCTTAAGGCCTGACAGTTCAAGTAATGCTTCTTTTCCGGAAGCAGCGCCTGCAATGGCCAGGCTGGCTGTTTCTCCAGCTCGCCAGTTATAACCTGAACGTACCAGAGAGGCATCCCGAGTCCCAGGGAAGGTCTTATCTGTCGCGGTGTTGACAGGTTTACCCACTTCCAGAAAATACTGAGGCTCATCATCTGGTGGGAGAAAGGTGGTTTTTACAAAGAAGCGGGTATCTTCCTGGCGTAGAATATCGCCGTCATACTGTTTAATGGTGATCTCATAGGCTCCGGAAGGAAACGCTACGGTATTGATCAGTTGACTGCCCGCTTCCTGAAATTCTGAGTGAATCAGGCGGCCATCGCGGAATACTTCAACGCGGCCACGATTAGACCGGAACACTTCAAGTCGAGTGCTCTGGGTAATACCGTTATTAAGCAGAGTGCGCAGAGATGTGCCAAGACGGCCGCCAATCATGGTCTGGTCAGCGGTAAAGGTCAGGCCAAAACTCTGACTCTGAATCAGACCGACTCCGTAAGCAAATCCTTCCTTATCATGATTGAAGGACAAGCTTCTGACACTGGTATGGCGTTCTTTGTCGTAGTCCCAGAGGCTTTCGATATTGTTTTCCTGGAAGGAAAGCAGGGAGCGACCAAACAGTGTCCAGGTTTCATTATTCTCATCATTGTCGCCACTGCTGCGAGAACCGGAAAACAAGGTGTTCACCGTTTGCAAGAATGCAGTATCTGATGTGGAATCAGGAAGATAGCGCTGAGTAAGTTCTTCAGGAGGAACCAGAAATTCCGGGTTTACGACCAGATCAACGCGGAATCGTGATTCGTCAAAAATGAGGCCAGCCACATCAGGTATCAGATTTGGGCAGATCGTCCTGTCGCTGCATCGATAGTCGTCGTGCCTGTCCTGAGGGCCGGTCAAGGCTTCAGTGACCAATTTAGCGTTGTTGACTCCAGATAGAACTCTTACAACTTGCTCAGGGTCGGAAAATTCCACAGTGGTCGGTGTATAAACCGCTTTGAAGGCATTGATATAACGTCCGTTGTAATAGACATCAACAACCGTTAACTGAGGTGAAGCGAGCAACTCAAATCCATCAGGAATGCCCTCTTCTTCAAAAACAGTGTCTGCACTGAAAGCAGGGAGGCTGGCGCTAAGAAGCAAAAAAAAGGCAGGGATACTGAAAATCTCACGCCTTAAGGTATTGAGTACCTTTTCCATGGCTGAATCCGGCTGGTTATGTTCTTGTTAGTTGAGTGCACCTGCTTTTTCAGGGTTTCTGCTCTAAGAAAACCTGAAAAAGTGAGGTACAACCTCACTTTTCATTCATAGGCAGTTATCGACTGATACCTGATTTATTGCACCCCGACACTGATGGTCAGTTGTCCTTGATAGTCACCGGCGTAAGCACGTTCAATTTCAGAGGCTGGAACAGAAACGTTAAGAAACAGGCTGCTTGAATCACAACTTTTGCTTCCTTTCAGACCTGTAAGCAGAGCCTGAGGGGTTATGGTCTGAAGTCCTTTGGTACTGCTCCTTACCGCTAGATGGTATTTTATTCGATCAGGCTGCTGGCCAGCACGAACCATTTCAAAGGAACCGTCATTGGAGCTCGGAGTGGTAGCTCGTAGAGTAAAGCTACCTGAACCATTGCGATTCACGCAGAACTTGACTTCTTTTTGAGGTTTTTTGAAATCATCCAGAACAATTACCTTCTCCGGTATGCTCAGTGTGATCATCTCGGGTATGCGGATCTCGATATTGAAAGTTTGTTCTGACAGTGCTTCATATAGCCCTGTTTTGGCAGAAACTCTGACAATCGCTTGATAGTTTCCGGCAGGATAATTCCGGAGATTATTGACCCGAGCTTCCAGCCGCAGATTATTGCCAGGCCCCTCACAGAAGGTATCACCATGGATGATGTCTGTGTCACGATTCGCGACAACGCTCTGTGTTCGTCCAGACGTTGCCAGACTTAGGGTGACTGGTAACTGGTTTCCCTCACTGACTGCCAGAATGTCATTACTACCGTTGCTTAAACCTTGGAAACGCAGAAAGTAGCTAATAGTACTGCTCTCTAGTCGGCTGGGCTCAGCACTATTGTCAGTTTTAAGGCAGAATAGGCGTGAAGTCTGAGCTGCAGCTTGCCCTCCCTGCCAGTCAATACGAATAGGCTCGGAGAGGTGCTCAAAGCGCATATTGTTATTCGCTGCTTGAGCAGAATGAATAAAGGATAATAAAAAGACACAAGAGAGGAATCGATTAAGCATGAGCTTTCCCTGCTGCAAAATGTAATGGCTTCTTTTGAGTGTAGGAGCTTGCGGCGGGACAGGGTGGTGAAAAAGAAGAAGGACTGGTAGGCCAGCCCTTCTTAGGGGAGATTACTCAGCAGCAACGGTCATTGTCAGTGTGGCTGTGTACTCACCGAAGTAAACGTTCAGGGCATCGTCTTTAGCAACATCTACCTTCAGGGTGCTGTTGTTGTTACATTCGTTCAGCCACTGGGCACCTTTGATATTGGCGTGTTCCTGACCATATGTAAGAACCTGATTTTGATCCCCTGCTATGTAGGTTACAGTGAATGGTACAACGTTATGGTCGTTCTTCGTCGAATCAGTGTTAGTCAAGTTGAAGCCGGAATTGTCACCAGTCAGAGTCAACTTAACTGGTGCGTCAGCACCCATGTTAGAAGCGATGCAAAAGTTTTCGGACTTGGTGACTGCATTTTGACCGTCAAATGCCATGGTAATATCGTTTGGCTTGGTGATGTTGACCATTTTTGGCACAGTCATCTTTACAGTAACGGTTTCAGACTTAGTTGTAGCCAAATCAGTCAGAGTATCGGCTGCAAAAGAAGTTGCAGATGCGATAGTCAGTACGGCACCCAGCAGGGTCATTTTAAAGGTAGTATTCATTTTGGATTCCTCCCAGTTAATGTTTTGTCTTCCTTGGCCTGCCCGGATATCGGAGTTTTTGTGGCCAGGTAATAACTTCGATGCAGAACAGAATGAAAAGTTCAGGTTTATGTTCGGTTTGGGGAGGATTGTTAGGAATACTAACGGGTAAAAGGGCTGGTTATTATTAATTGTTATAGATATCGGGCTAATAGATTTCTTTTCTGACAAAAAACAGAGAGAAGCTTTCTTTACTCCTTATTAGAGTTTCTCTTCAATTTATTAGGAAAAATTGCCTGAAAGAGATAAGACAGTTTATCGAGATTGATAAACGGTTCCATCGTGAAATGTAATTGTCCTTGAATAGGCTGTTTCAAAACATCCAAAACACCTAAACCAAAAACTGAATTATCTGGAAAGAATGATGAAAGATAATTCATAGACTATTTTTGTTAGCTACATCCACTAATAAAGATAATGTTGTGAGAAAAAACGCTGTTTTCTATTGTCTAAAATCGTTTCTTATCATTTATTTACTGATAATCAGTTCTGGTTCTGCAGCAAACCAGTTTAAATTGATCACCAGCCATTGGCATCATTTGTATGCAGATTCTTCCAAAGGCCCTATTCATTCCAAATTAGAACGTGATGTCTATTCATCTAATACGGTGACTAAAGCTTTAGTACGATCAAGAAAAGCAGATTTGATCACTGCGTCAGTGAGCCCCATGGAAGGAGAAATACGAGAACTGTATGAGCTCCGATGGTCAGGAAAAAGTACGTTAGATTCCAATGTAGTTGAATTGATTCTTTGTAGTAACTCTAACGTCCATTCTGTTCATGGGGAATCAATTCGGGTAAATGAATTCGAGGGTGATACTGAAAGTCGTCATTGTTTAAAAATTACTCTATTCCCTGATGCAGGAAAAGCGAGCTTGGTTCTTGCAGGTTTTGAAACAGCGAGAATTGGGTTACTTGACCATGATGACAAAGTGTATTGGTTGGATGAACCCCCGACCTCTGTTGATGACAGAGTCGAAGCGTTTAAAGCGTTTCAAGGTGCTAGCCTCTTCAAGCACTTGAGCATCAAGTATGACCGCTGGCTCAGCAAGAGAGATGATGACCAGCCTATGATGGGAAATGGTAGACCGGCAAGTGGGCACGTATCACTGGGAAGCGGTAATTTTGGAAGCGGCAGTGATGACGATAAAAAGCCTCCACGTAGCGTGACTCCTGCTTCATTGGTTTCAACAATTACTGTCTGGTTTCATAAGTTTATTGATGCAGATAACCCTGATGCCGGCGCTCATATGTTGTCGTCTTCGCTCTCGGAAAACAGCAGAAGAATTTTCAGAACTCAAGTAGTAACAGAAGATGGTGATGTGCTTGTTGCTGACATGAATGAGAATGATCTGGATATGGCCATGAGAGTAGCCGCATCAAACCCTCCGGATTTCTGGTTAAGCTTACTGAATGGTTCCATGTCAATTGAAGATGTACAAGCCATATACATGGACTGGATGTTTCATCACGGCGGTGAGTCAATATTGGAGGAAGAAAGTGAAGCAAGGATTGAAACTCTGGTTCAAGAGCTGACTGGTGGTTACTTAACCATTCGTATTCCAGACAAGCTTGTTTCTGCGCTAGCGGGAGTTCAGCCAGTAGAAGAGATACCTATTCCAGATAAGCTTGTTTCTGCATTATCTGGAGTTCGCCCAGTGGGAGATCCCGATAGTGAATTTAATGAACCTGCAGATCAAATGCGTAGTCGTGCAGGTAGAGGGGGGAGAGGCCATTATTATGGAAATCAGGCAGGAAGTAATAGCCACGGGCATGGTGCGTATAGACCCTCGCAGGGTCAGAGAATTCCCATCGGAGGAGGCCGCCAAGGAGAAGACGGAGGTCGACCACCGGCTTCGGGAATGCCCAGAGCTATAGACGATCCGTCAGCAGGGTCAATAAATGACTATAGTTTGGCAACTATTGCAACGGAATTACGAAGATTTCAGGAGCTGGATTACGCTCTTGCATCTAATGAAGTTCAGCAATTTATGGGTCGTCACTTCGGAGCACATATTCTAAGGCAGATGACTCAAGTACTGCGTAAACTTTTTGAAAACGAAAATCTAAAAAATCTAATACCAAAGAAACAAAATATCAAAAAAGACACAGCAAAATACTACTTCCTGAATCTGCTTAAAGCAGGCAGAGCTGTACAAATTACAGAGGTTTTAGCATCTCACTTTAATCCCGGAGCGCTAAAAGCTCAGTCTGTTGGAACGGATTCCCCGGAAGCCCCTATTCAAGGCTTGCAAGTTGAGGGTATAGACGATCATGAACTTGTTACTAGCTTGGAAGCTTATTTAACTGCAGACTTTTGGCGTCAGCTTCGTAGCACTTCAGCTGCTGGCTCAAATGAAAATAACGTAGTGTCAATTGACTACATTACCAGTAACTCCTTTGGTTCCTTCGGGAGAACAAGGCTGCTTGATTCAACCGATAGCGCAATAGAAGGTGTGATCGCCTCTAATCGTCTATGGGATGGTCTGGTTCAATCTGGTATAACTCTGCTGAATTTTAATGGACCATTATTAAAGGTAATTAGCGGAATCAGGCATGAATCGGGTATTAACTTACTACTACAAAGGATGCATAGCGCTGGCTTATTCAGTGAGCTTTGTGGTTTCAGCTGTGAACCGGTTCTCAGCCTAGATAGGCACCAAGCAGTAGCAATTCGCATTCAGAAAAATTGGGATGGTACTGTGCAAGTCACTATTGATTTGAATTTCACGACTATAGCTGTCGGACAGGGAAAAACGAAACTAGAAATGCCGGTCGGTATGGCTCTGGCAGTAGATCTGTTTTTTAATCCTGAATCTGGTGGTCAAGGCTATCAGTTAGCGGGTCAGAAAGTTCGAGTTGTACAATCACCTGATCAGGCTTCTCTCCAATCTTTTAAGCAGCTTATTGAACTTCAAAAATTTGTGACAAAGATTCAGGAACAGTCTCAGGGAATTGCTAACAGGCAACAAGTTTTTCAGGGTTTAACGGGTGAAGGAACCTACCGTAGCGATTATTCCGCATTGTCTGCTGAGAAAAAGAGCAGGGAAAGGCTGGATAACCAAGCTTTTAAAATTATGCAATCAATGGTGACAGCAAAGTATAAAGAACTCACTGCTTTGATAGGAACGATATTAGAGAATCAGGCGTATGTTCTGACAGATGGAGATGACAGATACGTCGCTGATTTTCGTCATTTACTGCTTGATACATACAATGTAATTGACCGTCTTGAAAGCACCAGGCGCTATCATCAGGAAGTGGAAGGCGCAACCTATCGGGATTTTAATCGAAATCTGATCAGGAGTAATGGTGAGATTACTGTTGTCACTTGGCCAATCTTTCAATTAAGAAATAACATTCATAAACTCCGAAGTAATGTTCAATATTACCTGAACAGACTGAAGGGGCGACAATCATGGACAAGACGGGATTTAGAAGAGCAATATTCAACCAGTAGAAACTTTCTGTTGGAAGTGCGGCGGTTACAATCGGAATATTCAAGGATATTTTCGCTCATATCAACTTCTAACTTTTCAGAGAAAGAGGGTTTAAATGCTCTTATCAGACCGCTGGATATGGAGCTTGATTTCTCGGAAATGATTGCTCGAACTTGGCACTTGCAGGTTCTTCATCAAACTTATGCTGAAAGAAGGGCATTACATGACCGTCTTCTTGAAAAGGGAATAACCTATTTAAGGGTTACGTCACATTCTGAAACAGCTAATAACGTCATGAATGCTTCTCCTCATGCGATTCCAGGACCTGTTTCAAGACCTCAACGCTCAGATTCTTATGGTTCATTCGTACATATTTCACCTCCGTATTCTTTAACACAACCAGAGGTTGGACATACTTCAGTAGAGCCAGGGAGTGGAATGAGGAATAGAGACAGGACACTTTCACTTGAAGATTTTCTGGACGAATGCGGTCAACCTACATCTCGTCCGGTAGGAATCCCATCGGAATCACGGGCAACTACGGCAGTTCCAGATAATTCCATGCCGACAGCAGTCATTTCGCGAGCTGAAGCTTACTCAGGCAACCAGGCATCCGCAGGCCAATATTTTACTTCATCAGCACCGCCAGGCTATAGGGAAGTTACAGAGAAGGAAGCAACAGGACATCAGAGGAACAGAGATCCTCAGACAACGCGCACTAAACCTGTAATAAGAAAGCAGGCTTGGTCGGCTCCTGCTTATTCTAGAAATGCACACTTTATGAGCTGGTCAAAAGTCACGGAAGGTTCCTCGCGATCCGATTATCCCGGCCATAGCCGTTCCATGGTCGAAGGACAGTCTTCTCATCCATTTTGGAGTATGAGTTTAAGCCAGCATGCTCATGAAGGTAGACCTCCACTTCATACACCAAGTTCTTATCAGGGATACGGGTCTTCTCAGCCGTTACAGGAAGAATCGACGGCTGCTAGAAAGCGCCCTTACTCTGCAGGTCCTTTTTCCGGGCAAAGGTTGAGATCAGCTGTAACAACGGCAAATCTTGATCAGACCAGCATTGGTGCATCTTCTTTTCGGAGGGGTGCTGCAGTCATGAGTAGAAATGGGGATAGAGCAAGCAGTAACCCAGAGTTGAGAGTATCTGCCGCAGTCATTAGAAAGAAGCTTACTGAGGTGCTTAAAAAGATAAAGAAAGGTGGTGCTTCTTCTTCAGGTGATGTGGCTGCGTTATATAAATACTTGGTGACTGATAGAAGTGGATCAGTCACCAGGTTGGCAGTTATTTTTAAACTAGGTGGGCTTGGCTTGGAAGATACACAGAGGGGATGTAAGGCGTTTTTGCAGTTGGCCATGGTGAGCACTCAATCAGATTTTGTAGCTCATATACTGTTTAGTGAGAACGAAGCGGCTTTGAGAAATTGGTATGATGATGTAGTTGTAACCTCAGTGATGCTATAGCTTCTGGGTATCTTGAAAAAATACAACCAGTCAGCTAACTAACAGGTGTTCTGGCCAAGCACCAAACATCCACTGTTTCAACGCCCTGTTTTTTCAGTAGCAGGGTTATTTCAGAAACGGTAGCACCAGTTGTGACTACATCATCAACCAGTGCTACATGCCTGAACGCAGTGGATTGTTTGGCTGTAAAAGCACCTTTCAAATTTCCTTTCCTCTTTGTTGCCGTGAGCCCCTGTTGGGAGTCTGTGTGTTTTCTCCGTCTGATAAGTTGAGTATCCATTGTTATTGAAGTTGTATCTGGAAGCGACTGAAGAAGCTGTCTGGTGAGCAACAAACTCTGATCAAACCCTCGATATCTCAATCTCTTATTGTGCAGCGGCACAGGAATAACAGCCTCAGGCCAGGATTCATCATCATAACTGTGGATAAGTACTTTACTGAGTTGTTTAACCAGTGGCGGCAGATAAACAATTTGTCTTTGGTGTTTTATTTTCTGAATCAGAAAATTGACGGGGAAATCGTAGCTGAAAGCCGAGATACATCGATCAAAGACCGGGGGCTTCTTCAGGCAGTTGGCGCAGGTCTGTGTAAAAGATGCCTGCATGGGCAAGCCACAGCGGTAACAGGTATTCTCAGGCATAGGTAACGTCTTTAAACAGAGTCTGCAAAGAGGTTGGTCAGCCGTGGTATCCGCTCGGCACAGAAGACAACTGATGGTTATGTTTTGGTTTAAATTTAACCAGTTGTAAACTTTGTTACGAATTTTAAATTGACGCATCATCTCAGTTATTTATTATCACTATGTTTTTGATCTCTAATTCAAATATTTGCTGAGGCCTGATTCACAGGTTTCAGCCACACAACCAGAGAGCTTTCCCCGTGAAAGCACAGTGAGAAGATGACTGATAATCTGCGCCACGATTGGACTATTGAAGACGTTGAGAACCTGTTTCAACAGCCGTTTAACGATTTGGTTTTTCAGGCTCAGCTAGCCCACAGGGAACACTTTAATCCGAACCGTGTGCAGGTTAGTACACTGCTGTCCATCAAGACAGGTGCCTGCCCGGAAGATTGTAAATACTGCCCTCAGAGTGGCCACTACAACACTGGCCTTGATAAAGAAAAACTGATGGAAGTGCGTAAGGTTCTCGAAGAAGCTCGTCATGCAAAATCATCCGGAGCGACCCGTTTCTGCATGGGTGCTGCCTGGAAAAACCCGCCGGCTAAAGATATGCCCTACATCTTTGAAATGGTGAAAGGGGTAAAGGAACTGGGTTTGGAAACCTGCATGACATTGGGCATGCTCAATGAAGAACAGGCGAACCAGTTAGCTGAAGCAGGCCTGGATTATTACAACCACAACCTGGACACGTCTCCAGAGTTCTACGGCAACATTATCACTACTCGTACTTTTTCAGATCGAATGGATACCCTGTCTCACGTTCGTGAATCTGGTATGAATGTCTGCAGTGGCGGTATTGTTGGACTGGGTGAAACCGTGCGCGACCGTGCTGCTATGTTGATAGAACTGGCAAACCTCCCAAAGCATCCGGAAAGTGTGCCTATTAATATGCTGGTTCGAGTTGCAGGTACACCTCTGGAAAATGTGGATGCCGTAGATGGTATTGAGTTTGTTCGTACCATTGCCGTTGCTAAAATTCTGATGCCTTCGTCTAATGTTCGCCTGTCTGCCGGTCGTGAAAACATGAGTGACGAGTTACAGGCTCTGGCCTTCCTTGCCGGCGCTAACTCTATTTTCCTGGGCGACAAGTTACTCACAACGCCTAACCCGAAGGAAAGTGATGATCGACAGCTGTTCGATAAACTGGGCATCAATATGGATGACACCGTAGAAGAAACCAGTGAACAGGACATGGAAGAATTTGCCCGTAACTGTCCTCTGCGCGAGCAGGACACAGAACAGTATTACGATGCCATGAAGGCTTCCTAATGACATTTAACCTGGAAATCGATCTGGCTGCCCGTGAGAAGGCAGGCCTCTATCGATCCCGTAAAACCCTTGAAACCCCACAGGGGCCAAAAGTCATTGTTGATGGCAAGCCCTACCTGGCTTTCTGCAGTAATGACTATCTTGGTCTGGCCAACCATCCTGAGGTAAGCCGGTCTATGTCGGCAGCAACACAGGATTACGGTACGGGTGGTGGCGCTTCTCATCTTGTGGTGGGGCACAGCCGTGCTCATCATCAGCTGGAAGAAGAGCTGGCTGAGTTTACCGGTCGTGAGCGTGCTCTTCTATTTTCCAATGGCTATATGGCCAACTTGGGAGTGATCAGTGCTCTGCTTGGTAAGGAAGATGCGGTTTTTCAGGACAGACTAAATCATGCTTCCCTGCTGGATGCAGGACTGCTTTCAGGGGCACGTTTTCAACGTTATCTGCACAATGACGTAGAAAGTCTGGAAAAGCGTCTGGTCAAAACCGAAGCTCGCCGAAAACTGATCGTCACTGATGGCGTGTTCAGTATGGATGGTGATCTGGCTCCTGTGCCGGAGCTTGTAGAAACAGCCAAAAAGCATAACGCCTGGTTAATGGTGGATGATGCTCACGGTTTTGGTTGTTTAGGAAAGAACGGCGGTGGTGTTGCAGAACACTTTGGTCTTTCTCAGCAGCAGTTACCGGTGTTGGTAGGCACGTTGGGAAAAGCCTTTGGTACAGCAGGTGCTTTTGTTGCCGGCAGTGAAGCTCTGATTGAAACACTCATCCAGTTTGCACGAACTTATATTTACACCACCTCTATGCCGCCAGCCGTTGCAGAAGCAACACGAACCAGTTTACGACTGTTGCAACATGAAAACTGGCGTCGGGAAAAGTTGGCCGTATTGATTCAACAGTTTCGCCAAGGTTGTAAGCAATTGGGATTGCAGCTGGTGAACTCGCACTCTCCCATCCAGCCTGTTATTGTCGGCTCAGCTGAAGCAGCTGTGGCCATGAGTGAGCAATTGGCAAGAGATGGAATCCTGGTGACACCGATTCGTCCACCGACGGTTCCGAAAGGTACTTCCAGACTGAGAATTACGCTCAGTGCCAGCCATGAAGAACATCAGGTTCAACAGCTGCTTGAGGCTCTGGATAAAAGTGCTTATTGGTCGCGGAAGCAACCATTTCAGGAGGAAGTATCATGAACACTCTGCCTGTTGTTCTGGTCAGTGGTTGGGGCATGCCTGCATCAGTAATGGAACCACTTGCCGAAGCCCTCGATGGGGATGGTCGTGCATCGGTGGTTCAGTTACCGGGACTTGTAGAAGAGCCTGGTCGTAAGTATGACTGGCAATCTCTGCTTCAGTATCTTGATCTTCATTTGTTTGAAACCCCTGTTATTCTTATTGGCTGGTCCATGGGTGGTGCACTGGCATCCCTGTACGCAAGCCAGAATCCGGATAAGGTTGCAGGCTTGATTACTTTGGCCAGCAATCCTTGTTTTGTAAGAAATGATGACTGGTCAGAAGCGATGCTGCCACAAACCTTTGATAGTTTTTATCAGGGAATGAAAGAAGCGCCGGAAGCAACGGTTGATCAGTTTGCAACACTTTGCAGTATGGGTAACTCTAATCGCAAAGAGGTTCTGGCACAGCTGAAAAAAGCTATTGAGCTTGATATGGATCTCGATGCTGACATTTTACTGCAGCTATTAGAGATGCTTGGAAGCAGCAATGTCAGCTCCCAACTTGCGGATATTCGTTGCCCGGTGATTCAATACTTTGGCAAGCAGGACGCACTGGTACCCGCTGATGCGGCTGACCGGGTGAGCAGAACTTTCCCTGCCCATCGAGTGGAACTTATTGAAGGAGGACACTGTTTCTTTCTGGATACAGAGAGCGGTGTTATCCAACAGATTGCTGACCAGGTTAAACGTCTATGCAGTCGAAACTGAGAGATAGGGATGCTCTGTATAAAACGGTAGACAAACAGCGAGTGGCGGCTAACTTCAGCCGTGCCGCTGAAACTTATGACTGTGCTGCAGCTCTTCAGAAACGAGTAGCAGCTCGAGCCATGCTGGGTATTCCGGCAGGTTTTCAGCCTGAGAGAGTATTGGATCTGGGCTCGGGGACGGGCAGTCAGACAGTGATTCTGAATAATACGTTCTCTGACGCCCATGTAACCGGTGTTGATTTGGCAATGGGTATGCTGAAGTTTTCGAGGTCCCGGAAAACTGAAGCGTCCTGGTGCGCTGGTGATATTGAATCATTGCCTTTTAAAGACGCCTCTTTCGATCTTGTTTTTTCCAGTCTGGCTATTCAGTGGTGTGAGTTTGAGACAGTTCTGGCTGAAGTGAAAAGAGTTTTGAAACCAGATGGGCTGTTTGTTTTCTCATCGTTGGTGAAGGGAACCATGGCTGAATTGAATCATGCCTGGCAGCAAGTAGATTCTCATGTTCATATCAATGGTTTTGAACCTTTCGGTCTGCAACAACAGACAGCCTCTCTTTCGGGTTTTCAGGTTAACTCTTTAAAACTGCAGCATGAAACACTGCATTACCCTTCTGTAGTAACTCTATTAAGAGAGTTAAAAGCGCTGGGGGTTAATACCGTTCATTCTGCCCATCAGGGGTTGATGAATCGAACCCGGTTGCAGAAGCTGGAAGAGGCCTACGAAAACGCTCGAACAGAAATGGGGCTGCCTCTGTCCTACCAGGTTATTTACGGTACTTTTTCGAAGTGACTTTCTCGAAGTGAGCAGTGAACTCAGTAATGGCTAAAACTTTCTTTGTAACGGGTACTGATACCGATGCAGGTAAAACGTTTATTACCTGTGGTCTGCTTGAAGCAGCTAATCAGCAAGGTTTGCAGACTCTGGCTCTGAAGCCTGTAGCTGCTGGTAGTGAAGAGACAGAAAAGGGCGCAAGAAATGATGACGCTCTCAAACTGATGGACGTCATGAGTGCTGAGATGTCTTACGCGCAGGTGAACCCGGTTCTGTTCAAGTCTGCCATTGCGCCTCATATTGCAGCGCAGGAAGAAAACCGACGGATCACTGTTTCAAGACTCACCGGACTCTGTCGTGGAGCTTTGATGAAAAAGCATGACATCTCTTTTATCGAGGGAGCTGGTGGCTGGAGAGTTCCACTGAACGATCGTGAAATGCTTTCAGAGTTGGCAAAAGAGTTAAATACACCGGTGATTCTGGTAGTAGGAATGAAACTTGGCTGTATCAATCATGCGCTGCTGACTGCGGAATCTATTGTTCGCAGTGGTTGTCGACTGGCTGGTTGGGTGGCGAATCAGGTTGATCCGGAAATGGATCGTTTTGATGAAAATGTAGCGACTCTTCAAGGCATGTTTTCTACGCCTTGTCTGGGTGTGGTTAAGTGGAATGAAAATGCTGATTCTCACTGGACTGGCAGCCAACTCGATTTAACGACCCTTCTTTAAGTTTTACCATTCTTTCTGGGGCTTTTCTTTAGCCCCATTTATTTTCTACTTCATTATTGAATAATAAAAGACACTATTCGTACGGTTACAATCAGTTCTTTGTCTTTCATTCCGAGCTATAAAATTTTCCGAGAAATTACGTTCATCAATATCGAGATAAGCAGTGTTTTGTCACGTGAAGTTCATCAAAGCAGTTGACAATCAATGTAAGCGAACGTAAGTTTCAAACACCTGTTTGAAGTGTGCGCTATACTTTATCAATACAGACGTACACCCAATAAATATAAGAGATTCAGAGGTACCAACATGCCAGACTACAAGGCTCCACTCCGTGATCTCCGGTTTGTTCGTGATGAACTGCTTGGCTATGACGAGCATTACTCGACACTTCCCGGTGCAGATGAAGCAACACCTGATATGGTGGATGCGATTCTGGAAGAGGGCGCCAAGTTTTCTGAGCAAGTGCTGGCACCTTTGAATCAGATAGGCGACCAGGAAGGTTGTACCTGGCATGAAAACGGTGTGACAACGCCGACCGGATTTAAAGAAGCCTATCAGAAGTTTGTTGAAGGTGGCTGGCCATCACTGGCCAGTGATGTGAAGTACGGTGGCCAAGGTTTGCCTTATTCATTGGGTCTGGTGCTCAGTGAATTGATGGGTGAAGCAAACTGGTCCTGGGGTATGTATCCAGGTCTGAGCCACGGTGCTATGAATACGCTAGAAGAGCATGGTACTGAAGAGCAAAAGCAGGAATACCTGACTAAAATGATTGCCGGTGAGTGGACCGGAACCATGTGTTTGACCGAATCTCATTGTGGTACTGATTTGGGTATGTTGCGTACCAAAGCAGAGCCTCAGGAAGATGGTTGCTACAAAATCACAGGTACCAAAATTTTCATCTCTGCCGGTGAACATGACATGGCAGAGAACATTATTCATATTGTTCTGGCTCGTCTGCCAGGTGCACCTGCAGGCACCAAGGGCATTTCCCTGTTCATCGTTCCAAAATATCTGCCAAACCACGTTGGTGAAAACAATGGCGTAAGCTGTGGTTCCATTGAACACAAGATGGGTATTCACGGTAATGCAACCTGCGTTATGAACTTCGATAACGCTACTGGTTATCTGATTGGCACTGAAAACCGTGGCCTGAACTGCATGTTTACCTTTATGAATACTGCCCGTCTGGGTACTGGTATTCAGGGTCTATCCCACGGTGAAATCGCTTTTCAGGGCGCTCTGCGTTATGCCCGTGACCGCCTTCAAAGCCGTTCTCTTTCCGGTCCTAAAAATCCTGAAGGTCCAGCTGACCCGATCATTGTTCATCCTGATGTTCGTCGTATGCTGTTGACCATTAAGTCTTTGACTGAAGGTAACCGTGCGCTGCTGTACTACACAGCGAAGAAAGCTGACCTTCTCCATCACCCTGACGAAGCGGTTCGTAAAAAGGCTGACAATGAATTGGGCTTCCTGACTCCTATTGTTAAAGCCTTTATGACAGAGACCGGTTTTGAATCTGCCAACCACGGTGTTCAATGCTACGGTGGTCATGGCTTTATTCGTGAATGGGGTATGGAACAAAACGTTCGTGACTGCCGTATTTCCATGCTCTACGAAGGAACTACCGGTATTCAGGCTCTGGATCTGCTGGGTCGTAAGATCATGCAGAGTGGTGGTGAGCTGATGAAGCCATTCACCAAGGAAATTCACCAGTTCTGTAAAGAGCATGGTGACGATGAATCCATGAAGGAATTTGTCGAGCCGCTGGCGGCTATTAACAATGAATGGGGCGACCTGACTATGCAGATTGCAGTGAAGGCCATGGAAAACCCTGACGAAGTAGGTGCTGCCGCTGTCGATTTCTTGATGTATTCCGGTTACGCCACTCTGGCCTATATGTGGGCTGACATGGTTCGAGTCGCCAAAACGAAGCTTGCTGAAGGAACCACTGAAGAAGGTTTTTACAAGGCCAAGATTCAGACTGCTCAGTTCTACTTCCAGCGTATTCTGCCAAGAACACTGTCCCACAAATCAGCTATTCTCAGCGGTGCAGATAACCTGCTGAGCATGGATGAAGCGGACTTTGGCGATCTCTGAGTAAGACTTTAGCCACAGTTTAAAAATTTTGAGGGCTGCCTAAGTGCAGCCCTTTTTTGTGGCTGATTTTCTTGTTTATGACGTCTCATCAAAAATCAGCTTCGCACAACACCTCCTTTGCAGCAGTAATAATTTACTTTATTGCATCTTAAGTATGGATACTTCTCCTTTCTGTTTTGCCATCCGCTATTTGCTGGTCTATATATTTTCATTCAATAAATAAAAATTCTTTCCTATTTGGATGCCAGCGTCCGGAGCTGTTTACGGATAATGAAAAAAACCATAAAGCCATTCAGTTTTTTGTCAGAGTCTTTGCTTTTAACTCTGGCTCTAGCCTCTTTGTTCTGGAATACGGCTGCTGCAGAGCTAATGCCGCAAACCCAAATAAATTATCAATTGGATATCGAAGACTCTGATTCTGAAAAAAATAAAAATGCTGGTCCGATAAAGTCGGTTTATCGGTATAACAGTTTCGAAGAAGAATCAGGCTGGTCGGGCAGGTTATGGGGGCAGCCTTATAACGACAGATTATTGCTTGGGATGTGGACTCAGCATTTGGAGGAAGGAGACGATCAGGAAAATAATAATCAACTGCTGGGAATGGTTTACAACGGATATTACGTCGGAACTTTTATTAATACACACAGTGATCGTGTTGTTTCAGCAGGCTGGCAGAGAATGCTTTATTCCAGCACTGCTGGAAACTGGAGTGTTGAAGCCGGTTACCGTGCCGGAATCATGTACGGCTACAAAAAGTATTTGAGGGTGTTTGAGACGGACTTCTTTCCAATGTTTCAGACATTACTGGATTTCAGCTATCGAAATGTTGGCCTTGAATTATCCTGGGCCGGGGTCGTTCTGACAGCCGGTTTTTATTACAAGATATGACTTTAGGAGGCGGGCTTTTTAGCCTGCTCCAATCTCATTACTTTCTGCTTCGTATTAACACTCATTTTGTCAGGATTATCTTAAGCATCAGATAATTCTATGTGTTCTAAAAAGCTAATTTTCTACGATACTCTCTTCCAATTATTTTATTCTCTATCTCACCGAAACCCTTACTATCAATGATCTGGACAGGCACTTGGATGCAGAGAAGAAAGCTTTAGTTTCAGATTGAAACAAAAATTTAAAACGATAGTTTGAAACAGTCTTTTCAGTTGGTGACTGCCTTGGGTAGAATAGCCACCAACACTTGAATATAAACACAATAAATTTCCAAGGAGTGTCGAATATGGCTGACTATCAGGCGCCTCTGCGTGACATGCGTTTCGTTATGCATGAAGTCTTCAGGGCGGCAGAGAAATGGCAGCAATGGCCTGCGACTCAGGAAACAATCGATAAGGAAACGGCTGACGCGTTTCTGGAAGAAGGTGCGAAACTCGCGGCTAATGCTGTAGCACCGCTCAACCGTGAAGGTGATGAAGAAGGTTGTCACTGGAGTGAATCTGGAGTCACAACTCCGAAAGGTTATAAAGACGCTTACCAACTGTTTTCTGAGTCCGGTTTTACTGGACTGACCGGTAACCCTGAATTTGGTGGCATGGGAATGCCAAAAGCCCTCAGTGCCCAGTTCGATGAAATGTTCAGCAGTGCCAGCCTGGCTTTTATTCTCTATCCCAGCCTGACTTCCGGTGCGGCTCTTGCGGTTGATGCCCATGCCTCGGAAGAATTGAAAGAGCGTTACCTGCCAAAGATGTACTCAGGCGAATGGTCAGGAGCCATGGGCCTGACAGAAGCTCACAGTGGTACTGATCTGGGAATTATTCGAACCAAAGCTGAAGAAAACGGTGATGGTTCTTATAACATTACCGGCACCAAGATTTTTATTACTGGTGGTGAGCATGACCTGACGGACAACATTATTCATCTGGTTCTGGCTAAGCTGCCAAATGCTCCAGCGGGTCCAAAAGGCATTTCTCTGTTCCTGGTGCCAAAAGTAAATGTAAATAATGACGGTAGTCTGGCTGACAGAAATCAGGTTTATTGTGGATCCATAGAACACAAAATGGGCATTAAGGCTTCTTCAACCTGTGTGATGAATTTCGACGGCGCGAAAGGTTATCTGGTTGGTGAGGTTAACAAGGGTCTCAATGGCATGTTCACCATGATGAACTATGAACGACTGTTCGTAGGTATTCAGGGATTAGGCACCAGTGAAATGTCGTATCAGTCAGCACTGGAATACGCCAAAGACCGGATTCAGGGTCGTTCTGCAACAGGGGCCAAACAGCCTGATAAAGCGGCTGATCCCATTATGGTTCATGGTGATGTGCGCCGTATGTTGTTGAACATGAAGGCACTTAACGAAGGTGGACGTGCATTTTCCACTTACGTTGCCATGTTGCTCGATGCGGCCAAGTTCAGTGTTGATGCTGAAGAGAAACAAAAAGCCGTTGATCTGGTTGCCCTGATGACTCCGATTGTTAAAGCTTTTCTGACCGATATGGGATTGGAAAGCTGCGTTGCTGGTCAGCAAGTATTTGGCGGTCATGGTTATATCCGTGAGTGGGGACAAGAGCAGCTGGTTCGTGATGTCCGCATAGCCCAGATTTATGAAGGTACTAACGGTATTCAGTCCCTTGACCTGCTTGGCCGAAAGGTTGTCATGAATGGTGGGAAGTTCTTCGATATCTTTGCGGGAGATGTGCGCTCTTTTATTGCTGATGATGTGTCGGGTGAATTCTCAAGTCAGCTTGAGGGTGCATTGTGCAAACTGGAAAAACTGACCAGTGAACTGGTTGCCCAGTCAAAAGAAAATGCCAATGTGATCAACTCATCCTGTGTGGAATATCTCCATGCATTTTCCTATGTGGCGTATGCCTGGATGTGGGCGATGATGGCAAAAACAGCGAAGGAAAAACTGGCAGATGGAAGTTCTGAAGCCAGCTTCTACCACGCCAAGCGAGTTACCGCGCGTTACTACTACAAGCGCTTATTGCCAAGATTGGATGCTCTGATGGTTTCCGCGGTGTCTGGCACAGAAGAGTTGTATGAATTAAGTGATGATCAGTTCTAGCAGGAACGATTGTCTATAGTTAGTTTACTGGGCCTTTAATCTACAGGGATGTAGATGCAGGATGCTGATTTGGGCAGGATGCTCACAAGGAGTCGACCCAGTAGAAAGCCCCGCTTTGCGGGGCTTTCTTTTTTATTACTCTTTATGTTTTTCTTATTAAGAATTTTTTACTTTTTCTAAGGCCGCCATCGTAAATTCCAGTGCTTTTTCAACTTGCGGAATTAATGCAGTGGCCTCAGTCAGTTTCTTCTCTTTACCTTTCTTTTCAATTTCAAAGGCTACTCCAGCCAGTAGTGATGCACCCAGATTACTACTGCTGGATTTAAGGGTATGAGCGGCTCTGACAATAATCTCTAAATTAGCTTCTTTTGCGGACTCTTTCATATCGTTGAGGAGTGAGGGTGCATCTTCAAGATAACTGTCCAGCAAGCCAGCGAATTCTTCTTCCATAATATCTTTGAGGGTATCCAATACAGATTCGTTAATGATGGGATCGTTATTGTCACCAAAGATTTCCATAGGATCTTCTTCAGTGTCACCATTTTCATTTTCATTTTCATTTTCATCTTCAGTTTCATTAATATCGCTGATCAACCACTGAGCCAGTTTTTCCTTAAGGAGAGCCGATTTGATCGGTTTGCTGAGATAGTCATCCATGCCACAGGCCAAGCATTTCTCTCTGTCTCCTTGCATGGCATTCGCTGTCATGGCAACGATAGGGATTCTGGGTAGATGATGAGTGTCTTCCCTTTTGCGAATCAGTCCGGTTGCTTCGTAACCAGACATTTCCGGCATCTGACAATCCATCAAAATCAGGTCGTATTCTTCCTTTAGTGTCATGGCAACGGCTTCTTTGCCATCTGCGGCAATGTCCGGCTCACTGATTCCTACTCTCTTCAACATACTGACGGCGACTTTCTGGTTAACGATATTGTCCTCAACCAGTAACACGCGAATGCTTTGACTAAAGGTTCGAGGATCTTCTTCTACGATGGCGGCTTCATTATTACCAATCTGGTGTTCATGCATGACAAGCATGGCGGTATCAAGTAATCGAGATTGTCTGAAAGGCTTGTTCAGACAGGCAGAAATACCGGCAGATTTCTGTTTTTTCCGTGTTATAAAGCCTGACGAGCTGAGCATAATTCTTCGGGATAAGGCCAGCTCAGGAATAGCTTCAATTTTTTCTGACAGGGTAAAACCATCCATGCCAGGCATGTCCATATCAAGCAGTATAAGTTCAAAGGGCTTGCCGTCCTTTACTGCCTGACGCATCTTTTCCAGAGCACCTTCACCCGATTCGGCTTCATCGTGCTCAATACCCCAAGCGGTTAGGTAATGCCTGAGAATTTCTCGGTTGGTGGCATTGTCATCAACGATCAGAGTTCGGGTTTCCTGAAGATCGTGAGTGATGTTTTTAGAATTGAGTGTCTGTTCCTCCGAGATTTCCAGATCCAGGCAAAATGAGAAGGTTGAACCAATTCCGGGAACACTGGACACTTCGACGGAACCACCCATGAGATCGACCAGTTGTCGAGAGATAGTCAGCCCTAGTCCGGTACCGCCAAACTTACGAGTCGTACCGCTATCAGCTTGAGTGAATGCCGAGAATAGATTCGGAAGAACATCCTCGGCGATACCTATGCCGGTATCTTCAACCAGAAACTCAATGCGAACATAGTCGTCTTTAGTGTCGATGAGATTAAGCCTTACAACCACTTCGCCCTTCTCGGTAAACTTAACGGCGTTACCCACCAGGTTGGTAATCACCTGGCGAAGTCGGACAGAGTCACCTTTGACCACAGAGGGAAGATTGACGTCGGTAAAGCAGTTTACCTCGAGGCGTTTCTCTCTGGCTTTTACTGCTAACAAAGCACAGACATCTTCAGCAATTTCAGCAGGATTCATATCGACATGTTCGATCTCCATCTTGCCTGCTTCGATCTTGGAGAAATCAAGAATGTCATTAATAACCTGAAGCAGTGAATCTGCTGAGCTGTAAGCTGTTTCCAGAAAGTCGCGCTGCACACGATCCAGCATGGTGTCTTTGAGCAGTTCCAACATACCCAAAACACCATTCATGGGAGTACGGATTTCATGGCTCATATTGGCTAGGAAAGCACTCTTGGCCTTGGCAGCTTCGAGTGCCGCTTCCTTGGCTTCATTCAGTTCACTGATGTTTTCTTTTAATTCACGGTTGGTTAGGTTCAGCTCTCGGGTTCGTTCTGCTACGGAAGCTTCCAGGTTTTCACGATGTTGTTGAAGCCGCTGATCTCTTTCCTGAATATGCATCAGCAATTCATTGAAACAGTCGTAGAGCTGACCGATTTCGTCGTTATCAAATTTATGGACACGCTGATCGTACTGCTCTTTTTCTGTCATCAGGCTGATGGTTTTTGCTAGCTCGGAAATGGGCTCGCTGAGTAGTCGCTGCAGCCTTGCCGCCAGAAAGGAAGCCAGAACAATGGAAATCAGTGCAGCAATCAATGTCAGCAACAGATTTTGAGTCAGCTCCATGTACAGAGGTGACAAATTAGATTGAATATAAATAGCCCCGATGAGTTCGCCGTCTTCAATGATCGGACGGTATAAATGCAATCGGGTATTACTGAAGACAGTCAGTGGCCTGTCTAGATCCTGAAGAGAGAAGCTCCATGGTGGATTGTCACTTTGAGAGTAGCTAGCAACCTCCTCACCTTCCGGATTTAAAAGAAAAGCCGTTTCTACGTGAGCTGTACCCTTGAAGCTTTCCAGCAGTTTCATTGCCGAGCTGCTGTCACCGGATTCCAGGGAGGCTCTGGCATTGATACCAATCACTTCCGCGAGAGTTTCCATATTGCTGACAAGAGCTGCGCGAGAGCGAATCAGGTCACTGATGCTTGAAATAGATAAGGTAACCAGCAATACGGAATAGGCAACGATCAGCATTGCGTAGCGCAGCTTACGTTTGATGGGCAAATTTTTAAAAGTAACCATGGAGTCCAGCTTGATTCCCTGATGCCCAGAACACAGCGAAAGTTTGGGGAGATAAATATAAGGCTTCCTCTATACAACCTAGTTGAATCAGGAAAGGATAAAGTGGGGTTCAGTCGCTATGGAGGGAATTGCCGGATAAAACCCTCCAAATACGGTCGTCTGGCCTACATGGACTGACAGAAATATGGCTATTCGTCACTGGCATCGAGTACAGCTGCTCCCGCATCCAGAATACCGGCACCACAAAGAGAGGTATTACAGCTGCTATTTGGAAAAGCTCTGGCATTGGCTTTGATAATTTCTTCTACTCTGGCTGGAGTAATATTGGGGTTAACGGCATACATCAAGGCTATGACTCCGGCTACATGGGGAGTAGCCATACTGGTTCCATCCATAAAACTGTAAATACTTTGTCCTGGGACGTTCTGACCTGAATTGTAGGTAGATAGAACACTGGAGCCGGGTGCAGAGATATCGACGGTTGCGCCATAGTTGGAATAATCTGATCGGCTGCCGCTTTTGTCGATGGCGCCTACGGTAATCACATTGTTACAGTTAGCAGGAGAAATGCTGACCGCATTAACGTTTTCGTTGCCAGCAGCCACAACAACGGTGACACCTGTCGCTACAACTCTGTTGATGGCATTCTGATAATTTTCCGGGCAATAGTCACTGCCGCCTCCACCCAAACTCATATTGATAACTTTCACTGGTTGGGGGTTAACGGAAAGACCTGTAACGGGGAGTCCTGCGGCCCAGAGCATTGCATCAACAATATCTGAGGTATAGCCATAACAGCGACCAATAGCTCTTAATGGCAATACTTTGGACTGCCAGGCAATTCCTGAAACGCCATCACCATTATTGGACTCCGCAGCGATGGTGCCTGATACATGTGTGCCGTGCCAGACACTGGGAACCGGTGAAGCGGGTACAGCGGTACCTTCCTGAAAGCCGCAGTCACCACTCAGGACATTATTACCAGGATTTCGAGGGTCAGTGTCTCGACTGTTACCATCATTGGCGATCCAAATGTCCTTGATAAAGTCATAACCATTGAGCAGCTTGTCCTGAAGGTCACTGTGATACAGCACCCCGGAGTCAATGACGGCTACCACCACACTTGTGGAGCCGGTAGTGATATCCCATGCAGCAGGGAGATTAATACCTGAAGAGGCATTGAAATAGTGCCACTGCTGGTTGTAGTAAGGGTCATTGGGAGCCAGCATGGTTTTCATCAGGTAGTCAGGCTCAGCGAAATCAATCTGTGGATCAATTTCCAGACGGTCAGCAAGGATTTTGACTTCACTCAAGGCCACACTGCCATCAAGAGATATGCTTTCCTTTACTCTTCCCGTTGCAACACCAAACCCTCCGTAGGAAACCCCATGCTTAATAAACGCAATGGCATTTCCTTCAGTAGGCACAGGATGATATTTAATAAAGATTCGATCTGTATCATTTCGTACCGGGATGGCTTCGTCCTGCACCTGTGCCGAAGCCATGGACAGGTAGGTAGTCGAAAGAAGAAAAAATAAATTTTTGCACAGTTTCATCAGCACTATCCTTGTATTTAAAAGCAGAGCGTCCAGTGACAAGTACGAGATTTCAGCGGTTTAAAAAATAAGTATGGTTGAGCGTTTAACCGGTAACCATTTTCCGCTGTGAATGAATCAAATTGATTGTATTCAAAGTGACCAAAGGTATAACCTGAAAGCAGGAGTCGAATTAATGACAGGGTTTTCAATGTTCGAAGAATTGCTGGATTCCGTTCAGCATCCGCTGACTCTGGCTCTGCTACTTCTTCTGGGAACTTACCTTCTGGAAGATGCTGCAATCATTACTGGAGTCTTGCTCAGTGCTGATGGTTTGATCAGTTCCGAACTGGCTTTCCTGGCACTTTTTATTGGGATTTTTACGGGTGATCTTGGCCTTTACGGGTTGGGTACGCTTTTACCTCGTGTTACCTGGCTGCAGCGTTTTTTTGATTTAAAAGCGGTAAATGATGCAAGCGTTTGGTTGAAAAGAAGAATGGTCTTCACCGTTCTCTTTGTTCGAATTATCCCGGGTTTGAGGCTGCCGGTTTATACTGCCTGTGGCTCTTTCGGGTTGCCTTTTTTCAGGTTTGCCATACTCGTTTTCTCGGCAAGCCTGTTATGGACAGGTTTTATCTTCTTCGGGTTGTACAGTTTGGGTTCAATGTATTGGGGACAAACTGGTCCTTGGAAATGGTTGTTATTGCCAGTTTTTGTTTTAGGATTTCTACAAATACACAGGCTTATTGGGCGTTATAAAGCAGTACTGGATGAGAAACTTTAATAAAAAAGCAGATTGACTGATGAAAGAGCATGATAGAGGAGAAGGTGCATTGTTTGAAACAGCCGAGCTGGATGCCTTTATCAAACCGACATTTAAAAATAAGAAGGTACATCCTGGTATGCCTCCACTGGCCAGTGTTTCAAAGCCAGTATCTCTTTTTGAGTTTTGGCCAAGCAGTCTGATTTATTTTCCCATAGCCATACAATGGCTCTGGTTATCTGTTCGCTATAGAGGTATCAGTCTTCCCCTCAATAGCAATCCGGGTATTTCTCTCAGTGGTATGGTGGGAGAGTCGAAATCAGAAGTTTTTTCGATAGCCAGTGACAAGGCCAAAGAGCGAATAGCCTCTTGGTGTTTATTGGCTGACTGGGAATCTCCGGAAGGTGGTGTCTTACAGGCAAGGCAGATGATGGGCTGCATAGGGCTTGACTATCCTGTTGTCGCTAAGCCGGACATAGGCTGCCGTGGGGCAGGCGTTCGTATTATTCGATCACCTGAGCAGTTAAAAAGCTACATTCAAACGTTTCCTGTTCAGGGAAAAATTGTTCTACAGAAGCTGGTGCCTTATGAGGCGGAAGCGGGTATTTTTTATATCCGTTATCCAGGTGAAAAACGTGGAGAAATTTTTTCAATCACTCTTAAATACCCGCCTTATATTGTTGGAGATGGGCACTCAACACTTCAGCAATTAATTAATAAAGATCCAAGATCTAGTCAGCTTTCCGAGCTATATCTGAAGCGACACAATCAAAGATTAAATGAAGTTATTCCTGACAATCAGCCTTTCAGACTGGTATTTGCCGGTAGTCACAGCAGGGGATGTATTTTCAGGGATGGTTGCGAATTTATTTCTGAAGAAATGGAAAAGTCCTTTGATGAGGTAGCTAATGGCTTGCCTGAATTTTACTACGGAAGAATAGATATTAGATTTAAAGATATCGACTCCCTAATGAAGGGCGAAAACTATCATATACTTGAAATAAATGGTGCCAGCAGTGAAGCCGGTCATATCTGGGATTGCCGTAGCTCTCTGAAAGAAGTTTACCGGGTTCTGTTTTATCAGTATCGCACCCTGTTTCAATTAGGTTGGATAAACAGGCGCCGGGGTTTTCGTCCTCCTTCCTTAATCAGATTATTGAAGTTCTGGAAGAAAGAACGAGAACTTGTCAAGCACTACCCGGACACCGAGTAGCTGTTTAAATAGCTACTTTCAAGTAGCTATAGGGAGGTCAGAGATGGTAGCAAGACTCAAAGGACTGGGATTGCAAATTACGCTGTTAGGATTGTTGTTCTTTTCTGTCAGTGCTTCAGCTAGCAAAGATGTTTATACCGGCTGGTTTAGTAATACCGCTGTTAGTGGCTATGATTCAGTAGCTTATTTTACTGAAAGCAAGGCGGTTAAAGGCAGTGCTAAATTCAAGTTCAAATACAAAGGTGCTGAGTGGCACTTTATCTCTGAAAAACATCTGAAAATGTTCCAGCAGAGTCCTGAAAAGTACAGTCCTCAATATGGTGGGTACTGTGCTTGGGCAGTGGCTGCGAGGAAACAGAGAGCGCCGGGTGATCCGAACTACTGGAAAATTGTCGATGATCGTTTGTATCTCAATTACGACGCTGAAATCCAGAAAAAGTGGCTTCAGGATATTACCGGCTTTATCAAGAAAGCTAACGAAAACTGGCCAGAAATGACTGCCCGTTAATAACAGGAGATTGTTATGAAGAACGGTTTGAAGTGGTTATTGAGTGTTTATATCGCATTTGTTTTTATTCAGTCGTTATTTTTTAAATTCTCGGATGCGTATGAAACAATTTATATCTTTTCGATACTTGGAAACTGGTCAGGCTTTGAATGGTTCGCTGACTATGGAGCCTATGGTGTTGGTGTTGTCGAGCTGATTGCGGCTATTCTGCTACTGATACCTCTTTCCCGACTTTATGGTGCAGGTATTGCCGTGGGAGTTATGGCTGGGGCCGTTTATTTCCACCTGTTTACTCCGCTAGGCATTTCAATGCCCGAGTTTGATGAACTGGGAAATATTACCGGTTATGACGGGGGTCTGTTGTTTTATAACGCCTGCGGTGTATTTGCTTCAGCTGTTATTTTAACTATCTGGGAGTTCGTCACTACGGATAACTGGGTGAAAAGAACCTTCCTGAATTAATCTGCTTCTTGCCTTTCAGACATGGAGAAAATATCTCCATGTCTGCCGCTCTTGAACTAATCTTCGCCTCTGACACAAGAAATTCATCGGTTGTTAATAGTACTGTCATTTCTGCTTTCTAGTCTTGTTCATAGAAGCCAGCTTGGTCATTATAAAGTGAGGAGTCTGGGGTATGACGGATATTACGAAGTCTTGTCACGTCAGGTTGGCTTCAGTGCAGTCTCTGGAAACAGGGAATTTAACCATCAGTGAATCATTGTTGATTCTGGTGGTGCAATAAGCATAAGAGCCCTACAAGGACAGCTGAATGAGCCCTGAAACTTCACCTTTCCGCTTGCCCAAGGTAACCCGTACTGGCTGGCCTGAAGCCTTAGCTGAATGGTTGTTGGGTCTAAAGACTATGGACAGCCTGTACAGGAATGAAGTTCGTGAGAAATACCATCACAGGGAATTTTTGAAGGTAGTTCTGAAAATCTTCCAGGTTAACCATACTGTTTCTGCCGGTTCTCTCGACACGATACCTACTACAGGCTCCTCAGTAGTGGTGGCTAATCATCCTTTTGGTGGTATTGAAGGCATAGCTTTAGCGGACCTGCTATTAAAAGTAAGGCCGGATGTTAAGGTTCTGACAAATGAAATTCTTTGCCGCATAGAGGAGCTTCAGGAGCTGTTCATCGGTGTGGATGTCCTTAGTGCTAATGCCCGTAAGAAAAACCAGAAAGCCATTGAAGAAGCACAGAAGTGGGTGGCAGATGGCCATATGCTGCTCATCTTTCCCGCTGGAGAAGTGTCCAGTTATAATTTTCCACTGAAGCAGGTTACCGATCCCAAGTGGCGTAATACTGCATCCCGTATTGCGCGACAAACCTCTGCAGATGTTACCCCTGTCTTTATTGAAGGGCGTAATGGTTGGTTGTTTCATTTTCTTGGCATGATCCATCCCAAATTAAGAACCATCAGGTTGATCAGAGAGCTTTTGAACAAGAGAGGTTCAACAATAGGTTTTAGAATAGGTAAAACACTGACCCAGGCTGACTATCGCTCTATGGAGTCGGATTCCACACTCACCAGCTATCTTCGATTACACACCTACCTGCTGTCTGTTCATGATCCTGAGCATAAAAAGCAAAATACAAGTGTTGTGACTTCTGTCGAGCCTATTGCCGAGGAGATTGACAGGGAACTGCTTGCCTCCGATGTTGCTGCCCTCGCTGATAAGTGCCTGTTGTTGGAAAAAGGTGAAATGGCCGTCTATTGCGCTTCAGCGGATGAGCTGCCCAATATTCTTCCGCAAATTGGTCGGTTGCGAGAAATTACTTTCCGTGGTGTGGGGGAAGGGACGGGGTTGGCACAGGATCTTGATAAATACGATGAATACTATTTACATTTGTTCCTGTGGAATCACGAAAAAAAGGAAATTGTTGGAGCCTATCGTATTGGTCAGGTGGACCGAATTCTGAGAGAGAAAGGTATCCATGGAATTTACTCCAGAAGCCTTTTCCGTTATCACGCTGACTTTATCCACAAAATGGGCACTTGCCTTGAAATGGGGCGTTCTTTTGTTGTGCCGGAATACCAACGTAGCCTTGGTGCTTTGATGATGCTTTGGAAAGGTATTGGAGCCTATGTTGCAGCCAATCCTTGGTATCGAGTTCTGTTTGGTCCAGTCAGTATCAGCAGTGATTATCGAGAAATATCCCGTCAGTTGATGGCAGGCTGTTTATCCGTCAATAATTCTGACCAGGTGCTGAAAGAGCTGGTACAACCAACAACACCGATGAAACCGGGTAAAAAGCAATTCTGGAATACAGCAGATCTCAAGGGAGTGGCTGATGTTGAGCAATTGTCGCTGCTGGTTCAGCAGTTGGAGAAAGACAATAAAGGTATTCCAGTGCTTTTAAGGCAATATCTAAAACTTCGTGGAGAACTGGCTGCCTTTAATGTTGACCCGGATTTTAACAATGCACTGGATGGGTTGATTATCGTTGATCTGATGAAAGTGGATGAGCGCACCCTGAACAAATATATGGGGGCTACCGGAGCCAAAAGATTTCTGGAATACAATCGATCGGCTGCCTAAACAGTCTGTACTGCTCTGTGCAAACGGGTTGAAGCGGCAACACCAAGATTCTCGGGTACAGCTATACCTTTCTGCTCCATAAGCAGGGCAATAACAGCCAGGTGATGAGTGGTGTGGTTCTGTAGAAATAGCAGTTCACGAATGACAGTACTGCTAATTTGAATGGCATTTTCGGCATCCAGTACGGCGTAAAGGGTAATGGCCCCCTGATGACTTTCAATGGCAGGGCTGTTAAGCAGAAGGTGGATGTTTTTCAGGTAATCCACAGCCAGTTCAACGGACTCTTCAAGCTCAATATTCCTTGGTCGGTTATCGTAATCAATAACGCCGTAATCAAGACCTTTAAAAAAACATTGGTAGAACTCAATGATGTGTCTGACATGAGTACCAATTGAACTAGATACCGAAGACGTACTGTTTTGGTACTGGGAATCCGACAGAGATTCAAGAGCGCATTGTAACTCACTTAAGGAGCTGTCATTAAACTGGCAGACTTCAGCAAGAGTCATAGCCGATCCGGTTCTTATGCATTTGAGAATTAGTCTGTCATACGCTTTCAAAGTTTGCCAATGGAATGTTGGCGATAGCGGCTAATCTGGTTAGAATGCCTCGATAATTGTCCTCTCTTGATTGTCAGAACTCTGTCTTGTAACGTGCTGAAAAAGCGCAAAAAGCCAGAGTTGATGATGGCCTGCAAAGAGTTGTGATATAGAACAATGAAACCAATGACCAGAGGGTTTATAGATGAGTAGCATTCCATCTGAGCTGCGTTATGTGAGTTCCCATGAGTGGATTCGTATAGAAGACGACGGTACTGCTGTTATCGGTATTACCGAGCATGCTCAGGAGTCCCTGGGCGATGTAGTATTTGTAGAGCTGCCGCAAGTAGGCGCAATACTGGCTTCAGATGATGAGGCTGGAGTTGTTGAATCCGTTAAGGCTGCTTCAGATATCTACGCACCGATTTCCGGCGAAGTTGTTGCTGTTAACGAAGCTCTGGAAGATGCTCCGGAAACGGTCAACAGCTCTCCTTATGGAGATGGCTGGTTCTTCAAGGTTAAACTGTCTGACGAAGGTCAGCTGGCTGAACTGATGGACGCAGAAGCTTATGCTGAGTTTGTAGACTCAGAAGCCTGATCTAACTGAAGTCTTCTCTTGAAAAAGAGCATGAGAAAGCCTCGAACTGTTTCGGGGCTTTGTTATTTATGGCTCTGATGAAATAGTATTCTCAGTCGGTAGTGTCCAAGCAGGAAATGGTATCCCCTATGATGAATGACGATCAGTTACTCAGGTACAGTCGGCAAATCATGCTGCCTCAGGTTGATATTGAAGGTCAGGAGCGGTTGCTTGATGCCCATGTTCTGTTGGTAGGAATGGGAGGGCTTGGCTGTCCGGCAGCTATGTACCTTGCGGCAGCTGGTATTGGCAGATTAACCATTATCGATCCGGATGTGGTGGATATGACCAACCTGCAACGACAGGTCGCTTTTTCCACTGATGATATCGGCCAGTTCAAGGTGGATGCTGCGGCAGCAAGAATCAGTGCCATCAATCCCGGCATTCAGATAACCACTTTCAACCGAAAACTGAATGAAACTGAACTGATGGGAGTGATTGAACAGTGCGATCTCGTGCTGGATGCCACGGACAACTTTGAAAGTCGCTTTGCTATTAATCGCTGCTGTGTAGAACATCAGGTTCCGTTGGTGTCTGGAGCTGCAATTCGGTTGAACGGCCAGCTCACGGTTTTTGATTTAATGCAGAATGATGCTCCCTGCTATCGCTGCCTGTACTCAGAAGATGCAGCAGAAGATCTCAGTTGCTCTGAAAGCGGAATTCTCGGGCCGGTTGTTGGCACTATAGGAACTATGCAGGCACTAGAGGCCATCAAGCTACTCACCGGGTTCGGTAAAACCCTGAGTGGTAGACTATTGATGTTTGATGCCAGCACAATGGAGTGGCAGACAATGGACCTTCAGAAAGATCCAGACTGTCCTGTCTGCAGTAAATCTAATCAGTGATACGAGTTTCGTTGGTTGGGTGCGGGGCTGATGAAGAGGTATCAGCCCTGATGCAGACCTACTTCGGTAAGTAAGCGTTGTTTATAGTCATTGTCCAACTCGTTCCAGTGAGCACCAATAAGGGCTCCCTCCATGGCATAAAGCAGCACTTTTGAAACCTTGAAGCCACGATCTCTTACTTTGCAGTATGCAGCTACTGATCCCACTTCATGGAGTTGCTCCAGTGTCCTGATACCAACAGCGTTGAGCCATTGTACTGAAGTTTTTCCAAGGTTTTTTGTTTCAATCAGATCAGTTGCCATGCCTGTTTCCTGTTAAACCAAAGCGTCCGTGACAAAAGCTTTTAATATTACGGATCGTCAGAAGTAATCTTCTTTTAATGATTAAAGGATAGACCAGTATTTCCAGCTGCCTTGCTATGACAATCATTTCACTCTTGAGAAGTTGAAATGACTGCCATGATGTGACTGTTTAAGTTAACAGAGAAGTAAAAAAATAGATCAATTCAAGCGAGAGACAAGAGCGCTTTGTAATTGCTGTTTCCAGTCATTTTTGTGGGTATGTATGACGATGGTTTTCTTTTTTTCATCACAGGTAAGTGGCTCTTCCCACTGCTGTTGTTGCTCGATTAAATCAACTCCGGCTTCAGAGGCGTCAACGTTACTGGACTGACGTTTCGTGATTCTTACTCGCATCACATCTCTTGGTGTCAGACATTTGACAATAATTGAAGGGGTATTGCTTTCATTTGCCAGAGTCAGAAACAGAGTTCTCTCTGCCTGTTTCAGGGAAGCACCATCAATAACAACGGAGATATTGGCCTCAAGCAATCTGTTGGCCGTCTGCTTTATCAGAGAATGTGTCTTTTCTGTTGCTGCGGTAGTGTAGATATCAACTCCAGCGACGGAACTGTCTTCCAGAGGTGAAAGCCCAAACATTCGTTTACGCTCCACATCCGTTCTCAGAACAATGGCATCGAATTGCTCAGCAATTTCTTTAGACACTGTCGTTTTTCCAGTGCCAGACAACCCTTGCATAATAATTAAAAAAGGCTGTTTGCTCTGGCAATAATTGTTGGCCTGATGAATATAACGACGATAGTTTTCAATAGTTTCGGGCGAATGGTTTGTTTTAAGTGTACTGAAAGCCAATGACACAGCATGAAAGACTTTGTAGAAAGTAAACAGGGCTAGACCCCCATAGTCACCACTGATCTCCAGATATTGATTAATGGCCGTGGCAGATAAATCGTTCAGCCCATGGTAATCAAGATGTACAACGAGCTGTGCCAGGTCTGACAGTGTGTCCACCCAGATACTGTGTTGTGGTGAGCCAGTTAGATCGAGATTTTTCAGGCAGGCTTCAGCGGAGCTTAAACGAATATAGCCGTCGTCTTTTCTATCATCGAGAAGAAACGGTAGCTTCAAATACTGGCCTGCGATCCATTTTGAAAGCTGTTTGAGATCATCTTGACCTTGCTGCTCTACTAATAGTGGTGTCACAGCATCAAGATTCTCATTGATGTTAAACCATATCTGCTGAGCAGTGCCGTCATCGCTGAAGATGTTACTGGTTTGGGCTGATTGGTGATGTTCAGCCAATAGGCGAGATGTATTTATAACCTGATCTCTGGCTATGAGTTCCTTGCTCACAGACAGTTCCATCATTTAAGAGTTATCATTGTAGGTTCACAGCATAAGCAATCAAAAGAAGTGACTGCGACCAAATTTATGGGCGCAAATTATACCTGTCTGAATGAAAACAGCTATTGCAGTGTATTAATAGGCAGAGATTGAAGAGCAGACAAGGATTTTCCATAGCGTTCTTACGGTGCACTTTTACCGTATAATCCTGAACTATGGTTGCAAAAAAGAAAAATCCACCTGTCAAAAAACGTATCCGGAAAAAGCAAAGCCGGAATAAAGGGTGGTCAGTCAGGAACTGTTTGTCATTTTTATTCAAACTGGGAATCTGCGGATTAGTCCTGGTTCTGGCTTATTCGGCTTATCTGGATTCCGTCGTTACACAAAAGTTCGAAGGTAAAAAGTGGGCTATTCCAGCTCAGGTTTACGCACGACCTCTCGAGCTCTATGAAGGTCGGCTTTTGAATCCCAAGGAGCTTCAGGCTCAGTTGAAACGACAGGGCTACCAGGCTGTCAGAACCGCAAGGCGTACAGGAACTTTCTCCCGATCCGGAAATACTTTTGTGATCTACAGTCGTGCTTTTCACTTCCCTGACGGGGCCGAAATGTCACGGAAGGCAAAGGTTGTTTTTGCCGGTAATGAAATTGTATCGCTGAATAATGCGGATGGCTCTGCGCTGCCTCTACTTCGACTGGATCCTCAACCTGTTGGTGGTATCTACCCAGCATCCTACGAAGACCGCATTTTGATTCGCCTCAGTCAGGCACCAAAATATCTGACCAAAGCCCTAATGGCGGTAGAGGACCAGAGGTTTTACGATCACTGGGGCATATCACCTACCTCAATTGCTCGTGCCTTTATTGTGAATATGATGGCGGGTGGCTTAGTACAGGGTGGTAGTACGTTGACCCAGCAACTGGTCAAAAACTTCTATCTGACCAATGAACGCACTCTGACTCGAAAAATTAACGAAGCCATTATGTCGGTTTTGCTGGAAGTTCATTACTCGAAAGATGAAATTTTGGAAGCCTACCTGAACGAGGTCTATCTCGGTCAGCATGGCCGTCGGGCTATACATGGTTTTGGTTTGGCCAGTCAGTTTTACTTTGCTCAGCCTTTAAAAGAGCTGAGTCTGGCAAAAACAGCTCTGCTGGTGGGAATAGTAAAGGGACCATCCTATTACAACCCAAGACGCTTTCCCGAACGGGCTATGGAGCGACGTAATCTGGTGCTGGATGTTCTGGCAGCGGAAGGCATTGTTTCTCAGGCAGAAGTAGATCGTTCGAAAAAACTGCCTTCAGGCGTCGTTACTCGAGAGCAGGTCAATACCAGTGCTTACCCGGCTTATATCGATATGGTTAAAAAGCAGCTGCGTGAAGATTATGATGAGAAGGATCTGACATCGGAAGGGCTCAGGATCTTTACCAATATGGATCCGATCATTCAGCGTTATGCTCAGAAAAGCATGACAGAAACCGTGCAAATTCTTGAGACAAAAGATCCGGCTCTGCAAGGAGCCATGGTGGTGACATCTGCTCAAACTGGCGATCTTCTGGCTGTGGTGGGTGATAAACGACCAGGTTATGTTGGATTCAACAGAGCCATTGAAGCGCAAAGACAGGTCGGTTCTTTGCTAAAACCAGCTATTTATCTCACCGCTCTGGAGCAACCTGCACGCTTTACTCTTACGACACCTGTTAAAGATTCTCCAATTAAGGTGAAGGATGGCAAAGGTGGTTTCTGGGAACCCCAGAACTACGACGGCAAATCTCGTGGTGAAGTGTCTTTGCAAAAAGCGTTGACTCACTCTTATAACCAGGCAGCCACTCAGACAGGCATGGCACTGGGTATAGATAATGTTTTAAAAACCATGCGCCGATTGGGTATCAATAAACCTTTACCTAAGTATCCGTCGATTCTATTGGGAGCAGTGTCACTGTCGCCTATGGATATTGCATCCATGTATCAGACCATTGCCAGCGGCGGTTATCAAATGCCGATTCGAGCCATCGAAGCAGTAGTTGATGCCAAAGGACAACCTCTAAAGCGTTATAACATTTCTGTTAAAAAGGCATTTGAACCAGCACCGGTAGAGCTGTTGAGAAATGCCATGGGGCAGGTCATGCGCGAAGGAACAGGTCGGAGGGCTTACTGGAGTCTGGACAAGAACATTCAGGTGGCTGGAAAAACAGGAACAACTAATGATCTACGGGATAGTTGGTTTGCAGGTTTCACAGGTAATCTTCTGGCAGTAACCTGGTTGGGCAATGACGATAACAGCCCGACCAGTTTGACTGGTAGTAGTGGTGCTTTGCGGGTTTGGACAAAATTGATGCAACAAATTCCGGTTAGCTCGGTCAAAAGCCTGAGTAGCAATAGAATTGAATACGTCTGGGTGAAGCCAGAAACCCATAAGCTGGCGGATATGACTTGTGAAGGAGCCGTTCAGGTGCCTTATATTATCGGGTCTGAACCTAGAGAATTTGATGAGTGCACATCTCCAGCAAGGGCAAAGGCCAGAACTTTTTTTGATTCCGTGCGTAAATGGTTTGAATAAATGACAAAAATAATTATATCCATTGGTTTTTCGCTGCTTCTGGCCGGTTGTGCTGGAACCGGGCAGCCGCTGTCTTCCAGTGAGGCGGTAATACCAGCAGAAGAGCCAACCTCACCTTATGAAGGCCGACAGGATGCGCTGGGAGCATTGCTAAATCAAGCCGTTAAAGCTCTCGAATCTGGTGAGCTATCTTCCGCGAGCAGTTGGTTATCTCGTGCCATGCGAGTAGAGCCAACGGATCCTGCCATCTATTACTATTTAGCAAAGTTACGAATGGAACAGGGTAATGTGGCTGAAGCAAGAGAACTGGCTGGAAGGGCAATGAGTCTTGCTCCTGATCAAGCGCTTAGAGACAAATTGAACGATTTTCTTGGGCTTTCGGGATGATTCGAACCTGCTATCGAGAAAGTTAAAATTTGAACTATCGTACTAACTTAGTTCGGGATATCCTCTGTGTTAGAAAAATAATAACAACAGGCGATCACCAACGTGGTACTGACTTTATTAGCTATTACAGCATTAGCTCTTTATTTCTGGAGACAGGATAAAGGGTTGCCTCACGATGAGTATTTTCAAAACCTTCAGACTGAATTGAAACATCAGCCGTATTCTCGCCCGACGATGCTAGTCGATCTGGATATTGTAGATATGAATATTGAAACAGTTCGACGTTGTATTTCTGATACCTCTAATATTCGCATTGTAGCCAAATCTCTTCCCTGCCCAGAGTTACTTGAATACTTGCAAAAGCAGCTGAATACCAATCGGCTTATGATCTTTCATCAACCTTATCTGAATCAGCTTGTGAAACATTTTCCCGACGGTGACTTTCTGGTGGGAAAACCTATGCCAGTGCGAGCGGTCGAAGCTTTCCTGAATAATCTTCAAGGAGATCAACAAAAGACTATCGGGCAGGTTCAGTGGTTGATCGACAGTTACGAACGATTAGAGCAATACCTTGCTTTGGCAAAAGAACGACAACTAATTTTTAAAATCAATATTGAAATTGATGTAGGACTTCATCGAGGTGGTATTGGCAGTACCAATGAATGCTACCCTCTGTTACATCTGATCAGAGCTAACATTGAACATTTTCAATTCAGTGGTTTTATGGGGTACGAACCTCATCTGGCCAAATCTCCCCTGAAAGCCATTCGAGAAAAAGAACGAAGAAAGGCTCTCGATGCCTATAACTGTTTTATTTCTGTGGTCAGAACGGATTTCCCGGAGCTGTATAACGAAGAGTTATGTTTCAATGCTGCAGGAAGTATGACCTATCAACTCTATCCTGAGCAGGATAGAGGGGCAGTCAATGAATTAAGTATTGGTTCTGCATTTGTGAAACCTTCTGACTTTGATTTAACGACGCTTTCAGGGCATACACCGGCGCTTTTTATAGCGACTCCTATTCTCAAGAGAATGAGCGGTTTAAAACTGCCTTTTCTGGAAAAGCTATCATTGGGGTTGTCACCCTTCTGTCCTAATTATCAACAATCCTATTTTTTGTATGGTGGCTGGTGGAAGGCGAGGGTTTATTCTCCAAAAGGTCTTGCACCTAATTCGATTTATGGTCGCAGCACTAATCAGGAAATGGTGTGTGGATCAAATAAAACGGGTTTGAATGTTGATGATTATATCTTTCTAAGACCCACTCAAAGTGAGTCTGTTATGTTGCAGTTTGGCAAGTTGCGCTGTGTCAGAAACGGGACTCTGGAGTCAGAGTGGAGTGCATTCACGCAGGACTATTAATTCTCAGCGGTCCTCAGAACCTGCGTGAACACAATGGGGTCTATTTATTACGACCCCATGGCTCTGACGGCAAAGGCCACACCGATCCCCAGAATATTTCCTGCGGCATAGCCGATAACACCGGCACTTAATCCTGATAACAACACTTTCTGGTTATTCATTACAGCTGCTGCCACAGGAACAAAAGGTGGTGAGCAAATAGAAGCAACAGAGGTAATTAGAAAAGTATCGGCATCAATTTTGAAAAAACGGCACAGCACTAAGTGCATTGCCATTGAACCAAAGACCATCACCAGAAAATAGGTCATCAGGCCTAGAGATATTTGGGCAAACACCTCAACAGTAAATAATGACCCTGCCGCAGTACAGAAAACCATGATTAGGTACATGCCAAGGTGGTAGGTATTCGGTATAGCTCTGACCTTACTGGAAAGAGCCGCACCCATACCGCCAAGAGTTAACAGTAAAATCACGATCATGGTGCTGTAGTTTTGAGGTGCCAGTTTTGAAAGAGCGACAGAGGCTCCCACAATCAGTAGCGTCAAACCTACAGCAACCAGCAAACGCTTTACTGATGGCCATTGTAATAACTGTTGATATTGCTCAAGATGTTCCTGATGGTCGAACTCTTTATCAGTGTCCTGCTTATTGAAATAAGCCGGTAGAACCCGTTTGGCCAGCTTGTGTGCGGTAGTCATAACCAGAAGAAGGTAGAGCATTGAGGTGATCACATCGTAGCCATGAACCAGCAGAAAGGTATCTGAGCTGGCGTCGGTAGCCGTTTTAACTGCTGCTACATTGGGTGTTGAGCCAGTAAATGCGCCTACAGCCATCCCGGAAATTTGCCAGAGGTTATCGATTTCACCTAACAGTGGTACGGCTGCAACGACTGCAACAAAGGATACGCAGAGGAGCGCTAGAATCATCCCTAAAGCAGCTTTCCCTGCTTGACCAAACCAGCCTCTAACATCAGTAGAATACAGAAGCATGGGCAGTGAAAAGGCAACGAGTATATTGAGAATTTCTTCTTGGTTAGATCGTAACGAAGCCGTTGTTAGATCAAGCTGGTCAATGCTAAATCCGATTAGAATTCCCAATCCATAGCAGATAATGATGGGCCCTATGCTCTCAAGCCCTTTGTATCTTTGACACAGTCGTATGCTGAAAACAGGTAGAAGCAGGTACAGTGGCACCAGCAGCATTAAAGTCATTTGTTTCACCTTTATAATTATATTATGTGATTGTGTCAGGACTCCCTTAGCCGACCATGACATCTTTTAAATGCTGGTTCAGGAATTTGCCATCAGGATCCATCTCCCGTCGCACTTCCTGAAAGTCATTCCACTTTGGGTAGAGGTGTTTAAAACTTTCAGCTTTCAGATAATGATTCTTACCCCAGTGAGGCCGGCCGTTGTGGCGCTTAAATATCTCCTGAGCTTCTTTGTGGAGTGGGTGAAAGTCATTCTCATGATATTGGTGGACAGCTATAGAAAAGGTATCACGTTGGTAGAAGGGGCTAAGCCAGATATCATCTTTTTTTACATATCTGAATTCAACTGGAAACCAGATGTTTTGTGAGTCGGTATCGACCAGTCGCATGATTTCTCTCAGGCAGGCAATGCCGTTTTCAATGGGTACATGAAACTCCATTTCATTGAACCTGACGTTTCGTTGTGCGGAATACATTTTCCACGACAAATCACGACTGATGACTTTTTCCGATCCCGGCATGAAAAAGGATATAGCTTGTCCCTGAAGTGTTCGTGACCAGCCTAGATAATTGTTTACGGCTTTTAGTGTCATTACATCTTCATTGGAAGTATCTGTTTGATGAACGACGTTGGTATCATTGGTTTCGCGGTTGCCATAGCCAATGCCATATCCAGTGTGAGGAATATAATAAAATTCGAAGTTTCGATATTCCTCTTTATACGCTTCAGCTTTCTCGATCAAATCCTCCATAGGCTCTGCCCAGGATTCATTTTGCAGTCGAAAAGGCGTCTGATTCTGCATTTCTATTTCAGTGATGATACCCAGAGAGCCAAGGGAGACTCGTGCCGCCTGAAACAATTCCGGATTCTTGTTTTTGTTGCATTCAACAAGCTCTCCATTGGCTTTAACGATTTTAAGGCCAGTGACATAGGAAGACAAAGAACCGTAATTTTGACCCGTACCATGAGTGGATGTGGAAATTGCTCCGGCCAACGACTGTTTGTCGATATCGGGCATGTTGATTAATGACTGGCCATTGTCATAAAGCATCTGTCCCAGAGCCCCCAACCGTGAACCTGAACCAATGACAGCTGTTAATTCGTCAGGGTTGTGAGAAAGAACACCGGATAAACGACTGAGTGAAAGAATGGTATCTTCATTGGGAACCAAAGATGAAAAAGAGTGGCCTGAACCTACGGCTCTTACGGTTCCCTTTGTCGCTGTAATAATTTCTTGTACTTCTTCTGTCGATGCCGGAGCAAACCGCCGTTCGGGATAAGCTATCTGTGAGCCGGACCAGTTCTTCCAGGGGATTCCTTTTGGTGTGCCCGTAACCTGAGGAATCATGCTGCTCTTTTCGTCAGAGCAGCCTGTCAGAGTTGTAGCACTGATCGCGGCTGTACCCGTTCCAGCCAGTTTAAAAAACTGTCGTCTGTTAAGTTTCATTTTTATTCTTATTCTCTTATAGGTCAGACAGGATTTGAGAGTTGTTCGGAAGCCATATATTGAATCAGTGCTTCAAAATCATCTTTGGTGCACTCCATGCAGAGACCAAGGGGAGGCATGCCACTGAAGCCGTTGATGGCATTTTCAAGCAAGGCATCCATTCCTTTATCTATTCGCGGCTGCCAGGCAAGGCTGTCACCTGTTTGAGGAGCTCCTGTGGCAGATGATTCATGACAGGTACTGCAACTACTGCTGTAAAGATCTATCGTTCTTTCTGTGTATTCTACTGAGATAGAACCTTGAGATTCAGGAGGGGGTTTATTACATCCCGTCAAAAAAAGAGGTGCCAAAAAGAAAATAACCAGAAATAACGAGAATGGTTTAAGAGGGTTGCTACAAGACATAAGTTTTTCTTCTTATTGTTTTCGTTTATGGTGCTTATCTTTATTCGTTATCCATTCAGGAGCAGGGAGTCGTTCCATGGCCAGGCCCAAACCGGACCCGGTACAAAGCCGTAATCAGATACTGGATGCTGCAGAATCCATGGTGGGAGAGAAAGGTTTTGCCGGTTTGACCATGAGAATGGTTGCCGAGGCCTCCAGCATGTCGGTAGGAAAGATTTACACGTTCTTTCCGGATAAAGCCAGCCTGTTCATTTATCTTGAACTTCGTTTCAGCTTCGGGCTGATTGCCATTATTGAGCAGGCAATAGCCGAAAGCAATAATCCTGCTGAACAGTTCGCTGGGCTGCTGAAAGGTGTTTATTTGTACTTCAGCAGTCGCCTTGGTTTGGTTCGGTTGGGTATTGACCCGCCCTATATCCATAGCGACTTCATTGGGACGGAGCTGGAAAGTGTTGCCAACGATGAGCTGGCGGCGACGATGGAAGCCCGTCGATTGGTGAAAGGTCTTGTTCAACAGATGTTGTTTGAAAGCAACGAGACACCCAGTGAAGAACTGGATCAAATCGTTTTGATGCTGATTAATCAGTTGACCGGGCTGGTATTGAACAGTCATTCCCGTAATTTTTCCTACATGCTGGGTGTTGATGAACTCGATCAGGAATCCATTGATCAGGTCGTTACAGCTCAGTTGGACATGATCTCAAGCCTGACTCTGCAAATATCTAGAATCAGGATATAGATGAACAATAATTCATTTATATCCTGATAGAAAGTATTGTCACTGCTTTCAGCCCCCAAATCTGATTGATAGCTGATAAAATCAGGTTTTATTTTGACCAGATTACCCATAGATGAGCAAAGAAGTTAAAGAACTGCTGGTAGCCATGAAACAGGAACTTAGTCGTCTGGATTGTTGGCAGGGTGTGCCGCCTTCGGCGGAAGCAATGTCCAGTACTACGCCGTTCTGTATGGATACTATGGCTTTTACTCAGTGGTTACAGTGGGTGTTTATGCCGAGAATGTGGGCCATTCTTGATCATGGGTCAGAGTTACCGAAAGGATCTAATATCAAACCTTATGCTGAAGAAGCCTTGAGGGTTGAGAAAATTAGCGATCTGAGTGGTTTGATTGAACTGGTAGGGAAATTGGATCAGTTAATGAGTTGATCAGTAAGAGGAAGGGTCTTATACCTTTCCCCTTAAGCACAAAATTTACCCCTTTGATCACGAAGCCGCTTCATTTCACGTTCTCTGGCTTCATTCCCCAGAATTTCAATGGTGCCGTCTTCCTGTTGCAGTTGTACCTGCTTTTCAGACTCAAGAATTCTGAGATTATTCTTCACTTTCTGACAATATGCGATGACATCAGCTGACTTGTTATCTTTTGAACCGATAACCGTTACGTCAGGCTCAGCGGCTTTTTCTTCGGAGTCTGAGTTGTCCTCGTCTGCATCCGTTTCTGTTTTGCTGCTGTTTTCTGCAAAAATCTCGTCAGGCACTCCCGACATGTTTATGACCTGAGTATCTATTTCAATTTTAGGTGGACGGGATGAATAGTGGGTAGTACCTCTTTCGTCAATCCACTTGAAAACTTTGCCTGCATTGGCGGTGAGTGTCATAAATCCGGCGAGTAAGAAAAGACCGGTAGCAAGGTGGAAGGGTTTAATGTTCATTCCTGGAGTCCTGAGAGAATTTCGGTTTATATCTTGAATATATGAAATTTCCGAAATTTCGTTTCGCTTTACTATTGACTCCTCGTCTATGTCGGTAAAGAATGGCTTTTCTCGGCGCTGCCCAACAGGCGGCTTCGGGGTATATGCGACAATTTGGAACACCAACCGTAGTTCCAAATAAGAGCATTCCTTGGAATGACTGATGATTGGCCCTTGCCAAGTGCCATTGTCAGCTTCCTGCCCCACCTGCACTGGAATGTTGTGGCCTTGCAAGACAGAGGTCAGAGTCATGAACCAAACTCAGCGGCGCCAGCCGAGTCATTTCTAATAATTAGTACTGCCAGGGGTAAGCACACGTGGAGCTTTTATCCGGCGCGGACATGGTTGTCCGTTCATTGGCTGATGAAGGGGTCGAATACATATACGGGTATCCGGGTGGTGCCCTGTTGCATGTCTACGACGCCATCTTCAGGCAAAAAGAAGTTACCCATATACTGGTACGCCATGAACAGGCGGCCACACACATGGCTGACGGTTATGCACGAGCCACAGGAAAAGCGGGCGTTGCCCTGGTAACCTCCGGCCCGGGAGCCACCAATACCATTACCGGTATTGCTACGGCCTATATGGACTCGATTCCAATGGTTGTACTCTCAGGTCAGGTACCTTCCGGCTTCATTGGAACCGATATGTTCCAGGAAGTAGATATGGTGGGTATTTCCCGTCCAGTGGTAAAACACAGCTTTCTGGTCAAGCGTGCCGAGGATATTCCCGAGATAATCCGCAAGGCCTTTCATATCGCTCAAAGTGGCCGCCCAGGCCCTGTGGTAGTTGATATCCCCAAGGACATCACCGACCTCAATTTCAAGTTTCCTTATTCGTATCCGGATAAGGTCAAGATCCGTTCTTATAACCCGCCAGCTAAAGGACATAATGGACAAATCCGCAAGGCAGTAGACTTGCTGATGAGTGCCAAACGTCCGGTGTTGTATGCAGGTGGTGGTGTGATTCTTGGTCATGCTTCCGAGCAGGTGACACAACTGGCAAAACAGCTGAAGTTGCCAGTAACCAATACTCTGATGGGTCTTGGCGGTTTTCCGGGAGATGACGAGCAGTTTATCGGTATGCTGGGCATGCATGGCAGCTATGTTGCTAACAAAACCATGCACGACTCAGATGTTATTCTTGCTATCGGAGTCCGCTTTGATGATCGGGTAACCAATAACACTGAAAAATTCTGTCCGAACGCTAAAGTCATTCATATTGATATTGATCCAGCCAGTATTTCCAAAACGATCATGGCGGACATACCAATAGTCGGTCCGGTGGATGCAGTCATGGATAACATGCTGCGCCAAGTGTCCGAATTTGAAGGACAGCAAGACCATGAAGCATTGGCTGAATGGTGGAAAGCGATTGATAACTGGCGTGAACGTGGCCTGTTCCCTTATGAAAAAGGTACAGAGATCCTTAAGCCGCAAGAAGTTATTGAAGCGCTTTCCAAGGTAACCGGTGGTAATGCATATGTTGCGACGGACGTTGGTCAGCACCAGATGTTTGCTGCGCAACACTATCGATTTAACAAACCTAATCGTTGGGCCAGTTCTGGTGGTTTGGGAACCATGGGTTATGGTCTGCCAGCCGCTATGGGTATTAAACTGTCATTCCCGGATGAGGACGTGGTCTGTGTGACAGGCGAAGGCAGTATTCAGATGAATATTCAGGAGTTGTCTACCTGCTTGCAGTATGACCTCCATGTGAAGATCATCAACCTGAATAATGGTGCTTTGGGTATGGTACGACAGTGGCAGGATATGCAATACGACAGTCGTTACTCGCATTCCTACATGGACTCTCTACCTGATTTTGTGAAGCTTGCTGAAGCTTACGGGCACGTAGGTATTCGTGTTACTCGTCCTGAAGATCTTCAGGCGGCTATGGAAGAAGCTTTCTCCATCAAGGATCGTCTGGTCTTTATGGATATTCAGGTGGACTCCAACGAGCATGTGTATCCGATGCAGATCAAGGATGGCAACATGTGTGATTTGTGGCTCAGCAAGACGGAGAGAACCTGATGAAAAGGATTATCTCTGTACTGGTAGAAAACGAACCGGGAGCTCTGTCTCGGATCGTCGGATTGTTTTCCCAGCGTAACTACAACATTGAAACTCTGAATGTGGCACCAACGGAAGACAAGAGCCTCTCTCGTCTGACGGTGACTACTTCAGGCAATCCTCAGGTCATTGAACAAATCACCAAACAGCTCAATAAGCTGATTGATGTGGTCAAGCTGGTAGACCTTTCGGAAGGTACTCACGTTGAACGTGAACTGATGCTGATCAAGGTTCGGGCAACTGGACCATTGAGAGCTGAAATGAAACGTACAGCGGATATTTTCCGTGGTCAAATCGTTGATGTCACTAGTTCTGTGTATACCATTCAATTGGTTGGCACTCAGGACAAACTGGATGGATTTATTGAATCCATCGGACAAACCCATGTACTGGAAGTTGTTCGCAGTGGCGTGACAGGTATTGCTCGTGGCGAGAAAGTTTTAACATTATAAAGCGATATAGCGGTTGGTTAATGAATTTGAAAATTAACCAACCGTTCTTCAATCTCTTCTGTATGATCAAATAACCCTGACCTTCCTGATGCACAACTTTCAGATATCGATTTATTCTCTTTCAGTATGACCTCAGAAAACATCTCTTCTTCATTTACAGGAAATGCTTGTCCTGGTTGGTAGATCGAAAGAAAAAATATTAATCGAGCAGCCCCCAGAATGCTTGAATCAACGGGTTTTTCAGTTTCTTTTCCAGCACACAGATACCTACATCATAGGCTGCAAGCCACGGCTTAACATCGAGTACCTTTACCTTGTTGGCCAAAGGGCTGTTATCGAGAACAATCTGGGGAACAACGCCAATGCCAAACCCTAGGCTGACCATGCTGACAATGGCTTCGTTACCAGCGACTTGAGAGTAAATTCGGGGCGTTATTTTTTTTTGCTCAAACCATTTGTCTACACGTTGTCGTCCAATGCCTCGTTCCGAAAGTATCATGGGGGTTTGGGACCAGGTTTCATCGTTTTCAGGAATTCTGGTTTCATCATTGGCTGGAGCTATGAAAGTCAGTGGTGAAAGGCCAATGCTATGGAATTTCAAATCATTGGGCATCTGCTCCGGGCGGGCGGACACTACAATATCTTCTTTGCCTGACGTGACATGTTCAATGGCAGAGTCCGGGTCTCCGGTATGAAGTTTGATCTCTATCTTTGGGTAGTGGTTGCGAAAAAGACTGAGAATTTCGTAAAGAAAGCTGTAGCTCGCTGTCACCGAGCAGTACACGCTGATTTCACCTTTTAGCTCTTTGGATTCAGCCATCAGTTCATTGCGTATACTGGCCCATTGGCTCAAGGTTTCACGGGCGTAGGCCTCAAATATTTTCCCTTCCTGTGTTAGAAAAACAGTACGGTTGTCCCGTTCAAACAGAGAAACTCCCAGCTTTTCTTCCAGCTGTTGAATGCTTCGGCTTAGTGTTGAAGGGCTGACGTAGGCTGCAGCACTAGCGCGCCCGAAGTGCAGTGTTTCCGTAAGGCTGAGAAAGTGCCTGAGAGCTTTAATATCCATTCTTTGTTGTTTTTATGATCATTGCGTAGAATGGGATATTGTATTTCAAATATATCATTTTACGCAACGAGCTATCTGATTTAATCTTCACTCAACTTTTAAGAACAACCGGTTCAGAGCAGAGAAAGTTCTTTTGAAGAGCAGTTCCACTGACTAGAAGCCGGGTAACCTCATTGCTGGAGTTAGCCATGCACGTTTATTACGATAAAGACTGTGAACTTTCCATCATCCGTGACAAGAAAGTATCTATCATCGGTTACGGTTCTCAGGGGCATGCTCATGCCAACAACCTGAAGGATTCCGGTGTTGATGTAACCGTTGGTCTGCGTAAAGGATCTGCTTCTGTAGCTAAGGCTCAAGCATCTGGCCTGAACGTTCTGGAAGTAGCTGCTGCTGTTGCCCAAGCCGACGTTGTAATGATTCTGACTCCGGATGAATTCCAATCTCAGCTTTATAAGTCTGAAATCGAGCCAAACCTGAAGAAGGGCGCGACCTTGGCTTTTGCTCACGGTTTTGCGATTCATTACAACCAGATTGTACCTCGTGAAGACCTGGACGTAATCATGATTGCGCCAAAAGCGCCAGGTCACACAGTACGCTCCGAGTTTGTAAAAGGCGGTGGTATCCCTGATCTGATCGCTATTTATCAGGATGCTTCCGGCAAGGCTAAAGACGTTGCTCTGTCTTACGCTTCCGGTGTTGGTGGTGGTCGTACCGGTATCATCGAAACAACCTTTAAAGATGAAACTGAAACCGACCTGTTTGGCGAACAAGCAGTACTTTGCGGTGGTGCTGTTGAACTGGTTAAAGCGGGCTTCGAAACTCTGACCGAAGCGGGTTACGCTCCGGAAATGGCTTACTTCGAATGTCTGCACGAACTGAAGTTGATTGTTGACCTGATGTACGAAGGCGGCATTGCCAACATGAATTACTCCATCTCCAACAATGCGGAGTACGGCGAGTACGTAACCGGACCTGAAATCATCAATGACGAATCCCGTCAGGCCATGCGTAATGCTTTGAAGCGTATTCAGAATGGTGAATACGCCAAGATGTTTATCACTGAAGGCGCCATGAACTATCCGTCCATGACTGCCAATCGTCGTAACAACGCTGCACACCCGATTGAAAAAACAGGTGCTAAGTTGCGTGAAATGATGCCATGGATCACAGCTAACCAGCTGGTAGATAAATCAAAGAACTGATTTATTAAAAAAGTGTTTTGAAAGAGGGCGCCTTGTGCGCTCTTTTTTTATTTGAAGACGACTAAAATAACTTATTCTTAAGCTGTAAATAAATTGCTGCTGCTATATTCTTGCCAAATCAAAATGACGTTGCTACTGGAGTAGTAAGTTTGAGTACAGAAACGACTGGGACTTTCTTCAGGCAAAAAAAAACGGTTGCTATTATTGGTTTAGTTCTCACAGTAATGTTTTGGGGAGGAAACAGTGTTGCAGGTCGTCTCAGTGTTGGAGACATACCTCCCATAGCATTTTCCTTCTGGCGCTGGCTGCTTGCATTTCTAATATTATTGCCTTTTACTTGGAAGCGAGTACTACAAAAAAGAACCGCTATTGCTCAAAGCTGGAAGGAGATTTTAGCCTTATCGATTTTGAGTATATCCTGCTTTAATACTCTGCTTTACTTGTCGGTTCAATCAACCCAAGCAGTCAACGTTGCCTTACTGCAAGTGTCTCTGCCTATCTTTACTATGATCATTGCTGTGCCATTGTTAAAACAACTTCCGACCCGTTTTCAGATCATCGGAATGGCGATAGCAGCTCCCGGAGTACTCGTCATTCTCAGTAAAGGACAGTGGCAGAATATTATTGGGATGAACTTTGGTCAGGGCGATCTGATTATGCTGACTGCGGTTATCTGTTGGGCTTTCTATACCGTCTTATTGAAACGATTTACGTTGCCTGTAAGCGGAGCACCACTGCTGACTATCTGTGTTGGTACTGGAGTATTTTGTTTATTGCCTTTTTATCTTTGGGAACTGTCTGTCAAAGGTGGGTTTGAAGTAACAACCGGAACCAGCTTTCTTCTGGCTTACGTGGTGATTTTTGCTTCACTGGTTGCGTATATTTTCTGGAATCTGGGTGTTCAAGTTTTAGGGGCGAGTAATGCAGCGCTGTTTAACTTCCTAATACCAGTATTCTCGGCATCCTTTGCTATCCCGTTGCTGGGAGAATCTCTCAAACAATATCATTTATGGGGAGCCCTGCTTATATTCGCAGGGCTTGTGATAACGACCAGAAAAACAACCTGAATGAGTAATCGCGGGATCTACTTTAGATTTTTGAGCCATTCAGGTGAAAAATCATCAACCGTTAATTCCAGCTCCAAAAAACCTGCTTTTTGATTTAGTTGAATGATGTCTCTTTCAAGGGGTGACATGGTCAAGGTGTTGTCATCCAGAAGGTAGACTTGTTTGAGGGCTGCGTAATAGAACATAAGACAAGCCAAAGCATTTTTGTCATTGGTCTCAGCTGCAGCCTTCACTTTTTTCAGCTTGCGATAAATACGGTTATTCAGCTGTTTGATTCGCCAAACATAATACACTTCACTCAAAAAAGGGTGGTGTCGTAATTTGTACAGAATACTTGCACAGATAAGGGCTGCAACTACGACGCCGATGAGATTGAAACGAAAGTTTCCTGTGGGTTCACCTTCTGCTGGCACTTCCCCAAAGAAAGCTATTAAGCCGTAACTCACCGATAGAGAAAGAACGACGAGGCTGACGATGAAGCAGCCAATAACAATATTAGCGTGTTTGCGGTAGGTCGCTTTATCAATGTCGATTAACTTCATAGATAGGTATTCATTCGTAAGGCTTGAGTATGGGCGAGATTATCAGCTTTATTCTCGAGAGGCTTCACCACTGTTTAGGTCAAGTCTGTTTCGTCGATATATTTCTTAAATACGATGCCTATAACGAGAGCTTCGATGAAATACGTTCCTACACCTCTGACACTGAGTTTCCTGCTCTTCGTAAAGGCCAGTTTTGCCGCGCCTGTTTCCCCAGAAGCTTGCACCGCTGCGTTTATTGGTGATACAGAAATAGCCGGAACGAACAATTTACCTCAAGAATTTCAAGTACTGGGAGACGATCGTTTTTTTCTCACTACAGTGATTCCACGGCAACCTCACGAATCAATCGTTGATCCATCTGTCACTCTCCGTTTTGATCGGAGTGGAGAGGTCACTCACCAATCTATTACAACAGAACTTTACCAGAGCGTGCCCAGAACACTTGATTCTTACCATTTTGGCTTTCCTAAAGTCTTTCCCGGTGACGGTTTCAACTTCATGGTATCCCGTACCTCGGGTTCCAAACTTTTATTGGCCACTTTGAATCTTGATGATGAAACGCTTTATTCCGATCTTCAGAGCACAACCAGCTACGCATCCGGTTATTCCACAGAGCAACAGTTAGTTGTTCTCAAGCGTCTAAGAGTTCGAAGCATTCAAGAGACATTATTCTTGAGTGGCAGGAGTAAGGAGACATTGGAATACGAGAATCACGGTCCTCTTGAGGCGAGCGACTATAGTCGATTTACCCTTCTTGGCCATGGTGGTCATCAGACCATGATAGATTTAGAAGTCTATCGCGATATTCTCGAGCGAGTTAATCCTGCATCAATAAGAAACGTAAGAATTGCTAATGGTTTTCCAACAACGGACGGGAAGTTTTTACTTTGGGGGTGGATATTCGATCCAGACAGTAGAAGTAAAACTGGATCGTCCCGTGTAAAACCATGGATAGCCAAATTCAAGCCCCAGGGAGAGATCGACTGGGTTCAGCATTACACCTACAATCCCAAAATAAATGACCAGAAGAGTCCGGAAAATCGATTGGCTCGCATAATACTCCATAACTTAAATGATTCTACTCTTAACCCTGATGGCGGCTTCACACTTCTTCCTGATGGAGGCTTCATACTTCGCAATTACTCTTTCGAACCATTCAATCGTAGATCAATGGACGGTTACATTACACTGGATTATGCAAGAGTTTCTTCTTCAGGTGTTCCCCAGTTTGGAGATCAGCTTCGACGACCATTTGTTGCTAAGAATCTTGCAGGACCAAGCGTTTCAGCTTTGGCAGACGGTCGTATCCTGACACTAGAGAAACAAACGATTAATGTTCTTGAAAGCAGCAGTGGAACAGTACTACAGCAATTGGTATTGCCATCATCTCGACATACTTTGTTACCAACTCAACAAGACAAACTACCCGATGATATCTATGTTGCAGGCATGGATAACAATTCACAAAGGTCGATGCTGATACGCTGTTCACCCTGACTGGAGTATCAGTGAGGTCGGGGCAGGAATTCAGCGTAAACAAAAAAGTAAGTGAGTGTTGTTCAGGAAGCTTCAACAGTGAGAGATAAGGTACCTGAATAAATGCCTGCTGACTTTCCAGTCAGCTCTCTTTCGTTGATTCGTATCCTGATTCTGGCGTTATCCTGGCCATTACAATCAACAGCACTACTGCCTGCGCTTGAGGTGATGGTTTGATCCACAAAGACTGTTTTAAGGCTTCTGCCGCTTGCTGTTCTCGACAGTCGCACTATGTACGCCACGGTATCGGTTCCATTGCTTAAGAGGAACCGATCACCAGAGTTACCATTAGCCTTGATGGTGTAGCTGCCCCCGCCCCAAACAAAGACACAAAAACGGTTGTCCTTTCGATAGTAGGATTTTCCAGGAACTTTCTCCGTCAACGCTATATCTTCCAGTCCGCTGATTTTTACTAGGTTGGGCAGTGTTATTTTAAATGGAATTCGGGAGTGATACACACTAGAACCCTGACCCATATCCATACTGAACTCCCAGTCATAACGACCAGGTTTAAGGCTCTGTAGTTCTTTGGATTTCAGGGTCGCTCTGATTGAAGCCTTGGCATTATTGTCTTCACAAAATCTTGCGCCACTCGCATCATCGGATAGTCCTGTAGAGGCAATATTGGTATAAGCGGTATCCGGGTTACCTCGCCATTCCAGTTTTACAGAAGGTCCAGCACCCTGATTAGTACAGATAAACCGGATAGTTCGGTTAACTCTTCTTTAACGTTGCGACAAACTTTCTGGATTCATCAATGGAACGCTGCATATCACGAACCAATCGCTCAATATCACTCTTGATGCTTCCAAATTCGCCTTTCAATGCAGTCACAGCCTGAGCATTCAGATTATGTTTAAGGTACAAAACCTGATCCTGAAAGGCATTTAAAACAGGTTGCATCTGCTTTTCAGAACGCTCCATACTGGCCAGCATACGAGCGTATTGGCGGCGAGTTTTTTTTAACTGTGAAGCGCTGGCGCGACGAAGTTTAGTGTTGCTGTATAGCTTGAGTTCGTCTTCCCATTCATCAAACAAAGCATCGGATACATCTCTTACACCGGTGATGCGTTTCTTTACACCTTCCGCTGCAGCGACGCTGTCCTCGTATTCAGAGTTCAGTTGGTCGTAGATGGCTTCGAGGTCACCGCCATCAAAGTCAACGACACTGCGGAAACGCTCCAAAGCAGACTTGAATTGCTCCTGAGCTTCTTCCTGAGCTTCCTGAGAGTTCTCAATTCGGTCTACCATGATGTCCCGCTTGTGGACACCAACTTTCTCCATTGCCGCGTAGTAAGTGCTTTGGCAGCCAACCAAAACCATGGCCATGGCGAAGACCAGTGCGGTTCTAAATTTTGTCATTCCAGATTTTTTCATTCCAGAGGTTCCTGTACCGGATCGTTATTCTTTATTGCGCATATTGTCGACAACTGACTGGGCATTAGCAACTCTGGCGGCTTCAGCCACTTCTTTGGAAACCACAGTTTTGCCGATAGGAGCCAGAGCGATACCGGCCAACTTCAAATGTTGAATGCCAAACGGAATACCAATAATTGAAACGAAACTGAAAAATGCAGCGATCAAGTGACCGATAGCTAACCAGAGACCAGCAAATATAAACCAGATGATATTGCCCAATGTGCCAAAAGCACTGGTGCCAATATCTTCTCCCTGTTTTAGTTCATCTCTGCTGATGGCTTCCTGACCAAAAGGCAAAAATGAGAACCGACCCATTACGAAACAAGCTTTTCCCCAGGGAATACCTACGATGGTGATAAAACACAGAATACCGATAAGCCACCAGGCCAGCCCCATGACGAAGCCGCCGAGAATAAACCATAAAAAATTGCCCAACAGTCTTAACATTATTGCTCCCTAATTTTTCTTCCTGATAAAGAACATTATGAGGACACTTCGTCAAAAATCGAAGCTACTAATGTATGAAGTTTGTGAAGGTGACTGCTGATTAGTCTCAACAGACGACGATGGTTCTCATCTGTGCGCTCAATGTTTGATCAAACACTGAGCGAAAACCGGCAGATTATATTCGGGCATTGGCCGGTGTTGATCGTAACAGCTCTGGGACGGCGATCAGCACTGTGGATGGCAGGGACGTTACCACCGGTGATGCCTCAGAAATGTTCTCTATTCGGAGTATCTCCAAGGTATTCAACCTCACCATGGCCATCAGTTTTATGGGAGCGAAAGGAAACTCGCTGCCGGGGATGGAGGCACTAAGGTACTTCGCTCACCAGAGTGAGCATTCAGTCTTCTAACTGTTTTTTGATGTTCGGCACATACTGCAGTTTATCCATTCGTGGTAAAGTATTTTTTTGTTTGCTGTAGATGGGCCTTTACAGAATGACTGATAAGCAAGATCGCCCCGAAAATGAGGCGGATGATCTGGACGGGATGTTTCCCGTCGATGAGCACTTCGAGGAAGAAGTGGTAGAAGGCGGCAAGAAGGTACGCCATAAAGGTATCTATATACTGCCCAATCTGTTCACTACCGGTAACCTGTTTTGTGGTTTTTACGCCATTATCAGTGCGCAGGCCGGCTTCTTCACACAGGCGTGTGTCGCCATTTTTGTTGCCATGATTCTTGATGGGTTAGACGGTCGTGTTGCCCGTATGACTAATACCCAGAGCAAGTTCGGTGCAGAGTACGACAGCCTCGCTGATATGGTGACCTTTGGTGTGGCTCCGGGCATGATAGCTTACAGCTGGGCGCTGAATGATCTCGGTAAATTTGGCTGGATGGTAGCCTTTATCTACGCAGCCTGTGCGGCATTGCGACTGGCACGCTTTAACACCATGTTGGAAGTGACCGATAGTCGTTTCTTTACTGGCCTGGCCAGTCCTGCAGCTGCGGCAGTAGTGGCAGGTATGGTTTGGGCATTGAGTGACTTTGGTATCGATGGTGATACCCCGGCGATTGCGATTCTGGGTGCTGCTATTACCGGTTTGTCCGGAATCCTGATGGTCAGTAACTTCAAATACAACAGCTTTAAGAAGTTCGATCTGAAAGGACGAGTCCCTTTCATCTTTATGCTGGTGATGATCCTGGCGTTTGCCGTTGTCTTTACCGATCCACCCCGCGTATTGATGTTGATCTTCCTCGGGTATGCCTGTTCCGGTCCGGTTCAGTACTTGATGGAAAGAACCAGAAAGAAGCCTGTTGAAAAATAAAATCTCTTAGGAATAGCTCTTAAAAAGTGCCATAAAAAAAGCCTCTTCTCGTGAGATCAGAGGCTTTTTTTATGTCCAGGGATGGACGGTATGTCGAAAACGCAGGAGCAGTTTTCTACGATGTCCAGGGATGGACGGTATGTCGAAAACGCAGGAGCAGTTTTCTACGATGTCCAGGGATGGACGGTATGTCGAAAACGCAGGAGCAGTTTTCTACGATGTCCAGGGATGGACAGTACGCACTGTCCATCAATCCTGAATAGCGTTATCTCGCTAGGTCAATCTTATTGAAGTCCACATCATTACCTTCAGGAGAGCTGTCGATCTCTCTCACTTTGGTGAAGCTGGTCGCCAGAATATACGCCAAGCAGCAGAAGAACAGACTAATTACCAAAGCGCCTACCCACTGAATCTGCAAGAAATCAAACTTGAACAGCAGAGTAAGCAGAACCATTGCAACAAGGTTGCCTACGATGTACTTCGCTTTACCAACACGTTCAACAGTCAGGTTGAGGTTATCGGTGTAAAGGCGAATCAGTGAGTCGAGAGAGTTCACTACAAACACGATACCCACAGCGGCCATGGCAATGCTGTAGAAGCCAGTCGTATCCAGACTGTTCAGATGGTAGTAGTACAGAACTGCAAACCAGGTAGCAATAGGGATGGACGGGAATACCAACATGGCACCCAGTACCTGCCAGGTTCTCAAACCACCAACGAAGCGTGAAGTGAACTGGCCAATCATGATGCTCCAGGCAAACCACCAGAACAGGTAGAACTCGTGGTAGTCATTCAATGGCAGAACGAATGAATGAATGTTACCGAAGTAGTTGCCAATCAATGAAATAGTGGCAACAAAATCACCCGTTGAACCATTCTCTCCAGTGAAAGCACCCAGCCACATTAGAGCGATCAGGCCGAGGAACATCCAGGTAGACGACAGGCTTAATGTGCGAACGAACTTAAGGCTGGTACTGGAATAAACAGATGCAGCAATCACGGCCAGTACAATCAGGTAGAAGCTGCTGACAACCGTTTCACCGTCGCCTATCTGAGGTAGATACCAAGGTAGGTTGGTGAGCAGTAAGTACGCGGTAAAGGCACAGGTACCAATGATGACTGCATTGTTGATGAACTTGATCACCGGGATTTCAAAGAATTTTACTTTAGGCTCAATGGCTACGAAGTAGAAACAGGTCAGGAAGTAGAAGCTCCAGATCAGGAACCCCCAGTAACCAAATTCAATGGCTAGAGGGTTACTGAATGCGTATTCCGGGCTGGCAGCAAGATCGGCATAGCCAGCAAACTCGGTCAGTGGGAACATAATCAGTCCCACATCCAGTCCGGAGGTAAACAGGATGGCAATAAAGGTCAAGGTGCGAACAGGAGTCACACCAACCAGCTTCATATTGCCCCATTTAACCAAGACAAAAATAATGGCTGTAAAGGTAAATAAAATACCTGCGGAGAGAAGAGCGGTCATTGCTTGCCCCCCCAATTCATTTTTTTATACACAGTGTTATGCCTTTAATTATCGTTTATATGGCTGAGATAACGGCACACCGATCTGGCAACTTGCCAGTTCTGCAGAGCTTAAGTATCACCAGAGTAAACAGCGGATCGTTTACGCTGGTGATAGTTAAAACCTGTGGTGATAGTGCCTCAGTTAATCGTCATGTTGGTACGCTTGGTTGCTTATCGCAAAGCGGTACCTGTTCTCTGTTGCTCCTGCCACTGGGGATCCATACCCACTTCGGCAGAAGACGGAGGTAGCATATCTACCTCCCGAATCAGGTCTGCGGCACGCTCGGCTACCATAATGGTGGGCGAGTTCAAGTTGCCGTTTGGAATGGTCGGGAATATGGATGAATCCACTACCCGTAACCCTGTCAGACCTCTGACTCGTGTTTGTGGATCGACAACGGCCATGTCATCGGTGCCCATCTTGCAAGAGCAAGATGGGTGGTATGCACTCTCCACGAATTCACGAACGAAGGTATCGATCTCTTCGTCGGTTTGAATCTGCTCGCCTGGCTGAATTTCGGAACCACGATATTCATCAAAGGCTGGCTGGTTAATAATTTCACGGGTCAGACGAACACACTGTCTGAAACCTTCGCGATCATCTTCGTGTGCCAGGTAGTTAAACTGAATCTCCGGATGGTCATCCGGACTGGCAGACACCGCTCTCACCGAACCACGGCTTTTAGGCTTGTTATGACCAATGTGTACCTGGAATCCATGACCATCAAAGGCACTCTTACCGTCGTATCGCATGGCGGCAGGCAGGAAGTGATACTGCAAATCTGGCCATTCAACACTGGCTTTGGAGCGGATAAAGCCACAAGATTCAAAGTGGTTGGTAGCGCCCAGACCATCTTTCATGAAGAACCAGCGAGCACCGATGAACAGCTTGCTCAATGGATCGATTTTTCCATTCAAGGTAATGGGCTGCTTGCAGCGGAATTGGAAATAGAATTCCAGATGGTCTTGTAAGTTCTCACCCACACCAGGCAGCTCATGGCGCAATTCAATACCGGCTTTTTCCAGTACATCCTTTGAACCAATACCCGACAGTTGGAGAATATGGGGTGAACCAATAGAGCCGGCAGACAGGACCACTTCTTTGTTGACCAGAGCCTGTTTGATCTGACCTTTGTGTTTGTACTCGACACCGGTCGCTTGTTTTCCATCCAGCAACACACGGTGAACCTGAGCGTGAGTAACAACGGTCAGATTAGTGCGTTTCATAACGGGGCGAAGATAGGCGTTGGAAGTGGACCAGCGCAGACCATTTTTTACGGTCATGTGCATAGGGCCAAACCCTTCTTGACGACAGCCGTTGTAGTCTTTGGTTTCCATGTAACCTGCTTCTACGCCTGCCTTGATAAAGGTGGAGTAGAGCGGATTTTTCATTTCGTTGCCGTTATTGACGCCCAGCGGACCAGTGTCGCCACGATATTCATCAGCACCAAATGCCCAGCTTTCAGCCTTCTTGAAGTAGGGAAGACAGTGGCTGTAATCCCAGCCGGAGGCGCCGTGTTGCTGCCATTCATCAAAATCTTTGGCGTGACCACGAACATACACCATGCCATTGATTGACGATGAACCGCCCAATACCTTGCCTCGAGGGCAATGCATACGGCGATTGTCCAGAAAGGGCTCAGGCTGTGTTTCGTATTGCCATGCATATTTTTTGGTATTCATGGGAATGGACAGTGCGGTGGGCATTTGTATGAAAATGCTTTTATCACTGCCACCGGTTTCAATCAGTAATACCTGACTGTTGCCGTCTTCCGTTAAACGGTTGGCCAGAACGCAGCCAGCAGAACCTGCACCGACAACGACATAGTCATACCTTACTTCTTTATTGGTAGTTTCTGTCATGGTACTTCTCCTGAGTGTGTTCTTAGAACGGGCTGTCTAGAGGAGTCATTCCTACATAGACAGCTTTGATCTGGGTGTAATGTTTCAATGTCTCGACACCGTTTTCACGACCGATACCAGACTGCTTGTAACCACCCACTGGCATCTCAGCCGGTGATGCACCGTAATTGTTGATCCAGCATATTCCAGCCTGAATTTGGTGAATAACCCGGTGGGCGCGAGTGATGTCCTGAGTGAATACACCAGCGGCAAGACCCAGATCGGTATCGTTTGCGCGGGCAATGACCTCGTCTTCATCTTCGAAAGGAAATACAGCCATCACTGGCCCGAAGATTTCTTCACGGGCAATGGTCATGTCATCACGGCAATCGATGAAAACGGTGGGTTCAACAAAAAAGCCATCAGGTGCTGAAGCAGGGCTAGCCGCTTTACCACCAGTCAGTAAGTTTGCACCTTCTTCGATGCCTTTTTGGATATAGCCGAGAACCAGTTGATGGTGCTTTTCAGAAATCAGAGCACCCATGTTCGTGTCTGGATCCATAGGGTCGCCCAACACAATATTGTTCTCAGTACGCTGCTTCAATTTCTCAATGAAAACCGGGTAGATCGCTTTGTGGACAAAAACCCGTGTGCCGTTGGTGCACACTTCGCCCTGAGTGTAGAAATTGCCGAGCATAGCGCCGGAAATAGCATTATCCAGATCGGCATCATCAAAGATAATCAGTGGTGATTTGCCACCCAGTTCCATGGTGACGTCTTTTAATGTGGTGGCAGCTGCGGCCATTACTTTCTTACCAGTGCCGACTTCACCGGTGAAGGATACTTTGGCAATGTCAGGATGGTGTGTCAGCCATGAGCCTACTTCGCCATCACCCTGAACGACATTGAAAACGCCTGCAGGCAAACCGGCTTCAGTAAAAATCTCTGCCAGTTTCAGTGCACCCAGTGGTGTTTCTTCGGAAGGTTTGAAGATCATGCTGTTACCGCAGGCCAAAGCAGGCGCGGCTTTCCAACAGGCAATTTGCAACGGGTAGTTCCAGGCACCGATGCCGGCACAGACCCCCAGAGCTTCACGACGGGTGTAATAGAAGTCGTCGCCGAGGCTTTGCTGATTGCCTTCAATGGAGGGTGCCAGTCCGGCAAAGAACTCTATGGAGTCGGCACCTGTGACTACGTCAACAACGGAGGCTTCCTGCCATGGCTTACCGGTGTCTAGAACTTCAATTTTTGCCAATTCATCATTACGTTCACGCAACAGGCTGACGGCTCGATTCAGAATACGACTGCGTTCCATCCCCGTCATTTTTGACCAGGCTTGAAATCCTTTTTGTGCGCTGGCGATAGCTGCTTGACGGATAGAATCGTCAGCGACTTCAACCGTGTACTGGACTTGGCGGGTAGCAGGATTGATGACCGAAAAGGTTTCGCCGCTTTCGTTGGCTAAATACTGACCATCGACAAAATTCTGATAGCAGGGCAGTGACACAGATGACTCCAATAATTCTGAAAGTGTTAAAAGGCGTCAACTGAATAGCCGTGATCAGGCTTAAGCAAGGGCACCAAATTAACGTCGTTTAAATGAGAAAAAAACAGTCAAACCAATCGCTGGTTTAACAAAATATTCATTTAGAAAGGTCGAAAATGATGTTGCAGAAAGAGTGCCAGCAGAGTCTGGGTAGAAGGGGAATTGATTTGAAAAAACTGCAGAAACTGCGGAAGCATAAAACCCTTGTAAGCATTTGTCGTGGCGGCAGTCTACAGATTTTTCGGTAATGGTTCAAACGGCTTCGATATGGTTTCCTGCTGGGATTCTTCTCAAGGACACGACTTTAAAGGCTTTGGACAAAAAGGCATTCGTTTTTGAATCCGCAATGGATGATGTAACGTAAGAAGATAACAAGAATGATATGAATGCTCTGGAAGTCTTACATGCTGATCAAAACTCGAAAACAAAGCGATGTACGCAGTAGTGAAATAACATCTGAAACTGTCTACGCCGACCGCCGACGTTTTTTGAAAAAAAGTGGTCAGTTTGCTTTTGCCGGAATGGGCATGACGCTGGTGGGCTGTTCGGATGCCAGTGAATCAAAAACGGTCGCTCAGGCGGGTAAAGACTCACTGATTCAAACCGGTTACGACGATGTTCCTCAGTTGAGAGCGCCTCATTGGCTCAAGGAAAAAGTCGCCACCTACAAAAAGAGTGGTTACACAACCAGTGAGCAACTGACGCCTTATACCAACGTCACTAACTACAACAATTTTTATGAGTTTGGTTACGGTAAGGATGACCCTGCAAAGAAAGCACAGAATTTAAAAACAGATCCATGGTCTATTGCCATTGAAGGAGAAGTAGAAAAGCCGGGTACTTACACACTGGAAGATATTCTTAAACCTCAGAATGTTGAAGAAAGAATCTATCGTCTTCGTTGTGTGGAAGCTTGGTCCATGGTGGTTCCGTGGGTTGGTTTTTCTTTGGCAGATATGCTTAAACGTTTTCAGCCAACATCGAAAGCAAAATATGTTGAGTTTCATACCCTTTTTGACCCTCAACAGATGCCCGGGCAGCGTTCCAGCTTTAGCGCCATTGAATACCCGTACGTAGAAGGTCTGCGTATTGATGAGGCCATGAATCCGTTAACGTTTATGGCGGTGGGTTTGTACGGAAAAACCCTGCCTCCACAAAATGGTGCACCTCTGAGACTAGTTGTGCCATGGAAGTACGGATTTAAGAGCATCAAGTCCATTGTCAAAATTCGTTTTACTGAAACTATGCCAAAGACTACCTGGGTGAAATCGGGACCGAGCGAGTATGGCTTCTATGCCAATGTGAATCCGGAAGTGAGTCATCCTCGCTGGAGTCAGAGCAGTGAGCGTCGCTTACCAAACTCTATCTGGGAACCTAATAAGGTCGAAACTAAAAAGTTTAATGGCTACGAAGAAGAGGTCGCTCACCTTTATAAGGATATGAACCTGAGTAAGTTCTTCTAAGTTCTCAGGTATGTGAATTCAAAAGTCATCTTCCCGCCACAGGCGAGAAGATGACTGGTTAGATATTCAATTAAGTGTGTCCACACACCTAAGGAATAGATGATGAAAAAAATGGACTGGATAGCCAAAAGCAAACTGGTAGTATTTCCAGCCTGTCTGATTCCTCTGGGGTTATTGGTTCAGGCAGTACTGACTAATAATCTGGGGCCTGATCCTGCTAATGCACTCACCCGTGAATTGGGTGAGTGGGCTCTGATCTTTTTATGCAGTGGGCTGGCCATCTCACCTTTGCGAAAGCTGACGGGTGTGAACAAGCTTATTCGTTTCAGAAGAATGGTAGGTCTCTTTACGCTGTTCTATGCCCTGTTGCATATAACGTCTTATCTGGCTTTCATGCTTGCTTGGGATTGGGGAACGTTGGCAGAAGATCTCTATAAACGTCCCTATATAATAGTAGGAGCACTGGCTGTTCTTATTCTAATTGCACTGGGTGTCACATCTACAAAAAAAATGATGCGTCGTTTAGGCAAGAACTGGGTCAAGCTTCATAAGCTGGTTTATGTGGTGGCAGGGTTGGCGGTACTTCACTTTCTTTGGTTGGTGAAGAGTGATTACTCAGAACCATTTATGTACGGCAGTATAATTACGATTCTTTTGTTGGCAAGAATCAAGAGGTAGAAGTGTGGTTGAGTTATCTGGTAGCCCCTTATCCCTGTTCTTGGATAGCTTCTTTTATGTTCTCTATCACGCTCTGCGTCTTTTTTTCCCCCAGAACATTAGCAATGGCTCTAGCTAGCCATATTTTGATCCCAGTACTAAACGTGGAAGAAGACCAATTCTCTCCATGTGTCATATTCATGTAAGTATGAATTAAGTGTTCGATTGCCAAAATACGACGCTTTCTCTCATCGGATTCACGAAGCCTATAGTAATTACCCAACTCCTCACCTAGAGGTAACCTTCCTCTCAAAATAATGTCCCTAAACTGTTGTGGCAGTTGTGTTGAGGGATTTTGTTCGAGATGATAATAAATACCCATTAAGTCATTCCAATCAAGTTGATCAACCATAGCACTGGCAAGTACTGTCATTGTATTCAATGGGTCACTAGAGCTATTTGGTGTAAACCACTCACTGAGTACATGAAACAGAGAGTGTATTGAAGAATCCGTAACCTCGTCAGATGTGCAAAATGCTGCAGCCTTTGCCTTTGCCTTAGCTTCGTCCGCCGCTTCTTCTGCAGCCTTAGCTTCGTCCGCCGCTTCTTCTGCAGCACTTAGAGTGGGGATAGGGAGTATAAGTGCGTTCGTAGAGCTAACGGACTCCAGTTTTGGCATTTGATCGAGCAATTCTGGTTCTTCGACGGCAGTGCTTGGAGGCGTTGAGTTTTGCAATCCAGATTCTGTGTTGGGGAGGCTAACTCTCGTCCTTCGTGATCTTGGTGTTGTATCAAGAAAATCTGGTTGCATCTGAGGCGAAGCTTCTGGGAAAGCTGTTTCCTTCGGAATAAGGATAAGCTTGCTTGTTCCTGATGGAGTTGATGCAGTTGTTGAAACGCTTTTTTGTGAATAGTCTGACCTTTGAGCTCTCATGGATTGTCGAAGGTGTTGAGATGGCCTTCCTCTAGATTCAATAGGTAGTTGCAATGGCTTTCCTCTAGTCCCAGTAGGTGGATGAAAAGAATTACTGCGAGAAAATGGTTGTCTTACTGGCAGGACACCTCCTAAATTAAGGGAATTAGAATTTCCTTGAAGCGACTCTGGTTGTAGCAAGTGCGGTCTTTGTGCTGGCCTTTGCGAGTAAGTACGACGAAGCTGGGGTGAGTGTTGCCTGTGTTCGGAGTTGGTTTCTTTGGAGTCAGAATCAGGGATATGAGTTTGTTGAAAGGTACCCCGAAACGAGTTGCGTACAGTTCCTCTTGAGAAGTAAGTACTACGATCTGATGCTAATGCTCTTAACTGTCGAAGATCACAATGTGTAGCAAAATCGGCAATCAAACGTTGTATGAAGTCGCCATCAATATTTTTACCAGCGGATGAAGCTGAACCTGTGAGGTTTTTGTAATAGTGAGTACGAAAGTCAGTTGGTTGAGAGCAGGGGGCACATTCTTTGATGCTTAGATGATTTCTAAGTGCGTCGTGAATGGCTCTTGTCAGTTGTGTATATTGCCTGTCGCTCAATTGAGATCTATCCATATTAACAAGGAGATGTTGAAGTTCATCTAACAGATGCAGTACAAAAAAGTTATTTTGACCTCCCAGAGAGTTGAAAAGATAAGCCCAGATTTTATCCAAAATAGTAAACATTTCTGCCCAGTCCGCTGGAAGCAAGCTGCTCCAGCTATTAGGAGGCTTTCGACCATCACCTCCCGCGCCGCTGGCTGAGCTTCTTTCAGACGTACTGGGAGATGAAGATGTTCTTTTTCTGTGTGTATCTCTCGTTCCGTTTGTATTTTCTTTTGATGAATTGTTGGTTTTCCCGTTCTTTTTGGCTGAGTCTCCATGGTGCTGAATAGCGCCTTTTAGAGAAGTGTCAGGAAAAAAGAAATGATCATATAGCTTATCAGTGGTAGTGGTTTCTTCGAAAACAAGGCTGGAGCTCCCTCTCACGGTTTCTAACGCTTTGGAATCTGTGAACATCAGGCCGCTCGAAAGTTCATCTCCTGGCATAGAGCTGGCGGGTATAATAATTTCAATGTGTGAATCGATGGATACATGATTCCCGCTGATAAGAAAGGCTGCTGAGTCGAATGGGGGAAGTACTTGTAAGGTACCTTGACCTGAATGACTTAGAAACGTTTTGAGCTGATTGGCTGATTTAAAAACATAACCATTATCGAGCAAGTGGTAAGAGTATTTCGCTGATATCAGTAGTTCAGAACCTGTTTCTTTCTCTACCTCTATAGATTGCCCTTCTCGAAAGATAGCGGTTACCTCCAAGCGGGTTACTCCCGGTGGGACAATGAGACGGCAATGCTCTGGTAGTTGATCTAGCGCTTGGTCAAGAGGGATGTCTCCGTGCCAGTACCGGATACACGAGGGAGTTGCATTCCTTTGACTCAAAAATACACGAGAAAATGAAATAGCCATTAACCAGTTATGGATGAAATGTGGAGAGCTGTTTAATAGTAATGAAGCTGCTTGTTGGAAATAAATAGAAGAATATGAATGCTCATTTTCTTCTTGAGGATAAGCAACAGTGCTGAGGATGAGAGTCAGAGCAAGTAAAAAACCTCTCAATAGATTGAAAACTGATTTTCTTTGCATCACTTTATACGGCACTCGTTTTCAGGTTTTATGATTTTTATAATCTGATGTGTAGTAACAGCTAGCCACTATGGCTGGTAAAGTCTAGTACAGGTAAGAAAGGTCGGTTGATAGTTTTTACCAATCAATAAAAAGGCAACATTGAAGGTATGCCTGCTTTCTTTTACGACAATTAAAAATCCGAGTTGAATAAGAAAATCCGATAGTACCAAAAGTAATCATTTTGAGTGATTGTCAGTATCTTTATAAATCAGTTCCTATTATTTCCTGCCGACGCTATCTTTTATACTTCTTCTTGTACGGTTAAAAACAACAAGTCAGACCGTATGAGAAGAGTGATATTGGCATCTGCCAGGGACCCCTCTTAATGATCAAGATAAATGAACTACCAGCATTATTAGTTGGATTGATGGCAACGTTCGTTGGTATTGGTCTTGCAAGATTTGCCTATACACCTTTAATTCCCGAAATGGCAGAGCAGGGCTGGTTTGAAAGTAATCAGCTTGCCTATTTGGGGGCCGCTAATTTATTGGGCTACTTCATTGGGGCGCTGTCAGCTCACTGGTTATCTGAACGATTTGAAATGAAGTGGCTATTAAGAGCTTGTTTCATCAGCATCTTTGCCAGTTTTGTTCTCTGTTCCCAGCCGGTTTCATTTGACTGGTTCTTTCTCTGGAGATTTCTCGCTGGTGTTACAGGAGCCATTTTGATGGTGCTTGCTCCCAGTGCTGTTATGTCGTTTGTACCAAGAGACAGACAAGCCGGTGTTACGACTCTGGTTTTTACAGGGATAGGAATAGGTGCAGTGATGTCTGCCCTGATCATTCCATTGTTTTTGAAAATTAGCCTTGGAGTAACCTGGCTGGCTCTTGCAGGGCTTACTGTACTGGCGGCGCTGGTGTCTGAATATTGTACTCACAGATTGAAATCGTCAGCGTCGTCGAAAACAGAATCACCGAACAGTTCGGCACCAGAGGTCGTGGGTAAGGGAGTACTGCTGCTGCTTATTATTGCTGCCTACGCGTTGGATGCTTTGGGTTTTGTACCTCATACGGTTTTCTGGGTGGATTATCTGGCCAGAGAGCAAGGGCTCGGCGTCATGGTGGCGTCGTTCCAATGGGCTGTTTTTGGTGTTGGTGCAGTTTGTGGCCCATTGATGACGAGGTATGCCATACGGTACATAGGCTGTCATCGAGGTCTTTTGCTGGGCTTTTTGTTGAAAGCTGTTGCTATTGGTATTCCTCTTTTCTCTGTCGATTTTTTCAGTAGAACATTATCTTCATTTCTTGTTGGTGCTCTGGTGCCTGGCCTAGTTGCTCTAACATCTGCACGAATTTCCGAATTAGTCGGACCTCATCATCACAAACGCTTCTGGGGGCTGGCAACGGCCGTCTTTGCATTGGCTCAGGCTGTTTCCGGTTATGGCATGGCTGCTCTGTATGAGTACTGGGGTGGCTATCATCATTTATTTTTACTGGGGTGCAGCTCGTTACTGATCGGTGCCGGGTGTATTGCTTTCAGTGGTTATTATAGAACTGATGAGTCGCATTACAGTAAATGAAGTTAGAAGGTCATCAATGAAACTGTTCTTAAATAAAACATCTCCCTTTGCTCGTGCCGTACGTATCCTGATTATTGAAAAAGAGCTGGAAGAGAAAGTAGAGCTTTGTTGGTCAGACCCATGGAAAGATGAAGAAGAGCTACTCTCGGTCAATCCTCTAGGTCGAGTGCCAATACTGGTTACGGATACTCAAATACCTATTTGTGAAACTCTCTTAATTGTTCAACACCTGAGTAGCATAGGCAGCAGTACACCGTTAAGACCTGAAAGCTATGCAGAAGAAGCATTGCATTTAACTGGTTTAGGGCAGGGTATTATGGAAGCTGCTTTTGCTTTGGTCATTTCAAAAAAGTATTTGAGTAAGCAGTCAAATCAGTCGGTTCTGACAACGCGGCGAATAGCCGCTATAAAACGCACGTTGAAACAGCTTGATGATTCTATTAATCATACTTTCATGGATGAGCTGCATTTGGGGGGCGTCATGCTTGCAGTGGCATTGGAGTACCTTAGGTTCAGGTTGCCGGAACTGTATATAGAAGGTAGTTATCCTGCTCTTGAATTATGGCGACAGCCAATAGCTGAAAGATACAGTTTCAAAAGTACGGCGTTTGAATAGTTCTCTGACTAGCAATGCTCGACAGAGATGCTTTTAATAGAATGGCTCGTTTGTTTCCGATAGGTAAGGTGGTGCTTTGTCAGCGCTCTTTTGTGATGTCATCGATAAACGACAAATAAGTAAGTAAACAGGGTTGGCAATACCATTCAAATGTGTAAAATACGGCTCCGTTGTCCGGCACATTATTCCTTAACCGGAAGCCAGTCAGCCTGTTTCATTGCTTTCGATTCTTCAGAAAGAAAGCAATTGACAACAACGGCTGTCACGGTAGAATGCGCCTCCGCTGACCAAGTAAAGTTACTTCGAAAGAAGCAACGAAGCTCAGCGGGTTGATTAGCCATCTGGTTTTTCAAAATGTTTTAAACCTTCTTTATAGGATGTTTGAAACGCTTCGAAAAACAAACGGTTGACAACAAAAACGGTCGCGGTAATATAGCGGCCTCGCTGATCGGCACCAACCACTAGGTTGAACGCAGTTAGCGACTTCAAGTCCTTCTGGCTTGAAACGTTCTTTAAAAACTTATCAGACAATTCGTGTGGGCGCTTGTGTGATTGCATCGGTTAACTAGCTTCGGCTAGAAAGACTTAAGATGCTTAATCAAGCAGGCGAACATACTTGAACAAAATTCATGTACGTTTAATAGCAAACATTGAGCAGCTGATTGTTCGTTCTTCGGAATGGATATGAAGCAAACCGATTTAAACTGAAGAGTTTGATCATGGCTCAGATTGAACGCTGGCGGCAGGCCTAACACATGCAAGTCGAGCGGTAACAGAACTAGCTTGCTAGTTGCTGACGAGCGGCGGACG